>NZ_JBIBRZ010000004.1:0-567876 GCF_043076955.1 Streptomyces sp. NPDC016562 | reverse complement strand
ACCCTCGTCGTCGTCCCCGTCATCAACGGAAAAGTCAGCTTCTACAACAACGCCGGAACAGTCGACCTCATCGCAGACATCGCCGGCTACTACACGACCGACGGCACAGGCTCCACCTACAAGCCGATCACACCCACCCGCCTGATGGACACCCGCGAAGGACTCGGCGTCCCCAAAGCCAAAATCGGCGGAGGCGGCACCGCAACCCTCCAAGTCACCGGCACCGCCGGCATCCCCACCACCGGCGTCACCGCCGTCGTCCTCAACGTCACAGCCACCGACCCCACCGCCGGCAGCTACGTCTCCGTCTACCCCAACGGCACCACCCGCACCAGCGCCTCAAACCTCAACTTCACCGCAGGACAAACGATCCCCAACCTCGTCGTCGTCCCCGTCATCAACGGAAAAGTCAGCTTCTACAACAACGCCGGAACAGTCGACCTCATCGCAGACATCGCCGGCTACTACACGACGACGTAACGCGAGCTGGTGAGCACGAAGGGCGGGCACCCCACAGGGGGGTGCCCGCCCTTTCACGTGCTGCTTCTGCGACTGGCGGTGGGTGTGGGATGTGGGCGGATACGTTGCGCGGTGTCCCCGGCGTGCTGGCCGTGCACGGCCCTGACCAGGTACGCAGGGCCGAGCGGGTTGAGTAGGCGTACTCAGGTGGCGGTCCTCGGCAGCTTCGAGACTGGGCGCAGGTCGAACGAAGCGGAACGGAACGGGGAACGACATGGTGCGGCGCTGGTCGAAGCCTGAGATGTGGGTGCCCGGTGGATACCTCGCCCTGGTGGTCGCGATGCTGGTCTACGTCGCGGTCGTCAGCCGGACCGGTGACATCGGGATCTTCGGGGTCTGGCCGATCCTGGCCACCGCACCGGTCAGCCTCCTGCTGCTGACGTTCTTCGGACCCGCGGCGGACGCCCTGGACTCGGCCCCGCCCATGGCTCCCCATCCCCAGTACGGCTCCGAGCCGCCCACGAAGCTGCCCACGGACTATCCCCCGGAGTCGGGCCCGCTCCCCGCGGACTGGGTCCCGGACACGTCCGTGGACCCCAAGCTCGACATGTTGGACGGCTTCGGCTTCTACGCCTCGGTCCTGGTCGGCGCCCTGGTCAACGCCGCGGTGATCTGGGCCCTGTTCCGCTACGTGGCTCGGCGGCGCGACGCCAGGAGCGCGCAGGTCTAGCGCGATGGTCCTGGCCCACAGATGGCCCATACGCGCGGGTCAACAGCGGGACACGGGTGCATCAAGGTGAGACAGGATGCGCAGAGAGGGCGGGCACCCGGTTCGGGTACCCGCCCTCTGACCTGCTGATTCTTTCACCTGGCGGTGGGTGTGGGATTTGAACCCACGGTGACATCGCTGCCACGACGGTTTTCAAGACCGTTCCCTTAGGCCGCTCGGGCAACCCACCTGTACCCCTGCCGGCCAGCGGCGGAGCGGGTCCAGAGTACCGGGTGGCGCCGCTGCTCTGGGCTCTGTTGATCCACTGTTGTCGTTTCGGGTGGAAACGGGGGCGCCTGCGGGGTGCCTCCGGGGTACGGGGAGCCCTGCTCGCCCGGGGGTGAGCGCGAGGGGGGGCTCGTTGGGCTCCCCGTCGGGTCAGGACGCCTGGGCCTTGTCGTAGGCCGCCTTCGCTTCGTTGCCGAAGTAGGGGCCGTACATCCGGTTCGGCAGGAAGGTGTAGCCGAAGCTGTTCACCGAGACCTGGGTGCCCAGGCCCGTGGCCTCGTTGAAGTCCTGGAACCAGGGGCCGCCGCTGGAGCCGCCGGTCATGTTGCAGGCCAGGCTGTGGTCCTTGGTCAGCAGGAAGTCCTTGCCGCTGTTGCCGCTGCAGTAGACCAGCTTCGTGCCGTCGTACGGGGAGGCCGCCGGGAAGCCGAAGGAGTACATCTTCTTGTTGTAGCCGCCGTTGAAGAGGATGCCCTGGGCGCCGACGGCCTGGCTGAGGGTCTGCCCGTTCAGCGGGGCGACGACGGCGAGGCCGACGTCCATGTTCATGTCCTCGCTCGCGGCCCACTGGTCGGTGGCGAAGGTCTTGGTGGCCGGCCACTGGCCGTAGGGGGCCGACCCGTTGTTGTAGGCGGGCACGAACACCCAGTTGGTGTGCCAGGCGCCCTGGTACTTCACGCAGTGGCCGGCCGTGATGACCGTGCTGCCGTTGGCGCTGGTGACCGAGTCGCCGGAGCAGGAGGCCGTCCGGTCGCCCATGGTGAAGAAGACCCGGCCCGAGGTCCTCACGACCGCGCCGCCTCCCGTCCAGGCACCGCCCGCCTGCGGGAACGCGGTGGGGGATGCCGCGGAGGACGCCAGGGGGGACGCGGCCGCGGTCGGGGCGATGCTCGTGGGGGCCGCCGACGTGGTGACCGGGGTGCGGGCCGTGCCCGGGAGCGCCGTCACGTCGAGCGGGGTGGCTCCCCGCATCCGCTCCGCGGTCCAGAAGCCCTGGGTGTGCTGCTGGCTGAACGACGCGGGGGCCGGCGCGGCGGTCGAGGGGGTGGCCGCCGTCAGGGCTCCCGCGACCAGGGCTCCCGCCGACAGGAGGACGGACAAGGCCGTGCGATGACGATTCACGCAGGACTCCTTCTGCCGTGCCCGGTCCGGTCCTGTGGGTCGGACCAGGGCAGGGTGGGGGTGAAGAACGGTCGGTGCGGATCGGCTGTGCGTTGCTTGCCGGGGCAGAGTGGCACGGCTGTGCGTCAATGTCAGCGGGCAGTCAGAACGTTCGGTCGGTTCCGGCCATGAAATGGCCAACTCCTGGCCGTTGCACCGTCATACGGTCAGCACCACGCCCGCGTACGAGGCCCCCGCCACCACGACCCACGCCCCCAGACCCAGCACCGCCGCCCGCCCGCCGGTCCGGGCCAGCGTCGGCAGGTGCACCGCGCTCCCCAGGCCGAACAGGGCCGCGGCCAGCAGCGCCTCCTGCGCGGTGTGCGCCCACTCCAGCGCTACGTCGGGCAGCGCGCCGGTGGCACGCAGTGCGGCCGCGGCCAGGAACCCGGCGACGAACAGCGGCACCGGAGCCGGCCGGCGCCCCGAGGCCGTGCGCACCCCGCGCCGCCGGGCCCGGACGGAGAAGGCCACGGCAGCCACCAGCGGGGCGAGCAGCGCCACGCGCATCAGCTTGACCAGCACCGCCTCGCCCAGGGCGCCCGGGCCCGCGGTCTGCGCGGTCGCCACCACCTGGCCGACATCGTGGACGCTCGCACCGACCCACCGCCCGAAGGCCGGGTCGGAGAGGCCCAGCGGCCCCTGGAGGAGGGGGAGCACCGCGATGGCGAGGGTGCCGCAGAGGGTGACCAGGGCGACCGAGGCGGCCACGTCCTCCTCGTCGCTGCCCGACACCTCGCTCACCGCACCGATCGCCGAGGCCCCGCAGATCGAATACCCCGTGGCGATCAACAGCGGCTGGTCCCCGGGGAGTCCGAGGCGGCGGCCCAGCCAGATCGTGCCGAAGAAGGTGGCCGCCACCACCCCGGCCACCATGGCCACCGTGGCCCAGCCCAGCCGGAGCACCTGGTCCAGGCCGAGCCCCAGACCCAGCAGCACGATGCCGATCCGCATCAGGCGGCGGCCTGCCAGGGACAGGCCCGGGCGGGCGGTGGCGCGGACGAAGGTCCGTACGCCCGGGAGATGCGCCACCGCGATGCCCAAGACCACCGACGCGGTCAGCATCGGCACGGCGGGCACCAGGCGGTGGAGGGACCAGGCCGCCAGCGCTCCACCGGCGGCCATCGCCAAGCCGGGCCAGGGGGTGGATGTTTCACGTGAAACATGGCGGACCGCCGCCGCTTGCGGACGGTGGAGGAGGGCCATCAGTCGACGGGGAGCGTGTAGACGCGGCGGATGCTGGTGCCCAGCCGGGACACGTCGGCGCCGTACACGTGCACGGATATCGCCGTGGTGCCACAGGAGTTGCGGACCTTGTGAATGTCACCGGGCGGGGCGAACCCGCAGACCTCGCCCTGCGCGTTGACCACGTCCTCGGTGGCCACCAGCCGGGCGGGGCCCGCACCGGGGGCGAGCCGGAAGCGGCGTTCGCTCTCCTCGCCCTCGTGCACCCCGGCCACACACCACGACACGTGGTCGTGGATGCAGGTCTCCTGTCCGGGCAGCCACACCAGCGCCACCACGGAGAAGCTGCCGTCGGACTCGGCGTGCAGGACGTGCTGGCGGTAGCGCTCCGGATCACCCTCCCGCTGCGCGGGCGTCAGGAGGTCGGGCGCCCCCAGATGCGGGGCGAGCCGTTCGCCCACCAGGTACGCGGTGAGGTCGGGAGCCAGTCCCCGCTCCACGACCGTACGGATCTCACTGACGAGGGAGGCCATCCTCGTGGTGAGGCGGGCCGGAATGGTGGTGGTCATATGCGCAGCGTGCTGCGGACGTTCGATCACGTCCAACGACAGTTATGACCTGAATTCCCAAGCAGGGCTTATGGATGAGTCAGCAGCCGACCCGGTTCGCCGCCGCCTGCTTCAGGGCGTTGAGCACCACGCCCGTCGCCGGGACCCGCAGATGGTCCCGGTAGACGTAGGCGGCGATGTGCCGGCGGGCGGCGGGCTGAAGCGCCCGGCCGCAGACCTTGTTGAGCGAGAGGGAGGGCAGTACCAGGGCGGGCATCATGGCCACGCCCAGCCCCTGCGCGACCAGGCTCTGCACCACCAGGTTGTCGTCGGTGGCGAAGCGGATGTCGGGGACGAAGCCCAGCTCCGCGCACTCGTGCAGGAGGTTCGCCCGGCAGCGCGGGCAGCCCGCGATCCACTGCTCCTCGGCGAGGTCGGCCAGGTGCACGGCGCGGCGCCGGGCCAGCGGATGCCCGGTGGGCAGCAGCACCGTGAGCTGGTCCTCCAGCAGCCTGACCTCGGCCACCTCCTCCGGGATCTCCTCGTGCAGCCCGGGATAGGTGAAGGCCAGGGTGATGTCGCACTCCCCCCGCTCCAGCCGGCGCAGCGAGTCGGGGGGTTCCCCCTCCAGCAGCTCGACCTGTACGCCCGGGTGTTCCTTGGCCAGGCTGCTCAGGGCCTCCGGCACGAGGCTGGCGTTGGCACTGGGGAAGCCGCACAGCCGGACCCGGCCGGTGCGCAGGCGCGCGTACGCCTTGAGCTGGGCCTCGGCGGCGCAGAGGCTGCCGAGGATGGTCTCGGCGTGCCGGGAGAGGGACTCCCCGGCCTCGGTGAGCTGCACCTTGCGGCCCACGCGGGTGAACAGCGGGGTCCCGACGGCGCGTTCGAGCGCTTTCATCTGCTGGGTGATCGCGGGCTGGGTGTACCCCAGCATGCGGGCGGCAGCCGAGTACGACCCGGAGGCGACCACCTCGTGGAATGTCCGTATGTGCCGGGAGTCGAACACCAATGAAGCATAAGCGGACATTGGGAGGGGCCGTAGGCGGAATCCCGCCTACGGCCCCTGTCCATCAGGCCACCTGTGCCGGCCCTACTTGTCGCCGACCCGCGAGCCGAGCGTGATGTCGACGGTGGTCGGCTTGCCGTCCCGCAGGTAGGTCAGCTTCACGGTGTCACCGGGCTTGTGCGTCCAGATCAGGCTGATCAGGGTCGGGCCGCTGTCGACCGGCTTGCCGCCGAACTCCGTGATGACGTCGCCGGGCTTGAGGCCCGCCTTGCCGGCCGGACCGTTGGGGTCGACCAGCTCGTTGGCGGCCGCGCCCTGCTCGGAGATCTTGGCGCCCTCGGTCTTGGCCTGGAGGTCCACGGAGACCGAGATCACCGGGTAGACGGGCTTGCCGGTCTTGATCAGCGACTCGGCGACGTTCTTGGCCTGGTTGATCGGGATGGCGAAGCCCAGGCCGATGGAACCGGCCTGGCCGCCGCCGAAGCCGCCGTTGCCGGCGGACTGGATCGCGGAGTTGATGCCGATGACCGCGCCGCGTCCGTCGAGCAGCGGACCGCCGGAGTTGCCCGGGTTGATCGAGGCGTCCGTCTGGAGGGCGCTCATGTACGAGTTCTTGCTGCCCGAGCCGTCGCCGGAGGCGACCGGGCGGTTCTTGGCGCTGACGATGCCGGTCGTGACCGTGTTGGACAGGCCGAAGGGGGCGCCGATCGCGATGGTCGGGTCGCCGACCGCGACCTTATCGGAGTCGCCCAGCGCCAGCGGCCGCAGGCCGGCCGGCGGGTTCTTCAGCTTGAGGACGGCGACGTCGTAGCCCTGGGCGCGGCCCACTACCTCAGCGTCGTACTTCTTGCCGTCGGAGAAGGTCGCGAAGAGCTTTCCGCCGTTCGCGGCGGAGGCCACCACGTGGTTGTTCGTGAGGATGTGGCCCTGCTGGTCGTAGACGAAGCCGGTGCCCGTGCCGCCCTCGCCGTCACCGGCCGAGGCCTCGATGGTGACGACGCTGGGCAGGGCGCCCGCCGCCAGGCCGGCGATGGAGCCGGCCTCGCGCTTGAGGTCCTTGGGGGTGTTCCCTGCGCTGATCGTGGTCGAGCCGGTGCCGTTGTCGCCGCGCTCGGCCGCCCAGTACCCCACGCCGCCGCCGATGCCGCCCGCGAGGAGGGCCGCCACCAGCACCGCCGCGATCAGGCCGCCCCTGCCCTTCGCCTTGGGCGCCGGGGAGCCGTCGGCGGTCAGGGGCACGCCCCATCCGCCGCCGGCCTGGCCACCGCCCGCGCCGTACGCCGGCACGGCGGGCGGCGGGGGCGGCCAGCCCTCGGCTCCGTACCCGGCCGGGGCGGCAGCCGGGGCCGGGGCGTGACCGTAGGCCGGGGCGGAGGCCGGGGGCGCCGGCGTGGAAGGGGTGGGCGGGATCTGCTGCGTCGGCTCGCCACCGGGCGCGGGCGACGGCGGGAGCTCCTGGGTCACCGGTTCGGCGGCGGCGGGCCCCGCGGCCGGCGTCACCGCGGCCGGCGGCGCCGCCGACGCGGCCGGTGCCTGCTGGGGCGCGTCCTGCGGCGCGTCCGCCTTCGTCGCGGGGGCCGGAGCAGGGGGTACGGACGGGGCCGCGGGGGGTGTCGGGGCCGCGGTGCCCTCGTTCTCGGTGCTCACAGCGCTCTCTCCTCGTCACACACGGCTTCAGAAATCTCTGTCACATCGCTGGCAATCGGTCCGAGTGAACGTTCGACGTGCCGCACAAGTTCCTGGGCAAAGCCTTTCCCATGACCCGTCAGAGCACTGTAAGCCGGACCTGTGCATCTCCTGCCATTCTTTATATCCGGCATTTAGGACGCACCCGCAGTACTCGGCCTCGACGCCCGGCGGCCCGTCGGTGGCACCATGACCGGGTGACTCACGCAATGCCTCGCACCATCCAGGTCGTCGCCCACCGCGGCGCTTCACAGGACGCTCCCGAGCACACCCTGGCCGCCTACCGCAAGGCCATCGCGGACGGCGCCGACGCCCTCGAATGCGATGTGCGGCTCACCGCCGACGGCCACCTGGTCCTCGTCCACGACCGCCGGGTGAACCGCACGTCCAACGGCCGCGGCGCCGTCTCCGCCCTGGAGCTGGCCGACCTCGCCGCCCTCGACTTCGGCTCCTGGAAGGACCGCGAGGAGTCCCCCGACTGGGTCGCGGACCCCGAGCGCACCTCCGTCCTCACCCTGGAGCGGCTGCTGGAGCTGATCTCCGACGCCGGCCGTCCGGTACAGCTCGCGATCGAGACGAAGCATCCGACCCGCTGGGCCGGACAGGTGGAGGAGCGCCTCCTCTTCCTCCTCAAGCGCTTCGGCCTGGACGCCCCGCCCGCCGAGGGTCCGCACCCGGTGCGGGTCATGAGCTTCTCGGCGCGTTCCCTGCACCGGGTGCGGGCGGCGGCCCCGACGATCCCCACCGTGTACCTGATGCAGTTCATCTCGCCCCGGATGCGGGACGGGCGGCTGCCGGCCGGCGTGACGATCGCCGGCCCGGGCATGCGGATCGTGCGCAGCCACCCCGGCTTCATCCGCAAGCTCCAGGACGCGGGGCACTCCGTACACGTGTGGACAGTGGACGATCCCCGGGACGTTCAGCTCTGCGCTGATCTGGGCGTAGAAGCGATCATCACGAACAGACCACGTCAAGTTCTGTCCCAACTGGGGCGCTGACGTCCCCTTTTGCGCACCCGTCACTTCCCACCCAGCCGTAACAGGGTGTGCACCGGCGCATCCGCTTCGCATTCGTTCGGCGTGAATGCGTCACGGGGGCCCGCCACGGCGGTTTCCGGTCCAGGCCATTGGGGCATCCAGACCATGCGTGGGGCTAAGGAGGTTCCGGGGGTGGCGTTGGTGGTGGCACAAGAAGTGCCCACGTCGTCGTGCATGGACGTACGCCATGGTCCTGCGGGCGTGGGCGAGGCACGACACCGGATGCGCGATCAGCTGCGCATCAGCGGAGTGTCCGAATCGGTCGTGGACGATGCCGTACTGATCCTTTCCGAACTGCTCAGCAATGCCTGCCGACATGGCAGGCCCCTGAGCACGCGGGAGGCCGGGGACGGGGAGGTACGCGCCGCTTGGCGCATCGACGGAGCGGGGCGGCTGACGGTCGAGGTCACGGACGGAGGCGGTCCCACCCGCCCGGTCCCGGCCAAGCCCTCGGTCACCGCGCACGGCGGCCGGGGGCTGAACATCATCAGCACCCTGGCCCAGGACTGGGGTGTCCGGGACGGAGCGGCGGGTGAGGTCACCGTGTGGGTGATCGTCGCCTGTGGGCCCCGGCACGAGGATTTCGCTACGCGCGTTGCGCCCCCGGCGATCGACTTCAGCACGGCGTTCGACGATCTGGACCTCTGAGGAGATCCCGATCCCTGCAAGGACAACGAAACAGCCCCCACCGCACAACAGAACAGCACCGCACAGCAGTACCGGTCATCCGTACGAGCGGCCGTCCGGGAGCGCACGCCGACCGTGCTCCCGGCCGCACCCCACCGGTTCCGGCGGTACGAACGGCTAGGCTCGCGCCCAGACACGACGCCGTACCGCCGCAACCGGGAGACACCCACGATGGCCAAGAAGCGCCCCGCAGCCAAGACCGCAAAGCCGCAGCTCAACAACGGTGAGATCCCCGTCGTGGGTGCCCGTGAGCCCTGCCCCTGCGGATCCGGGCGCCGCTACAAGGCCTGCCACGGCGCAGCCGCCGCGCACGCCGTCACCGAGCACGTCCAGCGCCCCTTCGAGGGCCTGCCGGGCGAGTGCGACTGGGTCGCGCTGCGCGAGCTCGTCCCCGCGGCCACCGTCCCGCTCTCCCTCAAGGGCGGCCTGCCCGAGGGCGTCCCCTCCGTCACGCTGGTGACCGTCCTTCCGATGGCCTGGCCGGCGCTGCGCCGCGAGGACGGGTCCGTCCTGCTCGGCCTGCAGAACGACTCCTCCACCGGGGACCTGAGCCGCGACATGGCCGACACCCTGGAGCGTGCGCTCGCGGCCGAACCGGGTACGCCCGTCGCCGCCCGCCGGGTTCCGGCCGAGGGTCCGCGACTTCAGGATCTCCTGGACGCCGACGGCGGTTTCGAGCCGGTTGTCCACAGCGGGTTCGAATTCTGGATTCCGGAATCCGACGGCGCGCAGAACGCCTCCCCGGAGATCGCCGCCTCGCTGGAACGCGCCAACGAGGCCGCCATTCCCACCGTCAAGCTGACCGGCGTGGACGCCGCGTACTGGTGCGAGACCCCGGAGAAGAACCACCTGCGCTGGGTGATGCCGCACCCCGAGGAGAAGCTGCTCGACGCCCTCGCCCGGCTGCACGCGGCCGGCACGTCCTCGCTCGGCGAGGGCACGAAGCTCGTCGGCTCCTTCCGTGCGCACGGCCTGATGGTCCCGGTCTGGGACCTGCCCACCGGGGTCACGGCCGACGACGTGGAGAAGCCCGCGGCGGAGTTCGCGGAGCGCCTCGCCGGCGCCCTGGCCTCGGACGCCCCGCTCACCACGGAGGAGCGCCGGGCACGCGGCGGACTCACCAACCGTCAGGTGACCCTCAGCTGACCGCGCGCCCGCCGCGGAGCCGGTGACCGGAGTCACAACTCCCGCTAATCGTCGGCAAATCGGTGTCTGAATATCAGAGATCGAATTTGCGTACAGGCGATCTCTTGTTACCGTTCTTGTAGCCCGGTCGCTGGTGCATCCCCCGTCGCCAGCGGCCGGGCCCTTCCATTTCCGGCGGTTCTCAACCGTCACCCGGCGCCGGAGAGTTGCTCCCGGACCGCAAGAGCAAGTCGCCTTCATCATCCGGAACTGCGAATTCCGCAACAGCGGAGTAACTCTCGGGATCCCCTGCCGAAGCGTCCTTGGGCGTCTCGCACAGGCCCGGCTCGTCACCCGGCCCGACCGCGCACCGGATCTGTACCGTGCGCCCCGCCGGCCCCATCAGCGTCAGCACCGCATCCAGCGCGTGACCACTGGTGTTGCGGTAGTAACTCCTGCCCCACGTCCGGCCTTCGGAGACCAGCACGCAGGTCTGCGCCTCCACGCCGTGCGGCGAGGACAGTTCGGGGCCGCAGCGGGAATCCGTACGGGGCTGCTCGGCCTGGCCGGGCCGCTCCGGTCCGGATGCCGCGGCCTCGGCGGGCGGGGCCGGCGGCCGAGGCGAGGGAGATGTGCGAGAAGAGTCCGAAAGCCCGAGCGTCGAGAACAGGCCGCCGCCCTTTCCGTCATCCTGACCGGCAAAATCCGGCCCGGCGATCGCTCCAGCGAGCGGGAGCGACAAGATGATCAGCACACCGGCGCCGATACCGATCAGGCGGAGATTCATTCGCCGAAGATAGCGATGTGGGAAAGGGGCGCGGAGATCCCCGCGCCCAATTCCCTGGGAAACTCGTCGCGCTGGCACCCGTACGAGTGATCCGCCGACGCGCGGCGGGTCAGTACGCGAGCCGGCTGCCGCCGCCGGGCGCACCGCTGCTCGCCTCGACGAGCGCGTCCACGACCGCCTCGACCTCGGGCAGCCAGAGCGCACCGGCGCCCTGCGGGGTCCCCGTCTCCGGGGAGGCCGGCCTCGGCTGCGGCGTCCGCCGGCCCCGCCGCATCCGCTGGGCCGATGGCATCCACTGCGTCGGCGGCTGCGAGTCCCCCCGTGCCCGCGGCTCCCGTTCCCAGCGCACCTGGCCGCCGCTCGACGCGACGGAGGGCGGCAGCAGCACGTACCCGCCCTCACCGTGGAAACGCAGCGAGGAGGGCACGTGGTCCTTCGCGTACAGCAGCTCGCCGAGCCGCTCCAGCGAGTACGGCGCCACCAGCAGCGACCACCGGGTCGGCGTGGCCACGACGGGCCCGAGCCGCAGGCCCTGTGCCTCCAGTCGTACGAGGGCCCGCGCGGCCGCGGTGGCCGGCAGGCTCAACGCGCAGGGGGCGGCCCCGCCGGTCGCCATCAGGACGGGGGCGGTGGGCCGGTTGGTCCACCACCAGGCCACCATCCGGGGGTCGGTCGTGGCGGCGAGCAGACCCGGGTCGAAGGGGTGCGCGCCGGGGACGACGCAGTCGGGGTCGGGGCAGGCGCATCGCGAGGAGTCCGCCGCGGACCGGCCGACGCCGGGCAGCACGGGCCACCGCCAGGTGGTGGCGCAGGTGAGCGCCGCTTCGAGGTGGGCGGGGGTGTGGGCGGCGGAACCGCCGCTCCGCCGGGGGGTAGGGAGGGAGCACAGGGATCGAAAGCGATCACGGAGCCGCTGGAGACGCCTTCCGAGGATCTCGCGCATGAGCGCTCGTTCCTTTCCGTTGAACGTCGAGGGCCACATCACACCATGTAACCGGTGTCTCACCACACGTACAGGTGGGGCATCACTGTCCGCCAGAAGCAGGTGCACGCGGTCGTGCGGTTCTTGCGGGGTTCGTCGTACGGGTCGGTCTAGGGGTCCGTCGTACGGGCCCTACGGGTCCGTCTCGCGTCCGGCGGGGCCGCGGCGCGACCCGCTCCGACGACCGGGACCGCCCTGCCGGCGCTAAGGACGACGGCCCGCGCCGGGCCGGTTCCCCGCGCCGCCAACTGACCCCCGGCATCACGGGATACGTACCCGACCCCCTGCGGCACCCGCCCAGTCGACCTTAAAAACCGACTGGTTCCAGCTTTTTCCGGCCAAGTTCTAGCCTTGGCTCGACAGTGAGTTGCCGTCCCACGGACACCAGGATTCCCACCTGGGCAATGCTGGACATGCATCCACGTGTGCGTGTAGATGTGGATTCCTTGATGGCGGCGCAGCACGATCTGGGGGTTTGCGATGCTATTTGGCGAATCGCACCAGGTGGAAAGGCGGACGCCATGAGCGCCTCGCATCTCCCGAAAGTGGCTGGAATCGATCCAGCAGTCACCGTGTCGCCGCAGACTGCGGCGCCCACGTCCGCCCGAGCTGCCCCCTCACCGGCGCCCGCGCCCGGCCCGGCCAGCCTGATCCAGGACCGGCTGGCGGGCATGGTCTCCGACCTCACCACCCTCCACGAGCTCACCGAGCGCCTCGCCCGCACCCCTGACCTCGACGCCTCCCTCCACGAGTTCCTGCGCGCCGGAGCCGCACTCGTCGGCGCCCGTCGCGGACTGATCGTCATGGAGCCCTCCGACGGGCTCGGCCCCAGCTGCACGATCGGCCTCGGGCTGGGCCACGCCGAACTCGGGCACATCGAGACCGTGCCGCGCAGCGCCACCTCCTACGGACGCATCCTCGACGGGCTCCCCGACGCCCAAGGCGGCTCCGAGGTCCTCCCCGAACCGGGCGCACCCCCCGGTACCGGCGGTTTCGCCGCCCCCGTCGACCCCCGCCACCGCGAGGTCGCCGCCCGCCTCGGCTACGCCGCCAGCTACGCGCTGCCCCTGACCGCCGAAGCCACCGGCCGGCTCGGCGCGGCCGTCTGGCTCTACGACGAGCAGGCCGAGCCGAACGACCGCCAGCGCGACCTGGCCGGGCTGTACGTGCGGCACGCCGCCGAGCACCTGGCCCGGATGCTGGAGGTGGAGCGCTCCCGCACCCGCCTGGCCACCGTCGCCGAGGAACTGCTGCCCAGCCGCCTCCCCCGGGTCCCCGGAGTCCAGCTCGCGGCCCGCCACCACACGGGGCCGCGCGGCGGCGGCGACTGGTACGACGCCCTGCCGCTGCCCGAGGGCGCGCTGGGGCTGGCCGTCGGGTCCGTCACCGGGTCGGGGCCGAGCGCCGTCGCCGCGATGGGGCGGCTGCGCGCATCGCTGCGCGCCTATGCCGTCATGGAGGGCGAGGACCCCGTAGCGGTCCTGTCCGACCTGGAGCTGCTGCTGCGCCTGACCGAGCCGGCGCGCTCGGCCACCGCGCTCTTCGCCTACTGCGAACCGGCCGGGAGCTCTCCCACCGGGGGCCAAGGCCCCAAGATCATCCTTGCGGGTGCCGGGCACGCCCCGCCGCTCCTCATCGGCGAGCGCGGCACCGAGTACCTGGAGACCTCCCTCTCCGCCCCGCTCGGCATGCTGTCCTGCTGGGAGGCGCCGAGCGTGGAGATCGAACCGGCACCTGGAGAAACGGTGCTGCTCTACACCGACGGGCTGCTGCACCACACCGGCGACCCGATGGACCGGGCCTACGCCCGGCTGCACGCGGCGGCCGTGGGAGCGCCCCGGAGCGTCCGCGACGACCCGGCCGCCCTGTGCGACCACATCCTGCGGACCGTGCTGCCCGGCGGGGAGCCGACCGACGCCCCCGAGGACATCGTGCTCCTCGCCGCCCGGTTCGAGTGAGCCCGCGGCACGGAGAGGCGGGGAAACGAGGACGGGGAGACGAGGGCGGGGAGAGGGCGGGCGAGGGCGGGAAAGCGGGACGTGAAGGGGCAGGTCGTGACAAATCGCACGATACGAAACGCGCCCATCCGCACACGCCTACGATGGATGCGGTCCACACCCAGGTCCGTACGGTCGTAGCTGAGGAGAAGACGTGGCTGACGAGCTCACCCCGGAGACCCCGGAAGAAGAGCAGCCCAAGAAGACGCACAAGCAGCGCAAGAACGGTCTGTACCCGGGCGTCAGCGACGAGCTCGCCGAGAGCATGCGCACCGGCTGGGCCGACACCGAGCTGCACGGGCTGGAGCCCATCGCCCAGGCCGAGCACACCGCCGCCCGCCGCGCCGCGCTGTCCGCGCGCTTCCCCGGCGACCGCCTCGTCGTCCCCGCGGGCCGTCTGAAGACCCGCTCGAACGACACCGAGTACCCCTTCCGCGCCTCCACGGAGTACGCGTACCTCACCGGCGACCAGACCGAGAACGGCGTCCTGGTCCTGGAGCCCACCGGGCCGACCGGCCACCAGGCCACCGTCTACCTGCTGCCGCGCTCCAACCGGGAGAACGGCGAGTTCTGGCTGTCCGGCCAGGGCGAGCTGTGGGTCGGCCGCCGCCACTCCCTCGCCGAAGCCGAGCAGCTCCTGGGCATCCCCGCCCAGGACGTGCGCGAGCTCGCCGAGGCCCTCACCGAGGCCGAGGGCCCCGTGCGCGTCGTCCGCGGCCACGACTCCGTCATCGAGTCCGCCCTCACCGACAAGGTGACCAAGGAGCGCGACGAGGAGCTGCGCGTCTATCTCTCCGAGGCCCGCGCGGTGAAGGACGCCTTCGAGATCGGCGAGCTGCAGAAGGCCGTCGACTCCACCGTCCGCGGCTTCGAGGACGTCGTGAAGGTCCTCGACAAGGCCGAGGCCACCTCCGAGCGCTACATCGAGGGCACCTTCTTCCTGCGCGCCCGCGTCGAGGGCAACGACGTCGGCTACGGCTCCATCTGCGCCGCCGGCCCGCACGCCTGCACCCTGCACTGGGTCCGCAACGACGGCGACGTCCGCTCCGGCGACCTGCTGCTGCTCGACGCCGGTGTGGAGACCCACAGCCTCTACACCGCCGACGTCACGCGCACGCTGCCGATCAACGGCACGTACAGCGACATCCAGCGCAAGATCTACGACGCGGTCTACGAGTCCCAGGAAGCCGGCATCGCCGCCGTCAAGCCGGGCGCGAAGTTCCGCGACTTCCACGACGCCTCGCAGCACGTGCTGGCCGAGAAGCTCGTCGAGTGGGGCCTGCTGGAAGGCCCCGTCGAGCGCGTCCTGGAGCTCGGCCTCCAGCGCCGCTGGACCCTGCACGGCACCGGCCACATGCTCGGCATGGACGTCCACGACTGCGCCGCCGCGCGCACCGAGGCGTACGTGGACGGCACGCTGGAGCCGGGCATGTGCCTCACCGTCGAGCCGGGTCTGTACTTCCAGGCCGACGACCTGACCGTGCCCGAGGAGTACCGGGGCATCGGCGTCCGGATCGAGGACGACATCCTGGTCACGGAGGACGGCAACCGGAACATGTCGGCCGGGCTGCCGCGCGCCGCGACCGAGGTCGAGGCCTGGATGGCGCGCCTCAAGGGCTGACGCCCCGGCGGGTGGTGTGCGGTGGGCGGGACCCTTCCGGGGTCCCGCCCACCGTTGTGTCGCCACCGTGCGGGAGCGCCTCCACGAGCGGCCGGACGCGCCCGGCTAGGACACCTTCAGGAGCGCGTCGTCGCGCCACTTCAGCATCTTGTCGAAGCTGACCACCGCACCGCGCCCCGGCCGGTTGCGCAGACGGACGTGGTCGGAGAGCTCCGCGATCAGGTCCAGGCCCCGGCCGTGCTCGGCCAGGGCGGGTCTGCGACGGGCCACCGTCGAGGGCGGGAAGCCCGGCCCGGAATCGGTCACCTCGATGCGGCAGCGGTCCCCGTCCAGATAGGCCGTCACGCGGTACTCCTCGGCCCCGTCCGGGATCCCACCGCCCCCGCCGTGCTCCACGGCGTTCGCGCACGCCTCGCTCAGTGCCACCGAGAGATCGAAAGAGATGTCCGGGTCCACCCCCACGGTCTCCATCGTCCCCAGCAGCAGTCGCCTGGCGAGCGGCACGCTCGCGGCGTCGCGCCTCAAGTGGAGAGACCACCAGATGCTCATAGGGTTACGTATTGCCGTCCGCGACCGACCGTAAGCGCTCTGCGGCCGTCCGGGAGCCGATTGCCCCCGTTCAGCCGATGTGGCTCTCCTGGAGGCCGGTGTATGCGGCGCGTCGGGACCGGCTGCGGGCGGGCCGGCGGCGCAGAGGGGACTCCAGGGGACGTTCCGGACCTGCCGCATGAACGCCCCACCCGCAGTGCGATGATGGCCCGGCCATGTCTGACCCCCATGCGACGCACGCCGGAGCCGGCCTCCGGCTGATCCGGGCCGCGGTGTTCACCGCGGTCTGTGTCGTGCTGTCCGCGGCCGGGCACGCGCTGGCGTCCTGCGCCACCGTGCCCTGGTGGTCCCTGTGCATCGGCTTCCTCGCCGTCTTCGCCGTCGCGGCGCCGCTGGCCGGACGACAGCGCACGCTGCCGGGCATCGCCGTCGGGCTCACCACCGGACAGCTGGCCCTGCACGCGCTGTTCGGCCTCGGCCAGCACGGCGCCGCGGCCGCGCAGGCCCCCGCCGGCGCCTCCGACAGCTCGCTCGCCGCGCTCGCCGCCCAGCTGGTGTGCGGGGGCAACTCCGTACCGCTCAGTGCGGCCGACTCCCGGCGGATCCTGGAGGCCGCCGGCCTGGATCCGGCCGCGCTGGCCCAGCAGGCCGGACAGGCCGCCGAGGCCGGGCAGATCGCCGTACAGGGCCACGGCGTGCACGCGCACCTGGCTCAGAGCGCCGCCGCGGCGCCCGCGACCAGCCTGTTCAGCCCGGCCATGCTGCTCGGTCACCTGCTGGCCGCGCTCGCCGCCGGCTGGCTGCTGGGCCGCGGGGACGCCGCCCTCTTCCGCCTCGTCGAACTGTCCCGGCTCTCCGCCGCCGAAGCCGCCCCGATGCGTCCGCTGCGCGCCGCACTGGCCTTCGTGCGCGCCCTCGGGGCCGGTCTTCGCGCCGCGCCCGCCCGTACCTCGCGGGCCCTGCGGACCGGGTCCGAGCCCGCGGCCAGCACGGGCCGGGACACACTCCAGCACACGGTGATCAGGCGCGGGCCGCCCACGGCCCTTGCCCTCGCAGCCTGACGCGGCACCCTCCTCCCCCGGACACCCAGCGGGAGCGCCGGTGCCGTGAACTCCGCGCGCCGCCGCGCGGAGCCACCGCCATCCCTGCTTCCGTGGAGTGTTCCTGCCATGAAGTCCTCTCGCGTCTCCTTCGCCGCCGCCCTCGCCGCCGGATCCGTCCTCGTCCTCTCCGGCACCGCCTTCGCCCACGTCGGCGTCCAGCCCGGCGAAGCCACCAAGGGCGGCTACACGACGATCAACTTCAAGGTCCCCAACGAGCGCGACAACGCGTCGACCACCCAGCTGGAGGTCAACTTCCCGATCGACCAGCCGCTCTCGTCCGTCATGCCGCAGGACGTCCCCGGCTGGACCGTGACGGTCGAGAAGAGCAAGCTCGACAAGCCGCTCACGGTGCACGGCAAGCAGGTCAACGAGGCCGTCACCAAGGTCACGTGGACCGGCGGGAAGATCGAGCCCGGCAAGTTCCAGCAGTTCCCGCTCTCCGTCGGCAAGCTGCCCGAGAACGCCGACCAGATGGTCTTCAAGTCGATCCAGACCTACGACAACGGCGAGGTCGTCCGATGGATCGAGGAGACCAAGGAAGGCGCCGCGGAGCCGCAGAACCCGGCGCCCGTCCTGAAGCTGACGGCCGCGAAGGGCGCTGACCAGCACGGCACCGGAGCCACGCCGGACGAGGCCAAGAACGCCGACAAGGACGCCGCGTCCGGTCACGACGAGGCCGCCTCCGAGCACGGCACCGACACCACGGCGCGCGCCCTCGGCATCGCCGGCATCGTCATCGGGCTCGGCGGGGTCGCCTTCGGCTTCGCCTCGCGTCGTCGGTCCGCCTGACCCCGCTCGCCCGCGCCGCACGCGCCGCACGCGCCGCCCGCACCTGCGGGCGGCGTGGCGTCGTCCCGTACGAGCACCTTCCGCACATCCCCGATCCCAGGGACATCTCTTCATGCGCACCACACGTGTGACGGTCGCCGCGCTCCTCGCCGCGGCTGCCCTCACCCTCACCGCCTGCGGTAACGAGCCTGCCAAGACCGGCTCGGTCACCCAGATCTCCGGCGGCCAGAACCACGACAAGGCCGCGACCGTGCTGGACCGCCCCTTCGGCAAGCCGGAGCTCGTCCTGACGGACACCACCGGCAAGCCGTGGAACCTGCGGGAGCAGACCAAGGGCAAGCCGACGCTCATCTACTTCGGATACACCAGCTGCCCCGACGTGTGCCCGCTGACGATGAGCAACATCGCCGTGGCCAAGAAGGCACTGCCCCAGGCCGACCAGGACAACCTCCGGGTCGTCTTCGTCACCACCGACCCCGACCGGGACACTCCCGAGGTCCTCGCCGCGTGGCTCAAGGGCCAGGACCCGTCCTTCACCGGACTCACCGGGGACTTCGCCACCATCCAGGCCGCCGCGCGCACGCTCGGCATCGGTATCGAGGCCGCCAAGACGGGGGCCGACGGCAAGGTCGTCTCCATGCACGGCGCCCAGGTCATCGCGTTCTCGCCCAAGACCGACGAGGGCTACGTCCTTTACGGCGAGAGCACCACCGTCGACGACTACACCAAGGACCTGCCGAAGCTCATCAAGGGGGAGAACCCGTGACCACCCGCACCACCCGCACCCTCGCCGCCACCCTCTCCCTCGCGGCAGCGCTCGCGATATCCGGCTGCTCCGGCGACAGCAAGCCGGAGATGTCCGTCAGCGGCGCCTTCATGCCGCAGCCGGTGAACGACAAGATGGCCGGCGCCTTCATGGTCATCAAGAACGACTCGGCGGCCGCCGACAAGCTCACCGGTGCCACCTCCCCGCTCTCGGACGATCTCCAGATCCACGAGACCAAGGACCAGAAGATGCAGCAGGTCCAGTCGATGGACGTGCCCGCCAACGGCGAACTCAAGCTGGAGCGCGGCGGCAACCACATCATGTTCATGGGCCTCAAGAGCACGCCGAAGGTCGGCGACAAGGTCACCGTCGAGCTCCGCTTCGAGAAGGCCGGCACCGTCAAGGTCGAGCTGGACGTCAAGGAACGGACGTACACCGGCCAGGCTCCGGCATCCACGGCCGGCAACGGCCACTGACGGACCGAGGAACTGACACGCCATGACGGCCACCGCCCCCGCTCCCTCCACGGCCCGCGCCCGTGCCACGGCAGTCCTGCCACGGCTCGCGCTGGTCCTCGCAGCCCTGCTGGCAACCCTGTTCGCCGCGGCCGCACCGGCCACGGCGCACGCCGCCCTCACCGCGAGCGACCCCAAGGACGGGGCGGTGGTCGCCACGGCGCCCGCCCAGGTCACGCTCTCCTTCTCGGAGCAGGTCGCCCTGGGCGACGACTCCATCCGCGTCCTGGACCCACGCGGCAAGCGCGTGGACACCGGCGAGCTGCGCGACATGTGCAGCGGCCACACCGTCCGCTACGGCACCGCCCTGCACGCCGGCCTGCCCAACGGCACCTACACCGTCGCCTGGCAGGCGATCTCGGCCGACAGCCATCCGATCGCCGGTGCCTTCACCTTCTCCATCGGCGAGCCCTCCGCCACCGATGTCACCCTTCCCACCGCACAGGTGGGCGGCGGACCGGTCGGCATCGCGTACGGGATCGCCCGCTACGCCGCCTACGCCGGCTTCACCGTCCTCGTGGGCGGCTCCGCCTTCATCCTGCTGTGCTGGCGCCGGGGCGCCGCCGAACGGCCGCTGCAAAAGCTCGTCGTGCGCGCCTGGGTCACTCTCACCGCCGCCACGCTCGCGATGCTGGTGCTCCGTACGCCGTACACGGGCTCGGGGAAGTTCACCGACGCGTTCGACCTCGACGGGCTCAGGGCGGTCCTGGAGACCAAGACCGGCGCCTCACTGATCTCGCGCCTGCTGCTGCTGGGCGCCGCCGCCCTCTTCATGGCAGTCCTCTTCGGCGTGTTCGCCCGCCGCCTGCACGAAGCCGAAGCCTCGGGGCCCCGAAGCGCCGAGGAGGTCAAGGACGTCAACGACCTGACCTTCGGCCTGGCCATCGGCGGCGCCGTGGTCTCCGGGGGCATCGCCGCCACCTGGGCCCTGTCCGAGCACGCGTCCACCGGCATCCAGCCCGGCCTGGCCATGCCCGCGGACATCCTGCACCTGCTGGCCGTCGCCACCTGGCTCGGCGGTCTGACCGCCCTGCTCGTCTGTCTCCACAAGGTGCCCGGGATCGAGCGCGAGGCCGTGCGGCGCTTCTCCCGGGTCGCCTTCGGCAGCGTCCTCGTGCTCGCCGTCACCGGCGTCTACCAGTCCTGGCGCCAGGTGGGCAGCTGGTCCGCCCTCACCGGTACCGACTACGGGCGGCTGCTGCTCCTGAAGGTCGGCCTGGTCGCCGTCCTGATCGGCCTCGGCTACGTGTCCCGGAAGTGGACCGCCCGTCTCGCCGACGCCCCGGCAGGCCTGACGAAGACCGACGCGTCCGAGGATGTTTCACGTGAAACAGGCCCCGACGTTTCACGTGAAACAAGCTCGGATGTTTCACGTGAAACGGAGCCGGTCTCCGTGCCGGCCGGAGGCGGTCCCGAACCCGATCCCGATCCCGAGCGCGCCGCCCAGCTCGCCCGGCAGCACGCCGCCCGCGAGAGCGCCCGCAAGAAGCAGGTCCGCGACGCCGATCCGGACCGCACCGGGCTGCGCCGCTCCGTCCTCGCGGAGGCCGGTGTCGCGGTGGTCCTGCTCGCCGTCGCCACGATCCTCACCAGCACCGAGCCCGGGCGCACGGTGGAGCGCGAGGCGGCCCGCGGTGCCACCGCCACGGCCGTCCCCGACCGCGCCGTGAAGATCACCCTGCCGTTCGACACCGGCGGCCAGAACGGCAAGGGCTCCCTCCGGCTCGAACTCGACCCGGGCCGGGTCGGCGCCAACACACTGCACCTGTGGGCCGACTCCGGCGACGGCCGGCCCTTCGACCTCCCCGAGGTCAAGGTCGCCTTCACCCTCCCGGCCAAGGACATCGGCCCGCTGCCGGTGGTACCCGACCAGGCCGCCCCCGGGCACTGGACCGCGTCCGGCGTCCAACTGCCCCTCGCGGGCGAGTGGCGCATCGACGTGACCGTCCGCACCTCCGACATCGACCAGACCACCGTCCAGAAGACCGTGAAGATCGGCTGAACAGCGTGACCGAGACCCACCCCGACATCGAGATCTCCCGGCGACGGCTGCTGGGCACGGTCGGCGCCGCGGGCGCCGCCGGGCTCGCGCTCGGCGGCGCAGGCGGCGCCCTGGCGCACTCCGCATTCTCCGGCACCGGGAACGGCCCCGCTGCGGGCGCCGCCGGAAGCCTGTCCTCCCTCGGGGCCACCCAGGTGGCCTTCGACGGGGACCACCAGGCCGGCATCACCACACCCCTGCAGGCCAAGGGGCACCTCGTCGCCTTCGACCTCGCCCCCGGGGCGGGCCGTACGGAGGCCGCCGCGCTGCTGCGGCGCTGGTCCGACACCGCCCGCCGGCTCATGGCCGGCGAGCCCGCCCCGACCGCCGACAGCGGGATCGCCCTCGACGCGGGACCGTCCTCCCTGACCGTGACATTCGGCTTCGGGCACTCCTTCTTCGGACGCACGGGGCTCACGGCCCGCCGTCCCGCCGCCCTCGACCCGCTGCCGGACTTCTCCTCCGACCGGCTCGACGCCCAGCGCAGCAACGGCGACCTGTGGATACAGATCGGCGCGAACGACGGGCTCGTCGCCTTCCACGCCCTGCGCGCCCTGCAGAAGGACGCCGGGGACGCCGCCCGCGTCCGCTGGCAGATGAACGGCTTCAACCGGTCCCCCGGCGCCACCGCCTCCCCGATGACCGCCCGCAACCTCATGGGCCAGATCGACGGCACCGGCAACCCGAAGCCCTCCGAGCCCGACTTCGACAAGCGGATCTTCGTCCCCGCCGCGGGCCCGGGGCCCGCCGAGCACGCCTGGATGGGCGGGGGCTCGTACGCGGTCGTCCGCCGCATCCGCATGCTCCTCGACGACTGGGACAAGCAGTCCCTCGCGCAGCAGGAGCAGGTCATCGGCCGGACCAAGGCCACCGGCGCCCCGCTGACCGGAGGCGGGGAGACCACCGAGATGGCGCTCGACAAGATCGGCGAGGACGGCAGGCCCGTCATCCCGGCCAACGCCCACGCCCGGATCTCCGCCCCCGAACAGAACGGCGGGGCCGCCATGCTGCGGCGCCCCTTCTCCTTCCACGACGGGATCGGCCCCGACGGCGCTCCGGACGCCGGACTCCTCTTCGTCTGCTGGCAGGCCGATCCGCTGCGCGGGTTCGTCCCCGTACAGCGCAAGCTCGACCGCGGCGACGCGCTGTCGGAGTTCATCCGGCACGAGTCCAGCGGCCTGTACGCCGTACCGCCCGGCCCCCGCGGCGGGGAGTACGTGGGACAGCGGCTGCTCGAAGGATGAACGGCTCCCCGGGGGCGGGCGGCCCGGCATTAGGCTGACCGCATGTCGGCCACCCGCTTCACGTATCTCGGTCCCGAGGGCACCTTCACCGAAGCCGCCCTGCGCACGCTCCCGGAAGCCGCCACCCGGGAGCTCGTCCCGATGGTGTCCGTCCCCGCGGCCCTGGACGCCGTACGCAACGGAGAGGCGGCTGCCGCCCTCGTCCCGATCGAGAACTCGGTGGAGGGCGGCGTCACCGCCACCCTCGACGAGCTGGCCTCGGGCGAGCCGCTGATGATCTACCGCGAGGTGCTGCTGCCCATCGCGTTCGCGCTGCTCGTGCGGCCCGGTACCGCCCTGTCGGACGTCAAGACGGTCACCGGGCACCCGGTCGCCCAGCCGCAGGTGCGCAACTGGCTGCGCGCGAACCTGCCCGACGCGGCGTGGGAGTCGGCCGCCTCGAACGCCGACGGCGCCCGGCTGGTCCAGGAGGGCCGCTTCGACGCCGCCTTCGCGGGCGAGTTCGCCGCCGCGACGTACGGGCTCGTCCCCCTGGTTACGGAGATCCACGACGCGGAGAACGCCGAGACCCGGTTCGTCCTGGTGGGGCGCCCGGCCCGGCCCGCCGCGCCGACCGGCGCCGACAAGACCTCCGTGGTGCTGTGGCTCGGCGACGACCGCCCCGGTGCGCTGCTGGAGCTCCTCCAGGAGTTCGCGGTCCGCGGGGTCAACCTCATGCTCATCCAGTCCCGTCCGACCGGACAGGGCATCGGCAACTACTGCTTCGCCGTGGACGCCGAGGGCCACATCAGCGACCGGCGGGTCAGCGAGGCGCTCATGGGCCTGAAGCGGACGTGTCCTCAGGTCCGCTTCCTCGGTTCCTACCCGCGTGCGGGTGTCGCTCAGAGTGATGTCCGAGCGCCTCGGGCGGGAACCTCCGACGGCGACTTCACGGCCGCCTCCGACTGGCTGGCACGCTGCCTCGACGGCCGGGCGTAGGACGGATCCACTGTCCACAGAGTTATCCACAGGGCTCGGTGCAGACCTGGGGACAAGTCGACAGAACGGCGTCGCCGGGTCGACATATCGGTAGGGGGTACCAGGTTTCGCGCTGGGGAGCGGAAGGTGAACGGCGTCACCCCTGTATCGCAGATCAACTCTTTGGGGCGAGTCATTCCCACCCGAATGAGTGTGTGAGGGGGGTTTGGGCTCTGATTCCTCTCGACCGCGTGGCGCCCAGGAATGATCTATTCCTGTGTCCACAGATGCGGCGCACAGCCTGTGGATAAGATGCGGCCCCCGGGAATTCCTGTGGACAAGGAACCGCCTCCGCTCCTGCTCAGAGCCTCCCCGCGCGCCAGCCTTTGCACCTTTTCGGCGAATCGGGCCGCTTTTATCGGCGCCCTGAGAAGGGTCACTTCCGGCCGAGCGTCAAGATTTATCCATACGTTGCAATTCGGACATAGCGACACGCAGCGTAATATCGGTGTGATCCCAGGAACCCCAGCCCGGTAGCCTGGAGGGGTGATTGACCTCCGGCTGCTCCGTGAAGACCCTGACCGTGTCCGCGCCTCGCAGCGCGCTCGTGGAGAGGACGTCGAACTCGTCGACGCACTGCTCTCCGCCGACGAGCGCCGCAGGTCCTCAGGCATGCGCTTCGACGAACTGCGCAATGAGCAGAGGTCCCTCGGCAAGCTCATCCCCAAGGCCTCCCCAGAGGAGCGGGCCGAGCTGCTGAAGAAGGCCGAGCGGCTCAAGCAGGACGTCAAGGCCGCCGAGGCCGAGCAGAACGAGGCCGACGAGGCCGCCAAGCGGCTCCTCCTCCAGCTCGGCAACATCGTCCACGAGGACGTTCCGGTCGGCGGCGAGGAGGACTTCACCGTCCTGGAGACGCACGGCACCATCCGCGACTTCGCCGCGGAGGGCTTCGAGCCCAAGGACCACCTGGAGCTCGGCGAGTCGCTCGGCGCCATCGACGTCGAGCGCGGCGCCAAGGTCTCCGGCTCGCGCTTCTACTACCTCACCGGTGTCGGCGCCCTGCTGGAGCTGGCCCTGGTCAACGCGGCCATCGCGCAGGCCACCGAGGCCGGCTTCATCCCGATGCTGACTCCGGCGCTGGTCCGCCCGCGCGCCATGGAGGGCACCGGCTTCCTCGGCCAGGCCGCGGAGAACGTCTACCACCTGGAGAAGGACGACTTCTACCTGGTCGGCACCTCCGAGGTCCCGCTCGCCGCGTACCACATGGACGAGATCATCGACGCCGAGAAGCTGCCGCTGCGCTACGCCGGCTTCTCCCCGTGCTTCCGCCGCGAGGCCGGCACGTACGGCAAGGACACCCGCGGCATCTTCCGCGTCCACCAGTTCGACAAGGTCGAGATGTTCTCGTACGTCGCGCCGGAGGAGGCCGAGGCCGAGCACCAGCGGCTCCTGGAATGGGAGAAGCAGTGGCTGACGAGCCTGGAGCTGCCGTTCCAGGTGATCGACGTCGCCACCGGTGACCTGGGCGCCTCCGCCTCGCGCAAGTTCGACTGCGAGGCGTGGATCCCCACCCAGGGCAAGTACCGCGAGCTGACCTCCGCCTCGAACTGCGACGGCTTCCAGGCCCGCCGGCTGTCGATCCGCTACCGCGACGGCAAGAAGACCCAGCCGCTGTCCACGCTGAACGGCACGCTGTGCGCCGTACCGCGCACGATCGTCGCGATCCTCGAGAACCACCAGCAGGCCGACGGTTCGGTACGGGTGCCCCAGGTGCTCCGTCCGTACCTCGGCGGCCGCGAGGTCCTGGAGCCGATCACCAAGTGACCCCGGCCCCGTTCCCGTACAAGCTCGTCGCGACCGATCTCGACGGCACGCTGCTGCGTGGTGACGACACCGTCTCGGAACGCACCCGTGAAGCGCTCGTCGCGGCCACCGCGGCGGGCGCGGCGCACATCGTCGTCACCGGCCGCTCCGTGCCCTGGACCCGGCACATCCTGGACGATCTCGGCTACCAGGGGATCGCGGTCTGTGGGCAGGGCGCGCAGGTCTACGACGCGGGTGCGCACCGGCTGCTGACCTCGGTGACGCTGGACCGGCAGCTGGCCGGTCTGGCGCTGTCGAAGCTGGAGGCCGAGATCGGACCGCTGGCCCTGGCGGCCAGCCGGGACGGGGTGGACGGCGAGGTCCTGATCGGGCCCGGTTACCAGGTACAGGAGGGCCTCCCGGCCGTCCACCTGGAGGACACCACCGCGGTGTGGACGGCTCCGCTGAACAAGCTCTACATCCAGCACCCCGGGCTGGACGAGGACGCGCTCGTCAAGGTGGCCCGGGAGACCGTGGGCAGCCTGGTCGACATCGTCATGGCGGGTCCCGGCATCGTCGAGATACTGCCGCTCGGCCTGACCAAGGCCACCGGCCTGTCGCTGGCCGCGCGCCGGCTGGGCGTGAAGGCGGCGGAGACGATCGCGTTCGGCGACATGCCCAACGACATCCCGATGTTCGGCTGGGCCGCACACGGCGTGGCGATGGCCAACGCCCACGCCGAGCTCACGGCGGTGGCCGACGAGGTGACGACCTCCAACGAGGAGGACGGCATCGCGGTGGTGCTGGAGCGTCTGCTGGGCGCCGCGTAACACGCAGGACGTAGGAGAGGTCCGGGACAGCCCGCGCCGTACGGCGCGCTCGAAGTGGCTGTCCCGGACCTTTTGTTGCTCCCCGCAGCACTCACTCTGCCCCTCGGCCACGCCGCGTACCAGCGATTTTCCGAGCGTCAGCCGTGGACCCGCCGACGGCGCCAGTAGGCGCCGGTGAGCACCGCGAGCAGCGGGCCCCACAGGAGCATGGGGGCGTAGGGCAGGGTCATGGCCCAGTAACCGATCCCGCGCGGCCAGGTCGGATCGGCCGCGTTGACGCCGTTCCAGAACCAGGCCGTGGCGAACGTGATGGCGGTGACGGCGATCGCCGCGAGGGCGTAGGGAATCACGACCAGCAGGCGGTGGATCCGGCGCCCCCCCGAGCCGGGGGATCCAGTGGGGGACCTCTTCGCCCCAGCGCTGGACCAGCCCGAGGGCCGCCAGTCCCAGCAACTCCTGGAAGACGCAGAGGGCGACCAGGTAGAGGGATCCCCAGCCCGGGAACTGGGAGTGGTGGTGCGGGCTGCCCACGCCGAAGCCGAGCGGGACGCCCGTGGCCATGACCAGCCGCCACAGGCAGCTCGGGAGCACCGTGAGCGCGGCAGCGTGGGCCGCCCGCCGGAGCCAGGGGGAGACCGTGGCGACGGTGGCGGTGGCGCGGACGTCGTCGGTGGCGCTGGTGGTGACGGCTGCAGACATGGTCACGTCCTGTTCCGGAGGGGTCGGTGATGTCTCCAGCCTCGTCGGCGGGGTCCTGCGGAACCATCCGCTGATCAGCAGGTCCGCGCGGGTACGCGACCGCCCGCCTCTGCCGAACGGCAGATGGCCCACCCGGGCAGGCACTCGTAGGGTCGGCCTCATGAACGTCAACCTCCGTGCCGCGCAGGCCCCGTTGCTCGCCTCGGCTGCCGTCGTCGGTATCGCCGCGTCGTTCCTGCACGCGCCCGCGTCATGGACGCTGCTCTGGGTCTGTCTCCTGCTGCCGCTGATCGGTTTCGTGGCCCGCTGGTCTCCCGTGCGGTCGGGGGCCGTAGCGGGTGTCTTGGGCGTGGCGGGCGTCGCGCTGTGGCCTGTTCCGCTGGTGCGGGAGACGGGATCATGGCTGGAGGCCTGCGGGGCGGCGGCGTTCTGGCTGCTGCCCGCCCTGGGGGCCGCGCTGGCCGGCGGCTATCTGCGTCGCCAGGCCGGCCGGGTGGGGCGGGCCGTTGTGGACGCGCGCCGCGAGCAGCAGTTGGAGCTGGCCCGGGACCTGCATGACTTCGTGGCGCACGACGTGAGCGCCATCGTGGTGCAGGCGCAGGCGGCCCGGTTCGTGGCCGCGCAGGACCCCGGGCAGGCGGTGCGCGCGCTGGAGCGGATCGAGGCGGCTGGGCTGAGCGCCCTGGCTTCGATGGACCGGACGGTGCACGCGCTGCAGGAGGCGGCGGGCGGGCCGACGGCACCGGTGCCGGGCCTCGCTCAACTGCCGGAGCTGGTGGGGCGGTTCGAGGGCGGGAAGCTGGAGGCGGACGCGGCGGCGGTACGGGAACTGTCGCGCGAGGCCGACACGACGGCGTACCGCGTGGCGGTCGAAGCGCTGACGAACGTACGCCGGCACGCGCCGGGGGCGGCCGTGGTGCAGGTCGCCGTACGCCGGGTGGGGGCGGGTACGGAGATCAGCGTGGCCAACTCCGCGCCGACCCGGGGCGCGAGCGGCCTGCGGGGGCGCAAGCGGCGCGGCGGAACGGGGCTTGCCGGTCTGCGCGGACGGGTGGAGGCGGCGGGCGGCACCTTGCGGGCCGGGGCGAGCGGGGACGGCGGCTGGCTGGTTTCAGCGGTGTTCCCGGTGGCGGCCGGCCCAGAGGGGTGATCATGGCTGCGTGACCACACGCATCCTGATAGCCGACGACCAAGAGGACATCCGCAGCGGCTTCCGGTTGATACTCGATTCGCAGCCGGACATGACCGTGGTGGGTGAGGCGGCGGACGGGGAGAGCGCGGTGGCGCTGGCCCGTGAGCTGCGGCCGGACGTGGTGCTGGCGGACATCCGGATGCCGCGGCTGGACGGGCTGGAGGTCACCCGGCTCCTGACGCCGCAGACTCGGGTGGTAGTCGTGACCACCTTCGACCTCGACGAGTACGTGCACACCGCGCTGCGCAACGGCGCCTGCGGTTTCCTGCTGAAGCGATCGGGACCGACGCTGCTGATCGAGGGCGTGCGGGCGGCGATGGCCGGGGACACCCTGATCAGTCCGCAGATCACGGTGCGGCTGCTGAGCCGGCTGACGCAAGCGGGTCCGGTCGCCCGGCCCGCCGCGCATCCGCTGACGGGCCGGGAGCTGGAGATCGTACGGCTGGTGGCGCGGGGACTCACCAACGCCGAGATCGGCGCGGAGCTGTTCATCAGCGTCGGGACGGCCAAGACCCACATCGCGAACGTTCAGGCGAAGCTGGGCGCTCGCAACCGGGTGGGGATCGCCGCGTGGGCCTGGGAGCACGGTGTGGCACAACCGGAGACGGAAGCCGAGTAGGCGTGTTTCACGTGAAACACGGTTCGCGGAACAGGTTCACGGCGTCACGGCGTCACGCCGTCACGGCGTCACGGGGTCACGGGGTCATGTTTCACGTGAAACAACGCGGCGCGTGAGCGGCCAGGCGAGCAGGCCGACGGCGAGCGCGATGGCATGGCCGAGGTCGGTGAAGGTGCCGCCGGTGGCGAGGGGGACGCCGAAGAACGTGACCGCTCCGGCCAGGTAGATCCACTTCCAGGGGCCGGGAAGCCGGTAGGTGAGGACACCCACGGCGGCGGCGAGCCCGTAGCTGACTCCGATGTCGACGACATGGGTCATGCTGCGCGGGGCGCGGTGGTCCTGGATGGCCATCAGCAGGAGCTTCTGGCTGACCAGGGTGGCGACGACGTGGGCGCTCGCGACGATCGTGAGCCACCGCAGGGTGCCGAGCCAGCGTTCCACGGGGGCGTGGAACAGCTCGAACAGCACGGCGTACAGGGCGAGCGAGGCCGGGTTCTCGATCCAGAAGGCGCTGCTGAGCAGGGCCCGGACGGGGTACCTGTCGAGCTGATGGATGTTGCTGCTGTTGCGGTGGAGTAGGACGTGCTCGACCCGGTCGGGCGCGATGACGACGACGATGCTGGTGAGGGCGATGATCAGCAGCCAGATGTGCGTCCCAGGCGAGGAGCGTATCCAGGACCTGAGAGGCCTGGCCGGCTCCGGCGCGGTGTGCTCGATCATGCACCGATGATGACCCGCAAAGCTGTGCCCCGCCTGGCCGACGGGCCGGGCGGGGCACAGCTTCGGAGGGGGTGCGGGCACCACCGGGTCTACTCGTCGCCCGCCAGGGTGAGGCGGCGCAGCTTCTGGCCCGCGTAGACGGTGGCGCCCACGGTGACCGTGGCGAGCAGGATCGCGGCGGTGGGCAGGCCGACGCTGGCGTCGACGTAGCCCGGTCCGGCGACGCGCTCGGCGAGGGAAAGGGCCCACTGCTGGACGCTGAGGGTCTTGGCGCCGGAGACCAGGCTGCCGAAGAGCGACTCCCAGATCAGTGCGTAGACCAAGCCGAAGACGACCGCGTGCCGGCTGACGGTGCCCAGCAGCAGGAACAGCGCGCTGTAGGCGATCGAGGCGACGAGGGCCGCGACCGTGTAGGCGACGGCGATCTGCTGGCCGTTGCCGTTGAGGATGAACCCGGCGATCAGGGTGGGGATCGCGGAGAAGGCCATGGTGACGGCGATCGCGACGATCAGCTTGGTCATGATGATCGTCGGGCGCTTCACCGGCTTGGCGAGCAGGTAGACGATGGAGCCGTCGTCGATCTCCGGGCCGATGGCGCCGGTGCCGGCGATGACGCCGATCAGCGGAACCATGGTGGCGAGGGCGAAGCCCCCCAGCAGGTCCGCGGCGACCTTGTCGTCCACGCCGGCGAAGCCGCGGACGGCGAGGGCGATGAGGATCAGCAGGGCGGGCAGCGCGAAGAGGATCAGCGCACGGCGCCGGCCGAGCAGGGCCCGGTAGGTGAGCCGGGCAACGGTGGGGTCATACATGGGTGCCAGCTCCTTTCAGGCCGCGACGAGGTAGGAGAAGACCGATTCGAGGGACTCGTCGGAAGGCGAGACCGTCAGCAGCCGGATGCCGTGGGCACGGGCCACACGGGGGAGCAGCTCGGTGAACCGGCCGAAGTCGACGGCCTGGATGCGCAGTGCGCCCTCCTTGTGGTCGACCTCGATGCCGGCGGTGGAGGGGTCGGCGATCAGGGCCGCGGCGAGGGCCCTGTCGTCGGAGGAGCGGATGAAGTAGCGGTGCGGGCGGTCCGTCATCAGGCGGCGGATCTTGCGGAAGTCGCCGGAGGCGGCGTGCCGGCCGGCGACGACCACCTCGATGTGCGAGGCCAGCTGTTCGACCTCCTCCAGGATGTGGGAGGAGAACAGGACGGTGCGTCCCTCGTCTCCCATCCGCCGCAGCAGGTCCATCAGCTGCATGCGCTGGCGCGGGTCCATGCCGTTGAAGGGCTCGTCGAGGAGCAGCACGGACGGGTCGTGGACCAGGGCGGAGGCCATCTTCACGCGCTGGCGCATGCCCTTGGAGTAGGTGGAGATCTTGCGGTCCTGGGCGTACTCCATCTCGACGGTGGCGAGCGCCCGCTGGGCGGCCGCGTCGTCGAGGCCGTGGAGCTCGGCGTTGGCGACGACGAACTCCCGGCCGGTGAGGAAGTCGTACATGGCCTCGCGCTCGGGCACGACGCCGATCTGCTTGTACACCTGCTCGTTGCCCCAGATCGCGGCGCCGTCGAGGGTGACGGTGCCCGTGGAGGGGGAGAGGAAGCCGCCCATCATGTTGATGAGCGTGGACTTGCCCGCACCGTTGGGGCCCAGCAGTCCGGTGACGCCGGGGCCGATGCGCATGGTCACGTCGTTGACGGCGACGACGTTCCCGAACCAGCGGGAGGTGTGGTCGATGTCGATGGTGGTCACAGCCCGGCCTTCCGGTAGCGGGCCATCAGGGCGGCGTACGAGCCGACGATGAGGCCGAGGATGACGAGCAGGTAGACGATGCCGACGCCGCCCGAGGGACCCTCGCCGCCGGGGAAGGTGGACTCGGCGCCGAGGAAGGCGGTCTGCAGGCCGTCGATGAGCGTGATCGGGGAGAACAGGCCCATCCACTCGATGGGCCCGGTGTTCCCGGTGGAGTAGGCGACGCCCTGCACCGCGGTGACCGCGCCGTAGGGGATCAGCAGCAGGGCGATGACGGCGGCGACGCCGAACCCGCGGCGCGGGGTGAGCGCGGCCATGACGAGGCCGAGGCCGGAGAAGAGCAGCGACAGCAGCAGAACCGACACCAGTCCCTGTCCGAATCCCTTGGTCTGGTCGGCGAAGTCGAACTTCGCCAGGAGCGCGCCGATCCACATGATCAGCAGCGGAGTCGCGGTGAGGACGAACAGGGCCGAGGCCATGGCCGCGTACTTGGCCACCACGTAGTCGACGCGTTCGATGGGCCGCGAGAAGTAGAGCGGCACCGTCTTGAAGCGCAGGTCCCGCGAGACGGACTGCGGGGCCTGGGAGGCGAGGAAGAGGTAGACGATCACCTGCGTGGTCACGGCGTACGTCGTGTACTTGATCGGCAGTGTGGTGGAGCCGGGGATGTTGATGGCGACCGCGACGAGGATCAGCGCGGGCACGCACATCACCGCGAAGAGGATCATCGGCAGGATCTTGGACTTGGCGGAGCGGCCGAGTCCGTAGGCGCCGCGCAGGGATTGCGAGAACAGCGACCGGCGGCCGTAGGCGCGGCCGAGCCGGGGGCCGTCGTAGGACCGGTAGCCGATGTTGTGGATCTGGGTCGAGGTGTCAGGCGCCATCGGAACCGGCTCCCTTCTGCTGGACGGGGTACGAGGACGGGTCGTTGTCGCGGAAGACCTCCGCGATGTGGTGGCGGCGCTGTTCCATGCGGACCAGGCCGAGACCGAGGTCGGCGACGGTGTCGCGGACGGTGTCGTACGTCTCCTCGCCGGTGGCCTCGACCAGCAGGATGTGGCCGGCGCCGGGCAGGCCCTGCTCCGTGCCCACGTGCAGGGTGATGCCAGCCGCCGTGAGCGCCCCCCGCAGGGCGGCGGTGCCGTCCGGGTGGAGGTCGGAGTCGGTGACCTCGACCGCGAGGGTCGTCGTCGTCTGGGTGAAGTCGCTGGTGGAACTGGAGCGCAGCAGCTTGCCGCCGTCGACGACCACCACGTGGTCGCAGGTCCGCTCCAGCTCACCCAGGAGGTGGGAGGTGACCAGGACGGAGATGCCGAAGTCCGTGTAGACGCGGCGGATCAGGCCGAGCATCTCGTCGCGGCCCACCGGGTCCAGGCCGTTGGTCGGCTCGTCGAGGAGGACCAGCTGCGGGTCGTGGACCAGCGCCTGGGCGAGTTTGACGCGCTGTTTCATACCCGTGGAGTAGCCGCCGATGGGGCGGTAGCGCTCCTCGTACAGCCCGACGTGGCGCAGGGTGTCGGCGGTGCGCTCGCGGGCCGCGGTGGGCGGCAGCCCGGACATGCGCGCCATGTGGACGACGAACTCGGTGGCCGAGACGTCGGGTGGCAGGCAGTCGTGCTCGGGCATGTAGCCGACGCGTTCACGGATGGCGCTGCCATGCGTGGCGACGTCGAGGCCGAGCACGGCGGCGCTGCCCTCGGTGGCGGGGGACAGTCCCAGCAGAATTTTGATCAGCGTGGACTTGCCGGCTCCGTTGGCGCCCACGAGGCCGGTCACACCGGGCCCGATGTCCAGGGAGAGCCGGTCGAGGGCGGTCACTCGGGGATACCGCTTGCTCAGGCTTTCAGTCGCGATGACAGTCACGGCTCCGACGTTAGTGGTGGAGCCCTCGTGAAACGTCAGACCTGGAGCTGGATCGCGTCTCAGCCTTACGGCGTACATACCCGTACTGGAGGCTGATGCCGCCGCGAGAACTTTATCCACAGGTCTGTGCACGGCCCTTGACGTGACCTCCGGTCATTGTCACATTCATCAGTGTCAAGTTACGGGCGCGTACGGCTGCATGGATGGGCGGGCTGACATGGCTGGGGACACCAGGCAACGCACCACGCGACTCTCCGGACGGCTCTCCGGGAAACCCGCGGTCGACCTGAGCGGGTTCAGGGAGGTGCAGCGCCTCGCGTACGAGTGCGCCGAGGAGGTCGCGGCCCAGCTGCGGCCGGGCGTGACCGAGCGCGAGGCGGCGCGGATGCAGCGCGCGTGGCTGCGCGAGCGCGGGGTGCGGGACTGGCTGCACCTGCCCTTCGCCTGGTTCGGCGACCGCACCGCCTTCACGAACTTCAGGATCCCGCTGCAGTTCTTCCCCACGGACCGGAAGCTGGAGCCGGGGATGCCCTTCATCCTCGACATGGCGCCGGTCCTCAACGGGTGCGCGGCCGACATCGGCTATTCGGGCAGCCTCGGGCTCAATCCGGTCCAGGACCGGCTCATGGCCGACCTCCAGGCCCACCGGATGCTGATCCTGGAGCAGGTGCGGGAGCGCCTCTCGCTGCGCGAGATATACGAGAACGTCGAGCAGCTCATGAACCGGCAGGGGTACGCCAACCGGCACCGCGCCTATCCGTTCGGTGTGATCGCCCACAAGATCGACCGGATCAAGGAGCGCCGCTGGTCGCCGACCGCGTTCGGCTTCGGCACGCAGTCCCTCAAGGGGCTGGCCGGGGACATGCTGCACGGGCACCGGGAGGGCTGGTCCCCGCTGTGGAGCCCGTACCACTTCTCCGACCACCCGCCGCAGCCCGGACTGTGGGCGGTGGAGCCGCATCTGGGATTCCGGGGCACCGGCGCGAAGTTCGAGGAGATCCTGGTGGTCACCGACTCCCTGGATCCCCAGGAGAGCGCGTTCTGGCTGGACGACGATCTGCCGCACGTGCGGCGCTGGGCCGAGGAGAGGGCAGCATGAGCGGCATGAGCGGCAAGAACGGCATCAACGGAGCGGGAACGGCCGGACCGGCCGGGGCGCGCGAGCGCCGGGTGAGCACCGGCGGGGTGGACCTGTGCGTCGTCGAGCTCGGCGAGGAGGACCGCCCGACCGTCGTGCTCGTGCACGGCTACCCCGACAGCAAAGAGGTGTGGTCCGAGGTCGCCGAGCGGCTGGCGGCCCGCTTCCACGTCGTGCTCTACGACGTACGCGGCCACGGGCGCTCCACCGCTCCGCAGCCGCTGCGCGGGGGTTTCACCCTGGAGAAGCTGACCGACGACTTCCTGGCGGTGGCGGAGGCGGTCAGCCCGGACCGGCCGGTGCACCTGGTCGGCCACGACTGGGGATCCGTACAGGGCTGGGAGTTCGCGACGGTCGCCCGTACCGAGGGGCGGATCGCCTCCTTCACCTCGGTGTCGGGGCCCTGCCTCGACCACTTCGGGCACTGGCTCAAGAAGCGCAGGTCGCGGCCCACCCCGCGCGCGGTGGCGCAGCTCCTGGGCCAGGGCGCCAAGTCCTGGTACATCTACCTGCTGCACACCCCCGTCCTGCCGGAGCTCGCCTGGCGCGGACCGCTCGGCAAGCGGTGGCCCGCGATCCTCCAGCGCGCCGAGAAGATCCCGGCCGGCGACTACCCCACCGCCTCGCTGCCTTCGGACGCGGCGCACGGAGCCTGGCTCTACCGCGACAACGTGCGTGCGCGGCTGCGCCGGCCGCGGCCGGACGCGTACGCGCACGTACCGGTCCAGCTGATCACCCCGACCGAGGACGCCTTCCTCTCCGAGCGGCTCTACGACGGACTGGAGCGGTGGGCCCCGGACCTGCTGCGGCGGAGCCTGCCCGCCAAGCACTGGGTGCCCCGGACCCGGCCCGACCAACTGGTCGCCTGGATCACCGACTTCGTCACCTCCCGGGAGGAGCCGGCCACACGGGCGCCGGAGCGCAAGGCGCCGGGCAAGTACGCCGACCGCTTCCACGGCCAGCTGGTCCTGGTGACCGGCGCGGCGAGCGGCATCGGCCGGGCCACCGCCTTCGCCTTCGCCGAGGCCGGGGCGCGCGTGGTGGCCGTGGACCGGGACGGCGAGGGCGCGGCGCGCACGGCCGACATGGCACGCCTCGTCGGCGCCCCCGAGGCCTGGGGCGAGTGCGTGGACGTCAGCGACGAGCAGGCGATGGAGAAGCTCGCGGTGAAGGTCGCCGCCGAGTACGGGATCGTGGACGTCCTGGTCAACAACGCCGGGATCGGCCTGTCCGGGGCCTTCCTCGACACGAGCGCCGAGGACTGGAAGAAGGTCCTGGACGTCAATCTGTGGGGCGTCATCCACGGCTGCCGGATATTCGGCAAGCAGATGGCCGAGCGCGGCCAGGGCGGACACATCGTCAACACCGCCTCCGCCGCGGCCTACCTGCCGTCCAGGACCCTGCCCGCCTACAGCACCTCGAAGGCCGCGGTGCTGATGCTGTCGGAGTGCCTGCGCGCGGAACTGGCCTCGAAGTCGATCGGCGTCTCCGCGATCTGCCCCGGCATCGTCAACACCAACATCACCGCCACCTCCCGTTTCGCCGGGGTGGACGCGGCCGAGGAGAAGCGCCGTCAGGAACGCTCCTCGCGGCTGTACGGGCTGCGCAACTTCCCGCCGGAGAAGGTCGCCGACGCGATCCTGCGGGCCGTGGTGCGCAACGAGGCGCTCGTCCCCGTGACCCCGGAGTCCAAGGGCGCCCTGTGGATGTCCCGCTTCGCCCCGCGCACCCTGCGGCGCCTGGCGAAGGTGGAGCCCAGGCTGTGACCGCGGCCCCGTACGACAGAGGGCTCGCCGCGGCCATACCCCGCTCCTCGCGGCGGTCGTACCATCCCACGCAGGAGGACTCACTGCGCAGGGCGGTCGAGTGCCTCGCGGCCGCACCGGCCGCCCGGGCCGCGGCCCGTGGCGCGGCCGGCCGGGCCGCGATGTCGTAGGGAGCCGGGATTGTCCGATCAGGCGGTAGCCGAATACCGGATCGAGGATCTGGCGCACCACAGCGGGGCGACGGTGCGCACGATCCGGGCGTACCAGGACCGCGGGCTGCTGCCGAAACCGGAGCGGCGCGGCCGCTCCAACGTCTACCGGGACACGCATCTGGCGCGGCTGCGCCAGATCGCGGACCTGCTGGACCGCGGCTACACCCTGGCCTCCATCAAGGAGCTGCTGGAGGCCTGGGACGCCGGGCGCGGGCTGGGCGGCGTCCTGGGCCTGGTCGCCGAGGTGCACGGGCCGTGGACCGACGAGGAGGCGGCCCGGATCAGCCGGGACGAGCTCAACGAACGCTTCGGCGGCCGGCCGGACGACGACGCGGTCGGCGAGGCCTGCGAGCTCGGGGTGCTGGAGCGGATCCCGGGCAGCCCGGACCAGTTCCTCGTGCCGTCGCCGCAGGAGCTGGCGGTGGCCGCCGAGCTGTACGCCGCCGGGGTCCCGCTGGCGGCCATCACGGGACATCTGCGCGAACTGCGCGGTCAGGTGGAGCACATCGCCTCGCGGTTCCTGGAGTTCACCACCGAGCACGTCTTCGCGCGCTACCTGGAGCAGGTGCCGCCCACGGACGCGGACGCGGCCGAGGCGGCGACGATGGTGCGGCGGCTGCGGCCGCTGGCCCAGCAGACCGTGGACGCCGAGCTGGCGCGGGCGATGCGGCTCTTCGCGACCCGGCACTTGCAGCGGCACCTGGGGGCGCCCGGGGCCCCGCAGCCGTCGGGCCCCTCTCCGGTGGCGCTGCCGGCCGGCACGGTACGGGCGGTGCAGGAGCTGGTGGGCTCCGAACACGTCGCGGAGTTCGTGCGGGCCGCGACGGAGCGGGAGCTGCAGGCCCGGACGATGAACGATCTGGCGCGCCGGGGCGAGCGGTAGCGCCGGGCGGTCGGTAGTCCACAGCGTCCACAGGGCGGATCACGCGTTTGCCGTCAAAACCCGCCCAAACGGCTGTGGACAAGTCCGGTTCGCCTGTGGGTAACAGGGGCGGGGTCTCAGCCAGCGGGACGACGTTGGGTCCCCGTGAGGTCTCAGCCCACCGCCTCGTACGCCTCCTTGGCGGGGGTCGCGCCGTCCACCGGACCGGCGTCGGCCAGGGCCGCCTCCGCGCGGGGAGTGCCGGACGCCCCGCTCCCGCTCGCCCCGTTCCCGTACAGGAAGGCGGCGAGGGCCAGGCCGAGGATCGCGCCGAGCAGCTGGGCGGCGACGAAGCCCGGCAGCGACTGCGGGGCGATGCCGGTGAAGGAATCGCTGAAGCTGCGCCCGATGGTGCCGGCCGGGTTGGCGAAGGAGCCGGAGGACGTGAACCAGATCGCGGCGGCGATGTACGCGGCCACCGCCGCCGGGATGAGCTTCGGCCGCCCGATCCGCTGCAGGCCCTGGATCAGGAGGACGAGACCGGTGGTGGCGACGACTTCACCGACGAGCAGGTGCCCGCCCTCGCGCACCTGGGTGGAGAAGGTGCCCGGGGCGCGGCCGAACATGGCGTCCGCCAGGAGCGCGCCGACGACGGCTCCCGCGGTCTGGGCGGCGCTGTAGACGAGAGCCTCCCGGCCGCGGAGTCCCTCACCGCCGGTCCGGCGGGCCCACCAGGAGGTGAGGGTGACCACCGGGTTGAGGTGGGCGCCCGACAGCGGGCCGAACAGGGTGATGACCAGCCCGAGGCCGACGGCCGAGGCGAGCGAGTTGGCCAGGAGCGCGACACCGGTGTCAGGGCTGAGCTCGGCGGCCTTGATGCCCGAGCCGATCACGACCGCGAGCAGGCCGGCGGTACCGATCAGCTCGGCAGCGGCACGGCGCGGCAGAGAGGTATGGGCTGTCATGGTTTCTCCCCCTGAACAGAAGTGGCAGCGGAAAATATATTCCGCATCTTGGAAGCGCGATAGGGGGTGTCCACGCCGTCGGCGGGCGGAAAATCCGTGCCGGAGGAGCGCGCGACCGGGCACGCTGGGGGTCATGGATGAAAGACGCACCGTCAAGGTGTCGAAGTACGTCTCGAAACACCTGCGGCACCAGCCGGAACGCATCGGACTGGTGCTCGATCCACAGGGCTGGGTGGAGATCGACGACCTTCTGCGCGCCGCCGCCGCGCACGGCTTCCCCTTCAGCCGCGCCGATCTCGACCACGTCGTCGCCGCCAACGACAAGCAGCGCTTCGCCGTCGAGGGAACGCGGATCCGGGCCAGCCAGGGGCACACGGTCGCCGTGGATCTGGGCCTTCCCGAGGCCGAACCGCCCTCGTACCTCTACCACGGCACCGTCGCCGCGGCCCTCGACGCGATCCGCGCCGAGGGCCTGCGTCCGATGGCCCGCCACCATGTGCACCTGTCCCCCGACCGGGAGACGGCGACCCGGGTCGGTGCGCGACGCGGCCGGCCGGTGGTGCTCAGCGTGGACGCCGGGGCGATGCGCGCGGCCGGGCACGTCTTTCGCATCAGCGCCAACGGGGTGTGGCTGGTGGACGCCGTACCGCCGGAGTTCCTGCGCTTCCCCTGACGCCCGCCCGCGGGCTCAGCCGTCGAGCTGGGCCAGGGCGTCGGTGGCGATCTTCTCGAAGACGGCCTCGTCGGCGGCGAAGTCCGAGTCCGGGATGGGCGCGTGGATGACGATCTCGGTGAAGCCCAGCTCGCGGTGGCGGCCGGCGAAGTCGACGAACGCGTCCAGCGACTCCAGCACGGAGTTGGCCTCGGGCGTGAAGCCCGTCAGAAGGATCTTCTCCATGGGCCCGGGCTCGCGCCCGATCTCCTCGAACGCCTTGTCGAGCCGTGCCAGCTGTCCGCGCAGGGCCTCACGCGACTGCTCGGGCGTGCCCTCGGCGAAGAGCTTCGGATCCCCGGTGGTCACCCAGGCCTGGCCGTGCCGGGCGGCGAGCCGCAGACCCCGCGGGCCGGTCGCCGCGATCGCGAACGGCAGCCGCGGCCGCTGCACACAGCCGGGGATGTTGCGGGCTTCCTCGGCGGAGTAGAAGGTGCCCTCGTGGCTCACCGAGCCCTCGGTCAGCAACCGGTCCAGCAGCGGCACGAATTCGGCGAAGCGGTCGGCGCGCTCCCGGGGGGACCAGGCCTCCTGGCCCAGCGCGGTCGCGTCGAAGCCGTTGCCGCCCGCGCCGATGCCCAGCGTGAACCGCCCGCCGGAGATGTCGTCCAGGCTCATCAGGTCCTTGGCCAGGGTCACCGGGTGGCGGAAGTTCGGCGAGGTGACGAGCGTGCCCAGCCGCAGTCGCTCGGTGGCGGCGGCCGCCGCCGTCAGCGTGGGGACCGCCCCGAACCAGGGCCCGTCACGGAAGGACCGCCAGGACAGGTGGTCGTAGGTGTAGGCGGTGTGGAAGCCCAGCTGCTCGGCGCGGAGCCACTGGTCGCGACCTCCCTCGTGCCATCGACGGACCGGGAGGATCACCGTGCTCAGACGCAGACTCATGCGTCGAGCGTACGGGGAGGCGATGTTTCACGTGAAACATCGTCTCCCCAGGGGGCGGAGCAAGCCCTGGGAAGCAGGGGAGCGGCCGAAGAGCGGCCAGGGAGCGTCGCCCCTGGTCGGGCCCTCCCCGGCCATGGGCGAAGATGGAGCAGTGACCTCGGCTCCCCAGTGCCCGGACGGGCCAATCCCCACGACCCGGCTCATCGCCACCGATCTCGACGGCACCCTGCTGCGCGACGACAAGACCGTCTCGCCGCGCACCATCGCCGCGCTCGCCGCCGCCGAGGAGGCCGGGATCGAGGTCTTCTTCGTCACCGGCCGGCCGGCCCGCTGGATGGACGTGGTCAGCGACCACGTCCACGGCCACGGGCTCGCGATCTGCGCCAACGGCGCGGCGGTCGTCGACTTGCATGCCGGACGGGAGTTCGTGCAGGTCAGGGCCCTCCAGCGGGGCATCGCACTCACGGTCGTCGAGGCTCTGCGGGCTGCGGCGCCCGGGACGTCCTTCGCGGTCGAGATGACCACCGGCATCAACTACGAGCCCGCCTACCCGCCGTTCTTCAAGGATCCGGGCGCCAGGGTCGCCACCGCCGAGAAGCTGCTCGCCGAGGACACGGACGACAACGCAGCGCCGGTACTCAAGCTGCTGGCACACCACGCCGAGCTCACCCCGGACGCGTTCCTGGCCCTGGCCCGCTCCGCCGCCGGCGCCTACGCGTCGATCACCCGCTCCAGTCCGACGGCCCTGCTGGAGATCAGCGGGCCGGGCGTCTCCAAGGCCAGCACCCTGGCACTGTGCTGCGCCGAGCGCGGCATCTCCCCCGAAGAGGTCGTCGCCTTCGGCGACATGCCGAACGACCTGGAAATGCTGACCTGGGCGGGCACCTCGTACGCGATGGGCAACGCGCACCCCGATGTGCTGGCGGCCGCGTCCGGCTGCACGGTCGCCAACAACGAGGACGGCGTCGCCCTGGTCATCGAGCGCATCCTGGCCGAACGCATCGCCCAGCGGCAGGCCTGAGCCACACCCGACGCGACACGGGGACCGGGACTAGAGCGGGGCCTCCCACACCAGGGTGGTCCCGCTGCCGTCCTCGCCGAGGCCCGGGCCGTACGAGCTCGCGCCGCCCAGTGCCTCGGCCCGTCGGCGCAGGTTCCGCAGCCCGCTGCGCCGGCCGCCCTCCGGGATGCCGACCCCGTCGTCGGCGACCTCCAGGCGCACCCCCGGCCGGCCGTCGGCGAGGGTGACGGTGCAGTCCACGACCACCTCGATCCGGGACGCGTCGGCGTGCCGGAAGGCATTGGACAGGGCCTCCCGCAGCGCGGCGATCAGGTTCTTGCCCACGAGGTCGCCGACGGCCGCGTCGATCGGGCCGAGGAAGCGGTGCGCGGGCTTGAAGCCGAGCGGCACGGCAGCCATGTTGATCTCCCGCAGCACCCGGGTCCGCAGCCCCGACGGGGCTTCCGCCGGGCCCTGCTGGAGGGCGAAGATCGCGGTGCGGATCTCCTGGATGGTCACGTCCAGCTCCTCCACGGCCTTGCCCACCCCGTCGCGGACCTCCGGGACGATGGAGCGGCGCTGGGCTCCCTCCAGCATCAGCCCGGTGGCGAACAGCCGCTGGATGACCAGGTCGTGCAGGTCACGGGCGATCCGGTCACGGTCCTCGAACACGGCGAGCCGCTCCCGGTCGCGCTGGGCCTCGGCCATCATCAGGGCGAGCGCGGCCTGCGAGGCGAACTGCGTGGCCAGGGTCCGCTCGGCCTCGCTGAACGGCCGCTCGCCGCGCGCCCGGGGGGTGACCAGCGCCCCCAGCACCCGCCCGCCGCTGTGCAGGGGCAGCATCATGCACGGCCCGTACTGGCTGGTCAGCTTGCTGGCCATGCGGGGGTCGCGGGCCGCGTCGTCCACGAAGACCGGCTCGCCGCGCAGCAGGCGGTCCACCACCGGGCTCTCGGCCGGGATCACCAGGCCGAGCGAGGTGGCCGGATTCTCGGCCGAGACGGCGACGATCTCCATGCCGCCCTCCTCGGCGGGCAGCAGGACGATCCCGGCGGCGGAGTCGGCGAGGTGGCGGGCCTGCTCGGCCACCACCGCGAGGGCGTCGTCGGCGTCACCGCCCGACAGGAGGGCGGTGGTGACGGCCACCGAGCCGTCGATCCAGCGCTCGCGCTGGGTGGCTGCCTCGTACAGCCGGGCGTTGCCGATGGCGATGCCCGCTTCGGTGGCCAGGACCCGGACCATGTGGACGTCGTAGTCGTTGAACTCGCCGCCGCCCTTCTTCTCGGCGAGGTACAGGTTGCCGAAGATCTCTCCCTGGACCCGGATGGGGACGCCGAGGAAGGTCTTCATGGGCGGGTGGTGCGCCGGGAAGCCCTCCGCGCGCGGGTCCTTCGTCAGGTCGGCGAGCCGGACCGTGTCGGGGTGCGAGATCAGTGCGCCGAGCAGGCCGCGCTTCCCGTCCGGACGGCTCCCGATCTTGTGGGCCAGCTCCGTGCTCATCCCGTACGTGACGAAGTCCGTGAGCCCGCGGCCTTCGGTGTCGACCACGCCGATCGCCGCGTACCGGGCGTCCGCGAGCTCGGCCGCGGTCTCGCAGATGCGGTCCAGGGTGGAGTGGAGTTCGAGGCCGGTACCGACCGACCGCATGGCTTCCAGCAGCTGCGGCACCCTGGCCGTCAGCTCGGTGGACAGTCCCTGCAGGCTCCTGGTGGCCTGGGCGGCGGCCACCAGGGGGTCCGGCGTCCCCGTCGAGGGACCCGAGACGGGATCCGAGACGGGATCCGGCACTTGCTGAGACCGCTGCGCTGACATGGCCTTGAGCCTAGTTAGTCCCCTTTGGACGGGAAAGCCGGCCACCGTCCAGGCGAGGTGCGCCGGCCCCCGTCCAGGCGGGAAAGCCGGCCACCCTCTAGGCGGGTACGCCGGCCACCGCACCGTCGGTCTCCCGCTCCCGCTCCAGCAGCCGTCGCAGCGGCCCCTCGGCCTCGGCCAGCTCCGCGTACGCGCCCCGCTGCACGACCTCGCCGCGCTCCAGCACGAGCACCTCGTCCACCGCCTCCAGCCCGGCGAGCCGGTGCGTGATCAGCACGGTGGTACGGCCCTCCGTCGCGGCCAGCAGATCCGCCGTCAGGGCGTCCGCCGTGGCCAGGTCCAGGTGCTCGGCCGGCTCGTCGAGGACCAGTACGGGGAAGTCCGCGAGCAGCGCCCGGGCCAGGGCGAGCCGCTGGCGCTGGCCGCCGGAGATCCGTTCCCCGTGTTCGCCGACGAGGGTGTCCAGCCCGTCGGGAAGGCCGTCCGCCCACTCCAGCAGCCGGGCCGCGGCCAGTGCCTCCCGCAGCTCCTGCTCGCTCGCGCCGGTCCTGGCGAGCCGCAGGTTCTCCCGGACCGAGCTGTCGAAGAGGTGCGCGTCCTGGGCGCACAGGCCCACCTGCGCGCGGACGTCGTCGCCGTCGAGCGCGCGTACGTCGGTCCCACCCAGGGTGTACGCGCCTTCGCGCGGGTCCAGGAAGCGGAGCAGGACCTGGGCCAGGGTGGTCTTGCCGGAGCCCGAGGGGCCGACGACGGCGACGCGGCGGCCGGCCTCCAGGGTCAGGTCGAGACCGCGCAGGGCGTCCCGTTCCTGGCCGGGGTGGCGGGCGGCGAGCCCCGTCAGCCGCAGCGGGAAGGGCGAGGCGGGGGCCGCGGCGGGGTGCTCCGGCTCGTCGACCGGGGCGGGTGCGTCGATGACCTCGTAGACCCGCTCGGCGCTACGGCGCACCCGCTGGCGGTACTGGACGGCGAGCGGGAGTCCGTTCACCGCCTCGAAGGCTGCGAGCGGGGTCAGGACCGCGACGGCCATGGCCACCCCGGACAGACGTCCCTCGTGGACGGCCGTCGCGGCGACGGCCGCGGCGGCCACGACGGTGAGGCCGCAGACGAGGGCGGACAGGCCGCCGCCCAGCCCGGCCGCGGCGGCGCCCCGCGCGGCGATGCGCGTCAGCAGGCCGTCGCTCTCCCGTGCCCGGCCCTTGCGGTCCTCCAGGGCGCCGGCCACGGTCAGCTCCGCGGTTCCGGTGAGCAGATCGGCCACCCGGGTGGCGAGTTCACCCCGCGCGGGGGCCAGCCTTCGCTCGGCACGTCGGGCGCAGGCCCCGCTGACCAGCGGCACCCCGACACCGGCGGCGAGCAGCCCGACGGCGAGTACGGCTCCGGCGCCGGGCAGCAGCCAGGTGGTGAAGGCGACCGAGCCGGCGCCCACGAGCACCGCGGTGGCGACGGGCAGCAGCCAGCGCAGCCAGTAGTCCTGCAACGCGTCGGCGTCGGCCACCAGACGGGTCAGCAGGTCCCCGCACCGGTGCTCGCGCAGCCCGGCGGGCGCGATGCGCTCCAGCCGCCGGTACACGGACACCCGCAGGTCGGCGAGCATCCGGAGCACGGCGTCGTGCGAGACGATCCGCTCGGCGTAGCGGAAGACGGCGCGGCCCAGCCCGAAGGCGCGGGTGGCGGTGACGGCCACCATCAGATAGAGCACGGGCGGCTGTTCGGAGGCCCTGGAGATCAGCCAGCCCGATACGGCCATCAGGCCGACGCTGCACCCGACGGCCAGCGCGCCGAGCAGCAGCCCGAGCCGGAACCGTCCCTGCCACGCGCGGGCCACGGCGCGCACCCGCCGCAGCGGATCGGCGCCGCCCGCATCGCTCCCGCCACCGGGCCGCAGCGGCTCCGGTGCGGTACCGAGGATCCACTCCCCGGCGCCGTGGGCCGGGGCACCGGCGGTGCGCGTCGGGCCGGGGGTGGCCGCGGGGCCGGGGAGGGGGCGGTCGGCGCGAGTCTGCGCCGCGCCGTCCCCCGCCGCCAGCGGGACCACCCGGCTGGCGACGGCGAGCAGCGCCGGCCGGTGCACGACCAGCAGCACGGTGCGCCCGACGGCCAGCCGGCGGACCGCGTCCACGACGCCCGCCTCGGTCTCGCCGTCCAGGGCCGCCGTCGGCTCGTCCAGCAGCAGGACGGGCCGGTCCGCCAGGAAAGCCCGCGCCAAGGCCAGGCGCTGGCGCTGGCCGGCGGACAGTCCCGCGCCGCCCTCGCCCAGCAGGGTGTCCGCCCCGCGCGGCAGGGCCGCCACGAAGTCCCCCGCCCCGGCGTCCTGCAACGCCGTGGCCACCTCGGCGTCGGACGCCGCCGGGCGGGCCAGCCGTACGTTCTCCGCGATGGTCCCGGCGAACAGGTGCGGCCGCTGCGGCACCCACGCGATCTGCTCGCGCCACTGCTCCGGCGACAGCTCCGCCAGGTCCACCCCCGCGATCCGTACGCGGCCGGCGGTGGGCGTCACGAACCCCAGCAGGACCTGGAGCAGGGTGGACTTGCCCGCCCCGCTCGGGCCGGTGAGGGCCACGCACTCCCCCGGACCGACCGTCAGGGAGACGGGCCGCGGCGATTCCGCGCCGCGGCCCTCGTGGCGGACCGCGACCCCGTCGATCTCGATCCGCAGGGGAGCGCCCGCCGGCAGCCGGGTGGCGCCGACCGGCCCCGCGACCGGGGTCTCCAGGACCTCGAAGATCTCCTCCGCGGCGGACAGTCCTTCCGCGGCCGCGTGGTACTGCGCCCCCACCTGCCGCAGCGGCAGGTAGGCCTCGGGCGCCAGGATCAGGATGACCAGTCCGGTGTAGAGGTCCAGTTCGCCGTGGACCAGTCGCATGCCGATGGTCACGGCCACCAGCGCCACCGACAGGGTCGCCAGCAGCTCCAGCGCGAAGGAGGAGAGGAAGGCGATGCGCAGGGTCCGCATCGTCGCGCGCCGGTAGTCGTCGGTGATCTTGCGGATCGATTCGGCCTGCGCCTTGGCCCGGCCGAAGACCTTCAGGGTGGGAAGCCCCGCCACCACGTCGAGGAAGTGCCCCGACAGCCGCGACAGCAGCCGCCACTGGCGGTCCATACGGGACTGGGTGGCCATGCCGATCAGGATCATGAACACCGGGATGAGGGGCAGCGTGACCACGATGATGGCCGCCGACACCCAGTCCTCGGTGACGATACGGGCGAGCACCGCCACCGGCACGACCACCGCGAGCCCCAGCTGGGGCAGGTAGCGGGAGAAGTAGTCGTCGAGCGCGTCCACGCCCCGAGTGGCCAGTGCCACCAGCGAGCCCGTTCCCCGACGGTCGAGCCGCCCGGGCCCGAGGTCCGCGGCCCGGTCCAGCAGCCGGCTCCGCAGCTGCGACTTGACCGCCGCGCTGGCGCGGTGCGCGGCCAGTTCCGTCAGCCAGGCGATCAGGCCGCGCCCCAGCGCCACCGCCGCGAGCAGCAGCAGCGGCGTCCGCAGCCCTTCGGCGCCCAGCCCCTCCTCGAAGGCACCGACCACGATCTCGGCGATCAGCATCGCCTGACCGACGACCAGCCCCGCCCCGGCCAGCCCCAGGGCCACCACCGCCGCCAGGAAGAGGCGGGTGGAACGGGCGTATCGGAGCAGGCGCGGGTCGATCGGTTTCACGTGAAACATCCCCTCGGCAGGGTCAGTCAGGTCAGGCAAGGCGGGGTCGGGCGGGTCAGGTCAGGCGGGCAGCATCCGGCGGGGCCGGACAGCGGAGCCCGGGAGCCCGGTTCAGTGCGCGTCCGCGATGTGCTGCGTACCGATCCGCTTGCGGAACACCCAGTACGTCCAGCCCTGGTAGAGCAGGACGAGCGGGGTGGCCACGGCCGCGAGCCAGGTCATGATCTTCAGGGTGTACGGGCTGGACGAGGCGTTGGTGACCGTGAGGTTCCAGGCGTCGTCCAGCGAGGACGGCATGACGTTCGGGAAGAGCGTCAGGAAGAGCATCGCGACGGCCGCCGCGATGGTGACCCCGGACAGGGCGAACGACCAGCCCTCGCGGCCCGCCAGGTTGAAGCCGAGGGCCCCCACCAGCGCGAGCACGGCGACGCCCATGGCGACCAGGCTCTTGGCGTCGCCGCGGGTGAACTGGGTCCAGGTCAGGAAGACCAGGGCCAGCACGGCGGCGGCCGCACCCAGCCGGGTGGCCAGCTTCCGCGAGCGCTCCCGGATGTCACCCACGGTCTTGAGCGAGACGAAGACCGCGCCGTGGAAGGTGAACAGCGTGAGGGTGACCAGGCCGCCGAGGAGCGCGTAGGGGTTGAGCAGGTCGAGCACGGAGCCGACGTACTCCTTGTTCTGGTCGATCTTCACGCCGCGCACGATGTTGCCGAAGGCCACGCCCCACAGGAACGCGGGGATCAGCGAGGTCCAGAAGATCGCGTGTTCCCAGTTGGTCTGCCAGCGGTCCTCGGGCCGCTTGTGCCGGTACTCGAAGGCGACACCGCGGATGATCAGGCAGACCAGGATGAGCAGCAGCGGCAGGTAGAAGCCGGAGAAGAGGGTGGCGTACCAGTCGGGGAAGGCGGCGAAGGTGGCACCGCCCGCGGTGAGCAGCCAGACCTCGTTGCCGTCCCACACGGGCCCGATCGTGTTGATCAGGACCCGCTTCTCCTTGCGGTCGCGGGCGAGCAGCTTGGTCAGGACGCCGACCCCGAAGTCGAAGCCCTCCAGGAAGAAGTAGCCGGTCCACAGGACGGCGATGAGTACGAACCAGACGTCGTGGAGTTGCATGGTGTGGTCTCCTCAGCCTCAGTACGAGAAGGCCATCGGCCGGTCGGAATTCTTGTCGTCCCCGCCGATCTTGGTGGGCGGGTTGAGGTCGGCCTCGGTGAGCTCGGGCGGTCCGGCCTTGACGTACGTGACGAGGAGCTTGACCTCGATGACCGCGAGTACGGCGTAGAGCAGGGTGAAACCGATCATCGAGGTGAGCACCTCGCCCTGAGAGACGTGCGGCGAGACCGCGTCCCGGGTCCGCAGGACTCCGTAGACCACCCACGGCTGGCGGCCCATCTCGGTGAAGATCCAGCCCCAGGAGTTGGCGATGAGCGGGAAGCCCATGGTCCACAGGGCGACGATCCAGTACAGGGTGGCGAACTTCGGGCTCAGCGCCTTCTTGAAGAGGACCAGGTTCGGCACCTCGCTCTCCCCGGTGCGCAGGCCGGGCGGCAGCATGAACTTCTTGCGGGTCAGCCAGAGGCCCAGGACGCCGATGCCGAGCGAGGCCATGCCGAAGCCGATCATCCAGCGGAAGCCCCAGTAGGCGACCGGGATGTTGGGCCGGTAGTCCCCGGGCCCGAACTTCTCCTGCTCGGCCTTGTTGACGTCGTTGATCCCCGGGACGAACGAGGTGAAGTCGTCGTTCGCCAGGAAGGACAGAACGCCCGGGATTTCGATGGCGACCTTGTTGTGGCCCTTCTCGACGTCGCCGTAGGCGAAGACGGAGAAGGGGGCCGGCGCCTCGCCGTCCCAGAGCGCCTCGGCGGCGGCCATCTTCATCGGCTGCTGCTTGAACATGACCTTGCCGAGCAGGTCGCCGCTGATGGCGGTGCCCATGCCGGCGATGATCATGACGACCAGGCCGAGCCGCAGGGAGCTGCGCATCACGGGGACGTGCCTCTTGCGCGCGAGGTGGAAGGCGGCGATGCCGACCATGAACGCGCCGCCGACCAGGAAGGCGGCCGTGATGGTGTGGAAGAACTGGGTGAGCGCGGTGTTCTGGGTGAGCACGAGCCAGAAGTCGGTGAGCTCGGCCCGGCCCCGCTCCTCGTTGATGCGGTATCCGACCGGGTGCTGCATCCAGGAATTGGCCGCCAGGATGAAGTACGCGGACAGGATGGTGCCGATCGACACCATCCATATGCAGGCCAGGTGGATCCTCTTCGGCAGCTTGTCCCAGCCGAAGATCCACAGCCCGATGAAGGTGGACTCGAAGAAGAACGCGATCAACGCTTCGAAGGCCAGGGGGGCTCCGAAGATGTCACCGACGAATCGCGAGTAGTCGGACCAGTTCATTCCGAACTGGAACTCCTGGACGATGCCGGTGACGACGCCCATCGCGATATTGATCAAGAAGAGCTTTCCCCAGAACTTCGTGGCTCCGAGGTACTTCTCCTTCCCGGTGCGCACCCATGCGGTCTGGAGGCCCGCGGTGAGGGCGGCGAGCGAGATCGTCAGGGGTACGAAGAGGAAGTGATAGACGGTGGTGATGCCGAACTGCCAGCGCGCCAGAGTCTCCGGCGCCAAAGCTAGATCCACGTCCTCGTCTCCTTCGCGTCGCCGTGGTCACAGCGGCAAGTGCCTGGTGTGTCCCACTCAATCCGGGAGAAAGCAGGACACGCTTGTGAACGCGTTCACATTCACAAGCATTATGGCGCACCGCTTCCGCCGCCCTTCAGGCGGGGTACCCCTCTAGCCAATTAATTCAACAGATTGTTGAATACGGCTCATGAAGATTCGAATCTCCTGGCCTGCGGGCCACCTCACCGCGACCCTCGACGAGACCCCGACCAGCAAGGCCCTGGCCGAGGCCCTGCCGATCTCCGCCTCCGCCCACACCTGGGGCGAGGAGGTCTACTTCGACACCGGCGTCAGCGTGGCCCTCGAACACGACGCCCGGCAGGTCGTCGAGCCCGGCACGGTCGCCTTCTGGACCGAGGGCGACGCCCTCGCGCTGCCCTACGGCCCCACGCCCATCTCACGCGGGGGCGAGAGCCGCCTGGCGAGCCCGTGCAACGTGCTCGGCTCGCTCGACGGCGACCCCCGCCTGCTGTCCACCGTCCGCGACGGCGACCCCGTCCGCGTGGAGCGGGCGTAACACCTGTAACGCCCTCACCGCGGGCGGCCCCGCGCCCCGGCTCCAGCTCGCCTACAGCTCCTTGAAGAGCTACAGCTCCTTGAAGAACGCCTCCGCCGTGTGCAGGAAGAGGTCGTTCGCCTCGGTCTCACCGATCGTGACCCGCAGGCCCTCGCCCGCGAAGGGCCGGACCACCACACCGGCCTTCTCGCAGGCCGCCGCGAAGTCGGCCGTGCGCTCCCCCAGCCGCATCCACACGAAGTTCGCCTGCGTGTCCGGCACGTTCCAGCCCTGCGCGAGCAGCGTCTCGTGGACCCGCGTGCGCTCGCACACCAGCGCCCCCACCCGGCCCATCAGCTCGTCCTCGGCACGCAGCGAGGCCACGGCCGCGTCCTGCGCGAGCTGGCTGACGCCGAAGGGAACCGCCGTCTTGCGCAGCGCCGCGGCCACCGGCTCGTGCGCCACCGCGAAGCCGACCCGCAGGCCCGCGAGCCCGTACGCCTTGGAGAACGTACGCAGCACCGCCACGTTGGGGCGGGTGCGGTAGAGCTCGATGCCGTCCGGCACGTCCGTGTCGCGCACGAACTCGCGGTACGCCTCGTCCAGGACCACCAGGATGTCCGAGGGCACCTGGTCCAGGAAGCGCTCCAGCTCCGCGCGGCGCACGGCGGTGCCGGTGGGGTTGTTCGGGTTGCAGACGAAGATCAGCCGGGTCCGCTCGGTGATCGCCGCGAGCATGGCGTCCAGGTCGTGCACGTCCCCCTCGGTCAGCGGCACCTGCACGGACGTGGCGCCCGAGATCTGCACGATGATCGGGTACGCCTCGAAGGACCGCCAGGCGTAGATGACCTCGTCGCCCGGGCCGGCCGTCGACTGGATCAGCGACTGGGCCACACCCACCGAGCCGGTGCCGGTGGCCACGTGGTCCGCCGGCACGCCGAACCGCTCCGCGAGCTCGTTCACGAGACCGGTGCAGGCCATGTCGGGGTACCGGTTGAAGCTGCCGGCGGCCGCGACGGCGCTCTCCAGCACCCCGTGCAGGGGCGGGTACGGGTTCTCGTTCGAAGACAGCTTGTACGCGACGGGACCTCCCGCGGCAGCCGGCTTGCCGGGCTTGTATGTCGGAATGCCGTCCAGCTCGGCGCGCAGCTTCGGGCTCTTCTCGCTCACCGCAGGTCCTCCTCGACCGTCCCGTACGACGTCGCCGTCGACTCAATACTGCTCACCTTATGAGGATTCCGCTCTCCCGAGAATGGGGGCGCCTGGAATGCGGGGGAGCGCGCGCATATATGCGCGCGCCGGTGGCCTGCGCCGTGGCGCGCATCCCCCGTGCAGGTGAGTTGAGACCAGTCCGAGACCACACCGTTTTGGCATGCCCGGACCCGCCGACAAGCTCCACCACCCCCTCAAGCGACCAAATTCCTTTATTTCCAAGGTCATTGGGGGTGGCGGACCATGCAGAACCGTGCCTGTCAACGGGTGCATATGCACCCGGACCACCCCGCCCCCCGAGCCCTACTATCGGCTCGCCATGACAGCAGCAGGGAAGCATCAGGTGAGCCGGACCGAGACCACCCGGCGGGCCGCCGGCCGACAGAGCCGGGCAGGCATCAGGGACGTGGCCGCTGCGGCGGGCGTCTCCATCACAACCGTCTCCGACGCGCTCAATGGCAAGGGACGGCTGCCCGACGCCACCCGCCGCCACGTCCGCGAGGTGGCCGACCGTCTGGGCTACCGCCCGTCGGCCGCCGCCCGCACCCTCCGTACCGGCAAGTCCGGCCTCATCGGCCTGACCGTGACGACGTACGGGGATGAACCTTTCACCTTCACCGAATTCGCCTACTTCGCCGAGATGGCCAGAGCGGCCACCTCCGCCGCGCTCGCCCGCGGCTACGCCCTCGTCATCCTCCCCGCCACCTCCCGACACGACGTGTGGTCCAACGTCGCCCTCGACGGCACCGTCGTCATCGACCCCTCCGACCACGATCCCGTCGTCACCGAACTGGTCCGCCAGGGCCTGCCCGTGGTCTCCGACGGCCGCCCGGCAGGCACCCTCCCCGTCACCGCCTGGGTCGACAACGATCACGAGGCCGCCGTACTGGGCCTGCTCGACCACCTCGCCGCCGCGGGCGCCCGCCGGATCGGGCTGCTCACCGGCACCACCACCGACACCTACACCCGCCTCTCCACGACCGCCTACCTCGACTGGTGCGCGCGCGTCGGCCAGGACCCCGTCTACGAGTCCTACCCCGCCCACGATCCGTGCGCCGGCGCCGTCGCCGCCGACCGGCTCCTCGCCCGCCCCGACCGTCCCGACGCCGTCTACGGGCTCTTCGACCCCAACGGCACCGACCTGCTCGCCGCCGCCCGGCGCTACGGCCTGCGCGTCCCCGAGGACCTGCTGCTCGTGTGCTGCAGCGAGTCCACCGTCTACGCCAACACCGAACCGCCGATCACCACCCTGTCCCTCAAACCGCGCCGCATCGGCACCGCCGTCGTGCAGCTGCTGATCGACGCGATCGAGGGAGTGGACACCGGGCGCCCCGTCGAACAGGTCGTCCCGACCGAGCTCATCATCCGCACCTCGTCCCAGCGCAGGCAGCCCCGTACGACCGTCAGTCCCCCCCGTTCACCGGCCCAGGACTGACCGCCAGACCGTCCGGTCGGCTTGGCCGACGGCCCGGCCGAGGATTTCAGCAGCACCGATATCGGTAGAAAGCGGTAGGAACGATCGGCTCCGCCTACGATTCACCACCCCTGGTGCGTCACAGAGCGCGAGCCGCATTCCTATGATGGGCGCACGACATCACAGGCCCTCCTCTCCAGAGGTCAGGAGGGTCCGCAGATGTACGGCAGCGCGACGGTGGTGGAGGGGTCGATGACTCAGGGGGCCGGTCAGGGACCCGCGATGCGGACGGAGACGCTGCGGGACTTCCGGGTTCCAGTCACCGAACCCGCCCCGTACGCCGTATCCACCGGACATCCCGGCGAAGTCCCCGTGTACGGCGAGTACCCGGCGTACTACGGCGACGGCGCGCCGCCGGCGCCCGCCACCGCCCAGGCCCCGGAGGACGACGGCCTCGACGGCTACACCCCGACCTACCGCGACCTGCCCGTCATCGGACGCGGCGCGGCCGGCGGCCCGGGCGACACCGTGCAGGTCCAGTACGTCCCCCAGGAGGCCCCGGCGACGGCCGGTCCCGGTCCGCTCTACGTCGTCGGCGACGTCCACGGCTACCTGGACGAGCTCGTCGCCGAGCTCCAGGCCCAGGGCCTGATCGACGCGGAACGCCGCTGGTCGGCCGGCAACGCCCGGCTCTGGTTCCTCGGCGACTTCACCGACCGCGGCCCCGACGGCATCGGCGTCATCGACCTCGTCATGCGGCTGTCCGCCGAGGCCGCCGCCGCAGGCGGCTACTGCAAGGCCCTGATGGGCAACCACGAACTGCTGCTGATCGGAGCGAAGCGGTTCGGCGACACCCCGGTCGTCTCCGGCGCCGGCACCGCCACCTTCCAGGCCGCCTGGCTGCTGAACGGCGGCCAGCGCACCGACATGGAGCGCCTGCAGGACGTCCACCTCCAGTGGATGTCCCGCCTGGACGCGGCCGTCCTGGAGGAAGGCCACCTGCTGCTGCACTCCGACACCACGGCCTACCTCGACTACGGCGACTCCATCGAGGACGTCAACGACACCATCCACGAGCTCCTCAACCGGGGCGACGCCGACATCACCTGGGACCTCTTCCGCAAGTTCACCAAGCGGTTCGCCTTCCGCGACGAGGACAGCGGCCCGCAGGCCGTGCGCGAGCTGCTCGACACGTACGGCGGCACCCGTGTCGTACACGGCCACAGCCCCATCCCGTACCTGCTCGGCGAAGTGGGCACCGAGGACGGCGACGAGACGCGCGGCCCGGCCGTGGACGGCCCGCACGTCTACGCGGAGGGGCTCGCCATCGCGATGGACGGCGGAGTGACGATGGCCGGCAAACTGCTTGTCGTACAACTGCCGTTGAGCGACTGAGAGCTTACGCAGAGGGGTATTTCCAGAAAGCCCCTGTCACGGCGTGGTGTGGGCGCTCTACCATCGCTCTATCCGTAGCAGGCTCTCCTCCGTTTGTGCCGGCGCCCGGGTCTACGCGGGCATACCGGCTTGTACGGAGCATCGGGGGATGCACATGACCAGCGCTCCGCACCTGCTGACCGAAGACCGGCCGGAGTTCGACCGGCTCCTCGACGAGGCGCTGCGCACCGCGCAGGACCGGCCCGAACTCGCCACCCTGGGCGAACGGCTGAACGCCGAACAGTTGCGCACGATGGCCCAGGGCGCCAGCGCCCTGCTGGCGGCCGCCGCCGCGGCCGAGTACGACCACTACGTGAAGGTCCGCGAGGAACGGCGCGACGGGGCCTTGTCCGCACCCGGTGCGACGGGGGACGAGTACGGGGAGCAGGGCGGCGGCGGTGGCGCGGGCGTCAGCGCCGTGGTCGCGGTCCTCGCGCCGGTCCTGGCGGGCACCGCCATGCTGATCTTCCTGCTCGTGGGCTACAGCCTGAAGATGATCGAGCCCGAACCGGCTTTCGCCGAGACGATGCTGACGGCGGGTTGGCTGTTCGGCGGTCTCACGGTGGCCGCCCTGATCTTCGCCGTGATCGGGCTGCTGGTGACGGCGGTGCGCAACAGCGCGACCGAGGTGGCGGCGGACGAGACCGAGGCGATACCCGACGACGTGGCGCGGGCCCGCGAGGCCTGGCGGCACGCACTGCTGGAGCGCGGCATCATGCCGTTCCTCCGGGACGCGCTAGCCGATCCCAGTGCGGGGACGGCGTATCCGACCCCCCGCACGCCGGGGGCCGGGCGCATCCCCAGTCTGGGATACTCCCGGCCCGATTTCACCAGTCCGGGATCCCCCTCCGAGGGACCCCGACCCGGCTACACACCTCCGGACTTCACGAGTCCGGACTTCGGCGGCCCGGAACGCGGGCCTGAGTGACTACTTCCGGTTGCGCACCGGCGGCGGACCGTCCGCGCCGCGGACCGGGGTGGTGAGCTCGTTCCACTCCGTCGCGCAGTCGAGGACGAAGCCGACGGTGGGGGACGGGTCCTGCTCCACGTCGCAGGTCAGCTCCCAGACTTCGCCGCGGCGGGTCAGCGTCTGGATGGAGACACCCCCCGCGGCGTTGGTCTGCGCGGCGATGGAGATCGCGCAGGCGTCCCTCGGGAAGTCGGTCTCGGTGTCCGTCAGGTCGTACCAGAGGAAGGGCGTCGGGGCGTTCGCACCCGTGAGGTCCCGGATGCCGGCGTACGCGACACCGTTGCTGAGGACGGCCTTGAGGTCCGTGGCGGCGTTCGGCCGGTAGGCGTCGACGTCGCTGCACGGGCCGGGGTCACCCTTCGGACCCCGCGGGCCGGTCGGACCCGTCGGGCCCTGGCAGCCCTCGTCGCCGCCACCACCGCGGGGACCGGCCTGGTCGGCCTTCCGCGGGTCGTAGTCGTCGCGCTCGTCCGAGCACTTGCCTCCGTTCACGGTGCTCACCGTGGTGACCGTCTGCGCCGCCTGCGCACCCTGCGGGCTGGCGAAGGCGGGGCCGGAGATGCCCGTCATGACCAGGGCAAGCGATGCGAGGGTGCCACCAGCCAGCCAGCCGCTGCGCCGGGGCAGCGGACCAAGGGTTGACCTGGTGTTGTTCTCGGGGCTCATAAACGCCGCTCCTTCTCGAAACCGGATCGAACGATGCGTGATGGGGCCATGGGGGCCACCTCGGTCATCGTGGGGATCGCTGTCGCGCGTGACGCGACGCCTCGCGGAGAAGTCCACTTATCGGACCAACGGGGCGGCCCGTCCGGCCCCCACGGCCGCGCGTGAGGACAGGCCCACACGCCGGGGGCCGGCCGCATCCCCGTGGGAGACACGCCCGGCCCGCACGTGAGCTGCAGTGCCTGCCTCTAGGGGAGGCGGTTGCGGCCGGCTCCGCGCATCAGGTCTTCCTTGAAGCCCTTGCCGCGCAGGGTGGCGGGAGTGGGGGGCGGAAGGAGCTCGACCCACCCCTCGTCCCAGGTGAAGCTGGTGCCGTTGGTGTCACCGTGCGTCTGGTAGACGCGGCCGTCGGTGGTCAGCACCCGGATGTAGGAGTTGGTCCCCTGGTCGACGATCGCGATGCCACAGGCGGTGCCAGTGGGGTATCCCGGATTGTCCGCGTCGGTGAGGTCCTGCCATACGGGCGCACCTCCGGCCGTGCTCGTGCGGCCGGCGTAGGCGATGCCGTTCGTGAGGGCGGCGCTGAACGTCACGGTGGCCGAACGGGCGATGCTGTCGACGGAGTTGCAGCCCGGGCCGGTGGCGCCGGTGGCGCCCGTGGCACCCGTCGCGCCGATGGCGCCGTCCAGGCCGTTCAGACCGTCCGCGCCGGTGGCGCCCGTAGCGCCGGTGGCACCCGTGGCTCCGGTCGCGCCGGTCGCGCCGGTCGCACCGGTCGCACCGGTCGCACCGGGCAGACCGTCCGTACCCGTGGCCCCCGTGGCGCCGGTCGCACCGGTCGCACCGGTCGCACCCGTGGCACCTGTCGCGCCCGTGGCGCCCGTGGCGCCGTCAGCGCCCGTCGCACCCGTCGCACCCGTGGCACCCGTGGCACCCGTCGCACCCCTGGGACCCGTCGCACCCGTGGCACCCGTGGCGCCAGGGCCGCCCTGCTCGCACCTGTCGTCCCCGACCGGCGCGCCGGCCTGCATGTCCTCGCCCCTCGGGTCTTCGTCCGGGTTGTAGTCCGGGTTGTTCTCCGGATCCTCGTCCGGGTTGTAGGCCGGATCCTCATCCGGGTTGTGGTGGTGCTGGTGCGGGGGGCAGTGGTTCACCCCGGTGGGGCTCGCCGCGTTGACCCTCGCGGCCGACTGGATCGACTCAGCCGTGGCGAAGACCGGGCTGGCGACGCCCACCATCACCAGGGCAAGTGAGGCGAGCGTGCCACCGGCCAGCCAGCCGCTGCGCCGTGGCAGCGGACCGAGGGTTGACCTGGACCTGTTGTCGGGGCTCATACCACTCCTTCTCGAAACGGGATCGCACGATGTCCGGGTCCTCCCGGACCACCTCGGTCATCGTGTGGATCACCGCCGCGTGTGACGGAAGGCCTCACTCATAAGTCCACTTATCGGACGAGTAGCGCCACGCCAATGGCCCTCGTACCGTGCCGGACTCCGCCCGTCCCCCGCCCCCGCGGTCGAGCTTCCTTGCACGGCATTACCCGGATGCCTACGGTCGCCCCAAGGTCATTTTCATCACTACAGTGGATGGGAACCTTGAAATCAACGGTCTGCCTGAACATGATCGTCAAGAATGAGGCCCCGGTCATCCGGCGCTGCCTCGAATCGGTACGCCCATTGATCGACACCTGGGTGATCGTGGACACCGGTTCGACGGACGGAACCCAGGAGATCATCCGGGAATTCTTCAGCGATCTTCCCGGTGTTCTGCACGAGCGGCCGTGGAAGGGATTCGACGGCAGCCGCAACGAGGCGATCGAACTCGCCCGCCCCACCGCCGACTACCTGCTGTTCCTCGACGCCGACGACATGATGGAGGCACCGCCCGGCTTTCAGATGCCGGAGCTGACGCTCGACGCCTATGGCGTCGCCGTGCACCACCGGCCCGTCATCCATTGGCGGCCCGCTCTGGTCTCCACCCGATTGCCGTGGAAATACGTCGGCGTACTCCACGAGTACCTCGACTGCGAGGAGCGGTTCAGCCAGGGAACCCTCGAAGGCGCCCATATCCTCGTCGTCGGCGGCGGATCGCGCCTCGGGGAAGGCGGTGAGCGGGAGAAATACCTGCGGGACGCGGAGATCCTCCGGCAGGGGCTGATCAAGGAACCCGACAATGCCCGTTACGCGTTCTACCTGGCGCAGAGCTGGCGCGACGCGGGAGAGCCGGAGAAGTCCCTCACCGCCTACGACCTCCGGGCCGGCATGGGCGGCTTCGCCGAGGAGGCCTTCTGCGCCCGGCTCTACGCGGCACGGCTCGCGGCCCGTCTCAAGAGGCCGCCGGCCGAGGTGATGGACCGCTACCTGCGCGCGCACGAGAGCCGACCCTCACGCGCCGAGGCGCTGGGCGATCTCGCCCGCCTCTGCCGCAACGAGGGCCGCTGGCCGCTCGCGTACATGTTCGCCCGGCAGGCGGTGCGGATCCCGCGCCCCGACGACATCCTGTTCGTCGAGTTCGACTGGTACGAGTGGCGGGCGCTCGACGAACTCGCGGTCGCCGCCTACTGGGTCGGCGCCTACCAGGAGTCCCTGGACTGCTGCGAGCGCCTCCTCCAGTCGGACGCGCTTCCTGAGACCCAGCGCGAACGGATCGCCGAGAACCTCGCGTTCTCGCGGGCCAAGCTGGGCCCGGACTACCGGGTCGTCGCCTGACCGGCGTACGAAAGCCCGACCGCCGGCGTACGGAGACCAGACGGCCGGCGTACTGCGAACCAGACCGCCGGCCCACGCCGGACCGGCCCGCTCCTCCCCCCTCGGGTGCGGGCCGGTCCTGTTCGCGTGTGGCTCAGTCGGCCAGCGGCAGGTAGACCCGGTTGCCGGAGGCCGCGAACTCGGCGGACTTCTCCGCCATGCCCGCCTGGATCTCGTCGGCCCTCAGGTCCCCGCCGTGCTCACGGCGGATGTCCTGCGAGATCTTCATCGAGCAGAACTTCGGACCGCACATGGAGCAGAAGTGCGCGGTCTTGGCCGGCTCGGCGGGCAGGGTCTCGTCGTGGAACTCGCGGGCCGTGTCCGGGTCCAGGGCCAGGTTGAACTGGTCCTCCCAGCGGAACTCGAACCGCGCGTCCGACAGCGCGTCGTCCCACTCCTGGGCACCGGGGTGCCCCTTGGCCAGGTCCGCGGCGTGCGCGGCGATCTTGTAGGTGATCACGCCGGTCTTCACGTCGTCCCGGTTGGGCAGGCCCAGGTGCTCCTTGGGCGTGACGTAGCAGAGCATCGCGGTGCCCCACCAGGCGATCATCGCGGCGCCGATGCCCGAGGTGATGTGGTCGTACGCGGGCGCGACGTCCGTGGTGAGCGGGCCGAGCGTGTAGAACGGCGCCTCCTCGCAGATCTCCTGCTGGAGGTCGATGTTCTCCTTGATCTTGTGCATCGGGACGTGGCCCGGGCCCTCGATCATGGTCTGGACGTTGTGGCGCTTGGCGATCGTGTTCAGCTCGCCGAGCGTCTTGAGCTCCGCGAACTGCGCCGCGTCGTTGGCGTCCGCGATGGAGCCGGGGCGCAGGCCGTCGCCGAGCGAGTACGTGACGTCGTAGGACGCCAGGATCTCGCAGAGCTCCTCGAAGTTCGTGTAAAGGAAGTTCTCCTTGTGGTGCGCCAGGCACCAGGCGGCCATGATCGAGCCACCGCGCGAGACGATGCCGGTCTTGCGGCGGGCGGTCAGCGGCACGTAGGGCAGCAGCACGCCGGCGTGGACCGTCATGTAGTCGACGCCCTGCTCGGCCTGCTCGATGACCGTGTCCTTGTAGATATCCCAGGTCAGGTCCTCGGCGCGGCCGTCGACCTTCTCCAGCGCCTGGTACAGCGGCACGGTGCCGATGGGGACGGGCGAGTTGCGCAGGACCCACTCGCGGGTGGTGTGGATGTTGCGGCCCGTCGAGAGGTCCATGACCGTGTCGGCGCCCCACTTGGTCGCCCAGGTCATCTTGTCGACCTCCTCCTCGATGGAGGAGGTGACGGCCGAGTTGCCGATGTTGGCGTTGACCTTCACCAGGAACCGCTTGCCGATGATCATCGGCTCGATCTCGGGGTGGTTCACGTTCGCCGGAAGCACGGCCCGGCCCGCGGCGATCTCCTCGCGCACGACCTCGGGGGAGACGTTCTCGCGGATCGCGACGTACTCCATCTCCGGGGTGATCTCACCCCGGCGGGCGTACGCGAGCTGCGTGACGGCGGCGCCGCCACGGCCGCGGCGGGGCTGGCGCGGGCGGCCCGGGAAGACCGCGTCGAGGTTCTTCAGCCCGCCGCGCGGCGAGGTGTGCTTGATGCCGTCGTCCTCGGGGCGCACGGGACGGCCCGCGTACTCCTCGGTGTCACCGCGGCCGATGATCCAGTTCTCGCGCAGCGGTGCGAGGCCGCGGCGCACGTCGGTCTCGATCTGCGGGTCGGTGTACGGCCCGGACGTGTCGTACAGCGTCACGTCCTTGCCGTTGGTGAGGTGGACCTGGCGGACCGGCACCCGGAGGTCGGGGCGGGAGCCCGCCACGTATCCCTTGTGCCAGCCCGGCTGGCGCTCGGTCTGGCCGTCGGCGTCCTGGCTGACGGCAGGCGTGCGTGCGTCGTCCTGAATGGTCATGAGACCTGATCTCCCTACGCCGGCATTACCCGGTAACAGGTTCGGCGGTCGACGCAGCCTCTTCCCGTACGCATCCGTGATGCGCGTACGGTGATCAGCGTCCTCTCAGCCCGGTGCTCCGAGCTCCCGCGTTGTGCAAAGTAGCCCCCACGCTAGCGTCATCCATGGCGTGCTGAACAGTGGGCCCCCTCATCTCTTGCGATGATCTGCTGGTGACGACTTCGCCGCAGCCCCCCACCGATCCCACCGAGCCCGCTGGCCACACCGGCCACGAGCACCCAGGTCCCGGGCACGGAAACGGGCACGGGCACGGGCATGCTCACGGGCACAGCCATGGTCACGGCCCAGCGGCTCCGGTGTCGAAGCACCTGCGCAAGGTCATCGCGGCCGTACTGATCCCCTTCGCCACCGCCGTCTTCGTCGGCATGGCCGTCCTCTGGCCCGGCGGCGCCCCCGCCCACGAGCGCACGGGGGTCGGCTTCGACCGGCAGACCCAGCAGGGCAAGGTCGTCTCGCTCGCACAGGTCGACTGCAAATCAGTGAACGCCGCGCAGGTGCCGCCGACGGGCGACACCTCCACCCCCGAGGGGCGTGAGGCGCAGGCCGCGCAGACCGGGGAGTGCAAGAAGGCCACCATCGAGATCGGCAGCGGCCCGGAGAAGGGCCGCACCTTCGTGGAGATCGTCCAGCCGGGCGCCCCCCGGCAGTTGACGGACGGCCAGGAGGTGGTCGTGGCGTACGCGCCGGACGCCCCGCGCGACCTCCAGTACTCGGTGATCGACGTGAACCGCAAGTTCCCGATGGCGCTGCTGGCCGGCATCTTCGCCCTCGCCGTCGTGCTCGTCGGGCGGATGCGCGGGCTGTTCGCACTGATCGCGCTGGTCGTCAGCTTCGGCGTGCTGACGCTCTTCATCCTCCCGGCCATCCTGCAGGGCTCGAACCCGCTGGTCGTGGCGGTGATCGGCGCGAGCGCCATCATGCTGATCGCGCTCTACATGTGCCACGGCCTGACGGCCCGTACCTCGGTCGCCGTGCTCGGCACGCTCGTCTCGCTGCTGCTGATCGGGCTGCTGGGCTCGCTGTTCATCGGCTGGGCGTCCCTCAGCGGCAACACCGACGACAACACCGGACTGATCCACGGTCTCTACCCGGACATCGACATGAGCGGTCTGCTGCTCGCCGGTGTGATCATCGGATCCCTGGGCGTGCTCGACGATGTGACGGTCACCCAGACGTCGGCGGTGTGGGAACTCCACCAGGCCGACCCGTCGATGGGGCCGCGCGGACTGTACCGGGCGGCCATCCGGATCGGACGCGACCACATCGCCTCGGTGGTCAACACCCTGGTGCTCGCCTACGCGGGCGCCGCTCTGCCGCTTCTCCTGCTGTTCTCGATCGCGAACAGCAGCATGGGTTCGGTGGCCAACAGCGAGCTGGTGGCGGAGGAGATCGTACGGACCCTCGTGGGCTCGATCGGCCTCGTGGCCTCCGTCCCGGTGACCACGGCGCTCGCCGCGCTGGTGGTCTCCGCCGACCGGCCGGGATCCCCGGCCGCCGGGCCGGCCGCGGGGCCGGTACGCGGGGGCCGGGGCCGGCGGCGCAAGCGCTGAGGGCTGCGCGAGGGCAGGGGGCGGCGGTCCGGGAGCGGCGGCCGGGGGCGGCAGCCGGGGGCGGTGGCTGTGCGCGGCGGGGTCAGCCGGCGTTCTGCTCGTTCTGCCGCGACGCGGCCAGGATCTTGTCGAGCGCTTCGTCGAGGTTCTCCTCGAAGTCGCCGAGGTTCCGCTCCTGACCGAGCGGAACGATCCGGTCGGTGCGGTCGAGGAACGCGACGAGCGGCGCCGCGCTGGCGCGGAACAGGGCCCGGTCGCTTCCGACCTGGAGCCGGATGTGGACGTCCGAGAGGTCCTCGGGATCGGTGGGCGCGATGTGCACGTCGCCGTCACCGCACGGCTTGTTGATGCCGTCCAGGAGGAGTTCCCGGCCGAACGCCCAGGTCACGGGCGCATCCCCGGGAAGGTGGAAGGTCAGGCGGACCGCGTACGGATCACGGGCGTCGTACCGGAGTTCTACCGGAATTCTGAACGAGAGCTCCTCGGAAACGAGAAAGCTCATCATGACCTCTGCCTGTACCGACTCGCGCATTGCCTACCCCGCTGTAGTGGAAGTGGCCAGGAATGTCCCCCAGGGACCTCTTGACAAGAGTGGTGGAAGCGCTAGCAGATCACAAGGAGTGAGTTTTCAGATACTGATAGAGAACGAGAGGGTGCTCAACAGCGCGCCTACTTCACTCCGTAGTCGATTGACTACATAGAGCAATCGCTCTTGCTCGTGCAGGGGGAGAGAAATGGCCATCGTTGCGGCGGTATCGCCCGCTGTGATGGGGATCGCCGCGCAGACCGTGCCAAGCGCATATTCCTGACGCTCGATTACTGGCTGCATTCGCCCCAGGGCCCCGATCCGGCGCTCCAGGGACCGTTGGTCCCGCACGGTATAAGGGGTGACGGCCTCGACCGGGTGGCGGTCGTAATGGTCCTTGCGCGTCTTCTCGTCGAGCTGGCCGAGCAGGCACTGCCCGATGGCGTGCGCGTGGCCGGTCGCGCGGAAATCGGCCCACTCCTCGCAGGCCGGACGGGACGGGGTGTCCGAGACGCCCACGACCTCGATCTCACCCTCGCGGTAGACCGCGAAGTAGACGGGGGCCCCGACCGCGTCGCGGAAGTGCGCGAGGGAGTCGAGGATCATGCTGCGACGTTTCTGCTGAAGCCCCCCACCGGCGAGACGCCACGCGGCGGCGCCCAGGACGAAGACTCCGCCCTCCCGGCGCAGATAGCCCTCGTGCGTCAGGGTGCGGAGCAGGTGGTACGCGGTGGGAAGCGGGAGCCCGGCCTCGCGCGCCAGCTGTTTGGCCGGAGCTCCCTCGCTATGGGACCCCGCTGCTTCGAGCAGTCTCAGTGCCCTTTGCACCGAACCGATCAGGGTCGGCACACCGGCATTGGGAACCGAAGCCAAAGCTCACCCCCAGGTGTGGCGGCGAACCGGTGGGGCCCGCCCTGCGGGGGCCGCCCCCGCGTATGCCGTGGCTCCTGGGGGTCGTGCTCGGTCGACTGGTCAAGACAACCGCAGGTCAGAGCGGTGTTATCGGGCTCAGAGCGGTGTTACCGGGCTTGCGGTGCCCAGGGGATCGGCACAGATTGGGACTCTATCGGCCGATTCCCGAGGCGTGATCCGTTTAGCGGCTCATGTTCGCTCATCTGGCTTAATCCCGGAAGAGCCCGGCTGGTCCCCGTACGCCCCTCTTACGCCCCATACACCTCTTACACCGCTTGCACCTCTTGGGTTCCTCGGCTTCTACCACTCCCCGGCGGAGGACTTCGAACCGCCGCCGCCGACCTTCTTCACCACGAAGATCAGGCCGGCGACCAGGCCTACGAAGAGGAGCAGCTTGAAGACGAGCCCGATCAGCGCGCCGAGGATGCTGGTGATCACCCCGCCGAAGACGAACAGCGCCAGCAGCGGAACGGCGACCCACTTCACCCACCAGGGCATGCCCGCGAACGTCCTTCGGATCCCGTCCATGTCCTCGACCTCTTCTTCTTCGTCGTCGTGCCTGACTTCCTGCTCTCGATGCTAGGAGCCCGCGGTCCCCTCCGGGGGCCCGCCGGCCCCCGCAGAGCCCTGATCCGCCCCTTAGGGGAGCCGGCGCGCCGACCCTCACGCGCCCCGGTCAGCTCTCCGGCGGGGAGAACACCACCAGCACCCTCAGGTCCTCGCTGATGTGGTGGAACTTGTGCGGGACCCCCGCCGGGACGTAGACCACACTGCCGCGCGCCACCGTCGTCGTCTCCTCCCCGACCGTGATCGAGGCCCGTCCGCTCACCACGAAGTACACCTCGTCCTGGCGGTGCGGCTGCTGCGGATCGCTCTGCCCCGCCTCCAGCGCGTACAGGCCGACCGACATGTTCCGTTCGCGCAGGAACTGCAGATAGGCGCCGTCGTTCGCGACCCGCTCCGCTTCGAGCTCGTCAAGCCGGAAGGCTTTCATCGTGGTTGTGCCCCTTGTACTCGATCGTGCCGCGGCATCCGCTGATCTGCGGATGTCCCACCGGGATCTTCTCTGCCACGATCAGACACATGACGAATTTCGTAGTCAAGACGCTGGCCAACGCTGCGGCCCTGGCCGTCGCCATCGCGCTCCTCGGCGGCATCACCCTCGACGACGGCAGCAGCCTGGGCCGCCGGACGCTCACCCTCTTCCTGGTCGCGCTGGTCTTCGGCCTGGTCAACTTCATCGTCAAGCCGGTGGTGAAGCTGTTCTCGCTGCCGCTGTTCATCCTCACGCTCGGCCTGTTCACCCTGGTCGTGAACGCCCTGATGCTGCTCCTGACCTCGTGGCTGGCCAAGGAGCTCGACCTCAGCTTCCACGTCGACGGCTTCTGGACCGCGGTCGTCGGCGGCTTGATCATCTCCATCGTCTCCTGGGCCGTGAACATGGTCCTGCCCGACAAGAACTGAACGGGCCGGCCGTGTACCGCGTGTGCTTCGTCTGCACGGGCAACATCTGCCGCTCGCCCATGGCCGAGTCCGTCTTCCGCACTCACGTGGCGCGGGCCGGGCTCGACACCCTCGTCGAGGTGGAGAGTGCCGGGACCGGCGGCTGGCACGAGGGCGACGGCGCCGACCCGCGCGCCGTCTCGGTCCTGGAGGCCTCCGGCTACGCGCAGGACCACCGGGCCCGGCAGTTCCGGTCTACCTGGTTCGCCCGCCTCGACCTCGTCATCGCGCTGGACGCCGGGCACCTGCGGGACCTGCGCGCACTCGCGCCCACTCCGCAGGACGCCGCCAAGGTCCGGCTGCTGCGGTCCTACGATCCGGCGGCCGCGACCGCGCAGACCGACGTACCCGACCCCTACTACGGGCCGCTCGACGGGTTCGAGTCGTGCCTGGCGCTGGTCGAGGCGGCGAGCCCCGGTCTGCTGGACGCCGTACGCGAGGCACTGAAGGAGCACACCGCGTGAACGAACACACCCCCGGAACAGCCGGACCGGCAGGACCCGGCGAGCCGGCCGACCGGCTGCCCGCGGACCGCCTGCCCACGGACCGGCTGCCCTCGGACCGGCTGGGCGACGGCACCCGCGCCGTCCGCGCCGGACTGCCCGAACCCGTCAAGAACGAACCGGCGCTGCCCGGACCGGTCTTCGCCGCCCACTTCCACCTCCCGGGCGACGTCGAGGGCCCGTACACCTACGGCCGCGACACCAACCCCACCTGGACCCTGCTGGAACGGGCGATCGGGGAACTGGAGGCCCCCGGCGAGGACGTGCACACGATCGTCTTCGCCTCCGGCATGGCGGCGATCTCCGCCGTCCTCCTGTCCCAGGCGCGCACCGGCGACACCGTCGTCCTGCCCGATGACGGCTACCAGGCGCTGCCGCTGGTGCGCGAGCAGCTGGAGGCGTACGGGATCCGGGTGCGCACCGCCCCGACCGGCGCAGACGCCCAGCTCACGGTCCTCGACGGGGCCCGGCTGCTGTGGATCGAGACCCCGTCCAACCCCGGGCTGGACGTCTGCGACGTACGCCGCCTCGCGGACGCCGCGCACGCCGCCGGGGCCCTGGTCGCCGTCGACAACACCCTCGCCACCCCGCTGGGGCAGCGGCCCCTCCAGCTCGGGGCCGACTTCTCGGTGGCCAGCGGCACCAAGGGCCTCACCGGCCACGGTGACCTGCTGCTGGGCTACGTCGTCTGCCGCGATCCGGAACGCGCCGCCCAGGTCCGGCGCTGGCGCAAGATCGTCGGCGCGATCCCGGGCCCGATGGAGGCCTGGCTCGCCCACCGTTCCCTGGCCACCCTCCAGTTGCGCGCGCAGCGTCAGTGGACCAATGCGCTGGCCGTCGCGGAGGCGCTGGCCGACCGTGTGGAGGTGACCGGGCTGCGCTACCCGGGCCTGGCGACGGACCCCTCCCACAAGACGGCCGCCCGCCAGATGCGGGGCTTCGGCTCGGTGGTCTCCTTCACCCTGCCGGACCGGGCCCACGCGCAGCGGTTCCTGGCCGCCCTGCTCCTGGTCGAGGACGCCACGAGTTTCGGAGGCGTACGGTCCACCGCGGAGCGGCGCGGTCGCTGGGGCGGTGACGACGTGCCGGAGGGCTTCATCCGGTTCTCCGCCGGGGCCGAGGACACCGGGGACCTGGTCGCGGACGTCCTGCGGGCCCTTGATCTCGCGGGCGAGCAGGGCTGACCGGAGCGTGGAAGGGCGGTCCGAGCCTCCCCCCTAGTGGCTCGGACCGCCCCGGGTTCCGCGCGAAGAACCACACGTCAAGGCTAGTTGACCCTGCGTCAGAGTCCAATCACGGTAACGACAGGGAGCCATCGGCATATTTATAGTGGAAGGCCCCCACCGAGAGGTGCCGCGATGGATCTGGCCCTGCTGCGCACCTTCGTCGCCGTCCACCGCGCCGGCTCGTTCACCCGCGCCGCCGCCCTGCTGGGGCTGTCCCAGCCCGCCGTGACCTCGCAGATCCGCACCCTCGAACGCCAGCTGGGGCGCCCGCTCTTCCTGCGCCGGGCCCGCGGCGTCACCCCGACCGCCGTCGGCGACGAGCTCGCCCACAAGGCCGCCCCGCACCTCGACGCCCTGCTCCGGATCACCGAGGCCGAGCGGGACGCCGCCGGTACGTTACGCACCCTGCACGTCGCTGGCCCCCCCGAATTCCTGTGCCTGCGCGTGCTCCCCGCCCTGGCACCCCTGGTAGGCCGCGGCCACACCCTGCGCTCCACCCTGCAGACCGGCGCCGAGGCGGCCCTGGACGGCCTCGCCGCCGGCCACCACGACCTGGTCGTCACCACCGCCCAGCCCCGCGGAGGGCTCTTCACCGCCACCGCTCTGTGCGACGAGGAGCACGTCCTGGTCGCCGCGCCCTACTGGGCGGCCCTCGTCGACACGGACCGGCTGCGCCACGGGGGTCCCGCCCCCGGTCCCGCCCCCGGTCCCGCCCTCGCTCCGGCCGCTCTGGACGGCATCCCGCTCGTCGAGGTCCACGAGAGCCTGCCGCTGGTCACCCGCTACTGGGCCGCCGTCTTCGACACCGCGCCGGACGCCAAATCCATGGCCGCCACCGTGGTCGCGCCCGACCTGCGGGCCGTACTGGAATGCGTCCTGGCCGGCGCCGGACTCGCCGTCCTGCCCCGGTACCTGTGCCAGGAGGCGCTCGACCGGGGCCGGATCGTGGCCCTGTTGGAGCCACCCGTACCGCCCCTGCGCACCTGGTTCCTGGTCGTGCGCACCGGGAGCCTCGCCCTCACCCACCTCTCCATGGCCCGCGACCGGCTGCTGGAGGCCGCCTCGCGCTGGTGAGCTTCTGTTTCCGGCTCGTGGCGCGTTTCAGAAGCGGAGCGGTGGGCCACTCTTCTCCCATGACAGAACGTCCCGTCGTCAAACGCACCGCCCGCGCGATCCTGCTCGACGGTGACGACCTGATCCTCATCAAGCGCACCAAGCCCGGCCTCGATCCGTACTGGCTCACTCCCGGCGGCGGCGTGGAGCCCTCGGACGCCACCGTGGTCGACGCCCTCCACCGGGAGGTCGACGAGGAACTCGGCGCGAAGATCACCGATGTGGTGCCCTGCTTCGTCGACACCGTCGAGCACATCGCCGACGGCGGAGTGACCGGCGTGAAGGTGCAGCACTTCTTCGTCTGCCGCCTCGAATCGATGGATCCGAACCTTCGCCACGGCCCCGAGATCGACGAGCCCGAGGGCGAGTACGAGATCGTCCGCGTCCCGTTCAGCAGGGTGGGCATCGCCGCCGTCCACCTGGTCCCGCTGTCCCTGCGGCACTACCTCGACGGCAACATCGAGGGTGTACGCGCCATGCACGCCTCCGACCTGGGCTGAGGCGACGAGGGGGGCCGACGGGCGGCCCGCCGGTCTCAGCCGGCGATGCCCGCCAGCTCCTCCACCGCGTCGTGGCGGATCCGCTCGCCGGGAATCCCGATCCGCAGGAGCTCGTCCACCCCGCTGCGGATCATCGCGGGCGGCCCCGAGACGAACGCGTCGTACGAGCTCCACGGCCCGTGCTCGCCGATCGCCTGCGGCAGCTGCCCGGCCAGCCCGTCACCGACCATCGGACGCACCGACAGCCACGGATGCGAGCGCTGCAGCCCCAGCATCGTGTCCTTGTCGTAGAGGTCGCCGTCGCTGCGCGCCCCGAAGAACACCTCCACCGGCCTTCGCTGGCCGTGTTCCGCGACGTCCTCGATCAGCGCCTTGATCGGGGCCATACCGGTGCCCCCGGCCAGGCACAGCATCCCGTTGTCCGTGGTGTGGTCCACCACCATCGAGCCCGCCGGCGGCCCGAGGCGCAGCACGTCCCCCGGGCGGGCGTGGCGCACGAGCGCGGTGGAGACCCAGCCCGCCGGGACGGCCTTGACGTGGAAGGACAGCAGTCCGTCGGCGCGCGGAGCCGAGGCGAAGGAGTAGTGCCGCCACACCCGCGGCCACCACGGGGTCTCCACGCTCGTGTACTGGCCGGCCAGGAAGGGGTACGGCTGATCGGGGCGGACCGTCAGGACGGCGATGTCGGGGGTGCGCAGGTCGTGGGAGACCACCTCCGCGTGCCACCACGCCGGGGCCCTGACCTCGTCCTCCGCTGCCGCGTCGATCATGGTCTGCGAGATCAGGGTGTAGGCGCGCACCCACGCGGCCTCCGTCTGCGGCCCCCAGTCCTGCGCGTACCGGGCCAGCGCTCCGAGGAGGGCCTCGCCCACCACGGGGTAATGACCGGCCATCGTCCCGTACTTGCGGTGCCCGGTGCCCAGGCGGCTCAGGTAGGGGATGAGCACGGACGGGTTGTCGATGTGCTCGGCGGCGGTCAGCAGCGCCTTCAGCAGCCGGTCGCGCTGGGTGTCCATGGCGGCGGGGAACATGCCGCGGATCTCCGGGTGTCCGGTGAACACCAGGGCGTAGAAGTACGAGGTCATCCGGTCGGCAACGGGTGCGATCTCTTCGAGGGTCCGGCGGATGAGCACGGCGTCCGGTGAGGGATCGGTCGCGCCGCCCCCGGCGGGTATCCGGTCCGTCCCCCCTCTGGCCGATCTGGTGGGCGGAGCGTCCATGTGGTGCCTCGCTTCGAGCATCTTGGTCGGTCTGCACGCGCCACGGCCTATGAATCCGTGGTTCCAGGTTTCACAGCCTGCCAGGCCACTCGGGTACCTGTGGGGGAATGACGAAAGTCCGCGTTTCGAACCCACTTTCCTCTTAAGATGCCTCAACTCCCTGGCGTACCGCCCCTACGAGCTGGTATGCCTCCCGCAGATCCCGGCCCTCATAGATGTGGGTCGCACGTTCCGCCAGGTGAGGGCGCGCGTTGACCGCCACCGAGACCGGCACCACCTCGAAGAGCATCGCGTCGGTCGCCGAATCCCCGTACGCGACGCAGTCGCTCCGTCCCACCCCGAACTGCTCGCACAGCCGGTCCGCCACGGTGACCTTGGCCTCGGGGGTCAGGATCCCGTGCGCCTCCACGGGCCGGGTGAACGGCACCTCCGGGAAGAGCGACCCGTGCGCGGCATGCGCGCCCCACTCCAGCAGCAGTTCGACGAAGAAGGACGGCGACAGGGAGATCACCGCGCAGTAGTCCCCGCGCTCCCGGATCTCCTGCCACACGTCCCGGATCCCCGCGAGCCAGGGAGCCCCGTCGAACGCCGCCCGGACGTGCGCGGGCGTCAGCTCCGACCACAGCGCGTGCGCGGCCACCGAGAACTGGTGCGGGCCGATCTCCCGCGCGGCGAAGGCCCGTTCCAGCGCGGCGATCTCGGTGCCCAGACCGAGCTGGCGGGAGATCTCGACGGGCGCGGCCGAGCCGTACATCAGCGTCCCGTCGAGGTCGAAGAGGTGCAGGAGGGTCATAGCGGTCGAGGCTAGCTCCTCCGTTTCACGTGAAACGCGATGTTTCACGTGAAACACCGACACGTTTCACGTGAAACACCTCGGACCGCCGGCGCTCCGCGGGAACGTGTTTCACGTGAAACATCCCCGCCCAAATCCTCTGGACGGACCCCAGTCGATGATCCAGTCTGAGCCGGTGACACCACACATCACCGATCTGCCGATCCGAGCGCTCACCGTGGACGATCTCCGCCACTGCGCCGACCTGTCCGAAGATCGCGGCTGGCCCCGTGAGGACCACAAGTGGGGCCTGCTGCTCGCCGCCGGAAACGGCTATGGCGTCGACGCCCCCGACGGCCGGGGACTTGCGGCCGTCTGTGTCGTCACCCAGTACGGCCACGGCCACGCGGGCCCCGAGCTCGCCGCCATCGGGATGGTGCTCGTCGCCGACCGCTACGCCCGCCAGGGCATGGGCCGCCGCCTGATGACCCACGTCTGCGACGAGGTGCTCAAGGGCGTCCCCCTCACCCTGCACGCCACCCCCTATGGCCGCCCCCTCTACGAGGAGCTCGGCTTCGAGACCACGGGCCGCGCCGAGATGCTCCGCGGTGTCTTCCGGCCCGAGGGCGCCCCCGGCACGTACGGCCCGTCCCGGGTCCGCCCGGCCACCGCCGAGGACCTCCCACGCATCCTGCGTCTGGACGCCGAGGTCTTCGGCGCCGACCGCACCCACATGATCGTCCGGCTGCCCGCCTTCGCCGACCAGCTGGTCGTGGCGGAGGACCCCTCCGGCGACGGCACCCTCACGGGCTACGCCGCAGCCTGGCCCAACATGGACACCCATGTCATCGGCCCCCTGGTCGCCCACGACCTCGGCACGGCGCAGGCCCTGATCACCGCACTCGCCCTGGCCGGCGACCGGCCGCTGCGCACCGACGTCGACGTCCGCCACGAGGAGCTCCTGGGCTGGCTCAAGGACCGCGGGCTCGACTCCGTCGCCTTCAACGCCGTGATGACCCGCGGCATCCCCGCGCTGCCGGGCGACTGGACCCGTCGCTGGGCGCCGCTCACCGTGGCCGCGGGCTGAGAGAGGGAACTCACCATGACCGACACCCCCGAGCTGGAGATCCGGCCCGCCACCGAGGCCGATCTGCCCGCCATCGTCGCCATGCTCGCCGACGACCCCCTGGGCGCCACCCGCGAGTCCCCGGACGACCTCAGCCCCTACCTCGCGGCGCTCAAGCGGCTGACCGACGACCCCCACCAGCACCTGGTCGTCGCCGTCCGCGCCGACCGCGTCGTGGGCACCCTCCAGCTGACCATCGTCCCGGGCCTGTCCCGCAAGGGAGCCACCCGCTCGATCATCGAAGGCGTCCGGGTCCACGCGGACGAGCGCGGCAGCGGGCTGGGCAGCCGGTTCGTCGAATGGGCCATCCACACCTCCCGCGAAGAGAACTGCACCCTCGTCCAGCTGACCTCGGACGTGACCCGGACCGATGCCCACCGCTTCTACGAGCGCCTGGGATTCACCGCGTCCCACGTCGGATTCAAACTGCACCTGTGACGGCCTGACGCACGCTGGGTCGCCGCGGGAGCGACCCGGCCTACGATCGGGAGAATGAGCCCCCGCCTCCCCCTGGTCACCACCGCCGAGCGCCGCCACCGGCTCGGCCGCCGCCACCGCCTGGCCCCCTCGGCCCGAGCCGCCACGGTGGTGGAGGCGGCGGACTCCGTCGTCGCCCTGCACGCCACCGACGCCGCGACCGTCTTCCTCTCCGCCCGCGCCCGGCTCACGGCAGGCGGCCCCGCAGCGGTCGAGCAGGCCCTCTACGAGGACGTCAGCCTCGTCCGGCTGCTCAGCATGCGCAACACGCTCTTCGCGTTCTCGGCCGAACTCGCCCCGTACGTCGACTCCTCCACCGCCCGGGCCATCGCCGTCAAGGAGCGCCGCAGCCTCCTCAAGCACCTCGACGAGGACGGGCAAGGACTCGACGCCCGGTGGCTGGCCGAGGCGGAGACCGCCGCGCTCGACGCCCTCGACGCCCTCGGCCCCACCACCGGCAGCCAGTTGTCCGCCGCCGTGCCCGCCCTGCGCCAGAAGATCACCGTCGGCCGCGGCAAGAAGTACGAGACGCAGACCGGGGTCGCCACCCGTGTCATCCGCCTGCTGGCCGCCGACGGGCGGATCCGCCGCGACCGGCCCCGCGGCTCCTGGACCTCCAGCCAGTACCGCTGGGTCCACACCGAGCCCTGGCCCCCCGTACCCGCCGCCGAGGCCCGCGCCGAGATCGCCGGCCGCTGGCTCCACGCGTACGGCCCGGCCACCGAAGCCGACCTCAAGTGGTGGACCGGATGGACCCTCACCGACGTCCGGAAGGCCCTCGCCGCCGTGGGCCCCGACCAGGTCCTGCTCGAAGACGGCAGCACCGCCCTCGTCAGCCCGGGGGACACCGGACCCGAACCGGCCCCGGAGCCCTGGGCCGCGCTGCTCCCGGCCCTGGACCCCACCGGCATGGGCTGGGCGGACCGGGGCTTCCACCTCGACCCCGCCCACAAGGCCGCCCTCTTCGACTACGCCGGCAACATCGGCCCCACCGTGTGGTGGAACGGCGAGATCGTCGGCGGTTGGGCCCAGCGCTCCGACGGCGAGGTCGTGTGGCGGCTGCTGGGCAGCCCCGGCCGCGGCGCCGGGCAGGCGATCGCGGCCGAGGCCGCCCGCCTCGCCTCATGGGTGGGCGACGCCCGCATCACCCCGCGCTTCCGCACCCCGCTGGAACGGGAACTCGTCGCCTAGGAGGCATCGTCAGCCGATGCCACGCCAGCCCTGCGGGTCCACCCCGCCGGGCACCGGCGCCTGGGCGTCGTACGGCTCCCGCGTGAAGACGAAGGACGCGAGGTCGAGATGGCTCACCGAGCCGTCCTCGCGCCGCACGGCCCGCAAGGTCTCGCCCGCGTAGTAGCCGGACAGGCCGGTCCAGCTGCCGTCCGGCTCGGACCGGAAGCGGGCCGTGCGCCCGCTCCCGCCCACCGGGCCCAGCAGCAGCGACCCGTCCGCGGTCAGCCGCACCACCTGGGCCGAAGTCCCCCAGTACCAAGGGCCGCACAGCTCCAGCGCCACGGGGTCCGACTCCCGCAGCGGCCGCCACGGCCGCGGGAAGGCCGGTTCGGCCTCCGCGACGATCCGCACCAGGTCCGCCGCCACCGTCGCGGCCGCGAGCCCCGAGGTGCAGTTCGCCAGGACCACGGCCGCCACGTCGTCGGCCTCGCTCAGCCACAGGCCCGCGACGAACCCGGGCAGTGATCCGCTGTGCCCCGCCAGCCTGCGTACGCCGTCGCTCATCAGCTGCATCCCCAGCCCGTAGCCGAGCTCGGCCAGACCCGGCTCCGGCGGCGCGGCCGACGTACGCATCTCCCGTACCGAGTCCTCGCTCAGGACCCGCTCGTCACCGTTCAGCAGGAAGGCGGCGAACCGCGCCAGATCCCTGGTCGTGGACCACAGTTGACCGGCGGCGGCCATCAGCCCCAGATCCTCCAGCGGCTCAGGCATCATCACGTCCGCCCACGGATGCACCGCCCAGCCGCCCGCGTGCGGCGCCTGCGGCCGACCACTCGTACGGTCCAGCCCCAGGGGCTCCAGTACCTCGGCCCGCAGGACCTCTTCCCACGGCTTGCCGCGCAGCGCCTCGACGAGCGAACCCAGCAGCGTGTAGCCCGGGTTGGAGTAGTGGTGGCGGCCGCCGGGTGCGAGCTTGAACGGCTCGTCACCGAGCACGTCGGCCAGTTCGGGCCGCAGCTCGCCGGGGGTGCGCTCCCACCACGGGCCGGGCGTCTCCGCCGCCAGTCCGCCGGTGTGGGAGAGCAACTGGGCGACGGTCACCTCTCCGACGCCGGTCCCCGGCAGGTGCCGCTCCAGCGGATCGGAAAGGCTCAGCAGCCCCTCGTCCCGCAGGCGCATCACCAGAACAGCGGTGAAGGTCTTGCTGATCGACCCGATCCGGTACTGCACGTCCCCGTCCGGGCCGTGCCCCTCCACGGACGTCCGGGAGCCCTCCCAGACCACCTCCCCGCCCCGCATGACGGCCGCCACCACGGACGGCGCCCGCCCCTCGCTCTGTGCGACGGCGATCCGGTGCCGCAGCGCACGCCGGGTGGCAGGGAGAAGTTCCCGGTCCTCAGAAAGGTCATCCATGATCGGATGCTACGTGTTGGCCATGTCCACGAACCGCGAATAATGGCCCTGGAAGGCCACGGTGATGGTGGCCGTGGGGCCGTTACGGTGCTTCGCCACGATCAGGTCCGCTTCGCCCGCGCGCGGGGACTCCTTCTCGTACGCGTCCTCGCGGTGCAGCAGGATCACCATGTCCGCGTCCTGCTCGATCGAGCCCGATTCACGCAGGTCGGAGACCATCGGCTTCTTGTCCGTGCGCTGTTCGGGACCACGGTTCAGCTGGGAGAGCGCGATCACGGGGACCTCCAGCTCCTTGGCCAGCAGCTTGAGGTTTCGGGACATGTCCGAGACCTCCTGCTGACGGCTCTCGGGGCGGCGCGAGCCGCCCGACTGCATCAGCTGGAGGTAGTCGATGACCACGAGCGACAGGTCGTTGCGCTGCTTGAGCCGACGGCACTTGGCGCGGATCTCCATCATCGACAGGTTCGGGGAGTCGTCGATGTAGAGCGGGGCGGCGGAGACGTCCGGCATCCGGCGGGCCAGCCGCGTCCAGTCGTCGTCCGTCATCGTGCCCGAGCGCATGTGGTGCAGCGCCACCCGGGCCTCCGCCGAGAGCAGGCGCATCGCGATCTCGTTGCGCCCCATTTCGAGGGAGAAGATCACGCTCGGCAGGTTGCTCTTGATGGAGCAGGCCCGGGCGAAGTCCAGCGCGAGGGTGGACTTACCCATGGCGGGACGGGCGGCGATGACGATCATCTGGCCCGGGTGCAGGCCGTTGGTCAGCGAGTCGAGATCCGTGAAGCCTGTGGGGACGCCCGACATCTGGCCACTGCGGGAGCCGATCGCCTCGATCTCGTCGAGGGCGCCCTCCATGATGTCGCCCAGCGGCAGGTAGTCCTCGGAGGTCCGCTGCTCGGTGACGGCGTAGATCTCGGCCTGGGCGCTGTTGACGATCTCGTCGACGTCGCCGTCGGCGGCGTAGCCCATCTGCGTGATCTTCGTGCCCGCGGCGACCAGGCGGCGCAGGACGGCGCGCTCGTGGACGATCTCCGCGTAGTACTCGGCGTTCGCCGCCGTGGGGACGGACTGGACCAGGGTGTGCAGGTACGAGGCCCCGCCGACCTTGCTGATCTCCCCACGCCGGGTGAGCTCGGCGCCGACGGTGATCGGGTCGGCCGGCTCGCCCTTGGCGTACAGGTCGAGGATGGCCTGGTAGATCGTCTCGTGGGAGGGCCGGTAGAAGTCGTGGCCCTTGAGGACCTCGACGACGTCGGCGATGGCGTCCTTCGAGAGCAGCATGCCGCCGAGCACCGACTGTTCGGCGTCGAGGTCCTGCGGGGGGACGCGCTCGAAGCCGCCACCACCGCCCCCGCCGTCCCAGGAGCCGCCCTCGCGGCCCCGGTCGTGCTGTTCGTCCCCGCGGCCGCGGCCTTCGCCGGTGCGGCGTGAACGGGCGGGCAGACGGTCACCCGGACCGCTGTCGGCCCAGGGGTCGTCCATGGGCTCGGGCATGCTCACCGGGCCGCCTCCTCCCGTCCGCAACGCGGACCTCGCCGTGGCACTCTTCTACGACACGGCTCTGACATTTGGGGCACCCGAGCCGTCTGTCGGCGAGTCGGGCAACGCACCACGGTAGGGCCGGGAGCGGCGTCAGCCAATCTTGTTATCCACAGGGTGTGTGGATGAGATGTGGACGACGGCGCCAATGCTGTGGGTAACTCCCCGGAAGCTGTGTACGGACCGGGGGACGACGCTGTGGACAAAATCACCCGACCCCCTCCTACACCCCGCCTGAGCTGGGCTTTCTCGTTTCGGGAGCGGTGGGAGAGAAAAATCTTGGCCACTGTCTCAAGATCGCCTCCAATGAGGTGGACGGAACGCGCAAGTCACAGCTTTGGTAAGCGTCTAAAGAGCCTTGCATCCATTACCTGTGGAAGATTAGATTGAACGCATGACCCAGGCCCTCCGTGCACCCAAGGCCGGGCCGCGACGGCACGACCGCGAGATCTTCGCACTCGCCGTCCCCGCCTTCGGTGCCCTCGTCGCCGAGCCCCTTTTCGTGATGGCCGACAGCGCCATCGTGGGACACCTCGGCACCCCCCAGCTGGCGGGCCTCGGCATCGCGGCCGCCCTGCTGACCACCGCCGTGAGCGTCTTCGTCTTCCTCGCCTACGCCACCACCGCGGCCGTCGCCCGCCGGGTGGGGGCGGGCGACCTCCCGGCGGCCATCCGGCAGGGCATGGACGGCATCTGGCTCGCCCTCCTTCTGGGCGCGGCCGTGATCGCCGTGGTCCTGCCCGCGGCGCCGTCCCTGATCTCCCTCTTCGGAGCCTCCGACACCGTCGCCCCGTACGCGATCACCTATCTGCGGATCTCCGCCCTCGGGATCCCGGCCATGCTCGTGGTCCTGGCCGCCACCGGCGTCATCCGCGGCCTCCAGGACACCCGCACCCCCCTGTACGTCGCCGTCGGCGGCTTCGCCCTCAACGCGGGGCTGAACGCCGCCCTCGTCTACGGCGCGGGCTTCGGTATCGCCGGCTCCGCCTGGGGCACGGTGATCGCCCAGTGCGCCATGGCCGCCGCCTACCTGGTCGTGGTCGTGCGCGGGGCACGTCGGCACGGAGCCTCGCTCCGGCCGGACAGCGCGGGCATCCGGGCCTGCGCCCAGGCCGGAGCACCGCTGCTGGTGCGCACCCTGTCGCTGCGCGCCATCCTGATGATCGCGACCGCCGTGGCCGCCCGGCTCGGCGACGCCGACATCGCGGCCCACCAGATCCTGCTCTCCCTGTGGAGCCTGCTCGCCTTCGCCCTGGACGCCATCGCCATCGCCGGTCAGGCGATCATCGGCCGCTACCTGGGCGCGGGGGACACCGACGGTGCCAAGGCCGTGTGCCGCCGCATGGTGCAGTGGGGGATCGCCTCGGGCGTCGTCCTCGGCCTTCTGGTGGTCCTGGCCCGGCCGGTGTTCATTCCCCTGTTCACCAGCGATCCGACGGTCGAGGCGGCCCTGCTGCCCGCGCTGCTGGTCGTCGCCCTCTCCCAGCCCGTCTCCGGCATCGTCTTCGTCCTCGACGGTGTCCTGATGGGCGCCGGCGACGGCCGGTACCTGGCCCGGGCCATGGTGCTGACCCTCGCCGTGTTCGCCCCCGCCGCGCTGCTCGTCCCGGTCATGGGCGGCGGTCTGACGACGCTCTGGTGGGCCATGACGCTCATGATGCTGGTCCGGATGCTCACCCTCCAGCTGCGCGCCCGCTCCGGCCGGTGGGTGATCGTCGGGGCCACCCGCTAGCAGAGCGATGTTTCACGTGAAACGTCCCAGGGCCGCGGTGATGTTTCACGTGAAACATCACCGCGGCCCTGGGAAAGACGAAGGGAACGACGAAGGGCCGCACCCCGAGGGGTGCGGCCCTTCATGCACAGCCCTTAGGCGGCGACGACCTCGACGCCCACGTTCGCGGCCACGTCGGCGTGCAGACGCACGGAGACCTGGTACGAACCGAGGGTCTTGATCGGCGAGCCCAGCTCGACGCGGCGCTTGTCGACCTTCGGGCCACCCGAGGACTCGATCGCCGTGGCGATGTCGGCCGGGGTCACGGAACCGAAGAGACGACCGGCGTCACCCGCGCGGGTGGCCAGACGGACCTTCACGCCCTCGAGCTTGGCCTTGACCTCGTTGGCCTGCTCGATGGTCGCGATCTCGTGGATCTTGCGGGCGCGGCGGATCTGCGCCACGTCCTTCTCGCCACCCTTGGTCCAGCGGATCGCGAAACCACGCGGGACCAGGTAGTTGCGAGCGTAACCGTCCTTGACGTCGACGACATCGCCGGCGGCACCGAGGCCAGAAACCTCGTGGGTCAGGATGATCTTCATTAGTCGGTCACCCTTTCCTTATCGTGCGGTGGACGTGTAGGGCAGCAGCGCCATCTCACGGCTGTTCTTGACGGCCGTGGCGACGTCACGCTGGTGCTGCGTGCAGTTGCCGGTAACGCGGCGGGCACGGATCTTGCCGCGGTCGGAAATGAACTTCCGCAGCATGTTCGTGTCCTTGTAGTCCACGTATGCGGTCTTGTCCTTGCAGAACGCGCAGACCTTCTTCTTAGGCTTGCGCACAGGCGGCTTCGCCATTGTGTCTCTCCTGTGTGATCAAGAAGTGGGGGTTCGAGCTGCCCTAGAAGGGCGGCTCGTCCGAGTAGCCACCGCCGGAGCCGCCGGAGCTCGCGCCCCAACCGCCCCCGCCGCCGCCCTGCTGCTGGCCGCCGGCCGGCGCGCTGGACGCCCACGGGTCGTCGGAGGGAGCTCCGCCGCCCTGCGGGGCACCGGTGCTGGGGGCTCCGCCCCAGTTACCGCCGCCGCCACCCTGCTGCTGACCGCCGCCGCCGTATCCACCCTGGCCACCGCGGCCGGTGGTCTTGGCGACCTTGGCCGTGGCGTTCTTCAGGCTGGGGCCGACTTCCTCGACGTCCAGCTCGTAGACCGTGCGCTTGACACCCTCACGGTCCTCGTACGACCGCTGCTTCAGCCGGCCCTGCACGATGACGCGCATGCCTCGCTGAAGGGACTCGGCGACGTTCTCCGCCGCCTGCCGCCACACCGAGCAGGTCAGGAACAGGCTCTCGCCGTCCTTCCACTCATTGGTCTGACGGTCGAAGGTGCGGGGGGTGGACGCGACACGGAACTTCGCGACCGCCGCACCCGAGGGGGTGAAGCGCAGCTCGGGGTCGTCGACGAGATTGCCGACGACCGTGATGACGGTCTCGCCTGCCATGGATGAACCTCTCGGCGGGGATTGCTGCTGGGCTGCTGTGCTACTCGGTCCCGATTACCGCTGAACCGAAGTTCAGTGGGTCTCGGGGCGAAGGACCTTGGTCCGGAGAACCGACTCGTTCAGGTTCATCTGTCGGTCAAGCTCCTTGACGACCGCAGGCTCGGCCTGGAGGTCGATGACCGAGTAGATGCCCTCGGGCTTCTTCTTGATCTCGTAAGCGAGACGACGACGGCCCCAGGTGTCGACCTTCTCGACCTTTCCGTTGCCCTCACGGACGACAGAAAGGAAGTTCTCGATCAGCGGGGAGACAGCGCGCTCCTCGAGATCGGGGTCGAGGATGACCATCACTTCGTAGTGACGCATGTGGAACCCACCTCCTTTGGACTCAGCGGCCACGGTCGTTCCGTGGCAGGAGGGTCGTGATGCGTGCGCACGGTGTCCGAAAGCAGACACCGCGCAGCTGTACAGACTACCTCCTCGACTCCTTCCGGTTGAAATCCGGCGGGAGAGGGCCACAATCGGTATCCATCGGGTGTGCTCGGTGCTAGGTCCCCGGCCCCTGCCGGGGCGGCCCGCAGCACCGCTCAGCTTCAGCCAGGAGGTGCCTTCCGATGGCACAGGCAATGCGGCCCCAGTCCACGACCCGCCAGATCTCCCTCCTCTCCACCGACGGCAAGCCCCACCCGCTCCAGGACACCCTGCTGGCGGTGACGCTGGTGCTCGGCGCCGTGGCGTTCGTCACGGCCTTCTTCCACAACCTGCACCTGGTCAGCTCGTGGACCGGGCTGATCGGCATCCTGACCGGCGCCTACGGACAGTTCGTCTCGGTCACGACACGCGAGCGCTTTGCCCTGATCATCGGCCTTGGGGCAGCTGCCCTCGGCTTCTTCCTCGGGATGGCGCACGGCGGCCTGTTCGGCGGCTGGCTGGGCTGACGGGGGCCCCCGCGCGACGGGGCGCCGGCCGCACACCGGCCCGGGCTGCGGCCCGTCCCCCAGATGGGTGGCGCCCCCGTCGCAGTAGGCTTCGCGCCATAGCCAGCGAAGCCGCCGGAGGAGACGCCCCGCATGAGCCTGTCCCTGAGGACCATCAGCCGAGAGCAGCATCTGGGTTACCTCCAGAGCCTGCCCTCGGCGAGCCACTGCCAGGTCCCGGCGTGGGCCGACGTGAAGAACGAGTGGCGCTCGGAGAACCTCGGCTGGTTCAACGAGTCCGAGGAACTCGTCGGCGCCGCCCTCGTGTTGTACCGGCAGCTGCCCAAGGTGAAGCGCTACCTCGCGTACCTGCCCGAGGGCCCGGTCATCAACTGGTACGCCCCCAACCTGGACGAGTGGCTCCAGCCGATGCTGGCCCACCTCAAGCAGCAGGGCGCCTTCACCGTGAAGATGGGCCCGCCCGTCGTCATCCGGCGCTGGAACTCGGCCGCCATCAAGGCCGGTATCCAGGACCCGAACGTGAAGCGCCTGCGTGACGTGGAGGCCTCGGTCATCGAGCCCCGCGCCTTCGAGGTGTCCGACAAGCTGCGCCGCATGGGCTGGCAGCAGGCCGAGGACGGCGGCGCCGGTTTCGGCGACGTCCAGCCGCGCTACGTCTTCCAGGTCCCGCTGGCCAACCGCTCGCTGGACGACGTCCTCAAGGGCTTCAACCAGCTGTGGCGCCGCAACATCAAGAAGGCCGAGAAGGCCGGCGTCGAGGTCGTCCAGGGCGGCTACGACGACCTGCCGACCTGGCAGCACCTGTACGAGATCACGGCCGAGCGCGACAAGTTCCGCCCGCGCCCCCTCAGCTACTTCCAGCGACAGTGGACGGCCCTCAACTCCGAGGACCCCAACCGGATGCGCCTGTACATCGCCACGCACGAGGGGGAGCCGCTGGCCGCCGCCACGATGCTCACCGTCGGCCAGCACGTCTGGTACTCGTACGGCGCCTCCGCCAACCACAAGCGCGAGGTCCGGCCCTCCAACGCGATGCAGTGGCGCATGCTGCGCGACTCGTACGCGCTCGGTGCGAGCGTCTACGACCTGCGCGGCATCTCTGACACGCTGGACGAGAACGACCACCTGTTCGGTCTGATCCAGTTCAAGGTCGGCACGGGCGGCGAGGCCGTCGAGTACGTCGGCGAGTGGGACTTCCCGCTCAACAAGATGCTGCACAAGGCGCTCGACATCTACATGTCGCGCCGCTGATCCCCCTGATCCCCGCTGTTATCGAGAAAGGTGCCGGACGGGCCATGGCGCTCACGCTCTACGTCGACACCGCGCGCTGGCGTGCGCACCAGAAGCAGGTCCAGGACCAGTTCCCCGGAATGGTCCCGGTCTGCAAGGGCAACGGCTACGGCTTCGGTCACGAGCGCCTGTGCGAGGAGGCGACCCGCATGGGCGCCGACGTCCTCGCCGTCGGCACGACGTACGAGGCCGCGAGCATCAAGGACTGGTTCGGCGGCGACCTGCTCGTCCTCACCCCGTTCCGGCGGGGCGAGGAGCCGGTGCCGCTCCCGGACCGGGTGATCCGCTCGGTGTCCTCGCTGGACGGGGTCCGCGGCCTGGTCGGCGCCCGGGTGGTCATCGAGTGCATGAGCTCGATGCGCCGTCACGGGATCTCCGAGCAGGACCTGGGCCAGCTGCAGGGGGCCATCGAGGACGTCCGGCTGGAGGGCTTCGCCCTGCACCTGCCGCTGGACCGCCCGGACGGCTCGGACGCCGTCGAGGAGGTCATCGGCTGGATGGACAGGCTGCGCGCGGCCCGGCTGCCGCTGCACACGATGTTCGTCAGCCACCTGCGGGCCGAGGAACTGGCACGGCTTCAGCAGCAGTTCCCGCAGACCCGCTTCCGGGCCCGCATCGGCACCCGGCTGTGGCTGGGCGACCACGACGCGACCGAGTACCGCGGCGCGGTCCTCGACGTCACGCGCGTCGCCAAGGGCGACCGGTTCGGCTACCGCCAGCAGAAGGCCGCCTCCGACGGCTGGCTGGTCGTGGTGGCGGGCGGTACCTCGCACGGCGTGGGCCTGGAGGCCCCCAAGGCCCTGCACGGCGTGATGCCGCGCGCCAAGGGCGTCGCCCGGGCGGGTCTGGCCACGGTCAACCGGAACCTGTCGCCGTTCGTGTGGGCGGGCAAGCAGCGCTGGTTCGCCGAGCCCCCGCACATGCAGGTGTCGATCCTGTTCGTGCCCTCGGACGCGGCCGAGCCGAAGGTCGGCGACGAGCTCGTCGCGCACCTGCGCCACACCACCACGCAGTTCGACCGGGTGGTCGACGCCTGAGCCGGCCCGGTCAGTCCTTGGGGTCGATGCCCCAGTGGACCCGCTGTCCCTCCGAGGGCGCCGCGTACTGCGGCGCCCTCGCCGCGTCCGACAGGACGAACACGTCCGCGGCGCCGTCCAGGACGCCTCCGGAGGGGTCGTCCGAGCCGTCCCGGCGCACGACGTCCCGTTCGGGCATCAGGATGTCCCGGACGATGACCGCGCACAGGTACACGGTGGTCAGCAGGTGGGCCGCGATCGCCAGCTGGTAGCCCTCGACGGGCAGGCCCTGGTGCTTGTCCCCGCTGGTCGTGTAGGCGAGGTAGAACCAGATCCCGAGGAAGTAGACGACCTCGCCGGCCTGCCAGACCAGGAAGTCCCGCCAGCGCGGCCGGGCCAGTGCGGCGAGGGGGATGAGCCACAGCACGTACTGAGGCGAGTAGACCTTGTTGCACAGGATGAAGACGGCGACGACCAGGAAGGCCAGCTGCGCGAACCGGGGCCGGCGCGGAGCGGTCAGGGTGAGCAGTCCGATGGCCCCGCACAGCAGGAGCGTCAGCCCGGTGGCGTAGGTGTTGGCATCGGTCAGGGGGTTGCCGGAGCGCTGGGAGATCAGCAGCCACACCGACCCGAAGTCGATGGGGCGCTCCTGGCTGAAGGTGTAGAACTTCGTCCAGCCGTCCCGGGCGAAGAGCATGACCGGCAGGTTCACCAGGAGCCAGGCGCCGGCCGCGCCGCCGGCCGCCAGGCCGAAGTCGCGCCACTTGCCGGCCCGCCAGCAGAGTACGAACAGCACCCCGAGCAGCAGGACGGGATAGAGCTTGGCAGCCGTGGCCAGGCCGATGAAGACGCCGAAGAGGAGCGCCCGCCCGCGGGACCACATCAGCATCCCCGCGGCGGTCAGGGCGATGGCCAGCAGGTCCCAGTTGATCGTCGCGGTCAGGGCGAAGGCGGGCGCGAGCGCGAAGAGCAGGGCGTCCCACGGCCGGCGCCGGTGGGTGCGGGCGACGCACACGGCGATGACGGCCGCGCAGGCCATCAGCATGCCGGCGTTGACCATCCAGTACATCTGCTCGCGGTGCTGCATGGAGCCGCTGCCGGGGGTCAGCCAGGAGGCGATCTCCATGAAGAGCCCGGTGAGCACCGGATACTCCAGGTACTCCATGTCGCCGGGGAGCCGGTCGAAGTAGGGCGTGAGGTTGTCGGCGAAGCCGCGCACCGCGTACAGGTGGGGGATGTCGGAGTAGCAGGCGTGGGTGTACTGCGAGCCCGCTCCCCGGAACCACGCCCAGTCGTAGCAGGGCAGCTTCTGCACCATGCCGAGCGCGAACATGCCGATGGCGATGAGGACCACGACACGGACCGGGCCCAGCCAGTGTCCGCCGAGCCGGGCATGGCGGCCGAGCGGGCCGCCGAGGAGCTCGGCTCCGGCTGCGGCGACCTCGTCCTGCTGCGTGGGCAGTACCGGGCGGTCCTCGTGCACCTTGGTCATGGGGGTCATCCTGCCGTACCGGGCCGGACATGGGGGAAGGCCGTCGCAGCGGGTGCGACGGCCTTCCCCGTTCACTTCAGCGCGCGCGGCGGGCGGGGCCCGTCACTCGGGTGCGGTGAACGTTCCCGCGGTGGAACTGCCCGGGCGGCCCGGTTTGCCCGAGTTCGTCGGTGACGGTGAGCCGCTGGCTCCGCCGTCGCCGCCGCCGATGAGTCCTCCGGTGGTGCCTCCGCTGGTGCTGCTCGTGGGCTCCGGGTCGCAGTACAGCTCCCACGGCTTGCAGGGCTTGCCGCTCTTGGAGGGCGAGGGGCGGCCCGACGGCGTGGGCGACGGCTGCATGGACGGGGACGCGGACGGCGACGGGGCGACCGCCGAGGGCGTGGGGGAGGGGGCGCCGGAGGCGTCCGCGGTGACGCCGATGTCCTCGGCCTCGGGGAAGTCCTTGACCGGGGTGCCCTTGAGCGCTTCGCGCATGTACTCGGTCCAGATCGCGGCCGGGATGTCACCACCGTGGATGGAGGGGATGTCACCCACGCCGTTCATGGAGATCAGCTCCTTGCCCGCCGAGTTGGGGTCGGTGCGGAAGAGCGTGACCGAGGTCGACAGTTCCGGGGTGTAGCCGACGAACCACGCCGACTTGTTGAAGTCGGTGGTACCGGTCTTGCCCGCGGCGGGCCGGCCCAGCTTCTTGGCCTTGGTGCCGGTGCCGTTCTCGACGACGTTCTCCAGGACCTTGGTGATGTTGTCCGCGATGGAGCTGTCCATGGCGCGCTGCGCCTTGGGGGGCTCGAAGCCGGGCAGCTTCTCGCCGTCCTTGTCGACCTCGATCACCGAGTAGGGCTCGTGGTGCGTGCCGGAGGCGGCGAAGGTGGCGTAGGAGTCGGCCATCCGGATGGCGCTGGGGGTGGAGGTGCCGAGCGCGAAGGAGGCGTCGTTGTTCGGGTTCAGCGACTCCTTCAGGAGACCCGTGGACATGGCCACCTCCCGGACCTTGTCGTGGCCGACGTCGAAGACGAGCTGGGCGAACGGGACGTTGATGGACTTCTCCATCGCCTCGTTGAGGGTCACGTACCCGAAGGCGGTGGGGCTCTCGTTCTTCTGCTTGAACGGGTTGCCGGAGGCGTCGCGCAGCGGCTTGCCCTCACGGTTGTTGATCACGGTGAGGTCGTTGGCCTGGTACTTGCTGTCGGCCGAGATGCCCCGGCCCTTGGAGTTCTGCGTGCCGTACTCCATGGCCGCCGCGAGCACGTACGGCTTCCAGGTCGAGCCGACCGGGACACCGCTGGTGTTGGCGTTGTTGCTGAAGTACTTCTGGTCCCAGCCCGGACCGCCGTACAGGGCCACGAGCGCCCCGGTCTTCACGTCCACGGAGGCCGCGCCGAACTGTACGAAGGTGTCGGTGTCGGGGCGCTTCTTCTCGTCGATGAAGCCGTTGCGGGTGTCCTCGACCGCCTTGGCCAGGGCGTCCACCTTCGGCTTCTGGAAGGTGGTCTTGATCCGGTAGCCGCCTCGGGCCATCTGCTCCGCGGTGATGCCCTTGGTCTTCATCACGTACGCCTTGGCCGTGTCGACCAGGTAACCGATCTGACCGGTCATGCCGCGGGCCTGCTCCGACTCCACGCGCGGCGGGAAGTCCGCGTCCTTGTACTTGGCCCGCTCGGCCTTGTCCATCCGGCCGACCTCGACCTCGCGGTCCAGCACCCAGGCCCAGCGCTTCCTCGCCCGGTCCTCGTTGAGGGCGGGGGTGGCCGCGGGGCCGATCCCGCCGTCCGGGTTGTAGAGGTTGGGGCCCTTGAGCACGGAGGCCAGGAAGGCGCACTCGGCGGGGTTCAGCTCCTGGCTGTCCTTGCCGAAGTAGGCGCGCGCCGCGGCCTGGATCCCGTAGGCGTCCCGGCCGTAGTAGGCGGTGTTGAGGTAGCCCGCGAGGACCGTGTCCTTCTCCTCGGAGACACCCAGCTTGATCGCGATGAAGAGCTCGGTGACCTTGCGCTTGAGCGTCTGGTCGGAGTCCAGGTAGGTGTTCTTCACGTACTGCTGGGTGATGGTCGAGCCGCCCTGGGTGGAACCGCCCGAGGCCATGTTGTACACGGCGCGGGCGATGCCCATCGGGTCCACGCCCTTGTCCGTGTCGAAGGACTCGTTCTCCGCCGCGATCACGGCGTCCCTCATGGACCGGGGAATGCTGGAGATGGGCACGATCTGCCGGTTCATCGAGCCGCCGGTCGCCACCATCTGGCTGCCGTCCGCCCAGTAGAAGACGTTGTTCTGCGCCTGGGCCGCCTTGTTCGGGTCGGGGGTGTTGACCATGGCGATGCCGAGGCCGGTACCGGCGACGACGACGGCGAAGAAGCCCAGGGCCGTTCCGCAGACGAACTTCCAGGAGGGCACGAAGCGCTTCCAGCCGTCCCGGTCGGACCGCGGGTAGTTGATCAGCCGCTTGTCCGGGCGGCCACTGCCGCGAGCCGCGTTCCCGGCGCCCCGGCCGCGGCCCGCGGTCCCTCTGCGGGCAGCACGCCGCGCCGCCGCACGGCTGGCCTGTGCGGGCGGTTCCGCATGCGGGCCGCTGGGCGACGCGGTGGGGACGTCGCGGCCGGCCGTGGCGCCCCGGCCGGGGCGCTGCTGGGCGGCCCGGCGGGCCGCGGCCCGCCCACCACCTTGGGGCTGCGACGGTTTGCGGCGGTGCTCGCTCATCGAACGACTACTCCTCGGGCAGGCGAGTGGCCTGGAAGCGGCAGGTGAATTCCGGTTCCCCCGGTCTCCTGGCCCACAGACTACGCACGCTCAAAACCCGACCAGTGCCGAAGTTCACCCCAAATCAGGCAACCTGCCTGGTACGAATTGGTGATGTGACACCGGTCACCCCGCCCCCCCTTGTCGATGTTGGTGGGCCGTTCTATCGTCTGGATGTATCGAGTCGATACATCAGCTCGGTATAAAGACTCAGAGTCGGAGGAGAGGCAGGCGGATGAGCAGACGCTCAGGCATCCTCGAATTCGCCGTCCTCGGCCTGCTTCGCGAGTCCCCCATGCACGGTTACGAGCTGCGCAAGCGGCTCAACACCTCACTGGGGGTGTTCAGAGCCTTCAGCTACGGGACGCTCTACCCCTGCCTCAAGACGCTGGTCGCCAACGGCTGGTTGATCGAAGAGCCGGGCAATGCCCCGGAAGACGCTCTCGCCGCTTCACTCGCAGGGCGCCGCGCCAAGATCGTCTACCGGTTGACGGCCGCGGGAAAGGGGCACTTCGAAGAGCTCCTGTCCCACACGGGTCCCGATACCTGGGAGGACGAGTCGTTCGCCGCCCGCTTCGCCTTCTTCGGTCAGACCGAACGAGAAGTGCGCATGCGGGTGCTGGAGGGCCGGCGCAGCCGGCTGGAGGAGCGTCTGGAGAAGATGCGCGCCTCCCTCGCCCGGACGCGGGAGCGCCTCGACGACTACACCCTTGAGCTGCAGCGTCACGGCATGGAGTCCGTAGAGCGCGAAGTGCGCTGGCTGAACGAGCTCATCGAGAGCGAGCGGGCGGGACGGGATCAGAGACGACCCGGTCCGTCCGACGAAACTGCAAAGTGAGGCCTGCATCTTGCAGACCTCGTCCGAGAACAAACAGGGAGCAACCGGAATGGGTTCGGTTCGCGTAGCCATCGTCGGCGTAGGCAACTGCGCCGCCTCGCTGGTGCAGGGCGTCGAGTATTACAAGGACGCCGACCCGGCGGCCAAGGTCCCCGGTCTGATGCACGTCCAGTTCGGCGACTACCACGTGCGTGACATCGAGTTCGTCGCCGCGTTCGACGTCGACGCGAAGAAGGTCGGCCTCGACCTTTCGGACGCCATCGGCGCCAGCGAGAACAACACGATCAAGATCTGCGACGTCCCGAACGCCGGGGTGACCGTTCAGCGCGGCCACACCCTGGACGGCCTGGGCAAGTACTACCGCATGACGATCGAGGAGTCCTCCGAGACTCCCGTCGACGTGGTCCAGATCCTCAAGGACCGCCAGGTCGACGTGCTGATCTGCTACCTGCCGGTCGGCTCCGAGGAAGCGGCGAAGTTCTACGCCCAGTGCGCCATCGACGCCAAGGTCGCCTTCGTCAACGCCCTCCCGGTCTTCATCGCCGGCACCAAGGAGTGGGCTGACAAGTTCACCGAGGCCGGTGTCCCGATCGTCGGCGACGACATCAAGTCGCAGGTCGGCGCCACCATCACGCACCGCGTGATGGCGAAGCTGTTCGAGGACCGCGGTGTCCGTCTTGAGCGCACCATGCAGCTCAACGTCGGCGGCAACATGGACTTCAAGAACATGCTCGAGCGGGACCGCCTCGAGTCGAAGAAGATCTCCAAGACGCAGGCCGTCACCTCGCAGATCCCCGACCGGGAGCTCGGCGAGAAGAACGTGCACATCGGCCCGTCCGACTACGTCGCGTGGCTCGACGACCGCAAGTGGGCCTACGTCCGCCTTGAGGGTCGCGCCTTCGGCGATGTCCCGCTGAACCTCGAGTACAAGCTCGAGGTGTGGGACTCCCCGAACTCCGCCGGTGTCATCATCGACGCCCTGCGCGCCGCGAAGATCGCCAAGGACCGCGGTATCGGTGGCCCGATCCTGTCGGCGTCCAGCTACTTCATGAAGTCCCCGCCGGTGCAGTACTTCGACGACGAGGCCTACGCCAACGTCGAGAAGTTCATCAAGGGCGAGGTCGAGCGCTAGTCGAACCGCACGGGTGCCGACGGCACCCTGGCTTCGGCTGTTCTTCCGCCGAGGGTCCCCGGGCAATGCGCCCGGGGACCCTCGGCGTATGTGACCCTTGCCCTCATGCCTGTCGTACGTGATCTGCGCGTACTCCTGCGTCTGAGCGACTTCCGCAACCTGCTCGCCGTACGGCTGCTCTCCCAGGCGGCGGACGGTGTCTACCAGGTCGCGCTCGCCACCCATGTCGTCTTCTCCCCCGAGAAGCAGACCTCGCCGGCCGCCATCGCCTCGGCCATGGCCGTCCTGCTGCTGCCGTACTCGGCGATCGGCCCCTTCGCGGGGGTGCTGCTCGACCGCTGGCGCCGCCGCCAGGTCTTCCTCTACGGCAACCTGCTGCGGGCCTTCCTCGCCTGCGTCACCGGGATGCTGATCGCCACGCCCGTCCCCGACTGGCTCTTCTACGCTTCGGCGCTGTCGGTGACCGCCGTCAACCGCTTCGTCCTGGCCGGGCTCTCCGCCTCACTGCCCCACGTCGTCGGACCCGACCAGCTGGTCACCGCGAACGCGCTCTCCCCCACCGCCGGAACCCTCGCCGCGGTCGCCGGCGGAGGGCTGGCCTTCCTCGTCCGCGTGCTCGCCTCCGACTCCGACGCCCTCGTCGTCCTGCTCGGGGCCGCGCTCTACCTGTGTGCGGCCCTGGTCTCGCTGCGCCTGGCCATCGGCCTCCTCGGGCCCGACCACCCCCCGGGCCGGATCCATCCCTCGGTCGCCGAAGGGGTCGCCCTGGCCACGCGCGGCATGATCGAAGGACTCCGGCACCTCGCCGGCCGCCGTCCGGCGGCGCGGGCGCTGGCCGCGATGACGATGATGCGGTTCTGCTACGGGGCCCTGTTCGTCATGCTGCTGATGCTGTGCCGCTACTCCTGGTCGGACAACGAGGCCGACGGGCTGGCCCTGCTGGGCGTCGCGGTCGGCGTCTCGGGGGCCGGCTTCTTCGCGGCGGCCGTGGCGACCCCCTGGCTGGTGGGCCGGCTGGGCACCCTCGGCTGGATCACCGCCTGCTCAGCGGGCGCCGCGGTCCTGGTCCCCGCCCTCGGCCTGTCCTTCACACCGGGCCCCATGCTGGCCGCCGCGTTCGTCCTCGGCCTCGCCACCCAGGGAGCCAAGATCTCCACGGACACGGAGGTGCAGTACCGCGTCGACGACGACTACCGCGGCCGCGTCTTCTCCGTGTACGACGTGCTCTTCAACGTCGCCTTCGTCGGCGCCGCCGCAGTGGCCTCCCTCATGCTCCCCGCCAACGGCAGGTCGGTGCCCCTGCTTCTGTGCGTGGCCGCCCTCTACGCCCTGACCGCGGCGCTGCTGACCCGGCAACGGCGATGTTTCACGTGAAACATCGCCTCGGAAACGGCGTCGGTGAGGATGTTTCACGTGAAACACCCTCACCGACGGTCCCGCCTCAGGCCTGAGCGGCCCACCACTCCTTGAGCGCGGCGATGGCCGCCTCACGGCCCATCGGGCCGTTCTCCAGCCGCAGCTCCAGCAGGTAGGCGTAGGCCTTGCCGATCACCGGACCGGGGCCGACGCCGAGCACCTGCATGATCTCGTTGCCGTCCAGGTCGGGCCGGATCGCGTCCAGCTCCTCCTGCTCCTGCAACTGGGCGATCCGCTCCTCCAGCCCGTCGTACGTGCGCGACAGGGCGTTGGCCTTGCGCTTGTTGCGCGTCGTGCAGTCGGAGCGGGTCAGCTTGTGCAGGCGCTCCAGCAGAGGACCGGCGTCGCGGACGTAGCGCCGCACCGCGGAGTCGGTCCACTCGCCGTCCCCGTAGCCGTGGAAGCGCAGGTGCAGCTCCACCAGCCGGGACACGTCCTTGACCATGTCGTTGGAGTACTTCAGAGCGGTCAGCCGCTTCTTGGTCATCTTCGCGCCCACCACCTCGTGGTGGTGGAAGGAGACCCGGCCGTCGCTCTCGAAGCGGCGGGTACGGGGCTTGCCGATGTCGTGCAGCAGGGCGGCGAGCCTCAGCACCAGGTCCGGACCGTCCTCCTCCAGGGCGATCGCCTGCTCCAGCACGATCAGCGAGTGGTCGTAGACGTCCTTGTGCCGGTGGTGCTCATCGCTCTCCAGCCGGAGGGCGGGCAGCTCGGGCAGCACCCGGTCGGCCAGACCGGAGTCCACGAGCAGGCCCAGGCCCTTGCGGGGGTGGGCGGACAGGATCAGCTTGTTCAGCTCGCCCTGGACCCGCTCCGCCGAGACGATCTCGATGCGGTCGGACATCGCCTTCATGGCCGCCACGACCTCCGGGGCGACCTCGAAGTCCAGCTGCGCGGCGAACCGCGCGGCCCGCAGCATGCGCAGCGGATCGTCGGAGAAGGAGTCCTCCGGGGTTCCGGGCGTGCGCAGCACTCCGGCGGCGAGGTCCTCCAGGCCGCCGTGCGGGTCGATGAACTCCTGCTCCGGCAGGGCCAGGGCCATGGCGTTGACCGTGAAGTCGCGGCGGACCAGGTCCTCGTCGATCGAGTGCCCGTAGGAGACCTCGGGCTTGCGCGAGGTGCGGTCGTAGGCCTCCGAGCGGTACGTCGTCACCTCGATCTGGAAATTCCGTACGGCGTCCCCGACGCGGGCGTTCTTCTGCGCCCCGACGGTGCCGAAGGCGATGCCGACGTCCCACACCGAGTCGGCCCACGGCCGGACGATCTTCAGCACGTCCTCGGGACGGGCGTCCGTGGTGAAGTCGAGATCGTTGCCGAGACGCCCGAGCAGCGCGTCGCGGACGGACCCACCGACCAGGGCGAGGCGGAAGCCCGCCTCCTGGAATCGGCGGCCGAGCTCGTCGGCGACAGGGGCGACCCGCAGCAGTTCACTGACCGCGCGGCGCTGCACCTGACTCAGGGCACTGGGGTTGTCTTCGTTGGCGTTCGGCACAACAGAAAAGGGTACGTGCCCGGCCCGCCCTGGGCTTCACCGTTTTGGGGCGACCCCGGTCCACGGCCGCTCCGGGGCTGAGCCGATCATGTGGAGCAAGGCGCGGCACTCGCACACAGCGGGCCTCGTTACCATGCGTGGACGCACAAAAGACGACCACTGACACTTCGAGGGACGGGCTAGCGCGTGGCCGAGGCGGCAGACATCCAGGGGGCGTCCCCCGCTCCTGTCCGGCGCCGATGGCTGCGGCGCACGATCGTCCTGCTCGCCGGGACACCCGTGCTGGCCGCCCTGGTCTACTCTCCCGCCCCGAAGGCCGAAGCGGCGCAGGCCTCGCCGGTCGACGTCCAGCTGACCTCCTTGGCCCCCGCGGCGCCGGTCAAGAGCGACACGCTGACCATCCAGGGCACCGTGGTCAACAACGGCTCCGAAACGATCAACGATGCCCACGTGGGCCTGCGGGTGGGGCCGCTCCTCGCGGACCGGTCCTCGATCGACGAGGCGGCCGACCGCACCGGTTTCCGGGCCGGCATCGACCCGGGCGAGATCGACCCGGCCCACGCGGTCAAGATCGCCTCGCTGCCGTCGAAGGTGCGCCAGGAGTTCACGCTCACCGTCCCGGTGAACAAGCTGGAGCTGGACAAGGACGGCGTCTACCAGCTCGGCGTCTCCCTGTCGGGGGTGAGCGAGAGCCGCCCCTCCGAGCAGGTGCTGGGCATCAAGCGGACCTTCCTGCCCTGGCAGCCCGAGGCCGCCGCCAAGCGCTCCCAGCTCGCCTACGTCTGGCCGCTGATCTCCACCACCCGCGTGACGGCCGAGACCGGCTCCGACGAGCTCCAGACCCCCGTCTTCCTCGACGACTCCCTCGCCGACGAACTCAAGGCCGGCGGCCGCCTGGAACAGATGGTCACCCTCGGCAAGGACCTGCCGATCACCTGGGTCATCGACCCCGACCTGCTCTACACGGTCGACGCGATGACCAAGGGCTACCGGGTCCGCACCCCGGGCGGCAAGCCGGTCCAGGGCAAGAACAAGGCCGTCGCCGAGCAGTGGCTGAGCGCCCTGGAAGCCGCCGTGCAGGGCAAGAAGGTCGTCGCCCTGCCCTACGCCGACCCGGACCTCGCCTCCCTCGCCCACCACGGCAAGGACGTCTCCGGCAGCCTGGGCCAGCTGCGCCCCGCCACCGACAAGGCGAAGCAGGCCGTGGAGACCGTCCTGCACGTCACCGCCTCCACCGACTTCTCCTGGCCCGTGGACGGCGCCATCGACCCCTCGATCGTCAACGTCGCCACCTCGGCCGGCGCCCACAACGTCCTCACCCGCAGCGACAGCCTCGTGGAGAGCGGAGCCCTCGGCTACACGCCCTCCGCGGCCCGGCCCATCGGCGCCGGGACCACCGCCGTCGTCGCGGACGCCGAGCTGTCCACCGCCTTCGAGGGCGACATGCTGAACGCCGGGAACGCCACGCTCGCCGTGCAGCGGTTCCTCGCCCACAGCCTCGCCCTCAACCTGCAGAAGACCGACGAGCAGCGCAGCTTCGTCGTCGCCCCGCAGCGCACGCCCACCGTCAGCCAGGTGCAGACGATGGCCCAGGCCGTACGCGGCCTCCAGGCGGGCCGCTGGACCCACACCGGGGACCTCGAAGCGGTGGCCGCGGCCAAGCCGGACCCGCGGGCCACCACCCAGGTGCCGGGCGCCGGACAGTACCCCGAGGCCCTGCGCAAGCAGGAGCTGCCGGTGTCGGCGTTCGAGAAGATCCGCACGACGCAGAGCACCCTCGACCACTTCAAGGTGATCCTCGCCGCACCCGACCGCGTGGAGATCCCCTTCGGCAACACCACCAACCGGGAGATGTCCACCTCCTGGCGCGGGCGTCCGGAGGAGGCCCAGCTCTACCGGGACCAGGTGCAGGCCTATCTGATCGGCCTCACCGAGAAGGTCAAGGTCATCCCCAAGTCGGACGCCACCTTGTCCGGACACAGCGCCACCATCCCGGTCAGCGTCCAGAACAGCCTCGTCCAGGACGTGCACGACCTCGTCCTGCGCGTGAAGTCCGCCAACCCGACGCGTCTGATGTTCGGCAACAGCGGCGAGGCCGAGCAGCAGGTCACCGTCCAGGGCGACCACACCCAGACGATCAAGTTCACCGCCAACGCCACGGCGAGCGGGCCCGTCGAGGTCACCGCGCAGCTCTACACCAAGGACGGCGTCCCCTACGGCAAGGAACGCAGGTTCACCGTCGAGGCCACCGAGATCACCCCCACCGTCATGCTCGTGATCGCCGGCGGTGTGCTCCTCCTGGTCCTGGCAGGCATCAAGATGTACGCCAGCCGCAAGCGCGTCGCAGCACGCGCGGCCGCCGAGGAGAGCACGCAGGCGAGTGACGAGTCCCCGGACACCGGACCGCAAAGCACCGAGGGGTCCGGCACGAGTGAGACAGTGGACCGTTGAGCGATGCCGTGGCCGGTCGGCCTGGGGACGATGAGGTGGGGTTTCGATGAACGCGCCGTACGACGGTGACCGCGCGCAGGGCACTGGTGGGCCCGCGCCCTCCCAGGGCACTGCTCCGGGCACTCCGGTGCCGGGGCAGGTTCCCGCGCCCACGCCCGCGCCTGACCACGACCCCTACGTCCAGGGCGCCTACGACTACGACCCGTACCGGTCCCAGGACCTGTCCGCCCAGGACCCCGTCGCCGAGGTCCTCTACGACCGGGCCTCCCACCCCCCGCCGCCGCCCGGCACCTACCAGGAGCCCGGCCCGCTCTACGGGGCGCCGGCCGCTCCCTCGTACTCCCCCGACCCGCGCGTCTGGGCCCAGACCCCGCCGCCCGAGCCGGACGGCCCCTCCCGCCACCTGCCGTACGGCGACCATGCCACGACCACGCAGTTCGTGGGCGTGGACTCCCTCGTCTCCAAGGCCTCGGACGAGCAGCCCGAACCCGACGCCTTCGCGCACCTCTACCGCGACCAGGAGGCGGCGCCCCGCACCCCCGCCGAGGACGCCCCCGTCGCCGCCCCGGCCCCCAGCAAGCCCGCCGGACGTGCCTCCAGCCTCCTCAAGTCCAGCGCGCTCATGGCCGCCGGCACGATCGTCTCCCGCATCACCGGCTTCCTGCGGACCCTGGTCATCGCCGGCGCGATCGGCGTGGGCACGTTCAACGACACGTACCAGATCGCCAACACCCTGCCCACGATGATCTACGTGCTGGTCGGCGGCGGCGCGCTGAACGCCGTCTTCATCCCGCAGCTGGTGCGGGCCATGAAGAACGACGACGACGGGGGAGAGGCGTACGCCAACCGTCTGCTGACCCTCGTCGTGGTCCTGCTGGCCGCCATCACCACCATCTGCGTCCTGGCCGCACCGGTGTTCATCACGATGATGTCGCCGAAGATCGCCTCCGACCCGCAGCAGATGGACGTAGCGGTCGCCTTCGCCCGCTACTGCCTGCCCACCATGTTCTTCATGGGCGTGCACGTGGTCCTCGGTCAGATCCTCAACGCCCGCGGCCGCTTCGGCGCGATGATGTGGACCCCCGTCCTCAACAACATCGTCGTCATCGCCACCTTCGGCGCCTTCATCTGGGCCTTCGGCGGCTTCACCACCTCCGGCGTCAGCGCCGCCACCGTCACCTCCGACGGCGTGCGCCTGCTGGGCCTGGGCACCCTGCTCGGCCTCACCGTCCAGGCCCTGGCGATGCTGCCGTACCTGCGCGACGCGGGCTTCGCCCCGCGCCTGCGCTTCGACTGGAAGGGCCACGGCCTCGGCAAGGCCGCGCGCCTGGCCAAGTGGACGTTCTTCTTCGTCCTGGCCAACCAGATCGGCCTCGTCGTCGTCACCCAGCTCGCCACCTGGGCCGGCTCCGTCGCCGAGAAGCAGGGCCACTCCGGAACCGGCATCACCGCCTACAACTACGCGCTGCTGCTCTGGCAGATGCCGCAGGCCATCATCACCGTTTCCGTCATGACGGCCGTACTGCCCCGCATCTCCCGCTCCGCCCACGACGGGGACGCCGCCGCCGTCCGCGACGACATCTCCTACGGACTGCGCACCTCCGCCGTCGCGATCGTGCCCTGCGCCTTCGCGTTCCTGGCCCTCGGCGTCCCCATGGCCACCCTGCTCTACGCCGGATCCGGCGCGGGCGCCCAGAACATCGGCTACGTCCTGATGGCCTTCGGCCTCGGACTGATCCCCTACTCCGTCCAGTACGTCGTCCTGCGCGGCTTCTACGCCTACGAGGACACCCGGACGCCCTTCTACAACACCGTCATCGTCGCCGCCGTCAACGCAGCGGGCTCCGCCGCCTCCTTCTTCGTCCTCCCCGCCCGGTGGGCGGTCGTCGGCATGGCCGCCGCGTACGGACTCGGCTACACCGTCGGCGTCGGCGTCGCCTGGCGCCGCCTGAAGACCCGCCTCGGCGGCGACCTCGACGGCGCCCACGTGATGCGCACCTACGCCCGCCTCACGGGCGCCTGCGTCCCCGCCGCCGCCGCGGCGGGCGCCGCCGCCTACGGGGTCACCCAGGCGCTGGGCAGCGGAGTCGGCGGCTCCGCCGCGGCCCTCGTCGCCGGCGGCCTGGCCCTGGCGGCCGTGTTCCTCATCGCCGCCAAGCGCATGCGGATCGAAGAGCTCAACGCGATGGTCGGAATGGTCCGCGGGCGTTTGGGGCGCTGATGCGCACAACCGTCGCCCCCTTTCGTGTGTCGTGCATAGCGTCGGACTGTGGGCACAATTGGCATGGCTTCGCAGGCTGGCCTACAGCGCGCAACGGATGGGGAGGCAGGAACGACGGTGGCGGAACGTAGCACGGCTGCCGTCGACGTGGCCGACAACAGTGGCGACGAGCCGCTGGCCGCACAGGCGGCACAGGCCACGTCCGACGGGGTGGACACCCAGAACGGACGAGCCGCGGACGGACCCATGCCCGACAAGGACGGCGAACGTACCCCCGCGGCCCCGGCGGCCGCACCCGAACTCCACAGCGGCCACAAGCTCGCCAGACGCTACCGGCTGGAAGAGTGCGTCACCCGTGTGGACGGATTCAGCAGCTGGCGCGCGATGGACGAGAAGCTGCGCCGCGCCGTCGGCGTCCACCTGATGCCCGCCGACCACCCGCGAGCACGCTCCGTCCTGGCCGCCGCCCGCTCCTCCGCCCTCCTCGGCGACCCCCGGTTCGTCCAAGTCCTGGACGCCGTCGAGGAGAACGACCTCGTCTACGTCGTCCACGAGTGGCTGCCCGATGCCACCGAACTCACCGCGCTCCTCGCGGCGGGCCCCCTGGAGCCCCACGAGGCCTACCAGCTCGTCAGCCAGGTCTCCCAGGCGATGGCCGCCGCGCACCGCGAGGGCCTCGCCCATCTGCGGCTGACGCCCAGCGCGATACTGCGCACCTCCACGGGCCAGTACCGCATCCGCGGCCTCGCCGTGAACGCCGCCCTGCGCGGCATCACCAGCGACACCCCGCAGCGCGCCGACACCGAGGCGATCGGCGCCCTGCTGTACGCCGCCCTCACCCAGCGCTGGCCCTACGAGAACGACGCGTACGGCCTCACCGGCCTGCCCAAGGGCGTGGGCCTGATCGCACCCGACCAGGTCCGCGCCGGAGTCCACCGGGGCCTGGGCGAACTGGCCATGCGCGCCCTGGCCAACGACGGGGCCACCGCCTCCCGCCAGGAGCCCGCCTGCACCACCCCCGAGGAGCTGGCCAAGGCCGTGGCCGCGATGCCGCGCATCCGGCCCCCGGAGCCCGCCTTCACGGCCCCGCCGGAGTACCAGCACACCACCTACCAGCAGGGCAGCTACGGCCGTCCCACGGCGCCCGGCGTGAGCACCGTCCAGAACCTGTCCGTCGCCCCGCCGCCGCCACCCCTGCAGAGCCGCACCGGCCGGGCCCTCAAGTGGGGCGTCGCCGCCCTCCTCATCGCCGCGCTCGGCCTGGGCAGCTGGCAACTGGCCGACACCCTCCTGGACCGCGGCAACCAGAAGGGCAACAACGGGACCAGCAACACCAAAACGGGCACCACCGACCACGAGGAGGACAAGGGCCCCACTCCTCTGGAGGTCAAGGGAGCCCAGGAGTACTTCCCCGACGGCAACCCACAGGACGCCGGCAACGTCTCGAACACCTACGACGGAGACCTCAGCAGCTACTGGCGCACCAGGAGCTACCTCGACGGACCCGAAGTGAAGATCAAGGACGGCCTCGGCATCGTCTACGACCTCGGTTCCGAGCAGGAGGTCAGCGCGGCGTCGATAGGGCTGAAGTACGGTGGCGACCACACCACCCTCACGCTGTACGCCACCGACTCCAAGTCGCCCAAGGGCTCCGTCAGCACCATGACGAAGATCGCCGGCGTGACCACCTCCGAGACCGCACTCCACCTGACCGCCGAGAAGCCGGTCAAGACGCGGTACGTGCTCCTGTGGATCACCGCCATGCCTTCAGCCCCACAGGACAACTTCAGCAGCGCCGGCTACAAGCAGGGCATCACGGACGTGAAGTTCTCGGGCTGACCGCACTACCGGGAGGGGCCCACCGTTGGATGACACGACGCCCGGCGGCGGCAGCGACCAGGAACTCCTGGCGCTGCACGTCGCAGGAGACCCCGACGCCTTCGGGGAGCTCGTGCGGCGGCACCGGGACCGGCTGTGGGCCGTGGCGCTGCGGACGCTCGGTGACCGGGAGGAAGCCGCCGACGCCGTGCAGGACGCCCTCGTGTCGGCCTACCGCGCCGCCCACACGTTCCGCGGGGACTCCGCCGTCACCACCTGGCTGCACCGCATCACCGTCAACGCGTGCCTCGACCGCGCCCGCAAGGCCGTCTCCCGCAGGACCACTCCCCTCGACGACACGGAGCGCCTGGAGCGCCTCCTGGAGCCCCACGAGTCCGCCGAGGCACCCGCGGAGCGCCAGGACCTCCACCGCCAGCTCCTGGCCGCCCTCGGCACCCTGCCGGCCGAGCAACGGGCCGCACTCGTCCTCGTCGACATGCAGGGATACCCCGTCGCCGAGGCCGCCCTCCTCCTCGACGTCCCCACCGGCACCGTGAAGAGCCGGTGCGCCCGCGGCCGGGCGAAACTCGTCCCACTCCTCACTCATCTGCGCACGAATGCCGGGGATAACACCGCCACCGGGCGGGGAAGGAACCGGACGCCGGGGACAGCCGTCCCATCAGCGGCAGAACCCAGGCATCCAGACCCAGACGCTGTGAAGGGCGGAGGTGGACGACCGTGACCCGCTCGACCAGCACGACCGGCACGCCGGACACGATCCGGCACCCCGACGTCTCGGAGATCTCCGACCTCACCGAAGGACTGCTCTCCCCCTCCCGCACGGCCGAAGTCCGCCGGCACCTCGACGCGTGCGCCCTGTGCGCCGACGTCCGCGACTCCCTGGAGGAGATCCGCGGGCTCCTCGGCACCCTTCCGGGACCCGCCCGGATGCCCGCCGACATCGCAGGCCGCATTGACGCCGCCCTCGCCGCCGAGGCACTCCTCGACGCCACCCAGCCCCGCGACCAGGCCCCCGCCGCCCCCCGGCCCCGTACGACAAGCCGCGATGTTTCACGTGAAACATCGCCCGCGGGCCGCCCGGCCGGCCCCACCGGTCCCGGTCGGCGTCGCGCGCGCCGCCGGATCGCCGTCCTGACCGGTCTGGCCGGAGCCGCCGCCTGCGCCCTCGGCCTCTTCCTGTTCGGCGACCTCTCCGGCAACCCCGCCCGCGACACCACCGCCAGCACCAAGGCCTCCGACTCCACCACCCGGTCCCCCGGCACCACCGCCACCAGCGGCGGCTACACCGCCCAAGGCCTCCAGGACGACGTCCGGCAGCTCCTCGCCCAGACCCCGGCCCCCAAGTCCGTCCCGGGAGAGCAGAACAACACCTACGGGATGGAGAACACCACCCCCGGCGACCAGCGAGCGGTCCCGTCCGTCCCCCCGTGCGTCCAAGAGGCCACCGCACGCCCCGACGCCCCCCTCGCCTCCGAACGCGGCAGCTACCAGGGCACCGCCGTCTACCTCCTCGTCCTGCCGCACCCGGACGACTCCGCGCGCGTGGACGCCTACCTCGTCGACACCGGCTGCGAGAGCACCTCCTCCACCACGCCCGGGAAGGTCCTCCTGAAGAGCACCTATCCCCGCCGCTGACCCGTTCCGGTCGGCACGGGACGGTTGGGGAATGCAGGCGCCGTAGGATCCGTTGGGTGGGGTGAGAGTCCGCACCGGCCCCCGGTAGGCAGCACGCAGTCCGCAGAAACGAGGAAGACACCCGTGAGCGACGTTCGAAACGTGATCATCATCGGCTCCGGGCCGGCCGGTTACACGGCCGCCCTGTACACGGCACGCGCTTCGCTCAAGCCTCTGGTCTTCGAAGGCGCCGTCACCGCGGGTGGCGCCCTGATGAACACCACCGAGGTGGAGAACTTCCCCGGATTCCAGGACGGCATCATGGGCCCGGACCTCATGGACAACATGCGCGGCCAGGCCGAGCGCTTCGGCGCCGAGCTGGTCCCGGACGACGTCGTGTCCGTGGACCTGACCGGTGACATCAAGACCGTCACCGACACCGCCGGCACCGTGCACCGCGCCAAGGCCGTCATCGTCACCACCGGCTCCCAGCACCGCAAGCTCGGCCTGCCCAACGAGGACGCCCTCTCCGGCCGCGGCGTCTCCTGGTGCGCCACCTGCGACGGGTTCTTCTTCAAGGACCACGACATCGCCGTCGTCGGCGGCGGCGACACCGCGATCGAGGAAGCCACCTTCCTCTCCCGGTTCGCCAAGTCCGTCACGATCGTCCACCGCCGCGACAGCCTGCGCGCCTCGAAGGCCATGCAGGACCGCGCCTTCGCCGACCCGAAGATCACGTTCGCCTGGGACAGCGAGGTCGCCGAGATCCACGGCGAGCAGAAGCTCTCCGGCCTCACCCTGCGCAACACCAAGACCGGTGAGACCTCCGAGCTGCCCGTGACCGGCCTGTTCATCGCCGTCGGCCACGACCCGCGCACCGAACTGTTCAAGGACCAGCTGGACCTCGACGACGAGGGCTACCTCAAGGTCGACGCCCCCTCCACCCGGACCAGCGTCACCGGCGTGTTCGGCGCCGGCGACGTCGTGGACCACACCTACCGTCAGGCCATCACGGCCGCGGGCACCGGCTGCTCGGCCGCCCTCGACGCCGAGCGCTTCCTCGCCGCCCTCGCGGACGCCGCGAAGGCCCACGCGACCGCCTGACCCCCGCACCGCCCCACCCACACCCCGCAGGAATGAAGAAGGAGGCCGCTGTGGCCGGCACCCTCAAGAACGTGACCGACGCTGACTTCGACGCCGAGGTCCTCAGGAGCGACAAGCCCGTCCTGGTGGACTTCTGGGCCGCCTGGTGCGGACCGTGCCGCCAGATCGCGCCGTCCCTGGAGGCCATCGCCGCCGAGTACGGCGACCAGATCGAGATCGTCAAGCTCAACATCGACGAGAACCCGGCCACGGCCGCCAAGTACGGCGTCATGTCCATCCCGACGCTGAACGTCTACAAGGGCGGCGAGGTCGCCAAGACGATCGTCGGCGCGAAGCCGAAGGCCGCCATCCTGCGCGACCTCTCCGACTTCGTCGAGGTCAAGACCGCCTGACGGCACCGACGTTTCACGTGAAACGGGGCCGCCCCTTGGGGGCGGCCCCGTTTTTCGCGCGGTGGCTCACAGCGGCCGCAACGCCGGCTCCTTGCGCGCCGCCCCCAGAAGCCGGTCCAACGCCAGCTCCACGTCCTCTTTCCAGGACAACGTCGACCTCAGCTCCAAACGCAGGCGCGGATGCGCCGGATGGGGCCGTACGGTCTTGAAGCCCACCGCCAGGAGATGATCCGCGGGCAGCAGACACGCCGGCCCGTCCCACCGCGCGTCCCCGAACGCCTCGATCGCCCGGAAGCCCCGCCGCAGCAGATCCTTCGCCACCGTCTGCACCATGACCCGCCCCAGACCCTGCCCCTGATACCCCGGCATGATCCACGCGGTGATCAGCTGCACCGCATCCGGCGAGACCGGACTGGTCGGAAACGCGGTGGCCCGCGGAACGTAAGCCGGCGGCGCGTACAGCACGAACCCCACCGGAACGTCGTCCACATAGACCACGCGCCCACAGGATCCCCACTCCAGCAGGACAGCGGAGATCCACGCCTCCTTCTCCAGCGCCGGCGTACCCGCCTTCACAGCGGCCTCGCCACTCACCGGATCCAGCTCCCAGAACACACAGGACCGGCAACGGCGCGGCAAGTCCTGGAGGTTGTCCAGCGTGAGCGGTACCAGCCGACGACCCATGACCGCATCGTATCCACTGGCCCCTCGTTCTTCGACAGCAAAGCGAAGGGGCGGACCGCACCGGTTCGCACCGATACGATCCGCCCCTCGGCGGCCCGGGATCACTCCCCGGCAAGACCCTGCTCCAGCACCCGGCCCTCGCCCGGCGCCAGCGTCCCCAGAATCCGCTCCAGATCCTCCATCGACGCGAACTCGACGGTGATCTTGCCCTTCTTCTGGCCCAGATCCACCTTCACCCGCGTCTCGAACCGGTCCGACAGCCGCGTCGCCAGCTCACTGAGCGCCGGAGCCACCCGGGCACCCGCCCGCGGACCCTTCGGCTTCACCGTGCTCGAAGGCTCCGACGCCATCAGCGTCACGATTTCCTCGACCGCACGCACCGACAATCCCTCGGCCACGATCCGGTGCGCCAGCCGGTCCTGCTCCTCGGAGTCCTCCACCGAGAGCAGCGCCCGCGCGTGCCCCGCCGACAGCACACCCGCGGCCACCCGCCGCTGCACCGGCGGCGACAGCTTCAAGAGCCGCAGCGTGTTCGACACCTGCGGACGCGAACGCCCGATCCGGTCCGCGAGCTGGTCATGCGTGCAACTGAAGTCCCGCAGCAGCTGGTCGTACGCCGCAGCCTCCTCCAGCGGATTCAGCTGAGCCCGGTGCAGATTCTCCAGCAGCGCGTCCAGCAGCAGCTTCTCGTCGTCCGTCGCCCGGATGATCGCCGGAATGGCCTCCAGCCCGGCCTCGCGGCACGCACGCCACCGCCGCTCACCCATGATCAGCTCGTAGCGACCGGGAGCCGACTGCCGCACCACCACCGGCTGGAGCAGACCCACCTCCTGGATGGAGGTCACCAGCTCGGCCAGAGCGTCCTCGTCGAACACCTCGCGCGGCTGCCGCGGGTTCGGCGTGATCGCGTCCATCGGAAGCTCCGCGAACGTCGCCCCCGCCACCGTATTGACCTCGTCCACCGGCTCCGGCTCACTCACCGGGACCACCGCGAGCGATGTTTCACGTGAAACATCCGCCTGCGCCAACGCGGCGAGCTTGGCCGCCGCGATCCCCCGCTCCGACGTCATGACGGGCACCGCCGACGGAGACGCCGACCCGGTACCGATCACCGGCGGAGTCTTCTCCTGCGGAGCCGCGGGGATCAGCGCACCGAGCCCCCGTCCCAGACCTCTACGTCGCTCACTCACTGGATCCCCTCCGCCACACTCTGCGTGCTGTTCATGCCCGCGCCCAGATGGGCCTGCTGGGCGTCGTACTGCATACCGACCCCACGGAACGCGATCTCCCGCGCCGCCTCCAGATAGGAGAGGGAACCACTGGAACCCGGGTCGTAGGTCAGCACCGTCTGCCCGTAGCTCGGCGCCTCGGAAATGCGCACCGACCGCGGGATGCTCGTGCGCAGCACCTCCTTGCCGAAGTGGGTGCGCACCTCCTCCGCCACCTGCGAGGCCAGCCGGGTCCTGCCGTCGTACATCGTCAGCAGGATGGTCGACACGTGGAGCGTCGGATTGAGGTGGGCCCGCACCAGATCGACATTGCGCAGCAGCTGACCCAGCCCCTCCAGCGCGTAGTACTCGCACTGGATCGGGATCAGCACCTCCGCGCCGGCCACCAGCGCGTTCACCGTCAGCAGTCCCAGCGACGGCGGGCAGTCGATCAGGATGTAGTCCAGAGGCTGCTCGTACGCCTGGATCGCCCGCTGCAGGCGGCTCTCCCGCGCCACGAGCGACACCAGCTCGATCTCCGCACCTGCCAGATCGATCGTGGCCGGAGCGCAGAAGAGCCCCTCCACGTCCACCACCGGCTGGACGACCTCCATCAGGGGCCGGCTGTCGACGAGCACGTCATAGATCGACGGCACGTCCGCGTGGTGGTCGATGCCCAACGCCGTGGACGCGTTGCCCTGCGGGTCGAGGTCGACCACCAGGACGCGCGCTCCGTGCAGGGCCAGCGAGGCCGCCAGATTCACGGTCGTCGTGGTCTTGCCCACGCCGCCCTTCTGGTTGGCCACCACGATGATCCGGGTCTGCTCCGGCCGGGGCAGGCCCTCACCGGCACGCCCCAGCGCCTCCACGGCCAGCTGGGCGGCTCGGCCGATGGGGGTGTCGTTGTCTACAAGGGGCGGAGGCGATGTTTCACGTGAAACATCGCCGCCCGCCGATTCAGAGCGGGGACCGGGGACCGGATCGGCCATCGGCCCCGCGAGGTTGGCGTCGGACCGCACGGTGTCACTCTCCTCGACATCAGGCTCGCGATGAGCAGAGCCTGCCATGCCACCCGGGTCGCGAACCAGCGGGGCCCGTACTCCTGTGGATGAATCCACCATTGTGGACAACTCCGTCCCCCTTCCGTCCTTGCGGGGGCGGGGGGAGGCAGCCGCACGACCGCGGCTGATGATTCCGTGCAGCAGAGAGCGACGTTTCACGTGAAACACGATGCCCGGACGGAGTCTTCAGCCCGCTACGACACTCCGAAATCCATACCTATAGAGCCCAACACGGACGAAATCTCCGCCTGGACCCCCAGATCAGGGGAGTCAGCGGCGCCGACGCGTACGCCCCACCCGGGCCGCCTTAGCCCGCTTGGCCGCGAACCTCACCCCACCGGGGCTCTCCCCGACCTCGACCCGCACCACCGTCGACAGCGGATCCACCAGACCCTCGCCCACGTGCAGCACAGAGGTCTTCACCACACCCAGCTTGGCCAGCGCCGTCTTCGCCGACACCAGCTCCTCGTCGGCCGTGTCGCCCTTCAGCGCCAGCATCTCCCCGTAGGGACGCAGCAGGGGAACGCCCCAGCCGGCCAGCCGGTCCAGCGGAGCCACCGCACGCGCGGTCACCACATGCACCGGCTGCAACTTGCCCAGGACCTCCTCGGCCCGCCCACGCATCACCGTCACGTGGTCCAGGCCCAGCAGCTCCACGGCCTCCTGAAGGAAGGTCGTCCGCCGTAGCAGCGGCTCAAGCAGCGTGATCTTGAGATCACGGCGCACCAACGCCAACGGGATACCGGGCAGACCCGCACCCGAACCCACATCGCACACGGTGACGCCCTGGGGCACCACCTCCGACAGCACAGCGCAGTTCAGCAGGTGCCGCTCCCACAGCCGCGGGACCTCACGCGGCCCGATCAGGCCCCGCTTGACACCCGCGTCCGCCAGCAGCTCCGCATACCGCACAGCTTCCGGGAAAAACTCACCGAACACCGCGCGCGCCTCTTCAGGCGCCGGGGGAAGCTCAGCTGCCTCCGTCACGGGGACCGTCCTTCCGTACCGCATGGTTCTGAAAAACCACGTCTTCACGATGCCGCGTCATGCCGCGTCGTTCACATGCCAGGCTGACAAACATCGGCCCCGCCTGCGACACAGACGGGGCCGAACACTTTTCCCTACCGATCAGGCCGGGAGCACAACGACGAAGCGCTGCGGCTCCTCGCCCTCCGACTCGCTGCGCAGGCCGGCGGCCGCCACGGCGTCGTGGACGACCTTCCGCTCGAACGGCGTCATCGGAGCCAGCTTCAGCGGCTCCCCGGACGCCTTCACGTCCGCCGCCGCCTTGGCGCCCAGCACCGCCAGCTCCTCGCGCTTCTTCGCGCGGAACCCGGCGATGTCCAGCATCAGGCGGCTGCGGTCCCCGGTCTCCCGGTGCACGGCGAGGCGCGTCAGCTCCTGCAGAGCCTCCAGGACCTCACCGTCACGGCCCACGAGCTTGTTCAGGTCACGACTGGCGGAGTCACTGACGATCGACACCGCGGCCCGGTCGGCCTCGACGTCCATGTCGATGTCGCCGTCCAGGTCGGCGATGTCCAGCAGACCCTCGAGGTAGTCGGCCGCGATCTCACCCTCCTGCTCCAGGCGGGTCAGGGTGTCGCCACTCTCAGCGGCGGCGGTGGTGGTGCCTTCCGTCACGGGAGGGACTCCTTCTTACTTCTTGGGAGAGGGCTTGCTGGGCGTCTGGCGCTGCGACTTCGACTGCCGCTTCGGCTGCTGCCGCTTCACGGCGCCACCGCCGCTCGCCGCATCCGAGTCGGCCGTGGCCTCGGAACTCTTGGTCACGGAACCGTCCGGCTGGGCGGCGAGGCCCTGCTTCGTCAGCGCCGTGATGAACTTGCGCTCGTTGTCGTTGCGGTCCGGGCCCTTGGCCACGATCGCCGCGACGGTCTTCTTCTTGCTCCGGCCCTTCACGTCGCCGTGCGAGCTGATGTGCTTCAGCAGGCGGGTGAGGTACTGGTCCTGCGCCTTGCTGCCCGGCGTCGGGTTCTGGTTGATCACGTACATCTGCTGGCCCATGGTCCACACGTTGGTGGTCAGCCAGTAGACGAGAACACCGACGGGGAAGTTGATGCCCATGCCCGCGAAGATCAGCGGGAAGATGTACATCAGCATCTTCTGCTGCTGCATGAACGGCGTCTTGACCGACAGGTCCACGTTCTTCTGCATCAGCTGACGCTGGGTGTAGAACTGCGACAGCGACATCAGGACGATCATGACGGCGGTGACGATCCGCACGTCGGTGATCGAAGCGCCCAGAGCGGCGACCTTGTCTGAGCCGTCCATGAACTTGGCGGCCAGCGGGGCACCGAAGATGTGGGCCTCACGCGCGCTGTCCAGGAGCGGACCGTCGATGTAGCCGATCTTGTCGCCGTTGGCGATGCTCGCGAGCACGTGGTAGAGCGCGAAGAAGAACGGGGACTGCGCCAGGATGGGAAGGCACGAGGCGAGCGGGTTGGTACCCGTCTCCTTGTACAGCTTCATCATCTCTTCGGACTGACGCTGCTTGTCGTTCTTGTAGCGCTCCTGGATCGCCTTCATCTTCGGCTGGAGCGCCTGCATGCCCCGCGTCGCCTTGATCTGCTTCACGAAGAGCGGGATCAGACAGATACGGATCAAGATCACCAGGGACACGATGGACAGGCCCCAGGCCCACCCACTGTCCGCACCGAAGATCGCGCCGTACAGCTTGTGGAACTGGACGATGATCCACGAAACGGGTGTGGTGATAAAGCTGAAAATACTGGCGATCGTGTCCACTAATCAGGCTCCTTGAGCATTGCGAGATCTACGCAACGCACTGCGCAGCTGCTCGTGCCAACGCGGGCGTTTACGAGGTGGGACATGGTCCACACCACCCGGGGACCACGGATTGCACCGCAGGATCCGCCAGGCGGTCAGGGCCGTCCCCTTCACCGCACCATGCCGGTCGATGGCGGTGTACCCGTAGTGCGAACACGACGGGTAGTACCGGCACACCGGGCCGAGCAGCGGACTGATCGTCCACTGGTACAGCTTGATCAAAGCGAGCAGCGGGTACTTCATCGAGCCACGCCTCCCAGAAGCCGCGCCAGAGCGGCATCCAGGTCCCGGGCGAGTTCGTCAGGGCCGGCATCACCCGCTCCGGGCAACGCACGTACCACCACCAGGCTACCGGCGGGCAGCTGGGACAGCCGCTCCCGGACCAGATGGCGCAGACGGCGCTTCACCCGGTTACGTATGACGGCATTGCCGACAGCCTTGCTGACGACGAAACCCGCACGCGACGAGGGATCGATCTCCCCCGACTCGTGCGGGTCCGTTGCACCGCTTGTACGTAGATGGACGACGAGGAGCGGGCGACCGGCCCGACGCCCTCGACGTACCGCGCTCGCGAAGTCCTCGCGCCGCCTCAGCCGATTCTCGGGAGACAGCACGACGTCACGACCTGCGTGTGGTTACGCGGAAAGGGCGGCGCGGCCCTTGCCACGACGGTTCGCGAGGATCGCGCGACCGGCACGGGTACGCATCCGCAGGCGGAAGCCGTGGGTCTTGGCACGACGGCGGTTGTTCGGCTGGAAGGTGCGCTTGCTCACTCGGGGGCTCCAGAGAATGAATCGTTGTGGCGGGACATCGCCTGGCTGTCACCGTGCGCCCACGAGGAAACTCGCGTGTTCGCCCGAGTGGCACCGCTAACGGATCACTAACAGTGACCTTCGCCCATCGGTAGGCAGGCGGCAGCAGCCATCGACAACTCGACCTCGTTACGGTACGCGCGGCTACGCCATCCGGTCAAACCGAGCCGACGAGGCCCCACACTGTGCACAGGCTGTGGACAACGACTTGAACCGTACCCGCTGGCCTGACTACCGTTGCCTGACCCCGGATTTTTTGTCCCGACCGTCCCAAAGAACCACACATTCGTGGGACCCCCTGTGAGAGAGCGTGCTCTGTGGCTGACGTACCTGCCGATCTTGCCGCAGTGTGGCCAAGGGTGCTCGAAAAGCTCCTCGGGGAAGGACAGCCGGGCATCGAGCCCAAGGACAAGCAGTGGGTCGAGCGGTGCCAGCCCCTGGCCCTCGTCGCCGACACCGCCTTGCTCGCCGTCCCCAATGAATGGGGGAAGCGCGTCCTCGAAGGCCGCCTCGCCCCCCTCATCAGCGACGCCCTCAGCCGGGAATGCGGACGCCCCATCCGGATCGCCATCACCGTGGACGACTCCGCCGGCGAACCCGCGCCCTCCTCCCCGCAGACCGGCCAGGCCGGCGGGTACGACTCGTACGGCGGCCAGCGCTCCGGCGCCGGCTCCTCCGACGACCAGCTCCCCACCGCCCGCCCCGCCTACCCGGACTACCAGCAGCCGCGCCCCGAGCCCGGCGCCTGGCCCCGCGGCGGCCAGCAGGACGACTACGGCTGGCAGCAGCCGCGCCTCGGCGGCTTCCCCGAGCGCGACCCGTACGCCTCCCCGCAGCCGGGCTACCTCCAGCAGTCCGAGCCGTCGAACTACGACCAGGGCTCCTACGAGCAGCAGCAGTACGAGCAGTCCCCGTACGAGTCCCAGCAGCAACACCAGTCACATCAGTACGAGCAGCAGAAATACGAGCAGCAAAAGTACGACCAGCAGCAGTACGAGCAGCCGGCCTCCCGCCAGGCCCCCGGCCGGCCCACCGCGGCGCCGGCCCCCTCGGGCGGCTCCTCCTCGGGCCCGCTGGAGCCCACCGCCCGGCTGAACCCCAAGTACCTCTTCGACACCTTCGTCATCGGCGCCTCCAACCGCTTCGCGCACGCCGCCGCGGTGGCCGTCGCCGAAGCGCCCGCGAAGGCCTACAACCCCCTCTTCATCTATGGGGAGTCGGGCCTGGGCAAGACGCACCTGCTGCACGCCATCGGGCACTACGCGCGCAGCCTGTACCCGGGCACCCGCGTGCGGTACGTGAGTTCGGAGGAGTTCACCAACGAGTTCATCAACTCGATCCGCGACGGCAAGGGCGACGCCTTCCGCAAGCGGTACCGCGAGATGGACATCCTGCTCGTCGACGACATCCAGTTCCTCGCGAGCAAGGAGTCGACGCAGGAGGAGTTCTTCCACACCTTCAACACGCTCCACAACGCCAACAAGCAGATCGTCCTGTCCTCCGACCGGCCGCCCAAGCAGCTCGTCACCCTGGAGGACCGGCTCCGCAACCGCTTCGAGTGGGGCCTGATCACCGACGTCCAGCCGCCCGAGCTGGAGACCCGTATCGCGATCCTGCGCAAGAAGGCCGTCCAGGAGCAGCTCAACGCCCCTCCGGAGGTACTGGAGTTCATCGCCTCCCGCATCTCGCGCAACATCCGCGAGCTGGAGGGGGCGCTGATCCGGGTCACGGCCTTCGCGAGCCTCAACCGGCAGCCGGTCGACCTGGGCCTCACCGAGGACGTCCTGAAGAACCTGATCCCCGGCGGCGAGGACAGCGCGCCCGAGATCACCGCCACGGACATCATGGCGGCCACCGCCGACTACTTCGGCCTGACCGTGGACGACCTGTGCGGCTCCTCGCGCAGCCGGGTCCTGGTCACCGCCCGGCAGATCGCCATGTACCTCTGCCGGGAGCTCACCGACCTGTCCCTGCCCAAGATCGGGGCGCAGTTCGGCGGCCGCGACCACACCACCGTGATGCACGCCGACCGCAAGATCCGGGCCCTCATGGCCGAACGGCGCTCCATCTACAACCAGGTCACGGAGCTCACCAACCGCATCAAGAACGGCTGAGCACACCGTCGGCCGGCGGCTCCCAAGCGGCCAATCCGCCCCCTGACGACCTCATCTGAGGCCGCGCCAGGGCACCTGCACACGCGTCGAGAGGGCGCTCCCGGGTCACTACGGGGGCGCCCTTCTTCGTGCGCGCGCCCCTGACCTGTTCGAATACGCCCCCTGAGGAGCAACTTCTCCACAGATTCCCGGACTTTCTTTCCTCCACAGCCTGGGGACGGGATCCGTTGCCCACAATCTGTCCACAGGCCTGCCGGTTGAGGCACCATCAGGGCAGGTCAATGGCCTGTGGATGTGTGCACAAACGTCGTCCACAGGCTGTGGACAACTTTTTCGTCCACACCTCTGTCCACGCCGTTGTCCACCGCTACCCCACAGGTTCCCGCATCCTGTGCACAGGATCCGAGGACTTCTCCACACCGTTGTCCACTGTTCGGCAATGCGCCACCCCCTCTCACCGTCCGGAGTGAAAGCGGTCACACGGATGTAGACGTTTGGGTTGTGGAGTACTGGGGGAAAGCTGGGGACACACCTGTGGAGTAATCGGGCTCCCCTGGGGACAGCCTGTGCAGAACTTTTCGTTCTCCACAGGGACACCGTGTTGTCCACCGGTGTCACCCACAGGGTCGGTGGATAAAAAACCGGGGTTGACCTGCGAGAACGGGGTTATCCACCGTTTCCACAGGCCCTACTACTACCCCCATAGAGAGTGAGCCCGGTTTCGGTTTTCAAGCAGGGCCTGTGCACAACTCGTCGATCGGCCGCCCCGGCGCCTCGCTCCCGACTTGACCGCCAGCCGCACCGACTGTCGGCGCCGTACGTCAGACTGGTCCCCGGCATCGGTCGAGGCATCGACGAGCCGACGACGAAGGCCGGCAGACGAGCGAGCAACAGCAGGAGGCGGTTCCGGTGAAGATCCGGGTGGAGCGCGACGTACTCGCGGAGGCGGTGGCCTGGGCTGCCCGTAGCCTCCCGGCCCGGCCGCCGGTGCCCGTTCTCGCGGGCCTGCTGCTCAAGGCCGAGGACGGCACGCTGAGCCTCTCCGGCTTCGACTACGAGGTCTCGGCCCGCGTCTCCGTCGAGGCGGACGTCGAGGAGGACGGCACCGTCCTGGTCTCCGGCCGGCTGCTCGCCGACATCTGCCGCGCCCTGCCCAACCGCCCGGTGGAGATTTCCACAGACGGTGTACGGGCGACGGTGGTCTGTGGCTCCTCCCGCTTCACCCTCCACACCCTGCCTGTGGAGGAATACCCCGCGCTGCCGCAGATGCCGACCGCCACCGGCACCGTGCCCGGCGAGGTCTTCGCCTCCGCCGCCAAGCAGGTGGCCACCGCCGCCGGCCGCGACGACACGCTGCCCGTGCTGACCGGCGTCCGCATCGAGATCGAGGGCGACCGCGTCACCCTGGCCTCCACCGACCGCTACCGCTTCGCCGTCCGCGAGTTCCTGTGGAAGCCGGAGAACCCGGACGCGTCGGCCGTGGCCCTGGTGCCCGCCAAGACGCTCCAGGAGATCGCCAACTCTCTGACCAGCGGTGACACCGTGACCCTGGCGCTGTCCGGCTCCGGAGCGGGCGAAGGTCTGATCGGTTTCGAGGGCGCCGGCCGCCGCACCACCACCCGGCTGCTGGAGGGCGACCTGCCCAAGTACCGGACGCTGTTCCCGACCGAGTTCAACTCCGTCGCCGTGATCGAGACCGCGCCGTTCGTCGAGGCCGTCAAGCGCGTGGCCCTGGTGGCCGAGCGCAACACCCCGGTCCGGCTGAGCTTCGAGCAGGGCGTGCTCATCCTCGAGGCCGGCTCGTCCGACGACGCACAGGCTGTGGAGAGGGTCGACGCCCAGCTCGACGGCGACGACATCTCGATCGCCTTCAACCCGACCTTCCTGCTGGACGGCCTGAGCGCGATCGCCTCCCCGGTGGCCCAGCTGAGCTTCACCACGTCCACCAAGCCCGCGCTGCTGAGCGGCCGCCCGGCCCTCGACGCGGAGGCGGACGAGAGCTACAAGTACCTGATCATGCCGGTGCGCCTCTCCGGCTGACGCGCGCTCCTCGACGTCGGGCCCGGTCTCGCACGCTGCGGGGCCGGGCCCGGCGTCGTCCACAGCCTGTCCACAGTCTCCACGGCCGTCCACAGCGCTGTGGAGCGCCCGTGGGGCTCGGCGCCACGGCCCGGCGTAGGCTCGGATCCGGTGGGCGACGCCCGGTGCGTCCTGGAGGACAGGGCCCGGGGAGCCCCGGCAAAGACGGCCACAACGCTTAAGGAACCATCTGATGGAGCTTGGTCTCGTCGGTCTCGGCAAGATGGGCGGCAACATGCGCGAGCGCATTCGCCGCGCAGGCCACACCGTCATCGGATACGACCGCAACCCGGACCTCGCGGACGTCCACAGCCTGCAGGAACTTGTGGACAGCCTGCAGTCCCCCCGCGTGGTGTGGGTCATGGTCCCGGCCGGTGCGGCGACCCAGTCCACCGTCGACGAGCTCGGTGAGCTGCTGTCGCCCGGTGACATCGTCGTCGACGGCGGGAACTCGCGCTGGACCGACGACGAGAAGCACGCCGAGGAGCTGGCGGCCAAGGGCATCGGCTTCGTCGACTGCGGTGTCTCCGGTGGCGTGTGGGGCCTGGAGAACGGCTACGCGCTCATGTACGGCGGCGCCGCGGAGGACGTCGCCCGGGTCCAGCCGGTCTTCGACGCGCTCAAGCCGGAGGGCGATTTCGGCGCCGTGCACGCCGGCAAGGTCGGTGCGGGCCACTTCGCGAAGATGGTCCACAACGGCATCGAGTACGCCATGATGCAGGCCTACGCCGAGGGCTGGGAGCTCCTGGAGAAGGTGGACTCGGTCACCGACGTCCGCGAGGTGTTCCGCTCCTGGCAGGAGGGGACGGTCATCCGTTCCTGGCTGCTGGACCTGGCGGTGAACGCCCTCGACGAGGACGAGCACCTGGAGCAGCTGCGCGGCTTCGCGCAGGACTCGGGCGAGGGCCGCTGGACGGTGGAGGCGGCGATCGACAACGCCGTGCCGCTGCCCGCGATCACCGCGTCGCTGTTCGCGCGGTTCGCCTCGCGCCAGGACGACTCCCCGCAGATGAAGATGATCGCCGCGCTGCGCAATCAGTTCGGCGGCCACGCGGTCGAGAAGAAGTAGTCGAAGCAGTCGAGCAGTAACAGCACCACAGCGAGCAGTTGGAAGCCGGGGGAGGTCGGCGCCGTATGCATGTTTCGCATCTCTCATTGGCCGACTTCCGCTCGTACGCCCGGGCCGAGGTTCCCCTCGACCCGGGCGTCACGGCTTTCGTGGGCCCCAACGGCCAGGGGAAGACCAACCTCGTCGAGGCGATCGGCTACCTGGCGACCCTGGGCAGTCACCGGGTGTCCTCGGACGCCCCGCTCGTGCGCATGGGTGCCGAGCGGGCGGTCATCCGCGCGGCCGTGACCCAGGGCGAGCGGCAGCAGCTGGTGGAGCTGGAGCTGAATCCGGGGCGGGCGAACCGGGCCCGGATCAACCGGTCCTCGCAGGTCAGGCCGCGGGACGTGCTGGGGATCGTACGGACGGTGCTGTTCGCGCCGGAGGACCTGGCCCTGGTGAAGGGTGATCCGGGGGAGCGGCGGCGGTTCCTGGACGAGCTGGTGACGGCGCGCTCCCCGCGGATGGCGGCGGTCCGCTCCGACTACGAGCGGGTGCTGAAGCAGCGCAACACGCTTCTGAAGTCGGCGGCGATGGCGCGTCGGCACGGCGGTCGCTCGATGGACCTGTCCACCCTCGACGTGTGGGACCAGCACCTCGCGCGCGCGGGCGCGGAGCTGCTGGCGCAGCGGCTGGACCTGATCGCGACGCTGCTGCCGCTGGCGGACAAGGCGTACGAGCAGCTGGCGCCCGGGGGTGGCCCGCTGGGGCTGGCGTACAAGTCCTCCGCGGGCGAGGCGGTGGACCGGGGTGCGGCGCGGACGCGGGAGGCGCTCTACGAGGCGTTGCTGGCGGCGCTGGCCGAGGTGCGCAAGCAGGAGATCGATCGCGGGGTGACCCTGGTGGGGCCGCACCGCGACGACGTGGTGCTGCGGCTGGGGGAGCTGCCGGCGAAGGGGTACGCCAGTCACGGGGAGTCGTGGTCGTACGCGCTGGCGCTGCGGCTGGCGTCGTACGAGCTGCTGCGTTCGGAGGGCAGTGAGCCGGTGCTGATCCTGGACGACGTGTTCGCGGAGCTGGACGCGCGGCGCAGGGAGCGGCTGGCGGAGCTGGTGGCGCCGGGTGAGCAGGTGCTGGTGACGGCGGCGGTGGACGACGACGTCCCGGGGGTGCTGGTGGGGACGCGGTACGCGGTGTCCGGTGGTGAGGTGACGCGGTGGTGAGCGAGCAGGGCGAGGGCCCGCAGGAGGGCCGCAAGGTCCCGGAGGCCTCCGGGGTGGATCTGGCGCGGCAGGCGCTGGCGGCGGCGCGGGAGCAGGCGCGGGCGCGGGGCAACGCGGCGGGCGGGAAGAAGCGTCAGCAGGGTCCGGGGCTGCGGTCGGGGGCGCGGGCGGACGGGCGCGATCCGATGCCGTTGATGGCGGCGCTGGACCGGTTGCGTACGGAGCGCGGCTGGGAGATGCCGATGGCGGTGGCGGGTGTGATGGAGCGCTGGCCGCAGATCGTGGGGCCGGAGATCGCGGCGCACTGTGAACCGGAGCGGTACGAGGACCGTGAACTGGTCGTGCGGTGTGATTCCTCGGCGTGGGCGGCGCAGCTGAAGCTGCTGGCTCCGCAGCTGGTGGCCCGGCTGAACGCGGATCTGGGGCAGGGCACGGTGCGGATGATCCAGGTGCGGGGGCCGGGGGGCGGGCGGCCGAAGGGGTACGGGCCGTGGCGGGCGCCGGGCAGTACGGGTCCGGGGGACACGTACGGCTAGCTCGCGCCGAGCGGGGGCCGGGAGCCGGGCGCCCGGAGCGTGTGGCGGGGCCGCGGGACCGGGGCTCCGCGGCTGAGCCCTGCGCTGCGAACGTCGTCGGCGGGACGGGTGTGGTGCCCGGTTCGGGTGGTGTCCCTCACGGTAGTGGGAGGTTGACAGGCCGAAGCGCTGGATGCCCGTGTGAGCCTCTTTGAGCCCCTTCCCGGATGTGGGGAGTCGGAGAGAGGAGGTTCAGGGCGGCACATGAGGACTCAGGTACCGGCAAACCCCCATTCATGTCCGTGGTACCGGTAGACTGAAGCAAATCCCGCCCGTTGCGGGATTACGCAGACAACGCAGATCGACGCGGCCGCTCCTCCGGCGCACTGGCTGGTCCGGAGTACGGGCTGCGCTGTGCCAGAGAGGGCGCTTCGTGGCCGATTCCGGCGACTCCAACGAGAAGAATTACGACGCCAGTGCGATCCAGGTCCTTGAGGGCCTGGACGCGGTCCGCAAGCGGCCAGGCATGTACATCGGCTCGACCGGCGAGCGCGGCCTGCACCACCTGGTCCAGGAAGTCGTCGACAACTCCGTCGACGAGGCGATGGCCGGTCACGCGGACAGGATCGACGTCACGATCCTGGCCGACGGTGGCGTGCGCGTCGTCGACAACGGCCGTGGCATCCCGGTCGGCATCGTGCCGTCCGAGGGCAAGCCGGCCGTCGAGGTCGTGCTGACCGTCCTGCACGCGGGTGGCAAGTTCGGCGGCGGCGGCTACGCGGTCTCCGGCGGTCTGCACGGCGTGGGTGTGTCCGTCGTGAACGCGCTGTCGACCAAGGTCGCGGTCGAGGTCAAGACGGACGGCTACCGCTGGACCCAGGACTACAAGCTGGGCGTGCCGACGGCTCCGCTGGCCAGGAACGAGGAGACCGACGAGCACGGCACGTCGGTGACGTTCTGGGCCGACCCGGACGTCTTCGAGACGACCGACTACTCCTTCGAGACGCTGTCGCGGCGCTTCCAGGAGATGGCCTTCCTGAACAAGGGCCTGACCCTGACGCTGACGGACGAGCGCGAGTCGGCGAAGGCCACCGTGGGCGCGGACGACCCGGAGGCGGACGCGGTCGAGCCCACGGCGCGCACGGTGAAGTACCACTACGAGGGCGGCATCGTCGACTTCGTGAAGTACCTCAACTCGCGCAAGGGCGAGATGATCCACCCGACCGTCATCGACGTCGAGGCCGAGGACAAGGAGCGGATGCTCTCGGTCGAGATCGCGATGCAGTGGAATTCGCAGTACACGGAGGGTGTCTACTCCTTCGCGAACACGATCCACACGCATGAGGGCGGTACGCACGAGGAGGGCTTCCGTGCGGCTCTGACGGGTCTGGTCAACCGGTACGCGCGCGAGAAGAAGCTGCTGCGCGAGAAGGACGACAACCTCGCCGGCGAGGACATCCGCGAGGGTCTGACGGCGATCATCTCGATCAAGCTGGGCGAGCCGCAGTTCGAGGGCCAGACGAAGACCAAGCTGGGCAACACGGAGGCGAAGACCTTCGTGCAGAAGGTCGTGCACGAGCACCTGAACGACTGGTTCGACCGCAACCCGGTCGAGGCCGCGGACATCATCCGCAAGTCGATCCAGGCGGCCACGGCGCGCGTCGCGGCCCGCAAGGCCCGTGACCTGACCCGTCGCAAGGGTCTGCTGGAGTCGGCCTCGCTGCCGGGCAAGCTGTCCGACTGCCAGTCGAACGACCCGACGAAGTGCGAGATCTTCATCGTCGAGGGTGACTCGGCCGGTGGTTCCGCGAAGTCCGGCCGCAACCCGATGTACCAGGCCATCCTGCCGATCCGCGGCAAGATCCTGAACGTCGAGAAGGCCCGTATCGACAAGATCCTCCAGAACACCGAGGTCCAGGCGCTGATCAGTGCCTTCGGTACCGGTGTGCACGAGGACTTCGACATCGAGAAGCTCCGCTATCACAAGATCATCCTGATGGCGGACGCCGACGTCGACGGCCAGCACATCAACACCCTGCTGCTGACGTTCCTCTTCCGCTTCATGCGTCCGCTGGTCGAGGCGGGTCACGTGTACCTGTCCCGTCCGCCGCTCTACAAGATCAAGTGGGGCCGGGACGACTTCGAGTACGCGTACTCGGACCGCGAGCGCGACGCGCTGGTGGAGCTGGGCAAGCAGAACGGCAAGCGGATCAAGGAAGACTCGATCCAGCGCTTCAAGGGTCTGGGCGAGATGAACGCCGAGGAGCTGCGCGTCACGACCATGGACGTGGACCACCGTGTCCTCGGCCAGGTCACGCTCGACGACGCGGCGCAGGCCGACGACCTGTTCTCGGTGCTGATGGGTGAGGACGTCGAGGCGCGGCGCTCCTTCATCCAGCGCAACGCCAAGGACGTCCGCTTCCTCGACATCTGAGTCGGCTCCGCTGACCGCCGCCTGAAAGGACTCTTGACCAGCAATGGCCGACGAAACCACCCCCACCGCCGAGAACGCCGAGAACGCCGCGGAGGAGCAGCCCGTGCTGCGGATCGAGCCCGTCGGGCTCGAGACGGAGATGCAGCGCTCCTACCTCGACTACGCGATGTCCGTCATCGTCTCGCGCGCCCTGCCGGACGTGCGCGACGGCCTCAAGCCGGTGCACCGCCGCGTGCTGTACGCGATGTACGACGGTGGCTACCGGCCCGAGAAGGGCTTCTACAAGTGCGCCCGCGTCGTCGGTGACGTCATGGGCACCTACCACCCGCACGGTGACAGCTCGATCTACGACGCCCTGGTCCGCCTGGCGCAGCCGTGGTCGATGCGCATGCCGCTGGTGGACAGCAACGGCAACTTCGGTTCTCCGGGCAACGACCCGGCGGCCGCGATGCGCTACACCGAGTGCAAGCTGATGCCGCAGGCCATGGAGATGCTCCGGGACATCGACGAGGAGACCGTCGACTTCCAGGACAACTACGACGGCCGCAACCAGGAGCCGACGGTCCTGCCGGCGCGTTTCCCGAACCTGCTGGTCAACGGCAGTGCCGGTATCGCGGTCGGTATGGCGACGAACATCCCGCCGCACAACCTGCGCGAGGTCGCGGCCGGTGCGCAGTGGGCGCTGGAGCACCCGGAGGCCTCGCACGAGGAGCTCCAGGACGCGCTCATCGAGCGGATCAAGGGCCCTGACTTCCCGTCGGGCGCCCTGGTCGTGGGCCGCAAGGGCATCGAGGAGGCGTACCGGACCGGTCGCGGCTCCATCACGATGCGCGCGGTGGTGGAGGTCGAGGAGATCCAGAACCGCCAGTGCCTGGTGGTCACGGAGCTTCCGTACCAGACCAACCCCGACAACCTGGCGCAGAAGATCGCCGACCTGGTGAAGGACGGCAAGGTCGGCGGCATCGCCGACGTCCGTGACGAGACCTCGTCGCGGACCGGCCAGCGCCTGGTGATCGTCCTGAAGCGGGACGCGGTCGCCAAGGTCGTGCTGAACAACCTCTACAAGCACACCGATCTGCAGACGAACTTCGGCGCGAACATGCTGGCGCTGGTGGACGGCGTCCCGCGGACCCTGTCGATCGACGCGTTCATCCGCCACTGGGTGACGCACCAGATCGAGGTCATCGTCCGGCGCACGCGCTTCCGTCTGCGCAAGGCCGAGGAGCGCGCGCACATCCTGCGCGGCCTGCTCAAGGCGCTGGACGCGATCGACGAGGTCATCGCGCTGATCCGGCGCAGCAACACGGTCGAGATCGCGCGTGAGGGCCTGATGGGCCTGCTGGAGATCGACGAGATCCAGGCGAACGCGATCCTGGAGATGCAGCTGCGGCGTCTGGCGGCGCTGGAGCGGCAGAAGATCGTCGCCGAGCACGACGAGCTCCAGGCCAAGATCAACGAGTACAACGCGATCCTGGCCTCGCCGGAGCGTCAGCGTCAGATCGTCAGCGAGGAACTGGCGGCGATCGTCGAGAAGTTCGGCGACGACCGGCGTTCCAAGCTGGTGCCCTTCGACGGCGACATGTCCATGGAGGACCTGATCGCCGAAGAGGACATCGTCGTCACGATCACGCACGGCGGGTACGTCAAGCGGACCAAGACCGAGGACTACCGCTCGCAGAAGCGCGGCGGCAAGGGCGTGCGCGGTACGAAGCTGAAGCAGGACGACCTGGTCGACCACTTCTTCGTCTCCACCACGCACCACTGGCTGCTGTTCTTCACGAACAAGGGCCGGGTCTACCGGTCCAAGGCGTACGAGCTCCCGGACGCCGGGCGCGACGCGCGCGGGCAGCACGTGGCGAACCTGCTGGCCTTCCAGCCGGACGAGAAGATCGCGCAGATCCTCGCCATCCGCGACTACGAGGCGGCGCCGTACCTGATCCTGGCCACCAAGGGCGGCCTGGTGAAGAAGACGGCGCTCAAGGACTACGACTCGCCCCGATCGGGTGGTGTCATCGCGATCAACCTCCGCGAGACGGAGGACGGCAGCGACGACGAGCTGATCGGCGCCGAGCTGGTGTCCGCCGAGGACGATCTGCTGTTGATCAGCAAGAAGGCGCAGTCGATCCGCTTCACGGCGACCGACGACGCGCTGCGTCCGATGGGGCGTGCGACCTCGGGTGTGAAGGGCATGAGTTTCCGCGAAGGAGACGAACTGCTCTCCATGAGCGTGGTCCGGCCCGGTACGTTCGTCTTCACCGCGACCGACGGCGGCTACGCCAAGCGGACGCCGGTCGACGAGTACCGCGTCCAGGGTCGTGGTGGTCTGGGTATCAAGGCCGCGAAGATCGTGGAGGACCGCGGGTCGCTCGTAGGGGCGCTCGTGGTGGACGAAACGGACGAGATTCTCGCCATCACCCTCGGCGGTGGTGTGATTCGTACGCGCGTCAATGAAGTCAGGGAGACCGGCCGTGACACCATGGGCGTCCAGCTGATCAACCTGGGCAAGCGTGATGCCGTGGTGGGTATCGCCCGTAACGCCGAGGCCGGTCAGGAAGCTGATGAGGTCGAGGTCGACGAGAACGAGACCGAGGCGGGCGAGGGACAGGCCGCCGAGGCAGCCGCCGGGGGCACTGAGCCTTCGGCCGGGGAGCACGAGGAGTAAGTCGTGAGTGGAGCCACGGGCGCCGGACCGGCCAAGACTGGAGAGGACGGTGCCCGTGGCCCTGCCGCGGACTCCCAAGGGGGCATCGTGACGGACACCCGAGGACCGCAGCCGCAGGCCGGTGCGGGACCCGCAGAGCAGCCGTACCAGCCGCCGCACGCCTACGCGGCGCCCGCGGGCTCGGGTGCGCCGCGGGGCGGCGGGGCCGGCGCCGGACAGCGCGTGCCGCGTACGGGGGTCCGTACGGCCCCCAGGACGCGCAAGGCGCGGCTGCGGGTGGCCAAGGCCGACCCGTGGTCGGTGATGAAGGTCAGCTTCCTGCTGTCGATCGCGCTGGGCATCTGCACGATCGTGGCGGCGGTGGTGCTGTGGATGGTCATGGACGCGATGGGCGTCTTCTCGACCGTCGGCGGCACGATCAGTGAGGCGACCGGCTCGAACGAGAGCAACGGCTTCGACCTCCAGTCGTTCCTGTCGCTGCCGCGGGTCCTGATCTTCACGTCGGTGATCGCGGTGATCGACGTGGTGCTGGCCACCGCACTGGCGACGCTGGGCGCGTTCATCTACAACCTCTCGGCGGGCTTCGTCGGCGGTGTGGAGCTGACGCTCGCCGAGGACGAATGACCGCTGACTGACCTGCGGGGACACCCGCGGGCAGCGGCCTTCGGGGCTCCGCCCCGGGGGATTTTGGCTGGACCCGCTCTGTGCGCTAATCTTCAGGAGTCAGCGCGCAGCGCGGATGGGGCTATAGCTCAGTTGGTTAGAGCGCATCCCTGATAAGGATGAGGCCACAGGTTCAAATCCTGTTAGCCCCACAGTGTCGAAGACCCCCAGGCCCCAGGCCTGGGGGTCTTTGTCGTGGGGCCAGTTGGAGGGCCGGCAGGTCACCGATCGGTATCGGTCCGTGTGTATTGTTGGGCTTCAGAAGTCCCCTACGTCAACGAAAGACGAGGTCGCGCGGTGAAGAAGCTGCTCCTGGTCGCACTGGCCGCCATCGGCGGGCTCCTCGTGTACCGCCAGATCCAGGCGGACCGCGCCGAGCAGGACCTGTGGACGGAGGCAACTGACTCCGTGCCCTCTGGTTCCGGTGTGTGAGACCCAAGGTTGATCTCACGGAGCCCCGGCTGCCGCTGCGGCCGGGGCTTTGTGCTGTTCTGTGACGAAAACTTCCGTTATGCAAAGATTTGGCTTGCGCTAGCAAACTCGGGGTGGGCGTGATGGATCGGGTACGGGTGGCGGCGTGGGCGGCGGCCCTGGGACTGCTGGCCGGTGCGGGCCTGACGGGCCCCGCGCACGCCGGGGAGGCGGCGCCCGCGCCCGCGCCGTCGTACCGGGCGGCCGACGGCGCCAAGCCGGTCGGGGGCGGGGCCTCCACGGCGGACGCCCCGCTGCTGGAGGCCGGCGGCACCTACGCGGACACCCTCGGCCCCGGGGAGCGCTTCTACCGGCTCGTCCTGGAGAAGGACCGGTCCAACGTGTACGTCTCCGCCGTGGTGCGGCCCGCGGCCGGCGCCGAGGTCACCGGCAGCGACGGCGTCGAGGTGGAGATCATGACCACCGCCGGGCGCTCCTGCCCGGGCAGCACCGGCCGCGCGTCCTTCGACTACGACCCGGTGCCGATCAGCGCCGTCGGCGTGCGGTGGGGCGCGGAGGACGCGGACTGCGCCCCGGGCGGCCCCTACTACGCGAAGGTGACCCGCACCTCGGCCAAGGGGTCCGACCAGAGCCCCTGGCCGCTGGAACTGCGCGTCCAGCGCGAGCCGGGGCGGGGCGCCGCCGGCCCCACGGCCGCGCCCAGCGCCTGGCCCTCGGGGGCCCCGGTCCTGCCCGGCACGGAGCCGGTGGCACGCACCGGCGGCACCGGCTTCAACGACGCCCGGGCGGTGGGCGGCGGGGTGTGGCGCGACGCGCTGCGGCCCGGGCAGACCCGCTGGTACCGGGTGCCGCTGGACTGGGGCCAGCAGCTGGGCGTCGGCGCGGAGTTGGCCTCGGCCACGCTGACCAAGCCGTCCGGCTCGGCCTCGGGCGGGCTCACCGTGTCGCTCTACAGCCCCTACCGCGGCCTGGTCGCGCACAAGGGCGCCTCCTACGACGGCAGGCAGGCCGGGGTCACGCTGGGGAAGACCCCGCCGGTGGCGTACGAGAACCGTTTCTCCAGCAGCAAGGACGTGGCGCACGCGGCGCTCGCCGGCTGGTACTACGTCGCGGTGACGATGGGCGCGAGGGTCGCCGATTTCACCGCGGACGCGACCCCGGTCCCGCTGACCCTGCGCCTGGACGTCACCGGCGCCCCGGCCAAGGCGCCCGTGTACGAGGAAAGCTTGGCCGCGGGCGGTTTCGGGGTCGGGGCCGAGGACCGCAGGGCCGCCGAGGAGGGGCTCACCGCCCCGGAGGCCGCCGACGCCGCGGAGCGGGCCTCGGTGATGCGGGTCGTGGCGGGCGCCGGCTTCGCCGGCGGGACGGGGCTGCTGCTCGTGCTGGGCGGCTGGACCCTGCTCGGGCGGCGGGGACGTTCTACACCTGGGTGAGGGCCCAGACGCCGACCGCGAAGCAGAGCAGGGCCGCCGTCAGCAGCGCCGCCACCGCCTTGGGCGGGGGCGGGGTGATCCCGGAACGCGCCGGGGCCGGCGCCGGGCTCGCGGCGGGGCTCGTGGCGTGGCTCGCGCCCGGGCCCGTCACCGGGATCGGCGGCGGCAGGTGGAAACTCCCGGTCTCCGAGGGGCTGTACGAGGTGCCGGGCGGCTGGCTGTAAGGGGGGCCGTACGCCGCCGGCTGCGGCGCGACCGGGGTGGCCGGGGTGGCCGGGGTGGCCGTGGCCGGTGCCCCCGGGCCCGGCGCGGCCGCCGTCACCGGGCCTTCCGGGCCGAAACCGTCCGGCAGTGGGCCGAGTTGGTCGAACACCTCCACCGGATCCCCGTCGGACGCGGGTGGCGGCAGCAGCTCCAGCGCCTCGGCAAGGGCCCTGCGCGCCCCGGTGGCCGTCTTGAACCGGTGGCCGGGCTCCGGCTGCAGGAGGCTGGAGATCACGTCCCACAGCGGCGCGGGAACGCCCTGCGGGGGCCCGGGCGTGCCGTGGGCGAGGAAGTGCTCCACCAGCGCCCGGGAGTCGGGCTTGCGTCCCTGGAGGAGGTAGAGGGCGACCAGCCCGACGGCGAAGAGGTCGGCGGGGAAGTCGGGCTCGGCGCCCAGGAGTTGTTCAGGGGCGAAGTAGCCGGGCGTACCGACGACGTAGTCGGTCTCGGTCAGCCGGGGCTCGCCCTTGCGCATGGAGATGCCGAAGTCGGACAGCCGCAGGTGCGGCCGCCCGGTTCCGGTGGCCTCCATGAGGATGTTGGCCGGTTTGATGTCGCGGTGCACCACGCCTTCCGCGTGCACCGCCGCCAGCCCCGCCAGGAGCTGGTCGAGCAGCGTGCACACGAAGCGGGGCGGCAGGGCGCCGTAGTCCCCGATCACGTGCGCGAGGGAACCGCCGGCGACCAGGTCCATGGTGAAGAGGACCTTGTCGTCGTCGGCCGCCCAGCTGGCGGGAGCCAGTACGTGCGGATGATCGATCCGCAGGGCCTGCTCCCGCACGAACCGCAGGAGCGTGTGGGCGTCGCTCTGGAGCAGCACCTTCGCGGCGACGTAGCGGCGGCGCCGGTGGTCCCAGGCCCGCCACACGGCGCCCGCGCCCCCGCGCCCGACCGGATCGATCAGCTCGTAGCGGCCGGCGAAGACCTCACCCATGGCTGTGCCCGTCCCCCGTCCCCCGTCGGCGCCCGTGAGGCGCCGCGCCCGTCAGTTCTGGTGCGCCTCGTAGTGGGCGACCGCGTCGGCGGTGCGGCCCGCTCCGTACACCCGGAGGAACTCTGCCAGTTCCGGATGGGTGGGGGCGAGGGTGTTCGCCGCGTCGATGATGTCGCCGGCCGCGGAGACCGAGCGCAGCAGCGACTGGATCTCGCGGACGACCCGCTTGACGGTGGGTGCGCCGGAGCTGGTGGTGCTCTGGCCGCTGCTGCTGAGGACGGAGCCTCCCTGGGTCTTCTTGATCTCGTCCATCCGGTCGGTGGCCTCCCCCGCGCTGACGCTTCCGTCGGCCACCTGGCCGGCGAGGTCCTGGAGGGCCTGGACGCGCTGCACCACGGCCGGGTTACCGATCTTGGCGCGCTGGCCGCTCATCAGCTGGGACAGCATGGGCGCCGACAGACCGAGCACGGCAGCGAGGCGGGCCTGGTTCAAGCCGAGGTCATCTATGAGCCGGCGGAAGAGAGCTCCCAGCGGCTCCCCGTACCAACTGCGCTGAAGCTCCCTGGCTCTGGCCGTGGCCTCTTGCTGGACTGCGTCCACTCTTACTACTCCCCTTCGCTGGTGCGAACCTCGCGAGCATCTTACGGAGCGTGGTCGCGGGGCGGGAGTCCCTATTATTTTGCGAGAGGAGGGGGTACACCCGGTACTCTGTTCTGCGGAACGACCGCTTTCCCGCGCGGGAGGGGTGCGTCCGTTTTCTCGGGGCCTTAGCTCAGTTGGTAGAGCGCTGCCTTTGCAAGGCAGATGTCAGGAGTTCGAATCTCCTAGGCTCCACATATCAGACCCTTCTGACCTGCGGAAACGCAGTCAGAAGGGTCTTTTTTCGTCTTCTCAGCGGTCGCGGAGCTCCAGCGTGCAGCACTTGACGCTGCCGCCGGCCTTGAGGAGTTCCGACAGGTCGACGCCGATCGGCTCGAAGCCGCGCGCCCGCAGCTTGGCGTGCAGGGCGGTGGCCGCGGCGGGCAGCAGGACGTGCTGGCCGTCGGAGAAGGCGTTCAGGCCGAAGACGGCGGCGTCCTCGGCGCCGGCGAGGACCGCGTTGGGGAACATGGCGCGCAGTACGGCCTGGCTGCCCTGGGAGAAGGCGGCCGGGTAGTACATGACCTCGTCGTCCGAGAGCACGCACAGCGCCGTGTCCAGGTGGTAGTAGTCCGGGTTCACCAGCGTCAGCGAGGTGACCGGCAGGCCGAAGAACTCCTGGGCCTCGGCGTGGGAGCGGGGGTCGGTGCGAAAGCCGGTGCCGGCCAGGAGGCGGCGGCCCACGGTGAGGATGTCGCCCTCGCCCTCGTTGACGTACTCGGGCCACAGCGTGTCGGTGTAGCCGCGGCCCTCCAGCCACTTCAGGTACGCGGGGCCCTCCGCGGTGCGCTGCGCGTGCCGGAAGCGGGCGCCGTAGACCTTGCCGTCGACGACGGTGGCGCCGTTGGCCGCGAACACCATGTCGGGCAGGCCCTCGATGGGGTCGATCTCCTCGACGACGTGGCCCAGCTCGAGGTACAGGTCGCGCAGCGCCTCCCACTGGCGCACGGCCAGGGCGTTGTCCGTGCTGTGCTGCGGGTTCATCCACGGGTTGATCGAGTACGTGACGTCGTAGTGCTGGGGCCGGCACATCAGGATGCGGCGGCGGGTGGCGACGCGGGTGGGGGTGCCGGGGCGGTAGAGGGCGCCGGCGGGGGTGATGGGCTCGGTGAGCGGCACGGGGGGCTCCTTCTCATGGGGTGGTGATGGAGGCCCGGCCGCCCGAGGGATGGTTCCGGCAGCCGGATGCGTGTGACGCGACTGATCACGAGGGCCTATGGAAAGAGCGCTCCGCATTGACCGGAAGAGGTGCGCGGCACTGGTCAATCAACGCGCTGACCTGGTCCGCGGCGGAGTTGATTGTCCGTGGCCGAGATGACTTCCGGGCAATCGGGCCCCGCCGTGGAATGGCGTCATCACCCGGTTCCGGCAGGCAGCTCATGGACGACTGCGACGGCCCGGACCGTCCTTCCTGACCGTACGAACCTGTCCACCTGTTCCATCTGGAGGTACTTCCATGGCGCATCGCAATGTCGAACTGCTCGCAGTCGGTGCGGGTCCGGCGAACCTCGCGCTGGCGGTCGCCGTCGAGGAGCTCGCTCCCGAGCTGGCCGGCGACACCCTGCTGATCGAGCGCGAGCAGGACATCGTCTGGCAGCGCGGCATGCTGCTGCCCGACGCGCTCAGCCAGGTGTCCTTCCTGAAGGACCTGGTCACCATGCGCAATCCGTGCAGCCGCTTCTCCTTCGTCAACTTCCTGCACGCCCAGGAGCGCCTCGACGCCTTCGTCAACCTGGCGAGCTGGGTGCCGTACCGCAGCGAGATATCGGACTACCTGCAGTGGGTCGCCGACGAACTCGCCCAGGTCCGGGTCGAGTACGGCCGCGAGTGCGCCGGCGTGGAAGCGGTCACCGGCGCGGACGGCGAGATCACCGGCTGGGTGGTCACGCTCGCCAACGGCGACACCATCGGCTGCCGCTACCTGGTGATCGGCGCCGGCCGCGACGCCCACGTGCCCGCGGTGTTCGAGGGCCTGCCGGCCGAGCGCGTCATCCACAGCACGCAGTACACCCAGCGCATCGCGCAGGTGCGGGCCGATCTGCCGCACCGGGTCGCGGTCGTCGGCGGTGCGCAGAGCGCGGCCGAGCTGTTCGGTGCGGCGCTGCGGGACCTGCCCGAGTGCAAGCCGACGATGATCATGCGCTCGATCGGCCTGAACGGCTACGAGAGCAGCAAGTTCACCAACGAGCTGTACTACTCGTCCTTCATCGACGAGTTCTACGAGGCCTCGCCGGACGCCCGCAAGCAGCTGCTCGACGAGATGTACCGCTCCAACTACGGCGGTCTGTCGCCCGCCACCCTCGACGCCCTGTACCGGCAGTTCTACCAGGACCGCCGCACCGGGCAGGACCGTCTGGCCATGCACGCCATGACCGACGTGAGCGCCGCGCGCATGGAGGGCGAGGAGATCGTCCTGACCCTCACCGACCGCAAGTCGGGCGCGGAGCGGGAGATGCGGACCGATCTGGTGCTCCTGGGCACGGGCTTCGTCCGGTCGATGCCGTGGGCGGTCAAGGCCCTCGCGGAGTCGATCGGCCTGGAGCGGGTCGACGTCAGCCGCAACTACCGGCTCGACCTGGGCCGTCCGGCGAGCGCCGCCTGCTACCTGCAGGGCGTCAACGAGGCCACGCACGGCATCGCGGACTCGCTGCTGAGCGTGCTCGCGGGCCGCTCCGCGGAGATCACCCAGGACATCCTCGCGCACCGCCTGGGTCTGCCGGTGACGGTCCCGGCGCAGGAGCGCGAGCTGGCGTTCGCCTGACGGCCCGCCTTCGCGACGAGACGTAGCAGCCCGACGAGGAGAGATTCGACCCCCATGCTCACCAAGCAACTCGACCGCGACGCACTGACCCACGAGAACGGCCTGGACGCCCAGCGGCTGCTGCCCTGGCCCGAGCTCAACGCCCCGTTCGAGGGGTCCTGGTGCGTCATCCGGCCCGGTACCGCCTCCACGGCGCACGCCCATCACGAGTACGAGATCTTCATCGCCGTCGCCGGCTCGGCGGTCCTGGAGTCCGAGGGGACCCGCACGCCCTTCGTGACCGGGGACATCGTCCACTTCACGCCGGGTGTCGAGCACCGGGTGATCAACGAGTCCGACGCGGACTTCGAGATGTACAGCGTCTGGTGGGACCTCGACATGACACAGCGGTTCGCAGCTCGCCACGAAGGAGTTCAGGCATGACACGCCGTACGGTCATCATCGCGCCGCCGCCGACCCCCAACGGGGACCTGCACACAGGGCACTTGGCGGGCCCCTACCTGGCGGGTGACGTGTACGCCCGCTACCTGAGGGCGTCGGGCCGCCCGGTGATCTTCACCAGCGGCACCGACGACAGCCAGACCTACGTCGTGGCCAGCGCGGCGCGGGCCGGCCTGACGCCGGAGGAACTGGCCCTGCGCTCCGCGACGCAGATCCGGGCGACCCTGGAGGCCGCCGGGATCTCCGTGGACGGCTTCGCGCCCTTCGACAAGGGCTACCGCCAGACCGTCGTCGACTTCGTCACCGACCTGCACGCCGACGGCGCGTTCCGGCTCAAGACGGTGCTCCTGCCGTACGTCGAGGCCACCGGCGAGTACCTCATGGAGGGCCTGGTCGCCGGCGACTGCCCGGTGTGCCTGGTGGAGAGCCGCGGCGGGCTGTGCGAGTCCTGCGGACACCCCAACAACTTCGACGAGCTGCTGCGGCCGCGTTCCACCGTCGACCCGGACGCCGTGGTCACGCACCGCGAGGCGCAGATCCTGGTCCTGCCGATGGAGGAGTACCGCGACCGGCTCGCCGACTACTACGTGCGCCACCGGGACGTGCTGCGGCCGCACACGGCGCAGCTGATCCGGGAGGCGCTGGCCCGGCCGCTGCCGGACTTCCCGATCACCTACCCGACTGCCTGGGGCATCCCGGCGCCGTTCGCCGAGACCCCCGGCCAGGTCCTCAACGCGTGGGCCGAGGGCATGGCCGCCTCGATGTACTGCACCTGGTACGCGGCGGAGCGCCTCGGTGAGCACGCCGACCGCTACGACGAGCACTGGCTGTCCGAGCACGGCATCGAGCTCGTGTACTTCCTCGGATTCGACAACGTCTACTTCTGGGGAATGACGCACCTGGCGCTGCTGATGGCGCACGGCGACCGGTACGTCGAGCCGCACGCCATCGTGTCGAACGAGTTCTACGAGCTGGAGAACGAGAAGTTCTCCACGAGCAAGGGCCACGTGGTGTGGGCCGCCGACCTGGTGGCCGAGGTGCCGCGCGACCTGGTGCGCTTCTACCTGGCGCTCACCGCGCCGGAGCACTCCCGTACCAACTTCAGCCGCGAGGCGCTCGACGCTCTGGCCGGCTCCCGGCTGGTCGAGCCGTGGAACCGGCTCGCGGGACGCCTGGAGGAGCTGCTCGCCGCGGCTCCGGCGGAGGTGCCCCTGCCGGTGTCGGCGACCGGGGCCGCGCACGCGGCCGTCGTCGTCGAGCGCTTCCGTTCCCACTACGAGCTGGAGAGCTTCAGCCTGCACCGCGCCGCGGACCTGATCGTGGTGCACCTGGACCGGCTGCTGAAGCAGGCGGACCGGGTCTCGGCCCGGCAGCCGGGCGACCTCGGGGACCTGGTCCTCGCCGTCCGGACGCTGACCGCGTGCGCCGCTCCGCTGCTCGTCGATCTCGCCGCCCGCGCCGAGGAGGCCGGGGCGGACCTGACCCTGTCGGCCGACGCCGTCGCGGTCACCTCGGTCGCTCCCCTGCGACTTCCCCTCCTGTCCACCGCGGTGGGGGCCTTCGAGCCCGTCGCCGAGCCGGTCGACATCCGCGTCTGACCCCCCGAGGAGTCCTTGTGTCCACGTCCACGCTCGCCCCACCCCGGCCCAACCGCGCCGAGAAGCTGCTCATCCCGGCGACCTTCGTCACCAACCTGGGCAACGGCATCCAGCTCACGGCCGCTTCGTACCTGGTGTTCTCCGCGGAGAACACGATGCTCGCGGTCAGCTGGCTGATCATCGCCGTCACCATCCCGCAGGTGGCGCTGTCCCTGTACTTCGGCAAGCTCGCCGACCGCTTCGACCGCCGCACCCTGGCGATGGTCTCGGACCTGGCGAGCGCCGCCGCGGCGGTCGGTCTGCCGGTCTGGCTGGCCCTCGGCGGTGACCCGTCCACGGTCAGCTACGTCGCCAGCTTCGTGCTCTCGATCTCGGCGGCGCTGTTCTTCCCCGCCTCCAACGCGCTGATCAAGGAGCGCATCCCGGAGTCCCGGCTCGCCCAGTTCAACGGCAACGCGGAGATCGCCATCCAGGGCGGCACGCTCGCCTCGGCGGCCCTCGGCGGCTGGGTGATCGTCTGGATCGGCACCACCTCGCTGTTCTACTTCAACGCCATCACGTTCCTCGTGTCGGCCGCGATGCTGTTCCTCATCGGCCGCCGCCCCGCCGGCGTGGCGATCAGCGCTCCGGAGGCCGCGGCCAAGGCGGCCAAGGCCGCCGCCGCCCGGCTGACGGGCAGCCGCCCGCCGCTGGCCCGCCTGGCCCTGCTCTACGCCATCGGCAACATCGTCATCATCGTCGGCAACACGATCATGCTGGTCCTGGTCATCGAGGGCTTCCACAGCAACGCGGGCTACCTCGGCATCGTCGACGCGCTGTTCGGCATCGGCGCGCTGTTCGCCGCGGCGGTCTTCAAGAAGGTCAGCGCCAAGGCCACCATGCTGAAGACGACCCTGATCGGGTACCTCGCCTTCTCGGTGATCCTGGTCCTGGAGTCCACCCACCTGTACATGATGATGGCGGTCATCCCGTTCGCCGCGATCGCCTTCTGCATGGCCCGCATCTCGGCCCGTACGGCTCTGATGAGCGCGGCGCCGGAGGACCGTACGGGCTTCGTGTTCGGCGCCACCAACGCCTTCGGCCTCGCGGCCGGCACCACCGCCGTCGTGCTGATCTCCCTGCTGGTCGACGCGACCAAGGTGCAGTACGGCTTCTACGCCCTGGCCGCCCTCGTCGCGGTCCTCGGCACCGTCACCGTGCTCTCGCTGGGCAAGCTCGACCGGGAGACCAAGGCGGCCGCCGAAGCCGCCGAAGCCGCCGAGGCCGCCGAGGCCGCGGTGGAGAGCGCCGAGGCCCCCGCCCCGGCCGCCGCCCCCGCCGCGACCGAGTCCCGCGAGCCCGTCGCGGCCAAGGTCTGAGGGGGGAGTCCACCGTGAAGCTGCTCGCCATCGAAGCCAGTCAGAACGCCACCTACTACGTGTCGCGCTACCAGCAGATCGAGGAGCGCGGAGCCGAGGTCTACGTCCTCAACGGCATAGGCACCGAGGACTTCTGGGCCGCGGAGCGCTACCGCATCGCCGGATCCAAGCAGATCGAGGACATCGTCCTGGCCGCCAAGGCCTGGCACGCGGAAGAGGAGTTCGAGGGGGTCCTGACCTTCTCGGAGTCCGGAGTCGTCACCGTGGCGGTCGTCGCCGAGGCGCTGGGCCTGCCGAGCATCGGGTTCGAGGCCGCCCGCACCAGCCGCAACAAGCTGCTGATGCGCCAGGCGCACGAGCGCGGCAACGCGGCCCACCCCGGCTTCCGTTACGCCCCCGACGTCGAGGCCGCCCTGGCCGCCGGCGCCGAGCTGGGCTACCCGCTGATCCTCAAGCCCACCCTGGGCGCCGCCAGCAACTTCGTCTTCAAGGTCGACGACCCCGAGGAGATGCGCGCCCGCTTCGCGGACGCCACCCGGGGCATCGAGACCATGACCTGGGCGCTGATGGAGGCCGACGGCCTGGACCTGGGGCCGAACGGGATCATCGTCGAGGGCTACCTCGACGGTCACGAGCACCTCATCGAGGCGCTGGCCTGGGACGACGAGGTGTACCTCGGCTCCATCGTGGACCGCATCACCGTCGAGAGCGGCACCTTCGACGACGACGTCCACCACGCGCCCAGCTCCCTGACCGAGGCGCAGATCGCCGCGGTCCACGAGGTGGTCCGGGACGCCGCGCACGCCCAGGGCCTGCGCCGGTCCGTGCTCCACGCGGAGGTGCGGTTCCACCAGGGCAAGCCCTTCATCCTGGAGATCGCGATCCGTCCCGGCGGCGGCGGTCTCGACCACATGGCGCGCATCAGCGCCGGCCACGACCCCATCCAGTGCGTGGTGGACGTGGCCCGCGGCGCCAGGCCCGAGGTCTCGCACTACGCGCCGACCTCCGTGCACACCGCCGCGATGTGCCTGATCAGCGGGGCGGGCACGGTCGAGTCGGTGCAGGTGCCGCAGGAGGTCCCGTCCTCCGTCTTCTTCCTCAAGATCACGGCCACGCCGGGGACGGTCATCAAGCGTCCGCCCGCCGGCAACAACATCCTCGGCTTCCTCGGCGCCACGGGCGCCTCCCTGGAGGAGGCGCTGAGCACCGCGCACATCGTGGCCAGCCGCATCCGCACCGAGATGAGGCCGGAACATGCGTGAGGCGACGAAGCGGCACTACCTGATGTGCCGCCCCACCCACTTCGAGGTCACCTACGCGATCAACGCGTGGATGAACCCGGACAAGCCCGTGGACGCCGACCTGGCGCTCGCGCAGTGGGAGCGGGTGCGGGACCTCTACCTCGGACTCGGGCACGAGGTCTCGTACATCGAACCGGTCGAGGGCCTGGCGGACATGGTGTTCTCGGCCAACGGCGCCACCGTCGTGGACGACAAGGTGCTGATCGCCCGGTTCCGCCACCAGGAGCGGGCCCCGGAGGCCGACGCCTACCGCGCCTGGTTCCAGGACCACGGCCACACCGAGGTCCACCTGCCGGTGCACGTCAACGAGGGCGAGGGGGACTTCGCCCCGGCCGGCCGGCGGATCCTGGCCGGCGCGGGCTTCCGCAGCGAGCCCGGCGCGCACGAGGAGCTCCGCGAGTTCTTCGGCCTGCCGGTGGTCGGCCTGACCCTGGTGGACCCGCTCTACTACCACCTGGACACCGCCCTGTGCGTCCTCGACGACGACCTGGTGATGTACTACCCCGCCGCCTTCTGCGAGGAGAGCCGGGCCGTACTGCGGGAGCTGTACCCGGACGCGATCCTCGCCACCCGGGAGGACGCCGAGGCCTTCGGCCTGAACGCGGTCAGCGACGGACGGAACGTGGTCTTGACCGAGACCGCCACGCACCTGATGGATGAGCTGCGCTCCCGCGGCTTCGTACCGCACGGCGTGGACATGTCGGAACTGATGAAGGCCGGCGGCGCGGTCAAGTGCATCACTCAGGAGATACGACACCGGTGATCGACTACGACGGCAGAAGCTTCCGCAACACCGGCTACGCGAAGGACGAGGACGCGCCGGTCGGCCGGTACCGCCAGGAAGGCGACCTGCTCTGGGCCGAGTTCGACGGCGGCCCCGTCCGCAGGGGCTCGCTGAACGGGCGGGTGGCGGCCGACGGACGGCTCGAATTCGCCTACACGATGGTCCTCACGGACGGCGAGGTCGTCGCCGGGCGGTGCTGGAGCACCCCCGAATTCCTCGACGACGGACGGATCCGGCTGAACGAGCGCTGGGAGCGCTACGGAGCCCACGCGGACAGCGGCGCATCGGCATTGGAGGAGGTACCGAGATGACCCCGCCCACCACGACCCTCACCACCCCGCCCACCACGACCGCGGCCGCCGCGGCCACCACGACCGCCGTCCCGCTCCGCGGGGGCAGCGTGACCTGGGCCTGCACCAGCGGTTTCAGCCCGGTCTTCATCTTCCCGTTCACCCCCGGCGAGTACTACGGGGTGGCGAACCTGCACGAGTTCCAGACCCTGATGTACCGCCCGCTGTACTGGTACGGCACCGGCGGCAAGCCGACCGTCGACTACGAGCGCAGCCTCGCCGAGCCCCCGGTGTGGAGCGAGGACGGCCGTACGGCGACGATCACGGTCAAGCCCTACAAGTGGTCGAACGGCGAGACGGTCGACGCCGACAACGTGATGCTGTGGATGCACCTCCTGGAGGCGGAGAAGGACAGCTTCGGCGGCTACACGCCGGGCTTCTTCCCCGACAACCTGACCGGCTACGAGAAGGTCGCCGAGGACAAGGTCAGCTTCACCTTCGACCGGGCCTACTCGCACAACTGGGTCCTGATGAACCAGTTCAGCACCATCACCCCGCTGCCCCGGGCCTGGGACCGCACCGGCGACGACCGGCCGGCCGACGCCACCCACGACCCGTCCCAGGCCTCCGCGGTCTACGCCTACCTGCGGGCCTGCAACGACGCCCGCGACACCTGGGACAGCAGCCCGGTGTGGAGCGTGGTCAACGGCCCCTGGAAGCTGGACCGCTACACGATCGACGGGACCTCGGGCGAGGCCGTCCTGGTCCCCAACGAGAGCTACTCGGGCCCCAACAAGCCCCACCTCGACACGTTCCGGCTGGTGCCCACCGCCTCGGACACCGACCAGTACGAGATGCTCCGCCGCGGCCCGGACGCCGTCGACGGCGTGCAGATCGGCTTCCTGCCCTTCGACGAGGTCACCGAGCCGGCCGAGGACCCGCAACTGGGCGGGCCCAACCCGCTCGGCGAGCACTACGACCTCGTGCCCCAGCTCACCTACAAGATCCATTACTTCCCGATCAACTTCAACAACCCCACCGTCTCCGGAAAGATCTTCAAGCAGCTCTACTTCCGCCAGGCCCTGCAGTCCAGCCTCGACTCCCGGGGCGCCATCCGCGACGTCTACAAGGGCTACGGCTACCCGACCACCGGGCCGATCCCGGCCCTCCCGGACAGCCCGCTGCTCTCGCCCGCCGCGCACCAGGACCCGTACCCCTTCGACGTCGACCGGGCCCGGCGCCTGCTGAGCGAGAACGGCTGGGACACCAGCACCACCCCGGCCGTGTGCGTGCGCGAGGGGACCGGACCCGGGGAGGCGGGCGAGGGCATACCCGCCGGCACCCCGCTGACCTTCTCCATGCGCTACGCGGCGGGGCACGAGACCCTCACCGCGGTCATGCGCACGTTCGCCGCCGACGCCGCGAAGGCGGGCATCGAGATCGTGCTGAGCGAGGTCGAGGCGAGCGTGCTGGTCCTGGAGGACACCACCTGCACCCCGGGGCCCGACAGCCCCTGCCTGTGGGAGTTCAGCGACTGGAACGGCGGATGGGGCTACGGCCCCGGCTTCTACCCGACCGGAGAGGCCCTCTACTCCACCGGATCCTCCGTCAACTTCGGCAGCTACAGCGACCCGAAGGCCGACGAGCTGATCGCCCGCACCGTGGTCAGCGACGACCTGGAGGACCTCTACGCCTACCAGGACTACATCGCGCAGCAGGTCCCGGTCATCTGGATGCCGAACTTCCCCTTCCGCCTGCTGGAGGTCGCGGCCAACCTGCGGGGCGTCGCCCCGGTCAACCCCTTCGGGCTGATCAACCCCGAGGACTGGCACTACGTCGGCGAGGTGGCGTGATGTACCAGCGACTGATCGACCTCCTAGACGGACACCGGGCCCGCTACCGGCTGATCGACCATCCGGCGGAGGGCCGTACGGACCTGGCGAGCGTGCTGCGCGGCCATCCGCTGGACCAGGCCGCCAAGTGCATCATCGTGCGCGTCAGCATCACCAAGCGGGTCGGCAAGTACGTGCTCGCGGTGGTGCCCGGGGACCGGCAGGTCGACCTGGACGCGGTCGCCTCCCTGGTGGGCGGGGGCCGGACGGCCTTCGCCACGCCCGAGATCGCCGAACGCCTGGCCGGCAGCGTCTGCGGCACGGTGATGCCCTTCAGCTTCCACCCCGACCTGCACCTCGTCGTCGACGAGAACCTGCTCCTGACCGAAGAGATCTACTTCAACGCGGCCCGGCTGGACCGCTCCGTGGCCCTGTCCACCTCCGACTACCTCGCCATCGCCGCGCCCCAGGCGGCGGCGATCGCGACGGCCGGGGACCGGGTCCTTACCCACTCCGCGAGGTGACGGACATGACGGACGACGGCAAGACCACGAAGGGCGCCTCCCTGCCCGACGACGGCATCGTGATCCTGGTCGGCAGCGGACAGCGCGCCTACCGCGAGTACCTCCTGGCGGGCGCGGCCCGCCGGCGCCCGGTCTGGATCCTGGACGCCACCCCGGCGACCTGGCAGAACGAGTACGTGATCGGGTCCACCACGGTCCCCCTGCTCGACGCGCAACGCCTGGTGCCCGACCAGGAGGGGCTGATCGGGGCCGCCGAGGCGGTGGCCGCCGCGCACCGCGTCGTGGGCGTGTTCAGCTACGACGAGACGCTCGTGGTCACCACGGCCCTGATCGCCGAGCGGCTCGGCCTGCCCGGCCTGACCGCCCGGGGCGCGGACAACTGCCGCAACAAGCACAACACCCGCCGGCTGCTGACCGAAGCCGGGCTGCCCCAGCCGCACTTCGCCTACGTGACCGACGCCGGACAGGCGCTCGCGGCGGCCGACTCCTTCGGGTACCCGGTCGTGCTCAAGCCCCGCGGCATGGGGGCCAGCATCGGTGTCATCCGGGTCGACGGCCCCGAGGGCGTCCGCGCGGCCTTCGAGGTCGCGGACAGCGCCAGCCACGGCGGCAACAGCGCCTACGAGGGCGGGGTGCTGGTCGAGGAGTGCGTCATGGGGCCCGAGATCAGCATCGACGGGGCGGTCTTCGACGGCTCGTACACCCCGCTGTTCCTCGCGCACAAGGAAGTGGGCCTGGAGCCCTACTTCGAGGAGACCGGGCACGTGGTCAGCGCCACCGATCCGCTGCTCGCCGACGAGGAGCTGCTCGGCGTCCTCAGGGACGCACACCGCGCGCTGGGCGTCGGCTACGGCATCACCCACACGGAGGTGAAGCTGACCTCCCGCGGCCCGGTGATCATCGAGGTGAACGCCCGGCTGGGCGGCGACCTCATCCCGTACCTGGGCGCGCTCGCCACCGGCGTCGAGCCGGGCGAGGTGGCCGTGGAGCTGGCCACCGGCACCCGCCCCGCGTGGACCCCGTCCCGGGCCCGCACGGTCGGCATCCGCTTCCTGTACCCGCACCGCAACGGCACGGTCCGCTCGGTGGACGTACCGGCCGCCACGGACACCCCCGGGCTGCTGGAGGCCAACGCCATGGTGGCGCCCGGGACCACGCTGCTGCTGCCGCCGGAGGGATACCTCAGCCGGTACGCCAACGTGATCTGCGCCGCCGACGACCGGCCCGGCTGCGAGGAGTACCTCGCCAAGGCCGCCGCACTGACCACGATCGTCCTCGACAGCTGATCCGTCGGCTCCCGGAACACGGAAAGGAGGTGTGTGATGTCGGCGAGGGTGACGGTAGTGGGCGGCGGTGTGATCGCCCTGCTCACGGCAGTCGAGTGCGTGCTCGACGGACACAGGGTCACGGTCGTGGACCAGGGCCCCATCCCGCACAGCAGAGCCACCTCTTTCGACCAGCACCGGATCCTGCGGGCCCTGCACCCGGCGGACCCGCGGACCACGGCGGCCGCACTGCGTGCGCACCACCGCTGGGTCGAACTCGAAGAGCTCCTCATGACCCGCTTCTACGAGCAGGTCGGCGCCCTCACGGTGCTGCCGCCCGCGGCGGCGGCGGACGCGGCGACGATGCTCGCCGACGCCGGAGGCAGCGTCAGGGAGCTGACCGCGGCCGGCCTGTCCGACCGCTATCCGCACCTGCACGTCGACGGCGCCCTCGGCGCGGTCCTGGAGGACGAGGCGGGCGTCCTGCTCGCCGAGCGGGTCCTGGCCGCCTGCGTCGGCTGGCTGAAGTGGCAGCCGGGCATCGAGCTCATCGAGCACCGGGCCGTGACCGCCGTGGACGGCGAGAGCGGCAGCGTACGGCTCGTGGACGGGCGGGTGCTGCGCGGCGACGCGGTCCTGGTGGCGGTGGGGCCCTGGTCCCGCGGGCTGATGCCCGACGGCATCGCCGAGCGGCTGACGCTCTTCCGCCAGTCCCTCCTGTACTGCAGGGTGCCCCGGCACCAGGCCCACGCCTGGGCCTCCACCCCGGCCATCCCCGCGCTCGGCACCAAGGGGGGCGCCTGGCTGATCCCGCCGGTGGCGGGCACGGCCCTCAAGCTCACCTCGGCCACCGTCTGCCGCGTCGTGGACGAACTCACCGACCACGCCACCGATCCGTACTGGCAGCGCAGGCTGGAGAAGGAGTTCGGCGACCTGCTCCCCGGCTTCGGTCCGGCCTGGGTCACCGCCGCCAAGGACGCCTACTACTCCTCCTTCAGCGAGACCGGCGGCCCCCTGATGGTCGCGCTGGGCGGCGACGCCTACGCGTACGCGGCCTGCGGCGGCACGTCCTTCAAGTTCGCACCGCTCATCGCGCGGTCGCTGGCGGACCGGCTGACCGGCCGGACGCCCTCGCCGATCGGCCTCGGTGCGCTCGACGGACCGCCGCTGGACGCCCACACCCCGCAGCTCGCGGGCCTGTGAGCGGGCGGCCGGGGGTGAAGGAGGACACGGTGGTCACCACGCAGGACGTACGGCGGCTCGCGCTCGGCCTGCCCAGGACCGAGGAGCACCTGATCCGGGACCGGGTGAAGTTCCGGATCGGCTCCATCGTCTACCTCGCGCTGTCGCGGGACGAGACGGAACTGGGCTTCGCCTTCCCCAAGGAGGAGCGCGCGGCGCTGGTCGCCGCCGAGCCGGACAAGTTCTTCCTGCCCCGCGCGTCGGACCTGCGCTTCCACTGGGCCGAGGCGAGGCTGGCGGCCCTGGACCTGGACGAGCTGACGGAGCTGGTCACCGAGGCCTGGCGGCTGGTGGTGCCGGCCCGCGTGGCCCGCGACCACCTGGAACGGGCCGTCGTGCCGCCGCCTCCCCCGACCCCCACCCTGGCCGAACTGCGGGCCTCCGCCGAGGTGTTCCACGCGTTCCCGGGCGTGGACCGCAGCTGGCGGGCGCTGCGCGAGGAGACGGGACCGCGCCCGGACCTCTCCGACGCCGGACACCGCACCGCCCTGCACCGCTGGCTGAACTCCTGGGGCTGCCGCATCCGCTACCCGCGCGAGGGCGAGCCCGACGCGTTCGGCGCCGGCCTCGCCGCGTGGGCGGCGCGCCACCCGCTGCCCGACGCGCCCCTGGCCGCGCTCACCGCCCGCGAGATCTCCCGGTTCGCCAAGGCCTACGAGGCGCTGGCGGCCCTGCCCGTCGGGCGCCGCGGCCTCGGCCCGACCGCCGCGTCCAAGGCGCTGTACGCCCTGCGTCCCGACTCCGTCATGCCGTGGGACGCGGCCATCGCCGAGCGGCTCTACGGGGTCCGCGACGGCGCCGCCTTCGCCCGCCACCTCACGATCGGCCGGACCTGGGCCCGTGCGGCGCTCGCCGAGGCCGGCGGCCCGCCCGAGGCGGCCCTGTGCGCCGATCTCGGCCGGCCCGGCATCTCCCTGGCCAAGATCCTCGACGAACACCTCTACCTGACCATCACCTACCGAGCGAGGAAGTCCGCGACATGAGCAAGCTGACGTATGAAGAGGCGGCCGTCCGCGGCGCCCTGCTGCGGGTGACCTCGTACGAGATCGACCTCGACCTCACCCGGGGCGCGGACACCTTCCGCTCCACGACCCTCATCCGCTTCACGGCCGACACCGGAGCCGACGCCGACCCGGCTCCGGTCACCTTCGCCGACCTGCTCGCCGAGCGGGTCCACGAGATCACCCTCAACGGGCGGCCGCTCGACCCGGACGCCGTCTACCGCGACGAGCGCCTGGCCCTGGACGGGCTGGCCGCCGAGAACGAGCTGCGGGTCGTGGCGGACTGCGCCTACACCAACACCGGCGCGGGCCTGCACCGTTCGGTGGACCCGGTCGACGGCAGGGTCTACCTCTTCACCCACTTCGAGGTGCAGGAGGCCCGGCGCGTCTTCACCACCTTCGAACAGCCCGACCTGAAGGCGCCCTTCACCTTCACCGTGACGGCGCCCGCGGGCTGGACGGTCTTCTCCGCGTCCCCGACGCCCGCTCCCGAGCCGTCGGCGGACGGCGCCCACGCCGTCTGGCGGTTCGCGCCGACGCCCCCGCTGCCCACCTACCTGACCTCGATCGCGGCCGGCGAGTACCACGTCGTCGGCGACACCTACACCTCCGCGTCCGGGCAGGAGGTCCCGCTGCGGGTGGCGGCCCGCGCCTCGGTCGCCGAACACCTCGACGCCGCGGAGATATTCGAGATCACCAAGCGCGGTCTCGACTACTACCTGGACGTCTTCGGCTCCGACTTCCCGTTCGCCAAGTACGACCAGATCTTCGTGCCCGAGTACAACCTCAGCGCCATGGAGAACGCGGCGACCGTGATCCTGCGCGAGACCTTCGTCTTCCGGTCCAAGGTCACCGACGCCGTCCGCCACCGGCGGGCCGCGACGATCCTGCACGAACTGGCCCACATGTGGTTCGGCGACCTGGTGACCATGCGCTGGTGGGACGACATCTGGCTCAAGGAGACCTTCGCCACCTACATGTCGGTGCGCGCCCAGGTCGCCACCACGCGCTGGAGCGACTCGTGGACCGGCTTCGCCAACGCCGACAAGGCCAACGCCTACCGGCAGGACCAGCTGCCCTCCACCCACCCCGTCTACAGCCCGGCCGGTGACATCGAGCAGGCCCTGGAGAACTTCGACCACATCACCTACTACAAGGGCGCCTCCGCCATCAAACAGCTGGTCACCTGGGTCGGGGACGAGCAGTTCTTCGAGGGCATGCGCAAGTACTTCGCCGCGCACGCCTGGGGCAACAGCACCCTCGCCGACCTGCTCGGCGCACTGGAGCAGGCCTCCGGCCGCGACCTGGGCGCCTGGTCGCGCGAGTGGCTCTCGCAGGCGGGCGTGAACACCCTGCGCCCGCAGTACACCGTGGACGCGGACGGCGCGTTCACCTCGTTCGCCGTGCTCCAGGAGGCGACCGAGGAGCACCCCACCCTGCGCTCGCACCGGCTGGCCGTCGGCCTCTACTCCCGGGGGGAGCGCGGCCTGGAGCGGGTCGGCCGCGTCGAGGTGGACGTGACGGGCGCCCGCACCGAGGTGCCCGAACTCATCGGCACGCGGCGGCCCGATGTGGTCCTGCTCAACGACGACGACCTCACCTACGCCCTCATCCGGCTCGACGAGCACTCGCTGGGCGCCCTGCTCGGCTCGGCCGCCGGTATCGGGGACTTCACCGAGGGCCTGCCGAGGGCCCTGAGCTGGGCCGCCGCCTGGGACATGGTGCGCGCCGGCGAACTGGCCGCCCGCGACTACATCCGCCTGGTCCTGGCGGGCGTGGACAGCGAGAGCGACACCGAGGTCGTCCAGAGCCTGCACGCCTCCCTGCTGACCGCCCTCGACCAGTACGTGGCCCCCGAGGCGCGGACGCGGCTCACCGACACCGTGGCCGAGGCGGCCCGCCGGCGCCTGAGCACCTCACCGCCCGGCAGCGACGTCCAGCTCTCCTGGGCGCTGCTCTTCGCCCGGGTCGCCCAGCGGCCCGAGGACCTGGCGCTGATCGCGGACCTGCGCGCGGGCGAGGCCACCGTCGAGGGCCTGGCGGTCGACGTCGAGCTGCGCTGGGCCCTGCTCGCCGCGCTCGTACGGGCGGGCCAGGCGGGTCCTGCGGAGATCGAGGCCGAGCGGGAGCTCGACGGCACCACGACGGGCGCCGAGAACGCCGCCGGGGCGCTGGCCGCCATGCCGGACGCGCGGGCCACGGCCGAGGCCTGGGAGGCCGCCGTACACGGCACGGTGAGCAACGGCACCCAACGCGCCCTGATCGGCGGGACCTTCAGCCCGATCGGCCTCGGCGTGGTCCAGAGCGGCCGGCGCGATCTGCTGCGCGAGCACACCGAGCGCTACTTCGCCGAGATCGGCGAGGTCTGGGCCGGGCGTTCCGCGGAGGTGGCGCGCACCGTGGTGGTCGGGCTCTACCCCCGCCTGCTGGTCGAGCAGGAGACCGTCGACCGCACCGACGCCTACCTCGCGGAGGCCGCGCCCGCCCCGGCGCTGCGGCGCCTGCTGATCGAGGGACGCGACGAGGTGATCCGGTCGTTGCGCGCCCAGCGGGTGGACGCCGCCGCGGCCGCCGCACCCGCCGCGCAAGGCATGGCCGCTTAAGGCCTAGCGCAGGGCCCGCGCGGCCGGGGGCGCGGGCGCCTGGGCGCGGGCCTGCGGCGCCGGGTCGCCCTCCGTCGGGTCGGGCTGGTTCAGGGCGAAGGCCCGGGCCAGCGGCGGCATCCCGTACTGACCGGGCAGGTCGGAGTGTTCGAGCAGGCCCGCGTCGAGGAGGCGTTCGAGGAGGTCCTCCACCGGCTGGGCGGACCGCTCGACCAGGACGGCCAGGGCGTCCGTGGACTCGTACACGACGTTGTCCACCGAGGGCGGGCCGTCGCTGCCCGCGAACTGCCGCAGCATCAGGCGGGCCCACGGGGTCAGGCCCTTGTAGGCGGCGTCCAGGCGCAGGGTCATGGCGTCGTCCCCGGCCCGCAGCCGGGTCAGGAAGCGGCCGGCCTCCCGCGCCCCCTCGCCGATCAGGTCCGTCACCGCGTCCTGGAGCATCCACTCGGGACGGGCGGCGATCCGCCGGCCCGCCAGGTTCAGGGCGAGCGGGAGATCGCCGCAGGCGTCGGCCAGCCGCAGGCAGGCGCGCGGTTCGGCGCCGACACGCTCGCGGCCCAGGAGCTGGACGAGGAGCTCCATCGACTCGTCCCGGTCCAGTACGGGCATCAGGATCCGGCTCGTTCCGTCGAGGCCCAGCAGCCGGGACCGGCTGGTGAGGACGATGCGGCTCTCGGGGGCGGCGACGAGCAGGTCCCGTACCTGGCGCTCGTGCTGCACGCCGTCGAGGACCACGAGCAGCCGCCGCCGGTTCAGCAGCGAGCGGTACAGGCCGATCCGCTGCCCGGGGTCGTTCGGTATGCGTTCGGCGGGGATGCCGAGGGCCTCCAGGAAGCCGCCCGCGATCCCGGCGGCGTCCTTGCGGCCGTCGGCGGCCGGGTCCAGGTTCGCGTAGAGCTGACCGTCCGGAAGGCTCGCCGCCAGCTCGTGGGCGAGCCGCAGTGCGAACGCCGACTTGCCCGCGCCGACCTGCCCGCTGATCAGCAGCGGGGCGGCCGGGCGCTGTTCGCCGTAGCTGGGCGCGGTCAGGGCCCGGGCCTGCTGGATCAGCTCGCCGCGGCCCACCAAGGGGTGCGGCTCCATGGGCAGTTGCGCCGGAGGGGGCAGCAGGGCACGTACGTCGGCGGCGCGCAGTTCGTTCTCCTGGTGCTGCTGGACGGCCTTGGCCGCCGGGCGGGTGGTGCCGTCGTCGCCTTCGGCGCGGGCCGCCTCGTGCCAGCGGCGCTCCCAGGTGGCGCGGTCGCCGCCGCAGGCCTCCGCGAAGGCGAGGGCCACTTGGAGGGTCGGGAGGCGGTAGCCGGCGGCCGCGTCGGAGAGCACCGACGCGGAGAACATGGCCCGGGTGGCCATGTCGCGGTAGCCGGGACTGCCGGCCGCGGTCCGCAGCCTGCGCAACTCCCGGGCGAACGCGGTGACTGGTCCGGCATCGGGGGCCAGCGGTCTCTCCAGTCTTCCCACACTCTGCTCCTTTGGCACTCGCTCTGTGTGCTGGCTGCTGTGGCCTGCCCGTGAACTGTCCGCCCGGCCCTTCCCGATCTGCTACCGGATGCTTACCGCGCGCGAGGGGAAGCCCCTATGATCCGATTGACATGGCCTGGCCAGGGGCCGTGTTTATTGGGGGTGGATGTCCGATGCCGGGGGCGGATACGGAATCCGGGGAGAGACGCAGGGTGGTTGCAGTGGGAGGTCACCTGCGCTTCAACGTCCTCGGATCCCTTGAGGGATGGGTGGACCAGTCGAGGCTCAGGCTGGGGGGAGCGATTCAGGAACGCGTCCTCTGCATGCTGCTGCTCGAATCGGGGCGGGTGGTGCCCGTCGCCCGGCTGGTGGAGGCGACCTGGGAGAAGGACCCGCCCGCGACGGCGGCGCACCAGGTGCGCAAGGCCGTCGCGGACCTGCGCCGGCGGATGCCGGCCGGCAGTGCGGTGATCGCCACCGACGGGCCCGGATACCGCGTGGTGGTGGCGGACGACCAGGTTGACCTCCTGGAGTTCGACGCCCTGACCAAGGCGGCCGCGCAGGCCGTGCGGGAGGGCCGGCCGGCCGAGGCCGCCGACGCCCTGCGGAGCGCCCTCGCGCTGTGGCGCGGCTCCGTCCTGTCGGGCGCGGGGGGACCGGTCATCGAGGCGGCGGCGACCGCGCTGGAGGAGCGCCGGCTGGCCGCGGCCGAGCAGCTCTTCGACCTGTGCCTGTCCCTGGGCGAGAGCGGCGAGCTCATCTCCGGCCTGCGTGAACTGATCACCCAGCACCCGCTGCGGGAGACGCTGCGCGGCCAGCTGATGCTCGCCCTGTACCGCTCGGGACGGCAGGCCGAGGCGCTCAAGGAGTACGGGGAGGTGCGCGAGCTGCTCGTCGACGAGCTCGGCATCGACCCGGGGCCGCGGCTGGCCCGGCTGTACGAGGCGATCCTGCGCGACAGCCCCGAGCTGGCGGCTCCCGAGCGGCCGGCCGCCGTCCACGCGGCGCAGGCGGGAGCGGCGCCCGTACATCCGGCGCCGGCGGGACCGGCTCCCGTGCGCACGGCCTTCGCGGGCCCGGCGCTCGGGGGACCGGCGGCCGCGGGACCGGCGCCCCTACGCACGGCACCCGGGCGGGGGACCCTCGTACGGCCGGCGCCCGGGCCCGGGGTACCCGTACGGGAAGGGGACGCGGGCACGGATCCCGAGCCCTTCCCGCACGCCGTTCCCGAGCCGCCGCGGCGCGAAGAGCGGGAACAGCGGGAGCCGGAGGCGGCGCAGCAGGCGGAGCCGCGGGCCGCGGCGCCCGCACCGGCCGAGGCCCCGTGCACCCTGCCGTACGACCTGCCCGACTTCACGGGCCGCGCCAAGGAACTGGCCGAACTGTTCGACTACGTCCAGGACGAGAGCCGGGCCGGGGACCGGTACTCCCGGATCGTGGCCATCGACGGCATGGGCGGCATGGGCAAGACCACCCTCGCGGTGCGGGCCGCCCACCGCCTGGCCGGCTGGTATCCCGACGGCCAGCTCCACATCGACCTGCACGGATTCACGCCGGGCGGCATGCCCGTCTCGCCGGCAGGCGCGCTCGACAGCCTGCTGCGGACCATGGGCACCCCCGGCGACCGCATCCCGGAGGACCTGGAGGGACGCACGGCCCTGTGGCGGGCGAAGCTCGACGGCCGGCGGGTGCTGCTCCTGCTCGACAACGCCGTCGACGCCGCGCAGATCCGGCCACTGCTGCCGGCCTCCCCCGGCTGCCTGGTGCTCATCACGAGCCGGGGAAGGCTGCTGGACCTCGACGGCGTGGAGTGGGTGTCCATCGGGATGATGGAGCCCGAGGACAGCACCAGCCTGATGACCGAGACCCTCGGTCTGAACCGGGTGGCCGCCGAGCCGGCGGCCTCCGCCGAACTGGCCGAGCTGTGCGGCCACCTGCCGCTGGCCCTGCGGATCGCGACGGCCCGGCTGCGCAACCGGCCGCGCTGGACCGTCCGTTACCTCGTCGAGCGGCTGCGCGACGAGACGCGCCGGATGGACGAGCTGAGCTCGGGCGAGCGCAGCGTCGCGGCGACCCTGCGGCTGTCCTACCTGGCGATGGACGAGGAGTACCGCACCGCGTTCCGCATCCTGAGCCTGTACCCGTGCGCCGGTACCGACGTGTACGCGGCGGCCGCGCTCCTCGGCACCCCCCTGCGGGACGCCGAGGACGCCCTGGAGTTCCTGCTCGACGTCCACCTGGTCCAGCAGCCCGACATCGGCCTGTACACCTTCCACGACCTGGTGCGCAGCTTCGCCCAGAGCCTGCGGGGACCGGCGACGGCGGACGACGACGCGGCGGCGGTCGAACGGCTGCTCGGCTACTACATGACGACCTCGGACGAGGCCTGCGAGGTGCTGTTCCCCGGCCGCGAGGCCCGCCCCACCGGCATCGCGCGCTACCTGGGCGAGCGGCCGTCGTTCAGGAACGCCGACCAGGCCGTGAGCTGGTTCGACCGGGAACAGGCCGGGCTGCTGGCGGCCGTGTCCCTCGCCGAGCGCTGCGGCCACGACCGGTACGCGGCCTGCCTCAGCCGCAATCTCGGCTTCCACCTGCACGCGCAGGGACAGCTCGACGAGTTCTGGAGCGTGGGGCACCTCGCCGTCGCCGCGTCCCGCCGCCTCGACGATCCGGCGCTCCTCGGCATCAGCCTGGCCAACCTGGGCGCCGCCTGCTGGAAGCTGGGACGCTTCGAGGAGGGACTGGGGGTGGCCAGGGAGGCGCGCGACACGGCGATACGCGCCGGAGACCGCCACACCGAGGCGAACAGCGAATCGACCATCGGGCTGCTGCTGTCGATGCTCGGGCGGTACGGGGAGGCGCTCCCGCTCCTCCAGCGGTCCGTCGCCATGGCCAGGGAACTGGGCAACCCGCGCGCGGAGGCCGAGACCCTGACCACGCTCAGCACGCTGTACGAGCGCTGGGGGCGCTATCCGGAGGCGGCCGCCGCCGCCCGCCAGGCCCTGGAGATCGACCGCGACCTCGGCTACCGCAGCAACGAGATCGCGGCCCTGACGGACCTGGCCTTCGCCCAGGTGGGCCTCGGGGAGTTCACCGAGGCGCACGAGAGTCTCCAGCGCGCCCGTGACCTGTGCGACGAGACCAGGTCGCCGGGGGACGTCGCCCTGGTCCTGGCCCTGTCCGCCCGGGTCGCGGAGCAGCGGGGCGACAGCGCGCAGGCGCGCACGTTCGCGGAGCGCGCCCTGGCGCTCGGCCGTACGAGCGGCGCCCCGATCCGGCTCGCGAAGGTCGTGAACGTCCTCGGCCAACTCCACATGACCTGGGGGGAACACGAGGCGGCGCTGAACCTGCACGCCCACGCCTACAAGGTCGCGGCGCCGATGAGCTTCCGTGCCGAGGAGGCCTGCGCGCTGGTGGGGCTCGGCTGGGCGGCCGAAGCGCTCGGCGACGTGGAGGCGGCCGCAGGTCACCGGCGTGCGGCGGAGACGTTATTCGACCTCATGGGCCTGCCGGCGCACCGCCGGACGTACTGACCCGCCAACGCCACGTGCCCCGCACCGGACGGACGGTGCGGGGCACGTGCGCGTGGGGTGCGCGGCGAGCGGCCGGACTACTGGCCGGTGACCGGGGACGGGGCCGGGGAGGGGAGTCCCGGGCCCTTGTCGTCCGCGACCACCTGGTACCCGGAGGGCTGACCGGCGTCCGTCGCCTGGACCGTCACACCGACCCCGATCGCCAGGGCCGCCGCGATGATCCCGATCAGTCCAGCCAGCTTGCTGCGCATTGTGTGGAACCCCCTGGTCGTGTTTCCGCTGTGCGGCCCCGTGTGGTGCGGCGGCCGCTCTCGACAAGACACAGACTGGCCGAGGCCCTTACCGGACCGTTCCCCTCTCGATCCCGCCCCCGATCCCGTTGGTTTCCCGGGTCGGGGAAGCACTGCGGACGCGCCGTTCCCGGTCCGGTTCCGTGGCCGCCGCGATCCGCGATCCCCGCGCGCTGACCAGCACGTCCGTCCGCGTGGCCCCCGACTTGTACCCGGCCAGATCCAGCAGGGCCCGCACCGTCGCACGGATCTGGGCCCGGTCCGCCTCGGGAAGCGGCGCCGCGTCCCGCTCGGGGGTGATGTCGGCGACCAGGTGCATGCCGTCGACCGTCAGCGTCTCCACACGGAACTTGGCTCCCGTCAAAAGCTCTTCGACGAGGTAGGGGGCCGCGTGCCGGGCGGCGGTCACCTGGTGCGCCCACCGTTCGAGACCGGGACGGTCGTGCACCGGTACGGTCCACCAACAGCCCGTCTCGTCGGCCGACTTGATGACGACGGGCAAGGGGAAGTCCGCCGCGACCGCGAGCGCCTCCGCGACGGACCGCGCCTCCCGTGCGCGCACGGCCGAGGTCCGGCTCTCGTTGAGGATGCGCCGCACCGCCACCGGGTCCGGCAGCCGGTCCGCCGGCTCGTCCCCGCCCGGGGAGAGCTCCCGCAGCACCTCCTCGGCGGCCGCCGCCACACCCTGGCCCAGGCCCCTCCCGAGATCCCCCGCGAGGTACAGGACGTGCCCGATCCCGTGCCGGACGACCGTGTCCGTCAGCAGGGCGCGCAGCGCCGCCGCGTCGTCGAACTCCACCCGCAGGAGCCGCTGCGCGGGCAGCTCGGGGGGAAGCCGGGCCTCCGGCGGCCACCCGGCGAGATCGGACACCACCCAGACGTGCAGGCCCGCCACCACCGCGGCTCGTACGAGCCCGGGTCCGGGCCTGACCAGCACGACCCGCTCCGCGGCCTGTCTGATGTTCACAGCACTCTCCTCCATCGTGTCCCACGATGCTCGCGCCGTGCCTTCCCGGTTCCTTCCCGGCGCGGTACCGGAAAGATGTACGGTCCCGGCATCCCCCGTATGGCCCGGTCGCGGGGCCGCCCGGCGCCCCGTGTCGGACAGTGGGGGAAGGCACCAGCCCAGGGGGGCGAGATCACGCCGGAGGCGCACTGACATGGGACTGTTCGACTTCCTGAAGTCCGACAAGAAGTCCGACCAGAAGAAGGCACACGAGGTCGCCGAAAAGGCGAAGGAGGAGATGCGGCAGCAGGCCGGAGGCGGGCGCGGCGCCGCGTCGGCCCCCCGCGGCGCCGGCGAGCGCGCGGCCGCCGCGGCCCCGCCGAGGCCCGCGAGTCCGACGCCCCGGTCGGCCGCGCACAAGGCCGTTCCGGTGGCCCCCAAGACCGCCCCCGGGCCGCCCAAGCCCGCCGCGGCCTCCCCGACGCCCGTCCTGCCGCACACCCCGTCCCCGGCGTCGGCCGCGCACAAGGCCGTTCCGGCGGCGCCGGCCCCCGCGCCCGGCGCCGCGGCCAAGAAGCGCACGTACACGGTGAGGGCCGGCGACACGCTCGCCGCGATCGCCCGCAGCGAGCTCGGCAACGAGGCCCGCTGGCGCGAGCTCTACGCCGTCAACAGGCGCCTCATCGGCTCCAACCCCAACCTGATCCGGCCGGGCATGGTCCTGACCCTCCCGGGCTGAACCGGCCCGCACGCACGCGAAGGGCCCGGATCCGGCAGGATCCGGGCCCTTCGCGCTACGAAGCGGGGGGCGCGTCGCTCAGCGCTGGGTGCCGTCCGAAGACGACGGACCGGGCTTCGGCCGGGCCTCGCGCTCCTTCTCCTCCAGCTCGTCCTCGAAGCTCGCCGGCGCGGCGTCGCGCGAGGACAGCTCCGTGGCCGCCGGGGGTTCGACCAGCCAGTCCGGGTTCGACTGCCGGTCCCACCACTTCCACGCCGCGAAGGCCGCGCCCGCCACCACGCCGACCACCGCGGTACCGCGCAGCACCCGGCCGAGGCGTGCGCGCCGCTCATGGCGCCGCACCAGCTTCTGGATCTCCTTGGCCGACACCTGTCCGCGCAGCGCGGCCAGCGCCGCGGCGGACCGCGCCGCGGCCTCCCCCGCCATCGGGGTGGCGGCCGCGATCGCGCTCTCGATGCGCGGCTGCGTGTACTCGGCGGCCTGCCGCGCCGCCTGGCGCGTCTGCTTGACGGCCTTGGTCGCCGCACGGTCCACGTTCGGCGGCACGTGCGTGCGCGCGGCCCTGAGCCGCGGATGCAGGTGGCTGTCGTAGGTCGTACGGGCCTGGCGCGCGGCCTCGTTGGCCGCGTGCGAGAGCTTGGGGGCGAGCAGTTCGTTCATCTCGTGCGCGTAGTGCGCCATGGCGTCCTTGGCGGTCCCTGCGTACGGTGCCACCACTTCCGACGCGTGCCGCGCGGTCTCCTTGGCGCTTTCGGCTGCCGCGAGCACGCTGTCCTTGCGGGTCACAGGATTCCTCCTTCTCGGTGGCGGACACAGTTCACCTTTCCACCCTTTGTCGGATCATGCCTGCCACCGCGCTGAGTGGCATGCGTGACAGGGCATACGGGTGGAGGATTTCTGTGCTGTGGAGCGCTCCGTGCGACCATCTGGACCGACAGTGATGACTATGGAAGGCAGACCCGTGGCCGAGAAGCTCTACGCCACCTTGAAGACGAGCCGGGGCGACATCCAGATCGAGCTTCTGGAGAACTTCGCTCCGAAGACCGTCCGGAACTTCGTCGAGCTCGCCACCGGCGCCCGCGAGTGGACCCGTCCCACCGACGGCCAGAAGACCACGGACCCGCTGTACGACGGCACCGTCTTCCACCGTGTCATCAGCGGCTTCATGATCCAGGGCGGCGACCCGCTCGGCAACGGCACCGGCGGCCCCGGCTACCGGTTCGCGGACGAGTTCCACCCCGACCTGGCCTTCACCAAGCCCTACCTGCTCGCCATGGCCAACGCGGGCCCGGGCACCAACGGCTCGCAGTTCTTCATCACCGTCGCCCCCACCGCCTGGCTGACGCGCAAGCACACCATCTTCGGCGAGGTCACCGACCCGGCCAGCCAGAAGGTCGTGGACGCCATCGCCGCCAGCGCCACCAACCCGCGCACCGAGCGCCCCGTCGACGACGTGATCATCCAGTCCGTCGTCATCGAGAGGCGCTGACGGCCCCGGGACCCGTCCCGCGACCCCGCCCCCGCCCGCTCCCCGGGAACCTTCCGCCCCGCCCGTCCGTCCTGCATGCGTACCCCGTGCGGGGCCGAGCCGGACCGGCGGGGCGCACCCTTTGCCGCGCCGCTGATCGAGGGGACCGATGGACACCGACCGTCTGCCGGGCTGCTACCGCCACCCGGACCGCGACACGGGGATCCGCTGCACCCGCTGCGAGCGCCCCATCTGCCCCGAGTGCATGATCAGCGCCTCGGTCGGCTTCCAGTGCCCCGCATGCGTCCGCGCGGGCTCCGGCACCGGTCACTCCCCGGCCGCCAACGCGCCGCGCACCCTCGCCGGCGGGGTGGTCGCGGCCGATCCGCACCTGCTGACCAAGACCCTGATCGGGATCAACGTCGCGGTGTTCCTCGCCGCCCTGGCCGCCCCGGCGCTCGCGGTCCGGCTGGCGCTGCTCGGCCGGTACGTCGAGTTCCTCGGCGCCCCCGTCGAAGGGGTGTCCACAGGCGAGTACTACCGCCTCCTGACTTCGGTATTCCTGCACACCGAGTGGTGGCACGTCATCAGCAACATGATCGGCCTGTGGGTGATCGGCGGCCCGCTGGAGGCGGCGCTGGGCCGCAGCCGCTACCTCGCCGTCTACCTGCTCTCGGGCCTGGGCGGCAGCGCCCTGGTCTACCTGCTGACCGAGCCGTACGCCGCGACCCTCGGCGCGTCCGGCGCCGTCTTCGGCCTGCTCGGGGCCACCGTCGTGCTGGCCCGGCGGCTGCGGTACGAGATGCGGCCGGTGATCACCATGGTCGTGCTGATGCTGGTGCTGACCTTCGTGCCGATCGGCGGCCACTTCACCGTGTCCTGGCAGGCCCACGTGGGCGGCCTGATCACCGGGGCCCTGGTGGGCCTGGGCATGCTCACGCCCGCCACCGGCAGGAATCGCACAGTCATCCAAGGAGTGACCTGTGCGGGCGTGTTCCTGCTGGCAGCGGCCGTGATCCTGCTCCGTACGGCGGAACTCACCTGATCACACCGGCGTCAACTCTCCACAGGGTTATCCACAGATCTTCTGTCTTTTCCTCAGCTGTGGATGACGCTGTGGATAACTCATGGGGAGAGCTTCCGTCAGAGGCCGGAGCGTGCTACTTCCACTGCGTGGAAACGCCGAATCCCGCGGCGATGAAGCCGAAACCGACCACGATGTTCCAATTGCCCAGGGCCTCGATCGGCAGCTGGGTCTCGGTCACGTAGAAGACGACGATCCACGCGAGTCCGATCAGGAAGAACGCCAGCATGACCGGGGCGACCCAGCTGCGGTTCGTCAGCCGGATGGCCTGCGGCTGCCGCGTCGGCGGCGGCGTGTAGTCGTCCTTCTTGCGGATACGTGACTTCGGCACGAGGGGCTCTCCTGTCGATGCGCTGGGGACCTTGCCTGCCCCGGGCGTCCGTTAGCGTAGTGGACCTGTGGCGTAGAAGGAGAAGGGTACGTTGAGCAATTCCGACGACTCCTCCGCGGGTCCCCGTCGCCGGGCCAGACCGGTCCGGCTGCTGAGCGCCGCCGTCTTCGCCCTGGCCGGGCTGCTCTTCGTCACCAGTTTCAACACGTCCAAGGGTACGAACATCCGCACGGACGCCTCGCTCCTGAAGCTGTCGGACCTCATCGAGGAGCGCAGCCAGAACAACGCGGCGCTGGAGGAGAGCACCGGAGCGGTCCGCAGCCGGGTGGACGCCCTCGCCGAGCGCGACGACGGCAGCACCAAGGCCGAGGACGCCCGGCTGGCCGCCCTGCGCAAGGCCTCGGGCACCGAGGAGCTCTCCGGCAAGGGCCTGACCGTGACCCTCAACGACGCCCCGCCGAACGCCACCGCCCGCATCCCCAACGTGCCCGAGCCCCAGCCCAACGACCTGGTGATCCACCAGCAGGACCTCCAGGCCGTGGTGAACGCCCTCTGGCAGGGCGGCGCCCAGGGCATCCAGGTCATGGACCAGCGGCTGATCTCCACCAGCGCGGTCCGCTGCGTGGGCAACACCCTGATCCTCCAGGGCCGCGTCTACTCGCCGCCGTACAAGGTGTCGGCGGTCGGCGACCCGGGCGCGCTGCGCAGGGCCATGGCCGCGTCGACGGCCCTGCAGAACTACCAGCTGTACGTGAACGCGTACGGGCTCGGCTGGAAAGTGGACGAGCACAAGGCGCTGACACTTCCCGCCTACTCCGGCACAGTGGACCTCCACTATGCGAAGCCGGTGGCAGCCACCCCGTGAACGGGCCCGTCCCGATGTCGTCCTGCGCCTGGTGGTACGGACGTTCAGCGAGGTGTGCCTGACGGCCGGCACGCTGATCGTGCTGTTCGTGGCCTACGTCCTGCTGTGGACCGGGGTCAAGGCCGACCGGGCCATGGACGGCGAGATGGACCGGCTGCGCGACCGCTGGGCGGCGGCGGACCGGGCGAGCGCGCCGCAGCCGGCGCCCGCGCGGCCCACGCCCCCGGCCGGGCCGGCGCCCGAGGCCGGGCCGGCGCCCGGGGAGCGCTACCCCGCCGGCCGCGCCTTCGCCGAGATGTACATCCCGCGCTTCGGCCCCGGCTGGAACAAGCCCGTCCTGGAGGGCACCGACCCCGAGGTGCTGAAGAAGGGCCTGGGCCACTACGCCGCCACCGCCCGCCTCGGCGCGCCCGGGAACTTCTCGGTGGCGGGCCACCGCCGCACCTACGGAGACCCCTTCAAGGACTTCCCGCAGCTGCGCGAGGGGGACGAGGTGATCCTCAAGGACGCGAGCGCCTGGTACACGTACACGGTCCGCGGCGGGCCCGTGCGCACGCTGCCGACCGACACCGGGGTGGTCGACCCGGTCCCGCGCACGTCGCCGTTCACCGCCCCCGGCCGCTACCTGACCCTGACGACCTGCGACCCGGAATGGGGCCACAGCCACCGGCTGGTCGTCTGGGCGGAGCTGACCGGGACGCGCACCGTGGGACAGGGCCGGCCGGACGGTTCGTCCGGGTGAGCCACCCCGCCGGGCCGCTGCCTTTAGTCTGTTCGCGTACCGCTCCTGCGGTGCGTGGGACGATCGTGGACGGAAAAGGGAAACGGACGGCATGTACGGCTGGATCTGGCGGCATCTGCCGGGCAACGCGTGGGTACGCGCGCTGATCTCACTCGTACTGGTCCTCGCGGTGGTCTACGTGCTCTTCCAGTACGTCTTCCCGTGGGCCGAGCCGCTCCTTCCGTTCAATGACGTGACGGTGGACGAGGGATCGGGAGCCACTCCGTGAGCGCGCGCATTCTGGTTGTGGACAACTACGACAGCTTTGTCTTCAACCTGGTCCAGTACCTCTACCAGCTCGGCGCCGAGTGCGAGGTGCTGCGCAACGACGAGGTCGAGCTGTCACACGCGCAGGACGGCTTCGACGGCGTGCTGCTGTCCCCCGGCCCCGGCACGCCGGAGGAGGCGGGCGTCTGCGTCGACATGGTCCGGCACTGCGCCCGCACGGGCGTCCCCGTCTTCGGCGTGTGCCTCGGCATGCAGTCGATGGCGGTCGCCTACGGAGGGGTCGTGGGCCGGGCGCCCGAGCTGCTGCACGGCAAGACCTCGCCGGTGGTCCACGAGGGCCTGGGCGTGTTCGAGGGCCTGCCCTCCCCCTTCACCGCGACCCGCTACCACTCCCTGGCGGCCGAGCCGCAGACCCTGCCCGACGTGCTGGAGGTCACCGCGCGGACCGAGGACGGGATCATCATGGGCCTGCGGCACCGGGAGCACGACGTCGAGGGCGTGCAGTTCCACCCCGAGTCGGTGCTGACCGAGTGGGGCCACCGGATGCTCGCGAACTGGCTCGTCCGGTGCGGTGACGCGGGCGCCGTGGAACGCTCGGTGGGGCTGGCCCCGGTGGTGGGCAAGGCCGTCGCGTGACCGCGATCGCGCCGTCCGTGCCCACGGAGGGCCGGGCCGCGCGACGCAGGGCAGCTCAGGAGGCCGCGAAACGGGCCGCCAAGGCCGGCCGCAGACGGGGCGGCCGGCGGCGCAGGCGGCCCGCCTCCGGCGGCCCGGTGGTCATCGCGAGCCGGCTGGCCGGAGAACTGTTCATCACGCTGGGCCTGGTGATGCTGCTGTTCGTCGCCTATCAGCTCTGGTACACGAACCTGCTGGCCGAGCGGACGGCGAACGGGGCGGCGGGCTCGCTGCGCCAGACCTGGGAGCGGGATCCCGGCGGCGGGGGCGCCGCGCCCGCCCCGACGGCCTTCGAGCCGGGCCAGGGCTTCGCGATCCTCTACATCCCGAAGCTGGACGTGAAGGTCCCGGTCGCGGAGGGCATCAGCAAGCCGAAGGTGCTGGACCGGGGGATGGTCGGGCACTACGGCGAGGGCGCGCTGAAGACGGCGATGCCGGCCGACCCCCAGGGCAACTTCGCGGTGGCGGGACACCGCAACACCCACGGCGAGCCGTTCCGCTTCATCAACCGGCTGGTGCCCGGGGATCCGGTGGTCGTCGAGACCCGGGACGCGTACTACACGTACGAGATGACCTCGGCGCTGGCGCAGACCTCGCCGGCGAACGTGTCCGTGATCAAGCCGGTGCCGGAGGGCTCGGGGTTCACCGGGCCCGGCCGGTACATCACGCTGACGACCTGCACCCCGGAGTTCACCAGCACCTACCGGATGATCGTATGGGGCAGGATGACCGATGAACGCCCCCGCAGCCAGGGCCCGCCGCCCGCGCTGACCAGCCCGTAGCCGCTCTAAGGACGCATCAGCAGTGTCTCGTTCCCGCCGCCGCGCCGCGGCCCCGCCCGCCGGCAGCCGCAGTGTGCTCGCCGGGTTCCTGAGCCTGCTGGGCGAGGTCCTGATCACCGTGGGCCTGGTCCTCGGCCTGTTCGTCGTCTACTCGCTGTGGTGGACCAACGTGCTCGCCGACCGGCAGGCGTCGGCGCGCGGCGACGAGATCCGCCAGCAGTGGCGGGCACCGGCGCCCGCTCCGGCGGAGCCGGGGGCGCTGGACACGGCGGGCGGCGTCGGCTTCCTGCACGTGCCGGCGATGAAGAACGGCGAGGTGCTGGTCAAGGCGGGGACGACGCCGGGCGTGCTCGACGACGGGGTGGCCGGGTACTACACGGAGCCGGTGAAGTCGGCCCTGCCGTGGGACCCGAAGGGGAACTTCTCGCTCGCGGCGCACCGGGACGGGCACGGGGCGAAGTTCCACAACATCGACAAGGTGAAGAACGGCGACGCGATCGTCTTCGAGACGCGCGACACCTGGTACGTCTACAAGGTCTTCGCGGAGCTGCGCCAGACCTCGAAGTACAACACGGACGTGATCAACCCGGTCCCGAAGGAATCGGGCAGGACCGCCGAGGGCCGCTACATCACCCTGACCACGTGCACCCCGGTCTACACGTCGAAGTACCGGTACGTGGTGTGGGGCGAGCTGGTCCGGACGGAAAAGGTCGACGCGAAGCGCACGCCTCCGGCGGAACTGCGCTAACGCAGCACCTGAAGCCGGACCCCGGCGCTCCACGCCTCCAGAAGCCCCCTGTGAACGGCCGTGACCCCTCCCTGGGCCGAGATGGCCAACGCCTCCCGCGTAAACGCGCACGTGGCCACGTAGAGGGCCACATCGGCCCGGTGGAGGACCTTGGACGCGCCGAGGACCCCATCGGCGGTCCGTGCGGTGCGGTGTTTGAGAGTGACAAGTTGTCACTCTCAAAATCCCGCAGTTCCGAACCCCGGAGCACGGCCAGGCCGTTGGCTGCGAGGTCCTCGGAAAAAGGTCCGGCCCCTCTCCCAGGAGAGGGGCCGGACCGTATGGGCTGCGGGCCGGGCCGGAGGCTAGCGGCGGCCGTTGCCGCCCGTCAGGCCCGCGATGAGGCCGCCGTCCTGCTGGCCCGCCGTCGTCCAGACGTTGACCGACTGGCCCGAGACGCCGGGGGTGTTCGGCGGCGGGTCGCAGGCCGCCACGAGCGCGTTGTCGTCCGTCGGGCCGGTGACGATCCCGAGCTTCAGGTTGGCGCGCTTGAGGTCGTCCTTGTACTGGCCCAGGGTCTTGCCGACGAAGCTCGGGACGGCCGTCGCCTGCGCGACCTTGGCGATGGTGATGTTGACCGTCTTGCCCACTTCGAGCTGCTGGCCCGCCGCGTACTGCTGGAGGACGACCGTGCCGGGGGCGGCGCCGGGCTGCTCGGCCTCCGTCACGCTGCCGAGCTTGAGCTTGGCGTCGGTGAGGGCCTTGACCGCCTCGTCCTTCGTCTTGCCCTTGAGCTCGGGGACCTCCGCCTTGGACAGTTCCTTGGCGACGGTCAGCGTGATCATGCTGTTCTTCTCCGCCTCGCTGCCCGCCTTCGGGTTCTGGTCGATGACGGTCCCGGGCGTGCGGTCGGACTCCTGGAGCTTGCGGTCGACCTGGAAGCCCTTGTCCTTCAGCGCCCGCTCCGCGTCCTCGTACTTCATGTTGAGCACGTCGAGGACGGGGATCTTCTGGGCGCCCGAGGAGATCGTCACCGTGACCGTGGAACCCTCGTCGACCTTGGTGTCGGCCACCGGGTCCTGCTTGCAGACGGTGCCCTTGGGCTGGTCGTCGCAGGGGGCGTCGCCGCCCTTGACCACCTTCAGGCCCACGTTGTCGCCGCTCTTCTGCGCCTGCTCCAGGGTCTGCCCGAGGAACTTGGGCACCGAGGGCCGGTTGTCGGCGCCTCCGCTGAAGAGGGAGCGGCCGATGAGGATCGCGCCGACGAGGACGAGCACGCCGGCCGCCACGAGCAGGACCGTGGAGGCCTTGCTCTTCTTCTGCTGGCGCCGGTGCGGGCCCTGGTCGTAGCCGCCGTGCCCCTGGTCGCCGTAGCCGTAGCCGCCGTCGCCCGGGGGCATCGGCGGCATCATCGAGGTCTGGCCGGCGTCGGTGGTGCGCAGGGCGGTGGTGGGCTGGTCGTAGCCCGGCTGCCCGTAGCCGTGGTTCTGGTCGGGGTAGCCGTAGCCGCCCGCGCTCATGGTGGCGGCGACGGGCTGGCCGTCGAGGCAGGCCTCGATGTCGGCGCGCATCTCGTCGGCCGACTGGTAGCGGTAGTCGGGGTCCTTGACCAGTGCCTTGAGGACGATCGCGTCCATCTCGGGCGTGATCTCGGGGTCGAAGTTCGACGGCGGCTGCGGTTCTTCCCGTACGTGCTGGTAGGCGACGGCCACGGGGGAGTCGCCGACGAACGGGGGCCGGACGCTGAGGAGCTCGTAGAGCAGGCAGCCCGCGGAGTAGAGGTCGGAGCGCGCGTCGACCTGCTCGCCCTTGGCCTGCTCCGGGGAGAGGTACTGGGCGGTGCCGATGACGGCCGCGGTCTGCGTCATGGTCATGCCGGAGTCGCCCATGGCGCGGGCGATGCCGAAGTCCATGACCTTGACCTGGCCGGTGCGGGTCAGCATCACGTTGGCGGGCTTGATGTCGCGGTGCACGATGCCGGCGCGGTGCGAGTACTCCAGGGCCTGGAGGATGCCGATGCACATCTCCAGGGTGCGCTCGGGCAGCAGTTTGCGGCCCGAGTGCAGCAGCTCGCGCAGGGTGGATCCGTCGACGTACTCCATCACGATGTACGGGATGGAGATGTTGTCGACGTAGTCCTCGCCGGTGTCGTAGACGGCGACGATCGCCGGGTGGTTCAGCGACGCGGCGGACTGGGCCTCGCGACGGAACCGGGCCTGGAAGGACGGGTCACGGGCGAGGTCGGCACGCAGGGTCTTGACGGCGACGGTACGGCCGAGCCGGGTGTCGTGGGCGAGGTAGACCTCGGCCATGCCACCGCGGCCGAGCACGTGGCTCAGCTCGTACCGGCCGCCGAGGCGACGCGGCTCTTCCATAACGTTGCAGCCCTCTCCGTCAGTCCCGACCGCACCTGTGTGTGGTCCGGCGGTGTGCTGTTCGCGCAAAGGCTACCGGCCGATCGTCCGTGATCGGTTCGTGGCCACAGCCTGATACTGGACCGGTACCGTACGCTCGGATCCGGGCGGGATCAGTGACATGGATCACTGCGCTCCGGTCCGTTATCCGTTGGTTACTGCTGGCCCTTGAGCACCGCTTGCATGACGGCCTTCGCGACGGGCGCGGCCAGTCCGCCACCGCTGATGTCCTCGCGTTCCGCTTCGCTGTCCTCGATGACGACGGCGACGGCGACGGGCGAGGTGCCGTCCGGGCTCTCGGCGTAGGAGATGAACCAGGCGTACGGGCGCTTCTTGTTGCCCTCGCCGTGCTGCGCGGTGCCGGTCTTGCCGCCGACCTTCACGTCCTTGATCTTGGCCTTGCCGCCGGTTCCGTTCTCGACGACGTTGACCATCATCTGCTGGACCTTCTGCGCGTTGGCGGCGGAGAGGGGCCGGCTCATCTCCTGCGGGGAGTGCTTCTCGATGACGTCCAGGTTGGGGGCGGTGAGCTGGTCCACCATGTAAGGCTTCATCAGCTTGCCGTCGTTGGCGATCGCGGCGGTGACCATGGCCATCTGGAGCGGGGTGGCGGCGGTGTTGAACTGCCCGATGGAGCTCAGGGCGTTGCCGTCCTTGGCCATCTTCTTGTCGTAGATGCTGGCGAACGCGCGGACCGGGATGTCGATCTTGTCGTTGTTGAAGCCGAACTTCTCGGCCGTCTCCACCATCTTGTCGCGGGTGACCTTGTCGCCCAGGTTCGCGAAGACGGAGTTGCAGGACACGCGCAGGGCCTCGTTGAGGCTGGCCTTCTCGCAGCCCTTGGCGTGGTTCTCCATCACGGTCCTGGTGCCGGGCAGGAAGTAGGGCTCGGGGGTGTCCGTCGGGTCGTCGATCTCCTTGACCACGCCGTGTTCCAGGGCGGCGGCCGCGGTGACCACCTTGAAGGTGGAGCCGGGGGGGTAGGTCTCGCGCAGGGCGCGGTTGACGAGGTTCTTGTCCTCGCTGTCCTTCAGCTCGACCCAGGCCTTCTCGTCGTCCTTGGAGTTGCCGGCGAAGCGGGAGGGGTCGTACGAGGGGGTGGAGACCAGCGCGAGGATGGCGCCGGTGCGCGGGTCGATCGCGGCGACCGCGCCCTTGTTGGAGCCGAGCGCGTCGAAGGCGGCCTTCTGGGCGGCGGGGTTGAGCGTGGTGACGACGTTGCCGCCGGCCTTCTTCTCCCCGGTGAACATGCCGATGGTGCGGTCGAAGAAGAGCCGGTCGTCGTTGCCGGTCAGGATGCCGTCTTCGAGGGATTCGAGCTGGGTGGAGCCGAAGGCCTGCGAGGCGTACCCGGTGACGGGGGCCCACAGCTGGCCGTCCTTGTAGGTCCGCTTGTACTTGTAGTCGCTGCCGTTGGTGACCGCGGAGCCGGTGATCGGCTCGCCCGCGACGATGATGTTGCCGCGCTCGGTGGCGTACTGGGCGATCTGGACCCGGCGGTTCTCCTTGCGCGTGCTGAGTTCCTCCGCCTGGACGTACTGGAGCCAGTTGGTGCGGATCAGCAGGGCGAGGACGAGCAGCCCGCAGAACAGCGAGATGCGGCGCAGGGGCTTGTTCATGACGGGCGGACCACCTGGGTCATCTCGGAGTCGGGGGACGGGGCGGGGGCCGGGGCCGGGCGGCGTGCGGTGTCGCTGATCCGGATGAGGATGGCGATGAGGATCCAGTTCGCGAGGACGGAGGAGCCGCCGGACGCGAGGAACGGCATGGTCATGCCGGTGAGGGGGATCAGGCCCATGACTCCGCCGGCGACGACGAAGATCTGGAGCGCGAAGGCTCCGGAGAGGCCGATCGCGAAGAGCTTGCCGAAGGGGTCGCGGGCGGCGAGGGCGGTGCGCACGCCCCGCTCGATGATGAGCCCGTAGATCAGCAGGAAGGCCATCACCCCGGCGAGGCCCAGTTCCTCGCCGACGGTGGAGAAGATGAAGTCGGAGTTCGCGGCGAAGCCGATCAGGTCGGAGTTGCCCTGGCCCCATCCGGCACCCAGGACGCCGCCGGAGCCGAAGCTCATGATCGACTGGCCGACCTGCTCGCAGGCGCCCGAGGTGGCGTAGCAGTCGAAGGGGTCGAGCCAGGCGGTGACGCGGGCCTTGACGTGGCTGGCGGTGGCGCCGACGACGGTGGCGCCGCCGACCGACATGAGCAGGCCGATGACGATCCAGCTGGTGCGCTCGGTGGCCACGTACAGCATGATCACGAACATGCCGAAGAAGAGCAGCGAGGTGCCGAGGTCGTTCTCGAAGACCAGGACGAGCAGGCTCATCGCCCAGATCATCAGGATCGGGCCGAGGTCGCGGCCGCGCGGCAGGTAGAGGCCCATGAAGCGGCGGCTGGCGAGCGCGAGCGCGTCCCGCTTCACCATGAGGTAACCGGCGAAGAAGATCGCGATCACGATCTTCGCGAACTCCCCCGGCTGGATGGAGAAGCCGCCCACGCTGATCCAGATCTTGGCACCGAAGACGTCGGCGCCCAGGCCCGGTACGACGGGCAGGATCAGCAGGATCAGCGCGCCGGCCATGGAGATGTACGTGAAGCGCTGCAGGACGCGGTGGTCCTTGAGGACCAGCAGGACGCCCGCGAACAGGGCGATGGCCAGGGCCGTGTACATCATCTGGCGCGGCGCGGAGGGGGTGAAGGCGCCGAAGGACCGCTTGGCGAGGTTCTGCAGCCGCTCGGACTGGTCCAGGCGCCAGATCAGGACGAGGCCCAGCCCGTTGAGGAGGGTGGCCAGCGGCAGCAGCAGCGGGTCGGCGTACTTGGCGTACCGGCGTACGACGGCGTGCGCGATCCCGGCGAGGGCGCCCAGGCCGAGGCCGTAGGTGAGCATGCCGGGGGGCAGCTTCCCGTGGATCGACAGGCCCACGTTGGCGTAGGCGAAGATCGGGATGACCACGGCGAACGCGAGCAGCAGGAGCTCGGTGTTCCGCCGGCTCGGCAGCTCGATGGCGCCGATGGTGGTCGTGTTGGTGACAACGCTCATGGTGTGGCAGGCCCCCTGTGCCCGCGGGTGTCTACTGCTTGCCGCACAGGCTGACCACTTGCTGCTCCGCGGGAGTCAGGGTGGAGCCCGGTGTCTGGTTCTGCGCCTCGGCGTTGCGGCGCTCTTCGTCCTTCTTGCAGGCGGACACCTGGACGCCGAGCTCGTCGATCTTCTCGCGGGCGGCGTCGAAGCTGCCTTCGCTGATGGTGGCCTCGACCAGCTTGCGCTTGAAGGGCGGCAGGTACTTCAGTTCGATGTCGGGGCGGTCGGTCTCCACCTTGGAGAGCTCCAGCGGGCCCAGCTTCTGGCTGATCCCGCGGAAGAGCGCCACGTGCTCGCCCTTGACGCCGACGTAGTACTGGGTCTGCGTCCAGCGCCAGCCCGCGTAGCAACCGCCGCCGATGACGCCGGCGACGAGGAGCAGGAGCAGCGTGCGGGTGGTCCACTTGCGCCCTTTGCCGCGGCGCCGACGGGGGTGGTCGTACGTGTCCTCGTAACCCGCGTCGCCGTCGTAGCCCTCGGCTTCGCCGAAGCTGCCGTACGCGCCGCCCTGGCCCTGGTCGCCGTACCCGTAGCCGGGTGCGTCGCCGCTGCCGGGGGGCCCGAAGGCGCCCGCGGGCGGGGGGGCCTGGCGGCCGAGGCCGGAGGCGCGGCCGGCCGGGGTCTGCATGGCGTTGCCGCCGTCGAAGAGCTGGTGCTGGTTCTCGGCGACCGCACCGACGACCACCGGGGTGTCGTTGACCTGGGCGGCGAGGGTGTCGCCGCTGTCGGTGTCGAGGACGTCGGCGACGATGCAGGTGATGTTGTCGGGTCCGCCGCCGCGCAGGGCGAGCTGGATCAGCGACTGCACGGTCTCGCGGGGGCCGTGGTAGTCGGCGAGGGTCTCCTCCAGGGTCTGGTGGGAGACGACGCCGGACAGCCCGTCGGAGCAGATCAGGTAGCGGTCGCCGGCGCGGACCTCGCGGATGGAGAGGTCGGGTTCGACGATGTCGCCGCTCCCGAGCGCGCGCATGAGGAGCGAGCGCTGCGGGTGGGTGGTGGCTTCCTCTTCGGTGATGCGGCCCTCGTCGACGAGGCGCTGCACCCAGGTGTGGTCCTGGGTGATCTGCGTGAGGACGCCGTCGCGGAGCAGGTAGGCGCGGGAGTCGCCGACGTGGACGAGGCCGAGGCGCTGGCCGGTCCACAGCAGGGCGGTCAGGGTGGTGCCCATGCCTTCGAGCTGGGGGTCCTCCTCGACCATGACGCGCAGCTGGTCGTTGGCGCGCTGCACGGCCGTGGCGAGGGAGGTGAGGATGTCGGAGCCCGGGACGTCGTCGTCGAGCTGCACGAGGGTGGAGATCACCTCGGAGCTCGCGACCTCGCCGGCGGCCTGGCCTCCCATGCCGTCGGCGATCGCGAGGAGACGGGGACCGGCGTAACCGGAGTCCTCGTTCCCCTCACGGATCATGCCCTTGTGGGATCCGGCGGCGAACCGCAGGGACAGACTCATGCGCACCTGCCCTGTCGACGAAGCTTCCTCCGGGTACAACCGGTCTCGAGCCACACTGCCCACCCTCCGGTCGGGAGCGCGCTCGGGTCCGTGCCCTCGGTGGGACGGATCGCCGCCGCGCGCTCGCTCCGCTCGCTCATTCTCGTACTACTTCCGCAGCTCGATGACGGTCTTGCCGATGCGGATCGGTGCGCCCGGCGGAATGGGCGTCGGGGTGGTCAGCCGGGTCCGGTCGAGATACGTGCCGTTGGTGGACCCGAGATCCTCGACGATCCACTGCCCGTCACGGTCGGGATAGATCCTGGCATGGCGGCTGGACGCGTAGTCGTCGTCCAGCACGATCGTGGAGTCGTGGGCGCGGCCCAGCGTGATCGTCTGGCCGGCGAGGGCCACCGTGGTTCCCGTGAGGGTGCCCTCGGAGACGACGAGCTTGGTCGGCGCACCACGGCGCTGGCGCTGCTGCGGCGGAGCGGCCTGGCGGCCCGCCTGCTGCGGGGCGCCGGCGGCGCCGCCGCGGCGGGAGCCGCGCTGGGTCACTCGCGTCCCGAAGAGATCGCTGCGGATGACCTGGACGGCCACGATGACGAACAGCCACAGAACGGCTAGGAAACCCAACCGCATGACCGTCAGGGTCAGCTCTGACATTGCCCCCGCTTCACCCTTCGGCTTGCCGGTAAATGATGGTGGTACTGCCCACGACGATCCGCGAGCCGTCGCGGAGCGTAGCGCGGGTGGTGTGCTGCCCGTCCACCACGATGCCGTTGGTGGACCCGAGATCCTGGATCGTCGAGGGCGTTCCGGTCCGGATCTCACAGTGCCGGCGCGAGACGCCGGGGTCGTCGATCCGCACGTCGGCTTCCGTGCTTCGGCCGAGTACGAGCGTGGGGCGCGAGATCTGGTGGCGGGTGCCGTTGATCTCGATCCAGTGGCGCCGGGGGGCGCCGGAGTTGGCCACGGGGGCCACGCCGACGGGTCCGCCGGGGGCGGGCCGCCGTGCGCCGGGCCCGCCGGGCGGCGGGGCACTGGGCATGGGCGGGGCGGCGACCGGCGGGTAGCCGTAGCCGCCCTGCGGCGGGCCCTGGGGGGCCTGGCCGTGCGGGGCGCCGCCCGCCTGGGGCTGGGAGGTGCTGGAGGCGAGGGTGCGACTGCGGACCCGGTAGAGCCCGGTGTCGAGGTCGTCCGCCTTCTCCAGGTGGACCTTGATGGGGCCCATGAAGCTGTAGCGCTGCTGCTTGGCGTAGTCGCGGACCAGGCCCGCGAGCTCGTCGCCGAGCTGCCCGGAGTACGGGCTCAGCCGGTCGTAGTCACCGGCGCTGAGCTCGACGATGAAGTCGTTGGGGACGACGGTCCGCTCGCGGTTCCAGATGGTGGCGTTGTTGTCGCACTCCCGCTGGAGGGCTCCGGCGATCTCCACCGGCTGCACCTCGGACTTGAACACCTTGGCGAAGGTGCCGTTCACCAGACCTTCGAGTCGCTGCTCGAATCGCTTCAGAACTCCCATGGGGCACCTCCTCCGTCGTTGTCGCCCTGTACTGCTTACTGATCGTATCCACGCGTGGCGGATTCGGGTGGTTCCCCATCGGTCCTGTGAGGACGAGTGTTGGTCCTCACAAGGGATCGTAGGGGCGCACCAGGGACAGTGTCCCGCACCTGGGGCGGAGTGCGGGAGGGGCCGTCCGCGCCGGGGTGCCGGGGCGACGGGAAAGCGATGTGATTCCACCCCGTCCGCCGTGCTAATGTTTCGACGTCGCCAGGGGAACGGCCCGAAAGGGAAGAACCACTGGGGCGCTGCTCGGGCGAGTGGCGGAACGGCAGACGCGCTGGCTTCAGGTGCCAGTGTCCTTCGGGACGTGGGGGTTCAAATCCCCCCTCGCCCACATCGACGAAACGGTCGTCATCGCGAAAGCGGTGGCGGCCGTTTCGCTTTGCCCTGACGTTCCGTGGTGATCCGGGACAGAGGTGCTCCGGGACAGAAGTGATCCGGACAGAGGTGATCCAGGACACGTGCCCGGTCTCGCGGCCGCCGTCCGACTTTCGTCGTACGGGGCGCGACGAAAGAGGGCGGCCCGGCGGGGGTGCGGGTGTCTAGGGTCGGTCGCGTGGATGCGAAGGCGAAGACGCGTGCGGGCTGGGACTGGCTGAAGGGGCCGGAGCCGTGGACCGGGCGGATGCTGGCGGGGGACCTGCTGCTCGCCTCGGTACTGGCTCTGCTCGGGCTGGGGGTCGAGGAGCTCGACCACGGCTCCGGGAAGCGGATGCTGGCGAGCGCCGCGGCCGTGCTGGTGCTGACCTTGCTGCGGCGCAGGCTGCCCGCGACGACCCTGGTGATCGCGTCGGCGCTGAGCCCGTACCTGCCGGGGTCCTTCCTGGTCACGGGCCTGCTGGGCTGGTCGGCGGGGCGCCGGATCGTCGGGGTGGGACGGGCGCTGGCCGCGTTCACGATCGCCTTCCTCGCGGCGGTCGGCTTCAGCGTCCTGCACGAGTGGTCGCAGATGAGGCCGCTCCTGGTGATCGTCTTCTCGACCCTGATGTTCCTGGCCATGACGGTCATGCCGGGCCTGGCTAGCCGGTACTGGCACCAGCGCCGTACGCTGCTGCGCGCCCTCCAGGAACGCAACGGGCAGCTGCTGCGCGAGCGCGCCATGGTCGCCGGTCAGGCCAGGCTGCGCGAGCGGCAGCGGATCGCCCAGGACATGCACGACAGCCTCGGGCACCAACTGGCGCTGATCTCGGTGCACACCGGCGCGCTGGAGGTGGATCCCAAGCTGACCGACCGCCAGCGCGAGGCGGTGGGCGTGCTGCGCCAGGCCTCCGTGGCGGCCATGCACGAGCTGCGCGAGGTGGTCGGCATCCTGCGCGACGGGGTCGAGGCGCCGCTGCCCGCGCAGGAGGCGGCGCAGCCCGCCGCGCGGGGGGTGGCCGGGATCGCCGGGGTCGTGGAGGCGGCGCGCGGCGCGGGGACCGACGTACGGCTGAGCGCGTCGGGGCAGCCGCGGCCGCTGGTGGCGGCCTGCGACCACGCGGCGTACCGGATCGTGCAGGAGGCCCTGACGAACGCGTACAAGCACGCCCCGGGGGCGCCGATCGCGGTGGAACTGCGCTACGAGGACGACTCGTTGGTGGTGGAGATCTCCAACGGGCCTGCGGCGGCCCCGGGCGCGGGCGAGGTGGTCTCCGGCGGCCAGGGGCTGACGGGGCTGCGCGAGCGGGCCCGGCTGGTCGGCGGGATGGTGCACGCCGGGGTGACCGAGGGCGGCGGGTTCCGGGTGGCCGGGGTGCTGCCGTACGGGACCGAGCCGGCCGGGGTGGTGGACGTCGCGGACGACTTCGGGCAGCAGGCGCAGGCCCAGCCGGCGCTCGGGGCGCCGCCGATGGACTGGGCGGCGGTGGACCGGGAGTTGGCGGTGCGGGGGCGCGACCGGACCGGCGGGGTGGCGCTGGGCTGCGGGATCGCGGTGGCAGCCGTGGTGCTGCTGGTGATCGTCATCGGGATCTTCGCGGTCCTGATGATCGGCTCGGTCGACGACGCGATGCTCGACCGGGCGGAGTTCGACGCCGTGCGGGTGGGGGACTCGGAGCAGGAGGTCCGCGGCCGGCTGCCCTCCGGGGGGACCATCCTGACGTCGGGCATGGACCGCAAGGGGCCGCCGCGGCCGCCGGGTTCGAGTTGTGTGACGCTGCTGTCGACGGAGGAGACGGAGCTGACCACCGACAGGGTTTTCCGGTTCTGCTTCCGGGACGGCAAGCTCGTGGACAAGCAGGCGTTCGAGGTCAAGCAGTAGGAGCACGGGTGACAGCCGAAGTGATCCGCGTGGTGATCGCCGATGACGAACCGCTGATCCGGGCCGGGATCAGGATGATCCTGACCTCGGCGGCGGACATCGAGGTCGTCGCGGAGGCGGCGAACGGCCGCGAGGCGGTGGAACTGGCCCGCTCGCACGCCCCGGACGTGATGCTGCTGGACATCCAGATGCCGGTGATGGACGGGCTCAGCGCCCTGGGGGAACTGCGGCGGGCGGCGCCGGAGGTGCGGGCGCTGATCCTGACCACCTTCGGGGAGAAGGAGAACGTGCTGCGGGCGCTGGGCCAGGGCGGCGCCGGCTTCCTGCTGAAGGACTCGGCGCCGGGCGAGCTGATCGGGGCCGTGCGCGCGGCCGCGGCCGGGGACGCGTACCTCTCGCCGGGGGCGACCCGGCACGTGGTGGACCAGCTGGCGTCGGGGACGGCCGCCGCGCGCGGCGAGGAGGCCCGGCGCCGGGTCGCGGAGCTGAGCGAGCGCGAGTGCGGGGTGCTGGCCCTGCTGGGCGAGGGCCTGTCCAACGCGGACGCGGGCCGGCGGCTGCACATGAGCGAGGCGACCGTGAAGACGTACGTGAGCCGGATCCTGGCGAAGCTGGGCTGCGAGAACCGGGTCCAGGCGGCGTTGCTGGCCAGGGACGCCGGGCTGTAGATACGGTCAGCCCGTTCTGGAAGCGATCAGTGAACGGGTGGGGGCGGCGCCGATGGCGGCGGTAGCGGGGCAGCGGATTGCGGACGTGGCGGGCTTCGCGCCGCGGGTGGCGGCGGATTCGCCCAAGGCGGAGGGCCGGGCGCTGCGCACCCGCGTCCCGCGCGCGGCCCACGCGGCCTTCGTGGCGCCGGCCGGACGGCCGGACGCCGTGCGGGCGGTGGAGGAGTCCAACGTCGGGCGGGTCCCGGAGCTGACTCCGATACGGGTGGGCCGGATGGCGGCGAACCCCTTCGCCTTCCTGCGCGGGGCGGCCGGCCTGATGGCCCATGACCTGTCCGGCGGCCCGGTGACCGGGATCGGCGCGCAGATCTGCGGCGACGCGCACGCGGCGAACTTCGGCCTGTACGGCGATGCGCGCGGACGCCTGGTCATCGACCTGAACGACTTCGACGAGACCGTGTTCGGCCCGTGGGAGTGGGACGTGAAGCGGCTGGCCACCTCGCTGGTGCTGGCCGGACGGGTCGCGGGCGCGGACGAGGCCACCTGCCGGGCGGCCGCCCTGGACGCGGTCGGCGCCTACCGGCGGACCATGCGCCTGCTGGCCAGGCTGCCCGCGCTGGACGCGTGGAACGCCATCGCGGACGAGGAGCTGGTCTCGCACGCCGACGCCCACGATCTGCTGGGCACGCTGGAGCGGGTCTCGTACAAGGCCCGCAACAACACCTCCGCGCGGTTCGCCGCCAGGTCGACGGAGATCGGGGAGGACGGGGGCCGGCGCTTCGTCGACGCGCTGCCCGTGCTGCGGCGGGTCGGGGACGCGGAGGCGGCGGCCGTGTCGGCTTCGCTGGGCCCCTACCTGCAGACGCTCCCGGGGGACCGGCTGGCGCTGCTGTCCCGGTACGCGATCCACGACGTGGCCTTCCGCGTGGTGGGCACCGGGAGCGTCGGCACCCGCTCGTACGTGGTGCTGCTGCTGGACCACCGGGGCGAGCCGCTGGTGCTCCAGGTGAAGGAGGCGCGGCCCTCGGTGCTGCTGCCGCACCTGCCCGGGCTGGGCTTCGCCCCGCCGGCGCAGGAGCACGAGGGGCGCCGGGTGGTGGCCGGGCAGAAGCGGATGCAGGTGGTCTCGGACATCATGCTGGGCTGGACCACGGTGGAGGGCCGGCCGTTCCAGGTGCGGCAGTTCCGCAACCGCAAGGGCAGCGTGGACCCGGCGGCGCTGGCCGTCGGCGAGCTCGACGACTACGGGCGGATGACCGGGGCCCTGCTGGCCCGGGCGCACGCGCACAGCGCGGACCCGCGGCTGCTGGCCGGGTACTGCGGGAAGAACGAGGAGCTGGACGAGGCGATGGCGGCCTTCGCGGTGGCCTACGCCGACCGGACCGAGGCCGACCACGCGGACCTGGTGGCGGCGGTGCGCGGCGGGCGGATCGCCGCGGAGTCCGGGGTCTGAGCGAGGCGCCCCGCCCCTCCTGGCCGGGCGGGGCGGGGCTTAAGTGGCCCTCCCGGCCGGCGGGGGCGGGGTCCGCGGGCCCCGGTCCGGCGTCGCCCGTGCGGGCGGGCCGTAGGCTGGCCGGGTGAGCGAGCACACCGAGCAGAACGTCCCCGACGATTCCGCCGTCACCGAGGAAGAGCGCCCCGAGGCGCGCCTGGAGCGGGCCGTGCGGGCCGCCGAGCAGGCCCTGATCGAGTTCGAGATCGCGGTGGAGACCTTCCGGGTGGAGGTGGAGAACTTCTCCCGCCTGCACCACCAGAAGCTCGGCCCGATGTACTCGCGGCTCGACGAGCTGGACGCGCTGATCGCCGAGGCGAAGGCGGCCCGCACCGGCGATCCCGAGGACCTCCAGCGGGCGAAGGACGCGCGGGCGCTGGTCATGCCGATGCCGGGGGTGGAGGAGCTCTTCCACGACTGGCTGGGCTCGGACGGGATCTGCGACGACGCCTCCGCGATGCTCACCGACCGGCCCGTGCGGCCGCCGGAGCGGGTGCGCCCCTCGGAGGAGGTGCGCCGCCTCTACCGCGAGCTGGTCCGCCGGGCCCACCCCGACCTCGCCCAGGAGGACGCCGAGCGGGAGCGGCGCGACGCGTTCATCGCGCGGGTCAACGCCGCGTACGGGCGGGGCGACGAGGCGCTGCTGCGCGAGCTGGCCGAGGAGTGGGCGGCCGGGCCGGCGCCCGAGGCGGCGGCGCCGGGCGAGAGCGAGGAGCTGTACGCGCGGCTGGAGTGGCTCTCGCGCCGCAAGGAGCTGCTGGCGCTGGTGGCGCGGGAGCTGGAGGAGAGCGCGATCGGGTCGATGCTGAGGATGGCGCCCGACGACCCGGACCGGCTGCTGGAGGAGATCGCGGAGCAGCTGCTGGCGCAGGTCGGCGAGCGGGAGGCGGAGCTGGCCGCGGCGCTCGCCGCGGGGTGACGCGGGCCGCCGGGCGGCGGGCGGTGTCGGCTAGGTTGGACGCACCATCTGCGAGGAGAGAAGGCGACGTATGAACTTCGGACCGCTTCCCTCGGTGGACGCCGCCGCGGTGCCCTCCGAAGGCTTTGTGCTGGACGTCCGCGAGGACGACGAATGGGCGGCCGGTCACGTCGAGGGCGCTCTGCACATCCCGATGAGCGACTTCGTGGCGCGCTTCGGCGAGCTGACCGAGGCCATCGAGGACGGCCGCCGGGTGTACGTGATGTGCCGGGTCGGCGGGCGTTCCGCGCAGGTCACCCAGTACCTGGTGCGCCAGGAGATCGACGCCGTGAACGTCGACGGCGGGATGCAGGCCTGGGACGGTGCCGGACGCCCGATGGTGACGGACAACGGGAGCCCGGCCTTCGTCCTGTAGCCGCGGCTCAGCCGAGGGGGTGGGCGGCCAGCAGGTCGCCCAGGGCCTCCTCGTGCGCGGCCGCCGGGCCGAGCTGGAGTTCCAGCTGCTTGGCCCAGGCGTGGTAGCGGTGGAGCGGGTAGTCGGTGTCGGCGCCGAAGCCGCCGTGCAGGTGCTGGGCGGTCTGCACGACCCGGCGCACGCCCTCGGAGGCCCAGATCTTGGCGACCGCCACGTCACCGGAGCTCGGCAGCGGACCGCCGGCGCCGCCGGTCGCGGCGTCGAGCCGCCAGGCCGCCTGCCAGAGGGTGACCTCCATGGCGCGCAGGTCGATGTAGCGGTCGGCGGCCTGGACGGCGACGGCCTGGAAGGTGGCCACCGGGAAGCCGAACTGCTCGCGCTTGCTCGTGTACCGGCTGGTCATGGCGAGGACGCCCTCGCCGAGCCCGAGGGCCAGGGCGCAGGTCCCGGTGGCGAGGAGCTGGCGCAGCCGCTCCCAGGCTCCCGGGGTCTCGATGAGGTGGGACCGGTCCACCCGTACGCCGTCCAGGGCCAGTTCGGCGAGGCGTTCCCCGCTGGTGGAGACCTGTTCGGCGAGGGCGAGTCCCTCGGCGGTGCGCGCGACGAGCGCGAGGACGGCCTCGCCCTCGCCGGTGTGGGCCGGTACGGCGATCCAGTCGGCGCTCTGCGCCCACGGCACGGCGGTCTGGGTGCCGTCCAGGATCCAGGCCTCGCCGTCGCGGCGGGCCAGGACGGCGAGTTCGGCGGGATCGTGGCCGGAGCGGCCGTGCGCGGCGGCGGTGAGCACGAGCGTGCCGTCCCCAGCGCCGGGGAGCAGGGCGGCGGCCAGTTCGGGGCTGCCGTGGGTCTGGACGGCCATGGCGGTGGCGCAGTGCTCCAGGAGCGGCACGCGCGCCAGCACCCGGGCGGCCTCGCGCAGCACCAGGCACAGGGCGATGGCGTCCAGGCCGGCGCCGCCGTGCTCGGGCGCGAGGACCAGGCTCAGCAGGTCGGACCCGGCGAGCCTGGCCCACAGCGGGCGGTCGAAGTCGTCGGCGACGGCGCCCGGGGTGAGCGCGGGGCTGGGGACGCCGTCGGGTGCGACGTCCGCGAACACCGCCCTGGCCGCCTCGACGGCGGCCTGCTGCTCCTCGGTGAAGGTGAAGTCCACTGCCTGTCCTCCCGCGCGCGTTCAGATCTGACGGTGCGTCAAGATAGAACAGGTTCTGGGAATTGGACAGAGGAGCTCCACCGCTCCGGGCGAGCGTCCGGCCGCGACCCCGGGCCTAGCGGTCGAAGTCGATCTCCACTTCCTCGGTGACGGGGTGCGACTGGCAGGCCAGCACGAACCCGGCCTCCGTCTCCTCGGCCTCCAGGGCGAAGTTGCGGTCCATCCGGACCTCACCGGACACCAGGAACGCCCGGCAGGTGCCGCAGACCCCGCCCTTGCAGGCGTACGGGGCGTCCGCGCGGTTGCGCAGCACCGCGTCCAGCAGGGACTCGCCGTCCTGGACGGGCCAGGTGCCCGAGCGTCCGTCGAGCCGCGCGGTGACCCGGCCGTGCGAGGCGGCCGCCGAGGTGGCCCTGCGGACCGGTGCCGCGGTGTCCTCGACGTGGAAGATCTCCTCGTGCACCCGGGTGCGTGCGACGCCGAGCGCGCCGAGGGCCCGCTCCGCGCCCTGTACGAGGCCGTAGGGCCCGCACAGGAACCAGCCCGTCACCTCCGCCACCGGCAGCAGCGCGGGCAGCAGGGCCGTCAGCCGCTCCTCGTCGAGCCGTCCGGAGGGCAGCCCGGACTCCTGCTCCTCGCGGGAGAGGACCGTCACCAGCTGGAACCGCGCCGGATAGCGGTCCTTGAGGTCGGCGACCTCCTCCAGGAACATCGTCGAGGCCGCCGTACGGTCGCTGCGTACCAGGCAGAAGCGGACGTCGGGCCGGGCGGCCAGCACGGTCGCGGCGATCGACAGCACGGGGGTGATGCCGCTGCCGCCGACGATCGCCGCATAGTGCGCCGAGGCCGGTGCGGCGGCGGGGTCCAGCACGAACCGCCCGGCCGGGACCATGACGTCCAGCACGTCCCCGGCGGCGATCTCCTTGTGCGCGAAGGTGGAGAACTCCCCGCCCTCCACCAGCCGCACGCCGACCCGCAGTGCCGCCGGGCCCGGGCCGTCCGCCGCCGGGGCGGGGGAGCAGATCGAGTAGGTGCGCCGGACCTCGCCGGCCGCGTCGGGGGCGGTGCGGCGCAGGGTGAGGTGCTGGCCGGGGGCGTGCCGGTACTCCTCGCGCAGTTCCTCGGGGACCCGGAGGGTCAGTGCCACCGAGTCGTCGGTGAGCCGGTCGACTGCCGCCACCGTCAGCGGGTGGAACGCGCCGTGGCGGGGTGCGGCCATCTACAGCTCCTTGAAGTGGTCGAACGGTTCGCGGCAGGCGGTGCAGCGGCGCAGCGCCTTGCACGCGGTGGAGGAGAACCGGCTGAGCAGCTCGGTCTCGGTCGATCCGCAGTGCGGGCAGCGGACCGACAGGGTCAGCGGGACCGGCCCGCCGGCCGCGTGCGGGCGCGGCGGGGCGATGCCGAACTCGGCCAGCTTGCGCCGGCCCTCGGCGCTGATGTCGTCGGTGGACCAGGCGGGGGCCAGCACGGTGGTGACCCGCACCTCGGGTATGCCGTGACCGGTGAGGACCCGCTCGATGTCGGCCGACATGGCCTCGATGGCCGGGCAGCCGGTGTAGGTGGGGGTGAGGGTCACCTCGGCGTGGCCGTCCTCGTGCATCCGCACGCCGCGCACCACGCCGAGCTCACCGAGGGTCAGCACGGGCAGCTCGGGGTCCGGGACGGAACCGGCCAGCTCGGCCAGCTCCGCCTCCAGGCGGGTCGTCCCGGCGTCGGCGGTCACCACGACGCCCCCGGGTGGCTGCGGTGCAGGTGCTGCATCTCCGCGAGCATCCGTCCGAAGGACTCGGTGTGCAGGCCCTGCCGGCCGGCCCCGGCCGCCCAGGCGCCGGTGCGCGGCCCCTCGGGAAGGGTGAGCCCGGCCTGCTCCAGTACGCCGGTCAGCGTGGCCAGCCAGCGCCCCTCCAGGGCGGCCCAGTCCAGGCCGTCCAGGCCTTCCACCGGCTGGAACATCTCCCCGGTGTACTTCCACAGCGCGTCAAGGGCCGCCTGCATGCGGCGGTGGCTCTCCTCGGTGCCGTCACCGAGCCGCAGGGTCCACTGCTCGGCGTGGTCGCGGTGGTACGCGGTCTCCTTGACGGCCTTGGCCGCCAGGGGCGCGAACGGGCCGTCGCCGCGGGCGAGTTCCCCGTAGAGCTCGTGCTGGTGGAGAGAGAAGAAGAGCTGGCGGGCGATGGTGTGGGCGAAGTCGCCGTTCGGCTGCTCGACCAGCTGGAGGTTGCGGAAGGCCCGCTCCTCGCGCAGGAACGCCAGCTCGTCCTCGTCGCCGGCCATGGACAGCAGGATGCGGGCCTGGCCGAGCAGGTCGAGCGCGATGTTGGCGAGGGCGACCTCCTCCTCCAGCACGGGGGCGTGCCCCGCCCACTCACCGAGGCGGTGGGAGAGCACCAGCGCGTCGTCGCCGAGGGCGAGGGCGGCCGACAGGGTGACGTCGGTGCTGGTCACAGGTGGCTCACCCCCTCCGGGATGTCGTAGAAGGTGGGGTGGCGGTAGGGCTTGTCGGCGGACGGGGCGAAGAACGGGTCCCGCTCGTCCGGCGAGGACGCGGTGATCTCGGTCGAGGGCACCACCCAGATGGAGATGCCCTCGCCGCGCCGGGTGTACAGGTCGCGGGCGTTGCGCAGGGCCATCTCCGCGTCGGGGGCGTGCAGGCTTCCCGCGTGCGTGTGCGAGAGGCCGCGCCGCGAGCGAACGAACACCTCCCACAGGGGCCAGTTCTGCGTCATACCCGTGCCTCCTCGTTCTTCTTGTTCACGTGCTTGTCCGCATACGCCGCGGCCGCGTCCCGCACCCACGCGCCGTCCTCGTGGGCCTTGCGCCGCTGGTTGATCCGCTGCTCGTTGCAGGGGCCGTTGCCCTTGAGCACGTTCCAGAACTCGGACCAGTCGATGGCGCCGAAGTCGTGGTGCCCGCGCTCCTCGTTCCACTTGAGGTCGGGGTCGGGCAGCGTCAGGCCGAGGGACTCGGCCTGCGGGACGGCGATGTCCACGAACCGCTGGCGCAGCTCGTCGTTCGAGTGGCGCTTGATCCGCCAGGCCATCGACTGCGCCGAGTGCGCCGACTCGTCGTCCGGCGGGCCGAACATCATCAGCGACGGCCACCACCACCGGTCGACGGCGTCCTGGGCCATCGCGTGCTGGGCCTCGGTGCCCTTGGAGAGGGCCATGAGGAGCTCGAAGCCCTGGCGCTGGTGGAAGGACTCCTCCTTGCAGATGCGGACCATCGCGCGGGCGTAGGGACCGTAGGAGCAGCGGCAGATCGGCACCTGGTTGGTGATCGCGGCGCCGTCCACGAGCCAGCCGATGGCGCCGACGTCCGCCCAGGTCAGGGTGGGGTAGTTGAAGATCGAGGAGTACTTCTGCTTCCCCGAGTGGAGCTTGTCGAGCAGCTCGTCGCGGCTCGTCCCGAGCGTTTCGGCGGCGCTGTAGAGGTACAGGCCGTGGCCCGCCTCGTCCTGGACCTTGGCCATCAGGATCGCCTTGCGGCGCAGCGAGGGCGCGCGGGTGATCCAGTTCGCCTCGGGCTGCATGCCGATGATCTCGGAGTGCGCGTGCTGGGCCATCTGGCGCACCAGCGAGGCGCGGTACTCGTCGGGCATCCAGTCGCGCGGCTCCACGCGCTCGTCGGCCGCCACGGCCGCGTCGAATGCCGCCAGGAGCTGTGCGCCCAGGTCAGCGGTCATGCCTGTGCCGTCCGTCCCGTCTGTCCCGAGGGCCGCGTCCGGTCCCGTTTCCGGTGTCACTGCCACCATTGCGGCCCCCTGTGAGAGTCTGCCGTCCGCCCGACCGACCGATCGTTCGGTTCATCCGCTTCAATGGTCGGTCGACGGCCCGTAGGGTGTCAACCTCTGTGGTCAACCCTGTGGACGCCGGACGGTCGGGGGCGGGATGGATTCGAACACGCGCGAGCCCGCCGAAGGGGCTGCCGCGCCGCCCGAGCGGGCGCCCGGAATCGCCGGTCTGTCCACCCCGTACCGCGTGGTCGCCGCCCTGGCGCTGGGCGCGGTCGCCGTGGCCGCCTGCACCCACCTGGCCCTCGTCTTCCTGCACGTCGCCCCGCCCAACACGGTCAGCAAGCAGCACGCGCGGACCGTCGACGGCTGGATCTACCCCGAGTTCGAACAGAACTGGAAGCTCTTCGCCCCCAACCCGCTCCAGCAGAACATCGCGGTCGAGGCGCGCGCACAGCTGCGGACCGACGACGGGGCGCTGGTCACCACCGACTGGCGCGACCTGAGCGCCGAGGACGCCGCCGCCATCCGTCACAGCCTGCTGCCGAGCCACACCGAGCAGAACGAGCTGCGCCGGGCCTGGGACTTCTTCACCGGCTCCCACGACGAGGACAACAAGCCGAACGGCGAGCGCGGCGAGCTGTCCGAGGAGTACCTGCGGCGGATCGCGGTGGCCCGGCTGACCCCGGAGCAGCGCGCCGGGCGCGTCCTTCGGATCCAGCTGCGCTCGGCCACGACGGCGCTCGCGGCGCCGCAGTGGAGCACCGAGACCACCGACACCGAGACCTACTACCGGGAGCTGCCGTGGTGGACGGTGTGAGGCGGGCCCGTGAGGCGCTCGGGCGGGCGGTCGCGCAGGTCACCGGGCGGGCGCTGGGCCCGTACCAGAGCGCGGTGGTCCGCATCGGCTTCGCCGGTACCTGGCTGTTCTTCCTGCTGCGCGAGTTCCCCCACCGCGCCGAGCTGTACGGGCCGGACGGCCCCTGGAGCTGGGGGATGGCGGAGCGGCTGACGGACTCCAACGGGGCCTTCACGGTGCTGATGTGGTCGGACTCGACGCTGTGGTTCGAGGGCGTCTACGCGGTGGCGGTGCTGGCCGCCGCGGGACTGCTGCTGGGCTGGCGGACGCGGGCGACCTCCGTGCTCTTCATGATCGGAGTCCTGTCGCTGCAGAACCGCAGCGTGTTCATGGGGGACGGCGGGGACAACGTCATCCACCTGATGGCGATCTACCTGGTGCTGACCCGGTGCGGGCAGGTGTGGTCGCTGGACGCGCGCAGGGTCCGTACGCGCGGCTCGGCGACGGCGGGGGCGGCCGGGCCCGTGCTGTGGGGCGTGCTGGGGCTGTTCTTCGCGTACGGGGCGGCGACCGGGCGGTTCAGCGCGGGCTGGCTGACGGCGTTCGCGGCGGTGTGGGTGGGCTGCGGCCTGTGGTGGACGGCCGACCGCCACGAGCCCGCGGGACAGGGCCGGGCCCTGCTGGACGTGCTGGCCAACGTCCTGCACAACGCGGGGATGCTGGTGATCATGGCGGAGGTCTGCCTGATCTACGCGACGGCGGGCTGGTACAAGATCCAGGGCTCGCGGTGGCAGGACGGGACGGCCCTGTACTACCCGCTGGGGCTGGACTACTTCACGCCGTGGCCGGCGCTGTCCGCGCTGCTGGCGGGCAGCGGGACGCTGGTGATGCTGCTGTCGTACGGGACGGTCGCGGTGCAGGTGGCGTTCCCCTTCACGCTGTTCAACCGGCGGATCAAGAACGTGCTGCTGGGCGTGATGATGCTGGAGCACGCCGGGATCGCGGTGCTGCTGGGCCTGCCCTTCTTCTCCCTGGCGATGATCGCGGCCGACGCCGTCTTCCTGCCGACCGTGTTCCTGGTCTGGCTGGGCGCGCGGGTGGCCGCGCTGCGGCCCGGGGCGCGCGCGGCGGCCGCGGACCCGGTCCCGGTGGCCGCGGAGCCGAGCCCGGTCCCGCGCTGAACGCCCCTTAGGGGGTGTCTGGTGGGTCAGGCCGGATCAGGGAGCGGGGTCTGGTGCCGTGGATCGCAAGGCGGAGGAGAGAGTCAATGCGGAGCATTGGCGAGCGACGACAACGCGGCGAGGCGCGGTGCCAGGCCCCGCGAGCCCGGCGTGACCCACCAGACGCCCCCTAAGCTCGTCGCATGAGCGAGGACGACAGCCCCGAGGAGATCGCGCGGCAGTGGCAGGAGGCCGCCGGGGCGGGGGACCTCGTGCTGCTGGACGGGTTCCACGCGCTGAAGCACGCCCTGCGCTTCGGGGCCGGCGTGCGCATGGCCGTCGCCGGTGATCCGGGCGCCGTACGGGCCCTCGCGCGCGAGCTGGCCCCGGACGTCGAGGCCGATGTGGTGCGGCTGGTGCGCCGGGCCGTGCTCAAGGACTTCCTGCCCCGCGTGCATCCCACCGGGGTCGCGGCCCTCGCCGTACGGCCGGACCGGGCCGAGGGCCTCGCGGGGCTGGCCCGGATGCCCAGGTCGGCGCCGGTCGTCGTGCTCGACAACCCCCGCAACCTCGGCAACGTCGGAGCCGTCGTCCGGCTCGCCGCCGGCTTCGGCGCCACCGGCGTGGTGACCCGCGGCGACCTCGACCCCTGGCACCCGAACGTGGTCCGGGCGGGCGCCGGGCTGCACTACGCCACCACCGTCGAACGCCTCGCCCTGGACGAACTGCCGCCCGGGCCGCTCTACGCGCTCGACCCGGAGGGTGAGGACATCCGCGCCCTCACCCTCCCGGACGACGCCCTGCTCGCCTTCGGCTCGGAACGCCACGGCATCTCGCCCGAGCTGCGCGCCCGCGCCGACCACCTGGTGTCCCTGCCGATGCGCCCGCAGGTCTCCAGCTACAACCTGGCCACCAGCGTGGCCATGACCCTCTTCCACTGGGGCGGGCCCCGCCAGACCTAGGCCTGGCGGCGGACCTCCACCACGCGGAAGCGGTTCGCCACGAAGGCGCCGTCGCAGAGGGCCGCGTTCGCCGCCGGGTTGCCGCCCGAGCCGTGGAAGTCGGAGAAGGCCGCGGTCTGGTTGACGTAGACCCCGCCGGTCAGGTTCAGGGAGAGCTGCGCGGACTCCTCCAGGCAGACCTCCTCGATCGCCCGCTCGGTGTCCGGGGAGGTGGTGTAGGCGCCGACCGTCATGGCGCCCTTCTCGCGGACCGTGCGGCGCAGCAGGTCGAGCGCGTCGGCCGTCGAGTCCACCGCCACCGCGAAGGAGACCGGGCCGAAGCACTCCGAGAGGTAGGCGGCGTCCGGGTCCGGCTTGGCCGCGTCCAGCTTGACCATCACCGGGGTACGGACCACCGCGTCCGGGAAGTCCGGGTTGGTGACCTCGCGGGAGGCCAGCGCGACCTCGCCGAGGGCGGCCGCCGCCTCCAGGCGGCTCTTGACGTCCGGGTTGACCAGCGCGCCCAGCAGCGCGTTGGCCCGGGCGTCGTCGCCGAGCAGGCCGCCGACCGAGGCGGCGAGGTCGGCGACGACCTCGTCGTACGTCTTGTGGCCGGCGTCGGTGTCGATGCCGTCGCGCGGGATCAGCAGGTTCTGCGGGGTGGTGCACATCTGGCCGCTGTAGAGGGAGAGCGAGAAGGCCAGGTTGGAGAGCATGCCCTTGTAGTCGGAGGTCGAGTCGATGACGACGGTGTTGACCCCCGCCTTCTCCGTGTAGACCTGCGCCTGGCGGGCGTGGGACTCCAGCCAGTCCCCGAACTCCGTCGACCCGGTGTAGTCGATCACCTTGATCTCGGGGCGGACGGCGAGGGTCTTGGCGATGCCCTCCCCCGGGCGCTCGACGGCGAGCGCGACCAGGTTCGGGTCGAAGCCCGTCTCGGCGAGGACCTCGCGGGCCACCTGGACCGTGAGGGCCAGCGGGAGGACGGCCCGCGGGTGCGGCTTGACCAGCACCGCGTTGCCCGTGGCGAGGGAGGCGAACAGGCCCGGGTAACCGTTCCACGTCGGGAAGGTGTTGCAGCCGATCATGAGCGCGATGCCGCGCGGGACCGCCGTGAAGCTCTTGCCGAGCGCCAGCGGGTCCTTCTTGCCCTGCGGCTTGGACCAGTCGGCCTGCGCCGGGACGCGGGTCTGCTCCTCGTACGCATACGCCACGGCCTCCAGGCCGCGGTCCTGTGCGTGGGGGCCGCCCGCCTGGAACGCCATCATGAAGGCCTGGCCGCTGGTGTGCATGACCGCGTGCGCGAACTCGTGCGTACGGGCGGAGATGCGGGCCAGGATCTCGATGCAGACCAGGGCGCGCGCCTCGGGTCCCGCGTCGCGCCATGCGGCCATGCCCGCCTTCATCGCGGGCAGCAGCACGTCCGGGTCCGCGTGCGGGTACTCCACGCCGAGCTCCGGGCCGTACGGGGACACCTCGCCGCCCGTCCAGCCGTCGGTGCCGGGCTGTCCCAGGTCCATCCGCGTCCCGCGCAGGGCCTCGAAGGCGGCGAGCCCGTCGGCCGGGGCGCTCTCCCCGTAGGCCTTGGGGTGCTCGGGGTGCGGGGACCAGTAGGCACGGCTGCGGATCGCCGACAGGGCCTGGTCCAGGGTGGGCCGGTGCTTGGCGGAGAGGGCGGACAGCTGGGGGACGGTGAGATCGGCGGCCATCAGGGACCAACTCCTCGTTGAGCCGGGCGAAGGAGAGCAGACTGGAGTTAGAGTAACCGAACGATCGGTCGGGACAAGAGGGCCCGGCGGACCTGTGGATAAGTCGGTGCGGGAGGATCAGGACATGACAGCAATCGAGCGGTCCCGCACAGTGGCGGTCGTCGGCGCGGGCACCATGGGGCAGGGCATCGCCCAGGTCGCCCTTCTCGCAGGTCACCGCGTGCTGATCTACGACATCAACGCCTCCCTCGCCGCCGACGGGGTCTCCTTCGTGCAGGACCGCGTCGAGCGGATGGCCGCCAAGGGCCGTCTGGATCACGCCGAGGCGGAGGCCGCGATCGGCCGGATCGCTGCGGCCGACGGTCTGCCGAGCCTGGCCGGCGCCGCTCTGGTGATCGAGGCGGTCGTCGAGGACGCCGGCGTCAAGCGCGCCCTGTTCGCCGCCCTCGAAGAGGTGGTCGGGCCCGACGCGCTGCTGGCCACCAACACCTCCTCCCTCTCCGTCACCGAGCTCGCCGCCGGGCTCGCGCACCCCGGCCGCTTCCTCGGCCTGCACTTCTTCAACCCGGCCCCGCTGCTCCCGCTCGTCGAGGTGGTCAGCGGCTCCGCGACCGACCCGGCCGCCGCCGATGCCGCGTACCGCACCGTCCTCGGCTGGGGCAAGACGCCGGTCCGCTGCGCCGACACCCCCGGCTTCATCGTCAACCGGATCGCCCGCCCCTTCTACGCCGAGGCCTTCGCGGTGTACGAGGAGCAGGGCGCCGACCCGGCCACCATCGACGCCGTGCTGCGCGAGAGCGGCGGCTTCAAGATGGGCCCGTTCCAGCTGACCGACCTGATCGGCCAGGACGTCAACGAGGCCGTCACCCGCTCCGTGTGGGACTCCTTCTTCCGCAGCCCCAAGTTCACCCCCTCCCTCGCCCAGCGCCGGCTGGTCCAGTCGGGCCGCCTGGGCCGCAAGTCGGGGCACGGCTGGTTCCCGTACGGCCCGCAGGCCGTCGCCCCGCAGCCCCACACGGCCGGCCCCGAGCAGGCCCCGGACAAGGTCACCGTCGTCGGCGACCTCGGGCCCGCGGCGGAGCTGGCCGCGCTGCTGGAGGAGGCCGGGATCGCGGTCACGGCCACCGAGCACGGGGGCCCGTACATCCAGCTGCCCGGGGAGGGCCAGCTGGTCCTCGCGGACGGCAAGACCTCCGTCGAGTTCGCGGACGTCGTCTACTTCGACCTCGCGCTCGACTACCGGGGCGCCACCCGCATCGCGCTCTCCGCCAGCGAGGACACCAGCGAGCGGACCCTGTCGGAGGCGATCGGCCTCTTCCAGAAGCTGGGCAAGGAGGTCTCCGTCATCGGTGACGTCCCCGGCATGATCGTCGCCCGCACCGTCGCGATGCTGATCGACCTCACGGCCGACGCCGTCGCGCGCGGCGTCGCCTCCCGCGAGGACATCGACACGGCGATGAAGCTCGGCGTCAACTACCCGCTCGGCCCCGCCGAATGGCACGACCGGCTCGGCCGGGACTGGGCCTACGACCTGCTGCACCACCTCGACGAGCGGGTCCCCGGCGGTCGCTACGCGCCCTCGCTGGCCCTGTTCAAGCTGGGCTACGCGGCGGGCGACGACGAGGAGGAGGGGCGGTGACCACGGCCAAGCGGGACACCTACACCCCCGAGACGCTGCTGTCCGTCGCCGTCCAGGTCTTCAACGAGCGCGGTTACGACGGCACCTCGATGGAGCACCTCTCCAAGGCCGCGGGCATCTCGAAGTCCTCGATCTACCACCACGTCGCGGGCAAGGAGGAACTGCTGCGGCGGGCCGTCAGCCGCGCCCTCGACGGGCTGTTCGCGGTCCTGGAGGAGCCGGGCGCGGTCCGCGGCCGGGCGGTCGACCGCGTCGAGTACGTCACGCGCCGCACGGTGGAGGTGCTGGTCGCGGAGCTGCCGTACGTGACGCTGCTGTTGCGCGTGCGCGGCAACACGCGGACCGAGCGCTGGGCGCTGGAGCGCCGCCGCGAGTTCGACCACCAGGTCGCCGAGCTGCTCAAGGCCGCCGCGGCCGAGGGCGACCTCCGCGCGGACGTGGACATCCGGCTGGCCACCCGCCTGCTCTTCGGCATGGTCAACTCCCTGGTCGAGTGGTACCGCCCCCACCCGGGCACGGGCCCCGACCAACTCGCGGACGCCGTGGTCACCATGGCCCTGGACGGCCTGCGGACGCTCCGCCGGGGACCGGCGGGACCGGCCTGAGAGGCCGGTGAGCGCCCCGGGGACGGCCTTCAGGCCCGTTCCCGGGGCGCTGTCGTCCGTACGGCCTATTCCTCCCTGAGTGGTGGGGCGCCATTCGGGCCCGGGAGGCCCGGGCCGGTGTCCAGGAGGTCCGTTTCCTCGAAGACCAGCAGGGTGCGGGTGGAGAGGACCTCCGGGATGGCCTGGAGGCGGGTCAGGACCAGCTCGCGCAGGGTCCGGTTGTCCGGGGTGTGGACCAGGAGCAGGACGTCGAAGTCCCCGCTGACCAGGGCGATGTGGGCGGCGCCGGGGAGCTCGCGCAGCTGTTCGCGGACCGTGCGCCAGGAGTTCTGGACGATCTTGAGGGTGATGTAGGCGGAGGCGCCCTGGCCCGCGCGTTCGTGGTTGACGCGGGCCGTGAACCCGCGGATCACGCCGTCGTCGATGAGCCGGTTGATGCGGGCGTAGGCGTTCGCCCGCGAGACGTGGACCTGCTCCGCCACCGACCGTATGGACGCGCGGCCGTCCGCCTGGAGCAGCCGCATGATCGACCGGTCGATCGGGTCCAGGGGGCGGGGCGCCGCGGCCGGGACTCCAGGGGCCGCCGGTGCGCCCGGTGCCCCCGGTGCTCCCCCCGACGGGACCGGCGCCGCACCCGCTCCGGCCATTTGTTCATCCGGCATTGCCCGATGCCTCCCTCTCCTGGACGTCCTGCATCCATCCCAGGGCCCCGACGCCCGTTTGTCCACAGCCTGGAGTCGCCTGTAGCCAAATTGCGCGGACAACCGAACAATCGGTAGGTGAGGGGCCTCACACTCCCCCAGCCACCGCTGGGGTCACCCGGGGGTCCCCCCGACTACTTCCCACGAGGAGGTGTACGCCGCCATGACGGTCCAAGAGCTGCCCGGTGCCGGTGCGTCCCACCGTTCCACCCCGCCGCCCGCCTGGAGGCCCCGCACGGACGCGGGCCCGCTGCTGCCGGACGCCGAGCCCTACCGGGTCCTGGGCACCGGGGCCGCCGACCGGCTCGACCCCGCGCTGATGCTGCGCTGCTACGCGGAGCTGGTGCGCGGGCGTCGGTACAACGCCCAGGCCACCGCACTGACCCGGCAGGGCCGGCTCGCCGTCTACCCGTCCACCGTCGGCCAGGAGGCCTGCGAGATCGCGGCCGCCATGGTCCTGGAGGACCAGGACTGGCTCTTCCCGAGCTACCGCGACACCCTGGCGGCCGTGGCGCGCGGCCTGGACCCCGTCCAGGCCCTGACCCTGCTGCGCGGCGACTGGCACACGGGCTACGACCCGCGCGAGCACCGCATCGCCCCCCTGTGCACCCCGCTCGCCACCCAGCTGCCGCACGCGGTGGGCCTGGCGCACGCGGCCCGGCTGCGCGGCGACGACGTCGTGGCCCTCGCCATGGTCGGCGACGGCGGCACCAGCGAGGGCGACTTCCACGAGGCGCTGAACTTCGCCGCCGTGTGGCAGGCCCCGGTGGTCTTCCTCGTCCAGAACAACGGTTTCGCGATATCCGTCCCGCTCGCCAAGCAGACCGCCGCCCCGACGCTGGCCCACAAGGCCGTGGGGTACGGGATGCCCGGCCGGCTGGTCGACGGCAACGACATCGCCGCGGTGCACGAGGTGCTGGCCGAGGCGGTCCGCCGGGCCCGGTCGGGCGGTGGTCCGACCCTGATCGAGGCCGTCACCTACCGGATGGAGGCCCACACGAACGCCGACGACGCGACCCGCTACCGCGGTGACGCCGAGGTCGAGGCCTGGAAGGCGCACGACCCGATCGAGCTCCTGGAGCGTGAGCTGACCGCCCGCGGGATCCTCGACGAGGCGGGCATCCAGGCGGCGCGCGACGACGCCGAGGTGATGGCGGCGGCGCTGCGCGAGGGGATGAACGCGGATCCGGTGGTGGATCCGATGGACCTGTTCGCGCACGTCTTCGCGGAGCAGACCGACAGGCTGCGCGAGCAGGCGGCGATGCTGCGCGCCGAGCTGGTGGCGCAGGACGACGCGGAGAACGAAGCGGAGAACGGCGGATGACCACGGTGGCGGCGAAGACCGCGAAGTCGGGGGTCAAGCCCGCGACGATGGCGCAGGCCCTGACCCGGGCGATGCGCGACGCGATGGCCGAGGACCCGACGGTCCACGTCATGGGCGAGGACGTCGGGACGCTGGGCGGTGTCTTCCGGATCACGGACGGGCTCGCCAAGGAGTTCGGCGAGGAGCGCTGCACGGACACCCCGCTCGCCGAGGCCGGGATCCTGGGCGCGGCCGTCGGCATGGCGATGTACGGGCTGCGGCCGGTGGTCGAGATGCAGTTCGACGCCTTCGCGTACCCGGCCTTCGAGCAGCTGATCTCCCACGTGGCGAAGATGCGCAACCGCACCCGCGGCGCGATGCCCCTGCCGATCACCATCCGCGTGCCGTACGGCGGCGGGATCGGCGGTGTGGAGCACCACTGTGACTCCTCCGAGGCGTACTACGTCGCCACCCCCGGTCTGCACGTGGTGACCCCGGCGACGGTCGAGGACGCGTACGGGCTGCTGCGCGCGTCCATCGCCAGTGACGACCCGGTGGTCTTCCTGGAGCCCAAGCGGCTGTACTGGTCGAAGGCCGACTGGTCGCCCCAGGCGCCGACGGCGGTGCCGGGCATCGGAAAGGCCCTGGTCCGGCGCACGGGCACGAGCGCGACCCTGATCACCTACGGGCCCTCCCTCCCGGTGTGCCTGGAGGCGGCCGAGGCGGCGCGCGAGGAGGGCTGGGACCTGGAGGTCGTGGACCTGCGCTCGCTGGTCCCCTTCGACGAGGACACCGTCGTGGAGTCCGTACGCCGCACCGGGCGCGCGGTGGTCGTCCACGAGGCCGGCGGCTTCGGCGGACCGGGCGCGGAGATCGCCGCACGCGTCACGGAGCGGTGCTTCCACCACCTGGAGGCGCCGGTGCTGCGGGTGACGGGCTTCGACATCCCCTACCCGCCGCCGATGCTGGAGAAGCACCACCTGCCCGGTGTCGACCGGATCCTGGACACCGTGGCCCGCCTGCAGTGGGAGAACTGATGCCGCAGGTCATGGAATTCAAGCTGCCGGACCTCGGCGAGGGACTGACCGAGGCCGAGATCGTGCGCTGGCTCGTGGCGGTGGGCGACGTCGTCGCCATCGACCAGCCGGTCGTCGAGGTCGAGACGGCCAAGGCGATGGTGGAGGTGCCCTGCCCGTACGGCGGCGTGGTCACCGCCCGCTTCGGCGAAGAGGGCCAGGAGCTGCCGGTCGGGGCTCCGCTGATCACCGTCGCGGTGGGCGTGGAGTCGGCGCCCGCCGCGGAGCCCGAGGCGCAGGCCACGGGCTCCGGCAATGTCCTGGTGGGCTACGGGACGGACGCTTCGCGCCCGGCGCGACGGCGACGGGTGCGACCCGTCACCGCAGCGGTGTCGGCGCCGGTGGCCGTACCCGTGGCCGCGCCGGTGGCCGCCCCTTCACCCGTGGCCGCGCCCGCGCCGGCCGCGGCGGGGCCGGTGCCCGTGATCTCGCCGCTGGTGCGCAAGCTGGCGCGCGACGGCGGGGTCGACCTGCGCGCGCTGACGGGTTCGGGGCCGGACGGGCTGATCCTGCGGGCGGACGTGGAGGCGGCGCTGGCCGCGCTGCGGGCGCCCGAGCCGGCGCCGGTCGCCTCCCCGGTCGCGGCTGCCGCGGCGGGCGAGCGGATCCCGCTCAAGGGCGTGCGCGGGGCGGTCGCCGAGAAGCTCTCGCGCAGCCGGCGCGAGATCCCGGACGCCACCTGCTGGGTCGACGCGGACGCCACCGAGCTGATGGCCGCCCGGGCCGCCATGAACGCGGTGGGCGGGCCCAAGATCTCGGTGCTCGCGCTGCTGGCACGGATCTGCACGGCCGCGCTGGCCAAGTACCCGGAGCTGAACTCCACCGTGGACCTCGCGGCCAAGGAGATCGTCCGGCTCCCGTCGGTGCACCTGGGCTTCGCCGCGCAGACCGAGCGGGGCCTGGTGGTCCCGGTGGTCCGGGACGCGCAGAACCGCAACCCGGAGTCCCTGTCGGCCGAGTTCGCCCGGCTGACCGAGCTGGCGCGGGCCGGGAAGCTGGCTCCGTCCGACCTGACCGGCGGCACGTTCACCCTCAACAACTACGGGGTGTTCGGGGTCGACGGCTCCACGCCGATCATCAACCACCCGGAGGCGGCGATGCTCGGGGTGGGCCGGATCATGGCGAAGCCGTGGGTCCACGGCGGCGAGCTGGCCGTCCGACAGGTCGTCCAGCTGTCGCTGACCTTCGACCACCGGGTGTGCGACGGCGGCACGGCGGGCGGGTTCCTGCGCTACGTCGCGGACTGCGTCGAGTCCCCGGCGGTCCTGCTGCGCAGCCTGTAGTGCGAGGCGGGCCGGACTGAAGCGCGGCGCGGGCGGGGCTGGAAGACCAGCCCCGCCCGCGTCGCGCCACCGGGGCTCAGACCGTGAGCAGCAGTTTGCCCACGTGGGCGCTCGACTCCAGGAGCCGGTGGGCCTCGGCCGCCTCGGCCATGGGGAACCTCCCGTGCACCACCGGGCGTACGCGCCCCGCGGCGATCAGGGGCCACACGTGCTCCCGTACGGCCGCGACGATGGCCGCCTTCTCCTCCAGGGGGCGGCCCCGCAGGGAGGTGGCCGTGATCGCCGCACGCTTGGCCAGCAGCGCGCCCAGGTTCAGTTCGGCCTTCACCCCGCCCTGGAGGCCGATCACCGCCAGCCGGCCGTTGACGGCCAGAGCCGCGACGTTCCGGGCGAGGTACTTCGCGCCGATGATGTCCAGGATCACGTCCGCCCCGGCGCCTCCCGTCGCCTCGCGCAGCTCCGCCACGAAGTCCTGCTCGCGGTAGTCGATCAGGATGTCGGCGCCCAGCTCCTCGCAGCGCTCCAGCTTCTCCGGGCCGCCTGCCGTCACCGCGACCCGCGCGCCGACGGCCTTCCCCAGCTGGATCGCCATCGTCCCGATGCCGCTGGACCCGCCGTGCACCAGCAGGGTCTCGCCGGGCCGCAGTCCCGCCACCATGAACACGTTGGACCACACCGTCGCGACGGCCTCGGGCAGCGCCGCCGCCGTCACCAGGTCCAGGCCCGCCGGGACCGGGAGCAGCTGGCCCGCCGGGACGGCCACCCGCTGCGCGTAGCCGCCGCCGGCCAGCAGCGCGCACACCTCGTCGCCCACCGACCAGCCGGACACCCCCGGTCCGATCGCGGCGATCCGACCCGAGCACTCCAGCCCCGGGTGGCGCGAGGCGCCGGGCGGCGGATCGTAGAACCCCTGGCGCTGGAGTACGTCGGCGCGGTTCACGGCGCTCGCCGCGACCTCGACGAGGACCTCGCCCTCGCCCGCCACGGGGTCGGGTACGTCGGTCCAGACGAGGGCCTCGGGGCCGCCGGGCTGCTCGATGGTGATCGCATGCATGGGCCGGAGGCTACGCCACCTCGCCCTTACTCGGCAGGGCCGAGCGTCACCAGCGGCGCATTCGGCGGCGCGGCCCGCACGATGGTGATGAGACGGTCCGTCAGCTGGATCGGGCTCGCGTGCGGGTCGTCGTACGCGAGGAGCCGGTGACCGCGCAGCACGCTCACCACCAGGTCGCCGGTGTCCCGCACGCTCTTGCCGACCTCGGACTTGAGGGCGGGCCGTTCGATGATGTCGAGGCCGCTGCCCTGCTGGATCAGGTCCTCCATCACGGTGCCCGCGCTCGGGCTCAGTACGGACAGGCCCAGCAGCCGGCCGGCCGCGCTGGCGCTCGTGATGACCGCGTCCGCGCCGGACTGGCGCAGCAGCGGCGCGTTCTCCTCCTCGCGCACCGCCGCGACGATCTTCGCGCCGCGGTTGAGCTGCCGGGCCGTCAGCGTGACCAGGACCGCCGTGTCGTCCCGTTGGGTGGCGATGATGATCTGACGGGCCTTCTGCAGCTCCGCGCGGAGCAGGACGTCGGAGCGGGTGGCATCGCCGACCACGCCCGTGAACCCCTCCGCGTTGGCGGTGTCGATCACCTTGGAGCTGGGGTCGACGATGACGACCTGCTCCTTGGAGAGGCCGGTGGCCAGCAGCGTCTGCAGCGCCGAGCGGCCCTTGGTGCCGAAGCCGACGACGACCGTGTGCTCACGCAAGTTCTTCCTCCAGCGGCTCAGCCGCCACTCTTCCCGGGTGCGCTCCGTCAGGACTTCCAGGGTGGTGCCGACCAGGATGATCAGGAACAGCACGCGCAGGGGGGTGATCAGCAGGACGTTGACCAGGCGCGCGCTGTCGCTGTGCGGGACGACGTCGCCGTAGCCGGTCGTCGACAGGGTCACGGTCGCGTAGTAGACGCAGTCGAGGAGATCGACCTTGCCGTTGGCGTTGTCGTGATAGCCCGCGCGGTCGATCCAGACGATCAGCACCGTCAGGCACAGGACGAACAGGGCCATCAGCAGACGCCGGGTGACCTGCCTCAGCGGCTGCTCGACGACGCGCGTGGGCAGCTTGATGCGCCGCGAGACGAGCTTCTCGTCGGCCTCGCGGGCCATGGAGTCCTGACCGTGAAGTTTCACGTGAAACATCCTCCCGAGGTCCACGGCAGATCGAGGATCTCCAGGTCCTGACCGGACCGCGCGCCCTTGGGCGGTACGACGGCCAGCGCGTCGGCGGCCGCCACGCCGCGCAGCATCGCGGGGCCGTGGTAGCGCAGCGGCACCGCGTGCTCGCCGCTCAGCACCACCGGCACCAGCCGGGTGTCGTACGGGTGGCCCGGTACGTCGCTGTGGACCGGGGCCGTGTACCGGGGGCGCGTGCGGCGGCCCGCGAGGGCGCGCAGCAGGGGCTCGGCGAGGGTCAGCAGCCCGGAGACGGCGGCCAGGGGGTTCCCGGGCAGCCCGACGAGGTGCCGTCCGTCGGCGCGGTCACCGACGCGGGCCAGCAGCATCGGGTGGCCGGGGCGCACCGCCACCCCGTCGACCAGCAGGTCGGCGCCGGCCTGGCGCAGCACGGGATGGACGTGGTCGACGGGGCCGGAGGCGGTGCCGCCGGTGGTGATCAGGACGTCGGCGGTGGAGGTGGTGACGGCCTCCAGCAGGGCCGCGGCCCCCGCCGGGTCGTCGCCGAGCCTGCGCGTGGCGACGACCTCGGCGCCGAGGCGGGCGAGCCAGGGGCCGAGCATGGGGCTGAGGGCGTCGCGGATCAGTCCGTCGTGCGGGCGGCCCTGCGTGAGCAGTTCGTCGCCGAGCACCAGGATCTCCACGCGGGGGCGTGGCCTGGTCGTCAGCTCGTCGTACCCGGCGGCCGCGGCGAGTCCGAGCACGGCCGGGGTGACCAGGGATCCGGCGGGCAGCAGCAGGTCCCCGGAGCGGCACTCCTGGCCGCGGGGGCGGATGTCCTGGCCGGTGGGCACGGGCCGGTCGGCGAAGAGCTGGGCGCCGGCCTCCCGGCAGTGCTCGCTGCGGATGACGGCGGTGGCGTCGGCGGGGATCCGCGCGCCGGTGGCGATCCGTACGGCCTGGCCGTCCGCGAGGGGCCCGGGCAGCCCGGAGCCGGCCAGTACCTCGCCGCCGGGGCGGACGGTCCACGGGCCCGGGCCGGCGACGGCCCAGCCGTCCATGGCGGAGGTGTCGAAGGACGGCAGGTCGGTCAGCGCGTCCAGGGGCTCGGCCAGCACCTCGCCGAGGGCCTCGGCGAGCGGGACGCGGTGCGTACGGGCCCGCACGCCCGCCCCGGCGTGGAAAGCGGTCTCCCGGGCCCTGGGCCAGGGCGCGGCGCGGTGGCCGCCGCCCCCGCCCCCGCCCGTACCGGGACCGCGGTCTCGGCTGACGAGGGCCAGCGCCTGTTCCAGGGCCTGTTCGGCGTCGGTGGGGGTCATCCGGAGCCGTTCCGTTCGGCGTTGTCGTCGGCGGCCTCGCCGGTCTTCTCGTCGGCGTTCTCCTCGGCCGCCCAGCGCAGCGCCAGATCGGCGGCCCTGCGGGAGGCTTCGGCGACGGCCCGGGCGGGGTCGGCGCCGGTGGCGGCGGCCTGGGCGGCCGCGTAGCCGACGAGGAAGGTGGTCAGGGGGGCGGCGGGCCGGGCGACGCCGTGGGCGGCGTCACGGGCGAGGTCGAGCAGGGTGGCGGTGTCGACGGCGACGTCGATGCCCAGCTCGGTCTTGACGGCGGTGATCCATTGGTCCAGCACGGTTCCATGCTCCCTGATGCGGGCTCGGGCGGCGGCGAGATCGTCCCAGGTGTCGCAGTCGAAGGCGGCGAGCGGCCGGGCCGTGACGGGGGTGAGGTCGAGTTCGGCGGTGAGCGCGCGCAGCGGGAGGCCGGTCAGGCTGCCGTGTTCGGTGGCGAGCAGGGCGATCTCCCGGCGCAGCGGTTCGGCGCGGTACACGGCGACCAGGGGCTGGTCACGGCCGTCGGCGTCGCGCAGCATCGCCCCGTCCGGCCCGGCGGCGAGCAGCAGGGCCCGTACGGTGTCGCGGTCCAGGAAGGGCAGGTCCGCGGAGAGTACGAGGACCAGCCCGGCGGTGGTCCGGCGCAGCCCGGCGTCCAGCGCGGCCACGGGACCGCCGCCGGGCGGGTCCTCCAGGGCCCAGCGGACCGGGCGCGCGGTGGGGCGGCGGCCGCCGACCACGACGGTGGTCGCGGCGTCCGGGCAGGCGTCGAGCACGCGGTCGAGGAGGGCGCGGCCGCCGACGCTCAGCGCGGGCTTGTCCGCCCCGCCGAGCCGCCGCGCGGCGCCGCCGGCCAGCACGATCGCGTCGTAGCTCATGCCTCAGAGTATGCGGGGCCGGTGGTCCGGCCCCGCATGCCCGGCTTGCCTTACAGGTAGGGGCCCGAGCGGATCGCGCCGTGGCCGCCGTCCTCGTCGTCGTGGGGGGCACCCGGCGGCAGGGCGCGGCGCATCTGTTCCAGCTGGGCCCGCGCGGCCATCTGCTGCGCGAACAGGGCGGTCTGGATGCCGTGGAAGAGACCCTCCAGCCAGCCCACCAACTGGGCCTGCGCGATGCGCAGTTCCGCCTCGGACGGAATGGCCTCCTCGGTGAACGGGAGGGACAGGCGCTCCAGTTCCTCCACGAGCTCGGGGGCCAGGCCGTCCTCCAGCTCCTTCACGGAGGCGGCGTGGATGTCCTTGAGCCGGACCCGGCTCGCCTCGTCGAGGGGCGCGGCGCGTACCTCTTCCAGGAGTTGCTTGATCATGCTGCCGATGCGCATGACCTTGGCGGGCTGTTCGACCATCTCCGTCACGGGGACCTCGCGCGACTCGTCATCGGCGTCGCCGACCGTCATCCCGTCCTGTCCGACGATCAGGACGTGCGGGGGACTGTCCTGCGACCGTTCACTCCTCGGCATCTCCATGCCGTCATTCTCTCGCACACCTCCGTCCTCCCACGGTGTGCCCCCGTACAGTCGTGATCCACCCTGTACGGGGGCACCGGATCAGCGCCTTCTCACCCGGCCGCCCGGCGGGCCAGCGCGCCGCTGGAACGGGTGACCAGGGCCGCCAGCAGGGCCGCGCCCAGCGGGACCACGACGAGCAGCCCGCCGAGGGTCTCCCACGGCACGGAGATCGGCACGTACGGCAGGGGGTCCAGGGACGAGGTGTAGCCGTGGTCCAGGCCGTACGTGTAGAGGCGTTCCAGCTCCCGCCGCTGGGTCAGGCGCAGCCCGACCGCGGGCAGGATCCCGGCCGCCGAGCCCAGGACGACGCCCATCAGGGCGACCACCCCGCACTGGAAGCCGCTCAGCGTCCGCCGCACCCGCGGCGGTGCGCCCACCGCCGCGAGGGTCTTCAGGTCCGCCTCGGCGTCGGCCTGGGCGAGCCCGGTGGCGATGCCGGCCGCGCCGATGGTGACCAGCCCCGCGAAGACCGTGAGGGCGAGCAGGCCCAGGCTGTCCTTGCCCTGGTAGCCCTCCTCGATGCGCAGGGAGGCGTCCACGCCCATGCGGTCGATCTCCCCGGCCAGCTTCTGCCGTTGCTCGGTGCCGAGGCTGCCGTCGAGGGTGAAGTACGAGCCGTACGGCACCGTCGTCAGGCCCGCTGCCTTCGCCGCCGCGGGCGGCAGGACCAGCTCGACGCCCCAGCTCTCGGCGGTGTCGGGGGCCTGGTGGACGGTCAGGACCTTGTCCTCGCCGGGCAGTTCGGCGTCGGGTTCGCGCGAGGACTCGGCCGCCTGCGGGTCGGTCACCAGGCGCAGGGTGAGCTTGCCGTCCTTGACGTGGCGCTTGTCGAAGGAGACGGCCCGGCCGTCCTTCAGGGCGGAGACGGAGCCGGGGTCGGTGACCGCCAGCGCGGTCAGCAGCTTCTCGTCCGCGACGACGACGGGGTGCTGGGCGGCGTGCCTCGTGCTCCGGCAGCGCCAGTCCTGGCGCAGCTCCTTCATCTGCTCCTCGGTGAAGGCGGCCCGGGCGCCGGTGTCGCCGTGGAGCGGGCAGCGCTGGTCCTTGGGCGTGATGATCTCCGCCCGGCCGCAGCCCGGTTCCGTGGAGTAGGTGTCACAGCTCGGATCGCCGACGGCCAGCCGCTCCACGTCCACCCGCAGCGACACTGGGAGGTTCTTGCTGAGGGCCTCGCGCAGGGCGGGCACGTCCTTGTACGCGGCGGCCTCCGGGCTCTCCAGCACCCCGGTGCCGTGCGGCAGGTCGGCGACGTACTCGTGCCGGTTCTGGACGTCCTTGCTGTGCTCGTACGTGGCCACCGCGACGGTGCCGGCGACGGCGGCCAGTACGGCGGCCACGGCGGGCGCCGTACGCCCCCGGTTGCGCACGGCGTCGCGCAGGGCGAGCCGCGGCGACAGCGGCAGCCACCGTCCGAGCCGCCCGAACAGGCCGACCAGGACGGGGGTCAGGGCCACGACGCCCAGCTCGGCCAGGGCGCTGCCGCCCGCCACGACGGTGGCGCCCATGCCGGAGGCGGTGCCGTACAGGGCGATCGCGGCGCCGCCGGCGACGGCGAGCAGTCCGATGACCGGCAGCACCCGGTTGGCGCGGCGCACCCCGCGGCGGCCGGTCAGGGAGGCCAGCACGCTCTGGCGGGACGCGGTGACCGCCGGGACGATCGCGGACAGCAGCCCGGTCACCACGGCGAGCAGGGCGATGGCGCCCAGTTCCAGCGGGCGGAAGTCGAAGCCCCCGAAGCGGTTGCCGATCTTTTCCTCCAGCACGGGGCGGAGGCCGACGGTGAGGGCCACGCCCACCACGGTGCCGGTGACGGCGGCGACGGCGCCGATCACGAGGCCGCCGGAGAGCACGATGGAGCGGATGTGGCGGCGGTCGCCGCCGTTGGCGCCGACCAGGCCGAGCTGGCGGCGCGAGCGGCGGGCGCCGACCGCGAAGGCCGGCCCGGCGAGCAGGCAGATTTCCAGTATGGCCAGGCCCACGACGGTGGCCAGGATCGCCGTCTCCGTGGTGCTGGTCTCGCCGTTCTGGAACCTCTCCTTGGGCTCCTGCCGGTAGAGGGGCACCTCGGAGTCGGCGGGCGGGTCGAGGACGACGGCGCGCGAGACGACGACCAGGCCCTTGGTGTTGGCCGCCTGGACCATGTTCCACGTGAAACCATCGCCGCCGACCTTGACCAGGTAGGCGACCCGGCCCCGGAGCTCGCGCGCGCCGGAGGCCTTCAGATCCCGTCCGAGCGGTTCCAGCATGGTCCCGGGCGGGGCGATGATCTCGTCCCGGCCGAGCGCGGACGGCACCTCGTACGCGCCGACGACCGTGTAGGCGGAGGTGGCGCCGCGCGGGGTGACCGAGGAGCCGACCTTGTAACCGGAGCTCTTCAGGAAGGCCTTCGTGGCGATGACCTCGCCCGCGCGCTCGGGCAGCCGGCCGCGGTCGAGCGTGATCAGACCGGCCGCCAGCGGGCTGTGCGTGTCCAGTTCGCGCAGGTCGGTGTCGAGCAGCCCGTGGGTCGTACGGACCTTGGCGTAGCTGCTGGAGTCCTTGAGGACCTGGGCGCCGGCCGGGAGCGCGGACGCGACCGGGGGCAGCTCCCCGCTGGGCCGCGAGGGGCCGTTGTAGTCCTTGTAGCCGCCCACGGGGGCGTAGTTCGAGCCGTCGGGCGACTGGTAGAGCGCCGTGTCCATGTACGAGGACTTCACCAGGGCGTCCGCGCCGCCCACCACACGGGCGACGGACTGCTCGGGGGAGAGCTCGGCGCTGCGCAGGGTGAGGTCGGCGGCGCTCACCCCGACGATGGGCAGGGCGATCATGGCGAGGACGAGGGAGCTGCGGCCCTTGGCGCGCCAGGCGTCACGGCGGGCTATGCGCAGGGCCGCGACCCAGGAGTGGTACCAGCCTCGGAGCGAGAAGGTCACTGGCCGGCCGCCTGCCCGGAGAGCAGGGAGTCGGCCCTGCTGCGCACGGTCTCGTCGACCACGCTGCCGTCGCGCAGGAAGACCACGCGGTCGGCCCAGGCCGCGAAGCGCGGCTCGTGCGTGACGAGGATCCCGGCCGCGCCCGCGTCGCAGCGCGAGCGCAGCAGGGCGAGGACGCTCTCGCCGGTCTCGGAGTCGAGGGCGCCGGTGGGTTCGTCGGCGAGGACCAGGCGGCGGTCGCCCACGAGGGCGCGGGCGATGGCCACGCGCTGCTGCTGGCCGCCGGACATCTCGTCGGGGAAGCGGTCGGCGAGCCGGCTCAGCCCGATCTCCTCCAGCGCCGCGAGGGCGCTGACCCTGGCTCTGCGGGCGGAGGTGCCGTCGAGCTCCAGGGGCAGGGCCACGTTCTCGGCGGCGGTGAGGGCGGGGATCAGGTTGTAGTCCTGGAAGACGTACCCGATGCTGCGGCGGCGCAGCGCGGCCAGCCGCTTGCGGCTCGCGGTGGTGATGTCGGTGCCCTCGACGAGCACATGGCCGCTGGTCGGGGTGTCGAGTCCGCCCGCGAGGGTCAGCAGCGTGGACTTTCCGGAGCCCGAGGGCCCCATGACGGCGACGAGTTCGCCGGGGAAGACGGAGAGGTCGATGCCGCGCAGGGCGTGCACCTCGGTGGCGCCGCTGCCGTGGGTGCGTACGAGCCGGTCCAGTTGCAGGACGGGTCGTTCGGGCTGGTGCGGATGCTGGTCAGGCATGAAGGGTCCCCCCTGGAACGGTGGTTCAGCCACGCCGCGTGCGGGCGGTGCGGGGCCGGGTGGTCGGGGCCTGGGCCGGGGCTGGGGATGCGGATTCGGATCCGGTTGGGGCGGCCTGGGGCGGTTCGGGCGTGGTGGCTCTCCGGTCGGCCGGCAGGGAGAGCCGGACGAGCCGGGCTTCGCAGTGGTCGAGCCAGCGGGCCTCGGCCTCGGTCTGGAAGATCAGCTGTTCCAGGACGAGCAGCCAGGCCACGTCGTCGCGTTCGCCGGAGCGGCCGCCCTCGACCGCGGCGAGCGCGGTGGCCTTGAGCCGGGTGTAGTCCTGCATCGCCTTGATCGTGGCGTGCCGTTGGGCCTGGATGACGGCGCGGATGTCCACGCCGGGGGCGCCCACGGCCATGGCGAGCTTGATGGACAGCTCGTCGCGCGGCGGGTGGGCGCGGTCCACGGGGCGCTCGTACCACTCGTGCAGTTCGGCGCGTCCGGTGTCGGTGATGACGTAGAGGGTGTGGCCGGCGGCGTCTTCGCCGCCGGGGGCGACGAGGCCGTCGCGTTCGAGGCGGGCGAGCGTGGTGTACACCTGCCCGACGTTGAGCGGCCAGGTGGAGCCGGTGCGGGATTCGAACTCGGTGCGCAGCTGGGAGCCGTACCGAGGACCCCGTTCCAGCAGGGCGAGAAGGCCGTGACGGATCGACATACTGAGTATGTATACCGAGTATGTTCACGCAGGGCAACCATCTCGGGTCGTACGCCGTGAGGAGGAGGGGTGGGTCAAAGCCCCCGGCGCAGCCGCATGCCGAGGTAGCCCAGACCCAGCCCCATCAGGGCGAACCCCGTCCCCAGCGGCAGTATGTGCGCGGCCAGGTCGGCGGCCCGCTCGTTCGGTCCGGTGCCGAGCGCGCTGGTCGCCTCGTGCGGCGTCGGGCTCGGGAGCGGGGCGACGGGCGGCGGGCTCGCGCGCTCGGGGCGCGGGCGCGCCGGCAGCGGGCGGGCGGCGACCACCATCTCGGGGTTGGGGGGCTCCCCCGCGGGCCGTCCGGGCCGCTCGCGCCCGGCGCCGGCGGCGCTGCCGGCCAGTTCCCCGTGCGGTTCGTCGGTCGCGGCGGCGGGTGCGGCGGGCAGGAGCGCGGCGGTGACCAGTGCCGCCGAGGCGAGCCAGCGCGGCGGGCGGAAGCCTTGGATCACGGGGAGCCCCTCCCGTCCCTGGGGTCCCCCCGGGCGAAGTCTGGGGGAGACCGAGTGTCCCGCCAGATTTGCATAATGGGGCAAAAGCGGCATCCCGGGTGCCCCATCGGGGTGCCCGGGATGCCGGTGTGTCGTGCTGCCGCCGCTCGGGCGGCGTGGTCCCCAAGGGACGGCTGGCGGTCCGCTACTCCGGATTGCCCGTGGACACGGTCAGCGTGTACTCCGTGCCCTCCTTGGCGATCTTCTCGCCGGCGGCCGGCGACTGGACCAGCACGGTGTCCTTGCCGTACACGGCCTCGTCCTTGTTGATGATCTTGTACTTGCCGCCCGAGGCCTGGATGCACTCCTTCACGGACAGCAGGTTCTTGTACGTGAAGTCCGGCGCCATGTACTTGCCGGCCTCGCTGTAGTGCTTCACCGGCTCCGTGCACTTCTTCGGGTCGATCGTGCGCGTGACGTCCGGACCCTTGAACCCGGCCTTGGCGGAGGCGGACGCGGAAGTGGAGCTTCCGGGGCTCGCGGTGTCGCCCTTCTTGTCCTTGTCGTCGCCGCCCATCGAGATCGCCGCGATCAGACCGCCGACGGCCAGCAGGGCCACCGCCACCGCGCCCACCACCATCGGCGTGTTCCGCTTCCCGGCCCCGCCCCCGGTGGACGGGGACGCCGTGGACGCCGGGGAGATCGTGTACGGCGGCGGGGTGTGCGGCGCGTACTGCTGCGGCGCGGGCGTGTGGGGGTAGGCGTAACCGCCCTGCGCGTGCGACTGCGGTGCGGGCGTCGGCGCGTACGGGGCCGGAGTGTGCGGCGCCTGGTACGGCTGCTGCACCGACTGCGGCGGTGCCTGGAAGCCGGAGTCCACCGGCGGGAACACCGCCGAGGCCACCCCCGCACCGCTGCTCAGCGGCCCGTGGCCCTGCACGATGACCGGCGCCCCGGTGTGCCCGGAGGACAGCACCCGCGCGACCTCGTCCCCCATGGCCGCGGCCGTGGGGAAACGCTCGTTCGGGTTCTTCTTCAGGGCGCGCGCCACCAGCGCGTCCATCGCCGGGGTCAGCGTCCGGTTGATGCTGGACGGAGCGACCGGCTCCTCCTGCACGTGGGCGTACGCGATGGCCAGCGGCGAGTCCGCGTCGAACGGGATCCGCCCCGTCAGCAGCTGGAAGAGCATGATGCCGACGGAGTACAGGTCGGAACGGGCGTCGACCCCGCGCCCCAGGGCCTGTTCGGGCGAGAGGTACTGCGGGGTGCCGACGACCATGCCGGTCTGCGTCATCGAGGTGACCCCCGACTGCATGGCGCGGGCGATGCCGAAGTCCATGACCTTGACCACGCCGCGCTTGTTCACCATGACGTTGCCGGGCTTGATGTCGCGGTGGACGAGCCCCATCTCGTGGCTGGTCTCCAGGGCGGCCAGCACGTCGGCCGTCACCTTCAGCGCCTTGTCCGCCGGCATGGCGCCGTACTGGCGGACGTCCGCCTCCAGCACCGAGCCGAGCGGCTGGCCCTCCACGTACTCCATGACGATGTACGGCATCACCGCGCCGTCGCCCGACCCGGAGCCGCCGAACGTCACTTCGCCCTCACCGGTATCGAATACCGAGACGATGTTCGTGTGCGACAGTTTGGCTACAGCCTGCGCCTCGCGGCGGAACCGCTCGCGGAAGGACTGCTCGCGGCCCAGGTCGCTGTGCAGGGTCTTGATGGCGACCTGCCGGTCGAGGGCGGTGTCGTAGGCCAGGTACACGGAGGCCATGCCGCCCGCCCCCAGCAAGTCCCTTAGCTGGTAACGGCCACCGGCCAGAGAGCCGCCCGCGTACTGGCCCTGAGTGCCGTCCTGGCTCATGACTGTTGCTTCCCCTCGGGATGTGTCCCCACGCCGCTGGCTGGGCGCATGTGGCGCCCAGTCTGCCGGAGGGCAAGCACACGTCAAGCCAGGTGCCCGTTCCGTGACCACACGCGTACAGGGTGGCCTTCTCCGAACGGCGACCGGTTGCGAGGCTGTAGCGTTCGTCGGAGTACCGAGAAGAGGACTACCGCTGAGCGGCGGCCGAGACATACGACGGCGAGGACTGATGGCACCCGAACCCGAGGGAAACGGCGCCGGGATGACCGATGGTCCTGAGCACTGGGGCGCCGGCGGCCTGGTGGGAGACGGCCGTTACCGGCTGACGCACCGGCTGGGCCGCGGCGGCATGGCGGAGGTCTTCGCCGCCGAGGACGTGCGCCTGGGCCGCACCGTGGCCGTGAAGCTGCTGCGCGCCGACCTGGCCGAGGACCCGGTGTCCAAGGCCCGGTTCACGCGCGAGGCGCAGTCCGTCGCCGGACTGAACCACCACGCCGTCGTCGCCGTGTACGACTCGGGCGAGGACCGCGTCGGCCCGAACACCGTCCCGTACATCGTGATGGAGCTGGTCGAGGGGCGCACCATCCGCGACCTGCTGATCAGCGCCGAGGCGCCGGGCCCCGAGCAGGCGCTCATCATCACCTCGGGCGTGCTCGAAGCGCTCGCGTACTCGCACCAGCACGGCATCGTGCACCGCGACATCAAGCCCGCGAACGTCATCATCACCGAGACGGGCGCGGTGAAGGTGATGGACTTCGGCATCGCCCGCGCCCTGCACGGCGCGCAGTCCACGATGACGCAGACCGGCATGGTCATGGGCACCCCGCAGTACCTGTCGCCCGAGCAGGCCCTCGGCAAGGCCGTCGACCACCGCTCCGACCTGTACGCGACGGGCTGCCTGCTCTACGAACTCCTCGCGCTGCGGCCCCCCTTCACCGGCGAGACGCCGCTGTCGGTGGTCTACCAGCACGTCCAGGACGCGCCCGTGCCGCCCTCGCAGCTGCCGGAGGGCCACCACATCCCGCAGGAGCTCGACGGCCTGGTCATGCGCGCCCTGGCGAAGGACCCGGACGACCGGTTCCAGAGCGCCGAGGAGATGCGCGGGCTGGTCCAGTACGCGCTGCAGATGCTGCACGACCAGGGCCCGAACACCGGTACCTGGAACACCGGCCCGGTCACCATGGCCCTGCCGCACGGCCGCGGCGGCGGCGCGACCACGGCCATGCCCGTGAGCGGGACCGGCGGCCAACAGCCGTACCCCTCGAACGCCATGACCTCGCAGTTCCAGCAGCCCATGGTGCCCGCGCTGAACCCGGACGACGGCACGGCCTTCCCCGGCGGTCACGGCGGGCCGGGCGGCCACGGCGGCGGCTACGACGGTTACGACGACCGCGGCGGCAGTGGCAGCCGGTGGAAGATGTGGTTGTTCGCGGTGCTCGCGATCATCGCGATCGCCGGCGGCGTCGCCTACGCGGTCAGCACCGTGGGCAAGGACAAGAAGACGCCGGAGACCACGCAGACCACTCCCGGCGGGCAGCAGAGCACGTCCGCCTCCCCGGACGCCTCGCCGTCGCAGCACTCCCAGGACAACTCGCCCAGCTACAGCGACAACGCGCCCACGGGGGCGACCCGCAGCAGGACGGCGAGCAGCAGCGCGTCGGCGTCGGCTTCCGCGTCGCAGTCCGCGACCGCGTCCGCCTCCCCCTCGGCCACGTCCGCGACGAAGTCCCCGACGCCCACGGCGACGAAGCTGACGGCGGCTCCGACGACCAAGCCGGTGGAGACGGGCGGCGGCGCCCCGGCCGAGGACTGAGGCGCACTCACCGACGCGCACGGGCGTACGGGAACGGGCCCGGCGGAATCAATTTCCGCCGGGCCCGTTCCCGTACACCCGTTCCCGTTTCGGCCGAGCCGGAAATCCCCGGAAAGGGGAGTTCCGCTATCGCCGCTCCGCCTGCAGGCGGGCCACGTAGGCCGCGGCCTGGGAGCGCCGCTCCATGCCCAGCTTGGAAAGCAGGCTGGAGACGTAGTTCTTGATCGTCTTTTCGGCGAGGTGGAGCCGCTCGCCGATGACGCGGTTGGTCAGTCCCTCGCCGATCAGGTCGAGGATCTTGCGCTCCTGCTCGGTGAGGTGCGAGAGGCGGTCGTCCCTCTTGCCGTTCGTGCCGTCGCGCAGCCGCTCCAGGACCCGGGCGGTCGCGACGGGGTCGAGCAGCGACCTGCCCGCGGCGACGTCGCGTACGGCGCTCAGCAGCTCATTGCCGCGGATCGCCTTCAGCACGTACCCCGAGGCGCCCGCCATGATCGCGTCGAACAGCGCCTCGTCGTCGGCGAACGAGGTCAGCATCAGGCACTTGATGTCCTCGTTCTGGGAGCGCACCTCGCGGCAGACCTCCACGCCGCTGCCGTCCGGCAGGCGGACGTCGAGGACGGCCACGTCAGGGCGGGTGGCGGGAATCCGGACCAGGGCGTCCGTCGCGGTACCGGCCTCGCCGACGATCTCGATGTCCTCTTCGACCGACAAGAGCTCGTGGACACCCCGACGTACCACTTCGTGGTCGTCCAGGAGGAATACCTTGATTTTTCCGTCTTCGCGCACGACGTCAGTTTCACACACTCACCCCTTCCCTGCCGGAGTTACCCGGGATAACGTGCCGTTGTTCCCGGCCCCTGCAAGGCTGTGACCAGTGGTTGTTCCCGCTTCAGTCGATTTACTTGGAAATCCAAGCAAAATCGCAGGTCAAACGGGGTTTCGCAGTTATGCGGCGCACTGGGTAACGTGCATTGCGCAGGGCACTCGCCGGGGCACCTGTCACGCCTGAATCCCTACGCGACGCACCCACCCCGTGCGCGCGTCCGGGATCCAGGTGAGCCGCACTGGACCCCGGAGAACCCGGGTGCCGGACCGACGGAGGAGCACACGTGACCGTGGAGAGCACTGCCGCGCGCAAGCCGCGACGCAGCAGCGGCACCAAGCGGGCGGCAGGCGCGGCCAACGCCGCCAAGCCCACCGCTGCCACCGCGCAGACGCAGAACGCCGAACCCCAGCTGGTACAGCTGCTGACGCCCGAAGGGGAACGGGTCGACAACGCGGAAAACGCGGAGTTCGCCCCCTTCGTCGCCGACATCACCACCGAGGACCTGCGCGGGCTGTACCGCGACATGGTCCTGACCCGCCGTTTCGACGGCGAGGCGACCGCCCTGCAGCGCCAGGGGGAGCTGGGCCTGTGGGCCTCGCTCCTGGGCCAGGAGGCCGCGCAGATCGGCTCCGGCCGCGCGCTCAACGACGACGACTACGTCTTCCCGACCTACCGTGAGCACGGTGTGGCCTGGTGCCGTGGCGTCGACCCGACCAACCTGCTCGGCATGTTCCGCGGCGTGAACCACGGCGGCTGGGACCCGAACACCAACAACTTCCACCTCTACACGATCGTCATCGGCTCGCAGACGCTCCACGCGACCGGTTACGCGATGGGCGTGGCCAAGGACGGCGCCGACTCCGCGGTCATCGCCTACTTCGGCGACGGTGCGTCCAGCCAGGGCGACGTCGCCGAGGCGTTCACCTTCTCGGCCGTCTACAACTCCCCCGTGGTGTTCTTCTGCCAGAACAACCAGTGGGCGATCTCCGAGCCGACCGAGCGCCAGATGCGCGTGCCGCTCTACCAGCGCGCCCAGGGCTTCGGCTTCCCGGGCGTCCGCGTCGACGGCAACGACGTCCTGGCCTGCCTGGCCGTGACCCGCTGGGCCCTGGACCGGGCGCGCCGCGGTGAGGGCCCGACCCTGGTCGAGGCGTTCACGTACCGGATGGGCGCGCACACCACCTCCGACGACCCGACGAAGTACCGGCGGGACGAGGAGACGGCGGCCTGGGAGGCGAAGGACCCGATCCTGCGCCTGAAGGCCCACCTGCTGGCCAGCGGCGGCGCCGACGAGGCGTTCTTCGCGGAGCTGGAGGCGGAGAGCGAGACCCTGGGCAAGCGCGTGCGCGAGGCCGTGCGCGCCATGCCCGACCCCGACACCATGGCGATCTTCGAGAACGTCTACGCGGACGGGCACGCGCTCGTCGACGAGGAGCGCGCCCAGTTCGCCGCCTACCTCGCGTCCTTCGAGGAGGGTCACTGATGGCTGTCGAGAAGATGTCGATCGCGAAGGCGCTCAACGAGTCGCTGCGCAAGGCCCTGGACACGGACCCCAAGGTCCTGATCATGGGCGAGGACGTCGGCAAGCTGGGCGGTGTCTTCCGGATCACCGACGGCCTGCAGAAGGACTTCGGCGAGGAGCGGGTCATCGACACCCCGCTCGCCGAGTCGGGCATCGTCGGCACCGCCATCGGCCTGGCCCTGCGCGGGTACCGGCCGGTCGTGGAGATCCAGTTCGACGGTTTCGTGTTCCCGGCGTACGACCAGATCGTCACGCAGCTCGCGAAGATGCACGCCCGTGCGCTGGGCAAGATCAAGCTGCCGGTGGTCGTGCGCATCCCGTACGCGGGCGGCATCGGCGCGGTCGAGCACCACAGCGAGTCCCCCGAGGCGCTGTTCGCCCACGTGCCGGGCCTCAAGGTGGTCTCCCCGTCGAACGCGAGCGACGCGTACTGGATGCTCCAGCAGGCGATCCTCAGCGACGACCCGGTGATCTTCTTCGAGCCGAAGCGGCGCTACTGGGACAAGGGCGAGGTCGACGTCGACGCGATCCCCTACCCGCTGCACACGGCGCGCGTGACGCGCGAGGGCTCCGACGTCACCCTGGCCGCCTACGGCCCGATGGTGAAGGTCTGCCTGGAGGCGGCGGCCGCGGCGGCCGAGGAGGGCAAGTCGGTCGAGGTCCTCGACCTGCGCTCGATGTCCCCGGTTGACTTCGACGGGATCCAGGCGTCGGTGGAGAAGACCCGCCGGCTCGTGGTCGTCCACGAGGCCCCGGTGTTCCTCGGCGTGGGCGCGGAGATCGCCGCCCGCATCACGGAGCGGTGCTTCTACCACCTGGAGGCGCCGGTCCTGCGCGTGGGCGGTTTCCACGCCCCGTACCCGCCGGCCCGCCTGGAGGACGAGTACCTGCCGGGCCTGGACAGGGTGCTCGACGCCGTCGACCGCTCGCTGGCGTACTGAGGAGCACGTTCATGACCATCCGCGAATTCAAGATGCCCGACGTGGGCGAGGGCCTCACCGAGGCCGAGATCCTCAAGTGGTACGTCCAGCCCGGTGACACGGTCACCGACGGTCAGGTCGTCTGCGAGGTCGAGACGGCCAAGGCCGCCGTGGAACTGCCGATCCCGTTCGACGGCGTCGTGCACGCGCTCCTCTTCGAGGAGGGCACCACGGTCGACGTCGGCCAGGTCATCATCTCCGTGCAGACGGAGGGCGGCGCCGCCGAGGCCCCGGCCCAGGAGGCGGCCTCCCCGGTCGCCGCGGCCGAACCGGCCCCGGCGGCCCGCCAGCCGGTCCTCGTGGGCTACGGGGTCTCCGAGGCCTCCACCAAGCGCCGGCCGCGCAAGGGGGGCCCGGCGCCCGCCGTGGCCGCGCAGAACGGCACGGCCACCGCCGCGCCGGCGGCTCCGGCCGCTCCCGTGGCTCCGGCCGCTGCGGCCGCGCCCGTGCTCCCCGGGGTCCCGGCCCAGCCGGCCGGCGAGCGCCCGCTCGCCAAGCCCCCGGTGCGCAAGCTCGCCAAGGACCTCGGCATCGACCTGGCCGTCGTGGTCCCCACCGGCGACGGCGGGGTCGTGACCCGGGAGGACGTCCACGCGGCGGCCGCCGCGGCGATCACCCCGCAGGCGGCGCCCGCCCCGGCCGCGGCTCCGGCCCCGGCGCAGGTTGCGGCCCCCCAGGCCGCGCCGGCGGAGCCGTCCGCGCGGGAGACCCGTATCCCGGTCAAGGGCGTCCGCAAGGTCACCGCCCAGGCCATGGTCGGCTCGGCCTTCACCGCGCCGCACGTCACCGAGTTCATCACGCTCGACGTGACGCGCACGATGAAGCTGGTCCAGGAGCTCAAGGACGACCCGGACCTCGCCGGTCTGCGGATCAACCCGCTGCTGCTCATCGCCAAGGCCGTCCTGGTGGCCATCCGCCGCAACCCGGACGTCAACGCGTCCTGGGACGAGGCGGCCCAGGAGATCGTGCTCAAGCACTACGTCAACCTGGGCATCGCGGCGGCCACCCCGCGCGGCCTGATCGTCCCGAACATCAAGGACGCCCACGCCAAGACGCTCGGCGAGCTGTCGACGGCCCTGTCCGAGCTGGTCGCCACGGCCCGCGACGGCAAGACCTCCCCGGCCGACATGCAGAACGGCACCATCACCATCACCAACGTCGGCGTCTTCGGCGTCGACACCGGTACGCCCATCCTGAACCCCGGCGAGTCCGCGATCCTCGCGGTCGGTGCGATCAAGCTCCAGCCGTGGGTCCACAAGGGCAAGGTGAAGCCGCGTCAGGTCACCACCCTGGCCCTGTCGTTCGACCACCGTCTCATCGACGGCGAGCTCGGCTCCCGCTTCCTGGCCGACATCGCGGCGGTCTTGGAACACCCCCGCCGCCTGATCACCTGGTCGTAGCGGCACCCCCCCGCACCAAGCACCGATGGCCGGCCTCCCCCGCGGAGGCCGGCCATCGGCTTTGTGGAACCATCCGGAGCCCTGGGCGCCTCTGAGTAACGTAGGCGAATCGGGGGCTTCCGACGGTCCCCGGGAACGGGGGCACGCGGTGGGACTGGTCGAGGAGATCTCCGCCATGCGCGGTGGATCGGGGCACGCGGGTCGTCTGCTCGGTGAATTCCGCCGCACCGCGCTGCTCGTACCGCTGTCCACGGACGACGACGGCGGCCTGATGACGGGATGGCGGGGCGGCGTCCGCTGGATCTACGCCTTCACCGACGAGGACTCCCTGGCCCGCTTCGCGCACGCGCGCGGCGCCGGCCACCGCGAGTGGGAGTACCTCGCGATCCTCGGGGCCCGTCTCGTCGACGCGGTGATCCCCGCGGTCGACGGTCCGACGGGGGTGGCGGTCGACGTCGCGGACGAGGACGGTTCGATGCTGTTCCCGCCGGTCGTGGGCATCGTCCCGGACGCCTGCGCCGTGGACGCGGAGCCCGACGTCGCGGAAGCCGTCTGATGGCCGGCGACGGGGACCTGGAGGTCTCCCCGGCAGCGGTCAAGAACATCCAGGACGGCCTGCGCAAGGCGATCGCCGAGCTGCGCGAGTCCGGGGACGCGGCCGGTGCCTCGATGGGCGCCGGGTTCAGCGATCTGTCGATGACGGGGATGGAGGCCGGGCACATGGGCCTGGCCACCGACTTCGAGGACTTCTGCGAGCGCTGGGAGTGGGGCGTGCGCAGCCTCGTGCAGAACGCCAGCCGCCTCGCCGGCAACCTCGGCATCGCGGCGGGCACGGTGTGGGAGGAGGACCAGTACATGCAGGGCTCCTTCAAGGTCATCGCGAACGCCGCCTACGGCAATCCGCACGCGAGCGAGGACGAGATCGAGCAGAAGAGCTGGGACGACATCTGGCGGGCGGACGTCTACAAGCCCGACTACAGCGCGGAGTCCTTCGAGAAGAGCCGAGAGGACATCAAGAAGACCTGGTCGGACACGGGCGACAAGCTGACCTCCAGCGGGAGGATCGGCTCGCTGAAGGACCTGCTGGACCAGGCCGGCGGGGGCGATCACTGATGGGCTGGAGGGACTTCGTACCCGACGTCGTCGAGGACGTCGTCGAGGACGGCGCCGAGAAGGTCGGCGACGCGATCGAGTGGACCGGCGACAAGGTCGCCGACGTGGCCGAGGAGGTCGGCCTCGACGACGCGGGCGACTGGATCCGCGACAAGAGCCGCTCGGCCGCCAACCAGCTCGGCGCGGACGTCGCCGAGATGGAGCTCGGCCAGACAGAGGACCCGAAGAAGCTGGTCTACGGCAGCGTGTCGAAGATCCGCGCGCAGGTCTCGCACCTGAACGACTTCAAGTCCTCCTTCACCATGGTCGGCAACGGCCTGAAGGGGCTGGAGGGCGACGGGCTGAAGGGCGCGTCGGCGAACGCCTTCCGGGAAGCGGTGGCGAAGGAGCCGCCGCGCTGGTTCAAGGCCGCCGAGGCCTTCGGCAAGGCCGCCGCCGCGATGAACCGTTTCGCGGAGACCGTCGAGTGGGCGCAGGGCCAGGCCAAGGAGGCCCTGGAGGAGTACAACAAGGCCAAGAAGGTCTCACAGGACGCGCGCACCGCCTACAACAAGTCGATCACCGACTACAAAGCCGCGGTCGAGGCGAAGAAGGACACGCTGCCGCCGCGCCCGTCGGACGACTTCACCGACCCCGGCGGCCCGCTGATCGAGGCCGCCCAGGACAAGCTCGACCGGGCCCGCATCCAGCGCAACGAGGTCGCGGAGACGACCCGTACGGCCGTGCGCGCGGCCCGCGACGCGGCCCCGCCCAAGCCCTCCTACGCCGAGCAGCTCAAAGACGGCATGGACTACCTGGACCTCGCGCAGACCCACCTGGCGGGCGGCGTCATCAAGGGAACGGCGGGTCTCGTCAACTTCGTCCGCTCGGTCAACCCGACGGACCCCTACAACCTGACCCACCCCGCCGAGTACCTGACCAGCCTCAACTCGACGGTCGCGGGCCTGGCCGTGGCGGCCAACGACCCCATGGGCGCGGGCAAGCAGATGCTCGACGAGTTCATGAAGGACCCCTCCGAGGGCATCGGCAAACTGCTGCCCGAACTCGTCGGCACCAAGGGCCTGGGCGCCCTGAAGAAGGGCGCCACGATCGCGAAACACGCCGACGACCTCAAGGGGCCCGGTCGCGGCCAGCTGGACAAGGACGGCCCCGACGGCCCCTCGCGCACCGCCAACGACAAGACGTGCGTCGACGACCCGGTCGACGTCGCGACCGGGCGGATGGTTCTGCCCCAGACGGACCTCGTCCTGCCGGGCTCGCTGCCGCTGCTCTTCACCCGCACCTTCGAGTCCTCCTACCGGGCGGGCCGCTGGTTCGGCCCGCGCTGGGCGAGCACCATCGACCAGCGCCTGGAGATCGACGCTGCCGGTGTCGTCCTGCTGGGCGAGGACGGCAGCGTCCTCGCCTATCCGCACCCCGCGCCGGGGCTGCCGGTGCTGCCCACACACGGCCGACGGTGGCCCCTGGCCGCCACACCGGACGGCGGGTTCACGGTGTGCGACCCGGAGTCGGGCCGCGTCTGGCACTTCAGCGCCGAGGGCACGCTCGTCCAGCTGGACGACCGCAACGGGGGCTGGATCGCCTACGAGTACGACGCGGACGGAACCCCGACGGGCATCAGCCACAGCGGCGGCTACCGGGTGCGACTCACCACCGCCGACGGCCGGATCACCTCGCTCTCCCTCGCGGACGGAACCAAGGTCCTCGACTACGGCTACACCGAAGGCAACCTGACCGAGGTCGTCAACTCCTCCGGGAAGCCCCTGCGGTTCGGCTATGACGAGCGCGCCCGGATCGTCTCGTGGACCGACACCAACGGCCGCCGCTTCGACTACGTGTACGACGACCGGGACCGCTGCGTCGCCCAGTCCGGCACGAACGGGCACGTGGACTCGCGCTTCACGTACGAGGACGGCGTCACGACGGTCACCGGCGCTCTCGGACACCAGCGCCGTTACGCCATCGACGAGAAGGCCCGAGTCGTCGCCGAGACCGACGCGAACGGCTCCACGACCCACTTCGCGTGGGATCCCTTCAACCGGCTGCTGAACCGCACCGATCCGCTGGGACTGACGACGCGGATCGCCTACGACGACAACGGGTTCGTCACCTCCGTCGAACGCACCGACGGCCGCCGCACGGCCATCGAGTACAACGCCCTCGGCCTTCCCGAACGGGTCACCCGTCCGGACGGCACCTCTGTGCGCCGGACCTACGACGAACGCGGCAACCCCCTCTCCGTACGGGACGCATCCGGTGCGAAGTCCCGGTTCACCTACGACGAACGGGGTCACCTCTCCTCGGTGACGAACGCGCGGGGCGAGACCACCTCGTTCCGGTGCAACGCGGCGGGCCTCGTCGTCGAGTCGACCGACCCGCTGGGCGCGGTCACCCGGTACACGTACGACGCCTTCGGCCGCGCGGCCACGGTCACCGACCCGCTCGGCGGGGTCACCCGCCTGACCTGGAGCGTGGAGGGCCGGCTGCTGCGCCGGGTGGAGCCCGACGGCAGCGAGCAGTCGTGGCTGTACGACGGCGAGGGTAACTGCCTCAGCCACACCGACGCGGCGGGCGGCCGGTCGGTCTACGAGTACGGCGACTTCGACTCCCTGGTCGCGCGCACCGGTCCCGACGGAGCGCGCTACTCGTTCGCGCACGACCTGGAACTGCGGCTGACGGAGGTCACCGGCCCCCAGGGGCTGACCTGGACGTACGACTACGACCCGGCGGGCCGGCTGACCGCCGAGACGGACTTCGACGGCCGGACGCTGAGCTACGCGTACGACGTGGCGGGCCGGCTGACCGCCCGGACCAACGCGCTCGGGGAGACGGTCCGGTACGAGTACAACGACCTCGGCCAGACCGTCCGCAAGGACGCGGCCGGTGCGGTCACCACGTACGAGTACGACTACGCGGACCAGCTCGCACACGCCGTCGGCCCGGACGTGACCCTGAGCCGGATCCGCAACCGCGAGGGCCTGCTGCACTCCGAGACGGTCAACGGCCGTACGCTCAGCTACGCGTACGACGAGCTGGGGCGCACGACGCGGCGCACCACGCCGACCGGTGCGGTGAGCGAGTGGTCGTACGACGCCGCCGGCCGCCGTGCGAGTCTGACGACCTCCGGCCGGACCCTGGCCTTCGAGCACGACGCGACGGGCCGCGAGACGGTCCGCCGGCTCGGCGGGGGCGTCACGCTCACGCACGGCTTCGACGAGGTCGGCCGCCTGACCGAGCAGCACCTCACGGGCCGCGACGGCCGCACCCTCCAGCGCCGCGGTTACACCTACCGGCCCGACGGACATCTGACCGCGGTGGACGACGCGCTGGGCGGCCCCCGCTCCTTCACGCTGGACGCCGCCGCCCGCGTCACCGCGGTGGAGGCGGGGTCGTGGTCCGAGCGCTACGCCTACGACGAGGCCGGCAACCAGACTTCCGCGTCCTGGCCCGCCACCCATCCGGACGCCGATGTGGCGACCGGGCCGCGCGACTACACGGGCAACCGCCTCACGGGCGCGGGAGGCGTGCGCTACGCGTACGACGCGCAAGGGCGTGTCGTGCTGCGCCGCAAGACCCGCCTCTCGCGCAAGCCGGACACCTGGCACTACGCGTGGGACGCGGAAGACCGGCTGGTGGGGGTCACGACCCCGGACGGCACGGTCTGGCGCTACCTGTACGACCCGCTGGGACGGCGAGCCGCCAAGCAGCGGCTGTCGGCGGCCGGTGAGGTCGTGGAGGAGATCCTCTTCACCTGGGAGGGCGCGACCCTTTGCGAGCAGGTCACGCGTTCCCCCGAGCTTCCCCACCCGGTCGCCCTGACCTGGGATCACCGCGGGCTCCATCCGCTGACGCAGACGGAACGTATCCTCGCGGCGTCCCGGGAGGAGATCGACAGCCGTTTCTTCTCGATCGTCACGGACCTGGTGGGCACGCCCACCGAACTCGTCGACGAGCAGGGCGAGATCGCCTGGCACACCCGGTCCGCCCTGTGGGGAGCGACCACCTGGAACCGCGGCGCGTCCACGTACACGCCACTGCGTTTCCCGGGGCAGTACTTCGACCCCGAATCGGGTCTGCACTACAACGTCTTCCGCACGTACGACCCGGAGACGGCGCGCTACCTCAGCCCGGACCCCCTGGGACTCGCCCCGGCGTCCAACCCGTCGACGTACGTCCCCAACCCCCACACCTGGTCGGATCACCTCGGGCTGGCTCCGGACGAGTGCACGGTCACCGTCTACCGCAAGCAGACCGACCATCCGCTCAGCAAACGGGTGCACATCGACGAGAACGGCAACGTCACGATCGACGGCAACAACCACCTGTACGTGAACATGAGCGGCGACTTGCGGCACACCGTGGAATTCCGGGGGGACGGCGGCCAGATCGTCGCTTTCGACGTACCGAAGAGTTTTGTGGACGACATCCGCGCGCACGCGGTTCCGCAGGAGCAGCCGGACGGGCTCGGCTTCACCAAACAAGAATGGAAACAGGTGAAGCAGATTTACCCCGAAATCTCCGACCCCACCAGGGGAACGGACCTTTACGGGTTGCCGGGTGAGGTGATCGACAAGATGAGAAAGGTCATCATCCCGGGCTCTGGTAGGATCGTCCAAGATCATTAGCGAGGATTGTAAAATGCTGCACGAAATCGAAGACCTCGAAATGGAGAGGACCCGGGTGTCCGGTCGGCCGGAAACTGATTCCGCGCCCCCGGTCCTGGCCTATTTCGAACTGGCAGTGGACGGGGACCCGGCGCAGTACGCGAGCAGGCTGCGCGGCGTCATGGACGCCGTGCTGCAGATCGCCGCTTCGGAGTCCTTCGACGACGACGATCTGCCCGTCGGCACCGTTCCCGCGTGGTTCCGCGGTGTCTGCCGGGACGGCGCCTCCCCGGAACCCTTCGCGGCCGCGGGACGCGACCGCTACAGCGCGCGGACCGGCAGCCAGCCCTGGAACCTGCAGAACTGGCTCTCGCGCTTCGATCCGGACCTGGAGGTCCGGGGCTGGGCCTGGTGGGACCTGACGCGGGCGCCCGACGGGGAAGACCGACTGCGACTCTGGGCGGACACCTGGGGCGAGCCGTTCTTCGCCTGGGAGGACCTGCGCTGGCTCCTCTACGCCTGTGGCGCGCTCACGGTGGCGGACCCGGTGCTCACGAAGCCGCAGGTCTGGGCCGCCGAGGTTTCCGTATGACCGGTCCGGCGGCACGGGAGGTCCGGGCGCGGTTCGACGACGAGAGCATCACCGTCTATCAGGCGTACCCGGTGCGCATTGCCGGACCGGCCCTGGAGGCCGGCACTTTCGTGGATCCGTTCAAGCGCGGCAGAATGACCTGGATCAAGCCGTCGTTCCTGTGGATGATGTACCGCTGTGGATGGGCCACGAAGCCCGATCAGGAACGCGTCCTCGCGATCGACATCACGCGGGAGGGATTCGAAGAGGCCCTCTCCCAATCCTGTCTCAGTCATTTCGACGGGACCCGATTCGTGACCGCCGAGGAATGGCGTGCCGCCGTTCGTTCCAGCCCGGTCCGCGTCCAATGGGATCCGGAGCGGGATCTGCACCTGAATCCGCTGCCGCACCGCGCGATCCAGATCGGCCTCTCGGGCCCCGCGGTCGAGCAGTACGTGGAGAACTGGATCAGCGGCATCCGGGACGTCACCCCCTTGGCACACGAGATCCACGCCGCGGTGAAGGCCGGGCGTCTGGACACGGCCGCGTCCCTCCTGCCCGAAGAGCGCGTGTACCCCCTGCCCGCGGCCCTCGCGGGACGGATCGCCTGACGCCCCGGGGCGCACCCGGGCCGCCGATCACCCACCCGGCCCGACGGTGCGGAGGAGCATTGGGCCTATGACCTGGACTGATTTCGTCCCCAACCGGGATGTCCTCGCGCCCCATTACGACGAGGTCCCCGAGCTGTCGGGGGTCCGGCTGCGGTCGGTGCACCTCGACGCCTGGGGCTCGGTGGTCACGCTGCGCCTGGACCTGCCCCGGTTCCCGGACCGGTGGGACCGGGGGCCGGGTGACACCCTGCAGTGCCACCTCGCGTTCTCGCACGTGGAGGACTTCGCGATGACGGGGTGGCGGCCGCCGGTGACGGCCGACGTCGCGCTCACGCCACTGCCGCGGCACCGGCTGGACGTACGGGTGACGGCGCCGGGGCTCGACCTGTCGTACACCTCCAACGCGGACGTCCTGGCGGGGCGCCTGAGCGTCTTCACCCTCGGGCCGGGCGGCGAGGACACCGGCCCGCACCACTTCACGAGCATCCTGGAGCGCAAGCTCTTCCCCACCGTCCCCGAGACCCATGTGAACACCTTCTATGAGCACCTCTGAGATGGACCTTCCCCTGTGGCCCGAGCTGGCGGCGCTCTACGAGACCCCGCCGGACCTCTCGTCCTGCCCGCTGTATTACGTGCACGTGGACGAGCGGGACACCTCCGTCACCCTCGGCTTCGAGACCCGGCGGCTCCCGGACCACCCCAGGCCGGAGTGGGCGGAGAAGCGGTACAACACGCTGCGCTTCTTCGTCGTGTTCACCGACGTGGACGGGCTGCGCATGACGGGCATCGCGGCGGAGCACCCGGACGGCCGCGACCGAACGGTCCGTGTCACCGTGACCGACACCGGCCGCCAGCGGGTCTCGGTGACCAGCGAGAAGCGCTCCATCGGCTTCTCGGCGGCCGCCTCCGCGGTGGTCCACCGGCGTGTGGAGCTCCAGGGCTCGCTCTGACCGGCGGGTCTGACGGACGTTCGGACCGTGGGGAAATCGCTGGGTGCGGTGCGGCGGTTGTGTGAGGATCCCCGGATGATCTTTCGCGCTGCCACCGCAGACCCCGCAGACGTCGACCGCGCCCTCGCCTACCCGGCCGACGGCCCCGTCGCCGCCCTGACCGCCGAGAAGGTCCGTGAGGAGCTCGCCGGGAACCGGCTGCGCCCCGAGTGGACGTGGTTCGCCGAGGACGCGGACGGGGAGGTCCTCGCGCGCGCCCTGTGGTGGGGGCGCGCCGACAGCGAGCGGCCCATCGCGCTGGACTGCCTCCAGGTGCGTGCCTCGGTGGCCGATCCGGCCGCCGTCGCCGCCGGGCTGCTCGCGGCCGGGCACGCCGCCTTCGGCAACCTGCCGGACTACAACGTCTCGCTGCCGCGCGGCTGGCGGGACGAGCCCGAGCTGGCCGCGGCGGTCGCGTGGCGGCAGGAGGCCGCGTACAAGGCGGGCCTGACGCGCGAGATCGAGCGGCTGCGCTACGAGTGGACCCCGGCGGCCGGGACCACCGGGCCCACCGGCCGGCTCGTCTTCCGGGACGGCACCGACGAGGAGTTCCTCGACGCCTTCGTCCGGCTGTCCGCCGGCAGCCTGGACCTGCACACGCAGACCGAGCTCCGGTCGATGGACGCCGAACAACTGGCCCGCGAGGACGTCGCGTTCTACCTGGACTGCCCCGGCGAGCGTTCCTGGTGGCGCCTGGCCCACCTCCCGGACGGCACCCTGGCGGGCATGGCGATCCCGTCGGCGACCCCGTACCACCGCAACGTCGGCTACCTGGGCGTCGTACCGGAGCAGCGCGGCCAGGGCCTCATCGACGAGATCCTGGGCGAGATCACCCGCTTCCACGCGTCGCAGGGCGCGGAGCGCATCACCGCCACCACCGACAGCGTCAACGCCCCGATGGCCGCCGCCTTCGACCGCGCCGGCTACCAGGTCACCGAGATCCGCCTGGTCCTGGAGGCCCCGTCGACGCGGTAACGGCCCGCCCGCGGAGCCGCTCAGGTGAAGGGGATGTTGAGCCAGGGGCTGGACGGGTCGGTGGTGAGGGTGAGGTGGCAGGCCAGGGCGCCGGTGTACCAGGTGCCGAACTCCTCCTCGTCGAAGTGCAGGCAGCGCCCGAGGATGTAGCCGGCGGAGAACTCCGCCCATGAGCGGTACGTCCGCTGGGCCGCCTCGCCCGCGCGCTGTACGGCCTTCTCCGCCTCGTGGAGCGTGCCGTAGCGGCAGCCGACGCCCCAGCGGGCCATCTGGGAGGCGCGGCCGATGTCCCAGCCCTCCACCGAGCGGACCCAGCCGTCCTCGGGGAGCAGCCCGTCGGCGCGGAAGCGCTGCTCGTAGCGGGCTATCCGGCCGATGAGGCGCTTGACGCCCGCGATCTCGCCCTCCACCTCGGCGGTGGGCCGCGGCTGGGCGACGGTGACCCCGTCGGGGGTCAGCTGCGGCTCGGCGGAGCGTTCGGCGTTGCGGCGCAGGCTGGCCTCGGCGGCGTGCCGCCAGTGCTCGACGTCCACGGGCCCGGCGAAGTCGGAGGCCAGGACGCGGCGCACGCGCAGCGCGTACTCCCAGACGGGGCTGACCATGCCCGCGCCGAGGAGCTGCTCCAGCGTGGAGAGCCAGTCGGCCCGGTCGGTGATGCCCCACCACTCCGAGAGGCGGCGGCGCTCGCGGTGGTAGCCGCCGCCGTGGTAGGCCAGGGCGTTCCAGAACTCGCCGTTCGACACGGCGAGATGGCCGCCGACGGCGAGCCCGTGGGCGATCGGCCCGTGCAGCGGCCCGCCGGTGAAGAGGGCGTGGACCTTCCCGTCGGGCAGGCCGTAGTGGGGCGCGGCGTCCGCGTGCGCGCGCCAGCGGGCCAGGTCGGCGGGGGTGGTGGTGAGGTAGGCCTCGGCGGGGGAGCCCGGGTTCACGGCGAGGAAGGCGGGGTCGGTGGGGGCCCAGACCTTGGCGTACCAGCCCAGGCTCCGCGACTCGTAGACCGTCTCGGGCGTGGGCGCGGGCAGCATGCCGGCGGTGTGGACGACGAGCATGCGGTCCGGCGTGGCGTGGAAGAAGAGCGACTCGGGATGCGCGTCGGCCTGGATGCGGGGCTGGGCGAGGTAGAGCGGCGCGCGGGCGAGGACGTCGAAGTACGCGGCCCAGTCGCCGGCGGTCTTGGCCTCGTACAGCTCTCTCTCGATGACGCTCGGCGCGATCCAGATCCCCATACGGGGACTTTATACGGGCGTTCGCAGGGGCAGTTCGGCCCGTGCCGCCTTCGCGCGCCCGGGGCACGCCCCCCGTGCCACCGCGCGACCGTGCGGACCCCCTTGACGGGTCCCGGCGGCGGGGAGACGCTCGCGGGTCTCGATCCGAGCGGTTGCACACGGGGGGCCGGTATGCCGCAGGAGTCCGTCCAGACGGCGGGGGAGCTGCGGGCGCGGCTCCTCGCGCAGGGGGCGCGGTGGTCCGTCAGCGAGCACCTCGCCGACGAGGAGCCCGTGCCGCGGCCCTCGCTGGGCCTGGAGCCCGGGACGAAGCTGACGCCCGCCGCGGCAGTGGAGCCCCTGGACCTGCGCGCGCTCATCGGGCACGAGAGCGGCAATCCGCACCTCACCCGGCGCCGGGCCGCCCACGGGCTCCTGCCGGGCGCCCCGGCGGTCCGGGCGGGCCGGCCCGCCGCCGTCGACTGGCGCAGCCGGTGGGGTTGGCCGTGGATCACCAAGGTGAAGGACCAGAACCCGTGCGGCTCCAGCTGGGCCTTCGCCGCCGCCGGCCTGGTGGAGTCCATGGCCCGCATCGAGCACCACGTGTGGGCGCGGCGCTCCGAGGGCGACGTGCACGACGGCCTCAGATCCGCCTGCGGGCAGGGGTCGGACCCGGAGACCGCGCTCGACTGGATCAAGGACAACGGCGGCCTCGCCGACCCGGACTGCCGGCCGTACGGCACTCCGCCCGAGGGGCTCCCGGCGGCCCGCCGCGAGGCCTGGCGCACCGCGTACACGCCCAGCTGGGACCGCTGCGGGCGGACCGTGCGGATCACCGACTACGTCCGGCTCGGCGACACGGAGCAGCAGAAGGTCTGGCTGGACACCGTAGGCCCGTTGACCGCCTGTCTCGACGTGTACGACGACTTCTTCGGCCTGGGCGCCGGGGTGTACCACCGCACCAGCGACCGGCTCGCGGGCGGCCACTGCGTGCTGATCGTCGGCTACGACGACGCGGCCGGCTGCTGGCTGTTCAGGAACTCCTGGGGGACGGCCCACCACGTGGGCGGCTACGGCCGGATCGGCTACGGGGAGGCCGCCGTCGACGACTGGGCCAAGTGCGGCCTGTACGGCACCAACATCGACCCGTGGACCAAGCGCCGCCTGCACACCGGGAACGTCTACGAGAGCGGCAACGGCCGCGCCCACCGCAACTTCGAGCTCCTCGCCGCCACCACCGGCGGCCGTCTGCGGCACTGGTGGCGCGAGGGCGACGCGCCCTTCGCGTGGGCCCGCGGCGCCGCCTTCGCGCACGACGCCTCCGGCCAGCCGGCCTTCACCGGCACCACCTACAACCGGAACATGGAGTCCCTGCACGTGACCACCGGCGGCCGCCTGCGGCACTGGTACTACGAGCAGTCCGTGCGGGTCTGGCGCGACGGCGGCGCCTTCGGCCCGGGCGACGCGGCGATCGGGTCCACCCCGGCCTTCATCCAGAGCGACTACGGCAAGCCGGGCAACTTCGAGGTGGTGGTGCGGACCGCCGACGGCCGCCTGAACCACTGGTGGCGCATCAACGGCGCCCCCTGGACCTGGAACGACGGCGGCCGCTTCGCCTCCGGCATCGCCCACTACGGGCCCGCGCTCGTCCAGACCCGCTCCCGCCACCTGGAGCTGGTCGCCGCGCGCACCGACGGCCGCATGCAGCTGTGGTGGCGCGACGACGCGAACGGCTTCGTCTGGCGCCCCGGGGAGGTCTTCGGCAGCGGCACGCCCGCGGTGTCGGCGCCCTGCCTGATCGAGGGGCAGCACGGGGCCGCGGACGAGGACACCCCCGGGAACTACGAGCTGTGCGTGGCCGTCGCGGGCGGGCGGGTGGAGCACTGGTGGCGCGGCAACGCGGGCGGCTCCGGCTGGCGCCGCGGCGCGGTCTTCGGCCACGACGTCACCGCGGTCACCGGGATGCTCCAGGGCAGCTTCGGGTTCAACCTGGAGGTCATCGTCCTGCGCACCGACGGCCGCCTCCAGCACTACTGGCGCGACGACGTGGGCTGGCACGAAGGGCCGGTGATCGGCCCGGCCTGAGGGAGGAGGAGGGGGGAGGATGCGAGGGCGGTCTTGGATGCTGAGACACCCCACGGCTGTACCCACCATGTATCTATCCTGTGCACATGCCGCCCTCCACATCCGCACCCGCACCGGCGCCCGCTCCGGCAGCCGCACCCGCAGCCGCCCCGGCCCCCGCGCCGGTGCCCGCCGCCGACCGCGTCTACCGGCACATCAAGCAGGGCGTCCTCGACCGACGCTACGAGGGCGGCACGCTCCTCACCGAGGGCGAGGTCGCGCAGGCCGTGGGCGTCTCCCGCACGCCGGTGCGCGAGGCGCTGCTGCGCCTGGAGACGGAGGGGCTGATCCGGCTCTACCCGAAGAAGGGCGCGCTGGTCCTGCCCGTGTCGGCGCAGGAGATCGCGGACGTGGTCGAAACCCGTCTGCTGGTCGAGGAGTTCACCGTACGGCGGGCCGTCCCGGCCCCGCCCGCGCTCCTCGCGCGGCTGGAGGAGCTGCTGCGGGCGCAGGAGCGGCACGCGGACAGCGGCGACCTGGTGGCGTTCGCGGCCGAGGACCGCTGCTTCCACGCCGAGATCGTCCGGCACGCCGGCAACCAGATCCTGTCCCGCCTCTACGACCAACTGCGCGACCGGCAGCTGCGGATGGGCGTCGCGGTGATGCACGCCCACCCCGACCGGGTCGCGCAGAACCTCGCCGAACACCGCGAGGTCCTTTCGGCCCTGCGCGCCGGCGACGCGGACCGGGCGGCGGCCTGCGTTCGGGCGCACCTGGACCGCGCCGCGACCCTGATGCGCGGGGACGCCCGGTGAGCGCCCTCGATCCTCCCGGCGGACGCAGGGCCGTCGCCGTCTGGAGCATCGGCGTCGCCGTCTACTTCGTGGCGGTGATCTTCCGCACCAGCCTGGGCGTGGCCGGCCTCGACGCCGCCGACCGCTTTCACGTCAACGCCTCCGCGCTGGCGACCTTCTCCCTCCTCCAACTGCTCCTCTACGCGGGCATGCAGATACCGGTCGGCCTGATGGTCGACCGGCTCGGCACGAAGAAGGTGCTGACGCTGGGCGCGGTGCTCTTCACCGCGGGACAGCTCGGCTTCGCGCTCTCGCCCTCCTACGGGATGGCCCTCGCCGCCCGTGCGCTGCTCGGCTGCGGCGACGCGATGACCTTCATCTCCGTACTGCGGCTCGGCACCCGGTGGTTCCCGGCCCGGCGCGGGCCGCTCGTGGCGCAGCTGGCCGGGCTGGTCGGCATGGCGGGCAACCTCGTCTCCACACTCGTCCTGGCGCCGGTCCTGCACGGGGTCGGCTGGGTGCCGGCCTTCGCGGGCAGCGCGGTGGCGGGGCTGGTGGTCCTGGTCCCGCTCGTGCTGTTCCTGCGCGACACCCCGCAGGGGTACGAGCCGCAGCCCGCGCCGCGGGGCGGCGGCGCGGCGTTCGTACGGCGCCAGATCCGGGAGTCCTGGAACGAACCCGGAACCCGCCTCGGCCTGTGGGTGCACTTCACGACGCAGTTCCCGGCGATGGTGTTCCTGCTGCTGTGGGGCATGCCGTTCCTGGTGGAGGCGCAGGGCCTGACGCGCAGCGCCGCGGGTGGGCTGCTGACGCTGGTCGTCGCCTCGAACATGGCGCTCGGGCTGGTCTACGGCCAGATCGTCGGCCGCCGCCAGTCCGCGCGGATCCCGCTCGCCCTGGGTACGGTCGGCCTCACCGCGCTGCTCTGGGCGGCGGTGCTCGTCCACCCGGGCGACCGGGCGCCGATGTGGCTGCTGGTCACCCTGTGCCTGGTCCTCGGCTCCTGCGGTCCGGCATCGATGATCGGCTTCGACTTCGCCCGCCCGGCCAACCCGGCCGAACGTCAGGGCACCGCCTCCGGGATCACCAACATGGGCGGCTTCGTCGCCTCCATGACGACGCTGCTGGCGGTGGGCGTCCTGCTGGACGCCACCGGCGACGACTACCGGGTCGCCTTCTCGACGGTGTTCGTCCTGCAGACCCTCGGCGTCTCGCAGATCCTGCGCCTGCGCGGCCGCGCCCTGGCCCGCGAACGGGAACGTGAAACCGCCCGCGCGGCCATCCCGGCCCAGGGCCCGGCCTCCGCGGCACCCGCGGCCGTCCCGGCGCAACCGGGCCGGTCACCGGCCTGATCCAGCGGACCCGGCCGCTTCGACGACCCGCCTACGGCGTCACGGAGAACTGCGTCAGGATGGCCTCCGCCAGCCCCGCGTCGCCCTCCACCTTCACCCGGTCGGCCACGTGGTGCGCCCGCACCCGCCCCGCCGCCAGCCGGACGTACGTCTCCCAGTCCAGCGTCAGCGTCACCGCCGGGCCGAGCGAGGGCGACTTGTCCACGGTCCCGCGGCCCTCGGCGTCCACCCGTACCGTCCGCATGAACTCCAGCTGTCCGTGCACGTCGATGACGACCGCCGAGTTCGCCGGCGCCCCCGCCCGCTTGGCCACCACCTTCGGCAGCCCGGCCAGCAGGAGGTCCCGCGTCACGTACGCGCCGGGCGAGTCCCAGTTCCCCGGTACGCCCAGCGCCGTCCGCAGGTCCTGTTCGTGGATCCACACGTCGAACGCGCGCAGCCGCAGCGCCTGCTCCAGCGTCACCTGGTCGCCCAGCGGACCGCGCACGATCGTGTCCGGGGCCCGCTTCTCGTTGCGCAGCTGCCGCGCCCGCCGGATGACGGTGTACTCCAGCTCCGAGGTCATCTCCGGCGCGGTGTGGTGGCGCCGTACGTCGACCTGGACCTCCATGTACCGGCTGAACTCGTCCACCACGTGCCGCAGGTCCCGCGCTACCGTGTGGATCGGCCGCGGGTCGCCGAGCTGTTCGCATTCGATGCCGATGATGTGTGACACGACGTCGCGCACCGACCATCCCGGGCACGGGGTCGCCCGGTTCCACTCGCCCTCCGTCAACGGAAGGACCAGCTCGGTTATCGCCTCGATGGAGTGCGTCCACGCGTCGGCATAGGGCTGGAGGCTGGGATGCGGATGGACGGTCAACGGGACCCCTCGCGGTGCTGTTCAGTGACGCGTTTCGGAAGCTGTGGACTCAGTTTCCAAAACTACGCTGCCGGTGAGCACCCCGGCAGTGCTTTCGTGTGACGATCGTAGGCCCGAGTTGACGGCTTGAATGCCAGGACGGTGGTAGTGTGCGCGCCTCGCTGATCCAAATCGCGGTGAATGAGGGCGAGTCGGTGTCTTCCCGGCGTGCCCGGGTGGCCGAGCTCGTACGGGAGCAATCGGACTCCGACCTCGTCGTCCTGCCCGAATTGTGGACCGTGGGGGCCTTCTCCTACGAGGAGTTCGAGACTGAGGCCGAACCGCTGGACGGCCCGACCTACGCGGCCATGTCCAAGGCGGCGCGCGACGCCGGCGTGTGGTTGCACGCCGGGTCGGTCGTGGAGCGCGCGGGCGACGGTTCGCTCTACAACACGGCCCTCGTGCTCTCCCCGGCGGGCGAGCTGGCCGCCAGCTACCGCAAGATCCACCGGTTCGGCTTCGACCAGGGCGAGGCCGTGCTCATGTCGGCCGGTGACTCGCTGACGACGGTGGAGCTGCCGGAGCAGACCCTCGGCATCGCCACCTGCTACGACCTGCGCTTCCCGGAACTGTTCCGCGGACTGGTCGACGCCGGCGCCACCACGATGGTCGTCTCGGCGGGCTGGCCCGAGCGCCGCCGGGCGCACTGGACGCTGCTCAGCCGGGCGCGCGCCGTCGAGGACCAGGCGTACGTCCTGGCGTGCGGGCTGGCCGGGACGCACGCGGGCGTCGAGCAGGCGGGGCACAGCCTGGTGGTGGATCCGTGGGGCGAGGTCCTGGCGGAGGCCGGCGCCGGGGAGGAGGTCCTCACCGTGGACCTCGACCCGGCCAAGGTCGCCGACACCCGCGCGCAGTTCCCGGCCCTGAAGGACCGCCGCCTGGGCCGCTGAGGGCTCATCCGGTCGGGAACCACGTCCAGACCGCCGGCCCGGTGGGAACGGGGCACGCCGGCGCCCCCAGGAGGAGCATGCGGCTACGAGGCGTCGTCCTCCCGCTCCTTCTCCGCCATCCGGATCACGCACACGGCGACCGCGACCAGCAGCGCCGCGTCCGCGTCCTCGCGGACCACGTCCACCGCGTAGGTCTCGCGGACCCGGTACCACTGCCGCGAGATCAGCGCGAGGAGCTCCCCGTCGTACTCGACCTTGAACTCCCGGTCCAGGATCCGGCCGCTGACGTCCAGCTCGGTGCCCTCGGCCAGCGTCACGAGGTAGTGGTTGCGCAGCAGCGAGAACCGCTTCTTGCGGATCACCGCGAGCCGCCGGTCGTCCCGTTCCAGGGTCATGGCGTCGCGCAGGCTCAGCATCTTCTCCCGCAGGGTGATCAGGATCCGCCCGTCCGGGTCCTTCAGCTCCAGGGTGTCCCGGAAGCGCAGCGCCTTCCCGTCGACGAGGAAGGCGTGGCGTCCCTCCTCGTCCTCGATCCAGTAGTCGTCGCCGATGGCCAGCACTTTGTCCCGTACGAGGTATTTCATGCGCTGATCAGTGCCCGCGATAGGTTTCAGCCATGCCTCTCCTCTACGTGACCGACCTGGCGTACCCGGCGCGCGGCCGCCGGTACGGCGACGAGGACATATTCCTCACCTCCCGGCTCCGGGCCGCGGGCTTTGAGCTGGCCCTGTGCCACCCGGCCGACGCGCAGGCGCTCACCGCCCTGGGCTTCGACGCGGTGATCGTCCGCAACAGCGGCCCCGTCCTGCACTACGCCGAGGCCTACGAGGCCTTCCGCGCCGCCGCCCTCGCCGTCGGCACCCCGGTCTACAACCCGCTCACCGGCCGCGCCGACATGGCGGGCAAGCAGTACCTCCTCGACCTCACCGCCGCCGGGTACCCGGTCATCCCGACCGTCGACGACCCCGCCCGGCTGGCCGAGCTGCCGCAGGTCCCGCTGTACGCGGTCAAGCCCAAGCAGGGCGCGGACTCCATCGGCCTCACCTTCACCGCGCACCCGACGGGCCCGGCCGGGGAGGTCCTCATTCAGCCGCGCGTCGACTTCGCGTACGAGGTGTCCTTCTACTTCGTCGACGACGCCTTCCAGTACGCCCTGTACGCCCCGGATCCGGCGCGCCGCTGGGAACTGCGGCCCTACGACCCGACCGAGGCGGACCTGGCCTTCGCCCGTACCTTCATCGCGTGGAACACCCTCAGCCACGGCATCCAGCGCGTCGACGCCTGCCGGGCCCCCTCGGGGGAGCTGCTGCTCGTCGAGCTGGAGGACCTGAACCCGTACCTGTCGCTGGACCTCGTGCCGGAGCGAGTTCAGGACGCCTTCGTCGCGGCGCTCACCCGCTCCCTGCACTCCTTCCTGTCCGGCGCCGCTTGAGCGCTCCTCAGAGGCTGCGGGCGGTGATGTCGCCGTAGGCGGTGGTCGCGTGGATGCTCAGGCCGGCGTCGGCGCCCCCGGTGTTCATGAGGCCGTTGTGGATCCGCCCGTAGCCGGTGCCGGCGTCCAGGGAGGCGCTGACCCCGCGGGCGGCGCCGACGGACACGTCCCCCGCTTCGGTGCGCAGGGTGACCGCGCCGTGCACGGCCTCGGCGATCCGGATGTCGCCCTTCTGGGTGCTGATGCGGGCGTGGCCGCCCAGGCGGCCGACGGAGACGTCGCCGGCGAGCAGGGTGATCTGGGCGCCCGCGGTCTCGTCGAGCTTGACCGCGCCCTGCGCGCCCTCAAGGGTGACGTCGCCGAGCCGCCCGACGCCCCGGAAGTCGGCGTCGGCCGCCTTGGCCTCGACACGGGAGCCGGCGGGCAGCTGGACGGTGACCTCGACGGATCCGGAGTTGCCGAGGATCCGGTTCTTGGCCGGTGCGGCCGTGATCCGCAGGACGCCGTCGCCGTACGCGACGGTGGTCTGCTCCGCCGCCTTGACGTCGCGGCCGTCGGAGGCGTCGGCGGGCAGGATCTCGACGGTGGTGTCGCCGCGGTCGGCGGCGATGAAGCGGATGCGTCCCGCGGGGATGTCGAGGACGGCGGCGATCGGGGCGGAGGTGGTGAACTTCTGCATGATCTTTTCCTTCGATTCGTTGTTTCCGATGGAGGAAAAGCTACGTTGCGTTCGTAGGTCCTTCAATAGAGTCGGGGCGTAGAAAACCCATATATGCAGGTCGATGGGCCAAAATCATTGCAACGGGACTCGCGGTTAACGCAACGCGCGCAGTGCATTCATTGCAATGAGCTGCATGTGAACGCTATGCTGGCGCCACCAAGGACAGCGAAGGAGACCGCGATGCCGGGAGGCAGGCTCACCCAGCCGGAACGCCAGCAGATCGCCCTGGGAGTGGCCGGCGGCCTGCCCTACGCGGAGATCGCCCGGCGTCTCGACCGTCCGACCTCGACGATCACGCGCGAGGTGATGCGCAACGGCGGCCCCACCGCCTACCGCGCCGACCTGGCCCACCGCGCGACCGAACAGCGCGCTCGCCGGCGCACCCGGACCGCGCCCCCGGAGCCGCAGGCGCCCCCGCAGCCCCACGGGCGGGACGCCGAGGCGGTGCGGGAGTACGAGGAGCGGTTCACCACCGTCCTCATCGCCTCGGGCACGCCCAAGATGATGGCCCGCGTACTGACCTGCCTCTACACCACCGACGCCGGCAGCCTCACCGCGTCCGAACTCGTCCAGCGGCTCCAGGTCAGCCCGGCGTCCGTCTCCAAGGCGATCGCGTTCCTCGAAGGCCAGGGCCTGGTCCGCCGGGAGCGCGAAGAGGGCCGCCGCGAGCGCTACGTGGTCGACGACGACGTCTGGTACCAGTCCGTGATGGCCAGCGCCCGCGGCACCGCCCAGCTCGTCGAGACCGCGCGGGAGGGCGTCGCCGTCCTCGGCGCCCACACCCCGGCCGCCACCCGCCTCGAAAACATCGCCCGCTTCGTCGACTTCGTCTCCGAGAGCATCACCCGCGCCGCGGAGCAGGCCCGAGAGGTCCTCCACGCGAAACCGGCGGATGGCAAGCTTGAAGGATGAACGATGCTGCCGCGGCGCCCACCCCTGCGCCCACTCCCGCCTCCGCGCCCGCACCCCGTAAGCGTGCCCGTGTCCGTGCCCCCGAGCTGACCGGCAAGGGCGGCTGGATCAACACCGGCGGGAAGGACCTGACGCTCGCCGACTTCCGAGGTCGCGTATTGATCTTGGACTTCTGGACGTTCTGCTGCATCAACTGCCTGCACGTCCTCGACGAGCTGCGCGAGTTGGAGGAGAAGCACCGCGACACCGTCGTGATCGTCGGCGTGCACTCGCCGAAGTTCGTCCACGAGGCCGAGCACGCCGCCGTCGTCGACGCCGTCGAGCGCTACGAGGTGCACCACCCGGTGCTGGACGACCCCGAGCTCGCGACCTGGAAGCAGTACGCCGTACGGGCCTGGCCCACGCTCGTCGTGATCGACCCCGAGGGCTACATCGTCGCCCAGCACGCCGGCGAGGGGCACGCGCACGCGATCGCGCGGCTCGTCGAGGAGCTGGAGGCAGAGCACGAGGCCAAGGGCACCCTGCGGCGCGGCGACGGGCCGTACGTGGCGCCCGAGCCCGTCGCGAGCGACCTGCGCTTCCCCGGGAAGGCGCTGCTGCTGCCCTCGGGGAACTTCCTCGTCTCCGACTCGACGCGGCACCAGCTCGTCGAGCTGGCCCCCGACGGGGAGAGCGTCGTACGCCGGATCGGGAGCGGCTCGCGCGGTTTCACCGCGGAGAGCTTCAACGAGCCGCAGGGGCTCGCGCTGCTGCCCGATGGGCGGGTGGTCGTCGCGGACACCGTCAATCACGCGCTGCGCGTCCTCGACCTGGAGAGCGGGGCCGTGGAGACCGTCGCCGGGACCGGCCGCCAGTGGTGGCAGGGCTCGCCGACCTCCGGGCCGGCCCTCGAAGTGGACCTGTCCTCGCCGTGGGACGTGGCCTGGTGGCAGGGCAAGGTGTGGATCGCCATGGCCGGCGTGCACCAGCTGTGGACCTGGGATCCGGCGCAGGGGACGGTCGAGGTCGCGGCCGGCACCACCAACGAGGGGCTGCACGACGGACCGGCCGCCGAGGCCTGGTTCGCCCAGCCGTCGGGGCTCGCGGCCGCCGGGGACCGGCTGTGGATCGCCGACTCCGAGACCAGCGCCCTGCGGTACGTGACGCCCGCCCCCGACCCCTCCGACGGCTACGTCGTCACCTCCGCCGTCGGGACCGGCCTGTTCGACTTCGGGCACCGCGACGGCGACGCGGGCCAGGCCCTGCTCCAGCACCCGCTCGGGGTGACCGCCCTGCCCGACGGTTCGGTCGCGGTGTGCGACACGTACAACCACGCGCTGCGCAGGTACGACCCGGCCACCGGCGAGGTGTCCACGCTCGCCACCGACCTGCGCGAGCCCAGCGACGCCGTGCTGGTCGGTGGGGACATCGTGGTCGTCGAGTCGGCCCGGCACCGCCTGACCCGCCTGCGGCTCCCGGAGGAGGCGGTACGGGTGGACGCGGTCGCCCACCGTACGCAGCGGGCCGCCACCGAGGTGGCCCCCGGCACGCTCCGCCTCGACGTGGTCTTCCAGGCCCCGGCCGGGCAGAAGCTCGACACCCGCTACGGGCCGTCGACCCGCCTGCTGGTCTCCTCGACCCCGCCGGAGCTGCTGGCGGGCGGCGAGGGCGCCGGGACCGACCTGTTCCGGGAGCTCACGCTGAACCCGGAGCTGACCGAGGGTGTCCTGCACGTCTCGGCGATGGCGGCGTCCTGCGACGACGACCCGGACAACGAGTACCCCGCCTGCCACGTCCACCAGCAGGACTGGGGCGTTCCGCTGCGGATCACCCCGGGAGCCGCGACCCGCCTCCCGCTCGTCCTCGCCGGGATGGACGACGACGCCTGACGCCACGAAGGCCCCGGCCGGCGCGTCAGGCGCCTTCGGCCGGGGCCTTGGACCTGGGCCTGGGGGGCTCAGCCCTCCAGGAAGGCCACCAGGGCGTTCGCCAGCATGAACGGGTCGTCGGCGCCGCACAGTTCGCGGGCGCTGTGCATCGAGAGGATCGCGACGCCGATGTCCACGGTCTGGATGCCGTGGCGGGCGGCCGTGATCGGGCCGATCGTCGTGCCGCACGGCATCGAGTTGTTGGAGACGAAGGTCTGCCACGGCACGCCGGCCCGCTCGCAGGCGCTGGCGAACACCGCGCGCCCGCTGCCGTCCGTCGCGTACCGCTGGTTGACGTTGACCTTGAGGATCGGGCCGCCGTTGGCGCGCGGGTGGTGCGTGGGGTCGTGGCGCTCGCCGTAGTTGGGGTGCACGGCGTGCCCGGTGTCCGAGGAGAGGCAGATGGTGCCCGCGAAGGCCCGCGCGCGGTCCTCGTAGGTACCTCCGCGCGCGAAGACTGAACGTTCCAGCACGTTCCCCAGCAGCGGTCCGTCCGCGCCCGTGTCCGACTGCGAGCCGTTCTCCTCGTGGTCGAAGGCGGCCAGGGCGGGGATGTGGTCCAGCTTCTCGGCGCCGGACACCGCGGCCAGCGCCGCGACGCCCGCGTGCACCGACAGCAGGTTGTCCATCCGGGGGCCGGCCACCAGCTCGCGGTCGCGGCCGAGGTACGCGGGCGGCTCGATGGAGTGGACCATCAGGTCCCAGCCCGCCACCGAGCCCTGTTCCAGGCCCTCTTCCTCCTCCAGGAAGGAGATCAGGTCGCCCTCCTGGACCTCGCCCAGCCCCCAGATCGGCTGCATGTGCCGCTGCTTGTCGAGCTTGAGGCCGTCGGTGTTCACCGACCGGTCCAGGTGCACGGCGAGTTGGGGGACGCGCAGCAGCGCGCGGTCCACGTTCACCAGGCGCTCGGTGCCGTCGCGCAGGGTCAACCGCCCGGCCAGGCCCAGGTCCCGGTCCAGCCAGGTGTTGAGGAGGGTGCCGCCGTAGATCTCGACGGCGATCTGCCGCCAGCCCTGCGAGCCCGTGTCCGGCAGCGGCTTGACCCGCAGGTTGGGGGAGTCGGTGTGGGCGCCGACGATCCTGAACGGGGTGTGCGCGGCCGCGTCTTCGGGGACGTACCAGGCGATGAGCGCACCGCCGCGGAGCACGAACTTGCCCCCGGTGCCCGCATCCCAGGCGTCCGTTTCCGACAGCTGCCTGAAGCCGGCCTTCTCCAACCGCTCGGCCGCGTTGGCCACGGCGTGGTACGGCGACGGACTGGCCGTCAGGAAGGTCATCAGGTCGTCGGTGTGGCCGCGGTCGAAGCGGGCGGGAGAGCTCATGTGGTTCACCTTAACGACGGTCGTGTTCGCCATGGCCGGACTGCGGCGGATAGCCGAGGATGAGGGCCGCAGGGGGTGTGATCTGCGGTCCGTGCGATTCTCAGCCCGGCGGGCGCTCGAATCGGCGTTGCAGCTGTCTGCGCTCGCCCCGGCGGATGCGCGGGAGCATCTCCGGGGTCTGCGGGGAGCGCTGCGCGCGTCTCTTGCGTCCGGCGCAGAAGATACAGGCCTCGCCGGGCGGCGCGTCGGGGTCGATGGGGGCTCCGGGGTGTTCGGAGCAGCCCGAGGCGTTGCGCGGCCGGGACAGTTCGCGGGCGACGATGAAGGCGCGGTGGAGGTCGTCGGCGATGCGGACGAAGTCCTCGGGGGGCGAGGACAGGCTCAGGTGGAAGCGCTGGTCCTCGACGGTCCGCAGGCACTGGCGCAGTGCCGCGAGCGTGTACGGGCCCTCCGGTACGGGATAGCCGAGGCGGCGCTGCTCGCCGGCGGGCCCGGCGGCCCGGGCGCCCTGGAGCCGCCGTCCGAGGCGGCGCCGGGCGTTGCAGATGAGGCAGCGGCCCCAGCCTTCGGGGGCCTCGGGGTCGAGCGCGCCGTTGGGGTGCTCGGGGCAGCCGGTGTAGCTCTTGGCGGGGGCCAGGGCCGCGGCGGTCTGGAAGGCCACGTAGAGCGCGTCGGCGATGCCGTCGTACTCGGCGGGGTGGGAGCCGTCGTACAGCTCGCGGAGGTGGTCGCCGAGGCTGCCCAGGGTCGCCTGCAGCTCCTTGAGGGCATACGGCCGCCCGGTGGGGACGGAATACCCCCTGCTGCCGTGCTGATCCTGTGGACTCATGCCTACGAGCGTCCCATGAACGACTGACAACGCGGGAAAACCGCAGGACAGGGCCCTGCGACGGGGCGGGGCGTACAGGGGCCGGTACGGCAGCGGCCGGGCCTCCGTGCGGAGACCCGGCCGGTGACGACGGCGTGGCGGCGCAGCCTAGAAGGCGGCCTCGTCGAGCTCCATGAGGGAGTTGTCGACGACCTCGGCCAGCTGGCGCTGGACCGAGACGCCCGGGAGGACCTGGGCCGCGAAGAACTTCGCGGCGGCGATCTTGCCGGTGTAGAAGGGGACGTCCTTCGCGGAGGCGCCCGCCAGCTTCTCCGCGGCCACGGCGGCGCCCTTGAGCAGCAGGTATCCGACGACCACGTCGCCGGAGGCCATCAGCAGGCGGGTGGTGTTCTGGCCGACCTTGTAGATGTTCTTGACGTCCTCGCCGGTGGCGGTGAGGTCGACGATCATCTGGCCGACGATGGCCTCCAGGTCCACGGCGGCCTTGGCGAGCGCGTCGCGGGCGTCGGCCAGCTCGTCGCCGCCGACGGCCTCGGCCAGGAACTTCTTGATCGTCTCGGAGAGGACGTTCAGCGCGGCACCCTGGTCGCGGACGATCTTCCGGAAGAAGAAGTCCTGGCCCTGGATGGCGGTGGTGCCCTCGTAGAGGGTGTCGATCTTCGCGTCGCGGATGTACTGCTCGATCGGGTATTCCTGGAGGTAACCGGAACCGCCGAAGGTCTGCAGCGACTGCGCGAGCAGCTCGTAGGACTTCTCCGAGCCGTAGCCCTTGACGATCGGCAGGAGCAGGTCGTTCAGGCCGACGAGGGACGCGGTGTCCTCACCGGCGGCCTGCTTGACCTGGATCTCGTCCTGGACGGTGGCCGTGTAGAGGACCAGGGCGCGCATGCCCTCGGCGTACGCCTTCTGCGTCATGAGCGAGCGGCGGACGTCGGGGTGGTGCGTGATGGTGACCTTGGGCGCGGTCTTGTCCATGAAGTTCGCCAGGTCCGGGCCCTGCACGCGCTCCTTGGCGTACTCCAGCGCGTTGAGGTAGCCGGTGGAGAGGGTGGCGATGGCCTTCGTGCCGACCATCATCCGGGCGAACTCGATGATCATGAACATCTGGCGGATGCCGTCGTGCTTGTCACCGATCAGCCAGCCCTTGGCGGGGTGCTGGTCGCCGAAGGTCATCTCGCACGTGTTGGAGGCCTTGAGGCCCATCTTGTGCTCGACGTTCGTGGCGTAGACGCCGTTGCGCTCGCCCAGCTCGCCGGTCTCCCAGTCGAAGTGGAACTTCGGGACGAGGAAGAGGGACAGGCCCTTGGTGCCCGGGCCGTGGCCCTCGGGGCGCGCGAGGACGTAGTGGAGGATGTTCTCCTCCATGTCGTGCTCACCCGAGGTGATGAAGCGCTTCACGCCCTCGATGTGCCAGGAGCCGTCGGGCTGCTGGATCGCCTTGGTGCGGCCGGCGCCCACGTCCGAGCCGGCGTCCGGCTCGGTGAGGACCATGGTGGAGCCCCAGCGCTTCTCGACGGCGATCTGGGCGATCTTCTTCTGCGCCTCGTTGCCCTCTTCGAAGAGGACGCCGGCGAACGCCGGGCCGGAGGAGTACATCCACACGGCCGGGTTCGAGCCGAGCAGCAGCTCCGCGTAGGCCCAGATGAGGGAGCGGGGCGAGGTGGTGCCGCCGATCTCCTCGGGCAGGCCCAGGCGCCAGTACTCCGAGTCCATGAAGGCTTCGTAGCTCTTCTTGAAGGAGGCCGGGACGGGCGCGGTGTTGGTGGCCGGGTCGAAGACCGGCGGGTTGCGGTCCGCGTCCGCGAAGGACTCGGCCAGCTCGTTCTCGGCGAGGCGCGCGAGCTCGGCCAGGATGCTCTTGGCGGTCTCGGTGTCCATCTCCTCGAACGGACCGGTGCCGTACTGCTTGTCGCGTCCGAGCACCTCGAAGAGGTTGAACTCGATGTCGCGGAGATTCGACTTGTAGTGCCCCATGGCGACGGCTCCGTTAAGGCTCGGGGAGACAGGTTCCTCGTACATACCAATCGGTAACGTAATAATGCTACCCGCGAGTAATAAGGTGCAACCCCTACGCCTGCCACTGTGACGACTCTCTCGGCAGCTCGCACCAGACCGTCTTGCCGTCCGGGGCCCTGCGCACCCCCCACCGCAGCGATACGGCGGCCAGCAGCGCCAGCCCCCGCCCGGACTCGTCGGTCCCGCCCGCCTGCCGCGGCAGGGGCCACGCCCGCGGATCGGGATCGGTGAGCTCGACCCGCGTACGGGCTGCCCTTCCGCTGTCGCTGATCCGCAGGGTGACGGGGGTGCCTTCGCCGACGTGGGTGATGACGTTGGTGAGCAGCTCGCTGACGCACAGCTCGGCGTCGGGGCTGGCGCCGGCCCCTAGGTGCTCGCGCACGGCGTGCCGGAGGAGGGGGACGGCCTTGGGGACGGCCAGGAGGTGGACGGTGAGCGCGTTCACCGCGGGCTCAGGGCGTCGGCCAGGGCCCGGGCGGTGGCGGTGTTGCAGTTGCCGGGGCTGATGAGCGGCGCCGGTCCGTGGCTACTGGCGTAGGAGGGCAGGTGCAGGTCGAGCGAGGGCAGGGTGATCCCGTGCCCGGCCAGCGCGGAGCGGAGGCGGGCGAGGGTCTCGGTGGCTTCGCGGTCGTGGGGGTGGCTGCTCATGGGGGTCTTCCGTTCCTGTGCGGACTGTGACGAACCGCTCACAGCGTGGCGTCGGTCGGCGTAGCGTGGGAAGGGTTTCGGTTCCACAGAGCGAGGTGTGGAAAGGCGGGCGACAGTGGCCGCACGCAAGGAGATTGACGGGTCGGCGAGCGTGCCTGCCTTTTACGGCAAGGAGCTGCGCTGGAAGCGGGAGGCGGCGGGCCTCACGCTTCAGCAGACGGTGGAGGGCAGCTTCTACGGGGGCAGCTACCTGAGCGAGATCGAGCGCGGTCATCGGCGCATGCCGGTGGACCTGGCCCGGCACGTGGACAGGGTGCTGAAGACCGACGGCTTCTTCGCCAGGCGGTGCGAAGACGTCCGCAACGCGCGGGCCGGCGCGCCCGCCTCGTGCTTCCAGCAGGTCTTGGAAATGGAGGCGCGCGCCCGGGAGATCGAGGAGTGGAACCCCATGGCCATCCCCGGGCCGTTGCAACTGGAGCCGTACTTCCGGCAGCTCATCAGCGCCTCCGAGCCCGGGTGCGAAGAGCGCCGGGCCGCCCGGCTGGTCAGGGCGCGGCGGGATCGTGCATGGGTCTTCGAGGACGCGGAAGGCCCGGCGTCCTGGGTCGTCCTCCATGAGTCGATCCTTCGGCAACCGGTCCTCGGGGACCAGCTCATGGCCGAGCAATTGGCTCACGTCGCCGCAATTGCCCGCCGCCGCCATTTCATTACACAGATCCTCCCGTGTAGTGCCGGAGCGCAACCGCTCATGACGGGGTCGACGTTCTTCATGAGCTTCAGCGATGCTCCGCCGGTCATGTACACGGAGGGTGCGTACAGCGGTCAAATCGTCGACGACCCAGACGTCGTGAGGCGGGGCCAGCAGGCATACAACCGCCTCCGCGCGGCGGCCCTTCCGCCGGAGGCGTCTCTGGCAATGATCGAGGCGGCAGCGGAGGATTACGGCAATGGCACCCATGCCCGTCGGCGCGAGCGCAGCCGCCTGGCAGAGGAGCACCGGCTGCACGGCCACTGAGGCCCTGGGGCCAGGGGGGCAGGTCGAGGGCGGGCCCGTCCTCGTGGTGTCGGCGGCGGCCTGGGCCCCCTTCCTCGACGCCGTCAAGGCAAGCGGCGGGGCAAGCTGACCGGTAACCGCGCGCCCGGCCGGCCAAGGCCTCGGTAGGCTTCGCCCCATGTACGGCTACGACCAGAACCCGGGTGCCCAGCAGCAGTACGCCCCGCCGCAGCAGCAGATGCCCGGCGCGGGGTACGAGCAGCCGCTGTACCCGGAGCCGTCCCCGCCCTCCCTCGCGGACGCGGTACGGGCCTTCACCACCGGGCAGCTCGCCGCCGAGGACTTCCAGCAGATCTTCGCCACCTCGAAGGTGTACTGCCCCCGCGGCGACACCCCCGGGTTCCTCGCGCTGCACAACACCCAGCAGCCCGTCATCCCCATGTTCACCACGCTCAAGGAGCTGCGCCGGTACGCCGGCAAGGAGTCCAAGTACTTCGTGATCACCGGCGCCGAGGTGATCGACCTCCTGCCCACCGGGTACGGCTTCGTCCTCGACATGGAGGGTGACCACCGGATGGTCTTCGACGCGAAGGCGGTCGAGCAGATGGTCGACTTCGCGATGCGCCGCATGTACGGATAGCCGGCCGACGCCTCCGGGGGGTGGGCGATGCTTCGGGTGCACTTCACGGCCGAGGACCTGTTCAACGTCACCTTCGCGACCGAGCCGATCCCGCTGGTGGAGCTGGCCCTGGCGCTCGTCGTCTGGCAGCGCACCGACGAGCAGGAGGTCTTCGGGCGCTGGCGCGGCCGGGTCGGGCGGCAGTTCCCCGAGCGGGCGCGTCCCCTGCTCGACCTGCTGCGGCCGGACGGCGAGAACCCGGAGTTCGTCGAGCCCTTCGTACGGGACCTCGAAGAGGGACTGCTGCTGGTGCGCGCCGCGGGCCCGCTGCTCACCCTGGAGGAGCTGCGCCGGGCCGCTGCCCGCGCCCCCGGCTCGGCCTCCTGGCTGCGTGCGCTGTGGGACCAGGACCGTGACGCGTGGGACGTCCTCGACGGCGCGCTCCGCTCCGCCCACGCCTCGGTCCTCGCCCCTCACTGGCCGCGCATACGGCGGTCGTTCCACGCGGACGTCGCCTGGCGCACCCGGCTGCTGGCCTCCCACGGCATCAAGGCGGCCCTCGCGAGCACGCATCCGGCCGCCGGCTGGTCCGGGACGGTCTTCGAGGTGGGCAGCCCGCCGGACTACGAGGTGCACCTGGGCGGGAGCGGCCTGACGCTCATGCCGTCGGCCTTCTGGAGGGGCCGCCCCCTGCTCTCGGGGCCGCCCGGCGGCCCGCACGCCCTGCTGTACCCCGCGCTGACCCCCCTGCCGCTGGCGGAGGCCGAGGCCGCGGAGGGCGCGCTGGACGCGCTGCTGGGCCGGACGCGGGCGGCCGTACTGCAGCGTCTGGTCCGCCAGTGCACGACCAGCGAACTGGCCCGGGACCTCGACATCAGCCTCCCCTCGGTCTCGGAGCACACCCGCACCCTGCGCGCGGCCGGGCTGATCACCACCGAGCGGGACGGCAAGGCGGTCCTGCACTCGGTGACGGGGCTCGGCGTGGACCTGCTGCACAGCGTGCGCGACGCGTGAGCGGAAGGCGGTGCTTTCGGCGAGCCCCGAAAGGATCGCGGCCGGTGGCGGGGCCGGGCGAGGATCGGCGCCGCGGGGCAGACGACGGGGCCCGCACCCACCGACCAGGGAGACGGAAATGTCAGGTACGTCGGTACGCACGAAGTTCGCCGCGGTGGCGGCCACCGCGATCATGGCGCTGGGGACGGGAGTCCTGGCCGCCGCTCCGGCCGAGGCCGCCACGTCCGCGCCCAGCGGCTGCCCGTCCGGGGCCGCCTGCATCTACAGGGGGCCGGGCGGGAGCGGCGGCGTGACCAACCAGTACTGGTCCCGCGGGGTCCACAAGCTCTACAACCAGTACGGCGTCCACACGGTCTTCAACAACCAGACCGACGGATGGAAGTTCATCCTGTGCCACGGGTCCAACGGGGACAACTGTGACTGGACCTTCTACCCGGGCGCCTGGGCGGACGTCGATCTCACCTCGTACAACTCGGTCATCGTGACCCCGTAAACACCCCTCACCGCAGGGGGGGACCACCCGGAGCCCCGGAGGAAATTTCCTCCGGGGCTCCGCTGTTCTGTCGGGTGTGGCAGAAAGTTCGAGTTTCAACTAAACTCGACGCAGAAGGAGGTCCTGACCATGCCCGCAGTGACTGTTGAGAACCCGTTGACCCTTCCGCGAGTGGCCGAGCCGCAGGCCGCCACCGCACGCAAGGTGCTGGCCGTCGTCTCCGCTCCCGGTGGGTTCGAGGGCGAGGGATTCCCGGTGCGCCGCGCGTTCGCCGGGATCAACTACCAGTACCTCGACCCGTTCATCATGATGGACCAGATGGGTGAGGTGGAGTACGCGCCGGGCGAGCCCAAGGGCACCCCCTGGCACCCGCACCGCGGCTTCGAGACCGTGACGTACCTGATCGACGGAACCTTCGTCCACCAGGACAGCAACGGCGGCGGCGGAGTCATCAACGGCGGCGACACGCAGTGGATGACCGCCGGTTCGGGCCTCCTGCACATCGAGGCCCCGCCGGAGTCCCTCGTCGTGTCCGGCGGGCTCTTCCACGGCCTCCAGCTGTGGGTGAACCTCCCGGCCTCGGACAAGATGATGCCCCCGCGCTACCAGGACATCGGCGGCGGCCAGGTCCAGCTGCTGACCACCCCGGACGGCGGCTCCCTGCTCCGCGTGATCGCCGGTGAGCTCGACGGCCACGCGGGTCCGGGCATCACCCACACCCCGATCACGATGATCCACGCGACCGTCAGCCCGGGCGCGCAGATCACCCTGCCGTGGCGCGCGGACTTCAACGCCCTGGCGTACGTCATGGCCGGACGCGGTTCGGTCGGCGAGGACCGCCGGCCCGTCCGCACCGGACAGACGGCCGTGTTCGGCGAGGGCGGCTCGCTCACGGTGCGCGCGGACGAGTCCCAGGACTCCAACGCGCCGGACCTGGAGGTCGTCCTCCTCGGCGGGCTTCCGATCCGGGAGCCGATGGCGCACTACGGGCCGTTCGTCATGAACAGCAAGCAGGAGCTCCAGCAGGCCTTCGACGACTTCCAGGCGGGCCGGCTCGGACGCATCCCCACGACCGCGCGCACGGGCCTCGGCCACCGCGGCACCGGTCAGGTGGACGAAGAGACCGCCTAGGAGCGTGGGCCGGTCGTCGGCGAGCAGGGCGGCGGCCTTGGCCTCCAATGCGGCGATCTCGGCCTCGATCCGTTCCTCCTTGTCGATCAGACGGCCGTAGCTCATCGCCTTGTGTCGTAGGGAGGATCGGGAACAGGATGCGCCGTCGGGCTCAATCGCCTGATCGACTGCCGAGATCCGCGGACAGCGCCGCATAGATGTACTCGCTGCCCCAGCGATCCCCGTCGAGGTCGTTCTCGACCAGGTGCGCCTCCCGGCGCATCCCGAGGCGCTCACAGACCCGCACAGACCCGGTGTTCTCCACATCCAGCCGTGCGTAGAGCCGGTGCACGCCCAGCGCGGCGAAGGCAAACTCGGCCAGCGCCGCGGCCGCCTCGGTCGCGTAGCCGTGCCCCTGGTGACCTGGGTCGAGAGTCCAGCCGATCTCGGCCTGGGCGGCGCGGGCATCGGCCAGGGTGAGGCTCACCTCTCCAAGGACGCCGGGCTCATCGCGTCGGCAGACAGCGAGCGCCAGCTTGTCCCCGTCGGCGCACCAGGCCGTCTGCGCCGCACGCTCGGCGGCAACCTGCTCGCTGCGCTCACGCGTGTGCGCCGGCCGGTACAAGTAGCGCGCCACGCTCGGCAGGCTCTGGTAGGCGTACAGGTCATCGGCGTCGCCGGGAGTGAACAGACGCAGCGACAACCGGGACGTGGTCAACGGCAGCAGCGAGGCGACGTCCATGCGGACCTCCGGGACGCGGATGTGGATCAAGTTGCGGACGGATTGTCGCATCGCGACTGCCCGGCGGCCACGCCTTTTCTGGAGCAGCGCTCGGCAGCCGCACTTCACCACGACGCGCGACATTCCAGGAGGTGTTCACCGACCCACGCTCCCAGCCGCCTCCTCGTCTAGCGCTTGGGCCCGAGGACGCGGATGAGGGTGTAGAGGAGGCGGACGTACGGATTCCAGCGGGCGGGGCGGGCGAGCGCCCCGCCGGTCGCGCGTTCGGCGCGGTCCAGGCCGTCCTCCAGCAGCGCGTCGTGCAGGGGGCGCCAGACGAGGGGCCAGGCCAGGCGCGAGAGGCCGGTGGTCCTCATCGCGAGGGTGTGCCGCAGGACCGTGCGCTCCTCGTCGACGGGCAGCACGGCGAACTCGTGGAAGCCGTGGAATCCGCGCGGCCCGCTGAACGTGAAGCGGACCCAGGTGCCCGGCACGTACGCCGTGACCCGGTAGCGGACCGGGCCGTGGCCGCCGGCTGAGCCCACCGTCAGGCCGCGGTCGAACTCCATGGGCGGCCAGGCGTGCGGCCAGAGCCGGTCCGCCTCCCCCTGGGACAGGGTGTCGACGAGCGCGCCCACCTCGCTCCCCTTCGCCGGCAGCAAGCGCTCGTGCACGTTGTAGACGGCCATGCGTCGGTCCTCCCGTCACCATATTAGAGAGTCCTCTCTAATAAATTGGAGGGTACTCTCTGATTCATGGCGAGACCACCCCGCTTCGACACCGACCAGATCCTCGACGCGGCCGTCCGGCTGGCCGCCTCGGCCGGCCCGGGCGCCGTGACCATGTCCGCCGTCGCCCAGGCGATCGGGGCGCCGAGCGGCTCCATGTACCACCGGTTCGCCGGGCGTACGGCCCTGCTCGCCGAGGTGTGGCTGCGTACCGTCGAGCGGTTCCAGGAGAGCTACTCCGCCGTCCTCGACGGCGACCCCGACCCCCGACGGGCCGCCCGCGCGGCCGCCCGGCACGTCGTGGCGTGGAGCCGCGCCCACCCGCAGGAGGCCTCGCTGCTGCTCCACGGGCCCGAGGAGTTCGGCCGCGCCGACTGGTCCGAGGAACACCGGGCACGGGCGGACCGGGGCAATCACCGCGTCCTCGGTACCGTGCGCTCGCTCGCCGCCGCCCTCGGCGCGACGGACCCCCAGGGCCACGAGCGCGTCACCCTGGCCATGGTCGACCTGCCGCTCTCGGTCGTCCGCCGCCATCTGCGCGCCGGGGGGCCGCTGCCGCCGCACGCCGAGGACCTCGCCGAGGAGTGCGCGGCCGCGCTGCTGTAGGGGTCTAGGGGGCTAGGTGGGGTCCACGGGCCCGGGCGGGGTGGACGCCGCGTACCGGGTCCGCAGTTCCGAGATCACTCCGAAGGCGGCCGCGGTCAGGGGGACCGCGAGCAGCATGCCCAGGATCCCGGCCACGCTGGCACCCGCCGTGATCGCCAGCATGACCACGGCGGGGTGCATCTGCACCGTGCGGCTCTGCACCACCGGCTGGAGCACGTTGCCCTCGATCACCTGGACCGCCAGGACCACGCCCAGGGTCCACGCCGCGACCACCCAGCCCCGGTCGGCGAAGGCGACCAGGACCGCCACCGCGCCGGACAGGAAGGCGCCGAGGTAGGGGATGTAGGCCGTCACGAACACCAGGGCGCCCAATCCCACGGCGCCCGGCACCTTCAGGACCAGAAGCCCGATGGTGATCAGTACGGCGTCGATCAGCGCGACGAAGGTGGTGCCGCGCATGAAGCCCTCGACGGCCTCGAAGGCGCGCCGCCCCATGGCCTCGATCATGTCGCCCGAGCGGCTGGGCACCAGGGACCGCAGGCCGGCCGCGGCCCGGTCGGAGTCGCGCAGGAAGAAGAAGATCAGCAGGAGCGCCAGCAGGGCGGTGCCCAGCATCTGCCCGACGACGCTGATGCCCGTGATCACACCGGAGGCGGCGGTGCCGCCGAACTTCGAGAGCAGGTCCTTCGAGTTCTTGGCGAGGTCCTCCAGCGAGGTGCCCGCCGCCCCGAAGTGCTCGGCGAGGTCCTTGCCCGCCTTGCGCAGCGAGTCGATGATCTGGTCGCCGGTCTCGATCAGCGCCAGCACCACGACGTACCCCGCCCCGCCGACCACCGCGACCACGGCCAGGCAGGTGAGCGCGGCGGCGAGGGAACGGTTCACCCGCATCCGCACCAGCCGCCGGTGCATCGGACGGAGCAGGGCGGCGCCGAGCAGGGCGAGCAGCGCAGGGGTGACCGCCGCCTTGAAGGTGATGCACAGCCAGATCAGGACCGCGGCGACGCCGGTGACCAGGAGGAAGACGGCACACCAGGCGGCGAGCCGCCGCACGGGTTCGGGCAGCAGGGAGTTGGGCACGCGCTCATCCAACCACGTCAGTCCGAGGCGGCCTTGGACTGCTCGTGCAGCTCGAACCAGATCGACTTGCCCGCGCCGCGCGGGTCCACGCCCCAGGAGTCGGCCAGCATCTCCATCAGCAGCACCCCGCGGCCGCTGGAGGACATCTCGCCCGGCTGCCGCTTGTGCGGCAGCTCGTCACTGGAGTCGGCGACCTCCACGCGCAGCCGGCGCCCGCCCAGCTCGCCCAGCGCCTCGGCCACCAGCAGCGCGTCGCCGTCGGTGTGCGTCAGTACGTTCGTCACCATCTCGGAGACCATCAGCACCGCCGAGTCCACCTGATCGGCGTCGGCCCAGTCGTGCAGCAGTTCGCGGATCTGGCGGCGCGCGCCCGCGATCCGCTCCGGTTCGGCCTGGGCCACGGTCAGGGCCGTGCGGCGCGCGGGGCGGGCCGGGTGCGGCAGGGTCGCACCGCAGCCGCAGTTCTCGCCCTCGCGGCACAGCAGCACCACGGCTATGTCGTCCTCGCGGCGGTCGGCCAGCGGGCCGGTGGTGTGGTGCGAGGAGGGTCCGTGCACGGCCTGGACCAGCAGGTCCGCGAGCTTTTCGAGGTGGCCGTCCAGGTGCGCGCCGTCGACGCCGTCGGCGGCGCCCTCCGGCCCCCCGTGCTCGTGCGCGTCGGATTCCAGGACCGCGCGCAGCCGCGCCCAGCCGGTGTCCAGGTCGTGGCCGCCGGTCTCGATGAGCCCGTCGGTGCACAGCATCATCGTCTCGCCCGGTTCCAGCGTGAACCGGGTGGTCGGGTAGTCGGTGTCGGGAACGATCCCCAGGGGCAGCCCGCCCGCCGTGGGGCGCATCAGTACGGTGCCGTCCGCCATCCGGATCGCGGGATCGGGGTGACCGGCGCGGGCCACCTCCAGCATGCCGGTCTTCGGGTCGCACTCGACGTAGAGGCAGGTCGCGAAGCGCGGGCTGAGGAAGTCGGCGTCGTCGTAGGGCTCGGCCTGCTCGTCGGCGCCCGCGTGCAGCCCGGCGAGGAAGCGCGAGGCGCGCGAGAGCACCGCGTCCGGGCGGTGGCCCTCCGACGCGTAGGCCCGTACGGCGATCCGCAGCTGGCCCATCAGCCCGGCCGCGCGGACGTCGTGGCCCTGCACGTCGCCGATGACCAGCGCGAACCGGCCCGAGGGCAGCGGGATCATGTCGTACCAGTCGCCGCCGACCTGGAGGCCGCCCCCCGTGGGCACGTACCGGGCGGCGATCTGCATGCCGGGGATCTCGGGGCCGAGCTGCGGCATCATCGACCGTTGCAGGCCGGTGGTGAGCTCCCGCTCCGATTCGGCCACCCCGGCGCGCTGGAGGGCCTGCGCCAGCATCCGGGCCACCGTGGTCAGGACGGACCGCTCGTCGGGCGAGAAGGACGCCGGGTGCTTGAAGGCGGCCATCCAGGCGCCCATGGTCCGCCCGGCCACGATCAGCGGCAGGAACGCCCAGGACACCCGTCCGAAGCGCTGGGCGAGCGGCCAGGCGGCCGGGAAGCGCCGTTTGTAGTCCTCGGGGGTGGCCAGGTAGACCGCCCGCCCGGTACGGACGACCTCCGCGGCCGGATAGTCCGTGTCCAGCGGCATGTCCGTGAAGGGCCCCTCCTCCCCCGGGTCGTGCCCGTGGTGCCCGATGACCGACAGCCGGTCCCCGGCCAGGCCGAAGACGGCCAGCCCGTCGGGGCTGAAGCCGGGCATGGACAGCGAGGCCGCGACGCGCAGCACCTCGGCGGTGGACCGTGCCTCCGCGAGGGCGCGGCCCGCGTCCAGCAGGAAGGCCTCGCGGGAGCGCCGCCAGTCGCCGGTGATCGTGGTGTGCGCGGCCGTGGTGCCGGGCTGGGGCTCGGCGATCTCCTGGATGGTGCCGATCAGCTCGTAGTCCAGGGTCCCGCCGGGCTCGCGCTGCGCGGATCCCTCGGCCGGCCGGCTCTCCACCGGCTTCGAGCGGCTGCGTACGGTCCGCAGGACCCGCCCGTCCTCGTCCATGATCCGGAGCCGGGCCTCGGCGAGCGTGCCCTCGGCGACGGCCAGGTTCACGATGCCGTTGATCTCGTTCCAGTCCACCGGGTGGAAACGGGACCGTACGGCGACCTCGGGGAGCACCACGGGCTCCGCGGGCAGCCCGAGGAGCCGGGCGGCCTCGCCGTCGAGCGTGACCGTCCCGGAGGCGTTGTCCCACCGCCACAGGCCCGTCGCGATGGCGGCCAGGACGTCCTCGGTACGCACCCGGTCATCTTTACAGGTCATCCCCGTGCCGTGCCTGTTCGCGGGCCCGCCGGGTGCGTTTCGGGGGGCGGGAGGACTGTGCCCGACCGGCTGCGCTCCCGGGCGGTAACCTTGGGACGGTTGAATCCACCTTAGGTATCGCGAAGAACTGGATGACTGATGCATCGGTACAGGTCCCACACCTGCGGCGAGCTCCGCGCCTCTGACGTCGCCGCCGACGTCCGGCTGAGCGGCTGGCTGCACAACCGTCGAGACCTGGGCGGCATCCTCTTCATCGATCTGCGTGACCACTACGGCATCACGCAGCTCGTGGCCCGTCCCGGCACCGCCGCGAACGAGGCGCTGAGCAGCGTCAGCAAGGAGACCGTCGTCCGCATCGACGGCAAGGTCGTCTCCCGCGGCGCGGACAACGTGAACCCCGAGCTGCCCACCGGCGAGATCGAGATCGAGGTCTCCGAGGTCGAGGTGCTCGGCGCGGCCGCCCCGCTGCCCTTCACGATCAACACCGACGACGGCGTGAACGAGGAACGGCGCCTGGAGTACCGCTTCCTCGACCTGCGCCGCGAGCGCATGCACCGCAACATCATGCTGCGCTCGGCCGTCATCGCCTCCATCCGCTCCAAGATGGTGGCCCTCGGCTTCAACGAGATGGCGACCCCGATCCTCACCGCGACCTCCCCCGAGGGCGCCCGTGACTTCGTGGTGCCGTCCCGCCTGAACCCGGGCAAGTTCTACGCCCTGCCGCAGGCCCCGCAGCAGTTCAAGCAGCTGCTGATGATCTCCGGCTTCGACCGCTACTTCCAGATCGCGCCCTGCTTCCGCGACGAGGACGCCCGCGCCGACCGCTCGCCGGGCGAGTTCTACCAGCTCGACGTCGAGATGTCCTTCGTCGAGCAGGAGGACGTCTTCCAGCCGATCGAGCGCCTGATGACCGAGCTCTTCACCGAGTTCGGCAACGGCCGCGAGGTCACCTCGCCGTTCCCGCGGATCCCGTTCCGCGAGTCGATGCTGAAGTACGGCAACGACAAGCCCGACCTGCGCGCCAAGCTGGAGCTCGTCGACATCACCGACGTGTTCGAGGGCTCGGAGTTCAAGGCGTTCGCCGGCAAGCACGTGCGCGCGCTGGCCGTCCCGGACACCGGCGACCAGCCGCGCAAGTTCTTCGACGGCCTGGGCGACTACGCGGTCTCCCTCGGCGCGAAGGGCCTGGCCTGGGTGCGCGTCGGCGAGGAGGGCGCCCTGACCGGCCCGATCGCCAAGTTCCTCACCGAGGAGAACGTCAAGGTCCTCACCGAGCGCCTCGGCCTGAAGGCCGGCCACGCCGTCTTCTTCGGCGCGGGCGAGTTCGACGAGGTCTCCAAGATCATGTCCGGCGTGCGCGTCGAGGCGGCCAAGCGGGCCGGGCAGTTCGAGGAGAACGTCTTCCGCTTCTGCTGGATCGTCGACTTCCCGATGTACGAGAAGGACGAGGAGACCGGCAAGATCGACTTCTCCCACAACCCCTTCTCGATGCCGCAGGGCGGCATGAAGGACCTGGAGGAGAAGGACCCGCTCGACATCCTGGCGTGGCAGTACGACATCGTCTGCAACGGCATCGAGCTGTCCTCCGGCGCCATCCGCAACCACGAGCCCGAGGTCATGCTGAAGGCCTTCGAGATCGCCGGTTACGAGGCCGAGACCGTCGAGCGCGAATTCGCGGGCATGCTGCGCGCGTTCCGCCTCGGCGCCCCGCCGCACGGTGGCATCGCCCCGGGTGTGGACCGCATCGTGATGCTGCTGGCCGACGAGCCGAACATCCGCGAGACCATCGCCTTCCCGCTGAACGGCAACGCGCAGGACCTGATGATGGGCGCGCCCACGGTGCTGGAGGAGGCCCGCCTGCGCGAGCTGAACATCGCGCTGCGCAAGCCGGTCGAGACCAAGCCGGCGGACGCGAAGCCGATCACGGAGGCCGTCCACCCGGACGCCGCGCGCTAGGCCGGCGCCTAGGGGTGAGCTGAAGGCGAGGGGCCCGGGATCGATGATCCCGGGCCCCTCGTCGTGTCGCGGCTAGAACCGTTCGAGGATGCCCTTGAGGAGGGCGGCCGAGGTCAGCTCGGTGGGGGCGGGGCCGGCGTGGAAGAAGCCGGCGTTCTCGGCGTCCAGCTTGCGCAGGAAGTCGAAGGCCTTGGCGTCGTGGTCGCCGAACGCGACGAACTGCCAGTGGATGCCGGGGGCGGTCGTGGCCGCGTCGGCGATCGCCTGGCGGGCGGGCTGGCGGTTGTCGGGTGCGCCGTCCGTCTGGAAGACGACCAGGGCCGGGCCCTCGCCGCCGTCCTTCTGGTAGCGCTCGACGACGGCCTCGACGGCCACGTGGTAGCTCGTACGGCCCATGCGGCCGAGCTCGGCGTGGCGGGCCTCGACCCAGCCCTGGTGGTCGTCCAGGGTCAGGTCGGCGGTCCCGTCCACCTCGGTGGAGAAGAACACCGTGTGCACGGTCGCCGCCTCGTCGAGGTGCGCGGCGAGGGCGAGGGCGTGGTCGGCGAGGTACTGGGCGCTGCCGTCCTTGTAGAACCCGCGCATCGAACCGGACCGGTCCAGGACGAGGTAGACCTTGGCGCGCGCCCCGGCCTTCCCCTTGCCCCGCAGCACCTGCCCGGCGGCCTTGTACGCACCGGCCACCTCGGGCGCCCGCCGCCGCACGACGGCCGCGGCGTGAGCGGGCCCGTCGCCGCTTTCGGCCTCGCCGGCCTGGGGCTCGGCGTCGGCCTCGGCGGCCAGCGGCTCGGCCGGGGCCGCCTCCTGCGCCTGCGGCGCGGGCTCGGCGGTGTCCGCCTCCGGCGTGGTGGCCTCGGCGGCCGGCAGCTCGGCCTCGGCCTCCTCCTGCGCCTGCGGCGCGGCAGCCTCGGCCTCGGTGGCGGTGGCGGTGGTGTCCGCCTCCGGCGGGGTGGCCTCGGCGGTGACGGGCTCCGCCGCAGCGGGCTCCTCCTGCGCCTGCGGCGCGGGCGCCTCGGCCTCGGCCTGCTCCTGCGCCTGCGGCGCGGCAGCTTCGGGCTGCGCGGCAGCCACAGCAACGAGCTCGGCTTCAGCCAGCGGCTCCTCCTGCGCCTGCGGCGCGACGGGCTCGGCCTCGGCCTCGGCGGCGGTGGTGTCCGCCTCCGGCGTGGTGGCCTTGGCGGTGACCGGCTCCGCCGCGGCGGGCTCGGTCTGCGCGGCAGCCTCAGCGACGGGCTCGGCCTCGGCCTGCTCCTGCGCCTGCGGCGCGGCGGGCTCGGGCTCGGCGGCCTCCGCGGTCAGCGGTTCCGCCGGGGGCGTGGGGGTTTCCTGGTCGGGCTTCGCCGCAGGCGGGCCGGCAGGCGAGCGGCGGGCTTCCGGGACCGTCGGGTCCACCGTCGGGGCGGGGGCCGGGGCGGTGAGGACCGTGCCCGGCTCGCGGTCCCGGGGGGCGGACTGCGGCGGCACCGTGGGGTTGTCGAAGGACGCCGCCACCAGTTCGGCGGCCGCGTCCAGCGGCGTGCGTTCCGTCTGGTTCGGGACAGCGGCCGTCTGGGCGTCCGTAGTTTCCGGAACGGATTCCCCGGACCGTCCGAATACCTTGCGCAACAAGCTCCGAATACCCATGGCCAGGCCTTTCGCATGTGTGCGTGCGTCATTTGTCCGTGCTGCGCGGATGATCCCTGCCCAGAGTGGACACGTAAGGTTATCGGCCGCCCGGCTCGATCTTCGGCAGGGTCGCCTTTCGTGGCGTCCGGCTCCCCCGCCCCCTCGCACCCCTCTCGAACTCCCGCACCGCCGTGCCGGGTTCACCGGCCGTTCATCCCCGCGCCGCCGCGTCGGCGCCACCCGGGCCTAGCGTCACGGCTGGATCGTTCCGACAGGTTGTCGGCGCCCACGCAGCTATCTCGGAGGACACTCGTGCGCAAGCTCCTGCCGCTCATAGGCAACCCGCATGGGAGCGGCCGTTCCGCTCTCACCTGTCGCTACCGCTGTGGCGACGCCTGCTTCCACGAGGTGCCGAACACCAGCGACAACGAGTACGCGGGCGACGTCATCGCCCGCGCCTACTCCCGCCGCTCGATGCTGCGCACCGCCGCCGTCGTGACCGTCGCCACCGCCGCCGGTACCGCCGTGGCCATCGCCGCCCCCGGCCAGAGCGCCAACGCCACCCCCGCCGCCGAGGCCGGGGCCGCCGGCGCCGGCAAGAGCGGCGAGGCCGCCCGCGGTCTGCGCTTCAAGCCCGTCGCGCCGAACACCGACGACAAGGTCACCGTCCCCGAGGGCCACGAGCAGAACGTGGTCATCCGTTGGGGCGACCCGATCGTCAAGGGCGCCCCGGGCTTCAACCCCGACCGGCAGACCGCCGCCGCGCAGGCCGGTCAGTTCGGCTACAACAACGACTTCCTGAGCCTGCTCCCGCTCGGCGGTGACTACGAGCGCCAGCAGCTGCTCGTGGCCAACCACGAGTACACGGACGAGAACCTCATGTTCAAGGCGTACGACCCGGCCAACCCGACCCGCGAGCAGGTCGAGATCGCCTGGGCCGCCCACGGCCTGTCCGTGGTCGTCGTCCAGGAGGACCACCGCAGCGGCAAGCTGACCGCGGTCAACCGCCACCAGCTCAACCGGCGCCTGACCGCCACCAGCGAGTTCAAGATGACCGGTCCGGCCGCGGGCAGCGCCCTGCTGAAGACCTCCGTGGACCCCTCCGGCACCAAGGTGCTCGGCACCCTCAACAACTGCGCGGGCGGCACCACCCCGTGGGGCACCACGCTGCACGGCGAGGAGAACTTCAACCAGTACTTCGGCAACGCCGGCCAGGTCACCGACCCCACGCAGGCCGCCCGCCTCAAGCGCTACGGCGTCACCGCCGGCGCCACCGAGCGCAAGTGGGAGCGGTTCGACAAGCGCTTCGACGTCGCGCAGGAGCCCAACGAGTCGCACCGTTTCGGCTGGGTCGTCGAGCTGGACCCGTACGACCCGAACTCGGTGCCCCGCAAGCGCACCGCACTGGGCCGCTTCAAGCACGAGGCCGCGCAGCCCCGCCTGACCGAGGACGGCCGCCCGGTCGTCTACATGGGTGACGACGAGCGCTTCGACTACTTCTACAAGTTCGTCTCCTCGAAGCAGATGAAGAAGGGCAACTCCCGCGCGGCGAAGGAGCACAACCTCACGCTGCTCGACGAGGGCACCCTGTACGTCGCCAAGCTCACGGGCGACTCCCCGGCCGCCTCGATCGACGGCACCGGCAAGCTCCCCGCCGACGGCGAGTTCGACGGCTCCGGCGTCTGGATCAAGCTGGCCACCGGCAACGTCTCGCACGTCGAGGGCATGACCGCCGAGGAGGTGTACGTCTTCACGCGTCAGGCCGCCGACAAGGTGGGCGCCACCAAGATGGACCGCCCCGAGGACGTCGAGCCCTCCCCGCGCACCGGCCGCGTCTACGTCGCCCTGACCAACAACAGCGACCGCGGCAAGGCCGGCAAGGCGGGCGCGGACGAGGCCAACCCCCGCAACCTGAACAAGCACGGCCAGATCCTGGAGCTCGCCGAGAACTTCGACGACCCGGCCGGCGACGGTTTCGCCTGGCGCCTCTTCCTGGTCGCCGGTGACCCCAACGACCCGGCCACCTACTTCGCGGGCTTCCCCAAGGACAAGGTCAGCCCGATCTCCTGCCCGGACAACGTGGCCTTCGACCCGCACGGCAACCTGTGGATCTCCACCGACGGCAACCAGCTCGGCTCGCACGACGGCCTGTTCGGCGTCGCGACCGCCGGCGAGCGCCGCGGCGAGCTCAAGCAGTTCCTGACCGTCCCGCGCGGCGCCGAGACCTGCGGTCCGCTGATCCAGGACAAGCGCGTCCTGGTGTCGGTCCAGCACCCCGGTGAGATCGACGGCGCGTCCGTGGAGAAGCCGCAGTCGGTGTGGCCCGACGGCCCCGGCAAGATCGTCCGCCCCGCGGTCGTCTCCGTCTGGCGCAAGGACGGCCGCAACATCGGCGTCTGATCCGTCTCCGTGGACGGTGTTTCACGTGAAACATCGTCCACGACACGGTGCGCAGCGGTCACTTCCCGTCCGGCAGCCGCCCCACGGGAAGCGTGAGCGTCGTCAGCGCGCCCCCGTCCGGCGCGTTGGCGAAGCTCAGCCCGATCTCCAGCACCGCCGCCTGACCTGCCACGATCGTCAGGCCCAGACCGTGGCCGCGCCCACGGCCCGGGTCCCCCGTGCGGAACCGCTGCGGGCCCTGTTCGATCAGCTCGTCCGGGTAGCCGGGTCCGTGGTCGCGGACCACCACCACCGGGCCCGTCACGGTCACCTCCACCGGGGGCCGGCCGTGCTGGTGGGCGTTGGCCAGCAGGTTCGCCAGGATCCGGTCCAGGCGCCGCCGGTCGGTGAGCACCACCGCCTCCCGGACGACCCGCACGGAGGCGGCCAGCCCGGTCATCGCGACGGCCCGTTCCACCGCCCGCCCGAGCTCCACCGGGGCGAGCTCGGCCCGTTCGCCGCCCGATTCCAGCCGGGAGATCTCCAGCAGGTCCTCGGTCAGCAGGTGCAGCGCCTTGAGCCGGTCGTTGATCATTTCCTTGGGGCGGCCCTCGGGCAGCAGCGCCGCCGCGGCCAGCGAGCCGGTGAGCGGGGTGCGCAGTTCGTGCGCCACGTCCGCCGTGAAGCGCTTCTCCGCCTCCAGCCGGGCCTGGAGCGAGCGGGCCATCGAGTCCAGCGCGTGGGCCACGTCCCGTACCTCGTCCCGTGAACGGGCCGGCCGGGCGTCGTCGCCGTCGGCCGGGAAGTCCACCCGGGCGTCGAGGTCGCCGGCGCTGATGCGGCGGGCCACGTCGGCCGTGGTCACGAGCCGCCGGCTGATCCGGTTGGCGAGGAAGACACCGGCCAGCGCCACCACTCCGGCCGCGAGCGCCGAGGAGGCCAGGATCGCGGCGTCGATGTCCCGCAGCCGGTCGCGGGTGTTCCCGTACGGGAGCCACACCGCCAGGGCCTTGCCGTCGGCGGGTCCGGCCGCCCACATGACGGGCTCGCCCTTCCGCTCGCCGACCATGCTGCCGGTCTGTCCGCGGGCGACGAGTGCGCGCAGCGGCCCGGGCAGGTCGGTCGGGTCCAGGGCGATGTCCACGTCGCCGTGCGCGGTGCCGTACTCGTAGTGGCCGAGGGCGTGGTCCAGTTCCCCGTCCGCCTCCTTGCGGACCTCTCCGACGATCTGCCGGGCGACCACGTTGTGGACGAGGATCCCGAGCGCGGCGGCGACGAGGCAGCACACCATGGTGGTGGTGAGGGCGATCTTCCAGCGCAGGCTGCTCAACGCCGGCATCGTGCTCCGTCCCCGTTCAGCGGAGTCTGCGTGAGGGCGGCGCACTCGTCGAGGGTCAGCTGGGACAGGTTCATGATTTCGGCCTCGGGGTCCCACACGTAGTCGTAGACGGCGACGTACGCGGGGTTCGACGTCGGCTCGCGGACCGCGAGGTGCTCGGCGGCCACCTCCACGCCCTCCAGCACCGCGCGCCGGGACAGGATCCGGGCGATCCTGCCGTCGTCCTGGACGGTGTAGACGCGCAGCTCGCTGAGCCGGCCGTCGAGGTCCAGGGCGGTGATCAGCTCCTCGCGGCCGTTGCCCGTCAGGTCGTGCAGGACCCCGGGGCGCACCGGGCAGTTCGGCCCGCCGTCCACAGCCTGTGTGCAGAGCGCGAGCCGCCGGACGGCCCGGGGGTCCACGAGCAGCCCGTTCCCGCCGTCGGCGGCGGTGGCCGCGGCGACGTCCGCCCGTACGACGTCCAGCGCGTTCACCGTGCGCATGCTCAGGCCGGGCACCTCGGGCAGGCCCGGGATCACGGCGGCCGTCCCCGGTTTCTGGTCCGGGTCGGGAGGGGCGGGGCGGATGTCGCCCCACAGGGTCCGCGGGGCGTGCACCGTGCCGAGGTCGCCCTCGCTCTTGAGTCCCTCCACGTCGGCGCACCCCGCCGTGGCCGCCATGGCGGCGGCGAGGGCCGGGAGGAGGCGGAGGCAGTGCATGGTCCGATGCTCCCGCGTCCGGTGGATCCCGGCCCGGACACTGGACCATCCGGAGGACGGGGCCCTGCGCCGGGCACCGGCCCGACGCAGCCGCTCAGGCCCCGGGGCCGGCGATGGCGCGGGCCGCCGCGAGTTCTTGCTGGACCGCGGCCAGGACGCTCGACTCGTCGCCCGCGGGCTCCGCTGCGACCCGGACCGGGGTCGTGCTGCTGCGCACCCGCACGGCGAGCTCGCGCAGCTGCCGCGCGACCGACTCGACCTCGCCCGCCGCCGGCGCCGCCGCGCCGTGGTCGACCCGGACCCGCGCGGCGGTGGTGGCGTCCACGATCCGCTCGACGGCGACCACCAGCGGCCACCAGGCGGCGGCCCGCTCGCCCGTCGGCGGCGGCTCGGTCAGGGCCCGCTGGAACTCGCTGCGCACGCCGGACAGGTCCCGGTAGATCCTCCGGCGGTCCTGGAGGCGGGCGGTGCGCGCCGCCGCGTGCGCGGCCTGGTCCGGGGCGGGGGCGAAGGCCCGCTCGACGTAGCGGGCCGCGTCGTCCACGGTGTCGGCGAGCCGGTCCCCGATCCGGGAGTGCCAGCTCTCGGGCCACAGCAGGTATCCCGCGACGAGGGTGATGGCGCATCCGATCAGGCTGTCCAGCAGCCGGGGCCGGATCAGGTCGAAGCCCTGGTGGTTGAGGAGGTCCGAGAGCAGCAGGATGACCGGGGTGATCGCGGCGGTCTGGAAGGCGTACCCCTTCGCGGAGAAGGCGGGGATCAGCGCGGCGAGCACCATCATCACGGGCACGGTCCACCAGCCGCGCGGTACCTCGGCGAGCACGGCGGCGGCGACGACCAGCCCGGCGGCGGTGCCGAGCGCGCGCAGGACGGCGCGGGAGAACACCGAGCCGAAGTCCGGCTTGAGGACGAAGGTGACGGTCAGCGCGACCCAGTAGGACCGCTCGACCTCGACCACGGAGACGAGCGACTGCGCGAGCCCGATGCACAGCGCGAGCCGCAGCCCGTACCGCCAGGAGGCCCCGGACAGCACCATCTCGCGCACCGCCCGGCGGGCCCGCACCCGCAGCGCGGCGGGCCGCCCGAGGCGGTCGTCGACGCGGTACGGGTCCGGTTCGGCGAGGTGCACGATCCGCGCGGCATGGCGCAGGGCCGCGTCGATGGCCCGCTCGGCCGGCCCGTGGGCCTCGGGCAGCTCCAAGGCGGGGGCCGCGGTGCGGCCCTCCTCGACGGCGGCCGCCAGTTCCCGTACGGCCGCGGGGACCTCGGGCGGCAGCGGCCGGCCGCGCAGGTGCGCCGCGGGCGCGGCCTCCACCAGCGGGATGACCACGTTGAGCTGGGCGAGCATGCGCACCAGCGAGGGGCTGCGCCCGTGCACCCGGGCCCGGCGGCCCAGCACCAGGTCGTAGGACTGGTTCAGGGCCTGGGTCAGCTGCCTTCGGCGCTCGTCGTAGGCGGCCCCGGGGCCCCCGGCGGCCTCCAGGGCGTCGGCCAGGGCGCGGTAGGTGGCGGCGACGGCCTCCCGCTCCGGCTGCCGGCCGCGCACCGGCCAGCCCAGCAGGGTCAGGGCGAGGACGAACAGGCCGCCGGCGCTGAGCAGCAGCGGGGCGGTCCACCAGGGCTCCGGCATCGGCAGGCCGGCCCCGACGACGGCGTTGAGCAGGAGCAGCAGCCCGGACACGGAGGCGACCGTGCCGACGGAGGAGATCATCCCGGAGACGAGGGCGATGAGGGTGAGCACGCCGACGGCCAGCCAGCCGTGACCGTAGACCAGGGTGCCGAGCGTGACTCCGACGGCGCCGAGGAGCTGCGGTACGGCGATGTTCAGGACCCGCATCCGGTAGGCGTCCGCGGTGTCGCCGATGACCCCGGACAGGGCGCCCATGGAGGCGAGCGCGCCGTACTCCGGCTCGTCCAGGGCGAATCCGGCGGCGAGCGGGGCCGACATCGCGACCGCCGCGCGGGCCACGGCGGCCCAGGGGATCGGAGCGGCGCTCGGTTTCAGGCCGCTCAGGAGCCAGGCGGGCGGGGCCAGTGGGCGGTGCCGGGCTCGCCGCGACGCTATGTCTTCGGTGCGTTCGGTGCTCATTGCGCTTCCGTGCCGCCGCTCGCGAATCGGTTCTTCTGTGTGGTACCGCGTCGTTCTACATATGTTGGTACCTTCCGAGCTTATGGGGTGCGGCGCAGTCGTCCCAGCACCCAAGCGCTCAGCGCGGCGGCGAGGCCGATCGCCAGGACCACCCAGGTGGTGGTGCGCAGGAACGCGGTGAGGGCGTCGTACACGGCTCCGGCGGCCGAGCGGTCGATGTCGGCCGGCAGGTCGTCCAGGGTGAGCCTGCGCGTGACCTCCACCGCCAGCCACAGCAGTCCCGCCCCGATCGCCAGCCCCAGGCCGGTGGCGACGACGGCGCGCCGCCGGTGGACGGCGACCGCGATGGCCGCCGCGGCCAGGACCACGGTCAGGACGGGGAGCCAGACACCGGCGACCTGGAGCATGCGGAAGCCCTCCCGGAGTGCGCCGAGGTCGTCGTACTCCATGACTTTCACGGACAGGTGGGTCACCGGGATGCGGTCGGCGAAGGGCACTCCGTCCTCGACGAGTTCGCCCTTCACCTGGCCTATGACGGGTGCCAGATCGATGGTGACGGCGTCGCCGTGGCCGGTGGTGAGTGCGTCGAGGAAGGCCGCGTGGGCGGCCCGGTTGGCCGCGTCCCAGGCGGTGCGGTAGGCGGGGGTGCCGGCGAAGGAGCGCAGGGCCTCGTCTATCAGCGCGTCCACACCGCTCTGGAAGGGGCCCGCGTCGATCTGACCGGACAGGGCCCGGGAGGTCTGGGTGACGACGACGTTCTGCACGGCCGGGTTCCCGGCGAGCGGGGACATCGCGGCGGTGTAGCGGTCGGCGTCGCCCAGCTCGTGGTCGGCCCAGTACGCGACGGCGCTCGCGGGCACCAGCAGGGCCACGAGCGCGAGGAGTACCGCCGACAGGATGGTGCGCACGTCACCAGGGAAAGCGCGCGCGGGGCCGGGCGCGAGCGGTGTTGCTGCGGGCGGGTGGTGGGTGCACCCCCGGCGGCCACTGATCCACTTGCCGGGCGGGGGCGGCGGGTGTGCCCTGGAGGATGGAGAGAGGAGCCCGTCATGGCACATGCGGCACCCACCGCCCACCGGCGGCACGGCTGGCAGTCCTCGGACATGGGCCACCTGAGCAGGAGCGCCTACGCACGACCCCTGCTCCTCGGACTGGTCTACGGCGTCTGGGCGGCCTTCATCCAGCGCCAGACGGGCCCCGTGGACGCGGGGAACGTCTTCTACGGGATCCTGTGCGGCGCGCTGTTCGCCGCGATCGTCTTCGGCCTGGCCCGGATCGGCCCCCGCCTCAAGCGGGAGGCCCACGCCGCCGCCTACGGCGTCTTCGCCGGTATCGCCGCCGGCTACCTGCACAGCCTCACCAACTCCTCCGTGCTCCGCGCCACCGTCATCGGCCTGTTCGTCGGCCTGGGTGTCGGCGGGGCGGCGTTCTACCGCTACTACACCCGCGAGCCCTGAGCGGAGGGCGCCGGTGTCCGGCCGCGTGCCCGGGGACCGGCGCCCCTCCACTGCCCCGGCCGCTCCTACGCGGCCGGGTCCGCTGCGGCCGCGGTGGGGGTCTTCGGCGACGCGGCCGGGTCGGCGTGCCCGGTCCGCTCGACCGGCTCGGACTGCTCGACCGGCTGGGAGCGGCGGACCGGCGGGGCGCACCGGGTGACTTCGGCGCGGAGCATGGCGTTCAGCGCGGTGTACGGGTCGATGGGCATGGCGGAACCTCGCGGTGTCTCAGAGGGGTGTGGGGGACTGCGCTGGGACTCATGGGCCGTCCGGCCCGGTCAGCAGCGCAGGACCACACTCCGTACCGCCCGCGGGGTCAGGGCCGGCTGGGCCCTCTCCGCGACCGGCCCGCTCGGCGGGGCGTCCGGATGTTTCACGTGAAACACGGTCAGCGGGGAGTGTCGTACGCCCGGCAGCCCGCGCACGAACGTCCGCACGGCCGCCCGGACGCCGGGGTCGGCCGCCGGATCGGACGGGCCCTCCATGGGTTCGGTGGGTTCGGCCGGCGCGTAGGGCGCGGAGGGCCCCGCAGGGCACTCGGCGGCGGCCTGGCCGGCCGGACCGGCGCCGAACACGCACAGCAGCACGACGCAGACCACGGTCAGGACCCTGGTCAGTGCCGTACGCGCGCGTCGACTCCCGCTCATGCGAGGGGTGTGCCCCGCCGCGCCCGAGGGCTCCCGGCGCGGCGTGAAGAAGCCTCCGACCGGGGGAACGAAGACACCCCCCACGGCTGAGCGGGTGGCCGCGGGCGGGCTCGGCTCAGTGGGCCCGGCTCAGTGGGCCCGGCTCAGTGGGCTCGGCTCAGTGGGTGTGGCGCTGGCCGGTCAGCCGGGCCAGGACCGCGGTCTCGCCGCTGACGAGCCGCAGTTGGGCCCGGCCCGCCGGATCCTCGCGCCCGGCGGTCGCGCCGGGCGAGACCCGTACGACGGTGAAGACGGCCGTACGGCGGTCCGCGCGGGGCACCTCGATGGTCCGGCCCCGCCGCAGCTCGCCGAGGCGCAGCCCGGCTCCGGTGACCACGGCCGTACCGGCCGTACCCGGCGCGGGGCTGCCGGTGTCCCAGGCGAGGTCCTCGTGCTCGCCGGTCAGCGGCACGTCGAGGCCCAGACTCGGGATGCGCAGGCGCAGGGGCCGCGCCGCCCGCAGCGGTGCGGGGGCCGCCCGCAGTGGCCCGGCGGCGGTCCGCGGCGACCGGGCGCCGCTGCCGGGGGTGTGGGCGCCGGACTGCTCCAGCTCGCGCACGAGCCGGCGGTGACCGGACAGTCCCAGCGCCCGCGAGGGAAGCGCGTCGTCGGTGGTCGCGGCCGCGGGCCCGGCACCCTCGGTCCGGTTCAACGCCACGATGCCGGTGCTCAGCAGAGCCACCGTCAGCGAGGCGACGACCCACTTGGCGCGGGGCATGAGAATCCCTCCAGTCCGGCTCGTGCGGCCGGGTCATGTGAGCAGTGGACACCTCCTCTGCCCGTCCGCACCCCGTGCAACACGTGAGGCTGACAGAACGTCACGGGCGTGTCGCCTCCGGATCCGGAGATCTCCGCAGCTCGCACGGGGTCCCCCCGTCGGCCGCCGGTCTCGCGCACCGTGCGTCCGAACGAGTGAGGGGCTCTCACATGACGACGGCCGCCGTGCCCGCGCCCATCAGGACGGCGGCCAGGTGCACCGCGGGGTGGCCGTAGTCGCCGTACCAGAGGTGGCGGGCCAGGCCGCCGAGAGCGGCCAGACCCGCGATGACGCCGATCTGGCCGAACAGGGTGACGGCACAACAGGGGGCCAGGAGCAGCAGCAGCGAATTGAGCCAGAACGGGGCAGCGCCCGTCCAGCCGCGCCATTCCTTGATCGCCGTCGGCATGTGCGACCGGCCCCCTCTTGTTCTTGGTCAACTCGTCGGCAGCACAGCCTCCTTGGGTGCGGGGGGCGGGCACAAGGGTCCGGTCGGCTAGAAAACAGACGGCCAGGCCGAAAGTCGTCCACAGCGCGGCCGGCCGGGGCCCGTGGCAGGCCGGCAGACGAATCAGTGGCAGGGGAAGCCGAGCAGGTGGCGGCCGTCGTGCAGCCACTCGTGGACGGTCTCGCCCTGGAAGACGGCGGTGGCGCCCTGTTCGGCGCCGACGAAGTAGAGCAGGACCAGCATCAGGATGCCGGCGAACGCCGCCCAGGGGGCCAGCGCGGAGAGGGAGATGGGGGCGATGGCAGGTGCGGTCGTCGTGGGCACGGCGGAGTGGGCGGCCATGGCAGTACCTCCAGGGGGAGCGCGTTCCGGTCAGTGGTGCTCGCGTCTCGTCCGTGACCGTACCGCGCTTAGGCTCCCCTCATGAAGACCCCGTTGGTACGAGTCCGGCTCGTGCGACTCCCACTGGACGCAGCCGCCCGCCAGGGACGCTTCGGTCACGCGCAGCCCTGCCCCGGCCACGACGGCCTGCGCGGCATGGACATGGGCCGGTGGACGGGGCGCACCCTGGACGAGGTGGCGGCCGAGGACCCGGCGGCCCTGCACGCCTGGCTGACGGATCCCGGATTCGCCCCGCCCGGCGGGGAGTCGGTGGACGCGCTGATCGCCCGCGTGGGGGCGGAGCTGGCCGCTCTGGCCGCCGGTACGCACCGGGCCGTGGTCGACCAGGCCGTCGTACGGGCGGCCGTCGTGCACGCCCTGGAGCTGCCCGCCGCGACGTTCTGGCGCCTGGACGTGCGGCCGGAGTCGGTGACCACGCTGACCGGGCGCGCGGGCCGCTGGAACCTCCTGGTGGGGGAGCCCGAGGAGGAGCGCTAGCGCGTCACGCGACGATCCAGTCGGACGTCGCGATCACCGGCTGCACGCCGTCGCGGTGGACGGTGCCCTCGATCAGGCCGTACATGCGGTCCGCCGCGAAGTAGACCTCGTTGTCGTTCTTGAGGCCGAAGGGCTCCAGGTCGACCAGGAAGTGGTGCTTGTTGGGGAGGTTCAGCCGCACCTCGTTGACCCTGGGGCAGGTGTCCAGCACCCGCTCGGCCATCTGGTTCAGGGTCTGCTGGAGCGAGTACGAGTACGTCTCCGCGAAGGCTTCCAGCATGTTCTTGCGAACCTTCTTGTACGACTGGTCCCAGTCGTACGAGGCGTCGTCGGCGGCCAGCGCCGAGTGCGCCCAGCGCGCGGTGACCTTGGTCGCCAGGATGCGGTCGTACGCCTCCTGCAGGGTCGTGTACTTGTCCTTGATGTAGCCGTGGAACTCGGAGTTCGTCGAGTTCATCACCGTCAGGTCCTTCAGGCCGGAGATGACCTGGAGGCCCGTCGTCTCGCTGTAGGTGATCTGCGCGGTGCGCACCTCCTGGCCCTTGCGGACGAAGGAGTGCTGCTCCTTGCGCGTCGGGACCGGGATGCGGTCCCACACGTACTCCTCGATGCGGATCTGCGCCTCACGGATCGGCTCCTGCGAGGAGACGAAGTGCTTGGCGAGCAGGATGCCGAAGGCCTCGGGGGAGGCGATGCCGTGCTCCTTGCCGAAGGCGTACACCGTGTTCTTGGTGGTGTCGGTCGGCAGGCAGTTGGCGTTGTCGCCGGTCAGGTGGACGTCGCGGAACTCACCGCGGAGCGCGACCGAGACGTTGAGGTCGCGGATCTCGTGCCAGGAACCGTCGGCGCCCTTGCGCGTGACCTTCACGATGCGGTTCTCGGCCTTGCCGTACTGGTTCTGGGCCAGGACGTGCTTGCTCATGGGAAGACTTCCTTCGGGTACACGGAGTCCGGCTGAGGGGATCCCGTACGCCCGGCGTCCAGCGGTCGGCCCGCTCCCCGCCGTTCGGTCACGGAGGACCGCCCCGGGACTGACGTGCATCCCGGTCCGTAGGTGCTCTGTCGGATTTCAGCACGTTCACGTGCTGTTCGTAATGGCGCGAATCCTCCGAGAGAGGCACCCACGGATTGGGCGACCGTGCGTCCGTGCAGGTCAGGCCATGTGCGCGTCGGTGACCGACAGGGCCTCGTCGAGGATCGCCAGGCCCTTGGCCACGTCCTCGGGCGCGATGGTGCACGGCGGCGCGACGTGGATGCGGTTGCCGGCGAGCAGCGGCCACAGACCGCCCTTCTTCAGGGCCGCCCCGAACTCCGCCATGGGCGCGTTGTCGGCGCCCGAGGCGTTGTACGGGACCAGCGGCTCGCGCGTCTCCCGGTCCCGTACGAGCTCCAGCGCCCAGAAGGTTCCCAGGCCGCGGACCTCGCCGACGCTGGGGTGGCGTGCGGCGAGGGCGCGCAGTCCCGGGCCGAGCAGCTCCTCGCCGGTGCGGGCGGACTGCTCGACGACGCCCTCCTCCTCCATGACGCCGATCGTCGCGACGGCGGCCGCGCAGGCCAGCACGTGCCCGGAGTACGTCAGCCCGCCCGGGTAGGGCCGGCGGGCGAAGGTCTCGGCGATGGCGGCCGAGATCGCGACGCCGCCGAGCGGGACGTACCCGCTGGTCACGCCCTTGGCGAAGCACAGCAGGTCGGGGGTGACGTCCCAGTGCTCGGACGCGAACCACCTGCCGGTCCGGCCGAAGCCGACCATGATCTCGTCGAGGATGAAGACGATGCCGTAGCGGTCGCACAGCGCGCGCACGCCCGCCAGGTAGCCGTCCGGGTGCACGAGGACGCCGGGGGCGCCGCCGACGGTCTCCAGGATGATCGCGGCGATGGACTGCGGCCCCTCGAAGACGATCGTGTCCTCCAGGTGGCGCAGGGCGCGCTCGCATTCCTCGGCCTCGGTCGCCGCGTAGAAGGGCGAGCGGTAGGCGAAGGGCCCCCAGAAGTGCACGACCCCGGCGGTCGCGGAGTCGTTGCCGAAGCGGCGGGCGTCGCCGGTCAGGTTGATCGCGGTGGAGGTGGCGCCGTGATAGGAGCGGTAGGCGGACAGCACCTTGGGCCGGCCGGTGTGCAGGCGGGCCATGCGGACGGCGTTCTCGACGGCCTCGGCCCCGGCGTTCGTGAAGAAGATCTTGTCGAGGTCGCCGGGGGTCCGCTCGGCGATGAGGCGTGCGGCCTCGGAGCGGACGTCGACGGCGAAGCCGGGCGCGACGGTGCACAGGGCGGCCGCCTGCTCCTGGATGGCCGCGGTGACCTTGGGGTGCTGGTAGCCGATGTTGGTGTAGACGAGCGCGCTGGAGAAGTCGAGGTAGCGGTTGCCCTGGTAGTCCCAGAAGTACGAGCCCTGCGCGCCCGCGACGGCGAGCGGGTCGATGAGCTCCTGCGCCGACCAGGAGTGGAAGACGTGCTTCCGGTCGGCGTCTTTCACGCGGGCGAGGGCGAGGGCGTCGGCTTCTGCGTTCATGAAATGAGGGTAGTTGTCCAGGATGTGGACGCGGCGGGGGTCGCCCCGTCCCGGCCGCTCACCCCAGGACCTCGCCGTACAGGCGGAAAAGCCTGGGGCCGCCGGCCGGTGCGGCGGCCGCCAGCCGCGCCCACGCGTCGGCGGCCGCCGCCCGGGCCGTCGTCCCCGGCCAGGGCTGCGGCAGCAGCTCCGGGGGCAGCAGCGGATCCGGCAGCATCGCCTCGGAGAAGGCCGCGGCCAGCGCGACGGCCCGCGCCAGCCCCGCCGCCGCCCCGGCGCCGTCCGCCGCCGCGTCCGCTTCACCGGCGCCGTCCGCCTCTGCCGCCCCGGGTTCCGTCTCCTGCGCCAGGGCGCGCAGCGCCTCGTACCGGTCCGCGATCTCGGGCAAGGGCCACAGCCGCGCCGCCAGGGCCCGCGGCTCGGCGGTCCCGCCCACCGCCAGGTCCCGGGTGCTCAGGCAGCTCAGGGCCTGGGACAGCCCCAGTTCCGCCGCGTGGGCGCGCACGTACGGGCCGATCGCGTTCGGCGTGACGTACAGCCCGCCCTGCACCGGCGCCGCCCCCAGCCGGGTCAGGGCGTCCCGCAGCGCGTCCCGCGCCGCCCGGGCGGATTCCGGTACGGCGAAGGCGAAGGCGTGCCAGCGCCCGTCCCAGGGCTCCTGGCCCCGGTCCTGCCGGTAGGCGTGCCGTACGAACTCCACCTCCGGTACGAGCGGCAGCCCGGGCCCCGCCCCCACCGTCCGCAGGACGGCGCGCCGCCCCCGGCCCTCCATCGCGAACCGGCCCTCCGCCACCAGCCGCTTCACGCACAGCCGCACCTGCTGGTCGCTCATCCCGAGCAGCCCGGCGACCTCGTACAGCTCCTCGCCCGCGACCGTCCCGTCCTCCCGGACCAGCGCGTGCACGACCGTCCTGGTCGGGATCGAGCTCACCGCGTCACCGCCTTGTGCATCGTCGTCACCGCTCCGAATCCCAGCACGTCCCGCAGCCAGGGCGTCCGCTGCACGCGCACCGCCGTGAATCCGTGCCGCTCGTACAGCGCCCGGGCGCGCGGGTTCTCCGCGATCACGTCCAGCCGGATCCGGCGGCACCTCTGCTCCGCGGCGACGGCGTCGATCTCCCCCAGGAGCAGCCCGCCGACGCCCCGGCCCCGCGCGGCGGGGTCCACGGCGATGCCGTCCATGACCAGCTCGTCGCGGGCGGGAGTGCGCTCCATCAGGGCCAGCAGGAAGACCCGGGGCAGGCCGCGCAGCCGCCCGTACTGCGCCCGGACCGCGGCCGCGTCGCCGCCGACCAGGCCGCGCCCCGCCAGCTGGTAGCCCGCCACGCCCACCACCCGGCCGTCCTCGTCCAGGGCCGTCACGGCCCGGTCCGCGTGCAGGTGCCCGGCGATGAACCGCCGCCCGGCCTCGGCGGGGCCGAGCGCGCGGCCCAGTTTCCCGCCGAAGGCCTCCCAGTACAGCTCCGCCACCCGCTCCTCGGCGCCCTCGGGCACCCCGCGCTGCAATGTCGTCATGCGAACGAGTCTAATACGTTCATTCGCGATACGATCGTTTTTACTTCGATCGAAAGGCGCGGTCATGTCCCGCACGCTCCGCACCGTCCTGCTCGTCGCCCTGACCACCGTGCTCCTCGCGGCGGGCCTCACCGGTGTCGTCCTGTGGCAGAACAGCTACGCGATCCACGAGGAGCGCGTCACCGTCCCCGCCGCCGGCCACCGCCTGCCCGGCGTGCTCGCCACCCCCGTCGGCAAGGGCCCCGGCCCCTTCCCGCTCGTGGTCCTCGTGCACGGCGACGGCGAGGTCGACGCCACCCACGAGGGCTTCTACCGCCCGTACTGGGAGGCCTTCGCGCGCGCCGGATACGCCTCGCTCTCCCTCGACAAACCCGCCGACTGGCTCGGCCAGAGCATGGACGACCGCGCCCGCGAGACCGTCGACACCATCGCCTGGGCGGCCGCCACCCGCCCCGAGATCGACCCCGCCCGCATCGGCCTGTGGGGCGCCAGCCAGGCCGGCTGGGTCCTGCCGAAGGTGGTGGCCCGGGCCCCGGCCCCCGGGGTGCGCTTCGTCATCGCGGTCGGCACCGCCGTGAACTGGGAGCGCCAGGGCGAGTACCACCTGCGGGCCGAGCTCCGCGCGGCCGGCGCCGACGCCGAGCGCACGGCGGCCGCCCTGCGCACCCGGGAACAGACCCTGGCGCTGCTGCGGCGCGGGGCGACGTACGAGGAGTACCGCGCGAGCCCCGGTGCCGACCGGGAACTCACCGCTGAGCGCTGGTCGTTCATCAGCCGCAACCACACCGCGGACGCGACCGCGGACCTGCGGGCGATGCCGCACGTCCCGGTGCTGCTGCTCTCGGGCGCCGACGACCGGAACGTGGACGGCGCCGAGACCGAAGCCGCGTACCGCAGCCTGCTCGCGCCCGGCACCCTCACCGTCCGCCGCTATCCGGGAGCGAGCCACTCCCTGCTGCGCACCTCGGTCGAGCGTTCCTCCTGGCGGCTGACCCTGACGGCCGTGTTCGCCCCGCGCACCCTCTTCCCGTCCGGCCTCCTCGCCGACCAACAGCGCTTCCTGGAGGAGCTGCCCCGTTAGGGAGCCGTCAAAGGCGCGTGCGGGGGCGTATGGGGCCCGTCAAGGGGGGCCGACGGGCTCCGAAAAGACGTTCCACTCGGAGTTGTCCGAATATCGCCCTCGCACCCACGGGAGCCCACGATGGCCGACCTGGCCTTCGTCGCCACCACGATCGCGTTCTTCGCGCTGGTGGCCGTCATCGCCAAGGGGGTGGCCGCGCTGTGAGCGCCGAAAGCATCGTCGGCCTGCTGGTCGCCCTCTCCCTCCTCGGCTATCTGATCCTCGCCCTCGTGTACCCGGAGAGGTTCTGAGCCCCGATGAGTCCCGTTCTGGCCGGGGTGCTCCAGCTGCTCGCGCTCGTCGCGGCGCTGGCCCTGGCCCACCGGCCGCTGGGCGCGTACATGGCCCGCGTCTACACCTCGACCAGGCACTACGCGCCGGAGAGGTGGATCTACAAGGCGATCGGTGCCGATCCCGACGCCCGGATGCGCTGGCCTGCGTACCTGCGCGCGCTCCTCGCCTTCTCCGCGGTGAGCGTGCTCTTCCTGTACCTGCTGCTGCGGGTGCAGGGCAGCCTGCCCGGCTCGATGGGCTTCGCCTCCATCAAGCCGGACCAGGCCTTCAACACCGCCGTCTCCTTCGTGACGAACACCAACTGGCAGTCGTACGCCGGTGAGCAGGCCATGGGCCACCTCGTGCAGACCGGCGGGCTCGCGGTGCAGAACTTCCTGTCCGCCGCCGTCGGCATGGCCGTCGCGGTGGCGCTCGTACGGGCCTTCGCCCCGCCCCCGGCCCCTCGCGCGGGGGAGGGCCCCGCCCGCACCGGCGAACTCGGCAACTTCTGGACGGACCTGGTGCGCGGCACCGTCCGCGTCCTGCTGCCGATCTCCGTGGTCGGCGCGGTCGTCCTGGTCGCCTGCGGGGTCGTCCAGAACTTCGCCGGGATCCACGAGGCCGGCCAGTTCACGGGCGGCACCCGGCAGGGCCACGGCGGCGCCGTCGCCTCGCAGGAGGTCATCAAGCAGCTCGGCACCAACGGCGGCGGCTACTTCAACGCCAACTCCGCGCACCCCTTCGAGAACCCGACCCCCTTCTCGAACCTCTTCGAGGTCTTCCTGATCCTGCTGATCCCCGTGTCCCTGACCGCCACGTTCGGCCGCATGACCGGCTCGGTCCGGCAGGGCTACGCGATCCTCGCGACGGCGGCCACCCTCTGGCTCGGCTTCACCGCGCTGATGATGGGGACCGAGTTCGCCCACCACGGCCCGGCGCTCCAGGCCGCGGGCGGCGCGATGGAGGGCAAGGAGACCCGGTTCGGCATCGGCGCCTCCGCGATCTTCTCCGTGGCGACGACCCTGACGTCCACCGGTTCGGTCAACTCCTTCCACTCCTCGTACACGGGCCTGGGCGGCGGCATCCAGCTGCTCGGCATGCAGCTCGGCGAGATCGCCCCGGGCGGCGTCGGCTCCGGCCTCTACGGCATGCTGATCATGGCGGTCATCGCGGTGTTCCTCGCCGGTCTGATGGTCGGCCGCACGCCGGAGTACCTCGGCAGGAAGATCGGCACCCGCGAGATCAAGTACGCGGCCTGCTACCTCCTCGTCACCCCGGCGGTGGTCCTCGGCTTCACGGCGCTCGCGATGGCGCTGCCCACCCCCGTCCACTCGACGGGCAACCCCGGCGCGCACGGCTTCTCCGAGGTGCTGTACGCCTACACCTCCGCCGGGAACAACAACGGCTCGGCCTTCGCGGGCCTGAACGCCGACACCCCGTGGTTCAACACGACCACCGCGCTGGCCATGCTGATCGGCCGGTTCCTCCCCATGGTCTTCGTGCTGGCCCTGGCCGGCTCGCTCGCGCGCCGGCAGCCGGTACCGGCCACGGCGGGCACGCTGCGGACCGACAAGCCGCTGTTCACCGGCCTGCTCGTCGCCACGATCCTCGTCGTCACCGGTCTGACCTACTTCCCGGCCCTCGCGCTGGGTCCGCTCGCCGAAGGGCTCGCCTCATGAGCACCGTCACCCCCCTCCGCGCGCCCCACCAGGACGCTCCCACCGGCCACGGGGAGCCCGGCCGCGGCCGGGCCGGCACAGGGCCCTTCGATCCGGGGCAACTGGTCAGGTCCTTCCCGGACGCGCTGCGCAAGCTCGACCCGCGCGTGATGGTGAAGTCGCCGGTCATGTTCGTGGTGGAGGTCGGCTCCGTCGTCACCACCGTGCTGGCGGCTTGCGAGCCGACGCACTGGTTCGGCTGGGCGATCGCCGCCTGGCTGTGGCTGACGACGGTGTTCGCGAACCTCGCGGAGGCGGTGGCGGAGGGCCGCGGCAAGGCCCAGGCCGACACCCTGCGCCAGGCGAAGAGCGACACCGTGGCCCGGCGGCTGGACGGCGCGGTGGAGGAGCGGGTCCCCGGCACCGCGCTGCGCGTCGGCGACCTGGTGGTCTGCGAGGCGGGCGAGGTCATCCCGGGCGACGGGGACGTCGTCGAGGGCGTGGCGTCGGTCGACGAGTCGGCGATCACCGGTGAGTCCGCCCCGGTGATCCGGGAGTCGGGCGGGGACCGCTCGGCCGTCACGGGCGGTACGAAGGTCCTCTCCGACCGGATCGTCATCAAGATCACCACGAAGCCCGGCGAGACCTTCATCGACCGCATGATCAACCTGGTCGAGGGCGCCGCACGCCACAAGACGCCCAACGAGATCGCGCTGAACATCCTGCTCGCCTCGCTGACCGTCGTGTTCCTGCTCGCGGTCGTCACCCTCCAGCCGTTCGCCGTCTACGCGGGCGCCGAGCAGTCGATGACCGTGCTGGCCGCCCTGCTGGTCTGCCTGATCCCCACCACCATCGGCGCGCTCCTCTCCGCCATCGGCATCGCGGGCATGGACCGGCTCGTCCAGCGCAACGTCCTCGCGATGAGCGGCCGCGCGGTCGAGGCAGCCGGGGACGTCTCCACCCTGCTGCTCGACAAGACCGGCACCATCACCCTCGGCAACCGCCGGGCCTCGAAGTTCGTACCCGTCGGCGGGGCCACCGCAGCGGAACTCGCCGACGCCGCGCAGCTGTCTTCCCTGGCGGACGAGACCCCCGAGGGCCGCTCGATCGTCGTCCTCGCGAAGGAGGAGTACGGGCTGCGCGAGCGCCACCGGGGCGAGGTCGCGCACGCCGAGTGGATCCCCTTCACCGCCCAGACCCGCATGTCGGGCGTCGACGTGGACGGCCGCAGGGTCCGCAAGGGCGCCGCCTCGGCGATCACCGCCTGGGTGGCCGACCGGGGCGGGCGGGTGGCGGCCGACGCGGCCGCGAGGGTCGAGGCGATCTCCTCCCTCGGCGGCACCCCGCTGCTGGTCGCGGCCGAGGACGAGCGGGGCGCGCGGGTCCTGGGCGTCGTCCACCTCAAGGACGTCGTCAAGGAGGGCATGCGCGAACGGTTCGCGGAGCTGCGCCGCATGGGCATCCGGACCGTCATGATCACGGGCGACAACCCGCTGACCGCCCGGGCCATCGCCGAGGAGGCGGGCGTGGACGACTTCCTCGCGGAGGCGACGCCCGAGGACAAGATGGCGCTCATCAAGCGGGAGCAGGCGGGCGGCAAGCTCGTCGCGATGACCGGCGACGGTACGAACGACGCGCCGGCGCTGGCGCAGGCCGACGTGGGCGTGGCCATGAACACCGGCACCTCGGCCGCCAAGGAGGCCGGGAACATGGTGGACCTGGACTCCGACCCCACCAAGCTCATCGAGATCGTCGAGATCGGCAAGCAGCTCCTCATCACCCGGGGCGCCCTGACCACCTTCTCCCTCGCCAACGACGTGGCGAAGTACTTCGCGATCATCCCGGCCATGTTCGCCGTGGTGTACCCGGGCCTCGACCGGCTCAACGTGATGGGCCTGCACTCGCCCGAGTCCGCGATCCTCTCGGCCGTCGTCTTCAACGCGCTCGTGATCGTCGCCCTCGTACCGCTCGCCCTCCGGGGCGTCCCCTACCGGCCGAGCAGCGCCGACGCGATGCTCCGCCGCAACCTCGCCGTCTACGGACTGGGCGGCCTGATCGCCCCGTTCGTCGGCATCAAGCTCATCGACCTGTTCCTCTCCCTCATCCCCGGCATTGGGTGACCCGCCATGAACCACTCCGTAGGCAACACCGCACGCCTCCTCGGGGCGGGGCTGCGCGCCCTGCTGGCCCTAACCGTGCTCTGCGGGGTCCTCTACCCGCTCGCGGTCACCGGCGTCGCCCAGGCCGCCTTCACCGACCGGGCCAACGGCTCCCCGGTCAAGGACGGGAACGGCCGGGCGGTCGGCTCCGCGCTCATCGGCCAGGGGTACGGGGGCGACCTGCACTGGTTCCAGCCCCGGCCGTCGGCCGGACTCGGCGAGAACACCGTCAACACCCGGTACGAGCTGCTGGTCTCGGGGGCCTCCAACAAGGCCGCCGACAACCCCGAGCTGGTCGAGGCGGTCAAGGAGACCAAGGCGAAGGTGCTGGCCGACAACACGGTCCCCGGCTACACGCCCACGGCGGGGCAGGTTCCGGCCGACGCCGTGACCTCCTCCGGCTCCGGGCTGGACCCGCACGTCTCCCCGGCGTACGCGGCCCTTCAGGTGCACCGGGTGGCGTACCTCAACGCCCTTCCGGTGGAGCGGGTGCGGGCGCTGGTCGAGGAGCACACCGAAGGCCGCACCCTCGGCTTCATGGGCGAGCCCCGGGTGAACGTGCTGGAGCTGAACGTGGCCCTGGAGGCGCTGACCCGCGGCTAGCGGAGCTACGTGGCCCGCACAGGCGTTTTCCGGCCGGTGGAGAATTCGCCGGATGCGGCCCCCGCGTTCGACTGCGGGGGCCGTGTTTCCGGTATTCGTGGGTGCGGGGGCGGGTGTCAGGTGGCTATTTGTCGGAGTAGCTGAAGTCTCCGACGGTCCAGGCGCTGACGTCCTTGACGGCGATCCGGTACATCCCGCCGGTCTCGGGGATGCCCAGGGTGCCCTGGAGGATGCGTGCCACGTGGAAGTGCAGGTGTGAGGGTGCTTCGGCGGGCTCTCTGCCGCCGCCTCCGGAGGACCTGAAGACCTCGGCGAACGGGGCCAGCTGGTCGGAGTCCTGGAGGACCTCCGCCACCCGCTGACGCCAGACGCTTTCGGGGGCGAGGCGGCCGGTGATGACGGCGCCGTGAACCACGACGGTCAGGGACATCTGATTGGTCTGCACCGACTCGACCATGGCGGCGAGATCGAGGAGCAGGTCGTCAGGGATCGACATGGGCACGGACTCTAGCAAGCCCGTCAAGAAAGGGCCGCGCCTGGAGCGACAACGAGCCGAGGCCCGCACCGTTGGGTGCGGGCCTCGGCTGCGGGTACGCGTGGGCGTCAGGCGGGAACGATGTTCTCGGCCTGCGGGCCCTTCTGGCCCTGCGTGACGTCGAAGGTGACCTTCTGGCCTTCCTGAAGCTCACGGAAGCCGGAGGAGGCGATGTTCGAGTAGTGGGCGAACACGTCAGCGCCGCCACCCTCCTGCTCGATGAAGCCGAAGCCCTTTTCCGCGTTGAACCACTTCACGGTGCCAGATGCCATATTAATTCTCCTGAAAACTGCGCCCAACGGAAACTGCAACGGCGTCACACTAGCACACGAAATGTGGCGCAGCGGAAATTCCCGCAGCCGGAAATTCTGTGCCTGCGGTAATAGATATCCGATGCTGAAAGTCATATAAAAAGTGCCGTGAGCCCCGGCCTAGGCATGTGGCGCCCGGGGCGCACGGGACGTCAGAGGGTGTCGCCGATCCGTATCAGCGCGAGCGTGATGTTGTCGGGGCCACCGGCGTCGATGGCGGCCTTCCACAGCTCGAAGGCGGCTCTGCCGTCGTCGTGGACCCGCAGCAGGGCCTCGATCTCCTCGTCGGGCACGGGGTCGGTCAGCCCGTCGCTGCACACCAGGTAGCGGTCGCCCTCGGACAGGGCGAAGGACGCGAGGTGGGGGGTGACGTCCTCGTAGCCGCGGCTGCCGCCGAGCACCTGCGTGACGGCCGACGTGGTGCGGTGTCCGGGTGCCGGCGGCGGGCTGTCGTCCACGCTGACCTGGCGCAGGGCGCCGTCCGGGCCGGTCCGGAACACCTTGCTGTCGCCGACGTTGAACGCGAGCAGGGACTCCGGCAGGAGGAGGGTGCCGGCGACCGTGGTCCCCATGGCGGCCAGGTCCGGGCGCCCTTCGGCGGCCGAGTACACGGCGCGGTTGCACAGGTTCAGGGCGTCCCCGACGCTCTGCGTGTCGTCGAGCGAGGGACCGAGCGCGGCCAGTTCGTTCACCACGAGGGCGCTGGCCACCTCGCCGCCCGGCTGCCCGCCGAGCCCGTCGGCGACGGCCACGACGAGCGGTCTGCCGAAGGGGAACAGGAGCGTCTGGGGGTTCTGCGTCACCGTGCCGCACAGCGTCCACGGCCCGACGACGAGGCTGTCCTCGTTGTGGTCGCGGACCAGCCCGACATGGCTCAGCGCGGTCACGGCTATGTACGGCACCTCGGCGTCCCGCCTCTCCGGACGACAGCGGCGAAAGGCAACGTCACCACCATTGTCACGCCGCTCCGGCATGCGGGCTGCGGTCCGCCGGAGCACGCTGGTCGTGGAGCTGCCTGTCCCCCCGACCGGCGGCCCGGCCAGGAAGGATTTCCGGAGATGTTCGCGAGGCTGAGCACCTACCAGGGATCACCGGTTCCCCCGGAGGGGGACCTGACCGCGCAGTCGGAGGCGGTCGTCAGGCAGGTCCAGGACGTCCCCGGCTTCCGGGGCGTCTACTACCTCGTCGACCGGGCCACGGGGCAAGCCAAGTCACTGACCTTGTGGGAGGACGAGGGGACCATGCTGGCCAGCGAGGAGCAGGCCAGCCGGATCCGCGAGGAGACCGCACGGCGGGAGGGCCAGCGGATCGTCTCGGTGGAACGGTTCGAGGTGGGCTTCAGCCACCTCCAGCCCGGTCACCTCCCGTCCGGTCACCTCCCACACGAAGCGTGAGCCACGAGGAGCGATGGTCATGGGCAAGCTCTCGATCGACCAGTTGCGCGAACGGACGCGCGGGCCCGTCGTCACCCCCGACGACGAGGCCTACGACGAGGCGCGCAAGGTCTACAACGCCATGATCGACCGGAGGCCGGCCGCCGTCGTGCGCTGCGCCCACGCGGGCGACGTCATGGCAGCGGTCGACTTCGCACGGTCGAACGGACTCGATCTCGCGGTACGCGGCGGCGGGCACAGCGTGCCCGGCTTCGGCACCTGCGACGGCGGCGTGGTGGCCGACCTGTCCGCGATGCGCGGTGTCCGCGTCGACGCCGCACGCCGGACGGCGCGCGCCGAGGGCGGCGCGACCTGGGGCGACTTCAACGCGGCGACCCACGCCTTCGGGCTGGCCACCACCGGCGGGATCATCTCCACCACGGGGATCGGCGGCCTCACCCTCGGCGGCGGCATCGGATACCTCTGCCGCGGGCAGGGCCTGAGCTGCGACAACCTGATCTCGGCCGACGTGGTGACCGCCGACGGCCGCCTGGTGGTGGCGAGCGAGGAGGAGAACGCCGACCTGTTCTGGGCCCTGCGCGGAGGCGGCGGCAACTTCGGCGCCGTGACCTCCTTCGAATACCGGCTGAGCCCCGTCAAGGACGTCTACGGCGGCCCGATCCTCTACGAGCTGCAGGACGCCCCCGCCGTCCTGCGCTCCTTCAGCGAGCTCATCGCCGACGCCCCGGAGGAACTGGGCGGTTTCCCGGCCTTCCAGATCGCCCCGCCGCTCCCGTTCATCCCGGAGGACCGGCACGGGGACACCTTCGTGCTGATCGTGGCGTGCTGGTCCGGGCCGCTCGACGAGGGCCCCGCCGCCGTCCAGGCCTTCCGCGACTTCGCCCCCGTGGTCGCCGAGCACGTCGGCCCGATGCCGTATCCGGCGCTGAACAGCGCCTTCGACGCCCTCGTACCGCCCGGGCTCCAGCACTACTGGAAGGCCAACTTCGTGAACGAGCTCAGCGACGCCGCGATCGCGGCGCACGTGGAGCACGCGGCGCGGCTGCCCGTCGTGAATTCGACGATCCACATCTACCCCATCAACGGCGCCTGCCACCGCGTCGCCCCGGACGCGACGGCCTTCGCCTACCGCGACGCCTCGTTCGCCACCGTCATCGCCGGCATGTGGCCCGACCCCGCCGACAACGAGGCGAACACCGCCTGGGTCCGCGACTACTACGAGGCGACCGCGCCGCATTCGCAGGAGGGCGGCTACGTCAACTTCATGGCCGAGGACGACCAGAGCCGGATCAGGGCCAACTACAAGGGGAACTACGACCGCCTGGTCGAGGTCAAGCGCACGTACGACCCGGGGAACCTGTTCCACATGAACCAGAACATCACCCCGTAGGCGGGCCTCGTGTGGGACCGGGGTCCCGGGCGGGGGGACCGCGGTCCCGGGGGATGTCCCCCCGGCGCTTCGGCGGGCTCTCCGGCTGTCCCTGCGCACCTCCCGGCCGCCAGGCTGAGGGCATCGAGATCGTCGACCTGACCGTCGACGCAACCAGCCTGGCGCTCAGGGGAGTTCACTCATGTCTGTTCGTTCGCAGAAGCCGCGGCGTGTTCGTATGGCGGCGGCGGTGGCGGTCATCGCCGCCGCCGTGGCCGTGGCCGGGACCTCGCCCGCCTCGGCGGCGCCGGTCCGGGGCCCGCGGGACGCCGTACGCCAGGGCCTGGAGCGGCTGGTGGACGAGGACCGCTTTCCGGCCGCGCTGGCCGCCGTCACGGGTCGCGACGGGCGCACGCACCACTACACCGCGGGCGTCGCCGACACCAGGACCGGGGCGCGGGTGCCGGTGGACGGGCAGATACGGGCGGGCAGCAACACCAAGACCTTCACCGCGACGGTGGTCCTGCAACTGGTCGGTGAGGGCAAGGTCGACCTCGACGCCTACGTCGAGCGGTACCTGCCCAACCTGCTGCGCGGCGAGGGCATCGACGGGCGCGAGATCACCGTGCGCCAGCTGCTCCAGCACACCAGCGGACTGCCCAACTACACCGCCTTCATGCTCGACGACGTCTTCGGCGAGGGCCGCCACACCTACTACCAGCCCCGCCACCTGATCGACGTGGCGCTCGCCCACAAGGCCGACTTCGCCCCCGGCAAGGGCTGGGCGTACAGCAACACCAACTACATCGTGGCCGGGCTGCTCATCGAGAAGGTCACCGGCCGCCCGCTGGCCGAGCAGATCACCAAGCGGGTCATCGACCGCATCGGACTGCGCCACACCTACTTCCCGGGCGTGGGCGACGAGAGCATCCGCGAGGCCCACCCCAAGGGCTACGCGGCGCTGCCCGGCGGCCTCAAGGACGTCACCGAGCTGGACCTGTCCTGGGGCTGGGCCGCAGGTCAGCTGATCTCCACCCCCGGCGACCTGAACCGGTTCTTCTCCGCGCTGGTGGGCGGCGAGCTCCTGGCGCCCGCCCAGCTCGCCCAGATGCGCACCACCGTCGCGACGCCCGCCGACTCCGGCTGGCTGCCCGGCACCGGCTACGGGCTCGGGCTGTCGAGCACGCCGCTGAGCTGCGGCGGCGTGGCGTGGGGGCACGGCGGTGACACCCCTGGCTTCCACTCCGTGCCCGGCGTCACCGACGACGGCCGCGCCGCCACCGTCGTCGTCACCGCCAACACCCCGCCGACGCCGCAGGGTTACGAGCACTCCGACGCGCTCCTCGACACCGCGCTGTGCAAGAGGTAAATGGCTGGCCGGGTGCGGGGGAGGCGGTTACCTTCGGGGCGACCCGCACGTCCCCCTGCGCGAAGGCCGCCTAGTGACGTTGATCCGTACCGCCCGTCCCGCCGAGCTGCCCGCGCTGTTCGAGCACCCGGACGACACCGAACGCAACGCCGCGGCCCGGGTCTACCTGGCCGAGCTGCTGGAGGCGCGGTGTACCCGGCCCGAGTGGTGCCTGGTCGCCGAGGACGGGGGACGGCTGGTGGGCAGCGTGGTGCTGTGGACGCTGCCGGGACAGGAAGTCCCCTACGCCTTCGTCCTGTTCGAGGCGGCGGCCGGTGCGGAGCGGGCCGGGGCGGAGCTGCTGGAGGCGGCTGCCGCGACGGCGCGCGGGCTCGGCGCGCAGGAGCTGGAGCACGTGGTCGACTCCCCCGCGCAGGAGCCGCAGTTCCAGCGGGAGCCGAAGCGCCGGGAGGAGCTGCTGAGCGGCTCCGGCTTCCGGGTGATCCGCGACGGGCGCAGGTTCCGCCTGCGGGTCCCCGGTGAGCTGCCGGCCGACGATCCCCGGCTGACGTTCCGCGGCCTCACCGATCTGGGGCGCGGGCCGTTCGTCGACCTGCTGGAGGAGCTGCTCGTCGACACCGCGGACGCCCGGCTGACCGACGACGTCCGGGTGCACGGGGCGCGGGGAGCGGCCGAGCGGCTCTTCGAGGACATGACGCAGCTGACGTACGAGCCGGACTGGTGGGAGATCGGCTACGACGCGGCCGGCGCGCCCGCGGTGATCAGCCTGCCGGCCCGGAACCCGAGCGCGCACGTGATCGGCTTCGTCGGCGTCGCGCCCGCCCACCGCGGCAAGGGCTACGCCTCCTCGGTCGTCGTCCGCGGCACGCGGATCCTCGCGGCGCACGGGGCCACCGAGATCCGCGGTGACTGCGACGCGGCCAACACGGCCATGGCGAAGGCGTTCGGCAAGGCCGGTTACGAGAACTTCGCCGACCGGCTGGAGTTCAGCCGCGCCCTGTGACCCGTAAATACGGTCAGCCGGACGGCATTTATGAGAAATTCAGCTCGCTTTGCGCCCGCAGCGAATTACGGGGCATGACACGGGCCGCGTCGGATTCAGTCGGACCGGCCGTGGCAGTCTTCTCGCCAGCGCAATTTTTTGTTGGAGCGGAGGTATGCGCCCTGTGGGTGCCGACGTCAATCCCACCATCACCAGACGCCGGCTGGGGGCGGAGCTGCGTCGGCTCCGGGAGAGCACCGGTATGACCACGCAGCAAGTGGCGGCGCGCCTGCTGATGTCCCAGCCGAAGATCAGTCTGCTGGAGAACGGCCGCCGCGTCATCAAGCCGCGCGACGTGCGCGACCTCTGCGGGCTGTACGGAGTTCAGGACCAGCGGCGCGTGGACCACCTGATGCGGCTGGCCGACGAATCGGGCCGGCAGGGCTGGTGGAACGCCTACGAGGACGTTCCGTACGGCGCCTACATCGGCTTGGAGGCCGAGGCCGCCGCGATCCGCATCTACGAGCCCATGGTGATCCCCGGTCTGCTCCAGACCCCCGCCTACGCCCGGGCGGTCATCGCAGGAACGATCCCGCACGCCACCGCCGAACAGGCCGCCACCCGCCTCCAGGTGCGGATGAGGCGCCAGGACCGGCTGCGCGCCCCGGTCAATCCGCTGCGCTTGTGGGTCGTGCTCGACGAATCGGCGCTGCGGCGCGTCGTGGGCGGCCCTGGTGTCATGCGCGAGCAGCTGAACCACCTGAGCCACTTCAGCACCCAGCCGCACGTCACCTTGCAGGTGCTCCCGCACGACGCGGGTGCGCACCCGGGCGTCTCGGGACAGTTCGCGTTGCTCGAATTCGTAGACGCCACCGATGTGAGCGTGGTCTATCTGGAGCGGTTCACCAGCGACCTCTATCTGGAGAAACGATCCGACGTGCAGCGCTACAGCGATATGTACGCGCACTTGCAGGCTCAGGCGTTGAGCCCGGACCATACCCGGCATTTCATCGAGGAAGCCGTCGAGGCGTACGGCCGGAGCTGATCACCGGCCGACGCCACTGAGCCCCTGGACTGGGTGTCCAGGGGCCCGGTCGCCGCGAGGGCTAGTCCCTGCGGGCTGCCGTACCGCGTCGGGTCCGCTTCATGGCGAAGACGGCCGAGCCTACGATGAAGGCCAGCGCGGCTGCGGTGGCGGCCATGACGCCGGTCTCGCTGCGTGAGCCTGCCGCGGTGGGGACGGGCGAGGTCTCCTTCGCCTGTCGGTCGGTGGCGGCGCTCACGTGGGCGAAGTTGACGCCCTTGGCCGTGTGTCCGGGGGCGATGTGGCCCAGGGCGCCGTCGAGGCCCCCGGGCAGGTAGTCGGCCCACGGGGGCTTGCCCTGGTCGTGGCCGCCGGGGCCGTCGGGGCCGTGGCCGGGCTTGCCGTGGTCGTCGTCGTGACCGTGGTCGCCCTCGTCGCCGTCGCCGTCGCCGGGACCGTGGTCGCCCTCGTCCTCGTCGTCATGACCGTGACCGTGGTCGTGGTCGTGGTCGTGGTCGCCCGAGTCACCCTTTTCGCCCTTGTCACCGCGCGGCCCCTTGGGTCCGGCGGGTCCGGCGGGCCCAGCGGGTCCTGCCGGTCCGGCGGGTCCGGCCGGTCCGGCGGGCCCAGCGGGTCCGGCCGGTCCTGAGGGTCCGGCGGGTCCAGCGGGCCCTGAGGGTCCGGCCGGCCCCGAGGGTCCGGGGGCGCCGGTCGGTCCCGGTGCACCGGTGGGTCCGGGGGCACCAGGGCTGCCGCTCGGTCCGGGGGCGCCGGTGGGTCCGGGGGCGCCGGTGGGTCCGGGGGCGCCAGGGCTGCCGCTCGGTCCGGGGGCGCCGGTCGGTCCGGGGGCGCCGGTCGGGCCGGGTTCACCCGTCGGGCCGGGGGCGCCGGTCGGGCCGGGGGCGCCGGTCGGGCCGGGGGCGCCGGTCGGACCGGGTTCACCCGTCGGTCCGGGAGCGCCGGTCGGGCCGGGGGCGCCGGTCGGGCCGGGCGAGCCCGTCGGTCCGGGCGGACCGCTCGGTCCGGGAGGCCCGGGCGGGCCAACCGCGCAGGCCGCCCTCGTGATGGTGTTGGTGTCCAGCGTGACCGCACCGTTGCGCGCCAGGGCGCGGCCTTCGAGTACGGCGCCGGTGTTCAGCGTGATGGACTGCAGGGCCAGGATGTTGCCCTTGAACTGGGTGTTCGTGTCGAGGGTGGCGGAGCTGCCCACCTGCCAGAAGATGTTGCAGGCATTTGCCCCGTTGATGAGGGCCACGACACTCGCCGGAGCCGTGATCAGGGTCGAGGGGATCTGGAAGATGAAGACGGCGTCGGGGTTGTTCTGGCCGTCGAGAGTGACCGTTCCCGTGAGGTTCAGCGTCGACGAGGCCGTGTAGACGCCGGGGGCCAGCGTCAGGCCGCCGATGTCGGGCGGAGTGGCGGTGCCCGGACCCCGGCTCGCGGCGTCGTTGTAGGCGATGACGAGGTCGGACTTCGCCTGGGCGGCGGCGGCGTCGGCGATGTGCTGCGTGCCGTTGACGATACCGGGCGGGAAGCCGGTCACCGAGCTACCCGGGTGGAGCCCCAGGTCGCCGTTGATGACGGTGGGGCCCGTGTTGGTGACCGTCGAACCGGCCAGGACCGCGTAATTGGTGGCGGTCCCCAGGTTCACGGGGGCTTCCAGCGCGTGAGCGAGGTTCGGGACCAGGGTCGCAGCCGCGAGGAGCGCTGCGGGAAGCAGGACGAGGATTCCCCGTTTGAACAGATTGCGTCGAGGTCTTTGGTCGGGTGGACCCGACCGGATGCCATCCAATGCCACAGCAGGACCTTTCTTGTTGCTCCGGGTCTCAGCCCTCCCGACGGAGGTTCCCGAGCGCCCGCGACGAGGGCTGGCCAGAGCCGCAGGCCCCCTGTCCGCGCCGGCGCGCAGACTCCCCGGGATCGGGACCGAGAGCGACTCCCTGCCGGAGGTAGTGATACGCCGTCACGTGGAAGGAGTCACGCATATTTCACAGCTATCGGTCGTAAATCGTAAAAACTGGTCTATATGGCCGACGTGACGTCGGGATGCACGGCCCCGCGGGGACTCCGTGCGGCACCGTGAAGGGGAGGGCCGAGGGCGTCCCGCGCCCTCGGCGACGCGCGCGGTCCGCGTCAGGTGGCGCGTCCGTAGCGGACGCTGCCGCTCCAGATCTTCTCCAGTCGTACGCGGGTGCCCGGGTACGGGGCGTGCCAGATCCTGTCGTGGCCGGCGTAGATGCCCACATGGCCCATGGTGCGGCCCTTGGGGAAGAAGACCAGGTCACCCGGAGCGCGGTGGCTGCGCGAGATGTGGCGGGTGTGTTCGTACTGCTGCCCCGCCGTGCGCGGCAGTCGTCTGCCGACCTGCCGGAAGGCGTAGAGCGTCAGGCCGGAGCAGTCGAAGCGTTTGGGACCGGTCGCGCCGTAGGCGTACGGCGAGCCCTGTTTGGACGCGGCCACGGCCACCGCCCTGATGCCGTACGGCGAGCCGGTGCGGGCCTGGGCAGCCGGCGCGGTCGCCGTGGCGGTGACGAGGAAGAGCAGGAGGAGGAAGAAGACGTGGGCCTTGCGGGGGTCCGTTCTGGAGCAGGGCATGGTGATACCTCCATCGGATGCAGAGAACAGTCAGTCGGAGCTGGGAAGTTCAGGCTTTCGGTGACATGCGTTCTGGCTCTCGATAGCCGCCCAGTTTTCTCCGATGCTTTTCGCTCTCGGGCATCGGACACAGCGTGATTTTGTCCCGGTTTAGCAAAGAATCCGAGATGGTATGGAGAGATGATTTCCGGCGAGTCGCTGCCCGAAGGCAGGGATCGGCCCGGCAACGCCGCGCGCTGCTCTGCGGTTTCCGCTGTCGGCGCCGGCGCGTCCAGCGTCCCTCAGGGGCTTTGCGCCGCCCGCCGAAGCAGGTCGACCGGTCGGTCCACCGCCGTCGACCTGGTCTTCATCCCGTAGGGCTCCTGTTCGTCCTCGCTGAGCACTTCGCGGCTGTTCGGGTCGCGGGAGATGTGGACCTGCATGTACGGGATGGTCTCTCCGGGGGCGAAGAGTTCGCCCTCGTGCCATTTCGGGATCACCCACCACATGGCCGCCCAGTCGGGAGCCTGGGTCATGTTCATGATTGCGCTGCTGCGGTAGATCCTCGACCGGTAGCGAAAGAAGTCGTCACCCGGGTTCGCGAGCCACCGTGGCGCGTCCCAGAGGTGCTTGCGATCGGCGGAGTCCACGTCCCACGAGTACTCGATCGACTGCGGGTAACTGTTCGAGAGTTTGCAGCGGTCCGCCCGGATGAACGAGATGTCGGCGGCGAGTTGGAGGCGCCCTTGGGACGAACCGCGCAGCGGCACCTCGATGACGGCGTCCTTGGAGAAGTCGTCCCCGGGGTCGAGGCGGCTGCCCGCGGAGGCGATCTGACCGGCCGCCAGCATGCGCACGGGGTGGTTGAAGTCCTCGTGGCGATGGGTGTCCCACCCGTCGCCCAGTTCGTCGCGCCACCGCGAGAGCCCCGTGCCCTTCTCGCGGAAGGTGCTCGGCCAGACCGTGGCCGACCACTGCGTTCCGATGACGAAGATGCTGATCGTTCCCTCGTTGCGGAACGTGAAGTGGGCCGGCACGTACAGGCTGGTGCCGGCGGCGTTCAGGGTCGGCTTGCCGAAGGAGACCATGAAGGGGACCTTGGGCGGGGCGACGTACGGGGTGTACATGGCGGAGTACGCCACGCTCGTGGAACCGATGAGGGCCGACAGGGCGACGCCGGTCGCGAAGCTCTTGGGGTGTTCGATCTCCCGCCAGACCTTCTGGCGGTTCATCTCCCACCACGCCCAGGCGGACCACACCACCAGGGCGATCCAGAGCGGGAACAACCCGGCGTGGTAGCCGCCTTCCCACTGCAGGACCAGGAACATGAGGCTGGTGACGGTCGCGATGACGACGCCCAGCAGTACGCACTGTGCCGCGTACCGGGTGGTCCGCTTGCCCCAGCGGTCGAAGACGGCGCCTGCCGCGACCGTCTCCAGCAGCGCTCCGGCCAGGAACACCACCCCCATGACACGCCCACCGAAGGTCAGCGCCCTGAGGGCGTCCGAGAGCCCCACCCGGAACAGCACGGCGGCGGACACCAGGAGCCCGAGCGTCATGGAGCAGGCTTGGGCCCGCCTGCGCCAGGGGCGGTCCGGCCAGAGGCCCGGGTCGGCCCGCCATCGGACCTCCCCCGGATGGCCGAGGTCGAGGTCCGGCGGCATCCCCGCCCGCCGCAGCACCCGGCGCAGGTCCGGTGGGGACCACGCCCGGCCCACGGTCCGCCCTGCGACGCTGACCTCCCGCAGGCCCCGGCTGTCGGGTGCGTGCACGATGACCTGCGGCCGGCGGGGCGTCATGGCCCCAGGATCGGCGCGGCGCGAGCGGGTCGCAGCCTGCGGGGGCATCCGGGTGACCCGGACGTCTTGGTTCGTCACGGTCGCTCGGCCCGGAGATTCGCCTGCCCGGGAGCGGGCAGGCGGGGGGCGGAGGACGCCCCCCCCGCGCGGGCGTCGCGTACACGTTCCCGACCGAAGGAGCAGAGCGCCATGGGTACCCCTCCCAACGATCCCGTTCCTCCCACCCCCACCCCGGCGCCGGGTCCCGGCCCCGGGCCGCAGCCCGGGCCCGTGCCCGGGCCCGTACCGGCTCCGGGGCCCGATCCCGTGCCGCCGGCCCCGCCGCAGCCCGGACCCGACCCCGAGCCGCCGCCCGCGCCGCGGCCGGATCCGCAGCCGCAGCCCGGGCCGCTGCCCGGTCCCGTACCGGCGCCCGAGCCCCTCACCTGAGCGGCGGCCGACGGCGGGCGCGCCGCCCTGCGTAACGGCTTCGGCAGGGGGTAGCGGCCTGTGGGGGCCGGTTTTCGGCGAGGGGGCAGGGAGCGCCGGAACGTCCCACGACGAAGGGTGGTGCGCCGTGCAGCGTGAGAAGAACGGACCGCCCACCAGCCCGTTCCCGCAGGACCCCGGGGATCCGCACCCCGCCCCGCCCACGCGGCCGTTCCCGGTCGACCCGCAGGCGCCGCGGCCGACGCCCAGGCCCGGCCCGGCGCCGGCGCCGAAGCCCGAGCCGCCCCCGGTCGCGGACTGAGGCAGGAGGGCCGGCCGTACGAGCGGGGCGCGGGTCGGCGCCCCTGCGGCCTACGACATACCCGGCGCGGAGGAGGTGCCACCATGAGCGCGCTCATTCCGCTGGTCTCCGTGGCGGACGGCCAGCTGCTCATCCCGGCCGACGAGGTCACGGCCCTGCTGCGGCGCCTCGCCTCCGGGTGGCTGCACTCGGTGTACGAAGGGGAGACGGAGCTGGATCCGGGTACGGCCCTCGGGCTGGCCGGCGTCCTGGTGGAGCTCGCCGATCAGATCGACGTGGAGTGCATCGGGTACATGCCGATGAGGAGCGGGGACGAGGACTCGCCGGCGCCCTGAGGGAAGGCGGTCGCCGCCGCAGACAGGTCCGCAGACCCTGTCCGCAGCCGGCGGGCACACGTACCTCAGGCCGAGTCCGACTGGTTCGAGGATTCGGCGGCGCGGCGGTATTCGGCGTTGATGCGCTGGGCCTCTTCGAGCTGGTCTTCCAGGATGACGATGCGGCACGCGGCCTCGATGGGGGTGCCCTGGTCGACGAGCTCCCGCGCGCGGGCGGCGATGCGCAGCTGGTAGCGGGAGTAGCGACGGTGTCCGCCCGCGGAGCGGAGCGGGGTGATGAGGCGGGCTTCGCCGATGGCACGCAGGAAGCCCTGGGTGGTGCCGAGCATCTCAGCGGCCCGGCCCATGGTGTAGGCGGGGTAGTCGTCGTCGTCGAGACGGCCGAACGAGTCGTCTGCTGTCATTGAACCTCTCTCATGGAACGCGTGGAGGGGCCCTGGTGCCGAACGGCACCAGGGCCCCGAAGGAACTACTACACCATCTGCCGGCTTCAGTACTGCGCCGGCCTTCGGTTTCCGCAGACCCGACCGAGTCGCTGTCGGGGGTGCGGGGATCGCGGTTGCTTGACCGGAGACCACCTCACTATCGATGTCCTGCGGTACCCGGGTTCCAGACTGCCGCCCGGGCGATCCTGATGGCGCGGGGCTCCTCCGTTCTTCCCTCGGTGATCAACTACTTACCTACGGGGGACTGCATACTGCTGTACTACTCACTGCTGTACTGCTTACTGCTGTACTGCCTACTACGGGTACTGCGAACTGCTCCGTGGCCTGTGTCAGCGCCACTCTCCGGCAGCCAGCCCCGTCGCCCATCCTGCATCTGCTCGGGCTTGGAACCCCACTGCCGAACTTCCCGGTGCGCGCGTCCGCAGCCGACGCCTTCACCGAGGTGCTGCTCACTGACTTCACTGCTGGGTACTGCGCACTGCACTTGCGGGTACTGCCACTGCGTCAACCGCGGTACTGCTGGCGGCGGCCCCTGATCACTGCGGGCCACCCGGTCCGGTCGTCAGTCCCGTCGCCGTCCTTCGACAACGTAGCTTCGGAACTCCACCACCGCACCGTTCTGCGCACTTCAACTGGTCCTGCTTGCCCGGCAGTTCGTCTCTGCCGGGCCTTGCTGTCTCTCTGGGCTACGAGAGAAACCATAGCCAGGCCACCGCCCAATGTCTACTCCGACCGCGATAGATTTTCGTGCGCACCGAGGGAAGCTAGCCCTCCGTGACGGCGTCAGGATGGGGAAAACGGCCTGCGTCGCAGGTCAGGACCCGCAGGTACGCGAAAGGGCCCGACCGGCGTGTGCCGGTCGGGCCCTGCTCTGTTCGGGTGTCGGACGGTCGCCCCGTCCGACGGTCAGACGGTCACCGGGGTGCCCAGCATCGCGGAGGCCCGCTGGAGCGGGCTGAGGGCGGCGGCGGGCGCGGCGGCCATGGGGAGGCCGCGGCAGGTGAAGCCGAGCTGGGTCATGGCCCGGACGACCTCACCGGCGCTGAAGTCGCGGCGGTCCTGGCGGGTGATGACCTGGCCGACCTGCTTGACCGGGTAGGTGCGGCGCCCGATGATCACGGACTCACCCGTGACCTGCTCGGGCTTGACGCCCTTCATCGATTCCAGGACGCCGCTCTTGGTCAGGTCGAACGGGAAGCGGGCGATGACGCAGCGCATGATGCCTCACAGGGAGAAAGAGGGAAGGGGTCGGACCGCGGTGAGGCGGTTCAGCGCGCGAGGGCGAGCTCGGCGTCGGCCGTCGCGGTCAGGTGCGGGGCGAACGCCCCGCCGTCGCCGAGGACGTCGCGCAGCCGGACCCGGTCCGTGTACGCGTCGCCGTCACGGACGGCCGCGAGCTGGGCCTGGGTGACCCGTCCCGCCCACAGGCCGTCCTCGTCCAGCACCACCAGATGACCCGTACGGGCACTGGCCATGACGGACAGGGCCACCTCGACCGTCATGTCGTCACCGATCTGCGGGCCGCCGCCCGCTTCCACGGCCTCGGCCACCGCCCGGAACACAGGGAGGGCGTGCGCCGAGCGGGGCTGCATCTGGACCAGCGTCACAACGTGCCTCCTGCAGAGATGGGTCAGTTTCCTGATCAAGTGGTGTTCAGGCCGCCGCGTTGAAGGAGGTCTGCCGGCCGCTCGCGCGGCGGGCCGCCGAGGCGGGGCTGCGCCGGCCGCGGGAGGCGGCGCTGCGCTTGGGCCGGTCGGAGGCCGGCGCGGTGATCGTGACCGGGATGCCGGAGGGGGCCTGGGCGCCGGTGATGCGGCGCAGCGCCTCCTCGCCGGAGCGGACCTGGGTCGTCTGGGGGACGATCCCGGCGGCGGCCATGAGGCGGGTCATGTCGCGGCGCTGGTTGGGCGTGACCAGGGTGACGACGCTGCCGGACTCGCCGGCGCGGGCGGTGCGGCCGCCGCGGTGGAGGTAGTCCTTGTGGTCGGTCGGCGGGTCGACGTTCACGACGAGGTCGAGGTTGTCGACGTGGATGCCGCGCGCCGCGACGTTGGTCGCCACCAGCACCGTGACGTGGCCGGTCTTGAACTGGGCCAGGGTGCGGGTGCGCTGCGGCTGCGACTTGCCGCCGTGCAGGGCCGCCGCGCGGACCCCGCTGTTGAGCAGGTCCTGCGTGAGGCGGTCCACCGCGTGCTTGGTGTCCAGGAACATGATCACCCGGCCCTCGCGGGCCGCGATCTCGGTGGTCGTCGCGTGCTTGTCCGTGCCGTGGACGTGCAGGACGTGGTGTTCCATCGTGGTGACCGCGCCCTGGGAGGGGTCCACCGAGTGGACCACGGGGTCGGTCAGGTAGCGGCGGACCAGCAGGTCGACGTTGCGGTCCAGCGTCGCGGAGAACAGCATCCGCTGGCCTTCGGGACGCACCTGGTCCAGGAGCGCGGTGACCTGCGGCATGAAGCCCATGTCGGCCATCTGGTCGGCCTCGTCCAGGACGGTGATGCCGACCTGGTTCAGCCGGCAGTCGCCGCGGTCGATGAGGTCCTTGAGGCGTCCGGGCGTGGCGACCACGACTTCGGCGCCACCGCGCAGCGCACTGGCCTGCCTGCCGATCGGCATCCCGCCGACGACGGTGGCCAGGCGCAGCTTGACGGCGCGGGCGTACGGGGTGAGCGCGTCCGTGACCTGCTGGGCGAGTTCCCGGGTCGGTACGAGGATCAGGGCCAGCGGCTGGCGGGGCTCGGCGCGCTGGCCGGCGGTGCGGGCCAGGAGCGCCAGGCCGAAGGCGAGGGTCTTGCCGGAGCCGGTCCGGCCGCGGCCGAGGACGTCACGGCCGGCGAGGGAGTTCGGCAGCGTCGCCCCCTGGATCGGGAACGGCATCGTCAGCCCCTGGACGCCGAGCGCGGCGAGCAGCTCCGCGGGGAGGTCGAGATCGGCGAACGCCTCGACGGCGGGCAGCGCCGGAGTGATCGTCTTCGGCAGGGCGAACTCGCCCTGCACCGAGGAGGGCCGTCGGCCGTAGCCGCCGGAGCGGCTCGGAGCGCCTCCCGAACGGCTGGGGCCCCCGCCCGAACGGGTCGGGGCGGAGGAGCCGAAGCGGCTGCCGCGGCCCGAGCCGGCGGTGGAGCCGAAAGAGGGGCCGCCGGTACGGCTGCGGGTGCGGGCAGAGCGGTCGTTCGTACGTACGGGGTTCATTCAGAACCTTCCTTGATACGGCGCGTATCAAGGAATTCCCGCAGCAGAGGAGCAGCGCGGGGAATCACGAGAACGGCCGAAATGAAATGCGAGAGCGAACTCGGCCCACCGGAAATGGCGGGCGGTGCGAGTGCTGAAATGCGTGACGTCACGTCACGGGGGTTGCAGGTCAAAACACTGCGGAAATGCGGGCAGCTGGGGCCCGCACCCCGAGGGATGCGGGCCCCAGCTACACGTGTACGTCGGCGTCAGGCGGGAAGGATGTTCTCGGCCGTCGGGCCCTTCTGGCCCTGCGCGATGTCGAAAGTGACCTTCTGGCCCTCGGCGAGCTCGCGGAAGCCCTGGGCGGCGATGTTCGAGAAGTGGGCGAACACGTCAGCGCCGCCCCCGTCCTGCTCGATGAAGCCAAAACCCTTTGCGGCGTTGAACCACTTCACGGTGCCAGCGGCCATGTCATATCTCCCTTGGGGCAGTACACCGGCGGCCGCACAGTGCGGTCACCGTGTCGCCGCGATGATGCCCCGCCCGGAAAAGACACCGGGAAATATGAAGCGCTTCCGTGCGGCGCGGAGGCCGGCCGGAACGCTTGAAGTTTTTGGGTACCAAAACTGCAACCGAGATCGACAGTAGCACGTCGCGGAGGCCTGTGTAGGTTAAATGCTTTCGCGCTGTGCGGTGCCGGTAAGAACTCTCCTGGCGGGGTCTATTAAATTCTCAGACCGCGGACACAGATATTCATTCGGGGGATCAGGCCGGTGGATCAGGCAGCGGGCTGGGGCTGGCGCAGTTCCGCCTGCCCGAAGAGCAGGGCGTAGCCGCCGGGGAGCCGGCGCAGGATCCGCGCGAGCAGGTCGGGTCCTGCCAGGCGGGAGACGATGGCGAGCACGGCGCCGGTGTCCCAGCGGGCGGTGGCGGGTGTGGCACCGGTGCGGGCGGCGATGTCCTTGATGAAGCCCCAGCCGGTGAGCTGCTCGGTGTCCGGGATCTGGGCGGTCAGGGCGAGGGCGGCCTCGACGGGCAGGCAGTGGGCGAGGTCCACGCGTTCCTCTCCGGTGACCTGGCGGCCGAGGGCGGCGAGGACGGTGCGGACCGCTTCCTCGGCGCGTTCGCGGGTGGGGTAGGCGCCTTCGTAGCGCACGCGTTCCAGCATCTGTTCGAACGTCATGGCGGGGGCGGCCAGGTGCGGTCGAGGCTGGTCGTACATGGGGGCGCGGTTGCCTTTCTCTTCGATGGTTCGGCGGCGGGGTGGTGACGGCGGGGCGGTGGCGGCGGGGGCCGGTCGGATGGCCAGGTGGCCGGTCAGGTGGGCTGGGGGTGGCCGAAGAGGAGGTCGTAGCCGGGCGGCAGCTGGAGCAGGGCCTCGCGCGTGAGGACGTCCCCCGCCGCGACGGCCACGGTGGACAGGACGGCGCCGATGTCCCACAGGGCCGTCTTCTCGGTGGCGCCCTCGATCCAGGCCGCGGTCGCGCGGACGAAGCGTTCGGGGGAGAGGGGTTCCGCGGCCGGCAGCGGGTTGAGGAGGATCAGGGCGTACGTCTCGGGGAGCCGGGCCGCGAGCTCGGCTCGTACGGTGCCGACCAGGTGGGCGCCCAGCAGGGCCAGGACGACGCGCGTCGCGCGTTCGGCTTCCGCTCGGGTCTGGTACTTGCCGCGTTCCTGGACCTGGTCCAAGAACGCCTCCCAGCGCATCGACATCACGTCTCCTCCGGGGGAGGGCGGGGCGAAGGGGCGAAGGGCTTACGGCTTACGGCCAAGGGTGCGGGGCCGGGGAGCGGAGGGCGGGGTGCCGGAGGGGGTCGGTTCCCCGTCCTCCGCCGCTGGTGACGGGCTGTGCCGGGCTGTGGCGGGCGGTTCAGCCGGAGATCTGCTTGCGGCCGGATTCGCCGCCGATGCTGATCTTGCGGGGCTTGGCGCGCTCGGCGATCGGGATCCGCAGGGTCAGGACACCTGCTTCGTAGTCCGCCTCGATGTGCTCGGTGTCCAGGGTGTCGGCCAGCATGACCTGGCGGGAGAAGACGCCGAGGGGCCGCTCGGACAGTTCCATCTGCACGCCTTCGGACTTCTCCGCGGGCCGGCGCTCGGCCTTCACGGTCAGCATGTTCCGCTCGACGTCGACGTCGATGGCCTCGGGGCTCACACCGGGGAGGTCGAAGGCGATCACGTACACGTCGCCCTGGCGGTACGCGTCCATCGGCATGACGGACGGCTTCGACCACGTACCCGAGGCACCCGACAGCTGCTGGACGATCCGGTCCATCTCGCGGAACGGGTCAGTGCGCATCAACATCGCGAAACACCTCCAGTTGGCTCAGGCAGGAACTGCCAATGCGCTTCCACGTGCTCCTGTTGTAACATGTCATCCAAACGATGACAAGCAAGGAGTCATCTGGAGGATGACAGAGCGACGGAGAACGCCATGAACGAGGCCGCCGAGCCGACAGCACCCGTTCCCTTCCTGGCCGCCGCCGCGGCGCTGGAGACCATCGACCAGGCCCTGAAGGAGGCGCAGCAGCACTCCGCGACGGCATCGGCAGCCGACGCGGCGCCCGCAGCGGACGCCGGTCCGCACCCGGCCCTGGCCGCGTTGCTGACGCTGCGCGAGGTGCGGGAGCAGCTCGCCGGCTGGGAGAGCGGCCTGATCGAGACCGCCCGCGGGCGGGGCGCGAGCTGGGCCGACCTCGCGGGCCCCCTCGGGGTGGCCAGCCGTCAGGCAGCCGAGCGCCGTTATCTGAGGCTGCGCCCCGGCACCGCCGGAAGCACCGGCGAGGAGCGCGTCCAGGCGACCCGCGACACGCGCGCCGCCGACCGCACCGTCTCCGCCTGGGCCCGCGACAACGCGGCCGACCTGCGTCGGCTCGCCGGTCAGATCACCGCCCTCACGGGCCTGCCCGCCAGCGCCCAGAACGCCATCGGCGACCTGAACGAGGCCCTCGCCGACAACGACGCCGCCCGTCTCGTCCGCCCCCTGACCGACACCCGGGCCCATCTGCGGGCCGAGGACGCCGAGCTCGCCGAACGCATCGACGCCCTGACCCGGCATACCGACCGGCTCCGCCAGGACATCCGCGACCAGCGCAGCACCTGACGCCGGCGGGTCACGCCCGTAGATCCAAGGAGGGATCACCATGGCCGAACGCCCACTCCAGGAGGCAGGCGGCAGCAACGACATCGCCGTGGAGGTCCTGGACCACACCGTGGCGGTCAGGCCCACCGGCGAGATCGACATCGAGACGGCGGCCTCCCTGCGGTTCGCCCTCTTCGAGGCTCTCGCCCACGCCTCGCCGGCCAGGCCGGTGGCGGTCGACTGCAGCCGCCTGACCTTCTGCGACTCCTCGGCGCTGAACGCGCTGCTCGCCGCGCGACGCGCAGCGCACGAGAGCGGCACCGTCATCCGCCTGGCCGCGCCCAACCTCCAGCTCCAGCGCCTTCTGGAGCTCACCGGCGCGCTGTCGCTCTTCCCGGTGGACCGGTGCCCGCCGGCGACGGGGCGCGGCCCGTGGGGAGGCCGCGCATGACCGGCCGTACATGGCTGCGATCGACGCCGCGTCCGGCAGCGTGAGCGCCACCCTTGAGGTGGGCGCCGAGCCCGCGGGCCTGGCCTTCGAGCCCCAGGGCAACCGGCTCTACGTGGCCAACAGCGGTGAGGGCACCGTGTCGGTGGTCGACCTCGCCGCCGGTGAGGGAGGGCCGCCGCAGGGCCCGGCTCTCACCAGTCGCGCCAGCGGTCCGTGAGCTCCGACCGGTCGAGGCCCCGCCTCGCCGTCAGGGCGGTCACGTCCACACCGTGCCCGCCCAGGGTGAGGTCGATGTAGTCGCACAGCTGCTCCCGCTCCAGCGTGCAGAAGCCCGCGCCGCCGTGCGCGTCGTCCCCGTCGATCGCGTTGAGGGCCAGGACCACCCGCTCGACGGTCCCGAAGACGGCGTCGTCGGACGGCTCCCGCAGCGCACGCACCTCGTCTTCGAACGCCTCCAGCGCGGCGTCCGTCGCCAGCAGCAAGGACTCCGGGTAGGGAACGGCCGCGCCGGCGCTCTCCGGGGCCAGGGCCCCGGTCGCCACCTTGCGGGCCCTCTCGGCCATCTGGGTACGCCATGTGTCAGAAGGTCTCTTCGCCATGGACCAGACGGTAAGCCCCGGCACTGACACTCGCCCCCCGCACCGAGCCTGCCGCTGGCGGCAGTTCGGCCGTGGCGGGGTCAGGCCGCCGCCCGCGCGCGGGCGCGGTCGGGGGTCTCCTGCCGTACGACCCGCCGGCGACGGGTCGGCAGGCCCAGCGTCGGGTGGGCGACGCCCCAGGCCGCGCCCTTGCAGATCAGTTCCTTGTAGCGGGCGGCGATGCGGCCCGTCAGGGCGCGGTCGACCGCCCGGTCGTCGGCGGTGACGAACTGGATCAGGCCTTCCCTGCGGCCCAGCGAGATGCACTGCTGCACGTAACGGATCGGGACGCGGGGGGCCTCGGCGCCGGTGAGCCGGGCGGCGATGGCGTCGGCGGCCTGCCAGGCCATGGGGACGCCCGAGGCGCAGGACATGCGCAGGGGCTTGCCGCCCGGGCCGATCGCCGTCGCCGCGTCGCCCACCGCGTACACGTCCGGGTGGGAGAGCGAGCGCATCGTCGAGTCGACCGCGATCCGGCCGTGGTCGGCGAGCTCCAGGGTGGTGGCCCCGGCGATCGGGTGGACCGCGAAACCGGTCGTCCAGACCGTGACCTCGGCGGGGAGGGTCCGGCCGTCGGCGGTCCTCACGCGGTCCGCCTCCACGGCGTCGACCGCGGTGTGCTCGTGGACCGTGATGCCCAGACCGTCCACCACCTTCCGCAGGTGGGCGCGGCCCTTCTCCGAGAGCCAGCCGCCGAGGACGCCGTGGACGGCCAGCGCGACGTCGAGGTCCGGACGGGCCTCGGCGATCTCGGTGACGGCCTCCACGCCCGTCAGGCCGCCGCCGACCACGACGACGGGCCGGCCGGCCTCCAGGCCGGCCAGGCGTGCACGCAGGCGCAGGGCGCCGGCCCGGCCGGCGATCTCGTGCGCGTGCTCGGCGACGCCGGGGACACCGCCGTCGTTCCAGCCGCTGCCGAGGGCGTAGACCAGGGTGTCGTACCCCAGTTCCTCCTGCTCGGCGCCGGTCGCGCGACCGCCCGTGGGGACGACCGTCACCGTCTTGCGGTCCACGTCCACGGCGGTGACCTTCGCGAGCTTCAGTTCCACGCCCGTGCCCGCGAACACCTCGGCGAACGGGCGGGGCCGGAGGTCCTGGCCGGCGGCGAGCTGGTGCAGGCGGACGCGCTCGACGAAGTCGGGCTCGGGGTTGACGAGGGTGAGCGTGACGTCCTGCTGGTGCAGCCGCTTGGCGAGGCGGCCGGCGGCGACGGCACCGGTGTAGCCGGCTCCGAGGACGACGATGCGGTGCTGCATGTCCGTGCTCCTGTCTGGGCGGGGGCTGCCGTGTCCGGCGTGGTTTCGCCTCTTGAACCGGACAGCCCCCCGTTCCCTGACAGGATCGAGATGTGACCTGCGTCACACGCTCTCAGAGGGTGTGGAGCGGCGCCTGACCGCGGCCCGTGGCGGCCCACTGCTCGGTCGCGCGGACGAGCTTGTCCGGGTTGACCTGACTGCGGACCGCGGCGATGCCCTCCGCGGTGACCTCCAGGCAGCTGATCCCGACGACCTTGCCGTCCACGACGGCCACGATGGCGGGCTCGCCGTTGGCGGTCGTGGCGTAGATGTCGGGCGCCCCGCCGACATGGGCCCGCTTGGCCGGGCTGGGCTTGAACAGGCCGCGCAGGAACGTGGCGACGGCGCGCGCACCCTCGAACGCCTTCGCACGCGCCGGGACCTTCCCGCCGCCGTCGCCCACGGAGACGGCGTCCTGCGTGAGCAGGCGTACGAGGGGCTCGGTGCGGCCGCTGGTCGCCGCGGCCAGGAACTCCTCGACGATCCTGCGGGCGGCGGCCTCGTCGATGTCGGTGCGCGCCTTGCCGTCCGCGATGTGCTTCTTGGCCCGGTGGTAGATCTGCTGGCTGGCCGCCTCGGTGACGTCCAGGATCTGGGCGATCTCCCGGTGCGGGTAGTCGAAGGCCTCGCGCAGCACGTACACCGCCCGCTCGCCCGGCGACAGCCGCTCCAGCAGCACGAGGACGGCGTACGACACCGACTCGCGCTGCTCGGCGGTGTCGGCGGGGCCGAGCATCGGGTCCCCCGCGAGCAGGGGCTCGGGGAGCCACCTGCCCACGTACGTCTCGCGCCGGGCCCGCGCCGAAGTGAGCATGTTGAGGCACCAGTTGGTGAGGACCTTGGTCAGCCAGGCCTCGGGCACCTCGATCCGCTCGACGTCGGCGGCCTGCCAGCGCAGGAACGTCTCCTGCACGGCGTCCTCCGCCTCGCTCGCCGAGCCCAGCAGCCGGTAGGCGATGGCCTCCAGCCGGGGCCTGGCGGTCTCGAACCGGTCCACGTCACTCATGATCAGGGCCATGCTCCCGATCCTAGAGGGGACCCTCCCGGCGGGTCAGTGCTCGCAGAGCGAGAATTCTCGCTCGTAGAGCTGCTCGTTGTGCTCGTCCACGAAGAACTTGCGCTCGTGCATGAGCTGTTCGCGGTACTCCTTGGCCTGTTCGAGCGTCATCGTCGCGGTGTCGGACCACGGCTGCTGCGGCGGCACGTCGGCCGTCGAGACGATCCTCTCCGACGGGTCGACCAGGAAGAACGCGAGGATCTTGCGGTGTCCCGGCCGGGTGGGGTCGGCGAGGCGGAACGAGTCGACGCGGTGCTGCAGGATGTTCGGGAAGGCCAGGCAGCGGCCCGCCGGGGTCGCCACCGACCCCAGCAGCTGGTTCAGCGCGTCCTCGTCCTCCAGGCCGTAGACCTCGCGCATGCCGTTGTCGTCGTTCTGCTGGTAGTGCGGGTCGTCGAGCGCCGCCCGGAAACCGAGGCGGCTCTCGGTGATGTTCTCGCTGTCCCAGTAGTACATGCCGGTGGAGACGATCCGCTCGTTCATCATCCCCTCGACGTGCCAGGAACCGCCGGGGTACTCGGGCTTGTCCGGGGTCAGGTGAATCGTGGCGAGCTTGACGATGACCTGGAGACCGCGGCCGCGCAGGTCGACCCGGGCGGATGCGGCGGGCGACGGGGGCGGGGTGAAGTCGGGGGCGTCCGGGACGACCGGACGGCGGTTCTCCCACCAGTCCTCGATGGCGTCGTCCCATGCGCTGCGGGCCTCCGCGTAGGCGTCGGCGTCACTGTAGGAGGCCTTGTCCGGATACACCGGCTCCGAGTCGTACCAGCCGTACGGATCGGCCTCGATCCGCAGCGGCCGCGGATGACGCAGATCGGTGAGCACGTTCTCCAGCAGCGGGCGCATGCGCGCGAACACGTCCGGCAGGACGTCGGCCAGCTCGCGATGGGCCTCGGGGTGGAGGTTGTTGACGTAGGAGCGGAAGACGACCTCGCCGTCCTCGGTGACGTCCACGTCCGTGGGCAGCCACTGGAACTTCTCCGAAAACTCGTACTTCGCGTACCGGTCCGCCGGGTTCTGCCACGTGCTCTCGGGCACCCCGCTCACCTCTCTCACCAGGCAGAAAAGGGAGGGGTGTACCAGGTCCAGGACCTGGCCGTCGGATCCGGGATGCCAGTCCTGCTCGGCTGCGGGGACCTCTTCCAGCACCCGGACCGCCTCGCGCAGCCGGGAGCGGAGCGTCTCGTCGACCAGCGCGTCCGACTGCCACACGCCGTCGACGGCGGACACCTCGACGCCGGTGCGCTCGTCGCGCAGGGCGGCGTAGTGGGCGAGTTCGGCGAGGACGTAGCGCACCTGCGCCTCGGTGAGGCCCTGCGCGAGAGCTTCACGCGTCCACCGGGCGACGATCTCCGCGTCGTGCATCTTCTCGAACCACCCCGGCTTGGCCCGGATGTGCGCGCTGCACTGCATCATCTGCAGTTCCCGCAGGGTTCGGGGCGTCGCGAACGCTATGGAACGGGACACGTGGAAGGGCAGCGGGAAGGCGGACAGGCCGGTCAATTCTCTTGGTCCTCCGAGTCGGTGTGCGGTGGCGGGAAGGATACGGCAGCGGCCTGACAGCGCGGTCGTGCTCCCGAACCGCATTCCTCGCGCCGATGTGTACCGATCGGCCCGGGATGCGGCCTGCCCGGGGGGCCGCGATCCTGGAACCGACGGGGGACGCGACAAGGAGGCAGCGATGTCGATGATGGACAAGCTCAAGCAGATGCTGAAGGGCCACGAAACCCAGGCGGGACAGGGCATCGACAAGGCCGGCGACTTCGTCGACGGGAGGACGCAGGGCAAGTACAGAAGCCAGGTCGACACCGGGCAGGACAAGCTCAAGGAGCAGCTGGGGCCCATGGACCAGGGGCCGGACGCTCCGCCTCGCCCGTAACCGGGAGCGCGTGCGGGACCGGGTGGTGCTCTCGGCCATGGCGGGGCCGCAGGCCGTTGTGCCTGCGGCCCCGGTCGGGCGTCGGGGTCAGGACGGGTCGCCGTACTGGAGGCCGCGCCCGTTGGTGCCGACGTAGACGCGGCCGTAGGTGTCGGGATCGCCGGTGATGACGCCGACGCCGCCGATGCTGCCCCACTGGTGGGCGTCGTCGTTGACGCGGAGCCAGGTGGCGCCCTTGTCGGTGGAGCGGAAGACTCCGGTGACGTCCTTGACGGTGCCGATCAGGTACATGGCCTGGTAGCCGCCGCCCGGCGCGGCCTTGCCGAAGCCGAGGGCGGAGGCGGACTTCACCGTGGTGAGCGGGGTGAAGGTGCGGCCGCCGTCGGTGGAGTGCAGCAGCCCCTTGGCGCCGTCGGCGATCCACAGGTCCCCGGCGATGCCGGGGACGGCCGTGAGCCGGCCGGCGGGCAGGCCGGTGGCGCGGGCCGCGAAGGTCGCGCCGCCGTCGGTGCTGGCGTGGAGCGTGCCGCCGGACAGCGAGTAGAAGGTCTGGGCCGAGGCGCGGTCGGCGACGACCACGGCGCCGGTGCCCAGACCGCTGACCTTCGACCAGCTCGCCCCCTTGTCGGTCGAGCGGTACGGGGCCTGACCGGCCTCGGTCCAGACGATCGCGGAGCCGTCCGCCGCGAGCGCCACCCGGCCGCTGTCGGCGCCGCCCACGGGCTCCGCCGGGAAGCCGTTCCAGCTGCGGCCGCCGTCGGTGGAGTAGGCGCCGTCCTGCGCGCCGCCACGGCCGACGCGGACCATCACCGAAGGGTTGGACTGGGCGAAGTCGATGTCGGTGCTGTTGGTCATCATCGGGTGGTCCAGCCGCCCGGCGGGCACCTCCGTCAGGGAGTCGTGGCGGAAACCGCCCAGGTCGCCCATGGCGGTGATCGCGGTGGCGCCGCCCGGCGGGGCGACCACGTCCAGCAGCGCGGTCTCCTCCAGCCCCCGGGCCCCCGCGGCGCTCCAGTGGCTGGTGCCGCCGCTGTCGGGGGCGGCGGCGTCCTTGCTGCGCCAGATGCCGCTGCCGGTGCCGTACAGCGCGTGTCCGGAGTCGAAGGGGTCGATGGCCAGGGCCGTCATCCAGTGCCCGGTGCCGGTCCCGACGTACGGGGCGGCGGCGGCGCTGCGCACCGACTTCGCGGCCTGCGCCGTCCAGGTCGCGCCGCCGTCGGTGCTGCGGTAGACCTCGTCCTCGGGCCACCAGCGGCAGAGGGTGGTGACCATCACCGTGGACGGCTTCTGCGGGTCGACGGCCAGACCGGAGAACCCGTAACCGCCCTTGGACGGGGAGACGTTCTTCCACGCCCCGCCCGCCGGCGTGTGCTTCCACACCGACCCGCCGGTCACGCCGTTGGGGCCGAGGGCGTTGGCGTACGACACGTACAGCGAGCCGTCACCGGAGAGCACGCCGTGCTGCGGCATCTCGCCGGTGGGCTGCCCGGGGACGGCCTGCCAGGTGCCGCCGCCGTCGGTGGAGCGGTACAGGGACGTGGACTTGTCGGCGACGCCGACGTAGACCGTCTTGCTGCCGGGCGGGCCGTACGTCACGAAGGCGACGCCCGCACCGCTGCTCGCGCCGTCCTTGACGGGGAACGAGGAGACCTGGCTCCACGTCGCGCCGTGGTCGGTGCTGCGCCACAGGCCGTTCTTGCGCGTGCCCAGCAGCAGGGTGCCGTTGTCCGAGGGGTTGACCGCCAGCCGTTCGCCCGCGCCGCGGCCGTCCTCGTTGGCGCCCAGCTTGAAGGGCAGGTCGGTGCGCTGGAAGGTGCGGCCCCGGTCCGTGGAGCGCAGGATCGCGCCGTTGCCCGCCCAGTCGTTGGTGTAGGTGCCCGACGCGAGGTAGAGCCGGGCGGGGTCGACGGGGTCGGTGGCCAGTGAGTCGATGCCCAGGAGGTTCCAGTCCTTCTCGCCGAGCCAGTCGGTCAGCGGGATCCACTGCTCGGCCGCCGGGTCCCAGCGGTAGGCGCCGCCCATGTCGGTGCGCGCGTACAGCAGGCCCTTCTCGCGCGGGTTGAACACCAGGCCGGTGACGTAACCGCCGCCCACGACCTGGGCGTTCTTCCACACGTACGGTCCGGCCGCGGTCCCGGTCCCGGTCCCGGGTCCGGTGGGCGCGGCCGTCTTCACCAGCTTCCACTGCTGGTTGGTGCTGCCCCTGCCGGGGTACTGGATGACTCCCGCGCCCTCGGCCGTGGAGCCTCCGGAGACGTCCAGGACCTGGCCGCTCCGGCGGGAGGTGAAAGTGACGGCGCCGGAACCGCTCACGTCGTCGATCCGCCACTCCTGGGAGGTGGCGGAGCTGTCGGTCTGCTGCTCGGCGGCGGCCGCCTGGGCCGTCGAATCGCCCGCTATGCCCAGCACCTTGCCGCTGTTGCGGTTCACCAGCTCGTAGTAGCCGTCCTTGGTGGGCCGCAGCCTCCACTGCTGGTTGGCGGTGCCCTGGTCGGTCCACTGCTGGATGCGGGTGCCGTCGGCGGTGGAGAACGCGTTGACGTCGAGCGCCTTGCCGCTGCGTACGGAGACCAGCCGGTAGTAGGCGTTGCCGTCGACCGTCGCGGCCTGCGAGTCCTCCTGGACGAACAGCAGGTACGGGACGAGGACGGCGGGGACGCCGAGCAGCAGGCCGGTCGCGGTCCAGCGACGGCGGTGACGCCCGCGGCGCCCGCCGTTCGTGGGGTTCTTCATGGGGGGTGTTCTCCTTGCAAGCCACCGGAGGGAAGGCGGATCCGGCCACCGGAGCGGCCGGATCCGACTCCTTGTGGTCACAGGGCCCGCAAAGGGTTGCCGTGCGCCGGGAAAGTTCTCCGCGGGGCCGGTTGATCCGGGGCACGGGCCGCGGCCGCATACCCTTGCCGACGCCAAGGTGCGGTGCCGTACTCGGCGGCCCGCTCCCCAGGGAGGTGGGAATGGGGCTCATGGATGCGGACCACACGGCGCTGGTCGTCGCGGCGCAGACCGGGGACGACCGGGCGCGCGAGGAACTGATCGCCGCGTACCTGCCGTTGCTGTACAACATCGTCGGGCGGGCGCTGAGCGGACATGCCGACGTCGACGACGTCGTCCAGGAGACCCTGCTGCGCGTGGTGCGCGACCTGCCCGCCCTGCGCGCCCCGGAGAGCTTCCGGTCCTGGCTGGTGTCGATCGCGCTCCGCCAGATCACCGACCACCGGACCCGCCGGCGTGCCCTCACCGACCGGACCACGGTCATCGACGAGGCCCTGCGGATACCGGACGCCGACGCCGAGGTCGAAGACGTGACGATCCTGCGTCTGCACGTGTCGGACGAGCGCCGCCAGGTCGTCGAGGCCGCCCGGTGGCTCGACCCGGACCACCGGGTGCTGCTGTCGCTGTGGTGGCAGGAGTGCGCCGGATCGCTGAGCCGTGAGGAGGTGGCCGCCGCGATGGGGCTCACCGTCGCCCACGCCGGGGTACGGGTGCAACGCATGCGCGAGCAGCTGGAGGTGAGCCGGACGATCACCGCCGCGCTGGGCGCCGACCCGCGCTGCCGGGAGCTGGACGAGACCGTCGCCCGCTGGGACGGACGGCGTTCCTCGGTGTGGCGCAAGCGGATCGCCCGGCACACCCGGGGTTGCGCGGTCTGCACCGGGATGACGACTGCGACGGCGGCGTCGGCGTCGACTGCGTCCGGGCGGATCGCGGCCGAGCGGCTGCTCCTGAGCCTGGCGCCGCTGGCCGTACCGGCCGGACTCGTCGCCGCGCTGACCGCCAAGGGCCTGCTGTCGGGCACGGCCGCGAGCGCAGCCGGGCTGGCCACGGCGCAGATCGCCGCCGGCACGGCGACGGGAGGTGGCGGCGCGGTGCCCGGGCTGCTGATCGGCAAGCTCCCGGCGGTGACCGCGCATCCGCTGGTCAGCCTCGCCACCGGCGCGGCTCTCATCGCGGGGATCGCCGGGACCGCCCTCTACGCGACCTGGCCCGAACCGGCGCGTCAGGCCCCCGGCGTCAGCGCCGCTCCGACGGCCGGCGGACCGGTACCGGGGTCGTCGAGCTCCGTCCCGCCGTCCTCGACGCCGTCGGCCGCCCCGTCCGCGGTGAGTCCGTCCGACGCAGCGATCACGGTTCCGCTGGGCGCCCAGTCGCTGGAGTCGGTGGACGAGCCAGCCCTGTACCTCACGTACGCCGACGACTTCGCGACGCTCGGCCGGGCCTCCGCGTCCAGCAGCGCGCAGACACGGCAGCGGGCCACGTTCACGGTCGTCCGCGGGCTGGCCGACACCCGGTGCGTCACCTTCCGCGCCGCCGACGGCCGCTTCCTGCGCCATCGTGACCTGAGGCTCCGGCTGAGCGCCGACGACGGCAGCGAGCTGTTCCGTGAAGACGCCACCTTCTGTCCGCGGCCCGGTTCGGTCGCCGGGTCGGTCACCCTGCACGCGCACAACTACCCCGGCTCGGTCCTGCGCCACCGCGACGGCGGCATCCGGCTCGACGGCTCCGACGGCACCCCGGCCTTCGCCGGCCAGGCCTCCTTCCTCGTGCGCAGGGCCTGGGCCACCGCTCCCTGAGAGAGGGGGGCCGGAGCGCGGGGCGGGGTCGCGGGCGGGCTGGCTAGCGGGGCTCGGCGTAACACTTTTGGCGCGCGAGATGCATCACGGGGCCCATCGGCCGGGCGGCGCTCCTTTTCCGTTACGCGGCCGGCCGCCCGGCGGCCTCCCCTTGCGCGGGGGAGTTCCCCCGTCGACGCATCCCCGGAAGAAAGCCCTTCAATGACGCGACACATCCATGACCCCCGGGCGACCGGTACGCAGGAGCGGCCCCATGCCCCGGCCCGCGACCCCCGAGGAGAATCATGAAGGGCCTGCACCGGCTCGGCCGCAGCCGTAGGACATGGACGGCAGGACTGTCGGCCGCGGCGCTGGTCGCCGGTGTCGTGACGCTCCTGCCCAGCTCCGCCGGAGCCGCGAGCCTCGGTACGCAGGCGGCCCCCTCGGGCCGGTACTTCGGCACCGCCCTGGCCGCCGGCCGGCTCGGGGACTCGCGGTACACCGCGATCGCGGACCGGGAGTTCAATATGGTCACGCCGGAGAACGAGATGAAGTGGGACGCCGTCGAACCGTCCCGCGGCCACTTCACCTTCGGGCCCGCCGACCAGATCGTCAACCGCGCCGCGGCGCACGGCCAGCGCCTGCGCGGCCACACCCCGGTCTGGCACTCGCAGCTCCCGTCCTGGGTCAGCTCCATCGGTGACGCGAACACGCTGCGCAGCGTGATGAACCACCACATCACCACCCTGATGAGCCACTACAAGGGCAAGATCTACGCCTGGGACGTGGTCAACGAGGCCTTCGCGGACGGCTCCACCCAGCACCGCAGCTCGGTGTTCCAGAACGTGCTGGGCAACGGCTTCATCGAGGAGGCGTTCCGCACCGCCCGGGCGGCCGACTCCTCGGCCAAGCTCTGCTACAACGACTACAACATCGAGAACTGGTCGGACGCCAAGACCCAGGGCGTCTACGCCATGGTCAAGGACTTCACGTCCCGCGGCGTGCCGATCGACTGCGTCGGCTTCCAGAGCCACTTCGGCGCCGGCGGCCCGCCGGCCGGCTTCCAGACCACCCTCTCGAACTTCGCCGCCCTCGGCGTCGACGTCCAGATCACCGAGCTGGACATCGCCCAGGCGTCGCCCACCCACTACGCCAACACGGTCAAGGCATGCCTGTCCGTGGCCCGTTGCACGGGCATCACGGTGTGGGGCGTGCGCGACAGCGACTCGTGGCGCAGCGCTGAGAGCCCCCTGCTGTTCGATGGGAGCGGCAACCCCAAGCCCGCCCACACCGCCGTCGTGAACGCCTTCAAGTCCGCTCCCGGTACCCCCTCCGGCGGGGCCGGTACGGGGGAGATCAGGGGCGCCGGCTCCGGCCGCTGCATCGACGTCAACGGCTTCAGCAAGGCCAACGGCACCCAGGTGCAGCTGTGGGACTGCAACGGACAGGCCAACCAGCGCTGGACCCACACCTCCGGCAAGCAGCTGAGGGTCTACGGCGACAAGTGCCTGGAGGCCAAGGGCAAGGGCACCGTCAACGGCACCGCGGTCGTCATCGGTGACTGCGACGGCGGCGCCGGCCAGCAGTGGAACGTCAACGCCGACGGCACGATCGCCGGCGTCCAGTCCGGGCTGTGCCTCGACGCCGTCGGCGCGGCCACCGCCAACCAGACCAGGATCCAGCTGTACTCGTGCTGGTCCGGCGCCAACCAGAAGTGGTCCGGCCTGTCCAGGGCGACGACCCCGGCCCCGACCACGCCGCCGCCGACGGGCGGCACGTGCGCCCTCCCTTCGACGTACCGGTGGACGTCGACGGGCGCGCTGGCGCAGCCGGCGAACGGGTGGGGCTCGCTGAAGGACTTCACCCACGTGACGTACAACGGCAAGCACCTCGTCTACGCGACGAACTCGGCGGGATCGAAGTACGGCTCGATGACGTTCAGCCCCTTCACGAACTGGCCGGAGATGGCCTCGGCCGGCCAGAGCGGGATGAGCCAGCCCGCGGTGGCGCCCACGCTGTTCTACTTCGCGCCGAAGAAGATCTGGGTGCTGGCCTACCAGTGGGGTGCGTGGCCCTTCATCTACCGCACGTCCAGCGACCCCGCCAACCCCAACGGCTGGTCCGCGCCGCAGCCGCTGTTCACCGGCAGCCTTCCGGACTCGCCCACGGGCCCGATCGACCAGACCCTGATCGCGGACGGCCAGAACATGTACCTGTTCTTCGCCGGTGACAACGGCAAGATCTACCGGGCGAGCATGCCGATCGGGAACTTCCCGGGCAACTTCGGCTCCTCGTACACGACGGTCATGAGCGACTCGGAGAACAACCTGTTCGAGGCGCCGCAGGTCTACAAGGTCCAGGGCCAGAACCAGTACCTCATGATCGTGGAGGCGAAGGGGGCCGGCGGCCGCTACTTCCGCTCGTTCACGGCCTCCAGCCTGAGCGGTACGTGGACCCCGCAGGCCACGAGCGAGGGCAACCCCTTCGCGGGCAAGGCCAACAGCGGTGCCACCTGGACCAACGACATCAGCCACGGTGACCTGATCCGCAGCAACCCCGACCAGACGATGACCATCGACCCCTGCCACCTGCAGTTCCTCTACCAGGGCAAGCCCCCCACGGCAGGCGGCCCCTACGACCAACTCCCCTACCGCCCGGCCGTCCTCACCCTCCAGCGCTGACCCACCCGACGAAGAAACCCCGGCCGTACCCCGGCCGGGGTTTCTCGCTGCCCGCACCCTCCGACGGTGCGGGACGTCCTACGCGGCGGGCGCGGGCCCGACGTCCGGCAGCCCGAGCCGGAACCTCCCGAACCGGGCGCCGTCCCGGGCGGCGAAGAACCGCTGCAGCAGATCCTCCTCCGCGAACGCCCCGTGCAGCCGCTCGCGCACCTTCCGCAGTACCTCCTGCGGCTCCTCCGGCCGGCCGAAGCGCAGCAGTTCGGCGCACATCGCCTCGTCCTCACGGAGCTCGTCCAGCAGCCAGCGGGCCAGGTCCAGGCCGGTGGTGCAGGGGATCGAGCCGGTGATGTGGAGGGACGGGCCCTCCTCGGTCACCGGGTCGTGCCAGAAGCCCCGCGGCAGGAAGAGCACGTCGCCGGGGGAGAGCACCAAGTCGTCGACGACCTCGGCGGGCGGCGTGCCCATGGCCGAGTCCGCCGGATGCATGGAGAATTCGTTGCGCCCGAAGATGCGCCACCGCTTCTTGCCCTGGAGCTGGACGACGAACACGTCGTGGTCGTCCCAGTGGGTGTTGAAGCTGCCGGTGGGCGCCCAGGAGGCGTAGAGGTTGAATTCGAAGTCGCTCAGCAGCCTGCGTTCGAAGGCCTCGGAGAGCTGTGACACCCCGGGGTGGATCTCGTCCAGGTACCTCATCGAGAGCGTGTGGCCCGCGCTGAGCGCCGCGCGCAGCTTCACCGGGTCGATGCGGACGCGTCGGCGGCCGCGCCGGGAGGTTCGCGCCTCCATATAGGCGGCCTCGGCCAGCTGCTTGCCGTCGCGCGACAACCGCATCTGCGGCGATCTGAGCGGATGCGTCTCCAGGAGCTGGTTCAGGTCGTCCCAGCCGAAGACGTCCCTGATCTTCTCCGCGGCACCGGGGAACACGCGGTGTTCGCGGTGGTAGACCTGCGACAGGAAGTCGCCGGACACCACCGTGGAGATGACGTCCTCCATCGCGCCCGAGAGGTCTCTCGTGTATTCCATGATTCCTCCGTGATTCGCCTGCGAGCTTCCCCCGGCGGCTTCAGCCGGCACAAGAGGTGAAGGAGCTCATGAAGTGGCATTGCAGGAGGCTGAACGGCCCCGGTTGACGAGCAATGTCCCGTTCGGCGGGGTCTGTTCCCCTCATGTTCCTGCAAGGTCACATCCTGTCCCGTTGCTCTCGTTGTCGCGCCGTCGATCTTGCGGCAATTCTTGTGTCAGCAAGCAGGCCGGTGCTTCGGACTGACGGTGAAAACCTTCAGGTGACTTTCGAACTCGCGCTCTTGCCGATTCATATGGACAGGGGAGTCCGCTCCCCGTGTGAAAGGAAAAATCATGGACGCTCAGGACACCAAGAACATCGAGATCGTCGAGGAGAAGTCGGTGCTCGAGGACATCGAGATGCTGGCGTGGCCGCGCAACCTCGCCGTTGTTCCCGCGGATGTCCTCGACCTGGTCTAAATCAGGGACGAGGGGCGGGTCGGCGTGCCCTTCGGGCCGCCGGCCCGCCCCGCCTCTGAAGCGCGACCTCGCGACGGCATTGCAGGCATGGCAGGAGGACGTCTCCCATGAAGATCACCATTAGAAATCCCCACCTCACGGTGGTGGATGACTTTCTCGGCGAGGCCGAATTCGCGTCGCTGGCGACCTCACTGCAGTTCCTGCCCTACCGCCCCATGCATGCCAAGGAATGGGTCAAGGCCTATGGGCTGTCATCGGCTCCGGTCCTGCAGAGCGAGCTGGCCACCCGAGGACGGGTGGACTCCACGCCCCCGGGGATGAGCCGGGTCGCAGAGCTCGTCGAACGCATCGCCCGGCCGGACGAAGCACTCCAGGACAGTTATCCGCAGGGGATCACCGGCAAAGGGTCCACCGTCACCGGCCGCACCGTGCTGTCGGGGGTGGGAGCGGCTCTGAACTGGCACAACGACGCCGAGAGCCTGCTGGGTGCCTATGTCTTCTACGGGCATCCGCGCTGGGGTTCCACCTGGGGCGGCGAGCTGCTCGTCCTGGCCGAGGACGAAGCGGACGGCCGGAACCGGACCGGGAACTCCGATGCCGGGCCCCGGGAGGTCAACGGCGACCTGGGTCCTGATTTCCTGCTCGACGACCGTGCCGAGCGGTACCGGAACGACATCGGGCACGGCATCTTCGTCTCCGCCCGCCCCAACCGTCTGGTCCTTCTCACCTCCCGGGTCCACCACCGGGTCGCGCCGGTGACGCCCAGCGCGGGAGACCAGCCCAGGACGGCCGTCGTCGGCTTCTTCGTATCGGATGCGGGCGCCTCCTAGGAATTCCGCCCCTCCGGCCCTCAACTCTCAGCTCGGATTCGTGATTCAGTGACACCGCAATCGATGATTCAGGACGCGATCGACCAGGCGATCGTGGAGGCGGGCACCAGCGGGAACATCGTGCTGCTTCTCGTCGACAAGGGACGCGAAACCCTGGTCGAATGGGGTACGGAGCACGCCGGTGCGAAGCCCGCGGAGCAGTATTACCAGCTGGGTTCGATCTCGAAGTTCCTCACCGCGGTGGCGTGCCTCGTCCTGGAGCAGCAGGGCGAGCTGAGTCTGGACGAGCCGATGCGGTGCGCCGACCCCTTGATTCCCCGCTATCTGGGGCGAAGGGTTTCCCTCACACCCCGCCAGGTCCTCCACCACGTGACGGGTCTCAACGTACGCAGCGTTCCCGGATACGCGCGCGACGAGACGATTCCGGCCCTGGCCGACATCATCGCCGGAAAGGGCCGGTCGCCGGCGCTCGCCTTCACCGGGATACCGACGGGCCGTGTCGCCTATTGCAGCGGCGCTTTCGCGCTGCTTCAGACGGAACTCGAACACCGGCATGACCTCGCCGGACTCCTCCCGGACGCGCTCCGTGCCATGTCACCCGGGGTGGCCGTGCTGGCCGATGCGCTCGCAGGGCCGGTGCACCCCCTCCTGGCCGAGGGATTCATCCACCCCTCGATCCCCGTTCCGTACGGCTCGCTCCACTACCCCGAGACCTGTGCCGGGGGCCTGTGGGCGCGTCCGAAGGACCTCATGACCCTGCTCGTCGACGTCGCGGCCCACCTGCGCGGTGACGACCCGGCCGGCCCGTTGGGCCGTCGGATCCGCGGAGAACTGCTCTCCCGCCATCTCCACCCCAAGATGGCGATGTCCGCCCTGGTCGACGAAGACAAAGAAGGACGGACCTACTACCACCACCAAGGGGCCAGCGCCGGATTCACCACCGAGTTCGCGAGCTACCCCGAGGACGACGTACACATCGTCGCGATGGCGACGGCCGCGGTCACTCCGCCCGAGCTGCGCACGGTGGTCAAGCAGGCGCTCGCCACCACGTCCGTGGGCACCCCGGTCCCGTCCCCGGGCAGTGGGCTCGCGCCGCAGAGCGCGACGGCGGACAGCCGTACCGAGGACGCCGGGAGCTACGCCGGCGACTCCCTCGCGGCCGAGGTGGCGCGGGACATCGCCACGGTGCGCACGCAGAGCGGGTTCGAGCTGGAGCTGCGCAGGACGGCCCCGCACGTCTACACGGTCTCCGGGGAGCAGTACCCCCGGTGCGTGATCGACGGAGACCGCATGCGGTTCAGCGACGGCTCCCGCCTGTACAGGCTCAGCCGCTCCTCGACCTCCGGATCCTAGGAAAGATCGGTGACTTCGGTGCCAGAACTCCTCGTGCTGAGCAGGATCCAGGCCGGCTGGGACCTCTTCCAGAGCAGCTACGTAGAGGCTGCCCGGACGTTGCGCAGAAACCCCGGACAGCTCGCGGAGCTGTGGGCGGAGCGCCGTCGTGCGGTGGAGCTGCACCCGCTCTCCGACGACCTGCGGGAGCTCTACGGCGCCCAGATCGACCGGAGCCGTGCCGCCATGGCCACGCTGGCTCCCCCGCTGCTGCAGAGGTACGCCGACCACGCCGTGCCGCTGATCGAGCACGCCTGGCTTCGGAGCATTCCGTTGCGCAGCAGCGCGGTCGAGGCGGCCCGGGCCGTGCTGAAGGAGCTCTCGCTCCCCGACGAGGCGGCACTGGCCACGGTCAGCAGCCCACCGGGCGGCGGGCCGGCCGGCCGGACCGCCAAGACGGCCACCGGCTTTCGCATCCTGGCCACCGACGACGGCACCACATCGTCCCTCGCGGTGCTCCTCCACGAGGTGGGGCACTTCCTCTACGAGGCCGACCCCGGGCCGGGGCCGACCGAGGGCATCGCGCACTACGTCGAATCCGAAGCTGCGGCGCTGGCCCTCGGGCGGGTGGGGTTCGACAGGTACCTCGCCGCACTCCCGGAGTGCGGCGAGAAGCGGCGGCTGTGGGCCTCGTACTGCGACACCGAAGCCTGGCTGAACCACTTCTACTTCCTGACGGAGGCCGCCGAGATGGGGCTCTGCGCGCCGCCTCCGGACACGTTGGACATGCTCTACCTCCGGGACACCTACGGCAGCACGGTCGGCTACCAGTTCGTGTACGCCGCGGCGTCGAGCCTCATGGCCGATCACCCGGAGCAGCTCGTCACCCGGCTGCGCACCGCCGCCCCCGCTACCGCCCCCGCCACCGCCGCCACCCGTACAGGAGAGGAGATGACCTCCACATGGTGATCGACCACGTAGGACAGGACCCCCAGGACGAGGTCGCGGCACGCTTCTACAGCAAGATCGACCGCAGCAGGTCCGTCCAGCAGACCGGTGAAGGACTCTGGCTGGTCCTCGGCCATCCGGAGGCCGTGCAGCTCCTGAGGGACCGCACCGTCAGCAGCATGACCAGAAACCCCGGCTCCGGCATCTGGGACCAGGTCTCCTCGCGCTTCTTCATGTTCAAGGACGCCCAGCAGCACATGCGGTTGCGGCGCATGGTCGGCGACTGCTTCACCCCCGCCCGCCTGGCGGAGCTGAAGGCCGGCATCCGCCGGGCGACCTGTGATCGTCTGGACCGGCTGGGCGAGGCCGCCGCGGCCGGGGGCCCGCAGGCCGACATCATGGCGACGGTGGCCTACCCGGTCGCCTCGGAGGCCATCTGCCGCCTGCTGGGCGTGTCCCCGGTCGAAGGTGCCTTCCTCGGCCAGTGGGCCGTCTCCCTGTCCCAGCACACCAGCGACGAGCAGTTCAACCGCAGCGCCGACGAGATCCTGGCCTTCTTCCGGGAACAGCTGTCGGCCCACCGCACGACCCCCGGGGGCTCGGGCCTGCTGCCGATCATGGCCGAGCGGGCCCTCGCCGCGGGCATCGACGACGACGAACTCCTCGCCACCTGCATTCTGCTGGTCGTCGCGGGCTTCGAGACGAGCGCGAACTTCTTCGGGAACATGCTCCTGTCGCTGCTGTGGCGCCGTGACCGGTTCGAGCGGCTGGTAGCCGACGAGGCGCTGGTCGCGCCCGCGATCGAGGAGCTCCTGCGGCTGCACAGCCCGGCGCACGTGGTGATGCGCAAGACGACCGCGGCCACCGTCGTGGGGGACACGGTCATACCGGCCGAGGCCCAGGTCGCCGTCCTCCTGGGGCTGTGCAACCGGGACCCGCGGGTGTTCGACGATCCGGACGCCTACCGCCTCGACCGCGCCTCCAATCCCCACCTCGCCTTCTCCCAGGGCCCGCACTACTGCGTGGGCGCCTCACTGGCCCGCGTCGAGCTGGAGGCGATGCTGCGCGCGGTCCTCGACCGCCTCCCCCTGCTGTCCCTCCACGTGGAGCAGCCGCTGCGCTGGTCGGGCCGCTTCCTGGGCAGGGGCCTCGACCGGCTGGAGGTCGTCGCCGCATGAGCACACGCACAGAGGGCGCCGTCGAGAACGCGCCCGCGCCGGAGCGGGCCCTTTCGTGGGGACCCCTGCGACTGGGCCTGGGCGGCAACCGCCTGGCCGGACCCGATTCCTTCGGCCCGCCGCGGGACGAGGACGAGAGCCACCGGGTCGTCCACCTCGCCTGTGACCTCGGGGTGGCCGTCATCGACACCGCCGACTGCTACGGCCCGTACTGGTCCGAGCGCATCATCGGAGAGGCGCTGAGCCGGCGGGACTCCCGGCCGCTCGTCGCCACCAAGGTGGGCGTGGTGCGCGACGCGTCCGCGGGCTGGTCCGTCGAGGCCCGGCCGCAGGACCTGGCCCGGGCGGCCGAAGGCAGTCTGCGCAGGCTGAGGCTCGAAGCCGTCGACGTGCTGCAGCTGCACCATCCCTCCACCCGGGTCCCGCTGGAGGACCAGGTCGGTGCCCTGCAGGAGGTACGGCGCCGTGGCCTGGCCCGTCATATCGGCCTGTGCAACGTGACGCTGGAGCAGCTGCAGCGGGCCGAGCGCGAAGGACCGATCGCCAGCGTGCAGAACCATCTGCACGCCCTGCGCATCACCCCGGACGACCTGCGCCTGGTGGCGTACTGCAAGGACCGTGGCATCACCGTCATGGCCTACCAGCCCTTCGCCGAAGGCGCCCTGCTGAACGAGCCCAGGGTGGTGCGAGCGGCCGAACGCAAGGGCGTTCCCGCCGCCCAGGTGGCGCTGGGCGTGCTGCTCGACCTAGGCGACCACGTGATGCCGATCCCCGGATCGGGATCGGCCCGCCACGTGCAGGCCAACGTCGACGCCGTCGTGGACCACCTCGGCCCGGCCGACCGCGGGTACCAGCCGACACCGACCGATGCGGAGCACCTGTGATGAGACTGCCCGAACGCTCGGGGCCGCGGCCCGTCACCAGCGCCACCGTGCCGCACCAGCAGCTCACCCAGAGCTCCCCCTACTACGTACAGAGGCGGCTCCTGCGCCGGTGCGAGGAGCTCGCCGGCGTCGAGGTGTCCGCCACCAGGGTGTCCGTACCGGGCGCCGTCGGCCTGCACCTCACCCACGCGGGGCAGGACGGCCGGCCGCTGGAGTTCGCGCACGCCCACCCTTCGTACGACGGCTCGTGGCACGTCAGCCTGCCGGCGGCCGAGGCGGCCGCGGTCGTCGAGGCGGGATGGGGCGAGTACCACCCGCTCGCCGGCGACCGGCTGCCCCGGGGCACCGTCCTGCTGTTCGCACCCAGGGACGGCGAGGAGTCCGATGTCTGCTTCGACCTGCTGAAGAGCGCCCACGCCTTCGCTTGCCGCACGCTCGGGGGATCACGTGACTGACGACGACTTCGGTTCGGTGTGCGTGCTGGGCGCCGGCCGTTTCGGAACGGCCCTCGCCCTGCGGCTGATGGACCACGCGGTCAGCACGCGGGTCGCGACCCGCCGCGCCGACGCCGAGACGCCCGGTCTGCCGGGCCCCCTGCTGGAGCGGGGGGCCGTGAGGCCGACGCTCGAAGCGCTCGACGGGGCGGACATCGTGGTGCTCGCGCTTCCCTTCCAGGCCGCGGTGAACCTGGCGGAGAGGTTCCCCGGGTTCGCCGAGGGCCGGATCGTCGTGGACGCGACGAACCCGCTGACCGAAGAGGGTGACGGCATCGTCCTGCCCCCCGACACCAGCGGAGCGGTCGAAATCGCGCGGCGCATCCCCTACGCGCGTCTGGTCAAGGCCTTCAGCACCTGCACCGCGGAGGACCTCGCCTCGGACGGGACCGGGGCGCTCAATCTGGTGGCGGCGGACGACGAGGCGGCGAAGCAGACCGTGCTGCGGCTCTCCCGCCACATCGGTCTCGCGGCGCTCGACGCGGGCGTACTGGCCCACTGCGGTGTCCTGGAGGGGATGGCACTCCTGCGTGAGGAGATCCGTCGCCGCAACCCCGCCGCTGCCGCCGAGGCCGGCGCCCGCCGCCTGACGGGAGCTCTCCTCCCGCCCGGTACCCGGGTGGAACACCCGTGCTGAACTGGGGATTCATCGGGGCCGGCCTTGCGGCCAGGGCCGCCATGGCGCCGGCCGTGCACCAGTCCCGGCTGGGCACCCTGCGCATCGCGGCCGCCAGGGACCGGCGGCGGGCCGAGGCGCTCTCCCCGCAGAAGCAGAGCACCGACTACGAGGACGTGCTGGCGGACGACGCCGTGGACGTCGTCTACATCAGCCTGAGCAACGAGAGCCATCTGGCCTGGTGCGTCAAGGCGCTCGAAGCGGGCAAGCACGTGCTGTGCGAGAAGCCGCTCGCACTGTCGGCCGCGCAGGTGGACCGGCTCGCGGAAGCCGCGGACCGCACCGGGCGCACCGTATCGGAGGCCATGTGGTACCGGTGGCACCCACGGATGCGTGCGGCCGAGCGCATCGCCGCGTCCTTCGGCCCCGGAGCGCACACCGAAGCGACGTTCGCCGTGCACCGCACGGACCACGCGAACTACCGGTGGGACCCGGCGAGGGGCGGCGGCGCGCTCTACGACCTGGGGGGCTACGTTCTGAGCGCGGTACTGGCCCTGAACGGCTGGCAGGCGCCCCGGATCGTATCGAGCGCCATGACCACCGGCCCGACCGGAGTCGACACGAGCACCACGGCGTCACTGGCATGGGACAACGGCGCGACGGCCGAGGTCCACGTGTCGTTCACGGCGGAGCGGCCGCATGAGGTCCTCGACCTGCGCGGAGCCGGGGAGCAGCTGTCGCTGCCCGACTGGCCGTTCTCCGCGGTGGCCCGGGACACCGTGCACCTGGTCCACCGCCACAGGTCCGGCCGGAAGGCGGTGTCGGAGTACTCCGACGTCAACGCCTACCGCCTGATGGTGGACGAGTTCAATCGTGTGGTGAGCGGCGAGGACGGCCGGCACGGCGAGAGCGGCGAGCTCGTCGAGCGCGCCTGGACCATGCCGCTCGCCGAGTCCCGTGCCGTGGCCGCGCTGTCCGAAGCCGTGGCCCACGAAGCCTCATCCAAGGAGAACTGACGATGGACCCCACACCCAGCGGACGGCCCTTCCAGAAGCTGTGGGCAGCCACCGCCACGTCGAACCTCGCGGACGGGGTGAGCCTGGCCGCGGCGCCGCTGCTCGCGGCCACCGTGACCCACGACCCGGCGCTGATCGCCGGCATCACCGTGGCGCAGAGGGCCCCGTGGCTGGTCCTGGCCTTCCTGTCCGGAGCCCTCGCGGACCGGCTGGACCGCAAACGTGTCGCACAGGCGGCGAATTGGATCCGCGTCGCCGGGTTCGCGACCCTCGCGCTGGCGGTCCTGGGCGACGCCGTCTCCATGCCGCTGCTCTACGCGGTCTTCTTCGCCATCGGGACGGCCGAGACGCTCTACGACAGTTCGTCGTCCGCGTGGCTTCCGACCCTGGTGGACCCGGACGACCTGGGCCGGGCCAACGGACGGCTGCAGACCACCTTCGTCGTCTGCAACGAGTTCGTCGGACCGCCGGTGGGCGGATTCCTGTTCGCCTCCGCGGCCGCGGCCCCGTTCGTGCTCGGAGCCGGCGGCTATCTGGCCGCCGTCGGCCTGCTGGCGCTGATCCCCTCGGCCACCCGCCACCGGCAGGAGCCGTCCGCGGAGCCCGTGTCCGCGGAGCCCCTGACGGTGAAGGGCATCGCCGCGGACATCGCCGTCGGCGCGCGGTGGTACTGGTCGTCGCCGACGCTGCGCTCGCTGAGCGTCATCGCGGCGATGGGCAACGCCGTCAGCGCCGCCACCTACGGCATCCTCGTACTCCTCGCCACGGACGTACTGGGTGTGACGTCGAGCTGGTACGGCGTACTGCTCGCGGCCAGTGCCATCGGTGCGGTCGTGGGCGGCCTTGTGGCCGGCAAGGTGGGTGAGCGGATGCCGCTCGGCACGTTGATCCTGGTGACGAACCTGTTGTCGGCCGGATCCACCATCGGCATGGGACTGGCGATCAGCCCGGCGGTCACCGTCGCCTTCATGGCGCTGGACGGCTTCGTCGTCCTGATCCAGACCATCCAGGTCGTCACCCTGCGCCAGCAGATCGTGCCGAACGAGCTGATGGGCCGCGTCACCGCGGCCTACCGGTCCGTCGCCGTCGGCGCCTTCACGGTCGGAGGGATCGTGGGCGGCCTGGTGGCCAAGTTCTTCGGGATCCCCGCCGCCTTCTACGTCGGTGGTACCGCCATGGCGGTCACGGCCCTGGCGGTCCTGCCCGTGCTGAACAACAAGCGCCTCGCCCAGGTGAAAAAAGAGGCAGCAGATCCGGAAGGGACTTCCGGCTCCCGTTCGATGAAGGAGGATGAAAGTGAAGGAATTCACTCTCGATGACCTGGTGCGCATCCTGCGGGAATGCGCCGATCAAGACGTCTGGACCGAAATTGAGTTGGGCGCGGACATAGCGGACGAGGATTTCGAAAGCCTCGGCTACGACTCGCTGTCGCTCTTCAACACGCTCACGCGCATAGAGAGTGAATGCGGAGTCGAGCTTTCGTACGACATCGTCTACACGGCCGCGACCCCAGGGACCCTGGTGAAGGTGGTCAACGAAGCTCTTCTGAGCAAGGCGTAAAAGAGAGAGGGGGGTCAGGGACATGTGCGGAATCGCCGGGTGGGTGGACTTCGGACACGACGTGTCGGCACGGCACGAAGAGATCCGGAACATGACGGACACGCTGGCTTGCCGCGGCCCGGACGCGGAGGGGATGTGGACGGCCCCGCACGTGGCTCTGGGGCACCGCCGGCTCGCCATCGTCGACCTTGAGGGTGGCCGTCAGCCGATGACGGACGATGACCGCGGCCGTGAGCGCGTGACGCTCACGTTCTGCGGAGAGGTCTACAACTTCTCCGAGCTCCGGACCGAACTGGTCGGGCACGGGCACGCGTTCCGCACGCGCAGCGACACCGAAGTGGTGCTCCGCGCCTATCTCCAATGGGGCCCGTCCTTCGCCGAACGCCTGAACGGCATGTTCGCGCTGGCGATCTGGGACGGCCGCAGCGAGGAACTGACGCTCGTACGCGACCGCATGGGCGTCAAGCCCCTGTATTACTTCCCCACCCCCGACGGTGTGCTCTTCGGGTCCGAACCGAAAGCCATACTGGCCCACCCGACGGTGTCCGCCCGCGTGAATTCCGAGGGACTGCGCGAAGTCCTCGACATGGTGAAGACGCCGGAGGCGGCCGTCTATTCGGGCATGTACGAGGTGAGGCCCGGGCACATCGTGCGGGTGAGCCGCAAGGGCCTGGTCAAGCTCCGCTACTGGGCTCTGGAAGCCCGCGAACACACCGACGACCTCGGTACGACGATCGGGACGGTCCGCGAGCTCCTGGAAGACATCGTCCAGCGTCAGATGGTGGCCGACGTCCCCCTGTCCTCCCTGCTCTCCGGGGGTCTGGACTCGTCCGCCATCACGGCTCTCGCCGCCCGCACGCTGGGATCGGAGCGGCTGAGGTCCTTCTCCGTCGACTTCGCCGAAGCCGCCGCCGGGTTCCAGCCCGACGCGGTACGCGGCGCGGCCGACGCCCCCTACGCACGCGAGCTGGCCCGGCACGTCGACGCCGACCACACCGAGATCATCCTGGACAGCGCGGAGTTGCTCAGCCCGGCCGTACGCGCGGCCGTCCTGCGCGCCACGGACCTGCCGCCGGCCTACTGGGGTGACATGTGGCCGTCGCTCTACCTGCTGTTCAAAGCGGTGAAGCAGCACACCACCGTGGCACTGTCGGGGGAGTCGGCAGACGAACTCTTCGGCGGATACCGGTGGTTCCACAATCCGGGGGCCGTACGGGCGGACACCTTTCCCTGGCTCACGTCGGGTTCGGCCCGCTATTTCGGCGGACTTCAACTGCTCGACCGGGGACTGGTGGAGAAGCTCGACATTCCCGGATACCGCCAGGCCCGCTATCACGAGGCCCTCGGCGAAGTCCCCGTACTGCCGGGCGAGGACCCGGGCGAGCGCCGCATGAGGGAGATGAGCCATCTCAACCTCACCCGCTTCGTACAGACGCTGCTGGACCGCAAGGACCGCATGAGCATGGCGGTCGGGCTGGAGGTCCGGGTCCCCTTCTGCGACCACCGGCTGGTCGAATACGTCTTCAACACCCCGTGGTCGATGAAGGCGTTCGACGGCCGGGAGAAGAGCCTGCTCCGCGCCGCCACGGCCGACCTGCTGCCCGCGTCCATCCTGGAACGCGTCAAGACCCCGTACCCGACCACTCAGGACCCGGCCTACGAGCGCGGTCTGCGCACCGAGATGGCCGAGATCCTGCGCGACGGCAACGCCCCGGTGCGGTCCCTGCTCGACGTGGAGAAGGTGCGGGCGGTCCTGGACCGGCCGCAGGGTGCGACCAGCCGGTCCTACGACCGGGGCAGTCTGGAGATGGCGATCTGGCTCAACAGGTGGCTCGGCTCCTACGACGTCACTCTGGATCTTTGACGCCGGAGTCGCCCAGGAGGTCCGAGGTGGCCAGCAGATAGCCGAGCTGCGCCCGGTTGGTGGATCCCAGCTGCTCGGCGATCTTCGCGATGTGCGAACGGCAGGTCCGCACGCTCATGCCCAGCCGCCGGGCGATGGCCTCGTCGACGTAACCCGAGATCAGGAGCTGGCAGATGGTCCGGCGGATGCCCGGGATCACACTGGGCTCCTCCCGGCTCCGGCTGCTGGACGTCAGGGGGGTCCCGCGCTGCCAGGCGCGCTCGTAGACGTCCACGAGGAAGGCGATGAGAGCCTGGTTGCGGACTTCGAGAGCGCTCTGCCGGTCGCTGCGGGCCGGGATGAAAGCCACCTCGCGATCGAAGATGATCATCCGCTCGAACAGCTCGTCCAGGGTCCGGACCTGCGCCGACGCGCCGGCGTCGGTGATCTGGTGGATGTAGTCCATGGTGGCCGGGTTGTAGCGCACGGTGTGCTGGTATAGCGTCCGCAGCCGCACCCCGCGGCCGAGCAGGGCACGGCTGCGCTGCAGGGCCTCGGACAGCACCGCCGAGGAGCGGCCGCCGCCGGGCTGGGCCGTCAGCAGCTCGGTGGTGCACCGCTGGGTGGCATCGTCGATGGCGGCGTTGATGGCCGGCAGGCCCTCCAGCATCACCAGGTCCGCCGTGGGGCGCTGCTGGGCGTTGTAGAGGGCCTCGATCGGGTCCAGGGCCCGCTGCAGTCCCTGGGTGACCGCCTGGCGCTGGTGGATCTCCTCCTCGATGGGACGCACGAGCATGGCGAGGGCGTAGGACGGGCGGATGGGCATCAGCGTCCGCTCGGCGCCGGGGGCGGGCTGGAGGAGCTGCATCCGCAGGAGGCAGGCGGGCGCGGAAGACTGATCGGCGTGACCGGTGCGGACGGCGTCCATGTAGTACTCGACGCCCCGCTGGCAGAGTGCACCGCTGTTATCGCACTCATTGCCCGATTCACACGCTTCGTTCATGTTCAGCCTCCTGCAATGTCACTTCATGAGCACCTTCAACTCTTGTACGGCTGAAGCTGTCGCGAGAAGCTCTCATCCATCGCGGGTATCCGCCCGCGAATGAGGGGGGAAATGATGAAGCTTCTTCACAAGGCTACCGGGCCTGCAATCGTGCTCATTGCACTCGTCACGGTCCTCACAACTACCGGCCCCACCGCTGCGAATTCAGCGGACAACGAAACTCACGCGACCGCCGGTGCCGCCGGTTCCGTCAAGGCTCCGGATCCCGGGTGGGATTAATCACTCCGCTGGGCGACTCTGGGGTACTCGGGCCGGGCGTGGCTCCTATGAACCGGGAAAGCATGCGATACCTGCCGCCACCGTACGAACCGCCGCAGAGTTCTGGCGACCTCACGCGGCGCCTGGAATCGCTCCTCGCTGCGGACGTGCCGGCGGTGTGCCCCGTGTACGTGGGGCTGGCGCTGCCCGTTTCCTGTTCGCCGAAGCACGCGCTCGCGACCCACGCCATCGCCGAGCATCTGGCACGGCGCGACGTCGAGGCGCTTCCCGCCTTCAGCGAGATACCGCCCCGTCGGCTCCGCGTCCTCACCGCGGCCAGTTGGGGCCGCGCGGACGCGGTGGGGTCGGAGGTCGACCACCTTCCGACCGATCTGGCGACCGGCCTGTGGTGGCGGATCAGCGAACTGTGCAAGCGTTCCGAGGACTTGACCCCGCTCGAACGCGAGACGGCCGGCACGCTGATGCTGCGGCTGGGCTATCCCGAGCAGGCGGCGGGGCTGCTCGGGATCACCGACGTACGGGCGGGCATCCCGGCCTTCCCCCGGGACGTCCGGCCGGAGCACGCACTCGCCCGGGTGACCGTCACCCTGCAGCTGCACCCCAGGCCCGGTCTCGTGGTGACGCAGGCCCTTCGCGCGGTGGCCGATCCCGGCCTGTCCGTCCTGACCCGTCTGACACTGGCGGGCTTCGCGATGCCGCTCGAAGCGAGCCGTGAGGCGGGATCCGGGGCCCTGTACGAGACCGTCCGGCTGGCCGAGCAAGCGCTGACGCGACTGATCGACGTGGATCCGGAGCACCGGTGGGTCGAGCGCAGGGTCCTCCAGTCGCTCGCCGACACCGCCGTCCTGAGAGGGGAACCGGAAGCCGCTCACGCCTATCTGGACCGGGCGGCCCTGGGCGCGATGGGCATGCGGCCGCAGGACGGCCTGCGGCGACTGGCGTGGGACGAAGAGGTGCTCGCTCTCCTCGCGTGCCAAGGGCGCGCCTGCCGGAGCAGGGACGACGCCGAGGGCGCCGTGGTCGCCACGTCCCGCATGCCGGGCATCGCTCCGTACGACGCCCACGCCTGGGCCGCCCACGGCTACGCGCTCCTGGCCTCGGGCCGGCTGGACGAGTCGCTCCACGCCTACGAGGAGATGCTCCCGCTCGGCGGACATCCGGTGGCCGCGGCCGCGTTCCACCTCGGCTGGATCCACGAGAGCCGCGGAGACCGCAGACGCGCCCAGGACGCCTACGCGTACTCGTACTCGATCGACCCCACGGTTCCCGCCGTCCAGGAGAGGCTGTCCGTCTTTCGCTGACGGCGCCCCCGGTCCGCTCCGGTGGGGACCGGGGCGCCCCCACTGAACAACCAACCAAGAGAGACGTCTGATGTTCGAGGCTCACCACCACGCCCGCATGCTCGCCGACGCCACGCGGCTGACCGCGTTCCACGACGCCATGGCGGAGGTGATCGCAGACGGGGACCGGGTCCTCGACGCCGGAACGGGTACGGGCATCCTCGCGGCCATGGCCTCGCAGCTGACCTCGGGGACGGTCGTCGCGGTCGAGTACCTGGAGGACACCGCTTCCTTCGCGCGGCAGGCCCTGCGGGCCTCGAACCTCGACCGCGTCGAAGTCGTCCAGGGCAACGCGGTCCAGGTCGACATCGGCACGCCCCCCGACGTCGTCGTCTCGGAGACGATCGGATCCATCGGACCCGAGGAGAACATCGTGGGGCTGACCCACGCCCTGCGCAGCCGGTACCCCGACATTCGGGCCTTCATCCCGTCACGGCTGCGCGTCCTGGCGGAGCCGGTCCTCTCGCCGGAGGCGGACGCGTTGCGCGCGAGCGTCATCGGAGCGTTCACCCGGGAGCAGCCGGGCGGGATGTCGTTCGCGTCCGTCCTGCCGGAGGCGGAACACGCGCTGGGCAGCCAGATCATCACCGCGAAGCTGACCGATGCGACCTCGGCCGGACCTGCCCGGACGCTCATCGAATACGACCTGGGCAGCACCCCGGAGGCCGACTTCAGCCAGACGGTGTCCTTCGGCGACTCCCCGGCCAATGCCGTGCACCTCTACTTCGAGGCGCCCCTGTCCTCCTCCGTGACCCTCAGCAGCCACCGCACCGCGCCGTTCACGCACTGGGGCCACTCGTACATCGTCCGTCCGCCCCGAGCCTCCGCGGTCACGATCGGCTACCGCAGCGCCGACCGGCGCTTCACCTGTCGCTGGGAGCGGACCGCTGATCGGACCGCTGATCGGACCGCTGACTCCGACTGACAACGGCTCCGCGCCGGGTTGTATCAGGCGGGTATCGGACAGCGCTTGGTCGTCCATCGAAACCGTGCGCCGGGCCGTTGTACGAGGGGGCGCGGCGGCAGCCTGCCGTATGGTCGTTTCGGGTCGCCGGGCGCGCCACGGGGGAGTGGTGGCGAGCGCCGCCGGGACCGCAGTCCCGCCCGGTCCATGTCCGTACGAACAGGAGTCGTCCGCCGTGTCCTCCACCGCCCCGGCCGGATCCTCCGCGCCCCCCGTCCGCGTGCTGCTGGTCGAGGACGACGACCTGATGCGCCGGTCCTTCACCGTCGCCCTGGAGCGCTACGGGTACGAGATGAAGGCCGCGGCCGACGGGCTCGAAGGGCTGGAGGCCTTCCGGGACGAGCGCTTCGACCTGCTCATCCTGGACGTGATGCTGCCCGGACTGGACGGGATCGGGCTGTGCCGCAGGGTCCGGGAGACCAGCCTGGTGCCTGTTTTGATGATGTCGGCCCGGGGCGACGGGCTCGACGTCGTCGCCGGTCTGGAGGCCGGAGCGGACGACTACGTGGTCAAGCCCGTGGACACGTACGTGCTGGTGGCGCGCATCCGGTCCCTGCTGCGGCGGGCCACCTACGCGCCCGCACCGCAGCCCGGGCAGCCCGCCGGCGAGAAGTCGCAGGCCGAGGGGGAGGTGCTCGTGTTCGGGGACCTCCGCATCGACACCGCCGGCATGGAGGTGTTCGTCTCGGGCAGCCCCGTGGCGCTGACCCCGACCGAACTGAAGCTGCTCCTCCAGTTCGCCGCCCACCCGGGCGTCGTGCTGGAGCGGCACACCCTGCTGCGCGACGTCTGGGAGTACGGCTGGGACGGCGACAGCCGGGTCGTGGACCTGTGCGTGCAGCGGCTGCGCCGGAAGCTGGGGCGCGAGCGGATCGAGACGGTCCGCGGCTTCGGCTACAAGTTGAGGCGCTGAGGCCGGTGCGTCCGCGTTCCCTCCACCGGCTGTGGCCGGCCCGCGCGTCCCTGCGCTGGAAGATCGCCGGGCTCGCCGCGGTCACGGCGTGCCTGGTCGTGGCCGTGGTGGGCGTCTCGGTGCACCTGTGGACCGCGGACGACATCCGCGACCGGGGCGAAGCGCGGGCCGTCAACACGCTCTACTCGGCCATGGACGTCCACCGGCGTACGGGCACGCTCGCGGACGGCGCCGTCCTGGACCCGGCCGAACTGCCCGCCGTACTGCGCGACCCGGCCGACGACAAGCGGCACACGGCCTACGACGGGCGCGTCGAGGGAAACGTGGGCCCGAGCTTCTGGGCCGCCCAGCGCACGGGCGGCCCCCAGAGCCCGGTCCTCGCCGTCCAGATCAACATGAGCTCGGAGCTCCACACCCTGCGCCGGCTCGACGCGGCAATGACGCTCGCCTCGCTGCTCGCGCTCGCGGCGGCCACGCCCCTGACGATCTACGGAGCCGGGCTGCTCGCCCGCAGGCTGCGGCGGGTCTCGCAGACCGCCGGCCGGATCTCGGCCGGGGACCTCGACGCCCGGACCGGGCCCACGAAGGGCCACGACGAGGTGGCCGACATTGCCGCCACCGTCGACCTCATGGCCGACAGCCTCGGCCGACGGCTGCGCACCGAGCGCCAGTTCACCGCGGACGTGGCCCACGAGCTGCGCACCCCCGTCGGCGGCCTGCTGGCGGCGGCCGACCTGCTGCCGCCGGGTGACACGGAGGATCTGATCCGCGCCCGGGTGCGGGACCTGCGCGGCCTGGTCGAGGACCTCCTGGAGATCTCCCGCCTCGACGCGGGCGCCGAGCAGCCCGTCCGCGCCCGCGTGCCGCTCGACGCCGTGGTCCGCGAAGCCGTGGCCCGCACGGGCCTCGACACGGCGGTCACGGTCAACGAGACCAAGACCCCGACGGTGGAGACCGACCCGCGCCGCCTGGAGCGGATCATCAGCAACCTGGTCGTCAACGCCCACCGCCACGGGGCCGGCACCCCGGTGGAGGTCACCGTCGAGGGCCGTACGGTCGCCGTACGCGACCACGGCCCCGGCTTCCCACCCGACCTCCTGCTCCACGGCCCCCGCCGCTTCCACAGGGCCACCCCCCAACGCGCCCCAGGCCACGGCCTGGGCCTGACCATCGCCCAAGGCCAAGCCCACCTCCTAGGCGCCGACCTCCACCTGACCAACGCCCCAACGGGCGGCGCCCTGGCGACCCTGCACTTGCCGGCGTGACCCCCCGTCGGCGTCTCGGCCTACAGCGGGACCGCCTGACGGCCTGCCTGGCGTGACCGCGTGACGGCCTCCCGGGCTGCGGCGTGGCCGTCCGCCCCGGCCTTCCGGCCTTCGGCGTGACGGGGTCCCGGTGCGACGGCCTGCGGGGTGTCCGCCTGATGGCGTGACCACCTTTGGCGTGACCATCTTTGGCGTGACCGCCTGACGGCCCCGCAGCCAGCGGCGCGTCCGCCTTCCCGGCCTACCGGCACGGGGGCGGCACCCCGGTGCAGGTCACGGTCGAGGGCCGTACGTTCGTCGTACGCGACCACAGCCCCGGCTTCCCGCACGACCTGCTACTCCACAGTCCGCGCCGTTTCCACTCGGGCGCGGGCCGGAGCGCGGCTCGGGCGGCCATCATCCCCTGGGCCAGGACCAGCTCCTCGGCGCCGACCTACGCCTGGCAACGCCCCAGCCGGCGGCGCCCTGGCCACCCCGTACCCGCCGGGAGGCGCCCCGTACACAACCGCTACCAAGCGGCGCGGGCTCCGATACGTGCCCGCTCCGGGCCCGATACATTCCCCCGACACCCTTCGAAGTGCGCCTTCCCGCACCCGAAGAGGAGTCCCCCGTGACGACCCGTCCCCCCGCCTCGTACGACCCGTACGCCCCGCACACCACGCCCGGCGTCGCGGCCTCCACCACCGACCTGACGAAGGTCTACGGCAGTGGTGACAACCGGGTCGTGGCCCTGGACCGGGTCACCCTCGGCTTCCGGGAGGGCGAGTTCACCGCGATCATGGGCCCCTCCGGCTGCGGCAAGTCCACCCTGATGCACTGCGCCGCCGGGCTCGACTCGCCCACGTCCGGTTCCGTACGCGTCGGCACCACCGAACTGAGCACGCTCGACGACCGGCAGCTCACACAACTGCGCCGCGACCGGATCGGGTTCGTCTTCCAGGCGTTCAACCTGCTGCCGACGCTGACCGCGCTGGAGAACATCACGCTGCCCCTGAGCATCGCCGGGCGCCGCCCCGACCGGCAGTGGCTGGACCGCGTGGTCTCCATGGTCGGCCTCTCGCAGCGCCTCGACCACCGGCCGGCACAGCTGTCGGGCGGCCAGCAGCAGCGCGTCGCGGTGGCGCGCGCCCTGGTCTCCCGCCCTGCGATCGTCTTCGGCGACGAGCCCACCGGCAACCTCGACTCCCACGCGTCAGCCGCGGTCCTCGGCTTCCTGCGCGACTCGGTGCGCGAGCTGGGCCAGACCGTGGTCATGGTCACCCACGACCCCGTCGCCGCCGGCTACGCGGACCGCGTCGTCTTCCTCTCCGACGGCCGCCTCGTCGACGAGATGGCACACCCCACGCCGGACCGGGTCCTGGACCTGATGCTGCGTCTCTCCCGGGGAGCTGACACGGCCGGGGCCCCGAAGGCGTAGGAACCGCCCCCCGCCCCCGCCCCCCCGCCCACGCCCCCCGCCCTCCGCTCGCCTCCGTCGAGCCGCGTCCCGGAAGCCCCTCTCCCCATGCTCAGAACAGCCCTGCGCAACCTCCTCGCGCACAAGGCCCGTCAGCTCATGACCGTCCTCGCGGTCTGCCTCGGCGTCGCGTTCGTCTGCGGCACCCTCGTCTTCGCCGACTCCACCGCCGCCGCCCACCGCGCCGCCGTGTCGAAGAACTTCACCGGCATCGCGGTCACCGTCACCGCGAAGGAGCCCCCGCCCGGGGCCCCCGCCGACCAGCCGGCCGGCGTACTCGACGACACGCTCGCGCGGAAGCTCGCCGAGGTCCCCGGTGTCGCCGCCGTACGCCCGTCGGTCGACGGCTCGGCCACCCTGAACGCGGCGGACGGCACCCCCCTGCGCGCCGGCAAGCCAGGGGCGAACCTGGCCGCCGCGTACGTACCCAACACGGTCGGCAAGGACGGCAAGGACGGGAAAAACGGCAAGGACAGCCGCTATCCCCTGACCGACGGCCGCGCCCCCACGAACAGCGGCGAACTCGCCGTCGACACCGGCACCGCCGCCGCCGGCCACTTCCGCCTCGGCGACACGATCACGCTGGCCACCGACGGCCCGGTCATGACCAAGCGGCTCGTCGGCATCGTCACCACCACGGAGACCCGGGTGACAGCCGGCGGCACCCTCACCCTCTTCGACAAGGCGACCGCCCAGGAACTGTTCGCGTCCCCGGGCACGTACACCGGCGTAGACCTGGCCGCCGCGCCCGGCACCACCCCGTCCGAACTCGCCGCCCGCGTCACCGACGTCCTCCCGGCCGACCGCGCCGAGGCCACGACCGGCGCCGCACGGGCCGCCCAGCAGGCCGTACTCGTCGACACCCTGACCCGGGGCTACGAGAAGCTGCCGCTGCTCTTCGCCGGGGTCTCGCTCTTCATCGGCTCCTTCCTCATCGTCAACACCTTCACCATGCTCGTGACGCGCCGCACCCGCGAGATCGCCCTGCTGCGCGCGATCGGCGCCTCGCGCCGCCAGGTGTCCCGCTCCGTCCTCCTCGAAGCGCTCCTGACCGGCCTCGTCGCATCGGCGGCCGGGTTCCTCCTCGGCCTCGGCATCGCCGCCGTCCTGCCCGACCTCCTCGGCGCCGACGGCAGCACGCTGCCCCGAGGCCCCCTGGTGATCGGCCCGCGCTCCGTCGCGGCGGCGCTCGGCGTGGGCGTGGGCGTCACCGTCCTCGCCGCGTGGCTCCCGTCGCGCAGGGCGGCGAAGGTCGCACCCGTCGAGGCGATGCGCACAGCCGAACAAGCCCCCGCCACCTCCGACTCCTCCCGGCTCTCCCAACTCCGCATCCGCGGCGCCGCGGGCCTGGCCCTGCTCCTCCTCGGCGTCGGCTGGCTGGTGTCGCTCACGGGGGCGAAGGACGCCTCGGAGGAAAACCTCCAGAAGGCGATGCTCGGCTGCGCCCTCCTCATCACGGCCTTGATCCTGCTGGCCCCGCTGCTCGCCGTCCCGGTGGTCCGGCTGACCGGCCGACTGACCGGCCGCCTCGGCATCACCGGCCACCTCGCACGGGAGAACGCCCTGCGCGACCCGCGCCGCACCGCGGCCACCGCCGCGACCCTGATGATCAGCACCGCGCTGGTCGCCGGCCTCGCCGTCATCGGACACTCCACGGCGCGGGCCCTGGACCACCAGGCCGCGGCCGGTCTCGGCGCCGACTACGTGATCAGTACGCGCAGCACCATGACCGGCATCGACCCCGCCGCCGTACGACGGGTGGCCGACACCGCCGCCGTGGCCACCGCGAGCGCCGTCGCGGACTCCACGCTGTTCACCGCCGGCGGTGTCCGTCAGATCTCCGGCGTCGACCCCGACACCGTGAACGCCGTCATGAAGCTCGACTTCGTCAGCGGCTCCGCCGAAAACCTCGGCCCGGGCCGCATCGCCCTCTCCCGCACCCTGGCCCGCGAACACGGCCTGACCACCGGCAGCCGCCTGAACGCCCGCATCGGGCGCGGCCACGAACCGGAGCAGTACACCGTCGTGGGCGTCTACAAGGACAACCCGGTCGCCCGGGACGTCCTGGGGGCCCGTACCGACGTGGCGAAGCACAGCTTCCTGCCCGACTCCGTCCAGCGCATCCTCGTCCGCACGAGCGGCGACGCGGTCTCGAAGACCACCGAGCGCCGGTTGCGCACCGCCGTGGGCAACAGCCCGCTGCTGAAGGTGCAGGACCGGGCCCAACTCGTCCGCGAGGCCGCCGGCACCATGAGCGACCTGCTGAACGTGATGTACGGGCTGCTCGCCATCGGCGTCGTGACCGGCGCGCTCGGCATCGTGAACACCCTGGCCATGTCGGTCGCGGAACGCACCCGCGAGATCGGCGCCCTGCGCGCCCTCGGCATGGACCGCGCGGGCATCCGCCGGATGATCCGCCTGGAGGCGGTGACGGTCGCCACCTTCGGCACCCTCCTCGGCCTGGCGGGCGGCCTGTTCGCCGCCTGGGCGGTCGGCTCACTCGCCAACGGCGCGATCGACCAGTACTCCCTGACCCTCCCCTGGAGCACCCTCTTCCTCACCTGCCTCCTGCCCCCCACGACCGCAGCCCTGGCCGCCACCCTCCCAGCCCACCGAGCCGCCACCCTGAGCCCCCTGAAGGCGGTAGCCCAGACCTAACCCCCACCCACCGCCCAGCCTCCAGGGCCTCACGGTCCGGCGGTACGGATCAACGAAGGATGCCTTCGCAGATCTGCCGCGCCAACTCGCCGACGGCGCGGCAGATTCTCGTTCGTCCTGCCGCCCCGTCCGGTAGGGGCCGCGGTCAGCGCTCCACGGTCTGGGTGACGCGCCACAGGCGCCGGGGCAGGTCGCCCTCCTCGAAGGCGTGCACCTCGGTGAGGTTCCAGCCCTGGGCGAGGGCGGCGACCAGGGTGCGCGGGAAGAAGTGGACGGCGAAGCCGCCGTGTTCGTAGATGTCGTCACCGTGGGCCGTGCCGGCGCCGTAGTGGGCGTCACCGGTGTGGCGGACCGTGTAGACGAAGGTGCCGCCCGGCCGCAGGACCCGGCGGACCTCGTCCACGAGGTCGTGGATCTCCTTCGTGGACAGGGCCATGCACAGCAGCATGTGGGCGAACACGCCGTCGACGCAGGCGTCGGGCAGCGGCAGCGGTTCGCGTACGTCGTGCACCGAGGCGGTGACCCGCCCGCCGATCCCCTCGGCGCGAGCGGCTTCCCGGAGCTGCTCCAGACCGGTGGGGCTGAAGTCGGTGGCGTGGACGGTGAAGCCCTCGCGCGCGAAGTACAGGGCGTCGCGGCCGTGACCCGCGCCGAGCTCCAGCACCTCGGTCGCGTCGGCGGCCCGGAACTCGGCGGCGGCGTACACGGCCGCTGCCGAGGGCTGCTCCCCGTACATGCCGGGATGCGCGGCGTACGTGGCCTGCCAGTGCGCCTGCTGCACGTCCGCCAGCTCGTCGTCCGTCACGATGGTCCGCCTCCTGCTCGTGGGTATCGGCCAGCGTAGAACCCGCCGGGCACGTGGGAGCGGCTTGCAACCGGTACCCAGGTACAGGTTTACCGTCGGAAGTGTCCCCGCCTGTGGGGGCGTGACGACGGGAGAGCGCGATGAGCGGTCTGGCGTGGGTGCCGCAGTCCTGCACCCTGCCCACAGAGGCTCAGCCCCTGCGGGTCGCGGAGTGGGACGCGTTGCTGGCCGAGCAGCTGACCTCGGTGTCCTGGACCGGGCCGCAGGCCTTGCGCCTCGTCTTGGCCGGCGGGCCGGCGGTCGAGGAGCAGGTGCGTGATCTGGTGGGACGTGAGAGCGCCTGCTGCTCGTTCTTCACCTTCACGATCAGTCCCGGCGAGGCCGCGAACGTGCTGGACGTTCGGGTCGAGGGCGATCACCAGGTGGTTCTGGAGGCCCTCGCCGTACGGGCCGGTGCCGCAGGGGCGACCCTGTGAGCGGGCGCATGCGCAGTGGGCAGGTCGCCGACGCGGCCGGGGTGAACATCCAGACGCTGCGCTACTACGAGCGGCGCGGCCTGCTGGCCGTGCCCGAGCGCAGCAACGGCGGGCACCGCCTGTACGACGAGGAAGCGGTGACCGTACTGCGGGTCATCAAGGCCGCCCAGCGCCTCGGCTTCACCCTGGACGAGGTCGCCGAGCTGCTGGAGGCCGGCCGCCACCGCCACGGCCGTCCGGTCCCGGGCCTGCAGGAGCGGGCCGCCGCGAAGCTCGCCGAGGTCGACGCGAAGATCGCCGACCTCACCACCCTCCGCACCGCCCTGGCCACCGCCGTCGAGGCGGGCTGCGACGACCTGACCGTCTGCGCCCAGAGCCCGTGCTGCCCGATCCCCTTCACCGACCTCGCCGAGGAGAACCGCCATGGCGGCCCCTGCTGCTGACCCGCTTCCCCCCAAGGCTCGCAAGGCCCCCACCGCCCGCAAGGCCCCCACGGCACTCGCCGGCCTGGCGGCCCTGGCCTGCGTGGCCTGCTGCGCCCTGCCCGTCCTGGTCACCGCGGGGGTCCTGGGCGCCGGAGCAGGGGCCGTCGTCGGCCGGCTGCCCGCCCTCGCTGCCGTCTTGGCCGTGCTGGCCGGGGGAACCTGGTGGCTCGGACAGCGGCGCCGCAGTGGCAGCCGCATCTGCTCCTGCGCAGCGAACACCACAGGGAAAGGGGACGGATGCGGCTGCCGGTCGTCCTCCGCCCGGCGCGGGTCAAGTGCGTAGGTTCACTGCGTGTCCGGCAGCCAGGCGTTCTTGCCCTCGTTGTACCAGTAGCTGTGGCCGGCGTTCAGGGCGACCGTGCGGAACGGGCGGCCGTGGTCGTCGATGCGGGTGGTGCCCTGGCGGTCGCCGCTGCTCCAGGCCAGCTCCAGGTACCAGCTGACGTCCTGACCGAGCGTGGCGGCGTCGACGTTCAGCACCTGCGGGTCGGTGGCGGAGACCTTGTACGGGAAGTCGGTCGACGCCGTCGGCCGCTCGCCCTCCTTGCCGGGTACGGGCCTGGCCCTCGGGGAGGCGTCGTCCAGGTCCACGGCGAAGGACGCCGGCACCAGCGCGCCGCCGCAGCCGGAGCCCATGGTGTACGCGTTCCAGCCGGGAGCCTTGCGGCCGCTCACGACATGGACGTACAGCGCGTGCAGGACCGCGGGCTTGTTCTCGGTGCCCTGGACGGTCAGCTGCATGCGCAGGTGCCCCGCCGGGACGGCGCCCAGGGCCCGGGCCCACCCTTCGGTCGCCTGCCCGGCCGGGGGCGGGGGGACCGTGCCAGGCGCCTTGTCCAGGGCGAACCACTGGTCGCAGGGGCTGTCCCAGTTGTCGGGCAGGACGTTGACCGTGAACGGGGCCGTGGGGGAGGCCCCCTCCTTGGGCGCGGCTGCCGAGGGGGACGACGGTCCGGTGCCGGACGGGGACGCGGAATCGGCGCTGGGCGTGGGTGACGACGGCCCGCCGGACGGCACGGCCGGACCCGCCGCCGCCCGCTCGCGCGAGGACGGCTGGACGGCGCCGTGGCGCGGGTTCCCGTGACCCGTATCGCCCATGGCGGAGATGGCTGCGGCGGTCCCCGCCACCGCGGCGGTGGCCACGGCGGCCGCAACGGCGAGCAGCAGCCGAGGACGCCGGCCCCTGGGTACGGGGCCCCGGGCGGAGCCCGGCTGGAGGACCGCGGCGGGGGCGTCGGCGGCTGCCTCCGCTGCCGGGGCGGGGGCGGGCGTAGGCACCGGCGCCGCTGCCTCGGCAGCGGCAGGTCCGGGCGCCGGAACGGACCCCACCGCGGGCGCGGGGGCGGACTCCACCGCGGGCGCCGGGGCCGGTGTGGGGCCGCTCTCCGCCTGCGGCCGGACCTCCGAAGCCTCACCGGCCCCGCCCGCCGGGGCCTGCCCCTCCGTCGCCCCCCGCCGCCGCTCCACCAGCGCCAGCAACCACTGCTGATGCAGCGCGACCAGTTCGTCGGCCGAGGCACCGCAGACTCGTGCGAACCGCTCCACCGGGGCGTAATCCGTAGGCACTGCCGCGCCGCTGCAATACCGGTGCAGCGTCGAGTTGCTGGAGTGCAGACGCTTCGCGAGCGTGCCGTAGCTGCGGCCCGAGCGCTCCTTGAATCCGCGCATCAACTCCGCGAACCGCTCCGTCTCCGTGGCCATTCCACCCTCCCCCTCATCCCGGAAGCACGTTCCAGGCTCGCCCGATCGCCCAGGTGAGAAGGGTCGGGAGCGTTCCAGGGTTCCTACTATCCCGGTGCGGACGCCACTGGGACAAAACCCGCCGCACAGTTGGGTCATCAGCCCGCCGGTCCGCCGATCGGATCGGCGGACGGATGCGGCGGTCGCAACGGGAGGGCCCCAACGAGGAGCCCCCACCAACCGCCATCGGCCACCTACGCCACCACTGGCCGAATCACCATCCCCACCCCACGTCTCGTCAGAGAAAAGGAAGCGAAAGCCTCCGCCTGACGACCGCACCGAACCGACGACACGGAGAGTTCCCCATGCGCACCTACCGACTCCGCACCACCGCCCTGGCCACCGCCACCGCCGCCCTCGCCCTGGCCCTCACCGCCTGCGGCGGCTCGGACAGCGCCGGCGGAGCGGCCGCCGACCCCGCCGCGACCAAGGCCGCGGACAAGCCGGTCTCGACCGGGACCGTGACACCGTCCGGGGAGGGATCCGCAGCCCCGTCCGCCGGCAAGGGCACCGGAACCGGAACCGGCACGGTCACCACCACCCCGGCGAAGAGTGGTTCGGGCGGCAAGGACACGGGGAACACCGGTGACTCCTACGCCTACACCCACCCCTGCAAGGCGCGCGACCTGACCGTCAACGTCACCTCCCCGACGGGCGCTCCGGCCACCGTCCGCGTCATCACCGTGACCAACAACGGTTCCACCTCCTGCGGCCTGGACTACTTCCCCACCGTCGGCTTCAGCGCCAAGGGCGGCGCCCTCGGTCTCCAGGCCACGGCCCCCGGTGGACTGGGCGGCGCCCCGGCGTACCCGGTACACCCCGGCGCCACCGCGTACGCGGCCGTGAACCTCAACCCGTCGGGCGGCGCCGGCCCCGTGGCCGACGAGGTCAACGTCCTGGCCGACAAGGAGCACATGCCGAACGCGGACGGCGTCAGCCTCCCGCTGGCCAAGCCGGGCAGCGTCGCCAACCCGAAGGTCGGCCTGTACCGCACCACCCCCCACGACGCACTGAACGCCTTCTGAACGGAGTTCCGGGGGCCGCAGCGCCCCCGGCCGTCCCTCGGGGCGTGTCACCGGGCAGGCTCACCTGCCCTGGGCAAGAAACCGCTGGACGACGGCCTCGCCGAACTCAAGCCAGCCCGAGAATGGAAACGAACCAGGCGAGCCGGTCCCTCCAACGGGACCAGAAGAGGCCGCACCGCGCGCAACGGGAAGTGCGAGTCACATGACCGCGATCGAACGCCTCTGGGAAGATTTTCAGCTTCCCATCAGAGACGCCCTGCATCGTGCAGATGGGCGGTCCTACGACATCAACCTCGACTCCGACGCCCCGAGCGGTTTCAGGGTGCTCGCCCCGTTCGATCTCGATGAAATGCTGGACCGCGATCCCTCTTGGGCCACTTCGGTTGACGGGCTGGTCGCAGCAGACCTGGGAAGTAAAGGGCTGCTGTGGGGCGGCGAAGGTTCGTACGGGTCGGAGGGTTTCATTGCGCGGTTGACTGTCGACCGTGCGCTCACCTGGGCGATCCTCTTCACGGAATCCAATCCGTTTGATCGGATCCAGCTGTCCGGAAACACGGCCACCTTCGGCTCAACCTCTGGCGTGGAAATCACAGTGGACATCGACGATCCAGGAACTTCGGCCTATGGAGGTACCACGAACTGCCGACGGTGCCCTGCCCCGTGGCCACCGCCGCGGCCGCCCCTGAGACTTCTCTTCGAGCACGCTCCCGACGCTTGCTCGGCTGCTGCTCGCTGCCGCGGTGGCCCTATGCGTCGGCCGTAGCAGGGTCGAGGGAGTCGACGTCCTCCATGAAGGACAGCATCCGGGCGTTGACCACGTCGGGGTGGTCGATCTGCGGGCCGTGCCCGGTCGCGGTGATGATCTCGGCGCGGGCTCCGAGGACGAGGCGCGGTACGCGTTCCAGCTGCCGCTTGGGGTGTACGAGCAGGCTGTGCTTGCCCATGATGACGTAGAGCGGGGTCCGGATGGACCGCAGCGCGTCCTCGGCCAGCGGCAGGGGCGCGGGGCGGCGGATCCGGTACGCGCGGGCGCCGAGCTGGATCCACTTGCGCATCTCGGGGACGGCGATGACCGGCTGGTCCAGCCACTTGGCGAGCCGGGGGCGCAGGGCCTTCGGGGCGAGGGTGGCGAACAGGCTCACGAAGATCCAGACGAAGAAGCGCAGGCCGACCTTCTCCAGGCCGCCGGGGTCGAGGGCGGTGACCGAGGCGAGCCGTCCGGGCCGCCGGTGGGCCTGGTTGAGCACGAGCCAGCCGCCGTAGGAGGAGCCGACGAGGTGGACCCGGTCGAGGCCCAGCGCGTCGAGGGCCTCGTCCATCCACTGGGCGGCGCGCTCGGGCTGCCACATCGGCTCGCGGTGGACGCTGCGGTTCGCGTCGCCCGGGGTGTCGAGGGCGTAGACGGGGCGGTCGAGGCTGAGCCCGGGGGTGTTGGGGTACCACATCGCCGAGCTGTAGCCCGCGCCGTGGATCAGGACGATCGGGGTCCGCGATGCGGCGGCCGGGTCCGTGGGCCCGTACCGGTAGACGTGGGTGGTGCCGAAACTCGTCTCGACGTCCGTCTCGGAGCGGATGGGCGCCCCCATCGCGTGGAGTACGTCCTCGGCCGCGAAGTAGCGGTCGCGCAGGGTGTCGTTGACGTAACGGCCGACATTGGGGTTCACGGGCACGGCGGCACCTCCTGTGAGAATCCGTTCTTCGTGGTACGACCGTATCATCAATGTGGTACATCGGTATCATGTAAAGGTCCGGGTGAGCCGAGCGCGAACCCCCATCGACGGCCGGAGATACGGGAACATGCCCAAGCGCGTGGATCACGAGGAGCGCCGCGCCCAGATCGCCGAGGCGCTCATCCGGGTCGCGGGACGGCGGGGGCTGCACGCGGTCGGCATGCGCGACGTGGCCGCAGAGGCCGGGGTGTCGCTCCGGCTCGTGCAGTACTACTTCGAGACCAAGGAGAAGCTGCTCTTCTACGGCCTGCAGCACCTGACCGACCGCTTCACCGCCAGGGTCTCCGCCCGCCTGGCCGCCGCCGGCCCGGACCCGGGCCCCCGGGCCACGGTGGAGGCGCTGCTGCTGGCCTCGCTCCCGACGGACGAGGAGAGCCGCACGTTCCACCTGCTGTACAGCTCCTACGCGATCCTGTCCGTGACCGACGGGGCGCTGGCCGCTCAGCCCTTCATCGACAACCCGGACGCCGCGGAGAACGCCCTGACCGGACTCCTTGAGCAGGCTCAGCAAGCCGGCCTGGCCGACCCGGACGCCGACGCCCGCACGGAGGCCATCAGCCTGCTCGCGATGGCGGCGACCATGGGTACGAGCATCCTCGTGGGCCAGCGGAGTCCGGAGTCCACGATCGCGGTGCTCCGTCACCACCTGGACCGGATCTTCGTGACTGCCGAGACCTCCGGGATGGGCGCGGGATCAACCTGACGTGTCAAGAAGCGCTCACGCGCGGCGCCCGGTTCGGTATCGATCATCCAGACTAGGTCCGCCCCCCGGCGGTGGCTTCCCGGACAGCGCAGTCCTACGGTGGAGAGACAGCGAGTGTCCCTACGGAGGGCGCCATGCTCGTCATCCTCGGACTCATCCTCTTGATCGCCGCGCTGGTCGTCGGCGTGACCGGCGTCGTCGCCAACGACGGCAGCGCCCACGCGCTGACCGGTGAATTCTCCGTATTCGACTACCACGTCACCGGCTCCACCGGCTCACTCTTCCTCTACGGCATCGTCGTCGGGGCCGTGGCCATGCTCGGGCTGAGCCTTCTCCTGGCTGCTGCCCGCCGCACCTCTCGCCGCGGCCACGACGCATACCCCAAACGCACGGCGCGCCGCGAGACGGCCACTGTCGGCAACGACCGCGAAGACGTCGAAGACGAGCGCGGTATCTCCCGCCCGCAGAGGACGAGCGCGCGAGAGCCCACCCCCGAAGGCGAGCGCCGCAGGGGGCTCAACCCCTTCAAGCGTCGATCCGAGCCCCGGTAGGCCGGCAGGCCGCGCGCTGCCAACCAACCGCCGGGCACCCCCGGACGGGGCGTCGCCGGCAGAACACGACGAAGGGTGACGACCGGTGAGTATCGGCAAGAAGATCGCGCACAAGGCCGAGGCGGTCAAGGGCGGCGCCAAGAAGACCGCCGGCCGTGTCACCGGCAACTGGCACCTTCGGGCCGAAGGTCGTGGTGACCAGGTCAAGGGCAACGTCAAGCAGGCTGGGGCGAGGATCAAGGACGTTTTCAAGCACTGACCACTGCGCCCGCCCTGCCCGCCCCACGGAAGGGCTCCGGAGGTGCCGGGTATGGCCATACGGAACGGCAGTGCCGCCCAGGCCGGATCCCCGGGGCGGCGTGTTTCCAACAGCCGTGCCATGGAGGTCCTGTCCAGGGTCGGACTCTCCGCGCGCGGTGTGATCTACGTACTGGTGGGGCTGCTGGCCGTGCAGATGGGGTTCGGCGGCGACAGCGGCAAGGAGGCTGACCGGTCGGGTGCGGTGCGGACCATCGGCGAGCAGCCGTTCGGGCGGGTGCTGCTGTGGGCGCTGGTCGTGGGACTGGCGGCCATGGCGCTGTGGCGCCTGTCCGAGGCCGCGTTCGGACAGGCGGTGACGGGCGGTGACAAGTGGACCCGGCGCCTGGGCTCTTTGGGGCTGGCGGTCTTCTACGCCGTGATCTGTATCGGGGTGGTGCAGACCGCGCTGGTCGGTGGGTCCGCCGGGGGCCGTCCCGGCGATGAGGCGTCGAAGGACTACACCGCGAGGGTGCTGACCTGGCCTTTCGGACGGGTGCTCGTCGGTGTGGTGGGAGCCGTCCTGGTCATCGTCGGCGTGGTGATCGTGGTCCGGAGCCTGATGCGGAAATTCGAGCAGAATTTGCGGACGGGCAAGATGAGCCTGGTGACGCGGCGGGTCGTCGCGGGGCTGGGCATCGTCGGCGGTGTGGCGACCGGCGTGGTCGCGGCGGTGTCCGGGCTGTTCGTCGTGCTGGCCGCGGTGCGGTTCGATCCCGGGGAAGCCAAGGGCATGGACGAGACGCTGCGTTCGTTCGCCGCCACGCCCGCCGGGCCTGTGCTGCTGATCGCGGCGGCGGTGGGCCTCCTGCTGTTCGGCCTCTACTCGTTCTGCGAAGTCCGCTGGCGTAAAGCCCCTGAACACGGCACCTCGGCAGAGCAGCCGAACGAGGCCCCGGGCTCGCAGACGCGTCCAAGTGCGCCCTAGCGAGGGCATCGCGTCCGATGCCGTGGGCCGCTTGTCTCCGTTCGAGCGCGCGGCGGGTATAGCGAAGCTGCAGGTGCTCGCTGGAGGTGAGGGTGAGGAGCCGTGTCGGCTGCCGCTGGAATCCGCTGATGGTCAACGGTGCCTGACGCTGCTGGAAGTCGTGCCGGAGGTCGAGCAGCAGGTGCAGTGCGAAGACGTCCATGAAGGGCACACCGACGAGGTCCAGGTGCAAAGGCGCGCCATGGGCAGCCGCGGCGGCGGTGGCCTGGCGGAGGGTCGGGCAGGTGTCCATGTCCAGTTCACCGGCCACCGTGATGACCGTGACTTCTGGGTCGTGGCTCATGGTGACGCGGATGCCGTCGTTCATGGTTCGTCCCCGTTCAGGGGTCGAGCCCTTCACGGTCGCCCGCCGATGCGGGAGAAAGGGCCGCTGAGCGCGTGGCGTAGGGCCGCGCGCAGCCGAGCGAGACCACCCGTACCAGGCCTTGGCCACTGGTATGGCCGTAGGGGCGGCGCGGGATCTCCCACCAGACCAGGCTGGTTGTCCCCTCACAGTCCCAGACGCCATGGCCGCAGTCCAGACGACGCCCGTACGTGCCTTTCGGTCAGGCCGGGCCCGGGGCCGTGCCTTCCTCCTCGGCCTCCATGCGCCGGATTCCCTCATGGGTGAGGGTGACCATCGCGGGGGTGTTGCCGGGTTCCCAGTCGACGGTGATCAGTCCTTCGCCGGCCAGGTAAGTGCAGGCGGCGGCCAGGTCCTGTTCCGGCACGTGCAGGTCGCGCCGCAGCCGTGCTCCGGTGATGCCGAGGAGCCGGTTGCCTTCGACGGCTTCGTACAGGGCCCGGAGCACCTGATCGCGGTAGGTCTTGCGTTCGTGCAGTGTGGCCATGGCCGCGTCCTTCCGTGTGAGGGGTGCGCTCCGGGGCCCGCCGGGTCTTCTCAGATCTCGTCGGAGTGGGCGCCGGCGCCGACGGGGGACAGGCCGGCGGCCGGCCGCGCGCGGGTGGGGCCGGCGGGTGTTGCCGTGTCCACGGTGAGGTGGAGGCGGGTGTCGCCGTCGAGGCCGGGGTAGCTGCGCTGTTCCGCTCCGGCGAAGCAGCCGCGAAGGGCTTCCGCGACCAGGCGGGCGGCTTCGGGCGTGTGCGCGATGATCCGTACCTCGGCGTGCCCGAGCGACGGCAGGGTCTGGGTCTCGATGTACTTCACGTGGGCGTGTTCCCTTTCAGGGAGGGGGGAGGCCGGCGGGTCGGGGCGCCGTGGCGCCCCGACCGCTGCCCCCGGTCGGAGGAAGGTCTGTTCCTCACCGGTCGGCATCCGCGTGGAGGGCTCGACGACCGGTGTCGTCCGGTAGGCCGGGAGGCCTCGGCAGGGGGTCGCTGAAGTGGTAGGCCTCGATCCGCGCGTGGTGCTGGGCGTTCAGCAGGTGGATCCAGCGCATTCCGATGGCGATCGCGAGGGTGATCACCGCGATGAGGACGACGGTCTCCATGAAGCTCACCTCCAGCCGTTTCCGGGCGGCGGGAGGGTGCTTCGGTCCGGCAGGTCCCCGGAGGCGGACGTGCACGCCCCGCCTTCGCCCTCCCAGGTGTCCTGCCGGCGACGGGTGTCGCGGAGGTCGCGCCCGATGGCAGTTTCGTTGGTCATCAGCGCGCCCGAGGTGAGGACGCTGCCCGGTACCGTCGCGGCGGCCATCAGGCGGGCCGCGGCTGCGGGTGCGGTCTCGGGCGGGATCACGAGGAGGTCCCAGCGGCCGACGGTGTAGGAGAGCAGGATCAGCTTGTCGGGGTCCTGTTCGGTGAACCGGCCCACGTGCAGCGTGCGCCCGTCCATGGGCACGGTGCGCGGTACGACGGGCCAGCGGGTGGGGTTCACGGTGACGCGGGTGATGCGGCCCCAGGGCTCGTCCAGGGCAGCCAGCAACACCGGGAGCTCGGCTTCGAGATCTCGGGAGCAGGGCCACCAGGCGCCGTCCAGCTGGCCGGCGAGCGTGCTCTTGGGGGTGAGGGACAAGCGAGCCGGAAGCTCTGCGGCGAGGTCGCGGGGCGCGGTCCGTTCGAGGGTCGTGGTCATGATGTGGACCTGCCCCCGGACTGCCCGTCGGCAGCCCGGTATCGAGGCGATCGCCGGAAACGACACCCGCGTGAAGCCGGTGTGCGAAGTGCTCCCGGTGTTTCCACTGTACGCCTGTTCGATGGACTGTGACCCGCCTGAGCAGGCATTTTCCGGTGGGCCGCGGAGCGGGTGGCGGGAGTACCGTGAAAGAACGGCAGGCCGACGCAGTGCGGCCGTACCCCGTAGACGGGCGGATCCACATGGCTGACTCCGACACCCCCCGCACGCCCCCAATGCTCCTGCCGGACGCCATCCACCAGGCGATCAAGCCCGGTACGGCGCTGCTGCGGCTGGAGACCACGAGCTCCCGGCAGGGGCGCCTGGACGGCGCGTGGTGGCCGCGCACCCGTGACATCGAGACCGAGCTGCCCGTGCTGATCAGCGCGTTGACCGAGCACCTCGGGCCCATCACCCGGGTCGGCGTGGACGCGTCCGCCTGGAACGGCCTCCCCACCCGCCTGGTCATCGACGGCCAGATCGTGCACCTCGACTCCGACCCGGTCGGCGACGACACCGTACTCGTCACCCGCGGCCACAACGACCACTTCGCCCTGCTGGTGGTTCCCCCGGACACCACCGCCGACGACGCCCGCGACGCGATGGCCCGGGCCGTCCGCGCCGACGACATCACCCAGGCAGCTCAGATCCTCATCGCCACCACACCGGAACCTGAGGACAGCGCCGACGCGGCAGGCTGACCGCGAATCCTCAGCGGCCGAGCCGAGACCGCGGCGCCACCGTGGCGGGCGACCCGGTCCCTCCGGCGTCGGTCGGGATGCCACAGAGCCCGGCCGGAGTGACTGTGGACCGGCCGGGCTCTGGGCGTGTGGGCGAGTCGCGCGCCGGTCAGAGCCCCTCGTCGTGCAGGTCCTCTTCGCGCAGCAGGTCGTCCTCACGGCGGCGTGAGGTCTCCTTCGGGCCGGGCTTCTGTCCCTTCTCACGGAACGACTTGCCCGGCTGGGGCTGCGCAGGGTCTCCGGGACGATGGTGCTCCTGCGCCTCGCGGCCCTTGCTCGGCTCCTGACGCCTGTCCTGCCTACCGTCCATGACGGCGACTCCTCTTGATGACGGGGGTACGGATTCCTCTCGGATCACGCTGACACGCATAGCGACGGCCCGCATCATGTCGACTGCGAAGCGAGGCACACGGATGAGGCCCCTCCCCGGCGGCCGGCGTCGAAAGGCGAGACGCGATCTGCACCCCGCCCGTCGGCCTCAGCATGAAAGGCCCCTGGCAGGACACCGACGAGGCCGCCTGGAACTACTCCCGAGACGTCAACCTCACCGCCCACTACCGCACCTGCCACGCGGTCACCCCCGGCATGATCGAACGCCGCTGGGGCCGCATCGTGAACATCGGCAGCGTCAACGCCCGCGCCGGCCGCACGAACCTCGTCGCGTACAGCACTGCGAAGGCCGGGCTGCTGGGCCTGACCCGCTCCCTCGCCCGCGAACTGGGCCCCCACGGGATGTGGCGTTCCTCGTGGGCCCCTGCGCCTCGTTCATCACTGGGCAATCCGTCCACGTCGACGGCGGCTGGCTGCTGCACTGAGATGCCAACAAGCAAGGAGACAGACCGAAATGAAGGAACGAGTCCGCGCCGTCCTCGTCACCGCCGACGACACGATGCTGGTCATCCGCCGCACCAAGCCCGACGTCCCCGAGTACTGGGTCCTCCCCGGCGGCGGCGTCGAGCCCGGCGACGAGTCCCGGGAGGCCGCCCTCCACCGGGAGATCCACGAGGAGATCGCAGGGAAGGCCGACATCGTGCGCCTCCTCCACACCATGGAGTCCGACGACCAGCGCCAGCTCTTCTACCTCGCCCGCATCGCGACCTGGTCCTTCGAGGACCGGACCGGTCCCGAGTTCAGCGCCGTGGGCCGAGGCGAGTACGCGCTGGAGGAGATCCCGCTGACTGTGGAAGGGCTCGACGCCATCGACCTCAAGCCCGAAGAGATCGCCCACGTCCTGCGGGGCGCCATCAACGCTGGGACTCTCGCCCTGCTCAGTCACTGAACGAGCCGGGCCTGCTCCGGGGGCACACCTGCTCGCTCCGGGAGGGAGATGGCCGCCGTTCTGATGACGGCGGCCATCGAGCTGCCGTCGGTTCGGCGAGCGCCTGCGTCGGGGCGCGGGGCGGTCCAGCCCGGCGGGGACCGGGTGCATGTTCGTGCCCGCGCCGTCGGCATCCGGGCGGACTGCTCGGGCGAGGTGATCCTCACAAGGGGCGCGACAGCAACCTGACGCCCTGTTAGGGAAGTTATGGCATGCAAATGGCACGCGGGCCCGAATAGGTCTAAACAACAAACAAGCCCCAGGTCGCTGACCTGGGGCTTTGTCGTGGAGCGGATGACGGGAATCGAACCCGCGCTATAAGCTTGGGAAGCTCATGTTCTACCATTAAACTACATCCGCACACGGACCATATGTGCTGGATCCGTATCGTTGCTCACTCTACCTCATGATCGACCCCCGGTGAATCTGCCGCGGGGTCGTTGTCGTGTGTGGCCTACACCGGGACGTGTGGGTGCGGGAGTTGGGGCGTACCGTGGGGGTGCGGAGCGGCGGCTGGAGCGAGTGGGGATCATCCCCTAATGTGGCGATTCGTCGCAGTACGGCTCGTTGGGGAAAGGGACTCGATGGAGCACACCGTCGTCCGTTGTGCCGAAGGGCACGTTTTCAGTACCGCCTCCTTCCCGCTGCAGCACCTCGGTGCCGGCCGGATCGGGCCCGGGCGGCTGCTGCGGTGTCCGCGCTGTGCGCGGTTGCGGCAGGCCGTGCCCGTGGGTGGCGTGAAGCGATAGCGGGCAGGGCGGGGCGCGCGGGCGTGGCTCTCGATTGGGGGTGGCCCGCGCGCCTGCGTATCCTCGGGACGTGCTTCTCTCTGACAAAGACATCCGGGCCGAGATCGACAGCGGACGGGTTCGCATCGACCCGTTCGAGGAATCGATGGTGCAGCCCTCCAGCATCGATGTACGTCTCGACCGGTTCTTCCGGGTCTTCGAGAACCACCGGTACGCGCACATCGACCCCGCGGTCGAGCAGCCCGACCTGACCCGCATGGTCGAGCCGGAGGGGGATGAGGCCTTCATCCTGCACCCGGGTGAGTTCGTGCTCGCCTCCACGTACGAGGTCGTCTCGCTGCCCGACGACATCGCCTCCAGACTGGAGGGGAAGTCCAGCCTGGGCCGCCTCGGCCTGGTGACGCACTCCACTGCCGGCTTCATCGACCCCGGATTCTCGGGCCACGTGACCCTGGAGCTGTCGAACCTCGCCACGCTGCCGATCAAGCTCTGGCCGGGCATGAAGATCGGGCAGCTGTGCATGTTCCGCCTCAGCTCGCCCGCCGAGTTCCCGTACGGCAGCGAGCGCTACGGGTCCAGGTACCAGGGGCAGCGCGGCCCGACCGCCTCGCGCTCCTTCCAGAACTTCCACCGCACGCAGGTGAGGCACGAGGCATGAGTGACGTACGCGAGAACCTGAACTACGAGGGCTTCGGGCGCGCCGTCCGCGAGCTTGCGCAGACGATCGCCGACGACGGCTACGAGCCCGACATCATCCTGAGCATCGCCCGCGGGGGTGTGTTCGTCGCGGGCGGTCTGGCGTACGCGCTCGACTGCAAAAACATTCACCTCGTGAATGTTGAATTTTATACAGGAGTCGGCACCACTCTCGAGATGCCCGTCATGTTGGCCCCTGTTCCGGAAGCGATCGACTTCACCAACAAAAAGGTGCTGATCGCCGACGACGTCGCCGACACCGGCAAGACGCTCAAGCTGGTGCACGACTTCTGCCTCGGTCACGTCGCCGAGGTGCGCTCCGCCGTCATCTACGAGAAGTCGCACTCGCTCGTGCAGTGCGAGTACGTGTGGAAGCGCACGGACGACTGGATCGAGTTCCCCTGGTCGGTGCAGCCGCCCGTCGTGAAGCGTGAGGGCCAGGTCCTCGACGCCTAAAGGGTGAAGAAAAAGGGCCCGCCGCGCATGTGCGCGGCGGGCCCTTTTTGATCGTGCGGGCTAGATGGTGCCCAGCTTGATGATCGAGAGCAGCGCGATCAGCTGGATCGCCGACGCGCCCAGGGCCTTCGGCCACGGCAGGTCGTGGGACCGGCTGATCAGCGACGTGAAGAGCGCTCCGGCCGCCAGCCAGGTCGCCCAGCCCAGGACCTGGACCACGCCGTTGTCGCCGCCCAGGAACACGGCGAAGAGCAGGCGCGGAGCGTCCGTGAGCGACATGATCAGCATCGACAGGCCGACCGTCGGCTGCCAGGAGCCGTCGCCGCCCAGCTGGCGGGCCAGGGTGTGGGTGACCGCGCCCAGGATCAGGCCGCAGATGACGAAGGCCACGCCCGCGGAGAGGACGATCGGGACGGCCTTCGCGAGGGTCGCGTTGATGACGTCCTTGCGGGCGTCGTCGAGGCCGAAGACCGCGAGGAGCCCGTAGAGGAAGGTCACGATCAGCGCCGGACCCCAGACGGCGTAGTCGCGCATCTGGAGGAATGTCTGCCCCGGCCGCATCACGATGCCGCGGAGCAACTCCTTCCACGCCAGTCGCGGCCCGGCAGGGGCGGCAGCGGCCGCGCCCGCCTGGTAGGTCGCGCCCTGGCTGTACGGGTCCTCGCCGACGGCGAACATCTGCGTGTGCCCCGGGTTGTCGTTCGTGTACCCACCGGCGCCGGTGCCACCGCCGCCATGGGCGTACGGGGGCTGCTGCGCGTGTCCGTGCCCGTACGGGTCGAAGTACTCGGGCTCGCCGTGGCCCCCGGCGCCCGGCTGCGGCCACTGCTGCTGCGGGGGCGGGCCGCCGGCGGGCGGGTAGGGCTGCTGGCCGTACGGCGGCGGTTGCTGCTGGCCGTACGACTGCTGCTGCGGGGGTTGTTGCGGAGGGCGGTTGTTGTCCCGGCCGCGTCCGATCCTGAATCCAGCCACGTGATCGAACGTACCTGGTCCGGCGGGTCCTTGTGGACGGGCGGCCGGAACCCGCGGCCTTTGCGGCTGACCTGTGACATCCCCTAGGGGATGCGGTGTCGACGCCACGGCGGGTGGTCGGGCCGTCCGGCACAGCGCGACGGCCGGTCCCCGTGAGGGGGCCGGCCGTCGCTGTGGTGTGGGGTGCCTCCGGCGCGGTTACGCCTCCTTGGCGTCCTCGGCCTTGGGCTCCGCGGCCCGCTCGGCGGCGGGTTCGGCCTCCGGCTCGGCCGGCGCCTCGGCCACCGGCTCAGCCTCCGCCTCGGCCTCGGTCGCCTCGGCTGCCTCCGCCTCAGCCTTGGCGTCCGCGTCAGCCTTCGCCTTCGCCTCGGCCTCAGCCTTGGCCTTGGCGTCCGCCTCGGCCTTCGCCTTCGCCGCAGCCTGCTCAGCCGCCTCAGCCTCCGCAGCAGCCGCCGCAGCGGCCTCCGCCTCCGCCTCCAAGGCCGCCAGTTCGGCCTCCGTCGGCTCCGGGGCCTTCACCGACTCCAGCAGCAGCTGGGCGACGTCCACGACCTGCACGGATTCCTTCGCCTGGCCTTCGTTCTTCTTGCCGTTGACCGAGTCGGTCAGCATGACGAGGCAGAACGGGCAGGCGGTGGAGACGATGTCGGGGTTGAGGGAGAGGGCCTCGTCGACGCGCTCGTTGTTGATGCGCTTGCCGATCCGCTCCTCCATCCACATCCGCGCGCCGCCGGCGCCGCAGCAGAAGCCGCGTTCCTTGTGGCGGTGCATCTCCTGCTGGCGCAGCCCCGGCACGGCCGACATGATCTCGCGCGGCGGCGTGTAGACCTTGTTGTGCCGGCCCAGGTAGCAGGGGTCGTGGTAGGTGATCAGGCCGTCGACGGGGGTGACCGGGGTCAGGCGGCCCTCGTCGATGAGGTGCTGGAGCAGCTGGGTGTGGTGGATGACCTCGTACTCGCCGCCCAGCTGCGGGTACTCGTTGGCGATGGTGTTGAAGCAGTGCGGGCAGGTCGAGACGATCCGCTTGGCCGACTTCGGCTTCCTCGTCGCCGGGTCCTCGTCGTCCTCGCCGAAGGCCATGTTCAGCATGGCCACGTTCTCCTGGCCCAGCTGCTGGAACAGCGGCTCGTTGCCCAGGCGGCGCGGCGAGTCACCGGTGCACTTCTCGTCCCCGCCCATGATCGCGAACTTGACGCCCGCGATGTTCAGCAGCTCCGCGAAGGCCTTGGTGGTCTTCTTGGCCCGGTCCTCCAGCGCGCCGGCGCAGCCGACCCAGTACAGGTAGTCGAACTCGGAGAGGTCCTCCGCGTCCTTCCCGATGATCGGGACCTCGAAGTCGACCTCCTTGGTCCACTCCACGCGCTGCTTCTTCGCCAGGCCCCAGGGGTTGCCCTTCTTCTCCAGGTTCTTGAGCATCGTGCCCGCCTCGGAGGGAAACGCGGACTCGATCATCACCTGGTAGCGGCGCATGTCGACGATGTGGTCGATGTGCTCGATGTCGACCGGGCACTGCTCCACGCACGCACCGCAGGTCGTGCAGGACCACAGCACGTCCGGGTCGATGACACCGTTCTCCTCGACGGTGCCGATCAGCGGGCGCTCGGCCTCCGCCAGAGCAGAGGCCGGGACGTCCTTGAGCTGCTCGGCCGTCGCCTTCTCGTTGCCCTCCATGTCCTTGCCGCCGCCGGCCAGGAGGTAGGGGGCCTTGGCGTGCGCGTGGTCGCGCAGCGACATGATCAGCAGCTTCGGGGACAGCGGCTTGCCCGTGTTCCAGGCCGGGCACTGCGACTGGCAGCGACCGCACTCCGTACACGTGGAGAAGTCCAGGATGCCCTTCCAGGAGAACTGCTCGACCTGCGAGACACCGAAGACGTCGTCCTCACCCGGCTCCTCGAAGTCGATCTCCTTGCCACCACTCGTCATCGGCTGCAGCGCACCGAGGGCGACCGCGCCGTCCGCGTTGCGCTTGAACCAGATGTTCGGGAAGCCCAGGAAGCGGTGCCAGGCCACACCCATGTTGGTGTTGAGCGAGACCACGATCATCCAGATCAGCGAGGTGCCGATCTTGATCATCGCGGTGAAGTAGATGGCGTTCTGCAGCGCGCTCGCCGAGAGCCCCTTGAAGGCCAGGACCAGCGGGTACGAGACGAAGTACGCCGGCTCGTACGAGTCCACGTGGTGGATCGCGCCTTCGAGCCCGCGCAGGCACAGGATCGCGAGGCCGATGGTGAGGATGATGTACTCGACGAAGTACGCCTGCCAGGCCTTCGAGCCGGTGAAGCGCGACTTGCGGCCGGCCCGCGAGGGCAGGCTGAGCAGGCGGATCACCATCAGCACGACGATGCCGACGACCGTCATCAGGCCGATGAACTCGATGTACAGCTCGAACGGCAGGAAGCCGCCGACGACCGGCAGCACCCAGTCGGCCTCGAAGAGCTGTCCGTAGGCCTGCGCCAGCGTCGGCGGCAGGGTCAGGAAGCCGATCGCGACGAACCAGTGCGCGAAGCCGACGATGCCCCAGCGGTTCATGCGGCTGTGGCCGAGGAACTCGCGGACGAGGGTGAGGGTTCGGGCCTTCGGGTCGTCCGTGCGGCTGCCGGCCGGCACGGGCTGGCCGAGCTTCACGAAGCGGTAGATCTGCGCCACGGCTCGGGCGAGCAGCGCGACGCCGACCACGGTCAGGACCAGCGACACGATGATCGCGGCGAGTTGCATGGGAGGGCTCCTCGAGCGGCATTACTAAGCGGTAACTTATATAGTCAAGGCCTGAGGTTACCCATTCCCGACGCCGCAATGTAGCCGAGCGTGCGGTGATCTGTGTCGCTCAGGCTTGCCTATGACGGTAGGCCGCCCGCGGGGTCTGCGCCAGGATCGCCAGGTCCATCCCCAGCCAGTGGTTCTCCACATAATGACGGTCGAGCAGGGCCATCTCCTCCCACGGAAGATCCGAACGTGCGCTCACCTGCCACAATCCGGTCATTCCGGGCCGTACGAGGAGCCGGTCGGGGCGGTCGGTACGGGGCTCCGGGCGCGGCCCCACCAGGGACATCTCCCCGCGGAGCACGTTGAACAGCTGCGGGAGCGCGTCGAGCGCGCACCGGTCCAGCGCCTCCCCGACCCGGCCCGTGCCGTCGGTGCGCAGCCGCCAGGTGTGGAACGGCCGCCCGCCCAGGCCGGCGGCGGGCTCCTTCACGACGGGGGGCCGCGCGCGCTGCGTCGCGTAGAGGAGCCCGGCGGCCAGCGCGAGCGGCGCCGCGCACAGGACCAGCAGGATCACCGCCCCGAGCACGTCGAGCACCCGCTTCGCCGGCGGGGCGGCGGGGACCCGGACCCGGACCCGCGGGGCGGTCAGTGTGAGGGGCATGCCAGCACGCTGCCGCATGCGCGTGGCGGCGGCGGGGCGCCGCGCGGCGGGGTGACCCGTTCGGCCGCCCCGCCGCTTCTGGAGCAGTGCCCCGCGGCCGCACGGAACGCCCGCCCCGCCCCCGCGGAGTCCCTGGCTTGCGCGTAAGCGGGGCCTAAAGGTTGAGCCCCCTCGACTCAGCTCTGTTGACGACGGCGCGGCGATGCGGCATGGTTGAGTCTGTTCCACTCAAGTCAGCTGGAGGAATCGAAATGGCACGTGCGGTCGGCATCGACCTGGGCACCACTAACTCCGTCGTCAGCGTTCTGGAAGGCGGCGAGCCCACCGTCATCACCAACGCCGAGGGCGCCAGGACCACGCCGTCCGTCGTCGCCTTCGCCAAGAACGGCGAGGTCCTCGTCGGCGAGGTGGCCAAGCGCCAGGCGGTCACGAACGTGGACCGGACCATCCGCTCCGTCAAGCGCCACATGGGCACTGACTGGAAGATCAACCTGGATGGCAAGGACTTCAACCCGCAGCAGATGAGCGCCTTCATCCTGCAGAAGCTGAAGCGCGACGCCGAGGCCTACCTGGGTGAGAAGGTCACGGACGCGGTCATCACCGTCCCGGCCTACTTCAACGACTCCGAGCGTCAGGCGACGAAGGAGGCCGGCGAGATCGCGGGCCTCAACGTCCTGCGCATCGTCAACGAGCCGACGGCCGCCGCCCTGGCCTACGGTCTCGACAAGGACGACCAGACCATTCTCGTCTTCGACCTCGGTGGCGGCACCTTCGACGTGTCGCTCCTGGAGATCGGCGACGGTGTCGTCGAGGTCAAGGCCACCAACGGTGACAACCACCTCGGTGGCGACGACTGGGACCAGCGCGTCGTCGACTACCTCGTGAAGCAGTTCCAGAACGGCCACGGCGTCGACCTGTCCAAGGACAAGATGGCGCTCCAGCGTCTGCGCGAGGCCGCCGAGAAGGCGAAGATCGAGCTGTCCTCCTCCACGGAGACCTCGATCAACCTGCCCTACATCACGGCTTCCGCCGAGGGCCCGCTGCACCTGGACGAGAAGCTCACGCGCTCGCAGTTCCAGCAGCTCACCGCGGACCTCCTGGACCGCTGCAAGACCCCGTTCCACAACGTCATCAAGGACGCCGGCATCCAGCTGTCCGAGATCGACCACGTGGTCCTGGTCGGCGGCTCCACCCGCATGCCGGCCGTCGCCGAGCTCGTCAAGGAGCTCACCGGCGGTCAGGACGCCAACAAGGGCGTCAACCCGGACGAGGTCGTCGCCATCGGCGCCACCCTCCAGGCCGGTGTGCTCAAGGGTGAGGTCAAGGACGTCCTGCTCCTCGACGTGACCCCGCTGTCCCTGGGCATCGAGACCAAGGGCGGCATCATGACCAAGCTCATCGAGCGCAACACCACGATCCCGACCAAGCGCTCGGAGATCTTCACGACGGCCGAGGACAACCAGCCGTCCGTGCAGATCCAGGTCTACCAGGGCGAGCGCGAGATCGCGGCGTACAACAAGAAGCTCGGCATGTTCGAGCTGACGGGCCTGCCGCCGGCCCCGCGGGGCGTCCCGCAGATCGAGGTCTCCTTCGACATCGACGCCAACGGCATCATGCACGTCACGGCCAAGGACCTCGGCACGGGCAAGGAGCAGAAGATGACCGTCACCGGCGGCTCCTCGCTCGGCAAGGACGAGGTCGACCGCATGCGCCAGGAGGCGGAGCAGTACGCGGAGGAGGACCTGCGCCGCAAGGAGGCCGCCGAGTCCCGCAACCAGGGCGAGCAGCTCGTCTACCAGACGGAGAAGTTCGTCAAGGACAACGAGGACAAGGTCCCGGCCGACGTCAAGACCGAGGTCGAGGCGGCCGTCTCCGAGCTGAAGGAGACGCTCAAGGGCGAGGACACGGCCGAGATCCGCACCGCGACCGAGAAGCTCGCCGCGGTCAGCCAGAAGCTCGGCCAGGCCATCTACGCCGACGCCCAGGCCGCTCAGGGCGCCGCCGGCGGCGCCGGTGACGCGGGCCAGGCCAAGGCCGACGACGACGTCGTCGACGCCGAGATCGTCGACGACGAGAAGCCGAAGGGTGGCGCTGCCTGATGTCGGAGGAGACCCCGGGCTTCGAGGAGAAGCCCGACGTCCCCGCCGACGCCGCTCAGGACGACGCCGAGCCGAAGGCCGCCGACTCCGCCGACACGGCGGAGGGGGCGGCCCCGGCCGGGGACACCGCACAGGACACGGCCCTGCTGGCGCAGCTGGACCAGGCCCGTACGGCGCTCTCGGAGCGCACCGCGGACCTCCAGCGGCTCCAGGCGGAGTACCAGAACTACCGCCGCCGGGTGGAGCGGGACCGGATCACCGTCAAGGAGATCGCGGTCGCGTCCCTCCTGACGGAGCTGCTCCCGACCCTGGACGACATCGGCCGGGCGCGGGATCACGGCGAGCTGGTCGGCGGCTTCAAGTCGGTGGCCGAATCGCTGGAGACGGTCGCCGCCAAGATGGGCCTGCAGCAGTTCGGCAAGGAGGGCGAGCCCTTCGACCCGACGATCCACGAGGCGCTGATGCACTCGTACGCGCCGGACGTCACCGAGACGACCTGCGTGGCGATCCTGCAGCCGGGGTACCGAATCGGCGAGCGTACGATCCGTCCCGCACGGGTCGCGGTGGCCGAGCCCCAGCCGGGCGCGGCCCCCAAGTCCGCAGGCTCCGACCCGGCGGCCGCGGAAGGCGAAGCGCCGTCGTCGTCGGAGGACGCGGATGCCCCCGACAAGGGCTGACGCACCACACGTAGAGGCACGAGAGGAGGGACACCGGGGATGAGCACGAAGGACTTCGTCGAGAAGGACTACTACAAGGTCCTCGGTGTCCCGAAGGACGCCACCGAGGCCGAGATCAAGAAGGCGTACCGGAAGCTCGCACGCGAGTTCCACCCGGACGCCAACAAGGGCGACGCCTCGGCCGAGGAGCGCTTCAAGGAGATCTCCGAGGCGAACGACATCCTCGGCGACGCGAAGAAGCGCAAGGAGTACGACGAGGCGCGCGCCCTGTTCGGCAACGGCGGCTTCCGCCCGGGGCCGGGCGGGGGCGGCGGCTCGTTCAACTTCGACCTGGGTGACCTCTTCGGGGGCCAGCCGGGCGGCCAGGCCGGCGGTTTCGGCGGCGGTCTGGGCGACGTCTTCGGCGGCCTCTTCAACCGCGGCGCCGGCCCCGGTGCGGGCACCCGCACCCAGCCGCGCCGCGGGCAGGACATCGAGTCCGAGGTCACCCTCTCCTTCACGGAGGCGGTGGACGGGGCCACGGTCCCGCTGCGGATGTCCTCCCAGGCGCCCTGCAAGGCCTGTTCGGGCACCGGCGACAAGAACGGCACCCCCCGGGTGTGCCCGACCTGCGTCGGCACCGGCCAGGTCTCGCGGGGCAGCGGCGGCGGCTTCTCGCTGACCGACCCGTGCGCGGACTGCAAGGGCCGCGGCCTGATCGCGGAGAACCCGTGCGAGGTCTGCAAGGGCAGCGGGCGCGCCCGCAGCTCGCGCACCATGCAGGTCCGGATCCCGGCGGGCGTCTCCGACGGCCAGCGGATCCGGCTGCGCGGCAAGGGCGCGCCGGGCGAGCGCGGCGGTCACGCCGGTGACCTCTACGTCGTCGTGCACGTCGGCACCCACCCGGTGTTCGGCCGCAAGGACGACAACCTGACGGTGACCGTGCCGGTGACGTTCACGGAGGCGGCGCTGGGCGCCGACATCAAGGTCCCGACCCTCAACGGCCCCTCGGTGACGCTGAAGCTGCCCCCGGGCACGCCCAACGGCCGCACCATGCGGGCCCGCGGCAAGGGCGCGGTCCGCAAGGACGGCACCCGCGGCGACCTGCTGGTCACGGTGGAGGTCGAGGTCCCGACCGAGCTGTCGGACAAGGCCCGCGACGCGCTGGAGATGTACCGAGAGGCGACGGAGTCGCACGACCCGCGCTCCGCCCTGTTCGAGTCCGCGAAGGGAGCATGAGCATGGACGGCCGCCGACGAACCTCCCGCTTGGGGAATGGGTACCAGCTCACCGACGAGACCCCGGTCTACGTGATCTCGGTGGCCGCCCAGCTCTCGGGCCTGCACCCGCAGACCCTCCGCCAGTACGACCGTCTCGGCCTGGTCTCCCCGGACCGTACGGCCGGGCGCGGCCGGCGCTATTCGGCCCGTGACATCGAGCTGCTCCGTACGGTGCAGGCGCTGTCCCAGGACGAGGGGATCAACCTGGCGGGCATCAAGCGGATCATCGAGCTGGAGAACCAGGTCGCCGCGCTCCAGCAGCGCGTGGCCGAGCTCTCCGCCGCGGTGGACGGTGCGGCGGCCACGCTGCGGGCCCGCGAGGCCCAGGTGCACGCCTCGTACCGGCGCGACCTGGTCCCGTACCAGCCTCCGCAGCCGGGCAGTGCCCTCGTCGTGTGGCGGCCGAGCCCCAAGCGGCCGATGGACTGACGCAGGACGCGCGCCGGTGTTCGTGTCCACCCTCAGGCTCCGCCCCTCCCAGGGCGGGGCCTGAGGCGTTTCTAGAGGCCTTCCGGGTCCAGGTCCTCGGGGTCGCAGGGCTGCCCCGGGTCGCAGGGCCGGGTGAGGATGCCCGACTGGGCGATGAGGTAGCCGAGCTGGGCGCGGCTGCCGCTGCCGAGGGTGGTGGCCAGTTTGGCGATGTGGGCGCGGCAGGTGCGCACGTTCATGCCGAGGCGGCGGGCGATGGCCTCGTCGACGTGGCCCTCGATGAGCAGCTGGGCGATGCTGCGCTGCACGCCGGAGATCCCGCCGGGGGTGCGCCGGTAGGTGACTTCCTGCTGGAGGGGCACGGCGCGGTGCCACAGCTGCTCGAACACCTTGATGAGGTAGTCGACCAGGCCGGGGTGGCGCAGTTCCAGGGCGACCCGCCGGTCGTCGCTCACCGGGATGAAGGCCACCGTGCGGTCGAAGATGATCAGGCGCTCTATCAGTTCTTCGAGCGTGCGGATCTCCACCTTGCCCGTGGAGATCCGGTCCACGTAGGCGAGCGTGCCCTGGCTGTGCCGCGCGGTGTGCTGGTAGAGGGTCCGTATGCTGACCCCGCGGTCGATCAGCGGCTGGTCGCGCTCCAGGGCCTGCGTGAGGGCCTCGGAGGGCCGTGCGCCGCCCGGCTGGACGGTGAGCACCTCGGTGTGGCATTCGGCCGTCGCGAGGTTCAGCGCGGCGTTGATCCGCTCGAAGCCCTCCAGCACCGTGATGGCGTGGGTGTTGGCCGGGCTCTGTGCGCTGATGGCCAGGAAAGGCTCGAAAGTGTCGGTGAGATCTACAGCGCTGCGTCGGCGGTCCTGGATCTCACGTTCAATCGGATGGAGCCGTTGAGCCAGAGCGACGGACGGGGGAACCGGGCGGAGCTGGTTCGCGTCATCCGGGTCGGGCTGCAGAAGGGCGAATTCAAGCAGGCAGGGGGCGTTCTGGATCTCGCTCCGGGCGATCCGGCCGGTGCTCAGCGCAGTGGCGTACAGCCGTGTTCCCTCACCGCACATGGACGTGACGGGGTGAGGATGTGTCGGCTTCGTCCCGTTTCGCGTCAAATCTCCACCCCCCAGGGTCCTGAACATGCAAGAACATGATGCATCGTCCCTGTGGCATTGACGTGCCTGAATGAGCCATCGTCTGACACGCGGGGGAGAGGATTCCATCAAGTGAGGACGAAGCCGACCATGTTCAAGAGAATGCTTCGCTCGGTGCTTGCCATAGGTTTCTCCGCCGTTGCGGTTTTTGGGGCAGTCAGCGCCGTCGAAAGTGACGCGGGGAGCGCTAGGGGCGGTCAGGGCACGACCCTGACGAGCACCGAGTTCGACACCGGCTGGACCACGGCGCCCGCGGGCAAGTACGCGGACACCGGCTGGACCAGCGGCCAGCTGGGCGGTGCCGATACAGGGTGGACCGACGCACCTGTGACGGTGTCCGCGTGACCCCCGACGACCGCGGCTTCCGCCGCGAGATGGCCTCCGCCTACCGCTCGGGGTGGCAGTTCATCGATCTCGCCACGGCCATCCCCCACCCTGGCGATTCGTTGATGGTCACCCTGTTCGGCCAACCGATCGTCATCGTGCGCGAGGAGGACGAGGACGTACGTGCCTACCGGTGCCTGCGCCGCCCGCGGGGCGCGCCGCAGCCCGTCCGCTGCGAGGTGCGCTACGGAATGGTCTTCGTCAATCTCGATCAGCGGGACCACCAGCTGTTCGAACCCGATATCACCACCGCCACCCCCCGCAGTGCCTGAAGCGATTCCCCCGTCGTCCCAGATCGCTCAGGCGCTACCCCCACACAACGGCGCCATCGTGGACCTGACCACGATGGCGCCGTTGTGATGTCCGCGTCCAGGTGTCGAACCGGACAAGATGAAGGCTCAACGGCTCACGCGCGCCCCATGGCCCGGTCCAGGGTGATCTCCATGACGACCCGGTCCGGATTGGGCGACGGCGTGCGCCCGTAGCGCTGCGCGTAGCGCGCCACCGCGTCGGCGACCGACGCCTCGTCCGTACGGATCACCGCGCGCCCCTCCAGCGTCGCCCAGCGGCGCCCCTCCATCTGGCACACCGCCACCCGCGCGCCCCCCGGCTGCGCCGCCTGGGCCGCCAGGATGTTGCGGACCTTCTTGCTGTGCTTGTTGCTGATCACCCGGGCCAGGCCGGCCTGCGGGTCGTACGTCACGCCCACCGGCACCACGTGGGGCGTGCCGTCCGGGCGCGGGGTGGTCAGCGTGCAGACGTGCCGCTCCTGCCAGAAGGCGAGGTACTCGGGCGTCGGGTTGAGTACGTCATGGGACATGGCCGAAGCGTACGTCTCCCTCGTACCCTCCCCAGTCTTGAGTGGAATAGACTCAACTTTGCAGACGCTGTTTCTGTCAGACTCAGTCGTGACTCCGTCGTAGTGAAGTCGCACCCTTTGGAGAGGAGAAAACGCCGTGGACGCCGAGCTGACCAACAAGAGCCGGGACGCGCTGAACGCGGCCACGAGCAGGGCCGTCAAGGACGGCCACGCCGACCTGACCCCCGCCCACCTGCTGCTGGCCCTGCTCGCGGGCGAGGACAACGAGAACGTCATCGACCTGCTGGTGGCCTCCGACGCCGACCAGGCCGCCGTCCGCGCCGGCGCCGAGCGGCTGCTCGCCGCCCTGCCCAGCGTCACGGGCTCCACGGTCGCGCCCCCGCAGCCCACCCGGGAGCTGCTCGCCGTCCTCGCCGAGGCCGACGAGCGGGCCGGCAAGCTCGGGGACGAGTACCTCTCCACCGAACACCTGCTCATCGCCATCGCCGCCAAGGGCGGCCCGGCCGGTGAGGTCCTTTCCGCCCAGGGCGCGACGGCGAAGAAGCTGCTGGCCGCATTCGAGAACGCACGAGGAGGACGGCGGGTGACCTCCCCCGACCCCGAGGGCCAGTACAAGGCCCTGGAGAAGTTCGGCACCGATTTCACGGCGGCGGCGCGCGAGGGCAAGCTCGACCCGGTCATCGGCCGCGACCACGAGATCCGGCGCGTCGTCCAGGTGCTCTCGCGCCGCACCAAGAACAACCCGGTGCTCATCGGCGAGCCCGGCGTCGGCAAGACGGCCGTCGTCGAGGGCCTGGCCCAGCGCATCGTCAAGGGCGACGTCCCGGAGTCCCTGAAGAACAAGCGGCTCGTCTCCCTGGACCTCGGCGCCATGGTCGCGGGCGCCAAGTACCGCGGTGAGTTCGAGGAGCGGCTGAAGACCGTCCTCGCCGAGATCAAGTCCAGCGACGGCCAGATCATCACCTTCATCGACGAGCTGCACACCGTCGTCGGCGCGGGCGCCGGCGGCGATTCGGCCATGGACGCGGGCAACATGCTCAAGCCCATGCTGGCCCGCGGCGAGCTGCGCATGGTCGGCGCGACCACCCTCGACGAGTACCGGGAGCGGATCGAGAAGGACCCGGCGCTGGAGCGCCGCTTCCAGCAGGTGCTGGTGGCGGAGCCGAGCGTCGAGGACACCATCGCGATCCTGCGCGGGCTCAAGGGCCGCTACGAGGCCCACCACAAGGTCGTCATCAACGACAGCGCGCTGGTCGCCGCGGCGACCCTCTCCGACCGGTACATCACCTCCCGCTTCCTGCCCGACAAGGCCATCGACCTCGTCGACGAGGCCGCGTCCCGTCTCCGCATGGAGATCGACTCCTCGCCGCTGGAGATCGACGAGCTCCAGCGCGCGGTGGACCGGCTGCGGATGGAGGAGCTGGCGCTGAAGAACGAGTCCGACCCGGCCTCGCTCGAACGCCTCGACAAGATCCGCAAGGACCTCGCGGACAAGGAGGAGGAGCTGCGGGGCCTGACCGCCCGCTGGGAGAAGGAGAAGCAGTCCCTCAACCGCGTCGGCGAGCTCAAGGAGCGCCTCGACGACCTGCGCGGGCAGGCGGAGCGCGCCCAGCGCGACGGCGACTTCGACTCCGCCTCCAAGCTGCTCTACGGGGAGATCCCGGCCCTGGAACGCGAGCTGGCGGAGGCCACCGAGGCCGAGGCCGAGGCGTCCAAGGCCGGAGCGGTCAAGGACAGCATGGTCAAGGACGAGGTCGGCCCCGACGACATCGCGGACGTGGTGGGCGCCTGGACCGGCATCCCGGCCGGCCGCCTGCTCGAAGGGGAGACCCAGAAGCTGCTGCGCATGGAGGACGAGCTGGGCCGCCGTCTGATCGGCCAGAGCGAGGCCGTACGGGCCGTCTCCGACGCCGTACGGCGCACCCGCGCCGGAATCGCCGACCCCGACCGCCCCACCGGCTCCTTCCTCTTCCTGGGCCCCACGGGCGTGGGCAAGACGGAGCTGGCCAAGGCCCTCGCCGACTTCCTCTTCGACGACGAGCGGGCCATGGTCCGCATCGACATGTCGGAGTACGGCGAGAAGCACAGCGTGGCCCGCCTGGTCGGCGCCCCGCCCGGCTACGTCGGCTACGAGGAGGGCGGCCAGCTGACCGAGGCGGTGCGCAGGCGCCCGTACTCCGTCATCCTGCTGGACGAGGTCGAGAAGGCCCACCCCGAGGTCTTCGACGTCCTGCTCCAGGTCCTGGACGACGGCCGCCTCACGGACGGCCAGGGCCGCACGGTGGACTTCCGCAACACCATCCTGGTCCTGACCTCGAACCTGGGCAGCCAGTTCCTGATCAACCCGTCCACCCCGGCGGAGGAGAAGAAGCGGCAGGTGCTGGAGGTGGTCCGGGCGAGCTTCAAGCCGGAGTTCCTCAACCGGCTGGACGACACCGTGGTCTTCTCCGCGCTGGGCGAGGACGAGCTGGCGCGCATCGCCCGGCTCCAGATCGGCCGCCTCGCCAAGCGGCTGGCCGACCGGCGCCTGACCCTGGACGTCACCCCGGAGGCCCTGGCCTGGCTGGCCGACAAGGGCAACGACCCGGCGTACGGAGCCCGGCCCCTGCGCCGCCTGATCCAGACGGCGATCGGCGACCGCCTCGCCAAGGAGATCCTCTCCGGCGAGGTCAGGGACGGGGACACCGTCCGCGTGGACGTGGCCGGCGAGGACCTCCTGGTCGGCAAGGCCCCGTAACGCGGGCGCCCGGCCGGGAGCCGAGGCCGTCAGGCGGCCTCCCGGCCGGGGCGGCCCGCCCTGCGGGCGCGGCCCCGGCGGCCTCGAACGCTCCCATGTCCCCCTTTGCCGGGCGCACCCCCTGTCCGCCCGTGGCGGATCGCGGCCGTCGGGGTGGACACGGGGTGGGCGGGATGGGGGAGGATGAAGGTATCCGCACGAAGGGAAGTACACGGTGAGCATCGACCCGGCCTCGATTCCGAACTTCGGAGGGCAGCAGCCCGATCCGCAGGCCACAGGACCGGCGGGCCCCGTCGTCCCCGACCAGGATCTGGTCAAGCAGCTGCTGGAGCAGATGGAGCTCAAGTACGTCGTCGACGACGAGGGTGACCTCGCGGCGCCGTGGGAGGACTTCCGCACCTACTTCATGTTCCGCGGCGAAGACGAGCAGCAGGTCTTCTCCGTGCGGACCTTCTACGACCGCCCGCACAAGATCGACGAGAAGCCGCAGCTCCTGGAGTCGATCGACGACTGGAACCGCCGCACCCTGTGGCCGAAGGTCTACAGCCACACCCACGACGACGGCTCGGTCCGCCTGATCGGCGAGGCGCAGATGCTGATCGGCACCGGCGTCAACCTGGAGCACTTCGTGTCCTCCACGGTCAGCTGGGTCCGCGCCTCCATCGAGTTCGACAAGTGGCTCGTGGAGCAGCTCGGCCTGGAGAAGGAGATCGACTCCACCGAGGGCGACGACGAGGGCAACGGCGACGGCAACTAGCCGTCACAGCGGTACGCGGGCCACCAGCAGCAGGTAGAGCCCGTAGCCGTAACCGAGCCCGGCCACCACCGCGGTCACCACGACCGCGGTGCGCGGCCGGGCTCGCGCCATGACGGCGGCCAGCGGCAGGAGCAGCGGGAAGGCCGGGAGCAGGAAGCGCGGCTTGGACTCGAAGAAGCCGGCGCCGCCGTAGGTGATCACCATCAGTATCGCGGTGTACGCGAGCAGCGGCAGCGGGGTGCGGTCCAGCACCAGCAGCATCGCCAGCAGCCCCGCCACGGCCAGCAGCACCACCGTCACCGTGGTGGCGAGCGGCACGTGCCCGCCGGTCAGCACCTGCTCCGCCGAGCGCAGCGCCCCGCCGCCGAAGTCGAAGCGCGAACCCCAGTTGCGCTGCACGGCGAAGTAGCCGCCGAAGGGGTCCTGCACCTTCGTCCCGACGGCCACGACGTACGCCGCCCACCCCACCGGCGCCAGCAGCCCGGCCAGCCACACCTCGGGCGCGCGGGACCTGCGCGCGAGGATCGTGTACAGGGCCATGGCGGACACGGCCGCGGCCACCGCGAGCCCGGTGGGCCGGGTCAGCCCGGCCAGCACGGCGAGGCCCGCGGCCCACAGCCAGCGGCCGCGCAGCAGCGCGTACAGCGCCCACGCGGCGAAGGCGGCCAGCAGCGGCTCGGTGTAGACGAGCGTCAGGACCACCGCGTGCGGCAGCGCCGCCCACAGCCCCACGAGGAGCAGTCCGGCGCGCGGCCCTATGACCTGTTCCCCGACGCGGTAGATCCCGACGGCGGCGACGGCGGCGGAGACCCAGGCGACGAGGAGCCCGGCGGGGACGAGCCCGCCGGGCAGTATCTCGGAGACGATCCGTATCAGCGCCGGGTAGAGCGGGAAGAAGGCGTAGTCGCTCTGGACGAAGCCGGTGCCGGTCAGGGGGCTGGGCGACATCACGGTCCGCCCGTAGCCGTTGGCGGCGATCCCGAGGTACCAGACCGAGTCCCAGGACTGCCCGAGCACCCGCAGCGGATCCCGGCCGGCCCACCAGGAGCCGAGGGCGAGGACCAGCACGCCGGCCCCGCGTACGGCCGCGAAGACCCCGAGTGCGATCACCGTCGTCGGCGCAGCCGACCGTACGGCCCGTACCGCGCGCATCTCCAAGGGCGACGCGGACACGGTCGCTCTGCCCGTTGCCATCTATCCCGACACTCCAGCTCTCGGTTGGTCCGCCCACCGGGCGGTGGGGGCTTCGGGCACGTTCAGGCGATCAGCTTCACACCGGTTTCGGGGCCCCCGCAAGCACGCACGGTGCGGACGGGGCAGCGCCGCCTTAGAGCAGCCGCAGCCGGGCGGCGGCCTCCCGCAGGACGTCCTCGCGCTTGCAGAAGGCCCACCGGACCTGGGCGGCGCCGGCGGACTTGTCGTCGTAGAAGACCTGGTTCGGGATGGCGACCACGCCGCAGCGTTCGGGCAGGGCGCGGCAGAAGGCCAGGCCGTCCTTCTCGCCGAGCGGGGTGATGTCGGTGGTGATGAAGTAGGTGCCCTGCGGGCGGAAGACCTCGAAGCCGGCGGCCGTGAGTCCGTCGGCGAGGATGTCGCGCTTGGCGGCCAGGTCGGCGCGGAAGGCGTCGTAGTAGGTGTCGGGCAGTGCCAGGGCCTCGGCGATCGCGTACTGGAAGGGGCCCGAGGAGACGTAGGTGAGGAACTGCTTCGCCGAGCGGACCGCCGTGACCAGCTCCGGGGGCGCCGTGACCCAGCCGACCTTCCAGCCCGTGAAGGAGAAGGTCTTGCCGGCGGAGGAGATGGTGACGGTGCGCTCGCGCATGCCCGGGAAGCCCGCCAGGGGGGTGTGGGTGCCCTCGAAGACCAGGTGCTCGTACACCTCGTCCGTGACGACCAGCAGATCGCGCTCCACGGCGAGGGCGGCGACGGCGGCCAGCTCCTCGCGGGTGAGGACGGTGCCCGTCGGGTTGTGCGGGGTGTTCAGCAGGAGCAGGCGGGTGCGCGGGGTGACGGCGGCGCGCAGCTCGTCCAGGTCGAGGACGAAGGCTCCTGCGTGCGGCCGCAGGGTGACGGGGACGCGGACCGCGCCGGCCATCGCGATGCAGGCCGCGTACGAGTCGTAGTACGGCTCCAGGGCGATGACCTCGTCGCCCGGTTCGAGGAGGGCGAGGAGGGAGGCGGCGATGGCCTCGGTGGCGCCCGCCGTGACCAGGACCTCGGTGTCGGGGTCGTAGGAGAGCCCGTAGAAGCGCTGCTGGTGGGCGGCGACCGCGGTGCGCAGCTCCGGGACGCCGGGGCCGGGCGGGTACTGGTTGCCGCGGCCGTCGAGGACGGCGCGCGAGGCCGCCTGCGCGATCTCCGCCGGACCGTCGGTGTCGGGGAAGCCCTGGCCGAGGTTGATCGAACCGGTGCGGGCGGCCAGCGCCGACATCTCCGCGAAGATCGTCGTGCCGAAGGCCGCCAGACGGCGGTTCAGGAAGGGGCGGTCGCTGCTCACGGGTGCGCTCATGGGCGCCATCCTGCGGGCAAGCTCTGGAGTTGCTCAAGTGTGCTTTGGGCCGAGCGGCCGGAGGGAATCCCCCCTGCACGCGGGACGCGGGGATCCCGCCCCCGGGCAACCCGGGCGTGAGAGAGGGGGCAGCCGTGGTCTACGGCTTCGCGGTACTGGGAGTGCTGGGCGTCGCGTTCGTGGTCATGATGCTGGTGCGTTGGGGCGGCGGTGGCGGCGGATCCTCGTCCGGTTCCTCCTCCGGCAGCAGCAGCAGCTGGTGGGCCGGCGGTGGCGATGGCGCCGGAGGCCACTCCGGCTCGTCCTGCGGCAGTTCGTCCTCCTGTGGCAGTTCGTCCTCCTGCGGTTCGTCCTGCGGTGGCGGGGGGTGCGGTTCGAGCTGACCGCGGCACCGTTCCGACGAGGGCGTTCGACGGTCTGCTCTCCGTCGTGCGCCCTCTCGTGCGCCCATGCACCACGACGCGCGGGACGCAACATCCTGAACACCTGAACTGCGGAGCCCCCGGGGGGATGTAAACCACTTCATGTTGGGTAAAAACGCTGTGAGTGCCGTGCCTTTCATGATTCCCTCGGTTGAGTAGACCAGTCCTCGGACCACCCCCCTGGACTTCCTGTGGACCCGTGCCGGTGTCCCCCCACCCGTTGACTACCGCTGGCGGGCCCCGGCCCCTCTCCCTCGCGCGTTTGCGGAGCCGACTCATGCTCACGACCCTCCAGACCTCGTACACCGACACGCGTGCCGCCGACCTCGCCTGGGCCCTGGGCCGGGACCGGCTGCCCGCCCTGGCCGTACTGCACCTCGAACTGTCCGGCGCGAAGGTCGAGTTGCGCCTGCTCGGCGCCTCCCATCAGGTACTTCTGGAGGAGGGCGAGGTCCTGTGCTCGGAGACGGTCGCCTGCATGCCCGGCAGCAGGACGCCGCTGCCCCTGGGAGTGGCCAAGCGGGTGGGCGACTGGGAGTACGAGTTCGCCGCGCGGGTCGAGACCCTGTCCCAGGGGTCCTTCGCGGGGCGGGCGCAGGAATTGCTCGCACTGGTGGCGGACCACCCGAACGGACTAGCGGGAACCTTTCCCGGCAGTCCGCACGCCTTCACCGCCATGCTCGCGCAGCGCCACGAGGGGCAGGTGCGCTGGCGGACCTGGCACGCCTACCCGCAGGAGGGCCAGCTCGTGGCCACCAGGACGCGCGTGGGGGTGCGCACGGCCGCCCCGGCGGCGGCCGTCGTGGAGTCACCCGCGCTGCTCTGAGGGGGTGGCGTGCGGAGAGACCGGACCGGGTGGCGGCGTTGCCCGATCGTTGTGATCGTGGGGAATCGACTACGCCAACTGGCCCAACCAGCACGCCACTTGCACCCATGTGGGTGACCGGGTGCCGGTGGGCGGTGACGTACGGTTCGCTGCATGATCGACCGTTCCGTCCCGCGCCGGGTGCTTCCGGCTCCGGAGCCCACGGGTAAGGAGACCGTCCCGGCCGCCCTGCCCGTACGGCCCCGGACCGGCCGACTCCTCGTCCTGGCCACCGTGTTCGTCTGCGCCGCCTGCGGTCTCGTGTACGAACTGGAGCTGCTCGCCCTCGGCACGTACCTGATCGGCGACTCCGTCACCCAGGCGTCGGTGGTGCTGTCCGTCATGGTCTTCGCCATGGGCGTCGGTTCCCTGCTCGCCAAACGCCTGCGCCACCGCCCGGCCTTCGGCTTCGGCGCCATCGAGGCCGGGCTCGCCCTCCTCGGCGGGCTCTCGGCCATGGCCCTGTACGCGAGCTTCGCCTGGCTGGGGGAGTCCCGCCCCGCGCTGGTCGCCTTCTCCTTCGCCATCGGGGTGCTCATCGGCGCGGAGATCCCGCTGCTGATGGCCCTCATCCAGCGGATCCGCAGACAGGACGCGGGCGGGGCCGTCGCCGACCTGTTCGCCGCCGACTACGTGGGCGCCCTCGTCGGCGGCCTCGCCTTCCCCTTCCTGCTGCTGCCGATGCTGGGCCAGCTCACCGGAGCCGTGTTCACCGGCACGGTCAACGTGATCGTCGGCGGCGGGCTGGTCCTGTGGCTGTTCCGCCGCGACCTGAGCCGGCGCTGCCGCTGGCTGCTGATCACCGCGAACGTGGCCGTCCTGGCCGTCCTCGCCTCCGCGACGCTGTTCGCCGAGGACTTCGAGCGGGGCGCCCGGCGCGCCGTCTACGGCGAGGAGGTCCGCGTCGCCGTCCAGACCGGGGTGCAGGAGCTGGTGCTCACCGGCCCCACGGCCGGCTCCCCCCGCTCCCTCGACCTGTACCTCGACGGGCGGCTGCGGGTCAGCGGCTACGACGAGTACCGCTACCACGAGGCCCTGGTCCACCCCGCGATGACCGGTCCGCACGCCCGGGTCCTGGTCCTCGGCGGCGGTGACGGGCTCGCCGCGCGCGAGGTGCTGCGCTACGAGGACGTCACCTCCCTCACCGTCGTCGACATCGACCCGGGCGTGGTGCGGCTCGCCCGCACCGATCCGAAGCTCTCCGCGCTCAACGCCGGCGCGTTCGAGGACCCGCGCCTGGCCGTCGTCCACCAGGACGCGTTCCGCTGGCTGAGGGGACAGGCCGCCGGGGGCCGGTTCGACGTCATCGTCTGCGACCTCCCGGACCCCGGGATCACCCCCAGCAACACGAAGCTGTACTCGCAGGAGTTCTACGGGCTGGCCGCGCGGGCCCTGCGCCCGGGCGGCCGGATCGCCGTACACGCGGGGCCGCTGGCCACGCGGCCCCGTACGTACTGGACCGTCGACTCCACCCTGCGCGCGGCGGGCCTGCGGACCGCCCCCTACAGTGCGGGCGGACGCCTCTCGGACTTCGCCGCCGGGACCGACCGCAGCCCGCTGCGCGCGACCGGCGCACCCACGCAGGACTGGGGCTTCGTCCTGGCCGCCCGCGACGAGGTCCCCCCGCTGCACGTGGACCGCGACACGCCGGGGCTGCGCTCGCTGTCCACCCGCTCCCTGCAGGACGCCGCACGGGACGCGGAGCGCACCCGGGTGCCCGGGCTGCCGCCGTCGACGCTGCCGCACCCCAGGTATTCCTGACCGGCAACCTGACGCCCCGGACACCCCCCACTCGGTAGGCTCGACCGCATGGAGCATCAGGTGTTCGTTCCGGTACCGGCAGACGATCTCCGCGCCGTGCTGCGCGACCCGGCCCGGCTGGCCGGATGCATGCCGGGATGGCAGCAGGACGCCGACACGGGCACGGGGCCGCTCGCGGGCCGGCTCAAGGTCCGGGTCGGCGGGAGCACCGTGACCTACCGGGGCGCCCTGAGCGTCACCGAGCGGGACCCCGCCCACTTCACCGTCGACGGCGAGGGCACGGAGGCCCGGGGCAGCGGGACCGTGAGCTTCTCCCTCGACCTGCGGCTGGCCGGCGCCGAGGGCGGGACCCGGCTGGACCTCACCGCCGGGGGCACCGCCGACGGGCGCGCCGCCGCTTTCACCCCCGAGGCCGCGGGCGCGGCCGTACGGCGGATGCTGGAGCGGGCCGCCGAGCAGCTCGCCGCTGCCGCCGCCGCGGGGGACGACCTGTCCGCCGAGGAGGCGGCTGCCGAGGTGAGCGATCCCGTGGCGGACGCCGAGGAGGCCGAGGGGTCCGAGGACGTCGCGGGGACCGGGGAGGCGCTCGACGAGGGGCTCGGGGAGGTCACCGCCTCGCTGTTCGAGACCGAGGTGCCGCCGCCGACCCTGGACCCCTTCCTCGCGGGCGAGTTCGACGACTTCGACGGGGCCCCGCGGCCCCCGGCCGAGGCCGCCCACGCCCGCCGCACGATGATCGGCCGCAGCGCGGAGGAGGTCGACCACGCGCCCCCGCGGGGCCGTTACGCCCCGGTCCCCGCGCCCAGCTCCACCACGGCGGGGGACAGCCTGCGCTGGATCGCCCCGGCCGCCGCCCTCGCCCTGGCCTCGGCCGTCGTCATCGGCCGCGCCCTGCGCCGCCGCCGTTAGGCCCTGCCTGGCCCTGGTTCCTTGCGGGGATACGGCGGTGCACCGCCTAACCTCCACCGTATGACTACGCAACTGACGGCCGGCGGCGCCGAGGTGACCGTCGACCAGGAGAACGGCTGCCGGATCAGCAGCCTGCGCATCGACGGCACCGAACTGCTGCGCCAGGGGCCCCACTACGGGTCCTTTCCGATGGTCCCGTGGTGCGGCCGGATCGAGAACGGCCAGTTCCGCGACGGCGCGGCCGTCCACCAGATGCCGGTCAACCACCCGCCGCACGCCCTCCACGGCTTCGGCCGCGACGCGCCCTGGCGCGGTGCCGGAGCCACCGCGACCGAGGCGGCCTTCACCTACGACCTCGTCGCGCCGTGGCCGTACCCCGGCCGGGTCACCCAGGTCTTCGCGCTCGCCGAGGACTCGCTGACCCTCACCCTGGGCGTCGAGACGTACGGGGACTCCTTCCCCGCCCAGGCCGGCTGGCACCCCTGGTTCCGGCGCGACCTCGGCGCCGGCGGCGGGGACGTACAGCTCGCCTTCGAGCCCGCCTGGCAGGAGGAGCGCGGCCCCGACCACCTCCCCACCGGCAAGCGCATCGACCCCACGCCCGGCCCCTGGGACGACTGCTTCGGCATGCCGGAAGGGGTCGACGTCACCCTCACCTGGCCCGGCGCGCTGGAGCTGAGGCTCACCAGCCGGGACGAATGGGTGGTCGTCTACGACGAGGACCCCGAGGCGGTCTGCGTGGAACCCCAGTCCGGCCCGCCGAACGGGCTGAACACCCTCCCGCGCCTGGTCACCCCCGTGGACCCGCTGGAGATCTCCACGACCTGGACCTGGCGGCGGCTTCGCTAGGCGCCGGGGGGCAGGCTCTAAGCTCGGGGCCATGACTGACGTACGCGATGCGCTTTTGCAGCAGATCAAGGACAAGGCCGTCGTGCACGGCAAGGTGACGCTCTCCTCCGGCCGTGAGGCCGACTACTACATCGACCTCCGCCGGATCACCCTCGACGGCGAGGCGGCCCCGATGGTCGGTCAGGTCATGCTCGACCTGACCGCGGAGCTCGACTTCGACTGCGTGGGCGGTCTGACCCTGGGCGCCGACCCGGTCGCGACCTCGATGCTGCACGCCTCCGCCGCGCGCGGTCAGCGGCTGGACGCCTTCGTCGTGCGCAAGGCGCAGAAGGCGCACGGCATGCAGCGCCGCATCGAGGGCACCGACGTGAAGGGCAAGCGCTGCCTGGTGGTCGAGGACACCTCGACCACCGGCGGGTCCCCGCTGACCGCGGTCGAGGCGGTCCGCGAGGCCGGCGGCGAGGTCGTCGCCGTCGCGACGATCGTCGACCGCGGCGCGGCCGACGCGATCGCCGCGGCCGGTCTGCCGTACCTCACCGGCTACCACCTTGAGGACCTCGGCCTGTCCTAGGACCCCCTCTGGGACCTCCTCCGGGGCTCCGGACCGGTCACCCGCGGAACTGGCGACGAAGGTTGTCAGGGGTGCCGGGGAGGTCCTGACCTGGGCTTTTTCGAGCCGCTGGGATGTTTCACGTGAAACATCCCAGCCGTTCGGACCGCACTGTGGGACGGGCAGGGTGGAGTGTCGGGCGGAGTCTGGAAAGATAGGCGCGACGATGACGTCGCCCCCAGGTCAGGGCCCGCAATAAGCACACTCCCCGCACATCCAAGGAGCGGACAGATGCCCATCGCAACCCCCGAGGTCTACAACGAGATGCTCGACCGGGCGAAGGCAGGCAAGTTCGCCTACCCGGCCATCAACGTGACCTCCTCCCAGACCCTGCACGCTGCACTGCGCGGTTTCGCGGAGGCCGAGAGCGACGGCATCATCCAGATCTCCACCGGTGGTGCGGAGTTCCTGGGTGGCCAGCACAACAAGGACATGGTCACCGGCGCCGTCGCCCTGGCCGAGTTCGCGCACATCGTCGCCGCCAAGTACGACATCACGGTCGCCCTGCACACGGACCACTGCCCCAAGGACAAGCTGGACGGCTACGTACGTCCGCTCCTGGAGGTCTCCGCCGAGCGCGTGGCGCGTGGTCTGAACCCGCTCTTCCAGTCGCACATGTGGGACGGCTCCGCCGAGACCCTGGCCGACAACCTGGCCATCGGCCAGGAGCTGCTTGCCAAGGCCGCCGCCGCGAAGATCATCCTTGAGGTCGAGATCACCCCGACCGGCGGCGAGGAGGACGGCGTCAGCCACGAGATCAACGACGAGCTCTACACCACCGTCGACGACGCGCTGCGCACCGCCGAGGCCCTCGGCCTGGGCGAGAAGGGCCGCTACCTGCTGGCCGCCTCCTTCGGCAACGTCCACGGCGTCTACAAGCCGGGCAACGTCGTCCTGCGCCCCGAGCTCCTCAAGGACCTCCAGGCGGGTGTCGCCGAGAAGTACGGCAAGGCCTCCCCGTTCGACTTCGTCTTCCACGGCGGCTCGGGCTCCACGGCCGAGGAGATCGCCACCGCGCTGGAGAACGGCGTCGTGAAGATGAACCTCGACACCGACACCCAGTACGCCTTCACCCGCCCGGTCGTGGACCACATGTTCCGCAACTACGACGGCGTGCTGAAGGTCGACGGCGAGGTCGGCACGAAGTCCAAGTACGACCCCCGCACCTGGGGCAAGGCCGCCGAGGCGGGCATGGCCGCGCGTGTCGCCGAGGCGTGCGCGAACCTGCGCTCCACCGGTACCAAGCTGAAGTAGTCGTTTCCCGGCAGACTGCGTGGAGGGCCCGGTTCCCGTCTCACGACGGGGGCCGGGCCCTTCCGCGTCACCCCCGGCGTCGTCGGGCGAATCCGACGAGGCCGGGGGACGGGGTATGCGCGTGGGCGTGGGCGTGGAGAGGGGACGGGTACACATGAGAGCCGGACGGCCGCAGGCGAAGCAGGACCGCGCGGTGCGGACCCGCCGGGCGATCCTGGAAGCCGCCGCCGTGGTCTTCGAGGACCGTGGCTACGACGCGGCCAAGCTGACGGAGATCGTCAGCCTCGCCAAGGTCACCAAGGGCGCCCTCTACTTCCACTTCGAGTCGAAGGAGGACCTGGCGCAGGCCGTCATCGACGCGCAGGTGACCACGCACGCGCCGTGCACCCCGCAGGAGTTCAAGGCGCAGGAGTTCGTCGACGTCGGCATGATCTTCTCCCACCGTCTGCGGCACGACGTGCTGATGCGCGGCAGCGCGCGCCTCACCCTGGAGCAGAGCGGCCGGGAGCTGGACCGCGCGGGGCCGTACCAGGGGTGGATAGAGCTGCACACCGCGCTGATGGCGGAGGCGAAGGAGCGCGGCGAACTGCTCGCGCACGTGGAGCCGGCGGGGCCCTCGCGGCTGGTGGTGGGCGCCTTCGCGGGGCTCAACGTCATGTCGCAGACGCTCGGTCTCGAACTGGACCGGGAGGTCTCGGCGCTCTACACGAGCGTGCTGCCGAGCCTGGTGGTCCCGGCCGTGGCCGCCCGGCTCGACACCGCGCCCGGCCGTGGTGCCAGGGCGCTGCACGGCCCGGACGGGGCGGAGGCGTGCGACTGTGCGAGCCCGCCCGGCCCCGAGTCCGCGGAGAGGGCTGCCGCGGGCTGACTGCCGCCACCCGACCGCCGTAGCCCGGCCGCCGGACACCACGCGCCCCCGCCGGGCGCCCCAAGGCTCGGCCCGGAGGCGGCGGACCGGCAGACTGGGGGCATGTCCATTCACCAGAACCTGCTCGGGGGCCCCGCCCCCACCCACCTCCCCGACGAGCCGGGCCGCGAGGCCCTCGCCGCCGGTACCCCCGCCGTCGAGGTGGCGGCCGCGCACCCCACCTCCTCCCTCGCCTGGGCGCTGCTGGCCGACGAGGCCTTCGCCGCCGGCCGCACGGTCGAGTCGTACGCCTATGCCCGTACGGGTTACCACCGCGGCCTCGACGCGCTGCGCCGCGCCGGGTGGAAGGGCCACGGCCCGGTGCCGTGGGAGCACGAGCCGAACCGCGGCTTCCTGCGCGCCCTGCACGCACTGGCCCGCGCGGCCGGCGCGATCGGCGAGAAGGAGGAGTACGAGCGCTGCTCGACCTTCCTGCGCGACTCCTCCGAGACCGCGGCGGACACGCTGAGCGCCTGAGCCCGTACGGCGGGGAGTGACGCGGCCCGAAATGTGTGGTCTGCGTCACTCACCGCTGGAGCGCCGGCGCGACGGGGTCCTATGATGCGGGCAGGGGACCGGGGCTCCACTCACCTCACGGAAGGAGCGGACCGCTACCCGGAAGCACGTGTCGAGGAGACAGCGATGTCGAACACCCTTGATGCCTCCGGAGTCGGCGGGTCGGACACCCCGAACCTCGACTTCGACGGCACGACCCCGTACGAGGACTACGTCCAGGCGGACGTCCTCACCCACCTCCAGCACCTGCGCTCGGACGACCCGGGCGAGATGGTCTTCCTTGTCACGACCCAGGTCATGGAGCTGTGGTTCACGGTCATCGTCCACGAGTGGGAAACCGCCGCGAAGGCCCTGCGCGAGGACCGCATCCCGGTCGCGATGGACGCGCTGAAACGTTCCCTCCGTGAACTCGAAGCCCTCAACGCCTCCTGGCGCCCGCTCGCCCAGCTGACCCCGGGACAGTTCAACGCCTACCGCTCCGCGCTCGGCGAGGGCTCCGGCTTCCAGTCGGCCATGTACCGCCGGATGGAGTTCCTGCTCGGCGACAAGTCCGCCTCCATGCTGGTCCCGCACCGGGGCGCCCCGCGCGTCCACGCGGAGCTGGAGAAGGCCCTGCACGAGCCGAGCCTCTACGACGAGGTCCTGCGCCTCCTCGCCCGCCGCGGCTTCCCGGTACCGGCCGCCGTCCTGGACCGCGACCTCGCCCAGCGCTACGAGCCCTCGCCCGAGGTGGAGGCCGTCTGGACGGGCCTCTACGCGAACCCGGACGAGCACCTGGACCTGCACCGCCTCGGCGAGGTCCTGACGGACGTCGCCGAGCTGGTCTGGCGCTGGCGCAACGACCACCTGGTCGCCACCCGCCGCGCCATGGGCGCGAAGACGGGCACGGGCGGCTCGGCCGGCGTGGCCTGGCTGGAGAAGCGCGCGACCAAGAACGTCTTCCCGGAGCTGTGGACGGCGCGCAGCCATGTCTGACACCTTCCGCGCGGCCCTGCCCGACGCCCTCCGCACCCACCTGTCCGAGCCGTCCTCCCCCGCCCTGCCCGACGCCTCCGGCGCGGCGGACCTGCGCGCCCGGGCCGCCGAGCTCGACGCCGCCGACGGGCTCGCCGCGTTCCGCGAGCGCTTCACCCTCCCCGAGGGGGTCGTCTACCTGGACGGCAACTCCCTCGGCGCGCTGTCGGTGGGCGTCCGCGACCGCCTCGCGCACGTCGCCTCCCACGAGTGGGGAGAACTCCTCATCCGCTCCTGGGACGAGAGCGGCTGGTGGACCGCCCCCGAGCGCATCGGGGACAAGATCGCCCCCCTCATCGGCGCGGCCGCGGGCCAGGTCGTCGTGGGCGACTCGACCAGCGTCAACCTCTTCAAGGCCCTGGTCGCCGCCGCCCGCCTCGCCGCCCCGGGCCGGACCCGGCTCCTGGTCGACGCCGCCACCTTCCCCACCGACGGCTACATCGCGCAGTCGGCGGCCCGGATGACGGGCCTGACCGTCACCCCGGTGGACCCCGCGCATGCGGCGCAGGCGATGGACGAGGACACCGCCGTGGTCCTCCTCAACCACGTCGACTACCGCACCGGCCGCCTCCACGACCTCGCCGGCCTCACCGCGGCGGCCCGCGCCGCCGGGGCGATCACGGTGTGGGACCTGTGCCACTCGGCCGGGGCCCTGCCCGTCGGCGTCGACGCCCACGCGGTCGACTTCGCGGTCGGCTGCACGTACAAGTACCTCAACGGCGGCCCCGGCTCGCCGGCGTACCTGTACATCGCCGAGCGGCACCAGGCCGGCTTCGACTCCCCGCTCCCCGGCTGGACCGGTCACGCGGACCCCTTCGGGATGACCCCGGCCTACGAGGCGGCGCCGGGCGCCACCCGCGGCCGCGTCGGCACCCCGGACATCCTGTCCATGCTGGCGCTGGAGTCGGCGCTGGACGTCTGGGACGGGGTGTCCATCGAGGCGGTACGGGACAAGTCGCTGGCCCTGACCGACTTCTTCCTCGAATGCGTGGCGGCGTACGTCCCGCAGGGCAAGGTCGAGTCGGTCACCCCCGCCGAGCACGAGATCCGCGGCAGCCAGATCACGCTGCGTACCGAGAACGCCCGCGAGGTCATGCGGGAGCTCATCTCCCGCGGCGTCATCGGCGACTTCCGTCCGCCGGACGTCCTGCGCTTCGGCTTCACCCCGCTCTACGTCGGTTTCGCCGACGCGGAGCGTGCCGCGCGCACGCTGGGTCACATTTTCGGGTGACTCAGTAGCGAAACGTCACATCACCGGGCGGGCGGGGCTACGGCTCCGTCCGCCCGGTCACATTCCGGACCCCGCACGGAAGGGGCTGTTCCAGACTGATACGGTCCCGCTCTGCCGGAACACCGGAACACCTGTCCCCGCTGTCCCACGCGTTACCGAGAGGTTGAGCCGATGACGGACCCCGCCGCAGTGGAACGGGACGCCGCCGAGGCCGCCTCGGCCTTCTCCCATCCGTCCGTGGCGCCGGATGCGGCCGCCGCGTACGGGGAACACCCCGACCAGGTCGTCGAGTTCTACGCCCCGCGCGGCGCGGCCCGCGGTCCCGCCCCGCTGGTGGTGGTCCTGCACGGCGGCGCGTGGCGCGCCCCGTACGACCGTCAGCACGTCACGCCCTTCGCGGACTTCCTGGCCCGCCAGGGTTTCGCCGTGGCGAACGTCGAGTACCGCCGCGGGAGTCCCGTGCCGCACCAGGGCGCGGACGGACCGGTCGCCGGGCGCTGGCCGGAGACCTTCGACGACGTGGCCGCCGCGATGGACGCCCTGCCGGCGCTGGTCTCCACCGCGCTGCCGCAGGCCGACGTCCGCCGCGTCGTGATCACCGGCCACTCGGCGGGCGGACACCTGGCCCTGTGGGCCGCCGGCCGGCACGTGCTCCCGTACGACGCCCCGGCCGGGTGGCGGCTGCCCGCACCGCCGATGCTGCGCGGCGTGGTGGCGCTGGCCCCGATCGCGGACTTCACGGTGGCGCAGGAGCTGGGTGTGTGCGGCGGCGCGAGCGGGCAACTGCTGGGCGGCGAGGAGTCCTTCGCGGGCCGCCTCCCGTACGCGGACCCGGCGGCGCTGCTGCCGACGGGCATCGCGACGACGGTGGTGCAGGGGCGGGAGGACATCGTGGTGCCGCAGGAGGTGGCGGAGTCGTACGTGGCCGCCGCCGCCAAGGCGGGCGAGACGGTCGGCCTGACCCTGCTGTCGGGGGTCGGCCACTTCCCGCTGATCGACCCGGCGGCGGACGCGTGCGCGGTGGTGTCGGAGGAGATCGCGCAACTGGCCTGGTAGCGGCGCGGTCTCACCGGTCCCGTTTGTCGGGGGCGAGGTGGTCCACCAGTTCGGCCAGGTCCTCGCAGACCTGCTCGATCCTGAGCCGGATGTTGTTCTGCTCGGTGACGAGCGCCGACAGCAGCAGCCCGGTCAGGGCCGCCGCTCCGTTGAGCGCCTGGAGGTTGACCATGACCTCCAGGAGGCTGTGGTCGGCGAACGGTCCGGTGTGGTCGGTCGCCGCCGAGATCGCCAGGACGGACACGAGCAGGGCGCAGGGTGCGCTGCCCGCGTGCTGGAAGCGCACGGCCGCCCAGATCAGCAGCGGGAAGACGAGGAAGAGCACCGACAGGGAGCTCCGGGTCGCCACGAGGGTGACGACGACGGACGTGACCACCAGGGCGGCCGCCTCCACACCCCGGTAGCCGTCCCGGGGCATGCGGGCCCTGCGCAGGACGAGCAGCAGGGGGGTCAGGACGAGGACGCCCATGGCATCGCCCGCCCACCAGGCCGACCAGACCGGCCAGAACCGGCTCCACGGCAGGTCCCCGGTCAGGACGAGGGTCGACGTGCCGGCCGTGGCGCTGATCAGCATCGGCAGCAGTCCCCCCAGGAAGACCAGCGCCAGTGCGTCCCGCAGCCGGTCCACCTCGACGCGGAAACCCGCCCGGCGCAGCATCAGGTACGCGCACACCGGCGCGAGGGTGTTCCCCGCGATGATGCCGAGGCCCGACACGCTGAACTCACTGATCCGCTCGATCGCGAGGTACGTGCCGAGGGCGATCCCCGGCCAGATCCGCAGGCCCAGCCAGAGCAGGGAGGCGAGGGCGATGCCGGTGGGCAGCCACAGGGGCGTGACCTCCGCCCCGTCGACGACCACGCGCTGGCTCAGGCCGAGCCGCCCGGTCGCGTAGTAGGCGAGGGCGACGGCGAGGATCAGGAGAACAACCGCGGGGAGACGTCGCCATGGCTCGGTGCGCACCACAGCATCAGACAACAGCGCCGGGTCCGGGCGGGGAGTGACACGCGCTACGGGGCTTCGGGTCCGGCGGCGGCTCCGGTGCCTGAGGCTTCTGATTCTGTTTCTCGTTCTGGTTCTGCTTCTGCTTCGGGTGCCGGCTCGATCGCGTCGTGGCTGAGCACGAGCACCGCGGCGTCGTCGGCGTGACCGGTGGAGTCGGCCACCTTCATCACCTCCGCGGCGAGCTCGTCGGGATCGGTGCCCGCCGCCTCCCTGACGACGCGGACCACGCGCTCCAGTCCCACCTCGATCGGGAACCTCGGTCCCTCGACCACGCCGTCGGTGAGCAGGACGATCGACCCGGCCGTCGTCAGCCGCCGCCGGGTCACCGCGTACCCCGACCCGGGCAGCAGGTTCAGCGGTAGCCCGCCGTCGTCCTCCACCACGCCGTACCGGCCGTCGACCGTGGCCCAGACCGCGGGCACGTGGCCGGCCCGGGCGCTCTCCAGCTCGCCGGTGTCCGGGTCGAAGCGCAGCAGGCTGCAGGTCGCGAAGAGCTCGCGGTCCATCGAGAGCAGCACCTCATTGGCCCGGCTCAGGACCTCGCCCGGGTCCACGACCACCGCGGCCACGGCGCGCAGGCAGATCCGGACCTGCCCCATGAAGGCGGCCGCGTCGACGTCGTGTCCCTGGACGTCGCCGATGCAGAAGGCGAGGGCGCCCTCGGGCAGCTGGAAGCCGTCGTACCAGTCGCCGCCGATGTCCAGGCCGTGCCGGGCGGGCGAGTACCGGGCGGCGGTGCGCAGTCCCGGCGCGACGGGCAGCGAGGCCGGCAGCATCTCGCGCTGCAGGGCCTCGGCCAGTTCCACCCGGGCCTGCTGGAGCTCCACGCCCTGGCGCGCCTCGGCGGTCAGGCGCCCGAGCGTGGTCAGCAGGTCGGCGCTGGCCACCCGCGGGGTACGGCGCGGCGTCATGGAACGCTCCGAGGTGCATCCATCCGCCCGTCCGTCCCTGGTACCACTGCCCGAAAGGACCGTGCCCATCATATTTCCGGCCCCCCGGAACCCGCCCGCCGAGAGCCGTCCGGGGCCTCGTACGGGCTGGTCAGTCCCACTGCTCCTGGGCGAGCGAGGTGACCGGCTGGGGCTTGCCGATGACCGCCAGGGCGATGAAGAAGTTGATCTGGCCGATCGCGATGGTCAGCGTGGCCAGCGCCTTCTCGTCGTAGTGCTCGGCCACCTCGGCGTACAGCGCGTCGCTGACGCGCTCCCGGCCGGGCGGGGCGGGCTGGAGGGTGGCCTCGACCAGGGCGAGGGCGGCGCGCTCGGCGGCGGTGAAGTAGGGGGCGTCCTGCCAGGAGGAGACGGCGGTGATGCGCTCCTCGGCCACCCCGGCCTTGCGCAGGAAGCCGGTGTTCAGAACGGTCAGGTAGGTGTTGCCGACGATCTGCCCGGCGCGCAGGTGGACGAGGCTCATGGTGGTGCGCGGTACCGAGTGGTTCCCGGTGGCCCGGAAGAGGGCGGCGCTGATGTCGTTCAGCTCGGGGACGAATTCGGCCGGGTTGGGCATCCGCGAGATCGAGGTGTTCGTCATGGCGGCGTGCTCTCCTTCAGTGCTGTGGTCGCTGTGGTCTTCACAGCACTGACGGATGCCGGCGCCCGAGTGTGACCGGGATCGGGAAATTTCTTTTGCGCGGGCTGCCGCGGGACGCCGAAGGGGCGGCGGGCGCCGGTGCGCCTGCCGCCCCTTCGGGGGAACCGCCTAGAGGAACGAGTTGATCTCGATCGTCTCGGTGCGGCCGGGGCCGACGCCGATCGCGGAGATCGGGGCGCCCGACATCTCCTCCAGGGCCTTGACGTACGCCTGGGCGTTCGCCGGCAGGTCCTCGAAGGTCTTGGCCTTGGTGATGTCCTCCGACCAGCCGGGGAGGTATTCGTAGATCGGCTTCGCGTGGTGGAAGTCGGTCTGCGAGTACGGGAGCTCCTCGACGCGCTTGCCGTCGATCTCGTACGCGACGCACACCGGGATCTGCTCCCAGCCGGTCAGCACGTCCAGCTTGGTGAGGAAGAAGTCGGTGAGGCCGTTCACGCGGGTGGCGTAGCGTGCGATCGGCGCGTCGAACCAGCCGCAGCGACGGTCACGGCCGGTGGTGACACCGCGCTCGCCGCCGATGCGGCGCAGGTCCTCGCCGTCCTTGTCGAACAGCTCGGTCGGGAACGGGCCGGCGCCGACGCGGGTCGTGTAGGCCTTCAGGATGCCGATGACGCGGCTGATCTTCGTCGGGCCGACACCCGTACCGGTGCAGGCGCCACCGGCGGTCGGGTTCGACGAGGTGACGAAGGGGTAGGTGCCGTGGTCGACGTCGAGCAGGGTGCCCTGGCCGCCCTCGAAGAGCACGACCTTGTCCTCGTCCAGCGCGTTGTTCAGGATGAGGGTGGTGTCGGCGACGAACGGCTTGATCTGCTCCGCGTACTGGAGCATCTCCTCGACGATCGCGGCGGCGTCGATCGCGCGGCGGTTGTACAGCTTCGCGAGGAGCTGGTTCTTGCCCTCCAGCGCCGCTTCGACCTTCTGGGTGAGGATCGACTCGTCGTAGAGGTCCTGGACGCGGATACCGATGCGGTTGATCTTGTCCGCGTACGTCGGACCGATGCCGCGACCGGTCGTACCGATCTTGCGCTTGCCGAGGAAGCGCTCGCCGACCTTGTCGAGGGTGACGTTGTACGGCGTGATCAGATGCGCGTTGCCGCTGATGAGCAGCTTGGAGGTGTCGATGCCGCGCTCGTTGAGGCCGCGCAGCTCGGAGAGCAGGACGGCCGGGTCGACGACGACGCCGTTACCGATGACCGGGGTGCATCCGGGGGAGAGGATGCCGGAAGGGAGAAGGTGCAGCGCGTACTTCTGGTCGCCTACGACGACCGTGTGGCCGGCGTTGTTGCCACCCTGATAGCGCACTACATAGTCAACGGATCCACCGAGCAGGTCGGTGGCCTTTCCCTTGCCCTCGTCACCCCACTGAGCTCCGAGCAGCACAAGAGCGGGCACAGGCGTACACCTCTTCCGGATGGGGCATGTCCAAGGTCAGGGGGCGTACGACGATGTACACCGCAGGCTGAGCCGTCGGACCGGTACCCCGGAATAGACGAAGGCCCTGGCGCAATAGCGCAAGGGCCTCTTGCACAAAGATGCTACCCGAGGAAGGACCGAGGTGTCGGCTCCAGAGCCCACCATGAGCCATGCGGGCGCGCCGGTAGGCGGCCTGCTCGTGCTCGTCGACCCGGTCGCCCGCCGTCTTGACGGCGAGTCCGTGCGGATCGCGAAGGATGTCTTGTCAGCAGGCGCGGCGGCGAAAATCTGCCTGCCGGACTCACCGGAGGAATTTGCGCGGGCTCTGGCCCGCAGGGGTCATCGGCGGCCGGTGATCGTGGGCGACGACCGCGCCCTGGTGCGTGCCGTGGGGCTGCTGCACCGCGAGCGAGGGCTGGGGGAGGGAGCCCTGGCGCTGGTTCCGGTGGGTCCCGTGGGGTCGCTGGGGCTGGCGAGGTCCCTCGGTGTGCCGCTGTCCGCCGTCTCCGCGGCCCGGGCGGTGCTCGACGGGTCGGTACGGATGTGTGACCTGCTGGTCGACGACAGTGACGGGGTGGTGCTGGGCGGGCTGCGGATCCCGCCGGCGGGGAGGGTCCCGCGGCCGGCCGGGCCGTCGGTGTGGAGTGCGTACCGCTCGCTGGTGCGGACGCTCGTCCGCCCGGCGGCGGTGGCGGCGGGCGGCGCGGCCGCGGGGCGCCACCGGCTGCGGGTGGAGGCGGACGGAGTGCTGCTGGCGGACGTGGACGAGCCGGTGGAGGACCTCTCGGTCCGCACGCGGGACGACGGCGGCCTGGCGGAGGTCGTGGTCCGCACGGGCGGCGGCTTCGCCGACTCGACGGTGACGGCCCGAGCGAAGACGGTGACGGTGTCGGGCGCGGACTTCCGCTACCGCGCCGACGCGGCGATGACCGGCCCGGTCCGCCGCCGCACCTGGACCCTGCGCCCGGGGGCATGGTCGCTGACGCTGCCCCGCTGAGCGGGGCAGCGTGTGCGGTAACGGTCAGAACTCCACGAGGAGTTGCTCCAGTCCGCGGATGACGTAGCCGTCCCGCCACCGCGGCTCCTCGACGAGCCGCACCGGCGGGACCCCGTCCGCCAGCAGGGCGCCGAACGAGGCCTCCAACTCCCTTCGTGCCAGCGGCGCGCCGAGGCAGTAGTGGATCCCGGCGCCGAAGCTCAGGTGCGGATTGTCGGCCCGCCCGAGGTCCAGCGCGTCCGGCTCGTGGAAACGCGCGGGATCCCGGTTCGCGGACCCGAAGAGCAGCGCGACCTCGGCTCCGCGGGGGATGGCGGTGTCCCCGATCCGGATGTCGTCGAGCACCCAGCGCTCGAACATCTGGAGGGGTGTGTCGTACCGCATGAGTTCATCCACAGCTGTGGACAACTTTTCGGGATCGTGGCGCTCGCGGAGCGCGGCGAGCTGTCCGGGATTTCGGAACAGTGCCCACCAACCGTTCACGGTGGTGTTGACGGTCGCCTCGTGGCCTGCGTTCAGCAGGAGCACACAGGTGGAGATCATCTCCTGCTCGCTGAGCCGGCCCTCCTCATCGTGGGCGGCGATCAGACCGGAGATCAAATCCTCGCCGGGGCGCGTGCGCCGCTCGGCGATCAGCCCTCGCAGGTACGCGCTGAACTCGACGCTCGCCCGCACCGCCCGGCGGGCGGTCTCCTCGTCGGGCCGGAGCTCGAACATCCCGCAGATGTCCGCCGACCAGGGCCGCAGCAGCCCCCGGTCGGCCTCGGGCACGCCCAGCAGCTCCGCGATCACCGCCACCGGCAGCGGCTCGGCGACGGTGGTGAGCAGGTCCCCGCCCCCGTCGGCGAGCAGCTGCCCCACCAGCTCCTCCGCCATCCGGCGCACGGCGGGCACGAGCCGCTCCACCGTCCGCGGGGTGAAGGCCTTCGCCACCAGCCGGCGCACCCGTGCGTGCGCGGGATCCTCCAGGTCGAGCAGGCCGTTGCCGTTGAGCACGTGGAAGGGCTCGTGCTCGGCCGGCGGCGCCTCACGCCCGAACTCCTCGTGCGAGAAGCGGTGGAGGTAGGTCCGCCCCAGCCGCCGGTCCCGCAGCAGCGCGCTCACATCGGCGTAATGCGGTACCAGCCACTGCCCGGTGGCCTCCCACCAGACGGCCCGCCCCTGCTCGCGCAGCTCCCGGTAGGCCGGGTACGGATCGGCGACGAACGCGGCATCCCACGGATCAAAGCCCATCCCCGCAGCCTAGGCGGTTGACCACGCGGCCTGTCCCCTGGCTAAGCGGGCGTCACCAGCCGTGTCTCGTAGGCGTAGACGGCCGCCTGGGTGCGGTCGCGCAGGCCCAGCTTGACCAGGATCCGGCTCACGTGGGTCTTGATGGTGGACTCCGCGACGATCAGCCGGTCGGCTATCTCCGCGTTGGACAACCCCTGCGCGATCAGCACGAGCACCTCCGTTTCCCGCTCCGTCAGCTCCCCGACCCCGTCCGGGTCCGCGAGCCTGCGGGACTGGGAGATCTTCGAGAACTCCGCGATCAGCCGCTTGGTCACGGACGGAGCCAGCAGGGCCTCTCCCGAGGCCACCACCCTGACCCCGTCCGCCAGCTGACGGGCCGACGCGTCCTTGAGCAGGAAGCCGGAGGCCCCGGCCCGCAGCGCCTGGTACACGTACTCGTCGAGGTCGAAGGTCGTCAGGACCAGCACCTTCGCGTCCGTGTCGGCCGCCATGATCTCCCGTGTCGCCTCCAGCCCGTTCATCTCGGGCATCCGGATGTCCATCAGCACCACATCCGGCCGCAGCGCCGCCACCTGCGCGATGGCCCCACGGCCGTCGACGGCCTCGCCCACCACCTCGATGCCCTCCATGGCGTTCAGCAGGACGGAGAAGCCCTCGCGGACCATCATCTGGTCGTCGACGATCAGCACCCTGATCGTCATACCGCCCCCTCCGCCGCCTCCGGCAGGACCTCCGCACGGGTGCGCACCGGTATGAACACCGCCACCTCGTACCCTCCCGCCTCCGTCCTGCCGGCGGTCATCTCCCCCTCCAGCATGGCCACCCGCTCCCGCATCCCCGTGATCCCGTGCCCGGCCCCCGGCGACGGCCGCGCGTCCCCGGTCGCCGCCTCATTGACGACCCGTATCCCCAGCCCGCCCAGCACATAGGCGATCTCCACCCGGGCCGCTGCGCCCGGCGCGTGCCGCAGCGTGTTGCTCAGAGCCTCCTGGATGATGCGATACGCCGACAGCTCCACGCCCTGCGGCAGCTCCCGCACCGCGCCCGTGACCGACTTCTCCACGCTGAGCCCGGTCTCCCTGACGTTGGCCAGCAGCCCGTCCAGCGAGGCCAGCGTCGGCTGCGGGGCGTCCGGGGCCTCGTAGTCCGCGGAGCGCACCACACCCAGCACCCGCCGCAGCTCCGTCAGGGCCGCCACCGCGTTCTCCCGGATGGTGACGAACGCCGCCTCCAGCTCCGGCGGCGGATTCTTCACCCGGTACGGCGCGGCCTCGGCCTGGATCGCCACCACCGACATGTGGTGGGCCACCACGTCGTGCAGCTCCCGCGCGATCGTCGTCCGCTCCTCCAGCAGCGTGCGCTTGTCCCGCTCGACCGCGGTGACCTCCTGCTGCGCGCTCACCTCCGCCTTCGCGTGGCGGCGTATCTGCACACTGCTGGCGATCGCCAGGGCGAAGGCCGAGGTGACGGCCATCTCGGGCAGATTCGTCCCCACCTCGTACGCGTACCCGTTCCCGAGCACCACCGAGACGACGAAGCCGAGTCCGAGGGTGAGCGTCCACATCCAGGCCGCCACGCGGGGCCCGGTCCGCAGGGTGACGAGGACCATGACGGCGATGTACGCGAGGAAGCTGCCCGGGGCCCACGGCCAGCTCGCCTCGCTGCCGAGAGCGGCGAAGAGCACCGTCATCGCGACGGCCGCCCACCACGCGGCGATCGGCCGCACCAGCGTCATCAGGACCGGGGCCGCCGATATCATCCCGATGAGCAACTCCCCGGTGTCCCCGAGGTAGCTCGACTGCGAGCCCGCCGTGAACACCATGACGAAGAGGGCCAGCGCCCCCACCGCCGCATACCGCGTCCAGGGGAAGTGGCGGCGTATCGCCTCGGGAAGACGTCGCATGAACCACCCGGGCGTCTCCCGCGGGGGCAGGGGACGGTAGGCGAAGGCGTCGGTGACGAGGTCCTGGCGCAGGGTCTCGATCACCCCCGATGCCAGTCGGAACTCAGGCGTCCGGGCGGTCCCCCCGGTGGTCGTTTCGGTCATACACACCACCGTAGGTCTGTGCCGCCCTCGTCCGCGTCGCCGCTGATGGGGATTTCGGGGAGTCCCTCTCAAGTACTACGCGGGTCAGGTCAGTAGCCCGTCGGGCGGACCAGGCCCGTCTCGTACGCGAAGACGGCCGCTTGCGTGCGGTCCCGCAGACCCAGCTTCACCAGGATCCGCCCCACATGCGTCTTGACCGTCTGCTCCGCCACGGTCAGGTGCGCCGCGATCTCCGCATTCGACAGGCCTTGGGCGACGAGCGACAGCACCTCGGTCTCCCGCTCGGTCAGCGCGTCGATGCGGGCCCGCGACGGCGCGCGCGGCGCCCCCAGCCGGGAGAACTCCGTGATCAGCCGCTTCGTGATGTTCGGCGAGAGCAGCGCCTCCCCGGCGGCCACCACGCGCACCGCCTCGGCGAGCTGATCGGCCGACGCGTCCTTGAGCAGGAAACCGGAGGCCCCGGCCCGCAGCGCCTCGTACACGTACTCGTCGAGATCGAAGGTGGTCAGCACCAGAACCTTCACCGTGGCGCCGGGAGCGCCGGTGATGACGGAGGTGGCCTCGATCCCGCCCACCCCCGGCATGCGGATGTCCATGAGGACCACGTCCGGCGCCAGCTCCGCGACCTTGCTCACCGCGTCCGCCCCGTCCACGGCCTGGCCGACGACCTCGATGTCGGGCTGGGCGTTGAGAAGCACGGTGAAGCCCTGCCGGACCATCATCTGGTCGTCGGCGATCATCACCTTGATCGGGGTGCTCATGGGGCCTTCTTCGTCTCGTGGTCGGCCTCGGGGCCGTCGGGTAGGTTCTGCGGATCCATCGGGAGCACGGCCCCCACCTCGTACCCGCCGTCGGGGCGCGGGCCGGCGACCAGCTCGCCCCCCAGCATGCCCGCCCGCTCCCGCATCCCGAGCAGCCCGTGCCCCGCTCCGTGCGAGGGCGGGACCGGCCCGGTCGGCGGGGTGTTGGCGATGCACAGGTGCACGTCGCGCGGCCCGTACGCGATGCCGACCTCCACCCGGGAACCCGGCGCATGGCGCAGGCAGTTGCTCAGGGCCTCCTGCACGATCCGGTACGCGGTGAGTTCCACGCCCGGAGTCAGCGGTCGGCGCGCGCCCGCGATCTCGACGGTGACATCCAGCCCGGCCCCTCGCACGTTGTCCACGAGGCCCTCCAACTCGGCCAGCGTGGGCTGCGGATGTGGCGGGGCCGCCGGATCGTCCGGATGCTCGGAGCGCAGCACGCCCAGCACCCGCCGCAGCTCCGTCAGGGCCTCCAGCGCGTTCGCCCGGATGCCCGCCAGATTCTCCATGAGCTCCTCGGACGGGTTCTCCACGAGGTGCGGGGTGACCTGGGCCTGGATGGAGATCACCGACATGTGGTGCGCGACGACGTCGTGGAGCTCGCGGGCGATCCGGCTGCGCTCCTCCAGCAGGGTGCGGCGGGCCCGCTCCGCCTCGGTGAGCGTTTCCTGCTCGACCAGTTCGCCGCGGGCCAGCCGCAGGGCGCGCAGCGCGTACCCGAGGAGACCCACGAACCCGAAGAGGAGCGTGGCCGCCACGGCGGTGCTCGTGTGGTGGTCCGGCCGGAAGGACAACTCGGCCAGCCCGGTGTAGGCGACCGAGATGCCGACGACCCAGATCGTGGTCCGGGCCGGTACCCGCAGGGCGACCAGCAACAGCAGCGGGGCGAACGCGAACATCCCGCCGGGCGTCCAGGGCCAGGTCTGTCCCTGTCCCACGTGACCGTAGAGCGCCCAGGCCATCAGCGCCGCCGTGATGAGGCCGAGCCACCAGGCGGCGATCGGGCGGGACATGGCGAGGAGTATGGATACGCCGGTCAGGATGGCGAGCGCCACGGGAGGGCCGCCGGGGACGTGGTAGTGGTCCTGCAGCTGCTCGGTGGTGAGGAAGGCGAAGAACGCGGCCGCATAGACGACCAGCGCGTGCGGCAGCCGGGCCAGCCACCGGGGCCGGGACATCCTCGGCAGGGGATCGCGCCGCAGGGTGAACAGCTCACGGGCCAGCGGCGCGGCCGGGGCGGGGCCCTTGCCGGAACCGGCGGGCGAGGGCTCGGCCGAGGACGCGCGCTGCCCGTCCACACCCGCCGGCCTAGACATGGACGCTTTCCTTGACGGGAGCCAGGGGTTCCTTGACGGCAGCGAGCGGAGCACGACCGCCCGGGACGGTGGTCGCCGGCTGCCGGGTGCGCCGGGGCTGCTCGTACGCCCGGAACGCCGACCAGCACAGGGCCAGCGCGGCGGCGAACACCGGCAGCCACAGCAGCCGGGCCGCTATCCAGCCCACCGAGTCGGGCACGGTGTGCAGTCCCGGCAGGTCGGTCGAGGCCAGCAGGCCGAGGGCGGTGACTGCCATCATGGCGGTCTGGTGCCACAGGAAGATCGTCATGGCGGAGAGGTTTACCAGAGCCACCTTCGCCCAGGCCGAGGGTCGCCGCATGGCCCGGGCCAGCGGTTCGCGCACCAGGAGGGCCAGACCGCACTGGGCCAGACCGAACGACACCGCGGCGAGCGTCGGCGGATTGAGATTCGACAGCGCGGAACCGGGGACACCCACCATCGACGCCGGGTACCCGCCCCACAGGACCAGGGCGACGGTGGACGCCGTCCCCGCACCCAGGAGGAACAGGGGCCGCTTGGGCCCGGCGAGGGCCCCGCGGGACCAGGCGGCGCCCAAGGTGAAGGGGACGAGCCAGCCCGCGGCCACATTGACCCAGCCGATCGACTCGGGCCCCGCGAGGGCGAAGCGCCATACGTCGACGCCTGCCACCACGGCCAACGGCCACACGGGATGGAGCCGGGCCACGAGCGGGGTCGCGGCGGTCAGCGCGGCGAACACCAGCAGGAACCAGAGCGGCGACATCACCAGCCTGACCAGCGTCCGGACGGTGTCCAGCTCCGCGCCGCCGATCAGCATCCCGCCCGCCACGACCGACCAGAGGGTGAGCACCGCGGCGACCGGACGGAACAGCCGGCCCAGCCGCTGGCCGACCCAGGCGCCGTACGAGACCCCTCGCCCGCGCGCCGCCGCATATCCGCGGGCGGCGACATGACCACCGACGAGGAAGAAGACCGCCAGCGTCTGGAACACCCAGGACACCGGCGCCAGCCACGGTATGTGCGCCAGCGGGCTGGTGGTGTGCAGGCCGCCGTCGGTGGAGGTCAGGGCGGTGACGAGCCAGTGGCCGAGCACCACACCGAGGATCGCGAAGGCCCGCAGCGCGTCCACGGTGCGGTCACGGCCGGCCGGGGTGGCCCGGTCGATACCCGCCGCCAGGACGGCCCAGCGGGCGCGGAGCTCAGGCATGGGTGGCCTCCGGGTCGGGGGTGGTGCCGAGGACGATGGCGGCCAGGCTGTCGAGGGACTCGGTGCCCGGCTTGAGGTAGTCGCTGTGCCCGGCGGCGCCGGCGGCGAAGGCCCGTGCGCCGAAGGCCGGGTCGACGGGGTCGACGCCGAAGCCGATCGTCCCGAGCCGGACGTGCGGGACCTTGGCTATCCAGTCGTCGGTGCCCCGCCCGGCCCAGACCCGGGCGCCGGTCGGCAACTCCCGGACGGAACCCGCCCCCGTACCCGGGCTCCCGAACAGGACGATGTCGCCTACCGCGGGCCCGGTCGTGGTCCGGGCGCAGACCACCGACCCGTAGGAGTGGCAGAGGAGGGAGAGACGGGCGCCGGGCGCCGCCATCTCCCGCAACCGGTCGAGGAAGGGCGCCAGTTCGGCGGCTGCCTCGTCGGCGCGGTCGGCGGTCAGGACGGTCGTGCTGACCGTGCCGGGGGTGTCATAGCCGAGCCAGGCCACCACCGCGGAACGCGGATGCTCGGTCTGGAGACGCTGCTGGAGGGCGACGGCCCCGGCACGGAATCTCTCATAGGTGTCGAGGGTGGTGTCCGATCCGGGCACCAGGACGGTGACCCGGTCGGCGGTCTCCAGCTCGCCGAACACCTCGACGGCCCGGCCCTTGCCCCGGCCGTCGAAGGTGAGGAACTGGGCCGCTCCGGCCGCCTCCACCCCCTCCACCGCCTCCATGGTGCGGAGCTTGGAGGCCCGGCCGGTCCGGTCCGCGTCCTGGGCCATACGCGCCGCCTCGGCGAGATGGGCGCGGTTGGCCGCGTACCGGGTCTGCGGGGTGGCGTCCGCGGCGAACGCCGCCGGTGTGGGAGCGGGGACGTCGGGGGAGGCTGCGGCCGATATGGGGAAGACCACCGCTGCGGCGACCAGAGAGGCCAATGCGGTGCGGCGCAGGCGGCCATGGGCACGGGTGGAGCGTGCGGTGTCGGTGGGGAGCGCCGTGTTGGTGGGCGCCGTGGCGGGCCCCCCTGCTGCCTTGCCCGCCGTGTCGGTGGTGCCCGCCCTGTCGGTCGTACCCGTCGTCCCCGTCGTCATGGTGTGTTCCCTCGGTCGGCCGGAAGGCCAGTCAGCCTTCTGTTCTGCTACCGAAGTTAGGAATCGGGAGCCCTGGTCGGCGTCACGCCATGGAGCCGTGTTGGCAGGTAGCTCTCAGGTATGACGAGGGGTACGTGGGAACGCGTACGGTTCGGGGATGCGCGATGACGACTGGCGCCGCGACCGCATCGGCAGCGCGCATCGTGGTGAGAACCCCACGGTCCTGCGTCGCCTCGGTTCGGGATTCGCGGTCATCGGGGACCGGCAATTCCTGCCCGGGTATTCGGTGTTGCTGGCTGACGACCCTGCCGTGACCCGGCTCTCGGACCTCCCCCGGGCGCGCAGGGCCGCGTACCTCGGCGACATGGAGCGGCTCGCCGAGGCCGTCGAACGGGCTTGCGCGCGCCTCGATCCGGCCTTTCGCCGCGTGAACATCGAGATCCTCGGCAACAGAGAAACGTATCTCCATGCCCACATCTGGCCCCGCTACGACTGGGAGCCGGCCGAGCGCGTCCGGCTGCCCGTGTGGTTGTACGGGGAGGAGTGCTGGCGCGGCGCGCGGCACGCGCTGGGACCTCGTCACGACCCCTTGCGGACCGCCATCGGGGAGGAGTTGGACCGGCTCGGAGGGGCTTGAGGGGTCGGTGGCGCGTGCGGTGGCGCGTGTGGTGGTCAGGCCGGCGTTACGTCGTGGCCACGCGCACGCCGAAGCCGATCAGGACGACACCCGTCGTCCGGTCCAGTGCTCGCCGGACGCGGGGGCGCGCGAAGAAGCGCCGGGCGCGGGAGAGGACGTAGACGTAGGTGCCCAGCCAGACCAGGGTCAGCAGGACGTGGATGACGACGAGCAGTGCCATGCCGGTCGCCGGCCGCAGGCCCGGCGGGGCGAGGGTGGGCAGCAGCCCGGTGTAGAAGACGGCGATCTTGGGGTTCAGGACGTTGGCTACGAGGCCGGTGCGCCAGGCGCCTCCGCCGCCGCGCGCCTGCTGCTGGTCTTCGGTGGACACCGCGCCTGGTTCCGGGGCCGGTCCGCGGAGGCAGCGGATGCCGAGCCAGCACAGGTAAGCGGCGCCCGCGAGCTTCACCACCAGGTACACCTCGGCCGACGCGGCGAGCAGTGCCGCGAGCCCTGCGACGGTCAGGGCGCCCCAGATCAGCAGCCCGACGGCGATTCCGGCGACCGTGCGCAGTCCGTCGCCGCGGCCGCGCGTGACGGCCTGCCTCGTGACGATGGCCATGTCGGGGCCGGGCACGACGGTGAGGAGCGCCAGGATGCCGGTCGCGCCGAGGAGGGCGGGGAGCAGAGCGGTGAGCACGCGCGTCAGTCTGCCAGGAGGGGTTCGACGTAGCCCGACCGCCAGCGGGGGGCCGGGTCCTGGCCGGGGCTGGTCCAGTACTCCCTCGCTTCCACGATCTCCCCTTCCCGGACGGTCCACAGGGAGACGGCCCGGTAGACCACGTGGTCCTGAGGTATCTCCACCTCGGTGACGACGAGGTCTCCGTCGGCCAGGATGCGCAGCAGTTGTACGGATCTTTCGTCCGCGTAGCCGTCGTCGCTGTTCACGGCGATGAAGTTGGCGCGGCCGACGATGCGCTCACCGCTCACGGGCCATTCGATGACCGCGTCCTCGGCGATGAGCTGGGCGACGGCGGTCCAGTCGCGTGCCTCGATTCGCTGCCACAGTTGTGCCACTACCTTCGACGGCTCCATGTGCCGCAGTGTCCGGCAGGGGCGTCGCGTGCAACAAGCTTTGCTCGCAGGCTTATTGACTTCGACACAATCGGGTCGGCGCAGGCGGAACGCGGGCCGCTGGGGCTGGTGCGGGTGAAGGATCGGGGCTCTGCCCCGGACCCCGCGCCTCAAGCGCCGGCGGGGCTGGATTTGGGGCGGGCCGTGCGGACTGCTGCGGCTGAAAGATCGGGGCTCCGCCCCGGACCCCGCGCCTCAAACGCCGGCGGGGCTGAATTTAGGCGTCGGGTGGGAGGGACAGGGTGTCCAGGGCTTTGGAGAGGCGTTCCAGGACGTGGACCGTTTCCGAGAAGGCGGGGTCGCCCAGTTCTGCGGCGAGGCGGGAGGCCAAGGAGGCGTGGCCCGGGGTGATGCGGGCGACCGCTGCGCGGCCTTCCTCCGTCGGGCGGAGCAGTTTCGCGCGGCGGTGGGCCGGGTTCGGGACGTATTCGGCCAGGCCCTTCGCGACCAGGAGGTCCGCGATCCGCTGGACGCTCTGCCGGGTGATCCCCATGGCCCGGGCGATCCCCGCGACGGGCAGCGGCTCGTGCAGGACCGCGCCGAGCACCTGCCACCAGGCCGCCGTCAGCCCGGCCGGCCGGGCCAGTTCCTCCGAGACGGAGAGGAACTGGCCGTTCAGCCGGAACACCCCGAGCGCGGTGCGGCTCAGCAGGTCCTGGCGGGCCCGGGTGGATGCGGGCGGCTGCGCCTCAGGCATCGCCGGCCTCCGCCGCCGCCATCAGGACCGGGTACGCGCTCGCGTCCGAGTCGTGGAAGAGCCGGTACCACGCGTCCACGACGTCCGGCTTGTAGACGCCGAGCCGGGTGAAGACCTCGCGGGCGAAGGCCACCGGTTCCGTCGGCCCTGCCGTGATGAGGTCGCCGTCGGTCACCGCGTCGGCCTCGACGTAGCTCTCGGCGCCGGCGTAGCCCGGCTGCGGAGCCAGGTAGAAGGAGGCCGCGCTGGTGTGGGCACGGCCGTTCAGCAGGCCTTCGCGGGCGAGGCCCGCGGTGGCCCCGCAGATGGCCGCGACCGGTACCCCGGCCTCCAGGAACTCCCTCGCCTTCGCCGCGAAGGGCGCCAGTTCCTCGCTCGTGTCCCACAGCGAGGCGCCGGTGAGGATCAGCAGCGACGAGTCCTGTGGCCGCAGGTCGGCCAGGGCCATGTCGGGCTGGATGTGGACGCCGCCCATGGTGGTGACGGGCCGCTCGGCGGCGAAGCCGACCGTGCGGACGACGTGGCCGCGCTGGGTGAGGTGGGCGGTGGTGTGGCCGGTCTCCCAGTCCGCGTACGTGTCGTAGACCGCGAGGTGGACGGGCTTGCGCGGGGTCTCGCTCATGGTGTTCGCCTCCAGCGTCGATCCGGCTCGGTGCGTATCCCTATGACAAGAGACTGTCATTTCGACAGCGTGCTGTCAATGGACCGCGAAGCGTGTCGTGCGCCGACAGACTGCCGAGACCGGCCCCCCACCCCCATACAGTCCGCCGATATCCCTCCCCACCTGCGCACTTCTAGCGTGACGCCATGACCCCTCATGTCACCCCGCACACCCTTGCCGCAGTGAAGGACGCTGACCGCAAGCACGTCTTCCACTCCTGGTCCGCCCAGGCCCTGATCGACCCGCTCGCCGTCGCCGGAGCCGAGGGGTCGTACTTCTGGGACTACGAGGGCAACCGCTTCCTCGACTTCTCCTCCCAGCTGGTCAACACCAACATCGGTCACCAGCACCCCAAGGTCACCGCGGCGATCCAGGAGCAGGCCGCCCGGCTCTGCACCCTCGCCCCCGGCTTCGCCGTCGACGTCCGCTCCGAGGCCGCACGCCTCATCGCCGAGCGGACCCCCGGCGACCTCGACAAGATCTTCTTCACCAACGGCGGCGCCGAGGCCGTCGAGAACGCCGTCCGCATGGCCCGCCTGCACACCGGCCGGCCCAAGGTGCTCTCCACGTACCGCTCGTACCACGGGGCCACCGCCGCCGCGATCAACCTGACCGGTGACCCGCGCCGCTGGCCCTCCGACACGGCCGCCGCCGGCGTCGTGCACTTCTGGGGCCCATACCTCTACCGCTCGGCCTTCCACGCCACCACCGAGGCCGAGGAGTGCGCCCGCGCCCTCGCCCACCTCTCCGACACCATCGCCTTCGAGGGACCGCAGACCATCGCGGCGATCATCCTGGAGAGCGTGCCGGGCACCGCCGGGATCATGACGCCGCCGCCCGGCTACCTCGCGGGCGTGCGCGAGCTCTGCGACCGCCACGGCATCGTCTTCATCCTGGACGAGGTCATGTCCGGCTTCGGCCGCACCGGCGCATGGTTCGCCGCCGACCACTGGGGCGTCACCCCCGACCTGATCACCTTCGCCAAGGGCGTCAACAGCGGCTACGTCCCGCTCGGCGGCGTCGCCATCTCCGCCGCCATCGCCGAGACCTTCGCCACGCGCCCCTATCCGGGCGGACTGACGTACTCCGGCCACCCCCTGGCCTGCGCCGCCGCCGTCGCGACGATCAACGCGATGGAGGAGGAGGGCGTGGTGCAGCGCGCCGCCCACCTGGGCGAGAACGTGATCGGCCCTGCCCTCCGGGAGATCGCCGAGCGTCACCCGTCGGTGGGCGAGGTCCGCGGTCTGGGCGCGTTCTGGGCGCTGGAACTCGTACGGGACAAGGAGACGCGCGAGCCGCTGGTCCCCTACAACGCCTCGGGCCCGGACAACGCGCCGATGGCCGAGTTCGCGGCAGCCTGCAAGGCCTCGGGCCTGTGGCCCTTCGTCAACATGAACCGCACCCACGTCGTGCCCCCGTGCACCATCTCGGATGCGGAGGCCAAGGAGGGCCTGGCGCTGCTGGACGAGGCGCTGACGGTCGCGGACCGGCACACCACGGCCGGCTAGGGAGAGCGGGCGGGCCGACCGGCCGGGCGTCCACCGGCCGAACGGTCGGGCGACTGCCTCATGGGCATAGCGGGGCGTACGTCCGCATAACGATCAGCTACCGCTCGGTTTCAGCCTCGCTGTCTGGCCTATGGTGTCCGGAGCTCTACGACAGGAGACGGACCCCTATGCCAGGCAGCGGCGCTGTCACCCGCAACACACTTCGCCAGCAGATCGCGGACGCGCTGCGGGACGAGGTGCTCGCGGGACGCCTGCCTCCGGGGACCGAGTTCACCGTCAAGCAGATCGCCGAGCAGTACGAGGTCTCCGCGACCCCCGTGCGCGAGGCGTTGGTGGACCTCTCCGCGCAGGGACTCCTCGAACTGGTCCAGCACCGGGGCTTCCGGGTGCGGATCTTCACCGTGGACGACTTCCGGGGAATGATCGAGGCCCGCTCGCTCGTCGTGGACGGGATCTTCCGGCGCCTCGCCGAGCGCGGCACCACCCCCGGCTCCGGCGAGATGCTGGTGTCGGTGCGCCGCCGGGCGGAGGAGGCGCGACGGGCCGCCCAGAGCGGTTCGCTCGAAGTGCTGATCGGCTACGACCTGCGCTTTTGGCGCGAGCTCAGCGGACTCGTCGCCAACACCTACATCTCCGATTTCCTGCACCGCATCCGCGTCCAGTGCTGGGTCTTCGCCGTGCCCCACCTCCAGCGCGAGCCGCGGCTGCGGGCGGACCTGTGGGACGGGCACAGCGAGCTGGTGGACGCGGTGACGCTGGCGGACGCGGACGCGGTACGGCGCATCGTGGCGGGGTACAACCAGCACGCGCTGGAGTGGGTGGCGCGCATCTAGGGCCGTCCAGGGCAGCGTCTGGTGCAGAGGTGGCGGGCCTGAGGTTCTGCGCAGCTCTTCGCGGAGTGTGTTCGGAGCACTACGCTTGCTCGATCGGCGGCAACGACTGATCGGAGCCCGCGTGGCCTGTGACCTGTGGCTGGTCCCCCTTGTCGATGTGCTGTGCCACAGCCCCGACAACCCGTTCGCGGAGGAGATCGCCTCGTACGACAAGGCGCTGGGAGAGGCCGGACTGCCGTCCGTGCCGGTGTTCGCCTACATGCCGGGCCTGAGCGGGGACGTCGCCCCGGTCGCCGGCTTCGACTACGACGCCCTGCACTTCCTCAGGCGGGCGTACCTGCTCCAGGTCTGCGGGCTGCCGGTCACCCCGGTGGACGAGCTGGGCGGGGACTACGAGCAGCTGCTGGAGATGTTCGAACCCACGGCGCAGCAGTCGCACCTGGTGTGGCACTACGACCACGCGGGGGCGTACGTCCCCGTGGACTTCCCGGCTCCGCTGGCGAACGAGGAGCTGTTGGCCGGGGGCGGGCCGCTGGGGTCCGCGCAGGGGCTGCTGCGCGAGCTGGCCTTCGTGGGGCCGGCGATCGGGATAGACCCGGGGAATCCGCCGGCGGCGCCGGCGCCGCCGGGGCGGCCGACGTCGTTGGAGGAGCCGGCGGGGCCGATGCCCTATGACGACAGTCCGTTCGCGCGGGAGCGGCATGTGTGGTTGGGGCTGCATGCGGCGGCTACGCGGAGTCTGGGGCAGGGGTCGATGATCATCTTCAGCTGACGCCGGGTGCGGGGCCGTGCGGTGGGGCGGGCCGGGGCGGGAGCCGGGGCCGGGGTGGGCGGGGGTGCGGGGGTGCCGCTGCGCGGAGCTGCTCCCCGCCCCGCCCTTTCTCCGTTTCCCGGGCTCTGCCCGGACCCGCGCCTCAAACGCCGGCGGGGCTGGGGGTGGGGCGCTGCCCGGACCCGCGCCTCAAACGCCGGCGGGGCTGGAAGTGCGCGTCGGGGGCTGGATAGGGGTCAGCGGGGTTGTTCCGGGGGGCGTTGGCGGGGCATGTTCGGGCGGGTGCCCGGGGGGAGGGGGAAGCGGGCCGGGGGGAGGTGCGCGTCCGGGCGGGCGCCGTTGGCGCCCAGCGACTGCATGACCAGCGGCGCGGGGCCCGAGCTGAACTCCACCATCCACTCCGCGGTCTCCGACCGTACGAGCTCCGTCACGTCCTCCGAGAAGCGCCGCAGCACGGTGAGGCAGCGCTCCGCCGCCTCGCTCGCCGTGCCCTCCGTCGGCCCGAGCACCTCCCGTACGTTCTCCGTCGCCCAGTCGAACTGGAGCGTCTGGAGGCGGCGCTGCACCGCCTGCGCGGTGGCCACGTCCCGCATCCAGCCCGAGGTGAGCCCGAAGAACCGGTCGCACGCCATGCAGGCCGCGGCCAGCAGCAGGGACAGGTAGCCGTACGTGGAGGCGCCCGGCGCCGAGCCCGTCAGTTCCAGCAGCGGCATCGCGGCGCCCACGACCGCGCCCGCGGCCGCGCCGACGCGCAGGACGCGCGCGCCCCGGCGCTTCCAGGCCCGGTCGGACAGGTACCACTCGGCGGTGCGCAGCGCGTCGGCCTCGACCCGCCGGTAGAGCTCGTCGAGCCGCTCCGCGGGCTCGCCCCAGTCCCCGAGAGGAAACGGCCGGCCGGTCAGATCGCCCGCCGCCATCGGTCCGCCGCCCTCCTCCCGGGGATCCCGGGGTGGCCCCTCGGGCTGCATCTCCGGCTGGCTCACCCGGCACTCCCTCTGCCTGCGCTGACGTGTGGTGGTGCGCGTGTGCGCAATGATGCGCAGGTTCTTCCTACCTTCGAATGACGCCCGATGGGCGACGATTCCCGGGTTTTCCGCCCGCAAGGAGGTCTCCAGCAGGTACGCGCACGTCCCGTCTCTCACTCGAAAGAGTTGGTCCTCTCGGCGTAGGGCGCGGCGCCCGGGGAGCACGTAGGCTCAGATTGACCAAGCGTCCCGACAGTATGGAGTGAGTCCCCGTGATTCCCGGTGGTGGCCAGCCCAACATGCAGCAGCTGCTCCAGCAGGCTCAGAAGATGCAGCAGGATCTCGCGGCTGCCCAGGAGGAGCTCGGGCGGACCGAGGTCGAGGGCCAGGCCGGCGGCGGTCTGGTCAAGGCGACCGTGACCGGTTCCGGTGAGCTGCGCGCCCTGGTGATCGAACCGAAGGCCGTGGACCCGGCCGACACCGAGACGCTCGCCGATCTCGTCGTCGCGGCGGTCCAGGCCGCCAATGAGAACGCCCAGGCCCTCCAGCAGCAGAAGCTGGGCCCGCTGGCCCAGGGGCTGGGCGGCGGCAGCGGCATCCCCGGTCTTCCCTTCTAGTCCCAGCCGTACCCACACCCGCAGCCCCATCCGCACCGCGAACGAAGAACGAAAGAAGGCAGTCCGTTGTACGAAGGCGTGGTTCAGGACCTGATCGACGAACTGGGCAGGCTGCCCGGCGTCGGGCCCAAGAGCGCGCAGCGGATCGCCTTCCACATCCTGCAGGCCGAGCCCACCGACGTCCGCCGCCTCGCGCACGCGCTGCTGGAGGTCAAGGACAAGGTCCGGTTCTGCGCGGTGTGCGGGAACGTGGCGCAGGAGGAGCGGTGCGGCATCTGCCGCGATCCGCGCCGTGACACCACGGTGATCTGTGTCGTCGAGGAGCCCAAGGACGTCGTCGCCATCGAGCGGACCCGCGAGTTCCGGGGCAAGTACCACGTCCTCGGCGGGGCCATCAGCCCGATCGAGGGCGTCGGCCCGGACGACCTGCGGATCCGCGAGCTGCTGACGCGCCTGGCGGACGGCGAGGTGACCGAGCTGATCCTCGCCACCGACCCGAACCTGGAGGGGGAGGCCACCGCCACCTACCTCGCCCGCATGATCAAGCCCATGGGCCTGAAGGTCACCCGCCTGGCCAGCGGGCTCCCCGTCGGGGGAGATCTGGAGTACGCGGACGAGGTCACGCTCGGGCGGGCCTTTGAAGGAAGGCGACTTCTCGATGTCTGACGCAACGCTGCACGCCCTGGGTCAGGATCCGGACGACTTCGCCGTCCAGATCGCCGACCAGATCGAGTCCTTCATCGTCGCGGTCACCGAGGTGGCCAAGGGTGAGGACCCGGACAGCGCGGTGCCCTTCCTCCTCCTGGAGGTGTCCCAGCTGCTGCTGGCGGGCGGCCGGCTGGGCGCGTACCAGGACGTGCTGCCCGACGAGCGCTACGAGCCCGACCTCGGCCCGGAACCGGACGTGGACGAGCTGCGCGAGCGGTTCGCGTACATGCTGGAGCCGGTCGACGTGTACTCGGAGGTCTTCGACCCCTACGAGCCGCGCAAGGCCCCGGTCGCGCACCGGATCTCCGACGACGTGGCCGACGTGGTGGCGGACCTGCGGCACGGGCTGGCGCACTACCGGGCGGGCCGGACCACCGAGGCCCTGTGGTGGTGGCAGTTCTCGTACTTCACCAACTGGGGTCCGACGGCCTCGGCGACCCTGCGGGCCCTGCAGTCCCTGGTGGCCCACGTACGTCTGGACCAGCCGCTGGCGGCCCTGGACGGGCTGGACACGGACGAGGACCTGGGCGAGGACGACCTCGCGGAGCAGGCCGGACAGGTCATGGCCGAGGAGCTCGGCGGTTACGGCCACACGTGACGGTCCGTGCCGCCGGGAAGGGCCCGGTGAAGGAACCGATTCTTTGATCCTTTCGTCTCATGATGTGGTACGAAGCAGTCGGATCGCGGTCGGTCGTTAGACTGCCCCAGCAATGAGACGGACTGAGCGAGGAGCGCACGTGGGCCTTGTCGTGCAGAAGTACGGAGGCTCCTCCGTAGCCGATGCCGAGGGCATCAAGCGTGTCGCCAAGCGAATCGTGGACGCCAAGAAGAACGGCCACCAAGTGGTCGTCGTGGTTTCAGCGATGGGCGACACGACGGACGAGCTGATCGATCTCGCCGAGCAGGTTTCCCCGATGCCTGCCGGCCGTGAATTCGACATGCTGCTGACCGCCGGAGAGCGGATCTCCATGGCCCTGCTGGCCATGGCGATCAAAAACCTGGGCCACGAGGCCCAGTCGTTCACGGGCAGCCAGGCAGGCGTGATCACCGACTCGGTCCACAACAAAGCGCGCATCATCGATGTCACGCCGGGCCGTATTCGCACCGCGCTGGACGAGGGCAACATCGCCATCGTCGCCGGCTTCCAGGGCGTGTCCGCGGACTCCAAGGACATCACCACCCTGGGCCGCGGCGGCTCGGACACCACCGCCGTGGCGCTCGCCGCGGCGCTGGACGCCGAGGTCTGCGAGATCTACACCGACGTCGACGGCGTCTTCACCGCGGACCCCCGCGTCGTGAAGAAGGCCCGGAAGATCGACTGGATCTCCTCCGAGGACATGCTGGAGCTCGCAGCCTCCGGTTCCAAGGTGCTGCTGCACCGCTGTGTCGAATACGCACGCCGATACAACATCCCGATCCACGTCCGCTCGTCCTTCTCGGGACTGCGCGGCACCTGGGTCAGCAACGAACAGCCGCAAGGGGACGAGCAGGTGGAGCACGCCATCATCTCCGGAGTCGCTCACGACGTCTCCGAAGCCAAGATCACGGTCGTCGGCGTCCCGGACAAGCCGGGTGAGGCCGCGGCGATCTTCCGCGCCATCGCGGACGCCGAGATCAACATCGACATGATCGTGCAGAACGTCTCCGCGGCCTCCACGGGCCTCACTGACATCTCCTTCACCCTCCCCAAGACCGAGGGCCACAAGGCCATCGACGCCCTGGAGAAGGCGAAGGGCGCGATCGGCTTCGACTCCCTGCGCTACGACGACCAGATCGGCAAGATCTCCCTGGTCGGCGCCGGCATGAAGACGAACCCGGGCGTCACCGCCTCCTTCTTCCAGGCGCTGTCCGACGCGGGCGTCAACATCGAGCTGATCTCCACCTCGGAGATCCGGATCTCGGTCGTGACCCGCCAGGACGACGTGAACGAAGCCGTCCGCGCCGTGCACACGGCCTTCGGCCTCGACTCCGACAGCGACGAGGCCGTCGTCTACGGAGGCACAGGACGATGACCCGGGTCCGGTCCTCCGCCCCGGCACTCGCCGTGGTCGGGGCGACCGGAGCGGTGGGCGGTGTCCTGCTCCAGATCCTGTCCCAGCGGGCGGACGTCTGGGGCGACATCCGCCTGATCGCCTCCGCGCGCTCGGCCGGCCGCATGCTGGCCGTCCGCGCGGAGGAGACCGAGGTGTTCGCCCTGACCGAGGACGCCTTCGACGGCCTCGGTCCCGGTGACGTCGTCGTCTTCCTGACCCCGGCCGCGGTCTCGGCCCGGTGGGCTCCGCTCGTCACCGCGCGCGGAGCCGTCGTCGTCGACCAGTCCGCCGCCTTCCGGGAGGACCCGGAGGTCCCGCTGGTGGTGCCCGAGGTCAACGGGCACGCCGCGCGGATCCGGCCGCGCGGGATCGTCGCCGGGCCGGAGTGCGTGACCGCCGCCATGATCGCGGCCCTGGGCGCGCTGCACGCCGAGTACTCCCTCGCCGACCTGGTGGTCTCCTCGTACCAGGCCGCGAGCGCCGCGGGCCGGGCCGGAACCGAGGCGCTGCGCCGCCAGCTCGCGCTGGTCGCCGGGACCGCCCTGGGCGAGCAGACCGGTGATGTACGCCGCGCCGTGGGCGAGGACACCGGCCCCTTCGCGGCTCCGCTCGCCCTCAACGTCGTGCCGTGGTCCGGCGAGCTGCGTGCGGACGGCTGGTCCTCGCACGAGCTGGCCGTACGGGGGCAGACCCGCCGGATCCTGGGGCTGGAGCAGCTTCCGGTGGCGGTGACCTGCGTACAGGTGCCGGTGCTGACCGGGCACTCGCTGACCGTGCGGGCCCGCTTCGAGAACGAGGTGGAGGTCCGGCGCGCCCGCGAGATCCTGGAGGCCGCACCCGGTGTGGTGCTCGTGGACGACCCCGCGGCCGGGGAGTTCCCCACCCCCGCGGACGCCGCCGGGACGGATCCGGCCTGGGTGGGGCGGGTGCGGGCCTCGCTCGACGACCGTCACGCCCTGGAGTTCTTCGTGTGCGCCGACAATCTCCGCAAGGGCGCTGCCCTGAATGCCACGCAGATCGCGGAACTGATCGCGGGTGAATTTGCGTAATTCGCTTTGTAGGATCGGTGCTGATCCCTTGATCAAGGTGATGGCCCGACCGCCGTCTCGATAAGACGGGGCAATCGGGAAGAGCGGGTACGCATGAGGGCAACAGGGATCTCGCTGGTGAGGGTGCCTCGCGCGTACAACCCTGACGGGGGGACGCGTGTCCTACAGGCGTGGCAGAGGCACTTCTCGAATGGGCCGTCCTACCGGCGCGCACCGGGATCATCCCGTCGCGCCGGGGGCCGCGTGCGCCCGGCGGCGGTCTTCCCGTGATCGTGCCCGTCCCGCCGGCGGGGACCTCCGAGGCGCCCGTACGGACCGCCGTACCGATCCGGGGCGGCCTCGTGCCCGCACCGCGCGAAAGCGCTGAGTCGGCCGCGAGCGGCAAGGGCGAGACGGCCGAGGTGGTGGCCGGCACCACCGTCGACCACCTCACGGCCACCTATCAGGCGCACTACCGCTCGCTGCTCGGCCTGGCCGCTCTGCTCCTCGACGACACCGCCTCCTGCGAGGACGTGGTCCAGGAGGCGTTCATCCGCGTGCACTCGGCGCGCAACCGGGTGCGCGACCGGGAGAAGACCCTGGCATACCTGCGCCAGACCGTCGTGAACCTCTCACGGTCCGCCCTGCGCCGCCGCATCCTGGGCCTGAAGCTGCTGTCGAAGCCGATGCCGGACATGGCGAGCGCCGAAGAGGGCGCCTACGACCAGCTGGAGCGGGACGACCTGATCAAGGCGATGCGCGGACTGCAGCGCCGCCAGCGCGAGGTGCTGGTGCTGCGCTACTTCGCGGACATGACGGAAGCCCAGGTCGCCGAGACGCTCGGGATATCGCTCGGCTCGGTGAAGGCGTACGGATCGCGGGGCATTGCCGCGCTGAGGGTGGCGATGGAGGCTGCGCAGTCATGAGGGACGACCACACTCCGCCGGGCGGGGCGAGCGAGGAAGAGGTCCTGCGGGGCCTGCTGCGCGGGGCGGTCGAGGGCCTGGAGCCCTCCGCGGGCGCACTGGAGCGACTGCGGTACGCCGTCCCCGCGCGCCGGACCCTGCGGCGCCAGGCCCTCGTGGGCGCGGCCGCGGTCGCGCTGCTCGCCGGGACCGCGATCCCGGCCGCCCTGCACCTCACGGGCGGCGAGGGCGCCCCCGCCGACCACCCGGCCATGGCGGGACACGGCGCGCACTCCGGTGACAAGCCGGGCGCGGTCCCGTCCGACCCGCACCAGAACGGCGCGGGGGCCCAGCCGAAGTCCAGCGGTTCCTTCGGCGGCGTCCCGGACGCCGGCGGCGTCACCGGGCAGCCGGACGCCACCGCGGGCGGTTCCCCGGCCGGCGGTGCGACGGCGGGCGGGACGGACCCGGGCGCCTCGGGCGGCTTCGCGGGGGCGGCCGGCGCGGCCGTGGGCTCGGGCGCGATGCCGCCGGTGGCCGCGCCGGGAGTGCCGGTGTGCGGGGCCGCGCAGCTGGGGGTGGTGGGTTCGGCCCGCGCCCCCCAGGCCGACGGCAAGGTGTACGGCAGCTTCAAGGTCACCAACGTATCGGCGCAGGGCTGCGCCGTCACCGGCGCGGACACCGTGACGGCGGCGGGCGTGGCGGCGGGCCAGGGCGCCGCAGGGGTCCCGGTCGTCGGCCACACGGCGGGCGATCCGGCCGCGGGTCTGCCGGATCCGCGGGCCCAGGAACCGGTGCTGATGCTCTCGCCGAACACCGCCTACGAGGTCCGGTTCGCCTGGGTCCCCTCGGGCGACCCCTGCCCCGCGGCGACCTCGGGCGGCGACCCGAAGCCGCCCGCCGACACGGCGACGGGGACGGGCTCGGGACCGGACGGCAGCGGGACGGGCGCGCGCACGCAGACGGGCGCCACGCCCCCGGCCCCGCCGAGCGGGGTCGCGGTCTCGCACACCCCGTCGGCGGGTGCCCCCACGACGCAGACGACGATCCCGCAGGCCTGCGGGGGCACGGTCTACCGCACGGGCGCGATCCCGGTCACGGAGTAGCCCGAGGTCACGGAGCAGTCCCGGTCACCGGGCAGTCTCCGGTCACCGAGCGGCCCCGGTCAGCAGGCGGGCTCCGGTCAGGGAGCGGGCTCGGGCTCCAGCAGGCCCGCCTCCGCGTCGCGCAGGGTCTCCACCTCGCGCCGGTAGAGCCGGAACCACATGAAGAGCACGAAGGCGACGAAGACGAACCACTCGCCGGTGTAGCCGAGGTTCTGGAAGGCCTTCAGGTCCAGCCCGCTGTTGACCGGCGCCTGCGCGGGCACCGGGAGCATGCCGTCCGCCGGGCTCTGCACGGTCAGCCAGGCGTCGTACAGGTCGTACGGGACGAGGTTGACCAGCGAGGCCGCCCCGATCACCCCGAGCTGCCCGGCCGGGAGGCCGCCCTGGGCGTGGGCCCCCTTGGTGCCGGAGTTCTCGGAGGCCTGCAGCGCCCCGGTGACCTCGACGCGGCCGGTCGGAGCCGCCGGCGCCTTCGCCGGGTCGGCCACCCCCGGCAGCCAGCCCCGGACCACCGGGACGGCCTTGCCGGAGTCGGTCTTCAGCAGGGTCAGGACGTAGAAGCCGGACGCGCCGTCGAGCCGCCGCTCGGGCACGAGCAGCTGCTCGCCGTACTCCCCGGACGCGGAAGCCAGCCGCCCGGAGGTCTTCTTGTCCACCGGGAGCAGCCGGTCCAGGGGGGTGGCGGCCTGGTCGGCGGGCCGCTCGGCGGTCGCCTCCCGGTGGCTGTCCACGCGGTCCTCGAACCGGCCGAGCTGCCAGGACCCCATGAACAGGCAGAAGGGAACGGCGAGAGCGACGAAGACGTTGATCCCCCACCAGCGCGGGGTCAGGAGAAACCGGTGCACCCCACCACCGTACGGGGGGCGCACCGGACCTCCCTTAGCGGGGCAGGTGCTTCAGCGCGAAATCGATCTCCATCCGGACCTGCTTGATCCGCTCCTCCACCACCAGCGAGCCGTGCCCGGCGTCGTACCGGTACACCTCGTGCACCGCCCCGCGCGCGGCGAGCCGGTCCACGTAGTTGTCGATCTGCCGGATCGGGCAGCGCGGGTCGTTGACGCCGGCCGCGATGTGCACGGGCGCCTTCACCGCGTCCACGTAGGTCAGCGGCGAGGAGGCCTCGAAGCGGTCCGGGACCTCTTGCGGCGTGCCGCCGAAGAGGGTGCGGTCCAGGGCCTTCAGCGCCTCCATCTCGTCTTCGTAGGCCGTCACGTAGTCCGCGACCGGCACGGCGGCCAGCCCCACGGCCCAGGCCTCCGGCTGCGTGCCCAGGCCCAGCAGCGTCAGGTACCCGCCCCAGGAGCCGCCCGACAGCACCAGGCGCGCCGGGTCCGCGAGGCCGCTGGAGACCGCCCACTCGCGGACCGCAGCGATGTCCTCCAGCTCGATCAGGCCGACCCGGTGCTTGAGGGCGTCCGTCCACGCGCGGCCGTAGCCCGTCGAGCCGCGGTAGTTGACCCGCACGACGGCGAAGCCGTGGTCCAGCCAGGCCGCCGGGGCCGCCGCGAAGGCGTCGTGGTCGTGCCAGGTCGGCCCGCCGTGGATCTCGAAGACCGTCGGGAAGGGGCCCTCGCCGTGGCCGGCCGGCCGCTGCGCGAGCGCGTGGATCCGCCCGCCCGGGCCCTCCACCCACACGTCCTCGACCGGCACCGAGCCGGGCGGCCGGAAACCGGGCGGGTCCAGGACGCACCCGCCCGCGGTGGACCGTACGGACGAGGGCTCGGCGGCCGAGGACCACAGGTACTCCACCGACCCGTCGGGCCGCGCGGTCGCGCCCGAGACCGTGCCCGGCGGCGTGTCCACGCGTACGAGGTCGCGCCCGGTCAGGTCGTAGCGCCACAGCTCGCTGCGGGCCTCGAAGCTGTGCACGACCAGCAGCGCGGAGCCGTCGGGATACCACTCGGCGCTGACGTCGCCCGGCAGGTCGATCGCGAGCTCCTGCTGGGCGCCGGTCGCCACGTCCCACACCATCGGCTCCCAGCGGCCGCGGCGCTGGTGGCCCACGAGCAGCCGGGTGTCGCCGGCGACCGGGGCGAAGCCCAGCACCTCCAGGCCGAGCTCCTCGGTGCCGCCGCGGGTGTCGTCCAGTTCGGCGACGGTGGTCCCGTCGAGGGTGAGCACGCGCAGGGCCGCGTGCATGGCGTCACCGTGCTCGGTGTGCTCGACGGCCACGAGCGTTCCGTCGCGGGACAGGTCGCCGACGCCGGCCGACTCCCGGTGCCGGTAGATCACCGTGGGCGCGGATCCGTCCGGCCGGACCACGTGCACGGTCGAGCCGTCCTCGTCGGTGGAGCGTCCCACGACCGTGATCCCGTCGCGGCCGATGGCCAGGCCGGCCGGGTAGGAGGGCTCCAGGCCGGGGGTGGCCGGTTCGTCGGGGCCGCCCGCGAAGGGCTGGCGCACCCAGGTGCCGAACTCGTCGCCGTCCGTGTCGGAGAACCACCAGATCCACTCCCCGTCGGGGGAGAGCGCACCGTCGGTGGTGCCGTTGGGACGGTCGGTGGCCTGGCGCTGCGCGCCGGTGGCACGGTCCCAGGCGTAGAGCTCGAAGGTGCCGGTCGCGTTGGAGACGAAGAGCGCACGGTCGGGGGCGTCCTCGGCCCACTCGGGCAGGCCCACGCGCGGTGCCCGGAACCGCTTCTCCCAGTCGGGCATCTCGGGGGTGATCTCGCTGTCGCTGGTCATGCGCCCCATTGTTGCCGCAGCGGCCCCCGGGATGCCGAATGCTCCGAACGGGCGCACAGTGAACCCGTACGCCTGAACTCCGCTCCGAGGAGGAGTGATCATGGCCAAGAAGGCCCATGGCGGCCATCACCTCCACCAGGACTCCGAGCGCGCGATCGCGAAGAACACGGCTGCCGAGGCCCGTGCGAAGGCCGCCGCCCGGGACGCGCAGTCCCTCTCCGCGAAGACGCGGGGCATGCAGCAGAAGGCTCAGGCGAAGCGCGGCTGACCACGACGGCCGGGCGTAACGGCGCGCGTACGGGCGGGCGGCGTGCTTATCTGGCGCCATGCGGATGATCGTCCGGGGCGCCCGGCTGCTCCCCACCACGAGCCCGTCCACCGGCCCGGCCACCGGCTCGTCCACCGGCTTGTCCACCGGCTTGTTCGACGTCGAGGTCGGGGAGGACTGCCGGATCGCGCGCGTGATCCCGTACGACGACCAGAAGGAACCACCGGCCACCGGCGTCCTCATCGAGGCCCACGGCGGCCTGCTCAGCGCCCCCTTCGTCGAGCCGCACATCCATCTCGACACGGCGCTGACCGTCGGCGAACCGCGCCCCAACGCCTCCGGCACCCTCTGGGAGGGCATCGCCTGCTGGAGCGAGCGCAAGCGGACACTGACCCGCGAGGACGTGATCGGGCGGGCGAGCGAGGTGCTGCGCTGGCAGGCGGCTCAGGGCGTGTTGCACGTCCGCACCCACTGCGACGTCACCGACCCGTCCCTCACCGCGCTCGACGCGCTGCTGGAGGTGCGCGACCGGGTGCGGGACTTCATGACGCTGCAGATCGTGGCGTTCCCGCAGGAGGGCGTCGTCTCCTTCCCCGGCGGCGAGGAGCTGCTGCGCGAGGCGGTGGCCCGCGGGGCGGACGTCGTCGGCGCGATCCCGCACTTCGAGGACACCCGCGAGGACGGGGTGGCCTCGCTGCACACGGCCTTCGCGCTGGCCGAGGAGCACGGCCTGCGGGTGGACGCGCACTGCGACGAGATCGACGACGAGCAGTCCCGTTTCGTGGAGGTGCTGGCCACCCTGGCCCTGCGCTCGGGGCTGCGCGAGCGGGCCACGGCCTCGCACACGACGGCCATGGGCTCCTACAACGGCGCGTACAGCTACAAGCTGCAGCGGCTGCTGGCCCGTTCCGGAATCAACCTGGTCTCCAACCCCTTCGCCAACCTCGGCCTCCAGGGGCGCTTCGACGACTACCCCAAGCGGCGCGGCCTCACCCAGGTCAAGGAGATGCTGGCCGCGGGCGTGAACGTGGCCTTCGGCCACGACGACGTGATGGACCCCTGGAACGCGCTCGGGACCGCCAACCCGCTCCAGACCGCCCTCGTCGGGCTGTACGCCGCCCAGCTCACCGGGGCGGACGAGATCCCGCTGGCCTTCTCGATGGTGACGGACCGCGCGGCGCGCGTCCTGGGCCTGTCCGCGGCGGAGTACGGCATCACCGCGGGCGCGCCCGCCTCCTTCGTCCTGCTGCCCGTACCGTCGCCCGAGGAGGCCGTACGCCGACAGGTCCGCCCCCGGTACGTCGTCTCGCGCGGCTCGGTCCTCGCCGAGACGCCCCCCGCCCCGACGCGGCTCAACTGGCCGGGGGAGCCCCCGTCCGAGGTGGACTTCGCACGCCGCCTACGCTGACGCCCCATGACATGGAGCCTTGACACCGGATCAGCCCGCGCCGCCTACGAGATCGCATCGGAGTACGCGGACACGGCGCTCCTGAACCACTCGGTCCGCTCGTACGCCTTCGGGGCGCAGTACGCCGACCAGCACGGCCTGGAGTACGACGCCGAGCTCTTCTACGTCAGCGCGCTGCTCCACGACCTGGGCCTGACCGCGCCGTTCGACAGCCACACCCTCCCGTTCGAGGAGGCGGGCGGCCACGTCGCGCGCGTCCTGACGGCCGGGCTGGGCTGGCCGACGGCCCGCCGGGCCCGCGCCGAAGAGATCATCGTCCTGCACATGCGGGACGACGTGACGGCGGCCGAGGACGTGGAGAGCCACCTGCTCCAGGTCGGCACGAGCGCCGACGTCTCGGGCCTGCGCGTGAGCGAGTTCGACCCCGCCTTCACCGAAGCCCTGCTGAAGTCCCACCCCCGCGCGGGCTTCGGCCCGTCCTTCCTGGCCCTGGTCGAGGACCAGGCGGCCCGCAAGCCCGCCTGCGCGGCCGCCGCCTACGTCGCGGGCGGCGCGGCCACCCGCATCGCGGCGAACCCGCTGGACGCGTGACGGCGTAGCCGGTGGGGCGGCCGACGGTCCGTCGCCGCGTCCCGGCGGCGGACCCACGGCGTCGGCCCGGACCTGCGCCGGGTCACGCACATCGGCCACCGCGTCGGATAGCGTGCCCGCATGTCGTGGGACCTGGACGGAACACCCCACCCGCTCGCGCTGCGCCGCACCGGCCGCAGCGAGCTGGAGCCGGACCGGCTGCCCGAGATCCGCGAGCTGGAGGTGCTCGGCTGGGAGCCCGCGCCCGAGGACCTGCGCTGGGTGTTCCTCCCGTACGTCTGGCCCCCGGCGGCCCGTACCTGGATCCCGGACCGCTCCACCCACTGGGCGGTGGACACCGCGCTCGACGGCCACGGCCACATCACCGGCGTCGAGTGCGCCCCGCTCCCCGAACCCGACCTGCGCGAACTCGACCAAGAGGCCGACGCGGCCCTCGCCGCCCTCCGCCTGCCGCCCCGGCCCCGCGGCCGCCTCTGGCTGCTCCGCCCGGTCGGCCCCTTCCCGACGGTGAGCGCGGTGCTCGACCACCTCGACGCGCAGGCCGCCGAACGCGCCGTGCAGCCCCGCCCCTCCCCGGACTTCCTGGCCCTGGTCCGCGCCGAACTCGCCGCGCTGGCAGGGCCGCAGGACTAAAGTCGGCTCCTCGTACCAGTGGCGGTGGGGAGCGGATCTGATGGCGGGAACCGGTCGGACGGTATGGGTGGCCGGGGGCGTGTGCGGCCTCGTCGCGGTGGGGCTGGTGATGGTGGCCGTCTTCGTCGATCTGGACACGGGCGACCGGACGGCGAGCATCGCGGGCGCCGTCATCGGACTCGCCGGCTGTCTGCTGAGCATCTACTTCGGAACGCGGGGTTCCGCGAGCGGCTCCGGTGCGGTGCGCGCCCGTGGCCGTGGAGCGGTGGCGGCCGGCGGCAGCGTATCCGGGAACGCCGTCGGAAAGAACGCCAAGGTCACGCGTACGGCGAACCCCTCCGCGCCCGCCGCTCCCGCCCCCGCGGTGACACAGCCCGAGGTGACGGCCCGGGGCGCCGGCGCCGTGGCAGCGGGCACGGACGTGACGCACAATGCGATCGGCGAGGGAAGTCAGGTCGAGGAGCGATGACCGACACCGACAAGGAGTCCGGGGCCGGCCGCCTCGCGCACGTACCGGAGCAGGTCACGGCCCGCGGACCCGGGGCGATCGGCGCCGGGCGCGACGCGTCGTACAACGCGAACGGCAAGGGCAGCAGCGTTCAGGACAACCGGACCTTCGTCATCGTGAGCGACGCGCGGACCCACGAGGCGAGTGGGGCCGCAGAGCTGACGGCGGAGCAGACCGCCGACGCTCTCGACGCCTACGCCCAGCAGATCAAGGCGGCCTACGGCCGCCTCGACCTGGAGGTCCTCATGCCGACCACCGAGGGCGAGCATCCCCGTGTGGAACTGCGGGAGGTCTTCGTGCCCCCGCTGCTGCGTGCGGATCCCCCACGGGTCGAACTGCCGGTGGAGCTGCACCGGCGGCTCGTCGAGTGCGGTGAACTGACGGGCCCGCAGATCGAGGTGCCGACGGTACCGGGCGTGGACCGTCAGATGTGGGAACAGGCGCGCCAGGCCTACCGAGACCGGCCTGCGGTCGGCCTGTTCGAGACACTGGTCGCCGCCGAATCCGGGCGGGTCGTGCTGCTGGGCGATCCTGGCGCGGGCAAGTCGACCCTCGCCCGGTATCTGGCGCTCGCCCTCACCTCCAGCGCCTTCGGCGGCCCTCTGGAGTCGCTGTCCGGGCTGCTGCCCGTCATGATCGAGTTGCGCCGTTACGCGGACGCCGACTGGCGGGAGCGGTCCTTCGAGGACTTCCTCGACCACGTGCACCGGCACGAGGGCAACGCCCCGGCGCCGGCGCTGCTGCGCAGCCGCCTGGGAGACGGGCAGGCACTGGTCGTCTTCGACGGGCTCGACGAACTCTTCGACCCCAAGGTCCGCGACGACGTCACCCGCCGCATCGCGGGCTTCGCCGCGCGCTACCCGGACGTCCGCATCGTCGTCACCTCGCGGTTGATCGGCTACACGCGGCATGCGCTGGACGCGGCTGACTTCCGCCACTACATGATCCAGAGCCTTGACGACCAGCAGATCGACCAGTTCGCGGTCCACTGGTACCAGGCGGTCTGCCCGGCCGACAAGGAGGAAGCCGTCCGGCTTCGTACCCGTCTGACCGATGCCGTGAAGCGTTCCCGTCCGGTGCGCGAACTGGCGGGCAACCCCCTCCTGCTGACCATTCTCGCGATCATCGCCCGTCGGCAGCGGCTGCCACGGGACCGCGCCGGGGTGTACCAGCACGCGGTGAACGTACTGATCGCGCATTGGGACGAGGACACCAAGCATCTGGACCTGACGCAGGACGTACGCGCCATCGCGGATCTCGACGACCGCGACCGCCGCGAAATGCTGGAACGGCTCGCTCGCCACATGCAGAGCGGAGAGGGCGGCATCGCCGGCAACCACGTGCTGGGCGACGACGTGGAGCGGGTCTTCACGACCCACCTCCGCGAGACGCTCCAACTCGACACCGCACCGGCGAAGAAGGTCGCCCGCGCCATGGTCAAGCAGTTCCGTGAGCGCAATTTCATCCTGAGCCGCTACGGCAGCCAGGTCTACGGCTTCGTGCACCGGGCCTTCCTGGAGTACCTCGCCGCCGCTGACATCGTCCGCCGGTACGAGCAGCGGGAGTTGACGGACGAGGAGCTCCTCGACGGCATCTTCGCGCGGCGGGCGCCCGATCCGACGTGGCACGAGGTGCTGCTGCTGATCGTGGGACAGGTGGGTGAGAAGGCCGCGGGGCGGGCGATCGACCGGGTCCTGGATCTTGAGGCCGGGGAGGATCCGTCGTGCGAGGCGCCGTCCGCGGTGCTGGCGCTACGGGCACTGGCGGAGGTACGCAGGATCGGAGCGCTGGAGGAGCAGAGCGCGCGGACGGCGGACGCGGTGACCCGCTATTGGGAACGCCGGAGCGTTCTCCCGCGCGCCATCCGCTCGGACATCGAAACCTCGCTCCACGCCCTGGGTTCGGCGTGGTCCGGCAGCCGGCGCATGCGCCGTTGGCTGCACACGTCCGGGGGCGGCATCAAATCCTCGGTCGTCACTTACCGACTGTTCGAGGACAGGGACGTCCTGGAAGCCATCGCGACACGGGCCTGGAATCCGCTCGCGCGTGCCCACGCCCTGGCCGAGCTCGTGCGGAGATGGCCGGAGGACCACGGCACTCTTCGCTTCGTGCTTGACGTGTCCCTCCGGGACCGGGCCGAGGCCGTCCGCAACCGGGCCGTCGAAGCGTTGGCCATGCACTGGCGACGCGAAGAGGGTGTACGTGAGCTGGTCCAGAACCTGGTCACCGATGACGAGCACCACACGGTGCGCGGTCTGGCGCTGACGACGCTGGCCAGCTTCTGGGGCCGTGAACCGGGTGTGCGGGAGCTGGTGAAGGAACGCACCGTCCGAGACGGCCATGCCAGCGTCCGTCAGAGCGGGTTCATCACCCTGAGTGGACTCTGGCACGACGATCCGACCGTGCGCGAGCTGATTGAGGAGCAAGCCGTCCACGACGCCGATCCGCTCGGACGGCAGGGCGCGCTGATCGCGCTCCTCGGTTTCTGGCGTGCGGACCCGGCCGTGCGGGACCTGATCGTCCATCAGGTCACTCACGGCGCCAGCGTTCCTTCGCGAGGCGAGGCCCTCGTGTTGCTGGCCAGCTTCTGGCACGACGACGCCGAGGTCCGTCGGTTGGTGAGGGAGTGGGCCACTGGCCACGCGGATGTGCGCGTGCGCGCGACGGGCCTCCTCATGCTGGCCCAGTACTGGGGTGACGACCTGGCGGTGCGCGAGCTCGTCTCGGAGCGGGCCGTCGAGGACCCGCATCAGGTGGTGCGCCGGGACGCCCTCGCAGCGCTCGGCGAGCATTGGGGTGATGATCCGGCAGTGCGTCGGCTGGTCGCGAAGCGTGCCGTCGAAGACCCCCACGAGACCGTCCGTCGAGGTGTTCTGGCCGCGCTCGCCCGGCATTGGGGCGATGACGAGGGCGTACACGAGTTGCTGATGACGCGTGCCATTGAGGATGCTCACGACGGTGTGCGCCAGGGTGCCCTCGACGCGCTCGCGAGGCTCGTGCCCGAGGAGCCCACCGCCGAGGGCCTCGTACGGGACCTCCGCTCACGCGCCTGCGCCGACGCGACGGGTGCGACCGCCGACCACCTCGCCGACCGTCTCGCGAACTCGCCACATCCGAAGGTGCGCATCGAGGCGGCCCGCCTGCTCGCCGCCCTGTGGCCCGCCGACCCGCGGACCATCCCCGCCCTGCGCTCCCGCGCCGGGAACGACCCGGACCCGGAAGTCCGCGAAGCCGTCGCGGTGGCGGCGGATATGGCCGAGGCGTACGCGCCGGTGCACGTACGCCTCTGGTGACCTACCTGCCGCCGACGGCACTGACGGTCAGTGCTGCGGCGGCCACGGTGCCACCTCGTGGGCGTGCTGCGGGTACCAGGGCTGGACGGGGTCGTAGGCCACGGGCGCCGGTGCGGGAGTCGGTACGGGTGCGGGTGCGGGTGCGGCTGTGGGCGCCGGTGCTGCCGCGGCTGCGGGGGTGGCCGCCGGCATGCGGAGGCTGCCGTAGCGCTCCATGCGCTGCCAGCGCAGGCGTGATCCGGCGATGGCCGTGAACACGGACTGGATGACGACCAGGTACATCAGCTGGCGGTACACGAACTGCTGGAGCGGCAGGCTCCACAGCGCCCCGGGCCGTTCCTTGTCGAGGTGGAAGGCGTACAGCCCCATCAGGACCTGGAGCAGGAGGAACGCGCACCACAGGCCGAGGATGCGGACCGGGTCGAGGAAGACCAGCCCGAAGACGGCGATGATGTCCACGACGGGCGCGAGCAGTGGCAGCAGCACCTGGAACATGAGCAGGTACAGCAGACCGCGGCGGCCGAGCTTTCCGGCCTGGCCGCGCTGGGCCAGGGCGCCGCGGTGCTTCCACATGGCCTGGAGGGTTCCGTAGCACCAGCGGTAGCGCTGCTTCCACAGGGCGCCGAGCGAGGCGGGGGCCTCGGTCCAGGCGATGGCCCGCTCCTCGTAGACCACGCGCCAGCCGTCGCGGCACAGCGCCATGGTGAGGTCGGTGTCCTCGGCGAGGGTGGTGTCGCTGACGCCGCCGACGCGCAGGAGGGCCTCGCGCCGGAAGGCGCCGACCGCGCCCGGCACGGTGGGCATGCATTCGGCGAGGTCGAACAGGCGCCGGTCCAGGTTGAAGCCGACGACGTACTCGATGTGCTGCCAGCGGCCCAGCAGCCCGCCGCGGTTGACGACCTTCGCATTGCCCGAGACCGCGCCGACGCGCCGCTGGGCGAAGGGCTGGACGATCATGCGTACCGCGTCGGGCTCGAAGACGGTGTCGCCGTCGACCATGACGAGCAGGTCGTACGAGGCCGCGGCGATGCCGGTGTTGAGCGCGGCGGGCTTCCCGGCGTTCTCCTGGCGGATGACGCGTACGCCGGGCAGCCGCAGGGCCTCCACGATGTCCGCGGTGCCGTCGGTGGAGCCGTCGTCGACCACGATGATCTCCACCGGATGGTCCGACGCCAGCAGGGAGCGGACGGCGGCTTCGATGCCGGCGCTCTCGTTGTAGGCGGGCACGATGATGCTGACCGGTTCGGTGACCACCCGGCCCCACGGCTTGCGGCGCGTCCGTACGTGCCGGCGCGCGGCGACGAACACCGCCACGGCGCGCAGCACGCTGATCGCTCCGGCCGCCCACAGCAGCCAGGAGAGCGCTTCGAGGACCCAGTCGCTGGCGCGCAGCGCGTTGATGAGGGCGGTTCCCTGCCACCGGTCGACGGCCGAGGCCGGCCGGGTGGGCGCGGGCAGGCCGACGGCCTCGCTGACCGTGGTGAAACGGTAGCCGCCCGCCTTGAGGCGGGGGATCAGCTGCTCCAGCGCGGCGACCGTCTGCGAGCGGTCGCCGCCCGCGTCGTGCATCAGCAGGACCTGGCCGTCCGTGCCCTGGGGGGTGGAGTTGGCGACGATCCCGGCGACGCCCGGGCGGCGCCAGTCCTCGCTGTCCTGGGTGGTGAGGACGGTGAGGTAGCCGTCGAGGCCCGCCTGGACGACGGTGTTCCATCCGGCGTCGTCCAGCGCCTCGTTGGTGGAGGAGTAGGGCGGGCGCAGCAGCGGGGTGGTGATGCCGGTGGCGCCGGCGATGACGAGCTGGCTCTCGCGCAGCTCCAGGGAGCGCCGCCAGTCGGAGGCGGCGCCGAGGTCGGTGTGGGTGAAGGTGTGGACGCCGATCTGGTGGCCGTCCGCGACGATGCGCCGGGCCAGTTCGGGATGGGCGGACACCTGGGCGCCGACGGTGAAGAACGTGGCGCGCACGTCGTTGCGGCGCAGTACGTCCAGGACCTTCGGGGTCCAGACGGGGTCGGGCCCGTCGTCGAAGGTCAGCGCGATCGTGCGGGGCGCGGGAGAGGCCGTCCGCCCGGCGGCGCCCTCGACGACCGGTCCTCCGGAGCGGATGGCCTCCGGTACGGAGGCGGAGGAGCCGGGCGTACGGGCCGCGCCGTCGGCGGTGGAGTCGAACATGTGCTTGGCGTAGCCCTGGAGGAGCAGCGCGGCCGAGAGGGTGACGACGAGCACGGTCAGCAGCAGCCAGTGGGTGCGCAGCGGGACGTTGCGCACCGTGCTGTGCCGACCGCGGGGGAGGCGGCGTCGGTTCTTCGACAAGGGGACGAGCTTTCTGCCGGTGGGGAGCGAGCCGGAAGGTCAGGAGCGGGGGGCGTCAGCGGACGAAGCCGTCAGGGGCGGGTGGTGGGCTTGCCGCCCTGGCCGGGTGCCGAGGTCGGCTTGCCGCGGCCGCTCTGGCCGTTCGCCTGGGTGGGGGCGGGCCCGGTGGTGGCGGAGGGCGCCGGTCCGGTCGTGGGCGTACCGGGCGGGGCGGTGGGGCCGGCGGGGCCTGTGGGGCCCGTGGGGGAGGCCTGCGGAGCGCTGCCGGTGGGGGAGGCGGAGCGCTTCGGCGAGGCGGAGGCACCGGGCTTGCCCTCGGCGGCGGGTGGCCGGCTCGGGGCGGCGTCCGGAGTGCGCGGTGCGGGCAGGAAGGGGGAGCGGACGGTGGGTCCGCCGAACAGCGAGCTGAGCAGGAGGACGACGTAGGCGGCGGCGGGCACGACCAGCAGCCACCCCAGGCGGCGGACGCGGCGCTGGCGTCGGCCCGAGGAGTCCACGAAGACCGGCGCGGGCACGGCTGTGTGCCCGGGGTCCGGTTCCGCCGGGCCCGGGGAGGCCGCGTAGAGGCGGGGGAGCGGCATCGTGTCGTCGTCCGCGTAACCCGTGGGTGGTTGCATCGGTGGCCAGGCTCCTAGGGGGCCGCCCCGGGCACCGAGGTGGGGCGACCGGTCGGGGCGGGATTGCGGGGCGGGGACGGTTCGGTGGTCGCCGGGGCGGTCGGGTGGCCGCCCTTGGTGCCCGGGGTGCCCGGGGTGTCCGGAGTGTCCGGGGTGCGGGTGGCTCCCGGGCCCGGCTTGTCGGACTGCTTGCTCGCGTCCCGTCCGCCGGGCTTCGTGGGCTCGGCGCCGCGCGTGCTGTCCGTCGGCTGCGGGTCCGGTGAGCGGTCGGGTGCCGCGTCCTGGACGCCGACGACGGGGCCGCAGTACTCCGGTACGCCGCCCTGCCCGCCCGCGGCCGCGACCAGGGGGGCGAAGCGGTGGTCGGCCAGCACCACGGCGGGCTGCGCGCCGTCGGCCGCGGCGTAGGCGCGGCACAGGTCGGCCAGAGCGGGCGTGACCGGGGTCGAGGGACGGGACAGGAGTCCCGCGGAGGACTCCCCGGGCTTCCCGGCGGCGGCCGAGGCGGAGGGCGTCGGTCCGCCATTCGCGGGGCCGCCCCCGAGGGCGGCGGGCAGATGACCCGTGCCGGCCGCGACGGCGACACCGCCGACCGCGGCGGCGGCCAGTGCGGCGGCGGCGACCTTCGCGCTCAGGACCACCGCCGGCGTGCGCACGGACCGCCTGGAACGAGTGGATCGCGCGGACCGCGCGGACCGGGACCGCCATCGGCGGGAGGCCGGGGCCGGGGCGGGAGCGGGGTGGAGACGAGCCGCCCGGAACATCGCCACGGCCTGCTCCTCGCCGGCCAGCTCGCCCTCGGCCGTCGGCGCCGAGAGGGCGGCGAGAAGCCCCGCGAGGGCTTCGTGGCCGGGTGCGAGATCGGCTCGTGCACCGCCGAGCAGCTGCTCGGCCGTGTCGTGGTCGATGCGGCGGGATCGGTGGGTGCTCATCTCGTGTCCTTCAGCGTCGCAGCCGCCGCTGGTGTCACTCCTCGCCGGAAATTCCTTCCGCGCGGCCGCGGCGCAACCGCTCCACCCGTACCCCCCGGCCGGCTCGCCCCCTGCTCTTCGAGCAGCCGGGCCAGCGTGCGCAGGCCGCGGTGCGCCGCCCTGCGGACCGCACCGGCCCGCTTGCCCATCACCCGGGCCGCGCCCCGCGCGTCCAGGCCCATCACCACCCGCAGGAGCACCGCCTCGGCCTGTACGCGGGGCAGCGCGGCCACCAGGGCGAGCGCCTCGGCGGTGGCGACGCAGGCGGGTGCCGCGCCCTCGTCGCCTCCGGATCCCAGTCCGTCGAGCGGGCCTTGGGCCGATATGTCCTCGACCGGTATGCCCACGCCCGGCGGACCCTGGCCGGGTATGCCCTCGCCCGCCATGCCCCCAACCGCCGCACCCTCGCCCCCCGGCCCGCCCGCCGCCCGCCACCCCCCGCCCCGCCGTCGCCGCGGCAGTTCCCTCGCCCGGCTGCGCCCGACGGCCGAAACCCAGCCGCGGAACGCGTCGTAGTCCCCGCTGAACGACCCGAGCTCGCGCGCGATCCGCAGCCACGTCCCGGACGCCACCTCCCCGGCCTCCTCGCCGGCCAGCAGGGTCAGGTACCGCAACAGCCCCGGCTGCACCGCCCGGAACAGCGCCAGGAAGGCCGCGTCGTCCCCCCGTCGCGCCGCCGCGAGCACGCCGGACATGTCCGCCGCGGCTCCCGGGTCCCGCACCGCCCCCGGGATCCGCACTCCGCCGCCGGCCTCACCGAACTCCTCCGCACTGTGCACGCGGGACATGATGCGGCACTTCACGGAACGCAGGGGGGTACGAGGTCTGGCCAAAGACGGCCCCGTTGAGCAAAGATCGCGTCCGCACCGCGCCACCCGTGAAATCTCCGGCGCGCCACATCCATCACAGGAGGATGTCCATGTCCCGCCGTTCCCCCCGCGGCCTGACCGCCGCGGCCGCCGCCGCCGCGGCCCTGCTCACCCTGGCCGCACCGGCCTCGGCATCGGCGCCCGCGCCCGCCCCCGCGCCCGCTGCGGCGCTGCCCCAGGGCAGCATCTTCATGGTCAACCCCGTGCAGTCCTCGGGCGATCAGACCCTCCTCGACGCCAAGGACTCCGCCGGCGCCGTGCCCGCGTCCGCCTACACCACGGCCGCCCTGCGCAACCTGGACGCCAGCGGCGGGCTGTCCGGGAAGTGGGCGTACGTCAAGTCGGAGACGGGCGCCCCCGCGGCGGTCGCGGCCGCCACCCGCTACAACCGCGCCGACGACCAGTTCGAGCAGGTCATGGCCTACTTCTGGGTCAACGAGGCACAGGAGTACCTCCAGGGCCTCGGCTTCGGCACCGAACTCCCCGGCGCCAACGACCGGGTCCAGCCGGTCCGCATCAACCAGTTCGGCGCCGACAACTCCTTCTTCACCGACAAGAAGGCCGAAATACGCTTCGGAAAGGGCAGCGTCGACGACGCCGAGGACGCCGAGGTGATCGTGCACGAGTACGGGCACGCCGTGCACCACGCCCAGGTCCCCGGCTTCGGCACCTCGCCCGAAGCCGGCGCGATCGGCGAGGCCTTCGGCGACTACCTCGCCGTGGAGGTCGGCGCGCACGCCGACGCCGTCTACGGATGGCCGCGCAAGGCGGACCTGGCGTGCGTCGCGGACTGGGACTCGATCTCCTACAGCGACGCACCGCACTGCCTGCGCCGCATCGACGGGAACAAGGTCTACGCGGACCGGGTGGGCGAGGTCCACGCCGACGGCGAGATCTGGTCCCGCGCCCTCTTCGACATCCGGGGCGCCCTGGGGGCCCGTACCGCCGACCGCATCATCGTGAACGCGCAGTTCGGCTTCGCACCGGACACCAGCTTCGAGGCCGCCGCCCGGACGACGATCGCGACGGCGCAGCGCATGTACGGCACCTCCGCGGCCGATGCCGTCCGCGCCGCGTTCAAGGCGCGCCAGATCCCGGGCGTCTGATCGTCCGGATCCAGTCGGTGGCGTCCGCGCGCCGAGACGGACGCCCACGCCGGGCAGGGGCCTGATCGACTACGGGGATCAGGCCCCTGACCTGCGTTCCCCCCGGCCCACGCGTGCGTTTCGCGGGGCCGGGCCGGGCGGCGGGGGCTGCGCGCGGCGGTGGCCCGAATTAGACGAACCGCCTCAACAAAGGGTGGTGGCAGTAGAATTGGAGCCTGTGATCATCAGTGAGATGCACCCCACGATCGATTATGCGGCCTATTCGAGCATCGTCATCCCGCTTGAGGCCGGGACCGATGTGCCCACCCACAACCACCCGCAGCACCAGCTGACCTGGGCACCGTCCGGGCTGCTGACGATGACGGTGGACAACTGCCGTTGGGTGGTTCAGCGCTCGCGCGCCCTGTGGATCCCCGGCGGCGTAGACCACGCCGTCATCCCCAACTCGTCCTGCGCCATGCACTCGCTGTACTTCGAGCCGGGCGACTGTCCGCTGGACTGGAAGACCCCGACCGTCATCGACGCCACCGGGGTGGTCGGCCCGCTGCTGTCCTACATCGTGGAGCTCGGCGGCCGCGCCGCGGACCGCCGGGCCCGGGCCGTGGACGTGCTGTGGGACCTGATGAAGCCCATGTCGGTCACCATCATCCCGACCATCCTCCCCACCGACCCGCTGGCCCTGCGCATCGCGCTCGCCATCAGACAGGACCCGGCCGACCCGCGGGACCTCGCGGACTGGGGTCGGGAGGTGGGGGCGTCGCCGCGCACCCTCTCGCGCCGGTTCCGCGCCGAGACCGGGGTCAGCTTCGGCAGCTGGCGGACCTTCGAACGCCTCAACGCCGCGCTCCCGATGCTGGGCGAGGGCCAGCCGATCTCCCGGGTGGCCCGCGCCGTCGGCTACCGGACCGCGAGCGCCTTCATCACCGCGTTCCGACGGGAAATCGGCACCACCCCCGCCGCGTACTTCGGCGGGAGCGGTGCCGATTCCGAGGTCACACCGACGCCGGCTCTGGTTCCCGCGTCGTCTCGTTGACCTTGCCGGACCGGCGGCTGTCGATCGCGAAGGTGATGACCGCGAGGACCACGGCGACCGCACCGATGACCGCGCCGAGGTTCGCCAGGGCGTTCATCGCGTCGATCGACGCGCTGTCGGCGACCTGGGTCAGGGCGGGCACGCTGTCCGCGAACTGCGCCGGCACTCCCTCGACCACCTGGTGACCGGCTCCGGAGCCGATCCCCTCGATGAACTGCTCCTTCAGGTCCGACGGCACCGCGTCGACACCGGGGATCGCCGCGAGGCCGGTCTCCGTCTTGTCCTCGGCGACGCGGCTGAACATCGCGCCGAGACCGGCGATGCCCATGGCCATACCGATCTGGCGCAGGGTGCCGAAGGTGGCGCTGGCCATGCCCGCGTTCTCCTGCGAGGCGAAGGTCAGCGACGCGGCCTGGGTGACCGCGGTGATCGCACCGAGGCCGAGGCCGCCGATGAGCATGCCCGGGACGAAGTGGGTCCACTCGCTGTCGTGGCCGAAGTTGCCCATCAGGTACATGCCCACGGTGACCAGCGCCATGGTGACCGGGAGCGAGAGCGCCAGCGGTACGCGCCGGGCGAAGATCGCGGTCAGCGGGGCGGCGATCATCGCGCCGAGGCTGATCGGCAGCAGGCGCAGACCCATCTGCAGCGGGGAGTAGCCGAGCGTGCCGATGAGGAACAGCGCGATGTAGTTGGACGCGGCCATCAGCGTGGCCATGTGCGCGACCGACACGATCGCGGTACCGGAGAAGCCGGGCTTCTTCGCCATCCCGAGGTCGAACAGCGGGTGCTTGGCCTTGACCTGCCACGCCAGGAAGGCGATCAGCAGGATGACCGCGGCGACGAGCAGGCCGATGACCGTGCCCGACGTCCAGCCGAGCGCGTTGCTCCGGGTCAGGGCGAACACGCCGGCCACGAGGCCGCCGGTGAGGAGCACCGAGCCCAGCAGGTCGGCGCGGCGCTCGGGGCTGCTCGCGGACTCGGGCATCTTCAGCCAGGCCAGCACCATGATGCCGATGCCGATCGGCACGTTGATGGTGAAGATCGAGCGCCAGCCGAACTGGGTGACGAGCGCGCCGCCGACGACCGGGCCGGCGACGGTGGCGAGGGCCATGACGGCGCCGTAGATGCCGATCGCCTTCGCGCGGGCCGCCTTCTCGGGGTACGCGACCGACAGCAGCGGCAGCGCGGTGGCGAACAGCATGGCGGCGGCGAAGCCCTGCGCCGCGCGCAGGACGTCGAGCACCACGATGGTGTTCGCGAAGGCCAGGGCGAGCGAGGAGGCGGTGAAGCCGGCCATGCCGATGATGAACATCCGTCGGCGGCCGAAGCGGTCACCGAGCGTCGCGAAGGTCAGCAGGACACCGGCCAGCGGGATCGAGTAGGCGTCGATGACCCACTGGAGGCCGTCGGCGGAGGCGTCGAAGTCCTTGCGGATGTCGGCGAGCGCGGCGGAGACGACCGTCGCGTCGAGCATCAGCATGAAGATCGCGACGCAGACCATGAACAGCACCAGCCCAGGCCGGCGTTGCTGGTCGCCCGGTGGTGCCGTGCTCGTCGTCGTCGCAGTCGAGGACATGAGTGCTCCCTGAAGGTTGAACGTGGGTGTCAGTTGCGGAGTGAAGACCTCCATGTGCGGTCGCTGCCGCACTCGTTCACGCTATGGGCCCATCGCGCGGACGGGAACGACGTACGAGGACGACCAATGTCGCGCAGCGGACAACTTTGAACGGGCCTGTCCGCCCGATTGCGCGTAGCGGACACGCACGTGTCCGTACGGGCCGCGGATACCGGTCGGATGCCGGTCGGACACCGGCCCGGAGCCCGGTCAGCGCACGGGGACGAGCATGACGGTGATCCGACCGGCCGGCATCCGCTTCGGTGATTTCGGCGCGATCGGATGTCCGTCTCCCGGCCGGACGAGGGCCGGCCTCACCCCTCCAGCAGCGCCTTGAGCGCCGCCAGGTCCTTCTGCTGCGCGCGGCGCATGGCCGCGGCCATCACGGTGGCTCCGAGCGAGACGAAGCCGCTGGGCTCGCCGCGGTTGCGCAGGGTCATGCGCGTGTGGTCCGCGGCGTCCCCGTACGGCTCCCAGGTGTAGGTGGTCTCCATGGGGAAGGGGCCCTCCTGCGTCCGCATGACCATCCGCCGACCGGGCTCGTACGCGGTGACCTCGTACGTGTAGGCCAGCGTCCTGCCGAGGAAGCGGGCGACGAACGCGACCCTGGAGCCCACCCCCACCGGCGGAGGGGTCCGCCAGTCGGCAGAGGTGATGTTGGCGTACCACTGCGGCGCGTGCGAGGGGTCGGCCGCGTAGGCGGCGACCCGCTCGCACGGGGCGGCGATCACGGTCTCGGTCAGCACGTCGATCTTCATCGGTGCGCCCCTCAGACGGTGAAGAACGGGTTCGGCGTGCCGGACTCGGCGTACTGCTTCAGGCGGGTCATCAGCAGTCCCCAGGTCTCGCTGATCATCGGGACCTCGGCCTCGCCCTCGGGGAAGCCGGAGTGGGCGAAGGCCACCCGCGTCCCGGCGGAGGTCGGTGTCAGGTCCCAGCTGATGGTGGTGCCGGCCCAGTGGGGCGGGAAGACGCCGGTGTTCGCCCAGACGACGCGGTTCTCGTCGGCCCGTTCGCGGCGCAGCTGGAAGGGCTCGGGGACGCCGGGGAAGTTGAAGTACCAGACGTCCTCCTTGCGGTGGACGTCGTTCGTCCACCAGCCGGTGAGGCCGTCGTGCGTGTCGAGCGCCTCCAGGACGCCGGCCCGGTCGGCGGCGATGTCGGTCTCGTAGGTGATCGCGGTCATGACGTGCTCCCGAGGGCCGGGCGTGAGGTTCGACGGCTTTCTTAAGTCGAGACTAGGAGGGGATCAAGCGGTTCTACCGCGCGGACCGGGAGGCGCTGGGCCCGCTCGCCGCCTACCTGCAGAGCATGTGGAACGACCGGCTCGACACCCTGGCCCGGCTCGCCGAAGAGGCCGAACGGAACGAGGGCACCCGATGACCACCCCCACGGACACGGTCACGCATCGCGGCCCGCCCCGAGACCGTCTTCGGCTTCTTCACCGACCGCGAGAAGTGGCTGTCCTGGATGGGCGCCGACGGCACGTTCTCCTTCGAGCCCGGGGGCGCGTACCGCACCCGGGTCACCGGCGAGAACATGGCCTCCGGCCGCTTCCTCGCCTCGTCTTCACGTGGGGCTGGGAGGCCGGCTCCATGCCCGTGCCGCCCGGCTCCACCACCGTGGAGATCACCCTCGAACCCACCGCCGAGGGCACCCTGCTCCGCCTGGTCCGCAGCGGCCTGCCCTCCGAGGAGGCCCGCGCCGCCCACGCCGAGGGCTGGCAGCACTACGTCGACCGCCTCGCGTCCAGCGCCGAAGGCACCGACCCCGGCCCGGACGCCTGGATGCGTAGCCCGCGGGCTGACCTCAAGGCGGACAGGCGCGTGGTGCGTTCCGCCAGGCCCTGGCCCGGGCCCTCACTGACCCGGTGACAGTTCGCCGCTGAGCGTTCCGTGCAGGCGGGCGCTCTGCTCGTTCAGGCCGACGATCTCCACGCGCTTGCCCAGTCGCCGGTACTTCGTCTCGACGGCGTCCAGGGCGGCGACCGACGACGCGTCCCAGATGTGCGCGGACGACATGTCGATGACGACCCGGTCCGGGTCCCCGACGTAGTCGAACCGCCCGACCAGCTCGTTGGACGAGGCGAAGAACAGCGCGCCGGTCACGCAGTAGACGACCTGGCCGCCGTCCGGATCGAGGACGGACGTGACGTTCACGAGGTGCGCGACGCGCTTCGCGAAGATGACCATCGCCGTGACGGACCCGGCGACGACGCCTACGGCGAGGTTGTGGGTGGCGACCACACAGCCGACGGTGAGCACCATGACGGTGATCTCGCCGGCCGGCATGCGCCGCAGCGTCTTCGGGGCGAGGGAGTGCCAGTCGAAGGTCGCGAAGCAGACCATGACCATGACGGCGACCAGCGCGGCCATCGGGATCCGGGAGACGAGCGGTCCGAAGGCGATGCACAGCACCATCAGGAAGGCGCCGGCGAGGAAGGTCGACAGCCGGGTCCGGGCGCCGGACACCTTCACGTTGATCATCGTCTGGCCGATCATCGCGCAGCCGCCCATGCCGCCGAAGAACCCGGTGACGATGTTCGCGACGCCCTGGCCCACGGACTCCCGCGTCTTCGAGGACCGCGTGTCGGTGATCTCGTCGACGAGCTTCGCCGTCATCAGCGACTCCATCAGCCCGACCACCGCCATGGCCAGGGCGTACGGGGCGATGAGCGTCAGGGTGTCCAGGGTGAACGGCACGTCCGGCAGCCCCGGAACCGGCAGCGAGGACGGCAGCGCGCCCTTGTCCCCCACGGTCGGCACCGCGATGCCCGCGGCGACGGTGACCGCCGTGAGGATGACGATGGACACCAGCGGGGCCGGGACCGCCTTGGTGATCCTCGGGAAGAACACCATCAGCGCGAGCCCGGCGGCCAGCAGCGGATAGACGGCCCACGGCACGTCCCGCATCTCGGTGACCTGCGCCATGAAGACGAGGATGGCGAGGGAGTTGACGAAGCCGACCATCACCGAACGGGGTATGAAGCGGATCAGTTTCGCGACCCCGAGCGCCCCGAGCACGATCTGGAAGACACCTGCGAGGATCACCGCCGCGATCATGTAACCGAGGCCGTGCTCGCGGTTGAGCGGCGCGATCACGAGCGCGACGGCGCCCGTGGCGGCGGAGATCATCGCGGGCCGGCCGCCCACGACCGCGATCACGACGGCCATCGTGAACGAGGCGAACAGCCCGATCGCGGGATCCACCCCGGCGATGATCGAGAACGAGATCGCCTCGGGGATCAGGGCCAGCGCGACCACGAGACCACCGAGCACCTCGGTGCGCAGCGCCTTCGGCGACAGCCAGGCGGGCGACGCGGGCCGACGCGGGCCGCGCAGGCGCGAGGGCACGGAGAAGGGGGAGGAAGACAAGACGATACGGACCTCAGGCTCGGGCACACCCCAACCGGCGGGCGGGCGCGCGGAGAAGACGCGAAGACGAAGGCCGCCCGGGTTCCTGGAAGAAGCCGACCACGCGCCTCTCCGGATATCTCCGAACGAACTCCGCAGACGCAGGAAGGGCCTGACCCGCGATGCGGATCAAGCCCTTGACCTGGTCTTACGAAGTCGGGGTGGCGGGATTTGAACCCACGACCTCTTCGTCCCGAACGAAGCGCGCTGCCAAGCTGCGCTACACCCCGATCGCCGCCTTGCAGCGTTGCTGCCCTGGCGACATCGATTACTTTAGCGGACCTCTCGCCGGAGACGAAATCCGGTTTTCACGCAGCGGTCGCGGGACGGTCGCCGGACGGGGCGGGCCCCTACGCCTTCGGGGTGAGCGTGAGCAGCGTCGCCTCCGGCGGACACGCGAAGCGCACCGGGGTGAAGCGGTTCGTGCCGCAGCCCGCCGAGACGTGCAGGTACGCGCGGTGGCCGCCCGCCTCGTGTGTGGACAGGCCCTTCACCCGCCGGGTGTCCAGGTCGCAGTTGGTGACGAGCGCTCCGTAGAAGGGGATGCACAGCTGCCCGCCGTGGGTGTGGCCCGCGAGGATCAGGGGGTACCGGTCGGCCGTGAAGGCTTCGAGGACGCGCAGGTACGGGGCGTGCACCACGGCCATCGAGAAGTCGGCGTCCGCATCCGGGCCACCGGCGACCCGCTCGTAGCGGTCGCGCTTGATGTGCGGGTCGTCGAGGCCGGTGAAGGCCAGCTCCAGGCCCTCCAGCTTCAGCCGCGCCCGGGTGTTGGTGAGGTTCTGCCAGCCCGCCGCGTCGAAGGCGTCCCGGAGCTCCTCCCACGGATTGTGGACGGCGCCGACGACCGGCTTGTTGCCGTTGAGCCCGTGCCGGCCCTGGACCTTCTCGGTCAGGTAGCGCGCCGGGTTGCGCAGCCGCGGGCCGTAGTAGTCGTTCGACCCGAAGACGTACACCCCCGGGAAGGACATCAGCGGGCCCAGGGCGTCGAGCACCTCCGGGACGCCCTCGGTGTCCGAGAGGTTGTCGCCGGTGTTCACGACGAAGTCCGGGCGCAGGCCCGCCAGGGACTGCAGCCAGGCCTGCTTCTTGCGCTGTCCGCCGACCATGTGGATGTCGGAGACCTGCAGGACGCGCAGCGGGCGCATCCCGGGGGGAAGGACAGGCACCGTGATCCGGCGCAGGCGGAACGACCGGGCTTCGAAACCGGCGGCATAGGCCACACCCGCGGCCCCCACCGCCGCGATTCCGGCAGCCGCCTTCAGGGGTACTCCGTAACGCGCACGCATGGACCCATCGTCGCAGACCCGGAAAACCAATGGGCGCCACCGGCCCCGCACCTGGCAGACTCAGGTGCATGACCACGCTCAAGGCCAAGCTCCAGGAAGACCTCACGACCGCGATCAGGGAGCGGAACGAGCTGCACTCGTCCACGCTGCGCCTGACCCTCTCCGCCATCACCAACCAGGAGGTCGCGGGCAAGGAGGCACGCGTGCTCTCCGACGAGGAAGTCCTCCGGGTGATCGCCAAGGAGGCGAAGAAGCGCCGCGAGGCCGCAGAGGCCTTCGCCCAGGGCGGGCGTCCCGAGCAGGCCGCCCGGGAGACCGCGGAGGGCGAGTTCCTCGACACCTACCTGCCCAAGCAGCTCACCGACGACGAGCTCATCGCGATCGTGGCGCAGGCCGTCGCGGAGGCCAAGGCGGCGGGCGCGGAGGGGCCGCGGGCCATGGGCGCCGTCATGAAGATCGTGAACCCGAAGGTCCAGGGGCTGGCGGACGGCGGGCGCGTCGCCGCCGTCGTCAAGCAGCAGCTCTCGTAGCAGCGCCCGCAGCGGTTCTCTTAAGAACATGAGGGGAGGGCCCCGGCCGATTGCGGCCGGGGCCCTCCCCTCATGCAGTGCGTCGCGCGCCGACCGCTCCTACTGGTCGTCGCGGCCGCCGATCAGGCCGCCCGGGGAGATCGTGATCCCGGGGAAGGGGGTCTCCGGTTCGGTGCCGCCCGTGCCGCCGGTGGCTCCGGCGGTCTGGCCACCGGGCCGCCCGCCGGGCTTGCCGTCATGGGGCTTGCCGGGCTTGGTCGGGTTGGTGGACGGCTTGTTGCCGCGGGGGCCGCCGGAGGGGACGTTCGGTTCCGGGATGCTGACCGTGGTGAAGCGCAGGGCCTCACGGCCGGACAGTGCACCGGTCACCGCGTCCTTCCAGATCGGGCCGGGCAGGCCGCCACCGAAGACCTTGTCGTAGGGCTTGCCGCCGATCACGATGTTCTCCATCGTGATCTTCTTCGCCCCGCCGGAGCCGACCCACACCGCGCCGGAGATGTTCGGGGTGTAGCCCACGAACCAGGCGTTGTAGCGGGAGTCCGTCGTACCGGTCTTGCCCGCGCTGTCCCGGTCGGTCAGGCCGGCCCGCTCACCGGTGCCGGAGTCGACCACACCGCTCAGCAGGGTGTTGATGGTGTCGGCGGTCGTCTCCGACATCGCCCGGTCGCACTTGCTCTTCGGGACCGAGAGCGCCTTGCCGTGCGCGTCGGTGATCGACTCGATGGCGACGGGGGTGCAGTAGACGCCGCGGTTGGCGAAGGCCGCGTACGCGTTGGCCATCGTCAGCGGGGACATCTCCTCCGCGCCGAGCGCGATGGCGGGACCGTCGGCCAGCTTCGCGCCGCTCGCCGGCACCACGCCGAGCTTCTGCGTCATCTCCGCCACCGGGCACAGGCCGATCTCGGAGATCATCTCGACGAAGTAGGTGTTGATCGACTTCTCCATCGCGGTCCTGAGCGCGTAGGGGCCGATCTCGTCCTCGGTCTCGTTCTCCGCCGATTCCTTGGTGGTGTTGACGTACTGCGTGCCGTCACAGCGGGAGATCCCGCTCGGGTAGTCCATCTTGTTCGGCGCCCCGTACACCTTCGTCGGGGGCAGGCCCCGCTCCAGCGCGGCGGCGGCGATGAACGGCTTGAAGGTCGAGCCGACCTGGAAGCCGAAGTTCGAGCCGCCCATCCGCTTGTCCACGGAGTAGTTGATCTGCGTCTCGTTCTTCCCGAAGCCGTACGGCTTGGACTGACCCATCGCCAGCACGCGGCCGGTGCCCGGCTGGACCATGGTCACAGCCGTCGCGATCGCGTCCTCCTGGTAGACGTGGTCCTTGATCGACTCGTTGGCCGCGTCCTGCGACTGCGGGTCCAGGGTGGTGCGTACGGTCAGACCGCCCTGGTTCCAGACCTTCGCCCGCTCCTCGCGCGTCTTGCCGAAGACCGGGTCGGTCAGGAAGGAGTTGCGCACGTAGTCGCAGAAGAAGCCCGCGCCCTTGACCGCGGTGATGCAGCCGTTCTTGGGCTTGGTCACCTTCAGGGTGACCGGCTTCGCCTTCGCCGCGTCCGCCTCCGCCTGCGAGACATCCTTGGTGTCGGCCATCCGCTGGAGGACGACGTTGCGGCGCTTCATCGCCTCCTGCGCGTCGTTCACCGGGTCGTACCGGCTCGGCGACTGGACGACGCCCGCCAGCAGCGCGGCCTCCTCCAGCGTCAGGTCCTTGGCGGGCTTGCTGAAGTAGCGCTGGGCGGCGGATTCGATTCCGTACGCCTGCTGGCCGAAGTACGTGATGTTGAGGTAGTTCTCGAGGATCTTCTTCTTCCCGAGCTCCTCCTCGACCTGGATCGAGTACTTCAGCTCGCGGATCTTTCGCCCGAGGCTCTTCTCCTGGGCCTCGCGCACCTTGGTCTCGTCGTCGCCGGCCTCTTCGACGAACACGTTCTTCACGTACTGCTGGGTGAGCGTGGAGGCGCCCTGGGCCGCGCCGCCCTCCTGCGCGTTCTGGTTGACCGCGCGCAGGATGCCCTTGAGGTCGACGGCGCCGTGCTCGTAGAAACGCGAGTCCTCGATCGCGACGATCGCCTTCTGCATGTACGGGGAGATCGCCGTGAGCGGGACCACCTGACGGTCGCGTGAATAGATGGTGGCGATCAGGCCACCTTCCGCGTCCAGAATCGTGGTCCGCTGGCTCAGTGGCGGAGTCTTGAGATTGGCCGGGATCTCATCGAATCCCTCGACCGTGCCCTTGGCTGCCAGCCCCAGGGCGCCTGCGGCCGGAATCGCCATGCCGGCCAGCACAACTCCGGAGAGAACGGACACACCGAGGAACTTGGCGGCCTGCTGGCTCCCCGTGAGCCCGCCGCCCGAGCGCTTCTTTCCCATGGAGGGCAGCCTACGTTCTGATTCGCCGGACACGCGCGAATGCCTTGGCCTAAGCTGTCCCCAACTGTCACAGCGGTGTGGTGCGACATCAACCCCGCGGCTTGATTTTCACCCTTCCTGAATGGGGTGGACTCATGTCCGAATCTCGCCCCCCAGCTGAAGCCGAGCCGCCGATTACACCCGAATTGCCGGAATGGTCGGGCATGTCGCCGGATCACTCCGTCGGGTGATCTGCCGCTTACCCATAGTCCGTTCGGACCATTCAAGATTGGGCCCGTCGGGGGTGTTGCACCGTGCCCGCCTTCCGTAACGTCCTCAACTGGCAGCGGTGAATATGCCGCTACCGCCGTGGGGGAGCCTCGATTCGGGAGAGGACGGCGCCGGGATGGGCTGGGTTACCGACTGGAGTGCGCAGGCAGCCTGCCGCACTACCGATCCGGATGAACTGTTCGTTCAAGGAGCGGCACAGAACAGGGCCAAGGCGGTGTGCACCGGATGTCCGGTGCGGACCGAATGCCTGGCCGACGCGCTCGACAACCGTGTCGAGTTCGGCGTGTGGGGTGGAATGACCGAGCGGGAACGACGTGCGCTGTTGCGCCGGCGTCCCACCGTCACCTCGTGGCGACGGCTGCTCGAAACCGCACGAACGGAGTACGAGCGCAGCACGGGCATCCTCACCATGGATGCAGACGCGGAGATCGACGTCCCGTACGAGACGTACGCGGCAGCCGGGTAGATCACACGGCCGCCACGTCGTACGAACGCCTACGCTCCGGCCGGAACCCCGGCCGCGAGTCGCTCTCCGATGGCCCGCAGCCCGGCGAGGTCGTGTACATCGCCGGGCAGGGCGGCCACTTCGGCCACCGCCACCTCCGGGTGCAGTGAGGTGAAGCGATCGCGTGTGCGCTGCTCACGCGCGATCACCTGCATCCGTTCGGCGTGCAGACGCAGCAGTCCTGCCGTGATCTCGTCCACATCGGGTGAGTCGTCGGGGTCGGGGTCGTGATCGTGGTCGTGGTCGGACGGAGGAGCGGACGAAGGATCGGATGCGGGATCGACCGCGTCACGAAGTCCAGCTTTCCCGGCCTCCTGATCGACAATGCCGCCCTCTTCAAGATTCTCCGCGGCGGCCAACGCCCGTTCGGCCGACAGCTGGCCGGCGCCGCTCGTGTGCACCCGGTTCAACACCAGCCCGGCCAGCGGCATGCGCTCCGCGGCCAGCCGCTCCACGAAGTACGCCGCCTCGCGCAAGGCGTCCGGTTCGGGCGCCGCGACCACGAGGAAGGCCGTGCCGGGAGCCTGGAGCAGCCGGAAGGTCGCGTCGGCGCGCGTGCGAAATCCCCCGAACATCGTGTCCATCGCGGCGACGAACGTCTGCACGTCCTTCAGCAGCGAGGCCCCCATGAGCTTGCTGAGCGTGCCCGTCATCATCGACATGCCGACATTCAGGAACTTCATGCCGGCCCGGCCGCCCACCTTCGCGGGAGCCATCAGCACCCGGATGAACTTCCCGTCCAGGAAGGACCCGAGGCGCTTGGGCGCGTCCAGGAAGTCCAGCGCGGACCGGCTCGGCGGCGTGTCCACGATGATCAGGTCCCAGTCGTCGCGGGCCCGCAGCTGCCCCAGCTTCTCCATCGCCATGTACTCCTGCGTGCCCGCGAAGCCGGCCGACAGCGACTGGTAGAAGGGGTTCGCGAGGATGGCCCGGGCCCGCTCCGCGTCCGCGTGCGCCTCGACGATCTCGTCGAAGGTCCGCTTCATGTCCAGCATCATGGCGTGCAGTTCACCGCCGCCCGCCGCGGCTCCCGTCCCCACGGTCGCCACCTTGCGCGGGGTGTTGTCCAGCGAGTCGATCCCCATCGACTGCGCGAGCCGGCGCGCCGGGTCGATCGTGAGCACGACCGCCTTGCGCCCGCGCTCGGCCGCCCGTACGCCGAGCGCGGCGGCCGTGGTGGTCTTGCCGACCCCGCCCGCCCCGCAGCACACGATGATCCGGGTCTGCGGGTCGTCCAGCAGCCCGTCGACCGCCAGCTTCGGCGGAGTGTCGAGGCCCACGGTGTCCACCCCCTCGCTCATTCGGCCACCGTCTGCTTGCGCAGTTCCTTGGCCAGCTCGTACAGCCCGGCCAGATCCATCCCCGCCCCGAGCAGCGGGAGTTCGTACGTCGGCAGGTCCAGCCCCGCCAGTACGGCGCGCTGTTCGCGCTCCAGCTCCACCCGGCTCGCGTGCTCGGCGGCCTGCGCGAGCAGCGGGTCCACCAGCCGCTCGGCCAGCCCGCCGCGGCGCGCGCCGCCCAGGCCCGCCCGGGACAACGCCCGGGCGACGCCGGCGCGGTGGTCTCCGGCCGCGGTGCGCAGGGTGTCCTCGTCCAGGTGGTGCGGCCGGACCATGTTGACGACGACGCGGCCGACGGGCAGCCCGGCCTCCTGGAGCTCCGCGATGCCGTCCGCGGTCTCCTGGACGGGCATCTCCTCCAGGAGGGTGACCAGGTGCACGGCCGTCTCGGGGGACTTGAGCACCTTCATGACGGCCTGCGCCTGGTTGTGGATCGGCCCGAACCGGGCCAGGCCCGCCACCTCGTCGTTGACGTTCAGGAACCGGGTGATCCGCCCGGTCGGCGGCGCGTCCATGATCACGTGGTCGTAGACGAAGCGGCCCGTCTTGTCCTTGCGGCGCACCGCCTCGCAGGCCTTGCCCGTCAGCAGCACGTCCCGCAGCCCGGGGGCGATGGTCGTGGCGAAGTCGATCGCGCCGAGCTTCTTGAGCGCGCGGCCCGCCGAGCCGAGCTTGTAGAACATCTGGAGGTAGTCCAGCAACGCCCGCTCGGCGTCGATGGCGAGCGCGAAGACCTCACCGCTCCCGCCGGGCGCGACCGCGATCTTCCGCTCCTCGTACGGGAGCGCCTCGGCGCCGAAGAGCTGTGCGAGCCCCTGCCTGCCCTCGACCTCCACCAGTAGAGTCCGCTTGCCCTCGCGTGCGAGGGCAAGCGCGAGTGCCGCGGCGACCGTGGTCTTGCCGGTGCCGCCCTTGCCGCTGACCACCTGGAGCCTGCTCACAGCGTCCGAGCCTAACCACTCGGCTTCCGGGGCGCGCGAGAGCCCGCAAGACAGGCACTACCCTCGCTCCCATGACCAAGAAGTTCGAATACGCGACGGTTCCGCTGCTGGTTCACGCCACCAAGCAGATCCTGGACACCTGGGGCGAGGACGGCTGGGAGCTCGTCCAGGTCGTACCCGGCCCGAACAACCCCGAGCAGCTCGTGGCCTACCTCAAGCGGGAGAAGGCATGAGCGGTGTCGTCGAGGCCAAGCTGGCCGAACTCGGCCTGACCCTGCCCGAGGTCGTCCCGCCGCTGGCCACCTACCAGCCGGCCGTGCGCTCCGGCTCGTACGTGTACACCGCCGGCCAGCTCCCGATGATCAAGGGCAGCCTGCCGGTCACCGGCAAGGTCGGCGCCGAGGTCTCACCGGAGCAGGCCAAGGAACTGGCCGCCACGTGCGCGCTGAACGCCCTGGCCGCCGTCAAGTCGGTCATCGGTGACCTCGACAAGGTCGCGCGCGTCGTGAAGGTCGTCGGCTTCATCGCCTCGGCCCCCGACTTCACGGCCCAGCCGGGCGTGCTCAACGGGGCGAGCGAGCTGCTCGGCGCCGTTTTCGGCGACAAGGGCGTCCACGCCCGCAGCGCGGTCGGCGTGGCGGTCCTGCCGCTGGACGCGCCGGTCGAGGTCGAGTTCCAGGTCGAGCTCGTTCCGGGAGCCTGACCCCCGCGGGCGGGGCTGGATCCTTCAGCCCCGCCGGCTTTCGACGCGCGGGGCCCGGGGCGTCGTCCCGGGTCCCCTCGAACATCGGCCCGGATGGCCGTAGCATCCGGCCATGCCGAATGGTCAGCAGCAGCCCCAGCCCGAGCCCCCCGCCGGAGGCCAGTGGTACCCGCCGGAGTGGCCCGCCCGCATCCGCGCGCTCGCGGACGGCTCGCTCACCCCGGTGGCCCCCCGCCGCGCCGCCACCGTGATGCTGCTGCGCGACACCCCCGACGGACCAGCCGTGCACATGCTGCGCCGACGCGCCTCCATGGCCTTCGCCGGAGGCGCGTACGCCTACCCCGGCGGCGGGGTCGACCCGCGCGACGAGGAGCACCTGGTCGGCTGGGCCGGGCCGTCCCGGGAGGACTGGGCCGACCGCCTCGGTACGGACCCCCTCACCGCGCAGGCCATCGTCTGCGGCGCCGTACGGGAGACCTTCGAGGAGGCGGGCGTCCTGCTCGCCGGTCCGGCCCCGGACACGGTCGTGGGCGACACCACGGGCGACGACTGGGAGGGCGACCGGCAGGCCCTGGTGGCGCGGGAGCTGTCCTTCGCCGCGTTCCTCGACCGCCGCGGCCTGCGGCTGCGCTCCGACCTGCTGGGCGCCTGGGCGCGCTGGATCACCCCGGAGTTCGAGCCGCGCCGCTACGACACGTGGTTCTTCGTGGCCGCCCTGCCCGAGGGGCAGCGCACCCGCAACGCCTCCACCGAGGCGGACCGGACGGTGTGGATCCGCCCGGCCGACGCGGCCGCCGGCTACGACAAGGGCGAGCTGCTGATGATGCCCCCGACCATCTCCACCCTGCGTTCCCTGGAGCCGTACGGGAGCGCCGCCGACGCGCTCGCGGCCGCCGGGGCGCAGGACCTGGCCCCCGTCCTGGCACGGGCCGCGCTGGAGGACGGCGAGCTGGTGCTCAGCTGGCCGGGCCACGACGAGTTCACCAAGCGAGTGCGCCCCGGAGGCCCCGCATGACCGACGCCGCAGCCCTGCCCGGCCAGCCCAGGGGGGTCGTCACCTCCGGGCCCGCGACCGCCCGCGCGGTCAACGTCCTGGCTCCCAACGCCTCCGCGATGACCCTGGACGGCACCAACACCTGGCTGGTCTCCGAGCCCGACTCCGACCTGGCCGTGGTCATCGACCCGGGCCCGCTGGACGAGGCACACCTGCGGGCGGTCATCGCCGCCGCCGAACGGGCGGGCAAGCGGATCGCCCTGACCCTGCTCACCCACGGCCACCCCGACCACGCCGAGGGCGCGGGCCGGTTCGCCGAGCTCACCGGCACCCCCGTGCGCGCCCTGGACCCGGCCCTGCGCCTCGGCGGCGAGGGGCTGGCCCCGGGCGACGTGATCCGGACGGGCGGTCTGGAACTGCGCGTGGTCCCGACCCCGGGCCACACCAGCGACTCGCTCTGCTTCCACCTGCCCGCCGACCGGGCCGTGATCACCGGCGACACCATCCTCGGACGCGGCACCACCGTCGTGGCCCACCCCGACGGCCGCCTGGGGGACTACCTGGACTCCCTGCGCCGACTGCGCTCGCTCACCGTGGACGACGGGGTGCACACCATCCTGCCGGGCCACGGTCCGGTCCTGGAGGACGCCCAGGGCGCCGTCGAGTTCTACCTGGCGCACCGCGCCCACCGGCTCGCACAGGTCGAGACCGCCGTCGAGAACGGCTTCGTCACCCCCGAGGCGGTGGTGGCCCATGTCTACGCGGACGTGGACCGTTCCCTGTGGCCGGCCGCGGAATGGTCCGTGCGGGCGCAGCTGGAGTACCTTCAAGATCACGGACTGATCCCTGGAGGGCCCGAATGAACACCGTGTTCCTGCTGGTCATGCTGGTCGCCACAGCCGGATGGATCACCTCGACGGTGACGCTGCGGGTGCAGAGCCTCCAGCGGAAGGCGGACCTCATGGAACGCCGTCTGGCCCTGGTGCTGGACCACTTCGGCATCGAGGAGCCGGAGCCCGCGGGGATGGACGAGGTGCGCGCGCTGCTCAGGGCCGACCGCACGATCTCCGCGATCAAGGAGTACCGCCGGATCACCGGGGCGGGTCTGGCGGAGGCCAAGCTGGCGGTCGAGGCCCTGGAGCTCACCAAGCAGCCGTAGCGGCTCACTCGCGCCCGCGGGGGCGTCCGTAGGGCCTGTCAGGGGGCCTCAGCGGCCTGGCGGGGCGTCTTCACGCCGTGCCGGGCCGCGTACTCCTCCGCGAGCCAGGGGCCGAGGTCCTCGACGTACGAGCGCAGCACGGCGGGGTCCGGTACCGGGTCCAGCGCGACCGAGGCCGCGGCCCGCCTCTGGGCCGCACGCTCGGGGTAGTACCGGCCGAAGACCTCCGCGGACTCCGCGAGGTCGCTGGTCCAGCCGCCCCACCGGGGCATGACCAGGGTGAATCCGGTGCGCACCAGGTGCCGGGCGTAGGAGCGGGCCAGCCGCCGGTACTCGTGCGGGGTCGACGCCTCCCGTACGCGCTCGCGCCACCGGGGCAGCAGGGCGGCCAGGTCCCCGTTGGTCTCCCGGGCGAGCAGCCCGTCCGGGCGATAGCGCGGCAGGTGCTCGGCCAGGTCCGCGCCCAGCAGCGGCGTGCAGAGACAGGCGAGGAACCAGCCGAGGTCGTACCGCTCGGCCTCGCTCAGCAGCGTGTCCTTGCCGTGGAGCAGGATGCCGACGCCGTCGATCTCGGGGAAGTCCTCGTCGAGCCCGCGCGCCAGGACCTCGGCCGTGTCGCGGTCGTCCGCGCCGGGCTCGTGGTGCAGGGCGAGCAGCAGGTCGAGGCCGGAGCGCCCGGGCCGGGCCGTCCCGCGGGGCACGGACCCGTACAGGTAGGCGCTGTGCAGCCGGCGCCCGTACGCCTGCGCGATCCGCTCCCGGGCGGCCGCGACGAGGCCCCTGAACTCGCTCTGGACCTGGCCGAGCGACCCCTCCCGCTCGATGTACCCGTACGCGTCCACGCCTCTGCGCTCCATGCGTCCACTGTGCGGCTCCGGGGCGCGCGGGGTCACGCGGGGGTCGCTCCGGCGTTCGAAGCGGGGATGCGGGGCGCGGTCCGTGACGGCGTCCGCCCCGATACGCCGAAAGGGGCCCCACCCACCGGGCGGGACCCCTCGAAGGGCTGTGACGAGCGTCAGCGGGAGCGCTTCGCGAGGCGCTCCACGTCCAGGAGGATCACCGCGCGGGCCTCCAGGCGGAGCCAGCCGCGGCCCGCGAAGTCGGCCAGGGCCTTGTTCACGGTTTCGCGCGAGGCGCCGACGAGCTGGGCGAGCTCCTCCTGCGTGAGGTCGTGCACCACGTGGATGCCCTCCTCCGACTGCACGCCGAAGCGGCGCGACAGGTCGAGGAGCGCCCGCGCCACACGGCCTGGGACGTCGGAGAAGACCAGGTCGGACATCTGGTCGTTGGTCTTGCGCAGGCGCCGGGCGACGGCGCGCAGCAGCGCGGTCGCGACCTCGGGCCGGGCGTTGAGCCAGGGCTGCAGGTCACCGTGGCCGAGGCCGAGGAGCTTGACCTCGGTCAGCGCGGTGGCGGTGGCGGTGCGCGGGCCCGGGTCGAAGAGCGAGAGCTCGCCGATCAGCTCACCGGGACCGAGGACGGCCAGCATGTTCTCGCGACCGTCGGGGGAGGTGCGGTGCAGCTTCACCTTGCCCTCGGTCACGACATACAGCCGGTCGCCGGGGTCGCCCTCGTGGAACAGGGCGTCACCGCGTGCGAGGGTCACCTCGCCCATGGAGGCGCGGAGCTCCGCGGCCTGCTCGTCATCGAGCGCCGCGAAGAGCGGGGCGCGCCGCAGAACGTCGTCCACGAGTCTCTCTCCTATGTCGACCAGCTCAGGGGACCGTGTCCCCATTTTGCCGGACGGCTCAAACAGTGCGATCAATCACAAGGATGCCGGACGCACGGGCGTGCTGTGCGGCGAGAAGCCAATCGGGGTGGTGTTACCTGAGGTCCGGACGGGTGTCAGCGGTCGGCCTTAGGCTGGCTGGGTGTCCAATAAGCCGGTGAGAGCACAGGCCAAGGGGTCCGCTGGAGTGAGCGACGCCCAGAATTCAGCCGTGGGCGAACACGCCCCATTGAAGGCGTCCGGGGAGGCCGCGGCCACCCCCCAGAGCAAAGTTTCGGCCAAGAAACCGAAGACGGCGCCCGCGGCTCAGCGCGCCGAATCGCGTCTGGCCATGGTGCGCAGGGCGCGCCGCATCAACCGCGAGCTGGCCGAGATCTATCCGTACGCCCATCCGGAGCTCGACTTCCGCAATCCCTTCGAGCTGCTCGTCGCGACGGTGCTGTCCGCGCAGACCACCGACCTGCGGGTGAACCAGACGACGCCGGCCCTCTTCGCCGCCTACCCGACCCCCGAGGACATGGCCGCGGCCGATCCCGCGCATCTGGAGGAGCTGATCCGGCCGACCGGGTTCTTCCGGGCCAAGTCCAGGGCCCTGCTCGGCCTCTCGCAGGCCCTGCGGGACAACTTCGGCGGGGAGGTGCCGGGCCGGATCGAGGACCTGGTGACCCTGCCCGGAGTGGGCCGCAAGACGGCGAACGTGGTCCTCGGCAATGCGTTCGGTGTCCCCGGGATCACTGTGGACACCCATTTCGGACGGCTGGTGCGCCGCTGGAAGTGGACCGAGCAGGAGGATCCCGAGAAGGTCGAGGCCGAGATCTGCGCGATCTTCCCCAAGAGCGAGTGGACGATGCTCTCGCACCGGGTCGTCTTCCACGGCCGGCGGATCTGCCACGCCCGCAAGCCGGCCTGCGGGGCCTGCCCGATCGCCCCGCTCTGCCCGGCGTACGGGGAGGGCGAGACGGACCCGGAGAAGGCGCGGAAGCTGCTCAAGTACGAGAAGGGCGGCCAGCCGGGCCAGCGGCTGCGCCCGCCCCCGGACTACCCGGGCCTGCCGGCCCCGGCGGCGGCGCCGCAGCAGCCGTAGGAACGAATCGGTACCCGTACCGCGTTTGGCGGTGTGGGAGCACACGGACAGGGATGCCTATGACGCGCGGTAGCGGTACCCGGGACGAGACGGCGGCGGCCACCCGCGAGGGCGGGGGCGCGAGCCTCACCACCGACGGCCTGCCCGGGTGGCTCGACCCCGTCGTCGCGCTCGCCCAGACGGTCCAGCCGCGCCAGCTGAGCCGGTTCCTGCCGCCCGAGGACGGCCGCGGGCGGCAGTCGGCTGTGCTCGTCCTGTTCGGCGAGGGCGCCCGTGGCCCCGAGCTGCTGCTCATGGAGCGCGCCGGCACCCTGCGCTCGCACGCGGGCCAGCCGTCCTTCCCCGGCGGCGCCCTCGATCCGCAGGACGGCGATCCGCACACCACCGGCCCGCTGCGCGCCGCGCTGAGGGAGGCCGAGGAGGAGACGGGGCTCGACCCCTCCGGGGTGCAGCTCTTCGGGGTGCTGCCGCGGCTCTACATCCCGGTCAGCGAGTTCGTGGTGACGCCCGTCCTCGGGTGGTGGCGCACCCCGAGCCCGGTCGGCGCCGTGGACCCGGCCGAGACGGCCCGCGTCTTCACGGTTCCCGTGGCCGATCTCACGGACCCGGAGCACCGGGTCATGGCCGTCCACCCGGGCGGCCACCAGGGGCCCGGCTTCACCGTCGAATCCGCTCTGGTCTGGGGTTTCACCGCCGGAGTGATCGACCGGATCCTGCACTTCGCGGGGTGGGAGCGCCCCTGGGACCGGTCGCGGCAGGTCCCGCTCGACTGGCGCGCATGAGACGGTGACCCACGTGAACGTGCTGGACATCCTGTTGTTGCTCGCCGCCGTGTGGTTCGCGATCGTCGGCTACCGCCAGGGGTTCGTCGTCGGCATCCTGTCGGTGATCGGATTCCTCGGCGGTGGCCTCGTCGCCGTGTCCCTGCTCCCGCTGATCTGGGACCGGGTGACGGACAACGGCACCCAGGTGTCCACCACGCTCGTGGTCGTCGCCGTCGTCGTGATCATCGTCTGCGCCTCGATCGGCCAGGCCCTGACCACCCATCTGGGGAACCGGGTGCGCCGCCAGATCACCTGGTCACCCGCGCGCGCCCTCGACGCGACCGGCGGCGCCCTGGTCAACGTGGTCGCGATGCTGCTGGTGGCCTGGCTGATCGGTTCGGCGCTCGCCGGGACCTCGCTGCCCACGCTGGGCAAGGAGGTGCGCAACTCCAAGGTGCTCCTCGGCGTGTCCAGGGTGCTGCCCGACCAGGCGAACACCTGGTTCTCGGACTTCAGCTCCGCCCTGGCGCGCAACGGCTTCCCGCAGGTGTTCACCCCGTTCTCGAACGAGCCCATCACCGAGGTGCAGGCACCGGACCCGGACCTCGCCACCAGCCCGGTCGCCGAGCAGGCCAAGCGCTCGATCGTGAAGGTCGTCGGCACCGCGCCCAGCTGCAGCAAGGTGCTGGAGGGCACGGGCTTCGTCTTCGCGCCCGGCAAGGTCATGACCAACGCGCACGTCGTCGGCGGGGTCGGCGAGCCGACCGTGCAGATCGGCGGCGAGGGCAAGCTGTACGACGGCAAGGTCGTGCTCTACGACTGGGAGCGCGACATCGCGGTCCTGGACGTGCCCAAGCTGAAGGCCCCGGCGCTGGAGTTCACCGACAAGGACGCGGTGAGCGGCAGCGACGCGATCGTCGCCGGCTTCCCGGAGAACGGCGCGTACGACGTCCGCTCGGCCCGCGTCCGCGGACGGATCAACGCCAACGGCCCGGACATCTACCACCGCGGCACCGTCCGACGCGACGTCTACTCGCTCTTCGCGACGGTCCGGCAGGGCAACTCCGGCGGCCCGCTGCTGACGCCCGACGGCAAGGTGTACGGGGTCGTCTTCGCGAAGTCCCTCGACGATCCGAACACCGGTTACGCGCTGACGGTGGACGAGATCCGCGACGACATCCGGATCGGCAAGGCCGCCGACCGGCGGGTCGAGAGCCAGGGCTGCGCGCTCTGATTCACCCGCCGCCTGCGGCCGCCGCCGGCTTCCTACGTCCTCGGGTGGCGCAGGCGCGCCGAGACCCAGCGGGCGCGGCGGCGCAGGATGCGCGGAATTCCGAGGCGGAGGTCGTGGCCGTGCCGGCCGGCCCTCTCGTAAGCGCCCGGCGTAGCTGCCGAGCGGCGTTCGTGCGCGGTCTCACCGTGGTCGTGCGTCCAGCTCATACTCCGAGCTCTGCCCGGGCCCCAAGGTCGGTAATCCCGTCAGCGGCGGCCAATTGGCCTATGCGCCGGGCAATTGAATGCTCGTAGGACGATCCGATGAGCCAACTGCCCACGCTTCAGGGGCCGGTCAGTAGCTCTTCAGTGGTCTGGTCAGCGGCTGGTCAGCGGTCCGGCTCCGGATCCTTCAGCCAGTTCACCAGCTCCGTCGAGAAGGCCACGGGGTCCTCCTCGTGCGGGAAGTGCCCGAGCCCGTCGAACAGCCGCCACCGGTAGGGCGCTTCGACGTACTCGCCCGAGCCGGCCGCACTGCGCGTCCGCATCACCGGGTCGAGCGAGCCGTGCAGATGCAGCGTCGGCACCCGCACCGGCCGCTTCATCCGCCGGTTGAACTGGAGTCCGTCGGGCCGCGCCATCGACCGCATCATCCAGCGGTACGGCTCGATCGAGCAGTGCGCGGTGGACGGGATGCACATGGCCCGCCGGTACACGGCGAGGTCCTCCTCCTCGGGCAGCCGCGGCCCCGACCAGTCCCGGATCAGATCCCCTACGAGCGCCCCGCCGTCGGCGACGAGCTGCCGCTCGGGGACGAACGGCCGCTGGAAGCCCCAGATGTGCGAACTGGCCCGCGTCTGCCCGAAGTCCGACAGCATCGCCGAGCGCCAGCGGCGCGGGTGCGGCATGGAGGAGACGACGAGCCGGCGCACCAGCTTGGGCCGCATCACCGCCGCCGTCCAGGCGAGGTACCCGCCCAGGTCGTGCCCGACCAGGGCGGCGTCCGGCTCGCCGAGGGACCGTACGACCCCGGTGATGTCGAGCGCCAGATTGGCGGGGTCGTAACCGCGCGGGGTGCGGTCGCTGCCGCCCACCCCGCGCAGGTCCATCGCGACCGCCCGGTATCCGGCGTCGGCGAGCGCGACCATCTGGTGCCGCCAGGTCCACCAGAACTGCGGGAAGCCGTGGAGCAGCAGCACCAGCGGCCCGTCACCGAGCTCGGCGACGTGGAAGCGGGCGCCGTTGGCGGCGACGTCCCGGTGGGTGACCGCCTGCCCGCCGGGGAGGTCGAGCCGTACCGCCGTGGCCGCTGTGGGGGGAATGCTGGAATCCGGCGTGGGCGCTGTCATGAGGACGAGCGTGCCACACCCACAGCCTGGTCACTCACCGGCCGCGGGTGCGGCTTGACGGTCCCGACCAGCGCGGCGGTCTGTTTGACGGAGGCGATGGACTTCTCCGGCGGCTTGACCCTCTTGAACTTCCGTACGCCGAGCAGCACGAGCAGCCCCGCGATGAGCAGGAACGCGCCGCCGACGATCAGGAAGGACCATGCGAGCCCGAGGCCGAGGTTGTGGATCCCGTAGGCCGCGGCCATGGTCAGCGCCGGGAGCGAGAAGAGCGCGAGCGCGGCGGCCGCCCCCATGGAGGCGCTGCCGATGCCCACGCGCTTGACGTCCTGGCGCAGCTCCGCCTTGGCGAGGGCGATCTCGTCGTGCACCAGGGCGGACATCTCGGCGGTGGCCGAGGCGACCAGTTGGCCGAGCGTGCGCTCGGCTCCCCGTGCCGCGTCGTCGTCCACTGCGCTCATCGCTCTCTCCCTTTGTCGTCTGCTGCCGTGCGGCTGCGCTGCGGTCCGCGGCCTGCGTGCTGTGGCCCGCGGGCCCGCGTGCTGCGGCCTGCATGCTGCGTCTTGGGTCCTATGTCCTGTGTCCTGTGTCAGATCATGCCGGACGGTCGCCCCGGGCGGTGGACCCGGCCGTGTTTTCCAGGGCCGTCGCCGCCGCGTTCTCCGCCTTGCGGCGGTGTTCCGCGGCCCTGTCCTCGTAGATCTTCGCCATCCGCAGGTGGTACTCGGGGTTGTGCTCCTCGTAGATGTCCGGGATCCCGTCGAGGTCGTCGTCGCGCTCCTCGGCGTCGGTGAGCGCCCGGTACCGGCGGTTGCGGAGCTTGAGCATGACGCTCGCGATGACGGCCGCGATGAGCGAGCCCATCAGGACGGCGGCCTTGACCTCGTCGGTGAGGACCGCGTCGCCGGTGAACGCGAGTTCGCCGATGAGCAGGGAGACGGTGAAGCCGATGCCCGCGAGCGAGGCCACGGCCAGTACGTCGGGCCAGGCGAGGTCCTCGTTCAGTTCCGCCTTGGTGAAGCGGGCGGCCAGCCAGGTCCCGCCGAAGATGCCCACGGTCTTGCCGACGACGAGGCCGAGGACCACACCGAGGGTCTCGGGGCGGGTGAAGACCTGCCCGAGGGACTCGTCGGAGAGCGAGACCCCGGCGGCGAACAGCGCGAAGAGGGGCACGGCGAGACCGGCCGAGACGGGCCGGACCAGGTGCTCGATGTGCTCGCCGGGGGACTGGCCCTCGCCGTCCTTGCGGGTGCAGCGCAGCATCAGGCCCATGGCGACGCCGGCGATGGTGGCGTGGACGCCGCTGTTGTACATCAGGCCCCAGATGACCAGGGCGAGCGGGAGGTAGACGTACCAGCCGCGGACTCCCCGGCGCAGCAGGAACCAGAACAGGGCCAGGCCCACGACCGCGCCGCCGAGCGCCAGGAAGTCGATCTCGCTGGTGAAGAACACCGCGATGATCAGGATGGCGAAGAGGTCGTCGACCACCGCGAGGGTCAGCAGGAAGGCGCGCAGGGCCGACGGCAGGGAGGTGCCGATGACGGCGAGCACGGCCAGCGCGAAGGCGATGTCGGTGGCGGTCGGGACCGCCCAGCCGTCCATCGAGCCGCTGCCGAAGGTGTTGACCAGTACGTAGACCAGCGCGGGGACGGCCATGCCGCAGACGGCGGCGATCACCGGGAGGGCGGCGGCCTTCGCGTCGCGCAGATCGCCCGCGACGAGCTCGCGCTTGAGTTCGATGCCCGCGACGAAGAAGAAGACGGCGAGGAGCCCGTCGGCCGCCCAGTGCTGGAGCGAGAGGTCCAGGCCGAGGGAGGCGGGGCCGATGTGGAAGGACCGGACGCTGGCGTAGCTGTCCGAGACGGCGGGGACGTTCGCCCACAGCAGGGCGGCGACGGCGGCCACGAGCAACAGCACGCCGCCGACCGTCTCGGTGCGCAGGGCGTCGGCGACGAAGCGGCGCTCGGGGAGCGAGAGCCGTCCGAGGAACGTGCCGCTCTGGTGGTCGGTGGGGCTGGGTGCGGCCACGAGGGGAGACCTCCGGGGTCGGTTGGACGGCATGGCGAAGCTCGTTGCCGACCAGACTTCCCGGCGCACCCTGTGGTCATTATTGACGCTTTCAATATTTTACAGGGTGCACGCGAGGACGTATCCGGTGATCGTCACTTTATGCGCGAAAGGGGCACCCGGCGCGGCGCGTCGAGTACCCCTTTCAGTGGGGTCCGGGGTCCGGTCCCGGGTCCTGTCAGTCGTCGCTGCCGGCGGCCGGAAGCTTGCTCTGGATCAGGTCCATGACCGAGGAATCGGCCAGCGTGGTGACGTCACCGACCGCCCGGTTCTCCGCCACGTCGCGCAGCAGGCGGCGCATGATCTTGCCCGAACGGGTCTTCGGGAGCTCCTGGACCGGCAGGATCCGCTTCGGCTTCGCGATCGGGCCGAGCGTGGCGCCCACGTGGTTGCGCAGGTCCGCGACCAGGCTCTCCGTCTCGGAGGCGCTGCCGCGCAGGATGACGAAGGCCACGATGGCCTGGCCGGTGGTCTCGTCGGCCGCGCCGACCACGGCCGCCTCGGCGACCGAGGGGTGGGAGACGAGCGCCGACTCGACCTCGGTGGTCGAGATGTTGTGGCCGGACACCAGCATCACGTCGTCCACCCGGCCGAGCAGCCAGATGTCGCCGTCGTCGTCCTTCTTGGCCCCGTCGCCCGCGAAGTACTTGCCCTCGAAACGCGACCAGTACGTGTCGATGAACCGCTGGTCGTCACCCCAGATGGTGCGCAGCATCGACGGCCACGGCTCGGTGAGGACCAGGTAGCCGCCCCCGCCGTTCGGGACCTCGTTCGCCTCGTCGTCCACGACGGTGGCGCAGATGCCGGGCAGCGCGCGCTGGGCGGAGCCCGGCTTGGTGGCCGTGACGCCCGGCAGCGGGGAGATCATCATCGCGCCGGTCTCGGTCTGCCACCAGGTGTCCACGATCGGGCAGCGGTCGCCGCCGATGTGCTTGCGGTACCAGATCCAGGCCTCGGGGTTGATCGGCTCGCCGACCGAGCCCAGCACGCGCAGGCTCGACAGGTCGAACTTCGCGGGGATGTCGTCGCCCCACTTCATGAACGTGCGGATGGCCGTGGGCGCCGTGTAGAGGATGGTGACGCCGTACTTCTGCACGATCTCCCAGAACCGGCCCTGGTGCGGGGTGTCCGGCGTGCCCTCGTACATCACCTGGGTGGCGCCGTTGGCGAGCGGCCCGTAGACGATGTAGGAGTGCCCGGTGACCCAGCCGATGTCGGCGGTGCACCAGTAGACGTCGGTCTCCGGCTTCAGGTCGAAGACCGCGTGGTGCGTGTACGCCGTCTGCGTGAGGTAGCCGCCCGAGGTGTGCAGGATGCCCTTGGGCTTACCCGTCGTCCCCGACGTGTAGAGGATGAAGAGCGGGTGCTCGGCGCCGAAGGCCTGCGGGGTGTGCTCGGCGGACTGGCGGCCGACGACCTCGTCCCACCACAGGTCGCGGCCCTCGCTGAAGGCGGTGTCCTGACCGGTGCGGCGTACGACGAGCACGTGCTCGACCTGCGGGCACTTGGCGACGGCCTCGTCGATGGCGGGCTTCAGGGCGGTCGGCTTGCCGCGGCGGTAGCCGCCGTCGGCGGTGATGACCAGCTTGGCGTCGGCGTCCTGGATGCGGGAGGCGACGGCGTCGGCGGAGAAGCCGCCGAAGACCACGGAGTGCGCGGCGCCGACGCGGGCGCACGCGAGCATCGCGACGACCGCCTCGGGGATCATCGGCAGGTAGACGGCCACGCGGTCGCCGGCCTGGACCCCCAGCTCGGTCAGGGCGTTGGCGGCCTTGCAGACCTCGTCCTTGAGCTCGGCGTAGGTGATGGCGCGGCTGTCGCCGGGCTCGCCCTCGAAGTGGATGGCGACGCGGTCGCCGTTGCCGGCCTCGACGTGGCGGTCCACGCAGTTGTAGGCGACGTTCAGCTCGCCGTCCGCGAACCACTTCGCGAAGGGCGGGTTCGTCCAGTCCAGGGTCTGCGTCGGCTCGGTGACCCAGGTCAGCCGGCGGGCCTGCTCGGCCCAGAAGCCCAGCCGGTCCGCGTCGGCCTGTGCGTACGCAGCCTGTGTCACGTTGGCGGCGGCGGCCAGATCGGCAGGCGGTTCGAACCGCCGCTCCTCCTTGAGCAGATTGGCCAGGCTTTCATTGCTCACGACATCTCCCAATCCCAGGGTGTCCGTTGTGTCCCCGGGCATAGCTCATCAGTCGGCGGCCCGGGTGACAAGGGGTAGCCGGGAATTGGTTTAGACCTATATCACGATCCGGGACGGCCGCGAAGGACGCGCGAAGGCCCCTTCCCGCTGAAGGGGGGCGGGAAGAGGCCATACGGTTGCACGGATACCGGAGGCTACCGGTTCAGGGTCGCTGCGCCTCAGGCGTTCTGGCCGACCGTGTCGAAGACCCGGCAGTCGAAGAAGTCCTCGCCCTCGGACAGGAGATACGCCTGCGCCTCGCCCACGTGGAAGTACATCCCGTGCAGCTCCAAGGTGCCCTCGGCGAGCCGCCGCGCCACCGACTCGTGGGCCCGCAGGTGCTCCAGCTGCTGCACCACATTGGTCAGGCACAGCTGCTCCACCGCGTCCGCCGGGAGGCGGCCCGAGATCCGGGCCCAGGCGTGGTGACGGCTGGCCATCCGCTCCAGGCTGGGCAGCCCGTGCCGCAGCCAGCGGCGCAGCGGGGTCATCGGGGCTCCGGGCGCCGAGTTGAGCAGCGCCTGCATGGCCCCGCAGCCCGAGTGCCCGCACACGGTGATGCTGTCCACCTTCAGCACGTCCACCGCGTACTCGATGGCCGCCGCGACCGAGTCGTCCGTGGACTCCGCTCCGGGCAGCGGGACCAGATTGCCGACATTGCGGACCGTGAACAGGTCGCCCGGGCCGCTGGCCGTGATCATGCTCGTCACCAGACGGGAGTCCGCGCAGGTGAGGAAGAGCTGCGAGGGGCGCTGCCCCTCGCGGGCCAGCCGGGCCAGCTCCTCGCGCACGTGGGGTGCGGTATCGCGCTGGAAGGCGCTGATCCCGTTGGCCAGTTGGCCGGCGCCCTTGGCCGCCGGGGTGACCGTGTCGGCAGGGGGCCGGGTGTCCGTCGTGCGGTGGTCGCAGTGGTTCTTCCACGGCGTCCAGGGGCGGCAGCACTGGTGCCCGCCGCGCTGCTGGCCGCGCGGGGCCGGGGCGCCGGAGCGGTGCGCCCCGTCGGTGCGGCGTCCGGTGACCTCCACGGATCCGCCGTGGGCGCGGTGGGAGTCCTGCCAGTCCTGCAGCGTTTCGTAGGCCGCGTGGTCCATGAAGGAGCCGTCCAGCTCGATCAGGGCGGGCGCGTCGGGCGGGATCTGGCTCAGCACCCGGCTCAGCCGCGGCACGGCGAGGAAGGTCAACTGGCCGCGCGCACAGACCCGGAAGGCGCCGCCGTCCAGCTGCTCCACCGTGATCCGGGTCCGGGCGAGCCGGTGCAGGGCGAGCGCGACCGCCACCGCGATGCCGATGGCCACGCCTTCCAGGACGCCGCCGAGGACCACTCCCACGATGGTCGTGCCGTAGACCACGGCCTCGCCGTGCCGGGTGACGGTGCGCAGATGCGTGGCGCTCACCATCCGCACGCCCACCGCCATCACCAGTGCGGCCAGCGAGGCCAGCGGGATCAGGTCGAGGGCGGGAACGAGCAGTCCCGCCGCGAGCAGGACCCACAGGCCGTGCAGCATGACCGACCGCCTGCTGACGGCGCCGGACTTCACGTTCGCCACGCTGCGGATGGCCCCGCCCGCGACGGGCAGGCCGCCCAGGGCGCCGGAGACGATGTTCGCCGCGCCCTGCCCCCTCAGTTCCCGGTTCAGGTCGGCGCGCGGCGGACGGCTGCCCGTACCGCGGTCGGAGACGATCAGCTTGTCGGTCGCCACCGCGGAGAGCAGGGACTCGACGCTGCCGACCAGGGTGACGGTCAGGACGGCGGCGATGATCCCGAGGACCGGGCCCTCGGGAAGCTCGGGCAGGGCGTGGCTGCGCCATGACGGCAGGTCCACCCGCGGCAGGCTGAGGCCGGCCACGGCGGCGACCGCGGTGGCCGTCGCCACGGCGGCGAGCGCCGCCGGCACCTTGCGCAGGGCCTGGCCGGTCCGCCCGGGCAGCCTCGGCCAGCTGAACAGGACGAGCAGGGTCAGCACGCTGACGCCGAGCGCGACCGGGTGCAGGTCGGCCAACTGGTCGGGCAGCCCGCGGACGTTGGCCAGGGCGGAGCTCTGGGGGGTGCCGCCGAGCACGATGTGCAGCTGCGCCAGTGCGATGGTCACGCCGACGCCGGCGAGCATGCCGTGCACGATGGCGGGGCTGACGACGAGCGCCGACCGGGCGGTGCGCAGGGCGGCGAGGCCGAGCTGGCAGAGGCCGGCGAGGACGGTGACGGCGCAGGTGGTGCGCCACCCGTAGTGCTGGATCAACTCGGCGCTGACCACCGTGAGTCCGGCAGCGGGTCCGCTGACCATGAGCGGGGCGCCGCCGAGCCGTCCGGCGACGATCCCGCCGACGGCCGCGGCGACCAGCCCGGCCTGGAGCGGGGCGCCGGTGGCCAGGGCGATGCCGAGCGAGAACGGCAGGGCGATCAGGAAGACGGCGATCGAGGCGGAGAGGTCTGCGTGGAAGTCCTTGCGGAGCGTTCCGGTCGTGGGCCTGGGGGAGGTGTCTGTCATCGGTTCCCGTCTCCTCGGGGGAGGGATGAAGCGGCGGGAGTCTCAACACTCAGTAAATGGATGGTAATGGAGAGTAAAGGCGTGTGGAGAGCAATGCGCGCAAATGGCCGATGGATTAGCACTCACGAGTGAATAAGCATTTTGTCCGGCTTGTCACACCTTTCTCGCGGCGGACCCCGTGGGACGTTGCGGCGCGGAAGTCCTGCGTTGGAACTGCGAGGGAGAGGTGGGGCGGATGATCGCCGCCACGAAGAAGATCGCCGGCGGCCTGGCCGCCACGGCGCTGATCCTGGGGGCCGCCGGGTGCGGCGCCTCGGAGCCCGCCAAGTCCCCGGCTCCCGGGGCTCCGAAGGCGAAGGAGGGCGCCGCCGCCCCGGAGGCTCCCGGCAGCGTCAACCGGCCCATCGGAGACGGCTCGACCGCCTACACCGGCCCGCAGCCGAACGTACAGAAGGCGCAGAAGCTCAAGCCCGGCGAAAAGCCGCCGCAGTTCGTGGTGTTCTCGTGGGACGGGGCGGGCGAGGACAGCCAGAAGCTCTTCTCGCACTTCCGCGAGGTCGGCAAGAAGTACAACGCCCGGATGACGTACTTCCTCAGCGGCGTGTACATGCTCCCGGAGGAGAAACGTTCCCTCTATACCGCCCCGCAGCACGAGTCCGGCCGCTCCGACATCGGCTTCGGCGACCTCCAGGGCATCAAGGACACCGCCACCCAGGTCAGGGGCGCCTGGCTGGAGGGCAATGAGATCGGCACCCACTTCAACGGCCACTTCTGCGGACCCGACGGCGGCGTCGGGACCTGGTCCGTGGCCGAGTGGAAGAGCGAGATCAACCAGGCCAAGGCGTTCGTCAAGAACTGGAAGACCAACGCCGGCCTGAAGAGCATGGAAGCGCTCCCCTTCGACTACGACAAGGAGCTCGTCGGGGCCCGCACCCCCTGCCTCGAAGGCCAGAAGAACTTCATGCTGGCGGCGAAGGACATGGGCTTCCGCTACGACTCCAGCGGCATCAGCAAGCAGATCTGGCCCAAGAAGACCGACGGTCTGTGGGACATCCCGCTGCAACTGGTGCCCGTGCCGGGCCGCGCCTTCGAAACGCTGAGCATGGACTACAACTTCATGACGAACCAGTCCGGGACGACCTCCCAGGGCGACCCGGCACAGCACAAGTACTGGGGCGACCAGATGCGCGACGGCCTGCGGCAGGCCTTCGACCGCGTCTACCAGGGCAACCGCGCCCCGCTGATCATCGGCAACCACTTCGAGTCCTGGAACGGCGGCACCTACATGCGCGCCGTCGAGGAGTCGATCAAGTCCATGTGCACCCAGAAGGAGGTCCGTTGCGTGCCGTTCCGCGAGCTGGCGGACTGGCTGGACGCCCAGGACCCGAAGACTCTTGAGTGGATGCGCACGCTCGACGTCGGCGAGGCGCCGAAGGAGGGCTGGACGAAGTTCCTGACCGCGGGGCCGCCGCCCGCACCGCCGACGGCCCCCGCCGGGGTCAAGCCGGCTGCGGAGCCGGCTGCTGAAGGCACGGACGAGGGCTGACGGCCTGCGCCTTCGTCCCCTCGGCGTCCGCGCGGTCCTCGCGGTCTGCACGGTCCTCGTGGTCCTCGCGGTCCTCGCGCAGGATGAAATCGGGGTCGACCTGGCCCGCCAGGTCGGCCCCGGTCTTCGCGTTGCCCCAGCTCTCCGCGTTCTTGAGGTGGAAGCGCACCATCTGCTCGGTGTAGCGGACCCAGTCGCGGTGCGCGTAGGAGTCGTCGGCGGCGTTCTGGAGCTCCTGGAGCGCGAGCCGGTTGGTCGCCTCCAGCAGCTCGAACGGAGCCGGGCGGCCCTTCTCCATCGCCCGCACCCAGTCGGAGTGTCCGACGGTGACCAGCAGGTCCTCGCCCACTTCGTCCTGGAGGAACTCGATGTCCTCGGGGCCCTGCACCTTGTTGCCGATGACCTTGAGCGCGACCCCGAAGTCCCGGGCGTACTCCTTGTACTGGCGGTAGACGGAGACGCCCTTGCGGGTCGGTTCGGCGACCAGGAAGGTAACGTCGAAGCGGGTGAACAGGCCCGAGGCGAAGGAGTCGGAGCCTGCCGTCATGTCGACGACCACGTACTCGTCCGGGCCGTCGACGAGGTGGTTCAGGCAGAGCTCGACCGCGCCGACCTTGGAGTGGTAGCAGGCCACGCCCAGGTCGGACTCGGTGAACGGCCCGGTGGCCATGAGTCGTACGGGCTCCCCGTCGAGCAGCACCGTCCGCGCGCACGCCTCGTACACCGGGTTGTCCTCGGTGACCCGCAGCAGGCGCGACCCGCGGCCGGGCGGCGTGGTCTTGATCATCGTGTCGGCGGACGCGATGCGCGGATTGGAGCCCCGCAGGTACTCCTTGATCAACGGGAGGTGCGCGCCCAGGGCGGGAAGTGCGGCGGCCTCGTCCTCGCCGAGGCCGAGCGCGGCGCCCAGGTGCTGGTTGATGTCGGCGTCCACCGCGACGACGGGGGCCTCATTGGCGGCCAGGTGGCGGATGAAGAGGGAGGACAGCGTGGTCTTGCCGCTGCCGCCCTTTCCTACGAAAGCGATCTTCATGTTCACCAAGGGTAGTGGGTTCGTAGCTGGGTGTTGTCAAGGCGAGTGAAGAAGACCACTCCAAGGAGGGGTCGGTGCCGGGGGTGCGCAGTGCGTAGGCTCCCTACTTATGAGTAGCGCTTCTGACCCGTTGGTCGCCCTGGCCGGGCTGCCGGGTGTCGCCGAGTCCGTGGATTCCGTACGCAAGGCCGTGGACCGGGTCTACGGACACCGGGTGATGCGCCGCCGCAGCGGCGAGATCACCTCGGAGGCCGCCCTGCGCGGGGCGCGCGGAAGCGCGGCGCTGTCCGGCGCGGACTGGGCGCTGGAGGAGGTGCGGCGACGGACCGACTTCGGGTCGGAGCCGGAGGCGCTGACGGTGGGCGCCGCCCTGCGGCTCACGGCGGAGGCCGGGCAGCTGCTGAGCATCTGGCGCCAGTCGCCGCTGCGGGTGCTGGCGCGCCTGCACCTGGTGGCATCCGGTTCGACGGCCCAGGGAGACGTCGTGGGCCGCCCCCGCCTGGCCGGCGAGTCGGTGGTGGAGCCCCTCGTGGACCTCCCGCTGCCCAGTGCGGAGGAAGTCGCGGGCCGCCTGGACGGCCTGTCGCGCCTGATCATCGCGGGCGGTTCCGCCCCGGCCCTGGTCACGGCGGCGGTGGTCCACGGCGAACTGCTGGCCCTGCGCCCGTTCGCCTCGTACAACGGGCTGGTCGCCCGCGCCGCCGAGCGCATCGTCCTGATCAACAGCGGTCTGGACCCGAAGGCGATCTGCCCGGCGGAGGTCGGCCACGCGGAACAGGGGCGCGAGGCGTACCTGGCGGCGTTCGGGGGCTACGTCTCCGGCACTCCGGAGGGGATGGGTGCCTGGATCGCCCACTGCGGGCGGGCGATCGAGCTCGGTGTCCGCGAGTCGACCGCGGTCTGCGAGGCCCTGCAGCGCGGCGCGGCCTGAGGTTTCACGACCGATTTCGCCCGGACATGGGTTGCGGCGACACCGTACTGCTGTGGTGTCGCCGCTGGCATTTACGCCTAGTTACCAAGCGTCCTCGATGGTTGCCCATCAGGTCGGGGACTTTGCCCGTTACCTGGTGCGGCTGGCCCGTAATCGACGGGTCGACGTCGCGTGGGTGCCAGGCGTTCATGCTTCGGTCCGTGGGCCTTACTGCGTTTTAAAGATGATCCTCTCGGATGTTCTTTGGTCTCGCGGGCCGTTGCTTTATTTGTACTCCGCTTGGGAGCCATGCGAAAGCCCTGGCTCCACTTTTTACTTTCGGGGCGAGTCCGGCGAACCGGACAGCCCTTATCTCCGCAGGCCGGGACATTCAGGCGGAGCGGGCGGCGGCGGCCAGAGCGCTGGCCCGGCGCCGGCTGGCGTACCAGACCAGCCCGGCCGTGGCGGCGGCCGCACCGACGGCCGCCGCGGCGACCAGCGCCGGACGCGTCGGCATCGACAGTCCGGGCAGTCGCTGCTTCAGCCGTACGGGCCGGCTGAAGACGAGGACCGGCCACTCGCGCGCGACCGCTTCCCGCCGCAGTGCCCGGTCCGGGTTGACGGCGTGCGGGTGTCCGACCGCCTCCAGCATGGGGACGTCGGTGGCCGAGTCGCTGTAGGCGTAGCACCGGGAGAGGTCGTAGCCCTCGGACTCCGCGAGCTCGCGCACGGCCTCCGCCTTGGTCGGTCCGTAGGCGTAGTACTCGATCTCGCCGGTGAAGCAACCGTCCTCGCCCACGACCATGCGCGTGGCGACGACCCGGTCCGCACCGAGCATCTCCCCGATCGGCTCGACCACCTCCGCGCCGGAGGTCGACACGATGACCACGTCGCGGCCCGCCATGTGGTGGGCCTCGATCAGGGACGCGGCCTCGTCGTAGATGATCGGGTCGATGAGGTCGTGCAGGGTTTCCGCGACGATCTCCCGCACCTGCTGCACGTTCCACCCCTTGCAGAGGGCGGACAGGTACTCCCGCATGCGTTCCATCTGATCGTGGTCGGCGCCGCCGGCCAGGTAGATGAACTGCGTGTACGCGGTGCGCAAGACGGCTCGCCGGTTGATCAGGCCGCCTTGGTAGAAGGACTTGCTGAACGTCAAGGTGCTCGACTTCGCAATGACCGTCTTGTCCAGGTCGAAGAAGGCGGCGGTGCGAGGCGAGGAGTGCGGCAAGGGCTGATTTTCCACGCCCCGAGCATATGCGCCCACCATTCGGCGTAAGGTGTGGCGCGTGGGTTTGCCTGAGAAGGCTCTCGGGTACACCATGGAAGTCACGGATCGTTCGCGACCGTGCTAACCCGGTCTGGCTCCTCCCCCCCGAGTCGGACCGTGGGGACGACCCCCGCTCTCCCCCCCGGCGGGGGTCGTCGCATGTCCGGACGCGGTTCGCGTCCCTGCCTTCGGTCCCACGTGACCATCTCTCCGGCCCTTCCTCTTGTGCGGGCCGACGCGGCGAAGGCCCTCACCCCCTCCAACCCGTGACGCTGCGTAGTGGTTCCGCAGCGCTCTGGAACTCACCGGTGAGGGTGACCGGGTTATTCACAATCGGCCGGTTGTCCACAGTTATCGAGCAAGATCCACTTCTTTTTCCTGATCGCTGCACGGTGATTCCAGCCGCGAAGTCCGTGGCGCTGGATTTGCAGGGAGAGGGAGGCGGAGATCATGGCTCGATCGAAGTCGTGCGAAACGCCGGGGTCCGGGGCGGCCGGAAGCAGCCCGGGGGCCGGGACGGGGGCGGCAACCGTATCCGCAGCCGGTGGCGGGCGGCCCCTGATCATCACCGAGGATCCGCTGCTGCTCGACGACCTGCTGAGGCTGTGCGCGGCCGCGGGCGCCGAACCGCACGTGCACCACGGCCTGCCCGAGCAGAGCGGGGCAGGGGGCAGCCCCGGCGCAAGTGCCGGGGAGGTCGCGGGAGTCGGGTGGGAGTCCGCCCCCCTCGTACTGGTCGGGGACGACGCCGCGCGGCGGGTGCGCGGGGCCCCGCGCAGGACCGGGGTGTTCCTCGTCGGCCGGGACCTGGACGACCCCCTCGTATGGCAGCGCGCCGTGGAGATCGGCGCGGAGGAGGTGCTGCGGCTCCCCGACGCCGAGAGCCGGCTCGTCGACCGCATCGCCGACGTGGTCGAGGGAGCCGGACGGCCCGCCCTCGCCGTCGGGGTGATCGGCGGCAGTGGCGGGGCGGGAGCCTCCACCCTCGCGTGTGCCCTCGCCGTCCGGGCCGCCCGCGCCGGAGAGCGCACCATCCTCATCGACGGCGACCCGCTGGGCGGGGGCATGGACGTACTGCTCGGGGGCGAGGGCGCCGAGGGCCTGCGCTGGCCGGACTTCGCGGGCTCGCGGGGACGGGTGGGGGCCGGAGCGCTGGAGGAGTCCCTCCCCGAGATGCACGCCCTGCGGGTGCTGAGCTGGGACCGCGGGGACCGGGTGGTGGTGCCGCCCGCCGCGATCCGGTCGGTGGTGGCCGCCGCGCGCCGCCGGGGCGGGGTCGTGGTGGTCGACCTCCCGCGGCGGGTGGACGAAGCGGTGGCCGAGGTGCTGGCGCAGCTCGACCTGGTGCTGATGGTGGTGCCGGGCGAGCTTCGCGCGGTGGCTGCCGCGGGCCGGGTGGCGGCCGGGGTGCGCATGGTGGCCCGGGACGTGCGGGTCGTCGTACGGGGCCGCTGCCCGGCCGGACTCGATCCCGAGGCCGTGGCCCGGCTGTTGGGAGCGCCGCTCGCCGGTGAGGTGCCGGTCGAGGTGGGGCTCCCGGGGCGGGTGGCCGAGGGGGAACCGCCGGGAGCGCAGGGGCGGGGCGCGCTGGCCCGGTTCTGCGACGGCTTCTGGCAGCGGGCGCTCGGCCCCGCCCAGGGAGTGCCGGCATGAGCGCGGTGCTGCTGGACGCGGTGCGCCGGCGCCTCGCCGAGAGCGGGGCGGAACCGACTCCGGCGCGGGTGGCGGCGGCCCTGCGGGCCCAGGGCCGACTGCTGGGGGACGCGGAAGTGCTGGGTGTGGCCGCCGAGTTACGGTCCGAGCTGGTCGGCGCCGGCCCGCTGGAGGCGCTGCTCGCCGATCCCGAGGTCACCGATGTGCTGGTGGCGGCCCCGGACCGGGTGTGGGTGGACCGCGGTGGCGGGCTGGAGCTGACCGGCGTGACCTTCGCCGACGCCGAGGCGGTGCGCAGGCTCGCCCAGCGGTTGGCGGCCGTGGCGGGGCGGCGGCTGGACGACGCCCGGCCCTGGGTGGACGCCCGGATGCCGGACGGCACCCGGCTGCACGCGGTACTGCCGCCGGTCTCCGTCGGATCGGCCTGCCTTTCGCTGCGCGTGGTGCGGCCGCGGGCCTTCACGCTGGAGGAGCTCGTCGCGGCGGGGACCCTGCCACCCGGCGGGCACCGGCTGCTGCGCGACATGATGGAGGCCCGGCTGTCGTTCCTCGTCTCCGGTGGGACGGGCACGGGCAAGACCACCCTGCTCAGCGCCCTGTTGGGGCTGGTCGGCCCGGGGGAGCGGATCGTCCTGGCCGAGGATTCGGCCGAGCTGCGCCCCGACCATCCGCATGTGGTGCGGCTGGAGACCCGGCCGGCCAATCAGGAGGGGGCGGGCCTGGTCACCCTGGCCGATCTGGTCCGCCAGGCGCTGCGGATGCGGCCCGACCGGCTGGTGGTCGGAGAGGTCCGGGGCGCCGAGGTGGCCGACCTCCTCGCCGCCCTCAACACCGGGCACGAGGGCGGATGCGGCACGGTCCACGCCAATGCCGCGGCCCACGTCCCGGCCCGGCTGGAGGCCCTCGGAACGGCCGCGGGGCTCGACCGGGCGGCCCTGCACAGCCAGTTGGCGGCGGCGTTGACCCTGGTGCTCCACCTGGTCCGGGACCGGGAAGGGCGGCGCCGGGTGGCCGAGGTGCACGTGCTGGAACGGGACGCCGCCGGCCTGGTGGTCACCGTACCGGCGCTGCGCTGGGCCGCTCGGGGCTTCGTACGGGAGCGGGGCTGGGAGCGGCTGCGGCCGCTGCTGCGAGGTGCCCGATGAGCGCCGTGGCGGCGCTGCCGGTGCCGGTGTTCGCCGGGGTGCTGTGCGCCGGCGCGGCGGCGTGGGGGCTTGCCGGGGGTGACCGGGTCTCCCGGCGGGCCCGGCTGGTGCTCGCCGGGGGCGGCCCGCAGATCGCACCTGGACCGGGAAAGCGGGAGCGCCTGTTCGTCGCCGTACGGGTACGGGCGGTGCGGTGGCGGGAGTGGGCCTGCCTCGTGGCCGGGCTGGTGGTCGCGGCGCTGGGCGGTTCCGTGCTCCCGCTGGTGGCGGGAGCGGTCGCGATGCCGCTGGTGCGGCGGTGGCTGCGCGTGCGGTCGCGGGAGCGGGCCCGGGCCGCGCGGGCCACCGAGGTGGTGGCCCTGTGCGGGGCGACGGCGGGAGAGCTCAGGGCCGGAGCCCAGCCCGGGCAGGCGCTGACGGCGGCGATGCGGCGCTCGGCCGCCGGCCCGGGCGGGCCGGGGGCGGCCGAGGCGGGGGTGCTGGCCGCCGCCGCGTTCGGCGGGGACGTGCCCGGGGCGCTGCGTCAGGCGGCGCGGGAGCCGGGCGCGGAAGGGCTGGCCGGTATGGCCGCCTGCTGGCGGGTGTCGGTGGACGGCGGCGCCGGACTGGCCGCCGGACTGGACCGGCTGGAAGGGGCCCTGCGGGCCGAGCGGGACCGGCAGGAGTCGCTGCGGGCCCAGCTGGCGGGAGCGAGGTCGACGGTGGTGGTCCTGGCCCTGCTGCCGTTGGTGGGCCTGCTGATCGGGACGGGTCTGGGCGCGGATCCTCTGCGGGTGCTGCTGCACACCCCGATGGGGTGGGGCTGTCTGCTGGCGGGTGCGGTCCTGGAGGCGCTGGGGCTGCTGTGGTGCCGGCGGATCGTACGGGCGGGGGAGCGGTGATGGCCGGCTTCGTCGTCCACAGGCTGGGGATCGCGCTGTGCCTGGCGGTGGTGGCGCTCTGCATCCTCTCGGCGGTGACGGCGCGGATCCGGGGCCGGGCCGTCCGGTGTCGGACCAGGGCCTTGTTGGGTGCGCCGGTGCCCCTACGGAGGCCGGTGCTCGGCGCCGGAGTGCGGGACGCACTGATGGCATGGGCCGGGCCCGCCGGGGCGCTGCTGGCGGGCTGGCTGCTCATCGGCGGCGTGACGGGCCTGGCCGCCGGAGCCCTGGCCGCGCTCGGGGTGCGCCGGTGGCAGGCCCGGGCGCGGCCCCCGGTCGGTGTGGATCCGAGGGAGGCGGAGCGTCAGCTGCCGTTCGCGGCCGATCTGTTGGCGGCCTGCCTGGCGGCCGGGGCGGGTCCGGTGGAGGCCGCGGAAGTGGTGGGCGAGTCGCTGGGCGGTCCGGTGGGCGAGCGGCTGGCGCGGGCCGGGGCGGAGTTGCGGCTCGGCGGCGAACCGGGCGCCGGGTGGGGGAGGTTGGCGCAGATACCCGGCGCCCGGGAGCTCGCGGAATGCCTGGAACGGGCCGCCTGGACGGGGGCGCCCGCGGCGGAACCGGTCTCACGGCTCGCGTCGGCGCTCCGGGAGGACCGGGCGCGCCGGGCGGGAGCCAGGGCGCAACGGCCGGCGGTGCTGGTCACCGCACCGGTGGGCTTGTGTTTTCTCCCCGCTTTTCTCGCGATCGGGGTCGCGCCGGTGGTGATCGGTATGGCCTCAGGACTCCTTTCGAACACCTGAAGTCCCATTGATCGCCTCCATCACCTGCATGGCCTACATCAGCGACATCAACAACATCGACAACGGAAATCCACAGGAGGTTGCCATGAGGATCATCTGGTTTCGCGTACGGACGGCGCTGAGCCGTCACGGAAGCGACGCGGGGATGTCCACGTCGGAATACGCCATGGGCACGATCGCGGCGTGCGCATTCGCTGCCGTTCTCTACAAGGTGGTGACGAGTGAAGTCGTGGCCACAGCCCTTCAGTCGACCATCGGGAAGGCGCTCGATGTGCCGTTCTGAGGGTAGGTCACGGGCCGTTCACGAAATGCGGGACAGCGGATATGTGACGGCTGAGGCAGCCCTGGTGATCCCGGCCCTGGTGCTGTTCGCGGCGCTGCTGGTGTGGGCGCTGATGGCAGCCGCGGCCCAGATCCGGTGCGTGGACGCGGCGCGGGCCGGCGCCCGGGCGGCGGCCAGATCGGAGCCGGTGGAGGTGGCCGTGGCGGCGGCGCGGGCGGCCGCCCCGCCGGGGGCGCGGGTGGAGCTGGAGCGGGTCGGCGACCTCTGGCAGGTCCGGGTGGCGGCGCCCGCGCCGGGGCCGAACGGGCTGCCGGTGCGCCTGGGCGCCCGGGCGGTCGCCCTGGCGGAGGACAGCGTGGGGCCGCCGCCGTGAGCCGGTACGGGGGCCGGGACCGGGGCTCGGCCACGGTCTGGGCGGCGCTGGTGGCGACGGTGCTGGGCGCGGTGTTCGGCGGGGTGCTGCTCCTCGGCCAGGCCGTCGTGGCCCGCCACCGCGCGGCGGCGGCCGCCGACCTGGCGGCGCTCGCGGCGGCGGCCGGCTGGGCCCACGGGCCGCAGAAGGCCTGCGCCGCGGCGCTCAGGGTGGCGCGGGCGCAGGGAGCGGAGCTCGGCGTATGCCGCCTGGGGGGTGAGGTCGCCGAGGTCAGGGCCCGGATCGCGGTGGGACCGTTCACCGCCACGATGGGGGCGCGCGCGGGTCCGCCGCTGGCGGCGGCGCCCTGAGCGCCCGGCTCAGGGGCCAGGGGGTCGCAGCGGGCCCATGGGGTGACCGGTGGGCCAGGAGGGGGTCAGGGCCCGTTCAGAGCGCGGGAGGAGGGGTGTCCGGGGATTGGGCGAGGAGCCGGGAGAGGAGGCGGATGGCGCCGCGCTTGTGGAGGGGGTCGTTGCCGTTGCCGCACTTGGGGGACTGGATGCAGGAAGGGCAGCCCGCCTCGCACTCGCAGGCGGCGATCGCGTCGCGGGTCGCCGTCAGCCAGGCGCGGGCCGTGTGGAAGGCGCGCTCCGAGAAGCCGGCGCCGCCGGGGTGGCCGTCGTAGACGAAGACCGTGGGCAGGAGGGTGTCGGGGTGCAGCGGCACGGAGACGCCGCCGATGTCCCAGCGGTCGCAGGTGGCGAACAGCGGGAGCAGGCCGATGGAGGCGTGCTCGGCGGCGTGCAGGGCGCCGCCGAGGATCTCCGGACTGATCCGGGCCTCGTCGAGCTGGTCCTCGGTCACCGTCCACCACACGGCGCGGGTGCGCAGGGTCCGGGGCGGAAGGTCCAGTTTGGCCTCGCCCAGGACCTCGCCGGTGATCAGTTTGCGCCGTAGATAGGAGACGACCTGGTTGGTGACCTCGACGGAACCGAAGCAGAGCCGGGCCGAGCCCCACGGGATCTCGGTCTCGGTCTCCAGGATGGAGATGGAGGTGGTGTCGCGGGCGGTGGTGGAGAAGGGCGGGTTCGCCTCCTCCACGAGAGCCACCGAGTCCTCCAGGTCCAGGTGCTGCACGAGGTAGGTGCGGCCCTGGTGCAGGTGGACGGCCCCGTCGTGGACGGCGGTGTGGGCCGCCGACTCGTCGACCGTGCCCAGCAGCCGGCCGGTCGCGGCCTCGACGATCTGCACCGGGCGGCCACCGCCGCCCCGGATGTCGGTCAGGTCCGAGGCGCGCTCCCGCCGGGTCCAGTGCCAGGCCGTCGCCCGGCGGCGCAGCAGCTTCGCCGCTTCGAGCTGGGGCAGGAGGTCCTCGGTCGCCGGGCCGAACAGTTCCAGGTCCGCCTCCGTCAGCGGCAGCTCCGCCGCCGCCGCGCACAGGTGGGGGGCCAGGACGTACGGGTTGTCGGGGTCCAGGACGGTGGCTTCCACCGGTTGGCGGAACAGCGCCTCGGGATGGTGGACGAGGTAGGTGTCCAGGGGGTCGTCCCGGGCGATCAGCACGGCCAGGGCGCCCTGGCCCGCCCGTCCGGCGCGGCCGGCCTGCTGCCACAGGGAGGCACGGGTGCCCGGGTAACCGGTGATCAGGACGGCGTCCAGGCCCGAGACGTCCACGCCCAGCTCCAGGGCGGTCGTGGCGGCCAGGCCCAGCAGCTCGCCGGAGTGCAGGGCCCGCTCCAGGGCCCGGCGCTCCTCGGGCAGGTAGCCGCCCCGGTAGGCGGCGACACGCCGGACGAGGGAGCGGTCCACATGGGCGAGCCGTTCCTGGGCGATCACGGAGATCAGCTCGGCGCCGCGCCGGGAGCGGACGAAGGCGACCGTGCGGACTCCCTGTACGACCAGGTCGGTCAGCAGGTCGGCGGTCTCGGCGGTGGCGGTGCGGCGTACCGGGGCGCCCCTCTCGCCCCGCAGCTCGGTGAGCAGCGGGGGCTCCCACAGGGCGAAGACCACCTCGCCGCGCGGGGAGGCGTCGTCCGTGATCTCGATCACCCGCATGCCGGTCAGCCGGGACGCGGCCGCCGCCGGGTCGCTGGCGGTGGCGGAGGCCAGCAGGAAGACCGGCTGCGAGCCGTAGCGGGCGCACAGCCGCCGCAGCCGGCGCAGGACCTGGGCCACGTGCGAGCCGAAGACCCCGCGGTAGGTGTGGCACTCGTCGATCACGACGTAGCGCAGGGAGCGCAGGAAGGAGGACCAGCGGGGGTGGGCCGGGAGGATCCCGCGGTGCAGCATGTCGGGGTTGGTCAGGACGTAGTTCGCGTACTGGCGTACCCACTCGCGTTCCTCGACGGGCGTGTCCCCGTCGTAGACCGCGGGCCGTACGGCGTTGCCCAGCGGGGCGGCCAGCTCCCGTACGGCGCGCCGCTGGTCGGCCGCCAGGGCCTTGGTGGGGGCCAGGTACAGGGCGGTCGCGCCCCGGCCGTTCGGGGCCTCGGCGCCGTCCGCCAGGGCCGAGAGCACGGGCGCCAGGTATGCCAGGGATTTGCCGGAGGCGGTGCCGGTGGCGACGACCACGGATGCGCCGTCCAGGGCGTGCTCGGCGGCCGCGGCCTGGTGCTCCCACGGGTGTTCGATTCCGGCGGCCTGGATGGCGGCTACGACATCCGCTCGGATGCGGTCGGGCCACACTGCATGACGACCCTCCCGAGGGGGCAAGTGCTCCGTATGGGTGATGCGCGCAGCTCGGGAAGGCCCCCGTGACAGGCGGTCCAGGACCGTGCCGGGGGTGGGTCGGTGGTCCGCGGTTGCCGTGGGCCGACCGGGACGGTGAGTATGGGCCATCGGAACCGAGTGTGTCACCGGCTTGCGGGACAATGGTCCGAAGGCGTCGTGCGCGCCTGCCGGTAAGTGATTGAATGCCATCGCGGCAGCCAATCCCTCGCCCACCTTCGGGTGGGGAGGCCCCTGGGGGGCGCCGCTCGATAGCAAGGTGCTGGAGGATCCGTGGACCTGTCCCTGTCGACTCGCACTGTCGGCGACCGTACGGTCGTAGAGGTCGGTGGCGAGATTGATGTGTATACCGCGCCCAAGCTGCGCGAGCAGTTGGTCGAGTTGGTGAACGACGGCAGCTACCACCTGGTTGTCGACATGGAGCGAGTGGACTTCCTCGACTCCACCGGCCTCGGTGTGCTCGTGGGAGGCCTCAAGCGCGTTCGTGCGCACGAGGGCTCGCTGCGTCTGGTGTGCAACCAGGAGCGCATCCTGAAGATCTTCCGAATCACCGGTCTGACCAAGGTGTTCCCCATCCACACCACGGTGGACGACGCCGTCAACGCCACCGACTGACGGCTCCAGGCGGTCTTCCGGCGGCCTGCGGGCCCCCGGGGAACCGACGAGGAGAGAAGGGGTACCGGGCCACGGGTGGCCCGGGCCCCTGTCAAGGCACGCCCGTAGTCCGAGGGGGACGCGCATGGCCACCGTTGAACTGCGCTTCAGCGCCCAGCCCGAACACGTCCGGACGGCCCGCCTGGTCGCGGCCGCCGTGGCGCGCCGGGCCGGTGTGGAGGAAGCCGTCCTCGACGAGGTCCGCCTCGCCGTGGGCGAGGCCTGCTCGCGTGCCGTCGGACTGCATCGCAGCAACGGACTGACCGCGCCCGTCCGGGTGGTGCTGACCGAGGAGGACAAGCTGTTCTCCATCGAGGTCGGCGACGAGGTGCCCGGTCCGGGCGGCGGCCCGGGCGACACCGTCTCGGGCATCGACGCCGTCCTGGACGCCGACGTCGAAGCCGAGGACGAGATGGGTCTCGCCGTGATCAGCGGGCTCGTCGACGACGTCGAGGTGACCACGGGCGAGTCGGGCGGGACCATCCGCATGAGCTGGCCCGTCTCCGGAGCCTCCGACCTTCCGTGAGGTCCGCCCTTCCGTGAGGTCCGCCCTTCCGTGAGATCCGCCGCGCACAGCCGCCCGTAAGATCCGCCGCGCGCGCGACCATCGTATCTTCGGATCTTTATCAAGGCCCTGCCGAGCAGGGCCTTTTTCATTTCTCTAGATCAAATGATCAGGCGTCAATGCCTTTGCCCCATTACCGCTTTCGAGGGTAATGGAGTGACGCGATCTATTGCTGAGAAGCGAGAGCGCGCCAATTCCGCTTCCTGCGCACTGTTTTGATCGGGGAACGCTCCCTACAATCCGTCCACATCTTGAGCTCATCACGTCAAGGAGGACGAATGACGGGGCTCTTCACCCCTATCGCGCCGGACCGCACCACTGATCTGGCAGCCGCAGTACTCACCGATGACAATCGGCTCATCGTGATCGTCATTGCGGTCGTGGCACTCGCCGCGCTCGTCGTCGCGCAGATCCTGGTCCGCCAGGTCCTCGCCGCCGACGAGGGAACCGACAGCATGAAGAAGATCGCCGCCGCCGTCCAGGAAGGCGCCAACGCCTACCTGGGACGGCAGTTGCGCACCCTCGGCGTCTTCGCCGTCGTGGTCTTCTTCCTTCTCTTCCTGCTCCCCGCCGACGACTGGAACCAGCGGGCCGGACGATCCGCCTTCTTCCTCGTCGGCGCCCTCTTCTCCGCGGCCACCGGTTACATCGGCATGCGCCTCGCGGTCCGCGCCAACGTCCGCGTCGCCGCGGCCGCCCGCGAGGCCACCCCGGCCGAGGGCGAACCCGCCAAGGACCTGACCGAGGTCTCCCACAAGGCGATGAAGATCGCCTTCCGTACGGGCGGCGTGGTCGGCATGTTCACCGTCGGCCTCGGCCTCCTCGGCGCCTCCTGCGTCGTCCTGGTCTACGCCGCCGACGCACCCAAGGTCTTGGAGGGCTTCGGCCTCGGCGCCGCCCTGATCGCGATGTTCATGCGCGTGGGCGGCGGCATCTTCACCAAGGCCGCCGACGTCGGCGCCGACCTGGTCGGCAAGGTCGAGCAGGGCATTCCGGAGGACGACCCGCGCAATGCCGCGACCATCGCCGACAACGTGGGCGACAACGTCGGAGACTGCGCCGGAATGGCGGCCGACCTCTTCGAGTCCTACGCCGTCACCCTGGTGGCCGCGCTCATCCTCGGCAAGGCCGCCTTCGGCGACCTGGGCCTCGCCTTCCCGCTGATCGTCCCCGCGATCGGCGTGATCACCGCGATGATCGGCATCTTCGCGGTCTCCCCGCGCCGGTCCGACCGCAGCGGCATGACCGCCATCAACCGCGGCTTCTTCATCTCCGCCGTGATCTCCCTGGTGCTGGTCGCGATCGCCGTCTACGCCTACCTGCCGGCCACCTACAAGGAGCTCGCGGGCGTCGAGAACCCCGCGATCACCAACCACTCCGGTGACCCGCGCGTCCTGGCCGTCGTCGCCGTCGCCATCGGCATCGTGCTCGCGGCCCTGATCCAGCAGCTCACCGGCTACTTCACCGAGACCAACCGGCGCCCCGTCCGGGACATCGGCAAGTCCTCCCTCACCGGCGCGGCCACCGTCGTCCTCGCCGGCATCTCCGTCGGCCTGGAGTCCGCCGTCTACACGGCGCTGCTCATCGGCCTCGGCGTCTACGGCGCGTTCCTGCTCGGCGGTACGTCGATCATGCTCGCGCTCTTCGCTGTGGCCCTGGCCGGCACCGGCCTGCTCACCACCGTCGGCGTCATCGTCGCCATGGACACCTTCGGGCCCGTCTCCGACAACGCCCAGGGCATCGCGGAGATGTCGGGCGACGTCCAGGGCGCCGGCGCGCAGGTCCTGACCGACCTGGACGCCGTCGGCAACACCACCAAGGCCATCACCAAGGGCATCGCCATCGCCACGGCCGTGCTCGCCGCGGCCGCGCTCTTCGGCTCGTACAACGACGCCATCGCCACCGCGGTCAAGGACGTCGGCGCCAAGGCCGGGGAGATGAACCTCAGCCTCGACATCGCCCAGCCCAACAACCTGGTCGGGCTCATCCTGGGCGCGGCCGTCGTGTTCCTGTTCTCCGGCCTGGCCATCAACGCGGTCTCCCGCTCCGCGGGCGCCGTGGTCTACGAGGTGCGCCGCCAGTTCCGCGAGCACCCGGGGATCATGGACTACAGCGAGAAGCCGGAGTACGGGCGCGTCGTCGACATCTGCACCAAGGACGCGCTGCGCGAGCTCGCCACGCCCGGCCTGCTCGCCGTCCTCACCCCCATCGCCGTGGGCTTCTCCCTCGGCGTGGGCGCCCTCGGCTCCTTCCTCGCCGGCGCCATCGGCACGGGCACGCTGATGGCGGTGTTCCTCGCCAACTCCGGTGGCGCGTGGGACAACGCGAAGAAGCTCGTGGAGGACGGTCACCACGGCGGCAAGGGCAGCGAGGCCCACGCCGCGGTCGTCATCGGTGACACGGTCGGCGACCCGTTCAAGGACACCGCCGGTCCCGCGATCAACCCGCTGCTCAAGGTCATGAACCTGGTGGCGCTGCTGATCGCCCCCGCCGTCGTGCAGTTCAGCTACGGCGAGGACACCAGCCCGGCCGTACGGGCCGTGGTCGCCGTCCTCGCGATCACCGTCATCATCGGCGCGGTGTACATCTCCAAGCGCCGGGGCATCGCCGTCGGCGAGGAGTCCGACGGCGGAGCCGCCGAGCGGGTGGCCCAGTCGGCCGACCCCGCGACGGTCTCCTGACCCGAGCACGGGCAGCAGGACGGGCAGAGCCGGGCAGGGCCGGCCGTACGCCCGAACGGCGGACAGGCGGCGCGGACTGACGCGCCGTCTGTCCGCCTTTGTGCGTGGCCTGATGGCGGCCGTGTATCTTCCGGGCCGAGAGCCTTCGAAGGGACCAATCCGGTGAACAAGAAGCTTGCGGCCGCGTTGTCGGGCAGTGCGGTGCTGATGCTCGTCCTGTCCGGCTGCGGCGGGGACGACGGCGACGAGAAGGCCAACGCCTGGGCCAAGAAGGTCTGCGACCAGTGGCAGCCCGAACTCAAGAAGATCGAGACGGCCAACGCCGAGATCAAGCGGGTGGCGACCGAGAGCAGTAAGCCCGAGGAGGTCCAGAAGGCCGACTCGGCGGCGTTCGGGACCATGACGGAGTCGTACAAGGAGATGGGGAGCGCCCTGCGGGAGGCGGGAGTTCCGCCGGTCAAGAACGGCCAGGCGACGCTGGACTCGGCGGTCAAGGGCTTCGAGGCGGCCTCCAAGGGCTACGCCGACCTGAAGACGAAGATGGACGCCCTCGACCCCAAGGACCAGACGAAGTTCGCCGACGGCCTCAAGGAGGTCGCGGGCGGCCTGGAGGAGGCCACCAAGGGCGGCAAGGACGCGGCGGCCACGCTGAACGCGGGCGGTCTGGACAAGGCGATCAACAGCCAGAAGGGCTGCCAGGTCGCGGCGCCGTCGCCCTCGCCGAAGTAACGCGCCGAGCCGGTACGCCGGTCAGGGCATCCGGTACGCGGTCGGGTCGGCCGTACGCCGGTCAGCCCGGCCGGTACACCGAGTCAGCCCGGCCGGTACGCCCGCCAGGCCCGCCGCGTACGTCCGTCAGGGCGGCCGGGGTCCCGCAAGGGGCCCGCGGCCGCCCTTTCGCACGTCCGGGCCCGGGCTGACCCGCAGGACGGGCCCCAGCGGACACAATGGACCCGTGAGTACCAGCAGCCTTCCCACGCCCGCCCACGCCGCCGAGCTCCGCAGCGCCCTGCTGGCCGCCGGTTTCACCGCCGACGGCCTGCTCGACCTGCTCGGCGCCCCCGCCTACGCCGCGCTGGCCCGCAGCGAGACGGTGCCCGCCCTGCGCGCCACCCGTGGCGGCGGCGACAGCCCGCTCGCGAGCCTGGTCCTGCTGTTCCTGCTCCAGCAGCCCGTGCCGTACGTGCACGCCGCGGCCGCGCTGCCCATCGAGGCGGCCCTGGCCGACGGCTGGCTGCGCAGCGAGGGCGACGAGGTGCACGCCACCGTCGACGTACGCCCGTACGGGGGCCCCGACGGCGAGGACTGGTTCATCGTCTCCGACCTCGGCTGCGCCGTCGGCGGGGCCGGCGGCATCGGCAGCCGGGGTCGCCAGCCGGGCACGGGGGTGGTCCTCGGGGTCGGCGGCGCCTCCACCACCCTGGCCGGGATCACCGTCCGCACCCCGGTCGGCTCCGCCCTGGACCTCGGCACCGGTTCGGGCATCCAGGCCCTGCACGCCGCCCAGCACGCCACCCGGGTCACCGCCACCGACGTCAACCCCAGGGCCCTGGAGTTCACCCGTCTGACGCTGGCCCTGTCCGGCGCGCCCGAGGCCGAGCTCCTCACCGGGTCGCTCTTCGAGCCGGTCGGCGAGGCCACGTACGACCTGATCGTCTCGAACCCGCCGTTCGTGATCTCACCCGGCGCCCGGCTGACGTACCGCGACGGCGGCATGGGCGGCGACGACCTGTGCCGGACCCTGGTCCAGCAGGCCGGAGCCCACCTCAACCCGGGCGGCTACGCGCAGTTCCTCGGCAACTGGCAGCACGTGGACGGCGAGGACTGGCAGGACCGGCTCCGCTCCTGGGTGCCGCGCGGCTGCGATGCCTGGATCGTGCAGCGTGACGTACAGGACGTCACGCAGTACGCGGAGCTGTGGCTGCGCGACGCGGGCGACCACCAGAGCGACCCCGCCGAGTACGCGCGCCGGTACGAGGACTGGCTGGACGAGTTCGAGGCGCGCAAGACGAAGTCCGTCGGCTTCGGCTGGATCACCCTGCGGCGTTCCGACGCGCCCGAGCCCTCGATCGTGATCGAGGAGTGGCCGCACACGGTGGAGCAGCCGCTCGGCGACAGCGTCCTGGCCCACTTCGCCCGCCAGGACTACCTGCGCGAGCACGACGACGCGGCCCTGCTGGAAGCCCGTTTCACCCTGGCCGCGGAAGTGGTCCAGGAGCAGGTCGGCGCGCCCGGCGCGGAGGACCCGGAGCACGTCGTGCTCCGGCAGCACCGCGGGATGCGGCGCGCCACCAAGGTCGACACCGTGGGCGCGGGCTTCGCCGGAGTGTGTGACGGCTCACTGCCCGCCGGCCGGATCCTGGACGCGATCGCGCAGCTGATGCAGGAGGACCCCATCGTCCTGCGGGACCGCACCCCGGAGGCCATCCGGATGCTCGTGGAGCAGGGTTTCCTGGAGCCCGTGGCGGGGCCCGCGCAGTAGCCGGCACCGGAATGTAACCCGGGGTTCGCCCGCTGTATCCCCCCGGCTGGCAGTGTCCTGCGCAGCGGGATCCGGGGGGATCCCGAGGGTGGCCCGGGGGAAGAGGGGAACCGCGGGGAAACGGTCCGGCGATCTTCGCCGCGACGGTGTTCCCGCAGTTCGGGGCCGCTCAGCAGGCCAGGACGGGGGCGCGCGCCCCACACCGTGCACCGGTGGCGGGAGGCGCGCGCCCCGTCGTGGTCGTACCGCGGCCGCGGCCGGTCGGCGGCTCCGGCCGGGTCCTCGCGCCACGGCGCGCCGCGCGGGGGCGGTGCGGGGCTGCGACCGGCCCGGATCGGGCCCTCGGGGGCGGCGCGGGAGCGGGGCCAGACGGCCCCCCGGCCACCCGGCCCGGTGATCGGGAAGGCTCCGCCGCGACATCCGGGCGGCAGAAACCGCACTTGTCGGGTTACCGTTCGAGTGGCCGTTGCGGGCTTCTGCCGTTTGACACGGGGGCGGGTTGTACCGTCACACTCCGCAGCGTCGCCGTACTGCGACCGAGTGCCGACCGGAGAGAAGAGCCAAGTTGTCCCCGACTAGCGAGACCGCAAAGGGCGGCCGCCGACTCGTCATCGTCGAGTCCCCAGCCAAGGCGAAGACGATCAAGGGCTACCTCGGCCCCGGATACGTCGTCGAGGCGAGCGTCGGGCACATCCGCGACCTCCCGAACGGCGCGGCCGAGGTTCCCGACAAGTACACCGGCGAGGTCCGCCGCCTCGGCGTGGACGTCGAGCACGACTTCCAGCCGATCTACGTCGTCAACGCCGACAAGAAGGCCCAGGTCAGGAAGCTCAAGGAGCTGCTGGCCGAGTCCGACGAACTCTTCCTCGCCACCGATGAGGACCGCGAGGGCGAAGCCATCGCGTGGCACCTGCAGGAAGTCCTCAAGCCCAAGGTCCCCGTCCACCGGATGGTCTTCCACGAGATCACCAAGGACGCGATCCGCGACGCCGTCGCCAACCCGCGCGAGCTCAACCAGCGCATGGTCGACGCCCAGGAGACCCGCCGCATCCTCGACCGCCTCTACGGCTACGAGGTCTCGCCGGTCCTGTGGAAGAAGGTCATGCCGCGGCTGTCCGCCGGGCGCGTCCAGTCGGTGGCCACCCGCCTCGTCGTCGAGCGGGAGCGCGAGCGCATCGCCTTCCGCTCCGCCGAGTACTGGGACCTGACCGGAACCTTCTCCACCGGGCGTGCCGGTGACGCGTCCGACCCCTCGACGCTGACCGCCCGCCTGAACACGGTGGACGGCAAGCGAGTCGCGCAGGGCCGCGACTTCGGCTCGAACGGGCAGCTCAAGAGCGAGGTGCTGCACCTCGACGAGGCGAACGCGCGGGCGCTCGCCGCCGCCCTGGCGGACACCTCGTTCGCGGTCCGGTCGGTCGAGTCCAAGCCGTACCGCCGTTCCCCGTACGCGCCCTTCCGTACGACGACGCTCCAGCAGGAGGCCTCGCGCAAGCTGGGCTTCGGTGCGAAGGCGACGATGCAGGTGGCGCAGAAGCTGTACGAGAACGGCTTCATCACCTACATGCGTACGGACTCCACCACGCTGTCCGACACCGCGGTGTCGGCGGCTCGGGCGCAGGTCACGCAGCTCTACGGGGCCGACTACCTGCCGGAGAAGCCGCGCGTCTACGCCGGCAAGGTCAAGAACGCGCAGGAGGCGCACGAGGCGATCCGGCCTTCGGGTGATCGTTTCCGCACGCCCGCCGAGACGGGTCTGACCGGCGACCAGTTCCGCCTCTACGAGCTGATCTGGAAGCGGACCGTCGCCTCCCAGATGAAGGACGCGGTCGGCAACAGCGTCACCGTGAAGATCGGCGGCACCGCGTCGGACGGCCGGGACGCCGAGTTCACCGCCTCCGGCAAGACGATCACCTTCCACGGCTTCATGAAGGCGTACGTCGAGGGCGCGGACGACCCGAACGCGGAGCTCGACGACCGCGAGAAGCGCCTTCCGCAGGTCGGGGAGGGCGACGCGCTCGCCGCCGAGGAGATCACGGCGGACGGCCACTCGACCAAGCCGCCGGCCCGCTACACCGAGGCCTCGCTGGTCAAGGAGCTCGAAGAGCGCGAGATCGGCCGCCCGTCGACGTACGCGTCGATCATCGGCACGATCCTGGACCGCGGCTACGTCTTCAAGAAGGGCACGGCGCTCGTGCCGTCCTTCCTCTCGTTCGCCGTGGTGAACCTGCTGGAGACGCACTTCGGCCGGCTCGTCGACTACGACTTCACCGCGAAGATGGAGGACGACCTCGACCGCATCGCGCGGGGCGAGGCCCAGTCCGTGCCGTGGCTGAAGCGGTTCTACTTCGGCGCGGAGGACGCCTCGGAGGTCGTACCGGCCGACGGTGACGCGCTCGGCGGCCTGAAGGAGCTGGTCACGGACCTCGGCGCGATCGACGCCCGGGAGATCTCCTCCTTCCCGGTCGGCGAAGGCATCGTGCTGCGGGTCGGCCGCTACGGGCCGTACGTGGAGCGGGGCGAGAAGGACGCGGAGGGCCACCAGCGGGCCGACGTGCCGGACGACATGGCTCCGGACGAGCTGACGGTCGAGTACGCGGAGGAGCTGTTCGCGAAGCCGAGCGGCGAGTTCGCGCTCGGCAAGGACCCGGTCAGCGGGAACGAGATCGTCGCGAAGGACGGTCGCTACGGGCCGTACGTGACGGAGATCCTGCCCGATGGCACGCCGAAGACGGGCAAGAACGCGGTCAAGCCGCGGACGGCCTCGCTCTTCAAGTCGATGAGCCTGGACACGGTCACGCTGGACGACGCGCTGAAGCTCATGTCGCTGCCGCGCGTGGTCGGCGTCGACGCGGAGGGCGTGGAGATCACGGCCCAGAACGGCCGCTACGGCCCGTACCTGAAGAAGGGCACGGACTCGCGGTCCCTGGAGACCGAGGACCAGCTCTTCTCGATCACGCTGGACGAGGCCCTGGCGATCTACGCGCAGCCGAAGCAGCGCGGCCGCGCCGCGGCCAAGCCGCCGCTGAAGGAACTGGGCACGGACCCGGTGAGCGAGAAGCCGGTGGTGGTCAAGGACGGCCGCTTCGGGCCGTACGTGACGGACGGCGAGACGAACGCGACGCTGCGGCGGGACGACGACGTCGAGACGATCACGCCGGAGCGGGGCTACGAGCTGCTCGCGGAGAAGCGGGCCAAGGGCCCGGCCAAGAAGACGGCGAAGAAGGCCCCGGCCAAGAAGGCCCCGGCGAAGAAGGCGACGGCGACGAAGACGGCCGCCGCGAAGAAGACGACGGCGGCGAAGAAGACGACCGCCAAGAAGGCGACGGCCAAGAAGACCGTGGCGAAGAAGGCGGCCACGACCCCGGCGGACGAGTAGCCGCTCGCGGCACCGCCAGCGGCTGGACGCTAGGGGCTGGGTTGCGCGGAGCGCAATTCCAGCCCCGCCGGCGTTTGAGGCGCGGGGTCCGGGGCGGAGCCCCGAAGGCCGGGCGCAGCCCAGGCCGGCTGGGTCATTCCAGCCCCGCCGGCGTTTGAGGCGCGGGGTCCGGGGCGGAGCCCCGAAAGCCGGGCGCAGCCCGGGCCGCTCGCGCGGCGGCGCCGCACGCGTCGACCGCGCCGGGGCCAAGGGGCGCAGCCCCGGGCCGAGGTCACAGCGGACCTTGTCCACAGCCTTCCGCACCCGCCAAGCGCAGCGGATAGGCTGGGCGGATGACGCGAGCCGAGCAGCCGGCGGTCGTGACCGCCCCGGCGAACCCCACCTACGACGAAGCCCTAGCCGCGGATTCCCGCGAGCGTGCGGTGCGCGCACTGCTGCGCACTCCCCGGCTGCGCCGGCTGTGGAGCGCCCAGCTGGTGAGCGGAATCGGCGACGCCCTCGCCCTCCTGGTGCTGGTCCTCCTGGCACTCCAGGCAGCGGCCTCCGAAGCGAGCTTCGGCGGCGGATACCGAGGCGCGGCCCTGGCCGTCGCCGCGGTCTTCGGCGTCCGGATCCTCGCCACCCTGATCTTCGGCGCGGTCCTCCTCGGCCCCCTCTCCGGGCTCCTCGCCCCCGGCGGCAAGCTGGACCGCCGCTGGACGATGATCGGAGCCGACGGGGTCCGCCTCGGGCTCTTCGTCGTCGCCCCGCTGTGGCTCGACTGGATCCCGGCCCACGCGCTCACCGCGCTGCTGGCCACCGTCTTCGTCTCCGGCGCCGCCGAGCGGCTGTGGACGCTCGCCAAGGAGAGCGCGGCGCCCGCCCTGCTGCCCGCGCCGCCGCCGGAGGGGGCGGCCGTGCGGCCGCTCCCGGACCACCTGGACGCGCTGCGGCGCCTGACGCTGCGTACGGCCTTCGCGGCGCTGCCCGTCGCCGCCGCCGCACTGCTCGCCGCGACCCTGGTCGGCAAGGCGCTCGGGCTCGGCGTGGACTGGTTCGCCGCGAACCAGGCCGCGCTCGGCTCGTACGTCGCCTCCGGCCTCTTCGCCGCTTCGGTCTCGCTGCTGCTCCCCCTCGTGCTGCCCGCCGCGGCGACCCCGCGGCCGAGGTCCCCGCTGGAGGGCCTGCGCGCCCCGAAGGCGGGCGACCGTCCGGACAAGGGCCGTACGGGTGCCATCCCGCTCCTCGTGCTGGCCTGCGCCGCGGTCGCCGCAGCGGTGTCCAGCGCCGTCGCCGTGTCCGTCCTGCACGCCTTCGACCTGGGCGGCGGCCCGGCCGCGTTCGCGCTGTTCGTCCTCGCGCTGGTCGGCGGCACCGCCGTCGGCATCCGCGCGAACCAGGCCGGCAAGGTGCTGCCCGGGCTGTCCCGGCGCCGCCAGCTGGCGCTGGCCATAGCGGTGGTCGGCGTCGCGCTGCTGCTGGCGGGCCTCGTCCCGGACACGGCGACCGTGCTGTTCCTGTCGCTGCTCGCCGGCGCCGCCGCGGGCGTCGCGGCCAACACCGGTCACACGCTGCTGGACCAGGAGACCGAGGAGCTGCGCCGGTCCCGGGTCACCGAGCACCTCCACGCGGCCGTACGGGTCGCCATCGCGCTCGGCGCCGTCATCGCCCCGGTCCTGGCCGCGGTGATCGGCCCGCACCGGCTGACCGGTGCCGAGATCGTCTTCGCGCACGGCGGCGCCGCCTTCACGCTGATGCTGGTCGGCGCCCTGCTGCTGCCGGTCGCCGTGGTGGTGCTGACGAAGGCCGACGACCGCAGCGGCGTCCCGCTGCGGCGTGACCTGCGCGAGGCCCTGCGCGGCGGGGAGCCCGTACAGGCCCCGTCCGCCACCGGCTTCTTCATCGCCCTGGAGGGCGGCGACGGAGCCGGCAAGTCCACCCAGGTCGAGGCACTGGCCGAGTGGATACGGGGCAAGGGCCACGAGGTCGTGGTGACGCGCGAGCCGGGGGCGACCCCGGTCGGCAAGCGGCTGCGCTCGATCCTGCTCGACGTGTCCTCCGCCGGACTCTCGAACCGCGCCGAGGCGCTGCTGTACGCCGCCGACCGCGCCGAACACGTGGACACGGTGGTGCGCCCGGCCCTGGAGCGCGGCGCCGTCGTCATCTCCGACCGCTACATCGACTCCTCGGTGGCCTACCAGGGCGCCGGCCGCGACCTGTCCCCGACGGAGATCGCCCGTATCTCGCGCTGGGCGACCGACGGGCTCGTTCCGCACCTCACCGTGCTGCTCGACGTGTCGCCGGAGGCGGCGCGGGAGCGGTTCACGGAGGCGCCCGACCGGCTGGAGTCGGAGCCGGCTGAGTTCCACCAGCGGGTGCGGTCCGGGTTCCTGACGCTCGCCGCGTCCGACCCCGGCCGCTATCTGGTGGTCGACGCCGGTCAGGATCCGCAGTCGGTGACCACCGTCGTACGGCACCGGCTGGACCGGATGCTTCCGCTCTCCGAGGCCGAAGTGGCCGCGCAGGCGGAGGCCCGTCGGCGCGCCGAGGAGGAGGCGCGGCGCAAGGCCGAGGAAGAGGCGGCGCGCAAGGCGGAGGAGGAGCGGCTGCGGGCCGAGGAGGAGGCCCGTAAGGCCCGCGAGGCCGAGGAAGCACGCATCAAGGCCGAGGCGGAGGCCGCCCGCAGGGCGCAGGAGGAGCGGCTGCGCGCCGAGGAGGAGGCCCGGGCCCGGGCCGAGGCCGAGCGGTTGCGCCGGGAGGCCGAGGAGAAGGCGCGCGCGGCGGAGCAGGAGCGGCTGCGCAAGCAGGCCGAGGAGGAGGCCCGGCTGCGGGCCGAGGCCGAGGAGCGGCGGCTGGAGAAGCAGCGGCGCGCCGAGGAGGCCCTGCTGAAGGCCGAGGAGGAGCGCCGGCTGGTCGAGGCGGCGACGGCGGAGGCGGCGGCGAAGGCCGCGGCCGCTGCTGCTGCGGCCGCCGCGGCGGCTCCCGTGGCGGAGCCCGCTCCGAAGGTGCCCATGACGAAGGAACCGCAGTACCCGCACCCGGACGACGCGGTGACGGTGGAGACCCCGCTGGTCAAGCGGGTCGTCCGGCCGGACGACGTCACCCAGACCGTGCCGGTGCCCAAGGCCGACCCGGCGGCCGGCCGGGACGGCGCTTCCGAGGCCGCCGCCGAGACCTCGGTGCTGCCGAGGGTCGGCCCGGCCGATGAGACGGCGGTGCTGCCGCCTGTGCGCCCGGACGGCCCGCAGACGGGCGGTCAGACCGGTTCACGCGGCAGCGGCAGCGGCAGCGGGAGCGGCAGTGGCCGTGGCACCGGCACCGGCAGCGGCGCCGGCCAGGCGCGGTCCGCCTCGCGGCCGACGGCCCGGCGCTCCGAGGAGAACCCGGCCGACCGGGTGCCGTCGGACATCTTCCGGGACTCGGGCAACGACGTCCGGGACTCGGGCAACGACCGCACGCGGGAGCTTCCCGTCCTCGGTGAGGACGGCCGCCCGCGCCGCGCCCGCCCGGACTGGGCCGAGGAGACCCCGCTGGACGATCTGCCGACGCTCGCGGACGAGCTGCTGGGTCGTCACCGGGACGACGAGGACGGCGACGACGCCGGACACGGCGAACGCGGACCGCGCCGCCGCCGCTGACCTCGGCGGGACCGGATTGTCAGTGGCGCCCGCCACAATGGGTGCACGGAGAGTGAAAGGTGGTGGGCGGGATGCCCGTATGGGACGACCTGGTGGGACAGGAGCGGGTCCAGACGCAGCTGGCCGCCGCCGCCCGCGACGCCGACGCGCTGGTCACGGCCATCACGGACGGGACCGCACCGCCCGCGGCGTCCAAGATGACCCATGCCTGGCTGTTCACCGGACCGCCCGGCTCCGGGCGGTCCACCGCCGCCCGGGCCTTCGCGGCCGCCCTGCAGTGCACGAGCCCCGACCGCGCCCTCGGCGGTGAGCCCGGCTGCGGCTTCTGCGACGGCTGCCACACCGCCCTGATCGGCACGCACTCCGACGTGCAGGTCGTCCGCACCGACCTCCTGTCCATCGGCGTCAAGGAGACCCGCGACCTGGTCCGCCGGGCGCAGCTCTCGCCGGCCGTGGGCCGCTGGCAGGTCATCGTCATGGAGGACGCCGACCGGCTCACCGAGGGCGCCGGCAACGTGCTCCTGAAGGCCGTGGAGGAGCCCGCTCCGCGGACGGTCTGGCTGCTCTGCTCGCCCTCGCTGGAGGACGTGCTGCCGACGATCCGCTCCCGCTGCCGGCACCTGACGCTGCGCACGCCGCCCGTCGACGCCGTCGCCGAGGTGCTCGTCCGGCGCGACGGCATCGAGCCCGCCGTCGCCGCGGCCGCCGCCCGGGCGACCCAGGGGCACATCGGCCGGGCCCGGCGGCTCGCGACCGACGAGTCCGCCCGCTCGCGCCGCGCCGCCGTCCTGAAGCTCCCGCTGCGCATCGACGACGTGGGCGGTTGCCTCAAGGCCGCGCAGGAGCTCGTCGACGCCGCCGCCGAGGACGCCAAGCAGGTCGCGGAGGAGGTCGACACCAAGGAGACCGAGGAGCTGCGGGCCGCGCTCGGGGCCGGATCGGGCGGGTCCGGTAGCCGGATGCCGCGCGGCACGGCGGGCGTGATGAAGGAGCTGGAGGACCGGCAGAAGCGCCGCCGTACGCGGACGCAGCGCGACACCCTCGACCTGGCGCTGACGGACCTCACCGGCTTCTACCGGGACGTGCTGGCGCTCCAGCTCGGCTCGTCGGTGGCCATCGCCAACGAGGAGATACGGGCGGACCTCGACCGGATCGCCCGGGCCTCGGGTCCCGAGCGGACCCTGCGCCGGATCGAGGCGATCATCGCCTGCCGGGACGCCCTCGACCGGAACGTGGCCCCGCTCCTCGCCGTCGAGGCGATGACGATGTCCCTGCGCGCGGGCTGACCCGCGAAGGGATGGCCTCGGCAAGGGCTGGCCTGGCGAGGGGCGCGGCCTCGCACGGGCCGCCCCGCCCCGACCGGGGGTCCATGCCCGGTTGACGGGTTCACCCGTACGGGCGGACCGGCCGCCGCACCGGGACGGGCCGCGTCCGTGTCCTGCCCGGCGCGGTCCACGGAAGGCGCGCGGCGGACCGGTGCGGGGAGCCGCCGGACCCGCGCCGACAGGCCGTACGCTCCGAGGATGGACACCAGTCGCCTGCTGCGTACCACCGGGACCGTGATCGCAGCCGCCGGGCTGCTGCTCTCCGGGTGCACCTCGGGCGGGCCGGGAGGACCCCGGGCCGCCGCGTCTTCCGCGGGAGGCTCCGGCACGCCGTCGCCGCAGCCGTCCCCCGACGAGGCCGCGCTGCGCCCGTACTACCAGCAGAAGCTGGCCTGGCGGGACTGCGGCGTCCCCGGTTTCCAGTGCGCGACCATGAAGGCCCCGCTGGACTACGCGAACCCCGGCTCCGGCCAGGACGTCGACATCGCGCTGGCGCGCCGGGTGGCCACGGGCCCCGGCAAGCGGCTCGGCTCGCTGGTGGTCAATCCCGGTGGCCCGGGAGGTTCCGGTATCGGCTACCTCCAGGCGTACGCGGGCATCGGCTATCCCGCGCCGGTCCGCGCCCGGTACGACATGGTCTCCTTCGACCCGCGCGGAGTGGACCGCAGCAGCCCCGTCGAGTGCCTGACCGGCCCGGCCATGGACGCGTACACGCAGGTGGACCAGACCCCGGACGACGCGGCGGAGCGGGCCGAGCTGGTGCGCGCCTTCAAGGAGTTCGCGGCGGGCTGCCAGAGCCGCTCGCAGCGGATCCTGCCGCACGTCTCCACCGTCGACGCCGCCCGGGACATGGACCTGCTCCGCGCGGTGCTGGGCGACAAGAAGCTGACGTACGTCGGTGCCTCGTACGGCACCTTCCTGGGGGCGACCTACGCGGATCTCTTCCCCCAGCGGGTCGGCCGGATGGTCCTGGACGGCGCGATGGACCCGGCGCGGTCCGCGGTGGACCTGAACCGGGACCAGACGGAGGGCTTCGAGACCGCCTTCACCGCCTTCGCCGAGGACTGCGCGAAGCAGCCCGACTGCCCGCTGGGCAAGGGCGGCCCCCGGGAGGTCGCGGCGCGCCTCAAGGAGTTCTTCCACAAGGTCGACGCGCAGCCCGTGCCCACGGGGGAGGCGGCCCGCCCGCTGGGCGAATCCCTCGCGACCACCGGGGTGATCGCGGCGCTGTACGACGAGAGCGCCTGGCCGCAGCTGCGCGAGGCGCTCACCGCCGCGATGAACGGCGACGGTTCCAGCCTGCTGAGCCTGGCCGACAGCTACTACGAGCGCGAGCCGGACGGCAAGTACGCCAACCTGATGTTCGCGAACGCCGCCGTGAACTGCCTCGACCAGCCCCCGGCCTTCACCGGCCCGGAAGCGGTCGAGGCCGCCCTGCCCTCCTTCGAGAAGGCCTCCCCGGTCTTCGGCGAGGGCCTGGCCTGGGCCTCGCTGAACTGCACGTACTGGCCGGTGAAGGCCACGGGCCAGGCGAAGCCGCTGAAGGCCGAGGGCGCCCCGCCCATCGTGGTCGTGGGCACCACCCGGGACCCGGCGACCCCGTACAAGTGGGCGCAGGCACTGGCGGCCCAGCTGGAGTCGGGCACCCTCCTCACCTACGACGGCGACGGCCACACGGCGTACGGGCGCGGCAGCGACTGCATCGACTCCTCGATCAACCGCTACCTCCTGGAGGGCAAGGCCCCCACGGACGGCAAGAAGTGCTGAGCCGCGGGCGCACGGCCGCAAGCCGGATATGCGCAGACTGCCCCCATAGGTGACGTGCGCCTCACCCGACCAGAACCCGGTTCAGGGCACCCCCTCACACCCTGTAGACTTAGCGCCGCTGCTGATGAGCGCCCCTCTCGAAGGGAATGCTTGTCTCCCAGCGGTGCCGCCTTAGCTCAGTTGGCCAGAGCAACGCACTCGTAATGCGTAGGTCTCGGGTTCGAATCCCGAAGGCGGCTCGGAATTACCCCAGGACTCACTCGCCGTGACCTGGGGTTTTTTCATGCCCGGGGCATACCGAGCCGCACGACGGGGAGGCCGTGGAAGTGCTTGCGTGAGCGATGCGTGAGCGGAGCGGCTGTCAGCCCTCGGCTCGATGCTGCCGCAGCTCGGCATCAAGCCCGGCAACGTCCGCATCGCCGACGGAACCCAGCGCAAGGGCCCGTCGACGCCGGGCAGTGCGCCGCGCCGGGCGGCGGCTCATCGAGTCCCGCCCAGCTGCGCCGAGCCGGAGGAAGCGGACAGGTGCGCCGTGCACGCGGCAACGCCTACCGCGGCTGATTCCACATGCCACCGTGTCGGCGCCCACATCGGAACGTCACCCCGAACGTGGTCCGAAGCTGAACCGCCATGAAGGAATTCCCCCTCTGTCCAAGACCGTTGGTGCATCCCCGCGCCGGTCGTATGACAGCACGCACCACCGACAGCATGTAAAAAATTGATCACCGTGAGTGATGGATTTTCGGTCAGAAGAACCCCGCACCCCATCAGTCGACCTGCGCGTTTTCGGCTCGACCTACCAGCTTCAGCCGTTTCGAGGCTTGGGGGAGAACGAGCGCTGCACGCAACTTCTATGCCGCCGGGGCCGAGCGCGTCGCCTCTCCCTCTCCTTCGATGACGCGAGCGATCTCCGGCCATGGAGCACGCAAGGCACCGAAGAGCGACCAGTAGTCGTAGGCGGCTCGAACCATGGCGCTGACGCCGAGGGGGGTGGCTTCGGGATCGATGGCGCCTATGACGCGCCGTGTGATTCCGCCGGCACCCCGAGCCGCTGGGGCGATCCCGTGGCCGAGCAGGAGCGTGGCGGTACGGATCGCATCCAGCGTCGATGGGGTCGCCATCTGCGCGAAGCGCCCAAAGATCAGGGGGTGCCAGCTCGCCCTGGTACGCGCCCAGACCAGGCGTTCCAGCCCAGTGCCGAGGTCAACGACCATCCGGTCCGGGTGATCCGTGTTCCACAGGAGGACGATGTCGCCGAGGGTGAGGTCCAGGTGGCGGAAGCGCAGTGTGATGCCTTCGACCTGCCGTCGGCACCACGGCGTGACCATTCCGTAGATGCTCAGGTGCCGTGCGTGGAAGCCGAGTTGGGAGAGGACAGTCAGCCAGCCGTCGAGGATGGTGCCGTACTCGTCGAGGCCGCCTACGGGTTGGACTCGGGAGACGTTGACGAAGGATGTCAGGAAGCCGTCCATCAACTGGCCTTCCGCGTCCCGTTGGCCGGTCAAGCGGACGACCGGCTGCGGGATGAATCCGCTTCTATACGTGCGGGGTTGGCCGTCCTTGAGGACCGGGTCCAGTGCCTGGATGGCGGAGATCGTCAGTTCGGTCTCCCTGCCCCACCGGAGTGGGAGGCAGGCGTCACGTGGGGCGCCGTCCCGCGCGAAGCCGGCTTCCAGAGAGTTGAGGATCGCCCTCCACGTGGGTGATCTGCGTGGCGGCCGGTAGGGGCTCCCCCGGTGCGGGTGAAGAATCTCGATGTGGGGGCCGTCGGCGGTGAACTCCCAGTGGGGGCCTAACGCGGCGCTCAATACGCCGGGTATCCGCTGGGCCAGGTCGTCTCCGACGGTGCCGGCCGCGCGGGTCAGCACGATCGGGCCGACATCGCCTGGAAGTGGCACGCCGGGTCGAAGCGCTGCATCCCGATCGCCTGGACACGCTGGTGATCGAGGCTTTCCGCCCGTTCGATCGCGTCGGCAAGCCTTCGTGCCGCCGTCTCATCCTCCTCCCTGGGGTCGACGACCGCGACCGCGCCCGTCTCTTCGCACAGGGCGGCGTGGGCGCAGGTTCCTTCGCGCCAGGTCAGGGCGGCCATAGGAGTGCCGGCGCGGAGGGACTCACCGAAGACCGCGGCGCCGGCTTCCACGTACGTGCGGGCGTACGTGTAGACGAAGACCGAGGCGTCGGCGATGGCTGCAGTCTTGGCAGGGCCGCCGAGTTCGCCGATCCACTTCACGTGGTCGGCGCTGAAGAGCCGTTCGTGGCGCCGCACGTACGCCTCGTCGAAGACGGGACCGACGATCCGAATGCGGCGACCGAGGATCTGGGCCGCCCGCACGGCGATGTGCGGTGCCTTCTCCTCGTCGATCCGGCCGAGCCAGACGAGATCGGTGCCCGCGGTGGCCGGCGGCTCCTCCTCGTCGAGGCCGAGATGGACGGCCAGCTCAGGGATCGGCCGGTGATCCGCGTACCGTTCGATCATCTCGGGCGAGTAGCAGTAGAGCCGCGAACGCTGGCCGTCGAAGGCGGTGGTGTTGTGCTGGAAGACGGGCGAGTGCTGGAAGGTGGCGACGTCGCAGTCCAGCTCGTTCCAGGTGCGTGTCCACGCCGGAAGCGACGGGTGCTCGTGGCCGACGACCAGGAGGTCGTAACCCGTGTCGCGCAGCTCGCGCTCGGCGAGCGATCCGGTGGAGATGTCCTCCAGGCGGACCGGCTTGCGGACCCAGTCGTGCTCCAGGTCCGTGAGCCAGCCCGGCCCGAGGAGGTGTACGTCGGCGCCTGCGGCACGGGCGCCTACGGCGACCGCCCACAGCCATCGTTCGATCCCGCCGTATCCGGCGGGTGGAAAGGCGTAGCTACCAGGGAAGTCGCAGACGCCGACGAGCACGTTATGCCTCCGGTGTTCCGTCCGCCGAGATACGGCGGAAGCCGAGATACGGGAAGAGTGATTTGGGCAGGACGATCGAGCCGTCCTGCTGCTGGCACTGCTCAAGGAGCGCGGCCAGGGTGCGGCCGACGGGCAGACCGGAGCCGTTGAGGGTGGCGACAAGCTTGGGCTTGCCGTCCTCGCCGCGGGTCCGGATGTTCGCCCGGCGAGCCTGGAAGGGTCCGAAGTTGGAGACCGAGGAGATCTCGCGGTACGTGTTCTGGCTCGGGATCCAGACCTCGAGGTCGTACGTGAGCTGGGCGGAGAAGCCCGTGTCGCCGGCGGGCAGCTTGATGACCCGGTAGGCGAGGCCGAGCTCCTTGAGGCACGCCTCGGCGTGGCCGACCATCTCCTCCAGCTCGGCGTCCGCCGTCTCCGGGTCGACGATCTTGACCATCTCGACCTTGGCGAACTGGTGCTGGCGGATCAGACCGCGGGTGTCCCGGCCGTACGAGCCAGCCTCCGAGCGGAAGCACGGGGTGTGCGCGGTCATGGCCAGCGGCAGCTCGGCGGGCGGAATGATCTCGTCCGCGTAGAGGTTGGTCAGCGGAACCTCGGCCGTCGGGATGAGGAAGAGCTCGCGGTCGGCGACGCCGGTCTTGAACAGGTCCTCCTCGAACTTCGGGAGCTGGCCGGTGCCGGTCATGGTCTTGCGGGTGACCAGGTAGGGGACCGCGTATTCGGTGTACCCGTGGCGGCGAGTGTGGATGTCGAGGAAGAGCGTGGCCAGCGCCCGCTCCAGGGCGGCGCCAGCGCCGCGCGAGACCGCGAAGCGCGGCCCCGACAGCTTCGTCGCCCTGCCGAAGTCGAGGATGCCGGTGGCCTCGCCGAGGTCGACGTGGTCCTTCGGCTCGAACGCGAAGGCGGGGGGAGTACCGACGCGCCGGATCTCGACCGCGAACTCCTCGGAGTTGCCGTCGGGGGCCGAGTCGTCCGGCAGGTTCGGGATGCTCAGGAGCAGGTCGCGCAGCTGGGCCTCGATCTCCTCCTGGCCGGCCTCGATGTCGCGGACCTGGTCCTTGATCTCGCGTGCGCGCTCCTTCAGCTTGCTGATGTCGCCGCCCTGCTTGGCCGTCTGCTGGACCTCGCTCGCCACCCGCTTGGACTCTGCCCGCAGCTCGTCGGCCGAGCGGATGTTCTGGTTGCGACGAGACTGGAGGGACTCCAGCTCGGACAGGTCCAGGGAGTAACCGCGACGAGCGAGCCGACGAACCGCTTCGGCACCCATTTCAATCAGGGCGCGGGCATCATGCATGGGGAAGATCCTTCTGATCCGGCGAGTGGTGGGATACGGGATCGACGGTAGCAACCGCGGCCCCTTCGTCGATCCGCATTACCTCCCTGTCACCGGAGCCGACGGCGCGATCAAGAACACCAGTTTCAAGATCGTTTATCAGGGCTCCGATGAATCCCGGCAGCTCGTCATCGGGGATGGCGACGGGCTCGATGTACGGGGCTTCCGGGAAGAACAGAGGCATGGCCCCACCAGGAGTCCGCTCGCGGTGCCACAGAAGCACGGAGACCAGCAGGCCGTGGGCCACCAGGACGCGGGGGCCGGGGTGCTCCAGGGCCGCGAGCACCCCGGTGAGCATCCTGCTGATGCCCTCGCGCTGTGACTCGCTGCCGCCGGGCGGCCGCTCGTGGGCGCCGTGCCCGTCGAGCCAGACGGCGTACTCCAGGAACGGGCTTCCCTCGAATTCCCCGTAGTCGAGTTCGTTCAGCCGAGGATCGGTGATCAGTTCCGGCCCGGGGACTCCCATCAGGAGGTTGGCGGTCTGCTGAGCGCGGGGGAATTCGCTGGCCAGCCACGTCTTCACGCTGTGGAGAGGGACGCTGCTCCATCCCCTGTTCAGCGATCGGCGGCCTTCCTCGCTCAGGCGGATGGGCTTGGTCGGATCGCCGTTGACGAGATAGCGCCGGCTGTAGTTCGTCTGTCCGTGACGGAGGACGTAGGTCGTCATGATTGGTTCCTTGGGGTCGGCGCCGACAGCCACGCGAGGACGTCGGCCATCCTTGGCGCGCGCGGATCACCGGTGTCGAGGTAGAAGAGCAGGCCGTCCAGGGCCAGGGCCCTGCACCATGGCGCCAGGACGGGCACGGGGATGCGAGAGATCCGGGCGGCTGTGGCCAAGCGAGCGTCCGTGCCGCGCCCGAGGTCGTAGTACACGGTCCAGAAGGCCCAGTCGAAGGCTGCGTCGCCCACCATCGGGAGCGGGTCGATCAGGCGCGGGTGGCCCAGCCAGTCGAAGAGGACGTTCTCTCGGTAGAGATCCGCGTGCAGGACCGTGGACCGAGCGGAGTCCTCCTCCAAGGTCACGAGGGCCGGCAGGGCCGCATCAACGTGCTCCTGCCACGGGCCGACGTCGACCGATTCCAGTCGGCGCCGCACCCGGGGGCGTACCTCCCGGTGGAGGTACGTGGTCAGGAAAGGAAGGTCCCGAGGCCGGCGCCGACGGCGGCCGAAGGTGTGGAGGCCCTGGAGCGCGGCGGCCACGGTCGGAAGCTCGGGAGGCGGTTGCTCACCGCCACCGGGGCTCCCTCCGATCATTTCCAGAGCCGCCATGGCCAGGTCGTCTGCCGCCTCGACGACGCCCGCCGTCGGCCCGCCCGCCCACAGGCGTAACGCAGTGACCTCGTTGCGGAACCGGGTCGGATCGGCCCACGCCTTGAGAAGGAGCGGGCGCCCGTCGAAGGTTCCGGCTGTGACCACCACCGAGGCGTGTCCGGCGTCGTGGTAAGCCCCTAGCGTGAGCTTCCAGCGCTCCGCCGCGCGTTCCATCAAGGTGGGCACGGCGTCGAGCCAGCCGGAGACTCCCGGGCCGTAGTGCGTGACCAGCCGCCGCTGGCATTCCTCGGAGACCTCGCCGAGCGTCCGCTTCTTCATCAGCTCAGCACGATCCCGTCGGAGACCAGCTCGTCCGTGAGGAAGGGGAAGCCCTCCAAGGATTCGGCGACGAGCGCCTGGACCTTGTCAGTCTCGACCTCCGGGGAGGACAGCCGGACCAGGATTCGCCACGGCTGGTCGAGGCGCTGGCCGGTGGTGCTGACGAGGTGCACCTCCGCGTGCCCGTCGGTGGCCTCGTGCAGCCGCTGGGCCAGGCGCTGGGCGGCGATGTTGTAGAGCTTGCCCACGTGGTAGACGGGGTTCTTGCCGTTGGCGCCCTCCAGGTTCATCGGCCGCAGGGGCGTGATGAGGCCGTTGACGCGGTTGCCGCGGCCGACGACTCCCTCGTCGCCGGACTCGATCGAGCTGCCCGTGTAGGTGAGGTACAGCTCGTCCTTCTCCGGCACGTCGCGCGCGTTGAGCCGGAAGCGCGTCTCGGCTCCGGGCAGACGGAGGCCGGCCAGCCGGTGGCACTCGGCGAGGACGCTCTCGGTGTTCCGCACGTACTCCGCGCGGCTGGCGACGAGCCGCGACTTCTGCGGGACGCAGAGGACGACGTCCGCCTGCTCGCCGTCCCAGTAGCCCATGAGCTTCACGTCCGATCCGCACCAGGCATGGGAGAGGGTGAAGGCGCTCTCCCCGGAGAATTGGTCCACCAGCTCGCGGACGAACGACTCGAAGGGGTTCTCCGGTGCCCAGCCGGTTCCGAGGGAGGTGTCGTTCGACAGCCGGACGCGGCGCTCACGCAGGTCGTCGATGGAACGGGGGTTGAACCAGCGGGTGCGTTCCGGCACCGCGTCACCGGTGAGGACCGCTCCGGGGCTGGAGTTGCTGGTGATGTTGAAGGTGATGTTGAGGTGCTCCGACACCTCCGGGAGCCGCTCGGCGAAGAATGCCCCGACCTCGGCCTCGACGATCTCCTCGACGGGGATCTTCTCGCTCCCGCACATGGGCGCGGCCCGCCCGTTGACCAGGACGCGCACAGGGGCTGTCATGCGGCCGGCGCCGTAGCGGACCTCGCTGGCACCGCCGAGGAGGGTGAGCTTGTCGAAGTTGTGGTGCAGCACCGCGCCGAAGCGCTTGACGGTGTAGCGGCTGTACGCGCGGGACAGCCGCTCGGCGAGGTGGTCGGCCAGGGTGTCCGGGTGACCGAGCCCCTTCCGCTCGACGATGGTGGTCGCACCGGGCTTGGCGGCGCCCGTCTCAATGGACAGGTAGCCACCCTCGGTCGTGATGGTTTCGCGCATGACAAACTCCGATCTCTCGGCCTGAGGAAGACGGGTGGGACGGATGAACGTCCTTGGTCAAATCCGTTTGCCACGGGCTGAGTTGCTCGCATCGCCCTGCGGCGTTCTCGGTCTGCTGCGACAGTAGCCAGGGCACCCCAGGGCACCCCGGAAAATCCTTCCGGGGTCCACTTCGGCCACGAGGTGACGATCAGGACATGCGCGGGATGACACAGAACCTGACCATCGGGGAGCGCGTCGCCTGGTACCGGCGTCGGCGCGGCCTCTCCCAAGAGGTCCTGGCCGGCCTTGTCGGCCGTACGACGGACTGGCTGAGCAAGGCGGAGAACAACAGGATCGAGCTTGATCGCCTTTCGGTGATCACCTCACTCGCCGACGCGCTCGACATCTCCCTCGGAGACCTGCTCGCCGAGCCGACCCTCATGGAGTGGTCGGCCGACAGCGGGCGCCGGACCGTCCCTGCGCTGCGTGAAACACTCATGGACTACAAGCAGCTCACCCCTTTACTGAGCCTCGCAGCCGAGGATGAGCCACCTGCCCTGCAGGACCTTCGAGGCAACGTGCGCGATGTGCTCGATGCCTACCAGGCATCCCGGTACGGCTTTGCCACCCGACGTCTCCCCCTTGTCCTGGCCGATGCCCTCGCCGCGTCCCGCGCCTACTCGGGGCACGAGGCAGAGGAAGCCCACGCGCTGCTCGCTCTCGCCTACCACGGGGCGGCCATGGTGCTGGGCAAGCTGGGAGAGCCCGAGCTGGCATGGATCGCCGCGGACCGTGGCCTGGCAGCAGCGCAGTCCAGCGGCCGCAGCGAGGTTACGGGATCGCTCTTCCGAGCAGTCACGCACTGCCTCCTGGCCACCGGGCGCTTCACAGCCGCGGTCCAGCTGGTGAACGACGCGGCAGCCGTCATGCAGCCGGAGTTGGGCGACGCCAATCACGAGTACCTCTCGGTGTACGGCACGCTGTTCCTCGCCGGCGCGATGGCTGCTGCGCGGGCCGATGACCGGGCGACCACGCACACCTTCCTCCGCGAAGCCGACGAGGCCGCACAAAGACTCGGCACCGATGCCAATCACATGTGGACGGCCTTCGGGCCGACCAACGTGGCCATCCACTGCGTGGCCACCGCCGGCGAACTCGGCGACATCCAGATCGCCGCAGATCTGGGCTCACGAATCGACACGACCGCCCTGCCGGTGGAGCGGCGCGTACGACACAGCCTCGAAGTCGCCAGGGCGCTGAGCTCCTGGAACCGCACCGACGAAGCCCTGGCCGTCCTGCTGGAAGCCGAACAGGCAGCGCCCGAGCAGGTGCGCCACCACTACCTGAGCCGGGAACTGGTCATCGGCTGGATACGTGGCACCAGGGGCCGGCCTTCCCATCCCGTGGCAGACCTGGCCCGCAGACTGGGCGTCGTCGCCGGCAGCTAGAGTCCGAACCGTGAGCGAGAACGAGCACGAAGCGAAGATGGCCCGCCCCCGCATGGCTGCCGGCGCTCTCTTCTTCGACGAATCCGATCGGGTCCTCCTCGTCGAGCCGTCCTACAAGGACTATCGCGACATCCCAGGGGGCTACGTCGAAGAAGGGGAGTCACCGCGGCAAGCTTGTGTACGCGAGGTCCAGGAGGAGCTCGGCATCGCACCGCACATCGGTCGCTTGCTAGTCGTCGACTGGGCACCGAACCCCGGAGAGGGAGACAAGGTGCTCTACCTCTTCGACGGCGGCCGCCTGAGCGCAGACGACCGCCGCCAGATCACCCTGCAAGCAGACGAGCTTCGCAGTTACGACTTCCACGACGCTGACCAGGTGCCGGACCTCACCATCCCCCGCCTGGTGCGCCGAATCGCGGCAGGCATCGAGGCCCGAGTGAACGGCCTGACTGCCTACCTGGAGCACGGGGAGCCGCCAGAAGCAGGCTCCTGACCGCATTCGTGCTCCGGAGACCCTTGCCGCCCACCAGAGAGCGGCAGCCGCATGCACCCCGATAGCGTGGTCAAATCGGCGGAGCATCGGTCCCGGAGGCCGTGCTCCCAGCGTTCGAGAGGGTCTTCACTACAGAGCGCGAGTGTCCCTTCACGGCCGCTGGCCGCGCCCCAACGCACTCACGGAGGTCCTCGGTGATCAGCGTAGTAGCCGGCAGGAGACGACCCCGCTCCTGCCGGACAGGCCCTGACGGCACTACGGGAGCTCTAGGGGCGCACTGCGACAAGGCCGACGTGGGACGCGCAACACAGCAACGTCGGACTCTCCGCTTTAACGATGCAGCGCCCATGGCGCCACGCCCAGAGCCCGTGAGTGGCTAGCGAATTCGATTCGTTTTAGGGTGAAATGACCCGCCTGGAAGCAGGGGTGATGTCAGTGCCATAGGGAAGAATCTCTTGCGGGGAGGGAGACTGATGACTGACGAGCAAAATGCCTCTGACCAGCGCATTCCTGCTCCGGGTGGCTGTCGCTGGTGCGGGATAGAAGCGCGGGAGCATGCGCAGCGGTGGAAGCCGCCCGTGGGGTGGCATAAGTGGGAGCCTCCGACGTTGGAGCAGCGGAAGGAGCGCATGCTCGCGCGGCGGAAGCGCAAGACTGGCGAGGCTAGGGCGGTGTTACGCGCACTTAGCCTGCGGCCAGCTTTCTGACCTCGCTAAAGATCTCTCGCAGCTGTGCAGGCACCTGATCCGGGCTGGTCAGCGTAGTCACGAGCTCGAACATCATGTCGGGCTTTCCGCTGGGTCCATTGAGGCTTCCCTGGCGAAGCATGTTCAGCACTTCCTTGCTGAACTTCTGACCGGGACGTTGAGCTGCGAAGTCGCTCGCTGTCCAGGGCTCGTTCTTCGGCCAGAGCTCATTCGCGGCTGTGGCCCACAGGTCGTCCGAGAACAGTTCCTCCAACTCGTTGAATGAGTCCGGTTCGCCGACGAAGCGGACCACATCGTCAACGGCATTGCCGAAGAACTGTTGGAGACGAGCCGCCTTGAAGAGTCCCTTCGGCAAGCTGCGGCTGTCAGCATCCACCATGAGCATTACCGAGCGCTCGTGCTCGACCAGATAGCGGGCCAGATGCAGTGCCCCCTCGTTGTTGAAACACGCCCATAGAGCTACGCCGGCCGACTGCAGGGACTGCCCCTCGGACAGCCCGAACAACATGGGAATCACCCGTTGCTCGGTCTCGCCTTCCACGGCCAAGAAGCAGCGCTCATGCAGGAGTACGGAGTTACGCAAGCCCACGGCTGCTGCGATACGACCCAGATGGCCGTCAATCTCGTCGTGGGCGTCAGTCCCCAGCCGCTCTATCAGCGTTCGCCCGTTTTCCAACCGCAGGTGGACGACATCGGCGATGTCGACGCCGTCGATCAGATTCATAGAGTGGGTGGCCACGATGACGTTGACATGAGGCAGGGCACTCTGGTCCCTGATCAGCTGCATGATCTTGCGCTGGTGGCCGTAGTCGAGGTGTGTATCCGGCTCGTCGTAGATCACGATTGTTTGCACTGGCGGTGGGGCGTCCTCGGCAGAGTTCGGCTCGGCCGCGAGGTCCACGTCGCCGAGCTCCTCTTGCGCGAGTAGCTGGCTGTTCCACTCCCAGATCGCAAGAGAGATGCGGCGACCGCTACCTAGACCAGAGCGGTTGAGGCCGACGGCTTCACCCTTGGTGCGCGCGATGCGCAGCGGAGTGCCCCGGAGGTTATGGGTGAAGGAGACTTCGGGCTCGACGTACACCTCAGCCAAGTCATCACAGCGGCTCTGAATGTGCTCGCACAGGGACTTGGCGTCGTTCTGGAGTCGATCCTTGATGCCGTCTTCGATCGCCTGCAGACTTCCGTGCAGCGTGGGGTCGGCCATGTGGGCCTGAAAGCGCCCCATCAGTGCCGTCTTGACGGCGCCATCGGGATCAGCCGTCTTCCCATCGAATGGCATAAGCCGCGGCAGCCTGCGCTCCATACCCTTCGGAGCGGGCAACCACGCCGCCGTCGAGGCGTGCGCCATGCCGTACTTGCGCAACGCCGGCTCGATGTCGCCGCGCTTGATGGAGGTCAGGTCGGGTAGGACCTCCTTGGCCAGTGTTCTGACCTCGGCAAGGGACAGCTTGGAGGTGTCGCGCAGTCGATCATCGTCTGCGAGTGGCGCCCAGCATTCCAGGAGGGGGGACTCGTCAGCAGCAGAACGTCTCCGTACACGCAGCTGCGAGGGAAGGCCGAACTCTTCCTGCTCCCAAGCGTCGAGAGTAAACAGCCCTTCCACCCAGGTAGTCGAGCACCGCGACAGGGATGTCATGTCCTCCGCATCAGCGGAAGGAGCAAGCGCATACGTGCGGTCGTCCTCGGCCAGCTGTTCGTCCCCCACGAGGAAGGCGAGAGCAGCGAGCACAGCGCTCTTACCGCCGTCGTTCTGCCCGGCGAGGATGGTCGGTGTGCTCACGGGGATGTCGCGTACATCCGCCAGGGACCGGAATCCACACACGGTGAAGCTGTGCATGTGCACCGTTCTCAGCCGCTCCGTTCCCTTGCACCGAGAGTCAGCCACAAGCTGCCTCAGCGTCCCACCACAGCCATTGCTGGGACGAGGATCTCCCAGGCGCATCATCCTATGTCGTGCGGAGATGGCTCGTTGAAGTTGTGCGCGGATCTGACTGGAACAGACCGATCCAGACAGGCGCGCGTCCAGCGAAGCGACCCTTTGGGATCCGCGCACACAAGTTCCTGCTCAGCCCTCGACATGGAACCTCACCGCCGAGAGCCGCAGCGAGGGGTTGTGCGCACGGCGCAGTCAGGGTGTCAGGCCGTTCGGTCCGCGGAAGAGGAAGGCCGCCTCGCGGATGGAGCCCAGGCCGAGCATGACCATCAGGATCCGCTCACCGTGGACCTCGGCCACCTTGGCGCTGGCGTGAGCGAGCATCCGCTCCTCGGAGGCCATCACGCCCTCGACGCCGTCGATCCACGACAGCTCCACGGCCACACCGGGTGAACTCGGTCGCGTGCCGGGAGGTGAACGACGGCTCGGCACGGAAGACCGGACCGATCTCGAAGGCATGGTCGATGCCGGCGGCTACCGCCATCTGCTTGTAGAACTATGGCGACTGCGCCAGGTACGCCGACCGATCGAAGTACTCGAGCTTGGCAGCCCCTCCTCCAGGATCGTCTGTACGGCGAACACCAACTGCGCGGTCTCCTGCTTGCGGACGTCCAGGAACCGCCAGTCCAGTCGGTGCTCAGGCTCGGTGTGCTCGTCGATCGGCAGCGGCGTCTCCGCCAGGTCCAGCACCTCGACCGACTCGGGCGCGGCCTCCAGACCGCCGAGCTTGACTTGGGGCGCATCCGACACGCCCAGTGATCCGCACCGCGGACTCCGGAGTGACCGACTCGAGCATGGCCACCAGCGGGCCGCCGTCGCGCTTGTGGGTCGCCTGGACCATGTCGGAGTGGTCGCGCAGGATCTGCAGCCGGAGTGCGTTCACCCAGCCGGACACGGAGACGGTCAGGCCGATGTGGCCGCGTAGGTCAGAGGCCAGAAAAGCGGCTCATGTTGTGGATCACCGCAGGGGCGTCGTCATGATCCCTCCGGGGTGCGGACGAGGAGGGAGGGTCTTCACCTCGGGCGCGAGTCCGCCTTCCCAGCTACCGGCGGCTCTCTCTGCTTGCGTGATCTTTGGCTACTCGTCTCCGTCTACGCGTTGGGCACGAGGATAGGGATCACGCAAATCCCCCGCAACGGAATCACGGCGCTGGCCTGCGCCATCGCCTCGCCCCTGGTTGGCGTGATCTTCGAAACCGGCTCGGGATGTAACCCGCTCCCCGTGGCTCGCCACGATCGCCAGCCCCTCGTGATATCCACAGGCGCATAGGACCGGAGCCACTGCTGGCTAGGCTGTGTCTATGGCAACAGGAGCACCAGCAGCGGTAACGGATCTTGTGATCCGCACGGAAGCGCGCAGGCAGGAATCATCCTCGGCGTTGGACGCTAAGCAGCGTGCGAAGCTCGGTCAGTACTTCACCCCTGCCCCCGCTGCGGACTTCATCGCCTCCCTCGCCAGGTTGGAGGCGTCTGAGACGATCCGCGTCCTGGATCCAGGTGCTGGTGCCGGCTCCCTCACAGCATCCCTTGTGATGCGGATCCTGCGCGAGCAACCGCGGTCGCACATCTCGGTCACGGCATGCGAGGTGGATCCGCAGCTGCATGCAACTCTGGCTGCCACGCTCGCCGACTGCGTCAGCACGGCGGAGGCAGTAGGCGGTTCCGTCGAGGTGAACCTCGTACTTGGCGACTTCATCGCGTGGGCGACCGAGGACGAAGGCTTGTTCACCGAGACGCGAGAGCGTTTCGACCTGGTGATCATGAATCCGCCCTACAAGAAACTGGCTGCAAACTCCCGAGAGCGCAGGGCGGTCACGGAGAAATGCACCGAGACGTCGAATCTTTACTCGGCCTTCATGGCGCTTGGTGTCCATCTGCTGGCGCCCGGCGGCCAGTTGGTGGCGATCACGCCTCGGAGCTTTGCTAATGGACCCTACTTCCGTCCGTTCCGGAAGTATTTTCTGGATCGAATGCACATTGACCATGTGCATGTATTCGAAGCTCGCAATAAGGTCTTCGCCGACACTGATGTGCTGCAAGAGAACGTCATCTTCTCAGCAACGCGAACCGATGCAAGTGACCGTGGCCCGGTAACGGTTTCGACCAGCAAGAGCTACTCGAGCGAGGTTCGAAGCCGCAGTGTTCGTTATGCAGAAATGGTCCACCCGGAGGATCGAGAATTCTTCATTCACATCAGCGCTGACGAAGAGGACACGCAGCTTGCGCAGGCCCATGCCAGCCTGCCAGCCGCCCTTGCTGACCTTCGCTGTCAGGTCTCTACTGGGCGTGTGGTCGACTTTCGCAGTAAGGAGCACCTCCGGCCAGATCCCGTCCCTGGGTCTGTTCCTTTGATCTATCCCTTGCATATGCGCGAGGGTGGGATTTCATGGCCCGTCCCGGGTGCGAAGAAGAACAATGCCATCATGCTTAACGGGGAAACCGAGAAGATGATGTTCCCCCGCGGATATTACGTCGTAGTGAAGCGCCTCTCCTCCAAGGAGGAGAAGCGTCGCGTGGTGGCTGCCGTGTTCGATCCGAGCCAGGTTCCTTGCGACAGGATTGGATTCGAGAATCATGTGAACGTCTTCCACGAGGGTGGCGAAGGCTTGCCTGAAGACGTTGCTAGGGGCCTTTGTTTGTGGCTGAATTCAACGCTGCTGGACCGGTTTATTCGACGGTTCAGCGGCCACACCCAGGTAAATGCTACAGACCTGCGAAACCTTCGCTATCCGAGCCGAAAGCAGCTCTCCGAAATGGGGCGAGGCTGGGATAGTGGTGTCTGGCTGGGGCAGGAAAAAATCGACGAAGTCGTAGAGCGGAATATCGAGAAAGCGGAGACTGGAAGCTAAATGACTGAGCAGACCGTCATTGAATTCGATGGAGGCGCGCGTGAAAATAGGCTTACGGAGGCTCGTAGACTTCTCCAGCTTCTTGGTTTCGACTCGGAGCGCTCCAATGAGCGCTCGGCCTATGTACTACTAGCCCTTCTGGAACTCGGCCCTGATCAGGACTGGACGCAAGCTGAAAGGTCCATGCTTCGGACTGTGCAGATCATGCAGTGGTTGCGCGACTTCTATGAGAAGGATTACGCTGCAAACAGCCGCGAGACGATCCGCCGGTTCACGCTGCACCAGTTCGTCGATGCTGGCCTCGTTGTGCAGAATCCCGATCAGCCGGACCGGCCGGTGAACTCGCCGAAGTGGTGCTACCAGATAGAGCCCGCTGCCTATGGCCTCATTACATCGTTCGGGCAGGAGGGGTTCGATGAGCGGCTTGCTGAGTACCTTGCAGAGCGCCCTGGTCTTCAAGCGTTGTACGCGCGGGAGCGGGAGATGAACAGGATCCCGGTCCAGCTTCCTGGGGGAAAGAAGATTGACCTCAGCCCCGGCGGTCAGAACACCTTGATCGTGCAGATCATAAACGAGTTCTGCGAGCGGTACACGCCTAATGGTGAGGTGCTCTATGTCGGTGATGCCGACAACAAATGGGCGATCTTCGAAGAGGATTCACTCGCGGAGCTTGGTGTCGAGGTCGATTCGCACGGAAAAATGCCGGACGTTGTTGTCTTTCTTCGGGATCGGAACTGGCTCGTCCTGATTGAAGCGGCGTCCTCCCATGGTCCGGTGGATGCCAAAAGGCACAGAGAGCTCAGCGAACTCTTCCGAGGTTCATCGGCTGGCCTCGTCTTCATCTCGGCACTGCCGTCGCGCGCTGAACTGCGTAAGTACCTGAAGGAAATTGCTTGGGAGACGGATGTCTGGTGCGCGGACAACCCCACGCACCTGATTCACTTTAACGGTGAGCGCTTCTTGGGTCCGTACAGCTAGGATTGACGCAAAGAAAGGGGCCGTTCCGTAAAATTACGGAACGGCCCCTTTGCGTTTAATTCGGCGACGACCTACTCTCCCACGAGGTCCCCCTCGCAGTACCATCGGCGCTGGCAAGCTTAGCTTCCGGGTTCGAAATGTTACCGGGCGTTTCCTCGCCGCTATGGTCACCGAAAATCTGGTGAGCGCTTCCTAGCGTAGAAGCGCTTTCGTTTGATGAGTATACAGGCGGATAGCGGCTGCTGTGCACCTCGCTTGCGCTGCCGCGAAGGCCGACAGGGCTGGCCAGGAGGGGGGCGACGGCGTTCCGGCCAGCCGATGGGGCTGGTCGCCCCTGGCTCCCGGAAGTCCCCGAAGTTGCAGGTGATCGCCTGGCGGTCGTGGTCCGTGTGTCGGCAAATGGGTGAGAACCGGCCAAGTGTGCCGCTTGGTAGCGAAGTTATCTAGCCACTCGGCCTGCGCTATGCGTACAGGTGGCTACGCTGCGTGCCTCCCGAGATCTTGTGACGCGGGCGGATCTGAGCCCGAAGGAGGACGCTTGAACACGCATCTGCGCTTTGCGCCGGAGATCCTGATCCGCCTGGGGGAGGAGCTGATCCCGCACCCCGACCTCGGGGTGATCGAACTCGTCCGTAACGCCTATGACGCGGATGCGACGAAGGCCATCGTTCAGCTCCACAATGCGACGCAAGCCGGCGGCACCCTTGTGGTTGAGGATGACGGCGACGGCATGACGGCCGAGGACATCCGCGAGGGTTTCCTCCTCATCGGGAGGTCGCAGAAGTCCAGTGCAACGGACAGCAGCCCCAAGCGGCGTCGCATCGGCGAGAAGGGGCTGGGTCGCCTGGCGGCACTGCGCCTTGGGCGTCGGGTGGAGCTGCTGTCCCGCCCGCGTAGCGAGCCCGGCGTGGAGCACAGGCTCGTCATCGACTGGTCTGACTACGATTCGGTTGGCTCGGTCGAAGAGGTCGAGCTCGCGGTTGTCACCCAGGCGACATCGAAGAAGCCCGGCACTTCACTGACTGTGCATCAGCTGCGGCAGGGCTTCGACAAGGAGCAGATGGATCGGCTTGCTCGTGCCATGCGCTTGCTCACCGGGTTCTTCAATGACGAGGACACAGGTTTCACCGCGACGCTCATCGCGCCCCAGTTCGATCGGGTCTCGGACGCGGTCAATCGAAGCTTCTTCGACGAGTATGAATACAAACTCGAAGCTAATCTCGACGAAGAGGGGTACGCGAGTACCGTCCTCTACGACTGGAAAGGCCGCGCAATTACCCGAGGGGAGCATGTCGATATTGCGCCGGATAGCCGCGAGGGGCGACTCCAGCCCCCACTGAGGTACCAGGCGCCGGCGGCGTCCTTCGAGCTGTGGATGTTCCTGCTGGACAAGCGCTCGTTCGAACTTCGGGGCTCGAAGAACCAGTTTGCTGCTCTGCGTCCGTGGCTCAAGGTTGTCGGTGGCGTTCACCTCTTCCATCGAGGGCTGCGTGTGCATCCCTATGGGGATCCCGGCTTCGATTGGCTAGACCTGAACCTCTTGCGGGCTCGTAACCCGCAACTTCGGCCCTCCACCAACAACAGCATCGGGCGTGTATCGGTCGATGACCCTGATGGCCTTCTCATGCCGAAGACAGACCGGATGGGCTTCCAGGAGAACGCCGCATTCATTGAACTCCGTGATTTCGCCCGAGGTGCCACGGAGTGGGCAGCAAGGGAGCGAAAGAGGATCCGAGACGGTGAGAAGCTGGGGATTCCTTCGCCCGCTCAGCGCCCTTCGCCGGCCCAGCCCCCTGCGCTTGCCCCTATCACTGACCGCCCAGAGGCAGCCAGGAGCTCTTCGGACGACCGTAGGGCTTGGGACGCGGCACCGCAGCCGGAGCTGTTGACGCTGGTGCCGAGTCTGCCTACGCAGCGCGAAGAGGCACCCTTGCCAGCGACGCGACCGGAGCACCTCTTGTACCGGTCCCTCGCCACTGCCGGGATCCTTGCTTCCGCGTTTGGGCGTGAGACAGCAGATGGAAGCGATGCCAGCGAAGTAGGTCGCGGGGTGATCGACCTTGTGGGAATGGCTACGCGAGCGGCCCGGTCAGATGGCTTCCGCGTTGACATCGTCGACCTGAATGAAGTGGTCAGCCGTGCTTTGGGCACGGTGCGCCCCCAGCTGGAGCGACGCGGCATCTCCATCAACGAGCAGTACTGGGACGAGCCGGTCCGTGTCGCGGCCGCGGTGTCGGACCTGGAGGCGATCGTCTTCAATCTGGCGGCCAATGCCATGAGCTCATTCGCACGTGCCGGCGAACTGTTGGGAGACCGAGCCGTGCAGGTCCGGACTCGGGTTGAGGAGGGCCGCGCGGCTCTCGACTTCTCCGATTCAGGTCCGGGGATTGTCGACGTCGACGTCGCACACATGTGGCGTCCTGGTGTAACTGGGGCGGGGGCTGAGAGCGTCGGACTCGGCCTGACCGTCATCCGTGACGCCGTTGCTGACATGTGTGGCAGGAGTTCGGTGGTTGAGGATGGGGATCTCGCGGCGGACGCGTACGGGGAGCTGGGGGGCGCGTCGTTCCGTATCCGCCTTCCTCTGCGCATCGCCGGCGAGTAGCCCGGCTTTCTCCTTAGCGGGCCCCCCAGCCGCGGTGCGCTTCGGGGCCGTGCGGGCTCCAGCCGTTCAGGTACGGCGCCAGCTCCTCGGGCTTCGGTTCGCGAGCGGTGGGCATGGCGGGTAGACGAGTCAGTGGGTCGAGGCTCTGAACGTAACGGCGCGCCCAGGTCAGCCAGCGTTGTGCCGAGTCCACCGCCGTCTCATCTTGTCCAGACGGGTCTTCCAGTCGGCGCTCCAGGGCGTCGCAGTACGCGCTCAGGTCCGCCGCTTCCTGCCACTGGCAGGTCTGCGCGCGGAGCACCTCGGCATATTGCTCCTGGGCGGCCAGCTCCTTCGCCTTTTCCATGGCCGCCCGCCAGCGGACCTCGCGCTCGGCCTTCGCCCGCTCCTCGTCCGCCTTGCGCTGCGCGTCCTCTAGGGCGCGGGTCTCGATCTCCCGGAGAATGGCTCCCAGGATGTCCTCCAGCACCCAGCGCTTGCGGTCGGCCCAGCGGGACTGCCTGCTGGATCGGCTGTAGCCGAGTTCGATCACGAGGCTCTTCGAGCGCTCTGGGTCGGTGGATTGGGGAGACTCCTGCTGGATGGTGACGGTGTAGGTGAAGCCGTCCACGACCAGGTCCAGTTCGCCCTCACGGAGGGAGTAGCTGGAGGGGTGGTGCCGCCCGTCGTACGTGGTGTAGGCACGGCTGCGCCGGCGGGAGGGGACTTCATGCTCCGCTACCTTGTGACCTCGGCGTACTGCCTCGGCAGCGAGGCCCTGGAGCAGGAGCAACGATCGGCGGCGCAGTGGGGCGGGCATGACGAGTCGGCCCTCGTCGTCTCTCAGGGCGGCCACGACCGGATGTGGAGAGCGCAACTGAGTGGGTACGTGGACGGGCGGCGCCTCGTCCGGTCTCTGTCGCAGCGAGTTGGGGTGTGGCCCCTCGACCAGAGAGATCTGCAGGTCGCGATTCCACATACGGAGACTTTCGATGCGCTTGCCCTCAGGGATGAGTCTGTGGCGCTTCGCGTAGTCGATCACGCGTCGCCACTCCGTCACCGTGGCGTCGTCGGGCTTGGTGAAGGTGGCCCGCCTGTCCGTAACGAGTCGTTCGATGAGCTCCTTCGCCTTGGCCCGACGGGCGAGTGCCACTGGCCTGTCGGCGTAGGACGCGGAGCGGGTGCCGCCTGTCGCCTTCCCCTTGGCGGTCTTCTCTTCCCCGGCGTGCGCGGGATCGTCCGGGTGGTGGCCGTGCTGGATGTAGAAGGTGCCTGCCTCGGTGACCTGGGCTTCCACCTCACCCCCGCTGCGCTTGATCGTCACCAGCCCTCGGTCGCGCAGCGCGTAGGCGGTACGGAACTCACCGGGGTCCCAGGGCTCCTCGGACTCCTTGCCGCTCGCGAGCCGGTCGAGCAGGGCGAGCTGTCGTTCATTCAGTGGAGACCAGCGATGCATGGAAACAGCTCACCCCGGAGCCGAGCCAGGGGCAATGACTCGTACGGGTGGTCGCTTCTTCAAGCCCGGAGAGGGCGACTACCGGCGCCCGACGGGCAGGGGAGCCATTGAGCTCATGGAGCTTGACGGCAGCGGTCATCCGCCGCCGAGAATCGGCACGTGATGATTCGACACATGGTGGGGGAGGAGCTTCCCCGGGCGGAGTGGCTGGCAGCGGATCAGTGGGCGGCGATCACGGACGCACACCAGAGGCTGGTTCGCGCAGTTAACGAGGACGATCGGCCTTTGATCGTTGGTTCGGCCAAGGAGCTAGTGGAGTCCGTTGCGAGAGCCACGCTCGTTGCCCATGGCCAAGTGGTGGGTGACAACACCTCCTACGACACGGTCTTGTCTCAGGCGCACAGCGCTATCGAGCATGCGGCAGGACCAGGCATCGCCGCGAACCCCTTGCTGCGGAAGGTTCCGAGTCTGGCGAAGAAGCTGGCTGCAGAACTTCGAGAGCTTCGGAATCAGTATGGAACTGGGCATGGGCGGGCGGTCGTACACAACGTCACTGATGAAGTGGTCGAGGTTGTCGTGCATGGCGCCCTCATGTGGACTCGATGGGCTTTGGAACGGCTGCAGACCGTCCTACTTGGGGCAGTTGAGCCGCTAGTGCGGGCTCTGCATGAGGATCTTTTCTACGGCGGAGATCTCGCTGGGCGCCTGAGGGCTGCCAATATCCCAGACCTTGTGGAGCACGATCAACGACGCTTGGGCCTCGCAGTCGGGCAACGAGCTGCTCGAAGCACCTTCAACGTTCGCATTGAAGGCGTGGAAGCATGCTCCGTAGACCCAACCCGGTGGCCTGACGCCTACCGCGCTGGCGTTGTGGAAGGGCTGTTCCTCAACGAGGATGGCCAAGTCGCGACAGATCCTGACTTCAGTGTGACCTGCGCGACAGAGGTGGTGAAGTACCACAGCAGTCCCGATGAGGTACTTGGGCGCCTGCGTGAGTTGCTTGGTACAGCGTCATGGTCGGTGGAGTTCCAGGAGACGCATGCCAGGACGGTCGCCAAAATGCGGGAGGAGTCATCCCGTGCCTCAGATGGGTTCGCAGCTATCTGGGACGCAGTAGCTGCCGACCTCGAAGCTCTTGCTCCTCATGGTGTGACTTGATCGCGGAGGCACAAGGACGCTGGGGGTGGTAGCCCCCCGGCGTACCTGGTGACGAGTTGCGTGAGCGCTGCGTGAGCGGACTGGGTGGCACTAGGGTGGATCCAGCGACATGGTGATCACGGTCGGATGTCTCTGGCCTGGGAAAACGGGATTCTGCGGCGTCGTCCGGCACTACCCGGGATGATCTTGCGGGCCCTCGTAATGCGTAGGTCTCGGGTTCGAATCCCGAAGGCGGCTCGGATTAGCCCCAGGACTCACTCGCCGTGACCTGGGGCTTTTTCATGTCCTTTGGTCTGGCGGGGCCCGAGCATGATGATCGTCACGCCTCATGAGTGGCCGACGTGAGGCCCTCCTGCTCGCGAAGGTCGGAGGGTCGGGCGATGGCCAAGGGAGGCTGCCGCCGCTTGCCTTCCTGCTGACCTGGGTCGGCGGGGTGACGCCCTACAGCTGCTCCGAACGTCGTGGTGGGTGTCCGTGATCGCGACGCTGCGTCATTGGTAGCCAGGAGCCCGACAGTCCAGCGGGTTGGGTGGATTCGGTGACACCGGCGCGACAGTCGACCCGGGAACCTGGCCGCCCACTTCACATGCGTGGGCGATCGCTGCACCGCGGCCCCGAGACGCCCGCTCAGCATGCTGCTGTGCGGTTATGGAACCCGAAAACTCTCAATACAAACATTCCTTACACGATTGGATGATCCGGTCCTGGAAGGGTCGTTGACATTCTTCCTCGTCCGTCATGCTCGAGAGTCGGAGTCGGTAAGGATCGGGGTTCGAGTCATGGTGGATGTCTTCGACCGAATTGAATGGGACGTTCGGAAGATCTTTAGGGAAGATCCGGTCTGTGTCCACGTGGGAGATGTAGAGCAGTGTGATATCAAGCGTCATCCCACTTACTCCAAGTTCCGCGCCGATGCGCTAGCGGCGGGAGTGCGGTCGGCTCCCAGTTCCCGTCTGTGGGAATCCATGATCGCCATGGGGAGGTTGTGCGACCTGGATGGTGGCGACACCTGGCGATTAGTCATCCTTGACTGCATCATTCCATGTTTCCGTTCGCTGTCGACGAGAATCGCCCGCGACTTCCGAGTCGATCGCGAGGAAATCCGGTCGGCTATGGTGGCCACCGCGTTGGAGGTATGGAGAGACACTGCCATGGGCGTTCCTCCGCGTCATGTCAGGGATCGGATGGTGAAGGCAGCCTTCGACGTGGCCTTCCGGCGAGGAAATGCTGATTCATCGGAGTACTCGATGGGTGACATCGAAATATTCCTCAGTTCGGAAATCTCAACCCAAGAGACCGAATTGAAGGCGTCGTCTATTGTTGATGTAGGCAGTGTCCGTGATGTGAATGTCGCAGAACGGATCAGGGGTGAGCGACTCGGGGCTCTGCTTGAGAGGCAGGGGTGCTTCAATGCTGCGCGTAGCTTCCACGGTGAACTGCGTGCCGGCCGCCGTTCGGGTTCTATCAACCAGGCGCTGAAGGCGGGGCTGCCCCGCTCCTGGATTTCCGACTCGAACCTCTACTACTACGCTTCAGACCTCTATCCGTCTTTCGTAGGGCTCCGCGAAGCCGCAGTGGTGATGGGGATCGCCGAATCTGCAGCGCACCGACTTATCAGGGCAGGACAGTTCCCTTTCCCCGTGGCAAGGGCAGGGTGGAGCTACAAGGTATCCGTCAGGGCCCTCATGCACTTCAAGGGAATTCCAGATGCCATCGTCCATGTCGACGACATTGAGAACGGCGCCCTCCACGCGAGCGGCGGCGTACGGTAAGGCACGCTGCCCTCATCCGGATGCTTCGCTCTTCCGGTTCAGCGGCGTCCCAGGACGGGTGCCTACCCGATGACTGGCCCGCACTGCCGACGCCCCCGACTGGGTTCGCGGTCGACCCGGATATGGCGGGCCAACCGGTGGGGTTGAAGCTCGGGGTTGAAACTGGAGCCACTCTTCACCAGACTGCACGACCTTCTCACCCGCGACCGTCGGCCCGCCCGCCCCAACGGCCCGCGGGTGTTGTGGTCTTCGAAGGCCACAACACCCCGGTTGTGGCGATCTTCTGCAAGCCGATGTTCTTCGGCTCCGCCTCGGTGAGCGCCGACGCCTACGCAGAGGCCGTCCGCAGAGCCGGCACCTCGGTTAACGCCACCACCAGCTCCGGGCGCGCCAACCTTTCCCCACCGTGCCCGCCCACTGGCTGATGTTCCAGCCTTAGTTGGAGGCCGAAGCCACCGCACGCCGGCTCGCTGCCCGAGATCGGGGGAACGAAGCTGCGCGCCGCCGCGCTCGCCCCTGGGGCGTGAGAAGTGTGCGGGGGTTGGGGGTGGGGTCCCTGGGGCTCCTTGGGGGTGGGGTGCGGACAATGGCTTCGTTGCTTGGGGTTGGAGCTTTAGGAGAGTTACGTGGACGGTCAGTCAGTGCAGGGCGTCGCAGCGGAGGTTGGCGGCGGGGTTGTGGTGCGGGTTGCTGGGGAGGGGGACGTCGAGGCTGCGGCCGCGTTGTTCCGGGGGTACCTCGATTTTTATGAGGTGGACGTCCAGGACCCCGATGCGCCGCGGGCCTTCCTCGCCGAGCGCATCGCCAAGGACGAGTCGCTCGTGCTGCTCGCCGACGTGCCGGGGGTCGGGACGGTGGGGTTCGCGCAGGTGTATCGGGCGTTTTCCTCGCTGAGTCTGCGGACTGCCTGGATTCTCAACGACCTGTACGTGGCGCCGACGGGCCGGCGTACCGGTGCCGGGCGGGCGCTGTTGCGTGAGGTGCTGCGGCGGGCGCGTGAGGCCGGGGTGGTCGGGGTCCAGTTGGAGACGGCGTACGACAACACCGTCGCGCAGGGGCTGTACGAGGCGGAGGGCTTCGTCCGCGAGGAGTTCCACGTGTACTTCCACGACCTGGGGTGAAACATTTCCTCGCCGCCGACGCGTCTAGAGGGTGGGACGGACGCGAGGGGGAGCGAATGCGGCAGGGTCGCAGAGACGGGTTCCGTGAGTTCGCGGCGGGCAGGTCCGGTCATCTGTACCGGTCGGCCTGTCTGCTGGCGAGCGGGGACACCCATCTCGCGGAGGACTTGGTACAGGAGACCCTGGGGCGGATGTACCTGCTCTGGGGGCGGATCTCCCGTATCGACAATCCGGCGGCGTACGCGCAGACCGTGCTCGTACGGGCCTTCCTCACGCACCAGCGGCGCCGGTCGTCGAAGGAGCGCCCGGTCGGGGAGTTCCCCGAGTCGGGCGCCTCGGCGGCCGGCGGTACCGATCCGGTGCTGCGGCTGACGCTGCTGGAGGCGCTGGGGCGGTTGGCGCCCAAGGACCGGGCGGTGCTGGTGCTCCGTTACTGGGAGGACCGCAGCGTCGAGGAGACCGCCGACGCGATGAACGTCAGCTCGGCGGCCGTCCGGACCCGGACCTCGCGGGCGCTGGCGCGGCTGCGGGACCAGCTGGGGGGCAGTCTCGCGGAGTTCGCGGATCACTAGGCCGGCCAGTTGAGCTGAGCCGAGCTGAGCCGAGCCGAGCCGGTGCCCGGCCCAGTGGATGTGCTCCGTCCCTGATTCATTCCACCCTTTAAGCGGAAGGTCTGATTCCTCATGCCCCTTGAAGATGAGCTCCGAGAAGCCCTCGGGCGTGCGGGGGACGGTTTCACGCCCGACCGGCAAGCCCTCACCGACGCCGGCGAGCGGCGCGGCCGGCAGCTGGTGGCGCGCCGCCGGGCCGCCGTGATCGGCGGATCCGCGCTGGCCCTGGCCCTGATCGGGACGGCGAGCGCCTACACCGGCGGCCTGCTCGGCGGCTCCGGCTCCGGCTCCGACGGGTCGGGCTCCGTCGACGTCGCCGCGCCGCCGACCACGTCGAGCGGCCGGCCCGAAGGGAGCGCCGGGCCGAAGACGCCGGGCGTGGGGACGGGCGCGGTCAGCGCAGCGCAGATGATCGCCCTGTTCAAGGAGCTGCTGCCCGGCGGGCAGCTGACCGGCGCCGAGGCGCGCGGCAGCGACGACTCCCCCTACGTGTCCGCCGTCTACGACGACGGCGCGGGCAAGGCGGCGATCAGCCTCGCCCTCTCCCGGGTGGACCCGAACGGCACCAGCGCCCGTGAGCTGACCCAGTGCGGGGACAAGAGCGTCCAGGACTACGACGACTGCCTGAGCGAGCAGCTGCCCGACGGCTCCCGGATCCTGCTCCACAAGGGGTACGAGTACCCGGACCGCCGGGTGGACACCAAGCTCTGGCGGGCGGTGCTCGTGACCCCGCAGGGCTTCCAGATCGACGCCTCCGAGTGGAACGCGCCCGCCGAGAAGGGTGCGGCCATCTCCCGGCCGAACCCGCCCCTGTCGACGGCGCAGTTGAAGGCCTTGGTGACCTCGGAGAAGTGGCATCCGGCGCTGAAGGACCTGCCGGCGGCACCCCAGGAGCGGGCGCCCCAGGCTCCGCCGAGCGGTCCGGAGGCCGGGCCGATCCTGCAGTCCCTGCTGGCGAAGATGGGCATCCCGGTCGTCTCCCAGGGCGATCAGGGCGCTCAGAGCGATTACGCGTACGCCGTGCTCGACGACGGCAAGGGCAAGTCGATGGTCCAGGTCAACGCACAGCCGAACATGGCGAAGACGCTGGGCGCTCACATACAGGGCCCCGACGTGACCACGCTGCCGGACGGCACCAAGGTGAAGATGGAGCAGAAGCCGGGCGAGAAGGGTGGCGCCGGGGTGGTCTGGTGGACCGTGGACACCCTGCGCCCGGACGGCTTCCGCGTGGTGGTCTCCGCCTTCAACACGAGCGACCAGAACAAGCCCGCCACGCGCAAGACCCCGCTGCTGACCATGGATCAGCTGAAGGAGATCGCGCTGAGCCCGCAGTGGAACACCCTTTAGGGGTCACTTGGCGTCCGCGTAGCACTCCACGACCGCCGTGGTGAACGGGAACCGGACCGGGGTGTCGCCGAAGGCGATCCGGCCGGCCCGGTCGCCGGCGGCGCGGATCGCCTCCACGACGGCCTCGGCCTCCTCGGCCGGGCAGTGCACGATCACCTCGTCGTGCTGGAAGAACACCAGCTCGGCGCGCATCCCGGCGGTGGCCTGCCGCAGGGCCGCGAGCAGCAGCAGGGCCCAGTCGGCGGCGCTGCCCTGCACGACGAAGTTACGGGTGAAGCGGCCGCGGGCCCGGGTGTTGGTGGAGGCGTAGCTCGGGGTCCAGGCGTCGTCCCGGTCCTGGGGGAGTCCGGCCTCGCCGCCGCCCGCGTCGCTGCCGCCGTCGTCGCCCGCGGTGACGCCCTCGCCGGAGTCCTCGTCGCCGGAGCCGGCGGGTGGGGGGCAGGTGCGGCCGAGCCAGGTCCGTACGAGCCGGCCCTCCTCGCCGGCCTTGGCGGCGTCGTCCACATACGCCACGGCTTGGGGGAAGCGCCGGCGCAGCGCGGCCAGGTTCTTCAGGCCGTCCCCGGAGGTCTGGCCGTAGACGGCGCCGAGGACGGCGATCTTGGCCTTGTCGCGGTCGCCGGAGAAACCCTGGCGGGAGACGGCGGTGTAGAGGTCTTCGGGCCGCCCGGCCACCTCCATGAAGGCGGGGTCGCGGGAGATCGCGGCGAGCACGCGCGGTTCCATCTGATCGGCGTCCGCGACGACGAGCCGCCAGCCCGGGTCCGCGACGACGGCCCGGCGGATCACCTTGGGGATCTGCAGGGCCCCTCCGCCGTTGGTGACCCAGCGGCCGGTGAGGGTGCCGCCGGGGATGAACTCCGGGCGGAAGCGGCCGTCGTGGACCCAGTCCGCGAGCCAGGCCCAGCCGTGGGCGGTGTAGATCCGGTACAGCTTCTTGTACGCGAGGAGGGGCTCGACGGCGGGGTGGTCGAGCTCCTGGATCTCCCAGCGGCGGGTGGACTTGAGCTTGATGCCGGCCTCGGCGAAGGCCTTGATGACGTCGGCGGGCAGGTCGGGGCGTACGCGTCTGCCGAAGGCGGCCGAGATCTGGTCCGCGAGCTCGGCGAGGCGCCGGGGCTCGCCGCCGCCCGCGTACCGCTCGCCGAGCAGTTCCGTCAGCAGGGCGCGGTGTACGTCGGCCCGCCAGGGCAGGCCCGCGCGGTTCATCTCGGCGGCGATGAGGAAGGCCGCGGACTCGGCGGCGATGAGCAGCCGCATCCGGTCGGGGTGGGCGGTGGCGGCGATCCGTTTCGCCTGGTCGGCGTGGACGGCGAGCAGGGCGTCCAGGGGTACGGGGGTGGGCTGCGGGTCGAAGAGGGAGTCCTGGGTCCGGTGCGGGGCGGCGCGGGGGCCGCGGGGGCGGGGGTCGGGCGGTACGGGGGCGTGGGTGAGGCGGGCCCAGGCGGCGGCGGCCGAGCGGGGTTCGCCGAAGCGGCCTTCGTGGGCGAGGAGGAGGAGTTCGGCGGCTTCGATGTCGTGGCAGCGGTCTACGGGGGCGGTGGCCGTGGCGCTGGCGCTGGCGGCCGCGAGCAGGCGGGGGTACACCGCGGCGGTGGATCGCCAGATCCAGCGGGTGCCGGGCGGGGCGGCGGCGATCGCCTCGGCGGGGTCGCGGACGCGGAGCCGGGCTCCGTCGGCGGGGTTCACTGGGGCGGCGTGCCACCAGCCGTCGCCGTCTTCGGCGAGGGCCCAGCGTCCGGGTGTTTCGCTCACGGGTGCGAGTGTCCCACCGGGGTCTGACAGAGCCGGGGTGCCGGGCCGGTGCCGTTCGCTGCGCGGTGCGGTGCGGCGCCGTTGCCGGGGGCGCCGCCCCCGGGCCCCCGCGCCTCAAACGCCGGCGGGGCTGGATGGTGCGGCGGCGCTGGAGGGTGCGGCGGGGCTGGATGGTGCGGCGGGGCTGGATGGTGTGGGCGGGCCGCCGTGTCGGGTCAGGGTGCGTCCCCTGCTGTGCCGGGCCGGGGGATGGGGACCGAGCTCGGCCGCAGTCTGACCGGCCTGGTCGAGGCGCTCGCGCACCGCCCGCACATCGAGGCCGCCCGCCGGGAAGGGGACGCGAAGGCGGACATGCCAAGCTGATGGGTGTGAGAGACCTAGCCGAGACCGTCGACCGAGCTTTCGCCGCCGCCCTCTACGCCCAGGACGACGCCGGGCTGGACACCGGGGCCTCGTTGCTCGTCGCCGAGCAGGGGCGCTGGGCCGGGGTCGGGCGGGAGCTGCTGGCGCGCGGGGAGGCGTACGTACGGCAGGGCTGGGAGCGGGGCTGGCAGCCGGCCGACGTGCTGCGGCTCGTGCGCCGGGACCTCGACGAGCGGCACGTGCGGATCACCGGGGACCTGATCGCGGCCGAGGCGCGCCGCTACGCCCGGCTGCCCGAGCGGTGGCACGACACCGAGGTCTGGTGGACGGGCGACGACGCGTACGCCGAGCAGCTCGCGCAGCGCGAGAGGGCGGACCGGTTCACCCTGGCGACCGCCTTCCTGGAGGTTCTGCGGCTGCTGATCCGGCTGCCCTCGATCGAGCCGGTGGGTCCGCTTCCCGGCGACCCGGTCGACGCCCTCGCCGAGCACGCCCACATCGAGCCGCGCATGCTCGGCCGGATCCGGGCCCTGCTCGCCAAGGCCGAGGCGACCACCTTCCCGGAGGAGGCGGAGGCGCTCAGCGCCAAGGCCCAGGAGCTGATGGCCCGGCACACCGTCGACGAGGCGGTGCTCGTGGCCAGCGGCAAGGGGCCGGCCCAGGTCCCCGCCGCCTGCCGGATCGGGGTCGAGCCGCCGTACGAGGAGGCCAAGGCGGTGCTGCTCGACGCGGTGGCCACGGCCAACCGCTGCCGGGCGGTGTGGAACAGCGGGTTCGAGTTCTCCACGGTGGTCGGCTTCGAGAGCGACCTGGAGGCGGTGGAGCTGCTGTACACCTCGCTCCTCGTACAGGGCACGGCGGCGATGACCCGGGCCGAGGCCGCCCAGCGTTCGGGCGGGCGCAAGCGGACGAAGACCTTCAGGCAGTCCTTCCTCCTCGCCTACGCCAGCCGGCTCGGCCAGCGGCTCGCCGAGACGGCCGAGCACGCGGCCACGCAGGCCCCCGACAACCTGCCGGCCCTGGTGGCCCGCGACGTGGCGGTCACCTCCCGGGCGGAGGAGATGTTCCCCAGGACCACGACGACCCGCCTGCGCGGCGCCACCGACCACGCGGGCTGGGAGGACGGCACGGCGGCCGCCGACCGCGCGCACGTGGGGCGCGGGCGGAAGTCCCTGCCCTGAGGCGATTTCCCGCGCCCGACCTGCAACCGAACACCACCGTCAAGGCGACTAGAACAAAGACGTGGGTGTTCCGCCTTTCGGGCGGTCCGGGTGGACCTGTCTGTGATCAACGCACCACCCCGCGTGCACGTGCATCTGCCCGTGCAGCAGCAAGTGAACACAGCTATGATCCGGTGGAGTTGACATCTGCACTATCGGGGGCTTCCTGTGGACCACGCGTACAACGGGATGGCAGGTGCCGAGCTCGCTTCCTTGTATGAGCTGACGTGGCAGAAGAGCAGACACAGCAACTCGCAGGGTTCCTGCGTGGAGTTCGCCAAGCTGCCGGGGGGCGAGGTGGCGATGCGCAATTCGCGCTTCCCCGACGGACCGGCGCTCGTCTACACGCCGGCCGAGATAGAGGCCCTGCTCCTGGGCGTCAAGGACGGCGAGTTCGATCACTTGATCGGCTGAGGGAACAGCGCATCCATCAAGCCATGCACGTGCACTGGCCGGGACTGATCGCAATGATCGGTCCCGGCCAGTCGTCGTGGTGCGTCGCTCCGAGTGCGTTCCGTGCTCCGGCCCCCGCCCCCGCCGCGGTTCAGTCCTGGAGCAGGAACAGCGCCCAGACCACCTTCCCGGTCAGCCGCCCCGCGAGCGGGTGCCAGCCCCAGCTGTCGCTGTAGGAGTCCACCAGGAAGAGCCCGCGGCCGGACTCCAGGTCGATGTTCTCCTCGGTGCGCTCCGGGGAGAACGCCCCGCCGGGCCGGTCCTCGCTCGGGTCGCGCACCGCGCACACCAGCCGGGTGCTCCACCGCATCAGGTGCAGCCGTACCGACGGCTCCGACTCGGCGTCCGCGCCCCGCGCGTCGTCCGGCAGGGCGTGGCGCAGCGCGTTGGTGACGAGTTCGGAGACGACCAGGGCCACGTCGTCGAAGCGGTCGTCGAGACCCCACTGGGACAGGGTCGACCGGCAGAAGGAGCGCGCTCCCCGCACCGCCTCGTAACGGGCGGGCAGGGCGCATGAGGCGGACCCGGAGACGGCCGTGGGGTCGACCGGGGGCAGCCCCTGCCGTAACGGCTCGAGCATGGTCGATCCATTCGTCCCCATGCGAGGCACTCCCGGGATTCGCGGGCGGAGCGGTCAACTCCGTCCAGAAAGAACTGCGGGGTGGTCCGGCTCCGGCGCTAAGAGCACGCAGGTGCGCGGGGACCATCGTTCCGAATGGCGGAGCCGGATGCAAGGGCAGATGCACGTGCACGCGCCGGACCTGTCCGCTCCCGTGACGGTTCTTGCTCATTTCTTCCTACGCATCCCTGCGCACTTCTTTTCCCGGAGGCCGGATTCCGTTACAGAACGAGTACGGGCCGATGCGTTTTGGTGGCAGACTGCGGCCTCTGGGTACGGACTTCCCCCACCGGGGAGCCGTGCCGGAGGCTACGGGGGAGCACACGCGCACGCCACGCGCACATCCACGCGATGGGGAGGGCAGTACTAGTGACCGCAGAGGCAAGCGGTTCTGTGGTGCGCCGCATCCTGCTGGGCTCCCAGCTCAGGCGACTCCGAGAATCCCGCGGCATCACCCGTGAGGCGGCCGGCTACTCGATCCGCGCATCCGAATCGAAGATCAGCCGCTTGGAGTTGGGAAGGGTGAGCTTCAAGGCCAGAGACGTCGAGGACCTCCTCACGCTCTACGGAGTCACGGACAGCACCGAGCGCGAGTCGCTCCTGGGGCTGGTCCGCGAGGCCAACGCGACGGGCTGGTGGCACAGTTACGGCGACGTGCTGCCCGGCTGGTTCCAGACGTACATCGGTCTGGAGGGCGCCGCGTCGCTCATCCGGATCTATGAAGTCCAGTTCGTCCACGGTCTGTTGCAGACCGAGGCCTACGCCCACGCCGTCGTCAGCCGCGGCATGCCCGGCGCCACCGCCGCCGAGATCGACCGCCGCGTGGCCCTGCGCCTGGAGCGGCAGAAGGTCCTCGTCTCCGAGAACGCCCCGGTCTTCCACGCCGTCCTCGACGAGGCCGCCCTGCGCCGCCCGTACGGCGACCGCGAGGTCATGCGTGGTCAGCTGGAGCACCTCATCGAGGTCTCCCAGCGGCCCAACGTGCAGCTCCAGGTGATGCCCTTCTCCTTCGGCGGCCACGCGGGCGAGAGCGGAGCCTTCACCCTGCTGCGCTTCCCCGAGTCCGACCTCCAGGACATCGTCTATCTGGAACAGCTCACCAGCGCCCTCTACCTGGACAAGGACGAGGAAGTGGGGCAGTACGGGCGGGCGATGGAGCGCCTCCAGGCCGACTGCCCTGACGCGGACAGGACCAGGGATCTTCTTCGTGGCCTGCTCCAACTGTCTTGATTCGCACGTAGTATGACGCCTGATCAGTGCATGACCGATCGGTCTCCGGTGCAGCGCACGGGTGCGCGCTCGCAGTAAGGGATGGCATGTCCATATTCAGCGACCTGGCTCACCAGTACATCGACGGCGAATGGCTGGCCGGCAACGGTTCGTGGGACATCATCGACGTGAACCCGTACAACGGGGAGAAGCTCGCGGCCATCACCGTGGCCACCGTCGAGCAGGTGGACCAGGCCTACCGCGGCGCCGAGCGCGCCCAGAGGGAATGGGCCGCCACCAGCCCCTACACGAGACGCGCGGTCCTGGAGCGCGCCCTGCGGATCACCGAGCTCCGCGAGAAGGAGATCATCGAGGCGATGATCGACGAGCTCGGCGGGACCCGTCCCAAGGCCGAGTACGAGGTCCACCTCGGCAAGGAGTTCCTCCGCGAGTCCATCCAGCTCGCCGTCCGGCCCGAGGGCCGGATCCTGGCCTCGCCGGTCGAGGGCAAGGAGAACCGGGTCCAGCGCCTGCCCGTGGGCGTGGTCACCGTGATCAGCCCCTTCAACTTCCCCTTCCTGGTCACCCTGAAGTCGGTCGCCCCCGCCCTGGCGCTGGGCAACGCGGTCGTGATCAAGCCGAACCAGAACGCGCCCGTGGTCGGCGGCGGCGTCATCGCCAAGATCTTCGAGGACGCCGGACTGCCCGCCGGTCTGCTGAACGTCCTCGTCACCGACATCGCCGAGATAGGCGACGCGCTCCTGACCCACCCCGTCCCCAAGGTCATCTCCTTCGCGGGATCGGACCGGGTCGGCCGGCACGTCGGGGCCGTCGCCGCGCGCCACTTCAAGCGCACGGTCCTGGAGCTCAGCGGCAACAGCGCGCTCGTCGTCCTCGACGACGCCGACCTGGACTACGCGGTGGAGGCGGCCGTCTTCAGCCGCTTCGTCTACCAGGGCCAGGTCTGCATGGCCGCCAACCGGATCCTGGTCGACGCCTCCGTCGCCGAGGAGTTCACGGAGAAGTTCACCGCCCGCGTGCGCGGCCTGAGGACGGGCGACCCGCACGACGCCGACACCCACATCGGCCCGCTGATCAACTCCTTCCAGGCCGACGCCCTGACCGCGCTCGTGGACCGGGCCATGGAAGAGGGCGCGCAGGCGCTCGTACGGGGCTCTACGCGCGGCAACCTCGTCGAGCCGACCGTCCTGGCCGGCCTCCCGGAGGACTCCCCGCTGCTGGGTCAGGAGATCTTCGGCCCGGTGGCCCTGCTGGTGGTCTTCGACGGCGAGGACGAGGCCGTACGGCTGACCAACGCGACCCCGTACGGGCTGAGCGGCGCCGTGCACACCCGGGACGTGGAGCGGGGCGTGCGCTTCGCCCAGCGGATCGAGACGGGCATGATCCACGTCAACGACTCCACGATCGGGGACGAGCCCCTGGCCGCTTTCGGCGGCGAGAAGGCCTCCGGCCTGGGCCGTCTGAACGGCGAGGCCACGGTCGACGCCTTCACCACCCAGAAGTGGATCTCGGTGCAGCACGGGCGGACCCACTTCCCGTTCTAGACTCAGCCGGGCGTACGGCATGCGTCCGGGGGAGAGCAAGTTGAGCAACATACCGGAGACCGGCCGGACCCCTCGGGTCCAGAACCGGCTCGTCGTCATCCAGATCGTGGTCTTCTCGCTGCTGCTCACCCTGGGCGGACGCCTCTGGTACCTCCAGATACGCAATGGCCAGGAGTACACCGACGAGGCGAAGAACAACCACGTCCAGCAGGTCGTCCAGCCCGCCGTGCGCGGCTCGATCCTCGACGCGCGCGGGGTCCCGCTGGCCGACAACGCGACCCACCTCGTGGTCTCCGCCAGCCGTACCGAGCTGCTCACGATGAAGGACAAGGGCCGGTCCGTCCTGACCCGCCTCGCCGAGGTGCTGGGCATGGACGCCCAGGAGGTCATCGACAAGGTCCGGCTCTGCGACGCCAAGACCAAGCAGCCCTGCTGGAACGGCTCCCCCTACCAGCCGATCCCGGTGAGTGACGAGGCCACCACCGAGCAGGCCCTGCAGATCCGCGAGCACCCCGAGGACTTCCCGGGCATCACGGCCGAGGCGACCGCCCTGCGCCGGTACGCGGCCCCGGACCAGGCCAACACCTCCCAGGTGCTGGGCTACCTCTCGCCGGTCACCGACGAGGAGATCGCCAAGGCCAAGAAGTCCGACTCCCCGTACCTGCGCTCCGACCAGGTCGGCCGCTCCGGCCTGGAGCGCACGTACGACAAGGAGCTGCGCGGAAAGGCCGGCATCACCCGCTACGAGGTGGACAACCTGGGCCGGGTCATCGGGCAGGGGCAGACGGACCCGGCGCAGCCCGGCTCGAACGTCGTGACCTCGATCGACTCCCGGGTGCAGGCGGTCGCCGAGCGCGAGCTGAACAACGCGATGGTCGAGGCCCGCAAGACGTACGACAAGAACACCCGCAGGAACTACGAGGCCGACTCGGGCGCCGTCGTGGTGATGGAGACCAAGACCGGCCGCGTCGTGGCGATGGCCTCGAACCCGACCTACGACCCGAACGCCTGGGTGGGCGGCATCTCCGCCAAGGACTACGCGGGGCTCACCGACAAGGAGTCGAACTATCCGCTCCTGAACCGGGCGATCCAGGCCCAGGCGGCGCCCGGCTCCATCTTCAAGGTGGTCACCTCCACTGCCGCGGTCAACGCCGGGTACCCGTTCAACAACCGCTACCCCTGCCCCAGCTCGTACTCGGTCGGCAACCAGACCTTCACGAACTTCGAGTCCCAGGGCCACGGCGACATCACCATCGGGCGGGCCCTGGAGGTCTCCTGCGACACCGTCTACTACTCCATCGCGGACCAGGAGTGGAAGAAGGACGGCGGGATCAACCCGAAGAAGCCCCCCAACGACTGGTTCTTCAAGACCGCCCACGAGTTCGGCCTGGGCAAGGCCACCGGCATCGACCTGCCCAACGAGGTCACCGGCCGGATCCCCGACCGCAAGTGGAAGCAGGACTTCTTCGAGGCGAACAAGGCCGCCTGGTGCCGCGACGGCAAGAAGAACGGCACCTTCGCCGAGAAGATCGCCTACGAGAACTGCCGCCAGGGCAACCAGCTGCGCGAGGGCGACGCGATCAACTACTCCATCGGGCAGGGCGACACCCTGGTCACCCCGGTCCAGATGGCCTCCGTCTACGCGGCCATCGCCAACGGCGGCACCCTCCACCAGCCCAGCGTCGGCAAGGCCATCGTCAGCGCCGACGGGACGTCCGTCCAGGAGATCGCGCCCAAGGTGCGGGGCAAGCTCCCGATGGACGAGAAGACCCGCGACGACATCGACGAGGCCCTCGCCGGCGTGGCCACCAACGGCAGCGCCGCCTGGCGCTTCGGCGGCTGGCCGCAGAAGCAGATCCCGATGCACGCCAAGACGGGCACGGCGGAGGTCCAGGGCAAGCAGACGACCTCGTGGTTCGCCTCGTACACCGAGGACTACGCGATCATCATGACGATCTCCCAGGGCGGCACCGGCTCCGGCGCCTCCGGACCGGCGGTCCGCAAGATCTACGAGGCGATGTACGGGCTCGACCCGACGGGGAAGCAGGACCTGTCCAAGGCCCTGCTCCCCCAGCCCGCCACCGCCCTGCCGGCGATCCGCCCGGATGGGGAGATCTCCGCCAACTGACGGCCGAAAAACAGATCGAGGACAGGATCTGACCGCAATGGTTTGTAGCGTGTGAGGTGTCAGGAAGAAGCCCCCGTCCGGGGGCAACACCCCACACGCATGAGGCGGTTGGTCATGGCCCAGATTTCCACCGAGGTTCCCGGCGACGAGCGCGGCACGCTCCTGTCCTTCGTCGAGGCCCAGCGCACGGCGATCCGCGAAAGCCTGCTCGGCCTGAGCGAGGAGCAGGCCGCGAGCCGCCCCAGCGCCAGCGAGCTGACCCTGTCCGGGGTGCTCAAGCACGTGGCGGAGGTCGAGCTGGCCTGGCTGCGTATGGCGCAGCAGCGGCCGAACGAGCGCCACCGTACGCAGGAGACCCGGGACGAGATGTTCCGCCTGGTCGAGAACGAGTCCGTCCCGGCGGTGCTGGCGTTCTGGGACGAGGTCCGCCAGGAGACGGAGGCCTTCATCGCCGCCGTCCCCAGCCTGGACGACACCTTCCCGCTGCCGCCGGCGCCCTGGTTCCCCAAGGACGGGAAGGTCTCGATGCGCTGGATGCTCCTGCACCTGGTGGAGGAGTTCGCCCGGCACGCCGGCCACGCGGACATCGTGCGCGAGTCCCTCGACGGCACCAAGGCGATGGGCTGACCCTCCGGCGGGGACTTGCACCTCACGCGGCGTGAGGGACCACAGTGAAGGGCGTACCCAACCAGAGGAGCGGAAGCGATGGGCTACTCCGTGGGCCAGGTCGCCGGATTCGCCGGAGTCACGGTGCGGACCCTGCACCACTACGACGAGATCGGCCTGCTCTCCCCGAGCGGCCGCAGCCACGCAGGTCACCGGCGGTACGACGACGCCGACCTGGACCGGCTGCAGCGGATCCTGTTCTACCGGGAGCTCGGCTTCCCCCTCGACGAGGTCGCGGTCCTGCTGGACGACCCGGAATCGGATCCGCGGGAGCATCTGCGCCGGCAGCACGCCCTGCTGACCGACCGGATCGCCCGGCTCCAGCAGATGGCCAAGGCCGTTGAGCACGCCATGGAGGCGAAGAAGATGGGCATCAACCTCACGCCCGAGGAGAGGTTCGAGGTCTTCGGGGACAACGACCCGGAGCAGTACGCGCAGGAGGTCGAGGAGCGCTGGGGCGCCACCGAGGCCTACGCGCAGTCCCAGCGCAGGACCGCGTCCTACACGAAGGACGACTGGAAGCGGATCCAGGACGAGGCCGCCGACTGGGGGGCCCGGTACACGGCCCTCCTGGAGGCGGGCGAGCCCGCGGACGGCGAGCGCGCGATGGACCTGGCCGAGGAGCACCGCCGGCACATCAGCACGTGGTTCTACGACTGCTCGTACGAGATCCACACGGGTCTCGGCGGGATGTACGTGTCGGACGAGCGGTTCAAGCAGCACTACGACGCGATGAAGCCGGGCTTCGCCGAGCACCTGCGGGACGCGATCCTCGCCAACGCGGTGCGCAAGGCGTAGGCGCGGCGCGAGCGGAAGGCCGCACACGGCCCCCGTCCGGTCCCTGGAACCGGGCGGGGGTCGTGTGCGTTGATAATTGAAACCGCCCGCCCCGCCGCACACCCCCTGATCCAGGAGAGCCCGGAACCCGTGTATACGCTTGCGCTCGGCCCTGAGTGGCTCACCCCGGACTATCTGATCTCGCACTTCGGCCTGATCGGCATCCTGGTCATCGTCTTCGCGGAGTCGGGCCTCTTCGCCTTCCTGCCGGGCGACTCCCTGCTGTTCACGGCGGGTCTGCTGGTCGCGGACGGGCAGTACATCAAGCAGCCGCTGTGGCTGGTCTGCACCCTGATCGTGGCCGCCGCGATCATCGGTGACCAGGTCGGGTACCTGATCGGCAAGTTCTTCGGGCCGAAGATCTTCAACCGGCCGAAGTCGAAGCTCTTCAAGCGGGAGAACCTCGACAAGGCGCACGAGTTCATGGACAAGCACGGCCCGAAGGCCATCGTGCTCGCCCGCTTCGTGCCGATCATCCGCACCTTCGCGCCGATGGTCGCGGGCGCCGGCTCGATGAAGTACCGCACCTTCCTGACGTACAACATCATCGGCGGCATCGGCTGGGGCGCGGGCGTCACGGTCGCGGGTTACTGGCTCGGACAGATCGAGTTCATCAAGACCAACGTCGAGGCGATCCTCGTGGGCATCGTGCTCCTGTCGGTCATCCCGGTGATCTTCGAGGTCCTCAAGGCCCGCAAGGAGGGCAAGGCGGCCGGCGCCGGTGCCGCGGCCGTCGGCGCGGCCGAGGAGGCGGGCCCGCAGCGCGGCCGCCACGCCAAGCGCTAGAGGTGGTGAGGCGGGGGCACGGGGCGCAGCCCCGGCCCCGGCCGCAGGCTAGTAGCCGCGGGTCCGCTTCGCGGCGCCGCGCTTGGCGGCGCTCGCGGCCCCCGGGATGCGCATGAACAGCCGGGAGGTCTCCGACCCCAGGTTGACCCCGATCGCGATGGCCAGGGCGATGGCCGCGGCGTTCACGAGAGAGCCGAGCCCCTCGTTCAGCCGGTCCTCGGCGATGAGCAGCAGCCCGTAGTAGGTCGCCGAGCCGGGCAGCAGCGGCCCGATCGCGGCCGTCACGTACGGCAGCGCGGACGCGAAGCGGTAGCGGGAGAAGAGCTGCCCGAAGAGGCCCACCAGCCCGGCCGCGACGGCGGTGGACGGCACGGGAGGGATCCCGCCCGCGTAGTGCAGGGCCCCGAAGGTCACCCACGCCACTCCGCCGTTGAGGGTCACTATCCAGACGGTGGAGCGCTCCTGCTGGAGCAGGATGGCGAAGGTGAACACCAGCGCCATCGAGGCCGCGATCTGGATCAGCGGCCGCTGGGTGATCTGGAGGACCTCCTCCGGTTTGGGGGAGGCGCCCAGCTGGAGCCCGAGGTAGAGCACGACCAGCACGCCCATGATGATGCCGATGAAGAGGTACATGACCTCCAGCAGCCGGGCGGACGCGGTGATGTAGTAGCCGGTCAGACCGTCCTGGACGGCCGCGACCAGGGCCCGCCCGGGCAGCAGCGCGAACAGCCCGCCGGTGATCACCGCGGAGGCCTTGATGTCCTCGATCTCGGCGAGCTTGAGCGCGACCCCGAACGCGGCGGGCGGCATCGCGGCGACGACGAACTGGTAGAACTCCGGCAGCCCGCGCCCGGCGCTCAGCCACGCCAGCCGGTCCCCGAGGACCGCCCCGAGGGCCGCCGCGAAGAAGACGATCACCCCGCCGCCGACCAGGACGGAGGCGGCCCCCGCGAGCAGTCCGGCGGCGGCGGTGAGCACCCAGGTGGGGTACGGGTGCCGGTTGCGGCGGATCTCCGCGAGGCGCCGGTAGGCCTCCTCCAGCGAGACGTCGGTCTCGGGGGTGCTGAGGTCGGCCACCAGCCGGTACACGGCCGCCAGGCGGGTGTAGTCGGTGCCGCGGCGGCGTACGGTCCGGTTCGCGGAGACCGGGTGGTCGACCAGGGAGGGCTGGTGGGTGATCGACAGCATCGTGAACGTGACGGTCGGCTCGCACCGGTCCAGCCCGTACGAGCGGGCCACGGCGAACATCGCGGCCTCCACGTCCTCGGACCCCTCGCCGCCCGAGAGCAACAGCTCGCCGATGCGCAGGGTCAGGTCGAGCACGCGGCCCACGGCGGGCCCGGTCTCGCTCGGCCGCTGCACGAGGTCCGGTACGGGACGCACGTCGACCGGCATGCGCAGCATCGTGCGCATGCGGTCCTGCCAGGGGGACTCCGTCAGCTTGGCGACGGGGAAGCCGTGGCCGGGGGTGTAGGCGGGCGGGGAGTGCGCGGCGCTGTAGGTGGCCGGCGTCGCGAAGGCCGAGCCCCCGGGCTCCAGGTGGGGCGGCTCGGCGCCTGCCGGACGGGCGAATTCCGAGGTGGGCTGGTCCTCGTCGGGGACCTCCGGCTCCATCCCGGGCGGCGGCGTGAAGGCGCTGTGCGCCTCGTCGGACTGGGGCTTCCTGTCCTCTGCCCCATCGGCCTCCGCCACGCGCCCCTCCAGTTCGTGATCACCCGGAGTATCAGTATGCGGAACCGTTTCATCCGTGGCCAAAGCGGGCCGCGGCGGCCGTGCGCGGCGCGCGGCCCCGGACGACGCGCAGCGGGCGGCACCCCCGTCGGGGGTACCGCCCGCTGTCATGCCGATAGGGGCGGGGTCGGATCCCGCCGACCCCGCTCACCGGCGGAGCCTAGTGGTGGCCGCCCTGCGCCTCCAGGCGCTTGTACGAGGCCTCGATCTCGGCCTCGGCCTCGGTGCGGCCGACCCAGTTCGCGCCCTCGACCGACTTGCCCGGCTCCAGGTCCTTGTAGACCTCGAAGAAGTGCTGGATCTCCAGGCGGTCGAACTCGGACACGTGGTGGATGTCGCGCAGGTGCTCGACACGCGGGTCGGAGGCCGGCACGCACAGCAGCTTGTCGTCGCCGCCCGCCTCGTCCGTCATGCGGAACATGCCGATGGCGCGGCACTTGATCAGGCAGCCCGGGAAGGTCGGCTCGTCAAGGATGACCAGCGCGTCCAGCGGGTCGCCGTCCTCGCCGAGGGTGTTCTCGACGAAGCCGTAGTCGGCCGGGTAGCTGGTCGAGGTGAAGAGGCGACGGTCCAGACGGATCCGGCCGGTCTCGTGGTCCACCTCGTACTTGTTCCGCGAACCCTTGGGGATCTCGATGGTGACGTCGAACTCCACGTCCTGCTCCTCCATGATCAGCTTCAGCGGTCCGAATCGCCTCGGGACCGCATTTGATTCAATACGCGCGCGTCCGGCCCACCCCAGCGGGGTGGGTGCCATGCTCGCGGCAAGACGCAGTGGTTAAGTGTCCCTCACGCATATGTGTGATCGCGAAAGGGGCTGGTCCGAGGTGCCATTGGTCAAGACGTGGCAGCTCATCGCGGGTTCGGCCGTCGCCGGCCTGGCCCTGTCGGTGGCAGTGGCGGCCGCCGCCGGTCCCTGGGACTCCGGCCAGCGTAAGGCCGAGCGGGTCAGCGCCGCCTCCTGGGGCCGTACGGGTGGCGCAGATCACGGTGCCGGCCCCCTGCCGCAGGCCGCCCCCAGCGCCCCCGGGGTGCTCGGCGCGATCGGCCCCGGAGCCCCGCGCACGCAGCCCGCGGCCCCGCAGGCCGCCGACGGCTCCGAGGGCCTCGCCGCGGCCCTGAAGCCGCTGCTGGCCGATTCCGCCCTCGGCACCGTCCGTACCGCCTCCGTCGTCGACACCGCCACCGGGCAGGTGCTGTTCGAGACCGGCGCGAGCGACCCGATGACCCCCGCCTCCACCATCAAGATCGCCACGGCGGCCGCGGCGCTGGCCGCCCTCGGGCCCGAGCACCGGATCCGGACCACCGTCGTGCCCGGCGCGGGCCCCGGACAGATCGTCCTGGTCGGCGGCGGCGATCCCTCCCTCACCGCCAAGAAGAAGGGCCCCGCCGGTGCCGGCGGCAGCCTGATCGTCCTCGCCGCGGACACCGCCCGGGCCCTCAAGGCCGCCGGCACCGACACCGTGACCCTGGGCTACGACGACAGCCTCTACACCGGCCCCGTCCGCCACCCCATCGGCGACAACCCCAACATCGCCCCCGTGACCGCGCTGACGGCCGACGAGGGGCGCCCCGATGACTCGGCCTCCGGGCCCGTGGAACGGACCGAGACCCCCTCCGAGGACGCGGCCCGCGCCTTCGGCACCCTCCTCGCCGAACGCGGCATCAAGGTCACCGGCGAACCGGCCCGGGCCAAGGCCGCCGCGGGCGCCCAGCCGCTGGCCGCGACCCTCTCCACCCCGGTGGCCGGACTGGTCGAGCGGATGCTGACCAACAGCGACAACGACATCGCCGAAGCCCTCGCCCGGCACACCGCCCTCGCCTCCGGCCAGCCCGCGAGCTTCGAGGGCGCCGAGAAGGCCGTCACCGCCCGGCTCGCCGCCCTCGGCGTCGACGTGGCCGGCTCCCGCTTCGCCGACGGCAGCGGCCTGGGCCGCGCCGACAAGGTCAGCGCCGGGCTGCTGACCGGACTGCTCACCAAGGCCGCCGACCCCCAGCGCCCGGAGCTGAGGCCGGTCCTCACCGGACTGCCCGTCGCCGGATTCACCGGCACGCTGCGCGCCCGCAACGCCGGCACCTCGCCGGCCGCGGGCCTCATCCGCGCCAAGACCGGCACCCTGACCGGCGTGAACTCCCTCGCCGGAACCGTCGTCGACCGTTCGGGCCGCGTCCTCGCCTTCGCCTTCCTGACCGCGAACAGCCCCGGGCCCGAGGGCGCCGAGCGGGCCCTCGACAGGCTGGCCGCGGCCGTCGCGGCCACACCGTAGGGCAGGACCCGGCCGCAGGGGGTCCGCCGGACGCCCGGTCCACGTACCGTTGACGCATGACGAGCATCAGTGGTGCGGAGATGGTCGACTGGAACCTCGCGGTGGCGACCGCGACCCGGCTGGTGCGGCCCGGCCCGGAGGTCACCCGGGACGAAGCCCGGGCCGTCGTCGCGGAGCTGCGCGGGTACGCCAGGACCTCGGAACGGCACGTACGCGAGTTCACCCGGATGATCGGCCTGCTGCCCGACGGGGTCACCGCCCCCGACACGCCCGTCCTCGTCGTGGACCGGGCCGGCTGGGTCAAGGCCAACGTGGCCGGCTTCCGCGAGCTGCTCCAGCCGCTCCTCGGCAAGATGCAGGAGCGCCGCGCGGGCACCCCCGGCGGGGCCGTGTTCGGCGCGGTCGGCGGCAAGGTCACCGGCGTCGAGCTGGGCATGCTGCTGAGTTTCCTGTCCTCCCGGGTCCTCGGCCAGTACGAGACCTTCGCGCCGGCCTCCCGCGAGCTGCCGGCCTCGGCCGGGGGAGGGCGGCTGCTGCTCGTCGCGCCCAACATCGTGCACGTCGAGCGCGAGCTGGAGGTGAACCCGCACGACTTCCGGCTGTGGGTCTGCCTGCACGAGGAGACGCACCGTACGCAGTTCACGGCCGTCCCGTGGCTCCGCGACCACCTCGAAGGCGAAATCCAGACGTTCCTCGGCGCCACCGAGGTCGACCCGATGACCATCCTGGAGCGCATCCGGGACGCCGCCCAGTCCTTCGCCGGCGCCCGCCCCGACGCGGAGCGGGGGGAGGAGGGGCGCTCCCTCGTCGAGCTGGTGCAGACCCCCGAGCAGCGCGAGATCCTCGGCCGGCTCACCGCCGTCATGTCCCTGCTGGAGGGGCACGCCGACTTCGTCATGGACGGGGTCGGCCCCGAGGTGGTGCCCTCGGTCGCCGAGATCCGCGAGAAGTTCCAGCAGCGCCGGGCCAGCGGCGCGGGCCGCCTCGACGTCGCCCTGCGCAAGCTCCTCGGCCTCGACGCCAAGCTGCGCCAGTACCGCGACGGCGAGCGTTTCGTGCGGGCCGTCGTCGACCAGGTCGGGATGGACGGCTTCAACCGGGTGTGGACCTCCCCGAACACGCTGCCGACCAGGGCCGAGATCGCCAAGCCCGCGGACTGGGTCGCCCGCGTGCACCGCAAGGCGCCGGGAGAAGAGGCGTAAACATGTCCCTCTGGGGGAAGCAGCGTCACCCGTCCGAGGGACCGTGAGCGCATGAAGGGCGTGCGATGCTCGGGGAACGGCTCGGTTCTGTCACCATCAACGCACTCTGAGTGACATCTCGATCCGAGCAAGCCTCGCGGCATCCGAACTCCGAACTCCATCGAAGGGCACCGGACATGGGTCCCCATCCAGCGGTCGCGGCGATACGCCTGGCGGTCCGCCGCGTACTCCACGACGTCCTCACCGATCTCACCGATCCCACCGACTCCCGGACCCGGTCCGGGGCCGCCCCCGGCGCCGGCCCCCGCACCGCGGCCGGCACCCCGCCCCTGGTGCTCGTCGCCTGTTCCGGCGGCGCCGACTCCATGGCCCTCGCCTCGGCCCTCGCCTTCGAGGCCCCCAAGCTCGGCATCCGCGCCGGCGGCATCACCGTCGACCACGGGCTCCAGGTCGGCTCCGACCTGCGTGCCGCCGAGGTCGTCACCCGCATGACCGCGCTCCGCCTGGATCCGGTGGAGTCCGTAGCCGTGCGCGTCGGCCGCGACGGCGGACCCGAGGCCGCCGCCCGCGACGCCCGCTACGGAGCCCTGGACGAGGCCGCGGACCGGCTCGGCGCCGCCGCCGTGCTGCTCGGCCACACCCGGGACGATCAAGCCGAAACCGTCCTGCTGGGCCTCGCCCGCGGCTCGGGCATCCGCTCGCTCTCCGGCATGGCGGAGGTCAGCGGAGGACCCGGCCGCAGTCACCGCTACCGCCGGCCCTTCCTCCAGATCGACCGGCAGACCGCCCGCAAGGCCTGCATGGTCCAGTCCCTCCCCGTCTGGGACGACCCGCACAACATCGACCCCGCCTACACCCGCTCCCGCCTGCGCCACGAGGGACTGCCCGCCCTGGAGAAGGCGCTGGGCAAGGGGGTCGTCGAGGCACTGGCCCGCACCGCCCAGCTCTCCCGCGACGACGCCGACGCCCTGGACGCCTGGGCCGCCGAGGCGGAGACCGGGGTACGGGACGCGGACGGCCGGCTGGAGTGCGCCAAGCTGTACGCCCTGCCCCCGGCCGTCCGCCGCCGGGTGCTGCGCAGGGCCGTGGTCGCCGCGGGCTCTCCCGCGGGCTCCCTCTTCGCCCGCCACATCGAGGAAGTCGACCGGCTCATCACCGGATGGCGCGGTCAGGGCGCCATCAACCTGCCCGGCAGGGTGGAGGCCCAGCGGCAGGGTGGCAGACTTGTCATCCGGCAGGGCTGATTGGTGCTGAAACACGGCTGAGTCCTCCGGGGGCACCCCCCGGAGCCCCGGCCGACAACGAAAGTGATGCGGGTGGACGAGAAGGACATGGGCAACGACCTCCAGTCGGTGCTCATCACCAAGGAAGAGATCGACGCGAAGCTGGCGGAGCTGGCCGCGAAGATCGACGCGGAGTACGCGGGCAAGGACCTGCTCATCGTCGGTGTGCTCAAGGGCGCCGTGATGGTGATGGCGGACCTGGCGCGCGCCTTGTCCACCCCGCTCACCATGGACTGGATGGCGGTGTCCTCGTACGGCGCCGGGACCCAGTCCTCCGGCGTGGTGCGGATCCTCAAGGACCTGGACACCGACATCAAGGACAAGCACGTCCTGATCGTCGAGGACATCATCGACTCGGGCCTGACGCTGTCCTGGCTGCTGTCGAACCTGGGCTCCCGCCAGCCGGCCTCCCTGGAGGTCGTCACGCTGCTGCGCAAGCCCGAGGCCGCGAAGGTCGCGATCGACGTGAAGTGGGTCGGCTTCGACATCCCGAACGAGTTCGTCGTGGGCTACGGCCTCGACTACGCGGAGAAGTACCGCAACCTGCCGTTCGTGGGCACGCTCGCCCCGCACGTCTACGGCGGCTGATCCCGCCGCCGCCCCCGGGAACAACCGGCGCGCTCCGGGGAACCTGGGGGCGATTCCCGCCGTTGGAGCAGGGGAAGGCGGGTTTGTCAGCCGTCCCACGAGGCCGCGGGTGACAATTCAGGGGTACATTCCGAAGAACAGTCTTTACTCACAGCAGCATTTACCTACGGGCAGGAGGGACGGGGTGCCTGGCGCCCCGTATGGATGGACGTGAAGCGATACTTCCGTGGGCCGGTCATGTGGATCGTGCTGGCCGTCCTCGCCGTGGTCGTGTTGATGAATGTCGTCGGCTCCGGCGGCGGCTACAAGTCGGTGGACACCAGCGAGGTCATCAAGGCGATCAACAGTGGCCAGGTGGAGACAGCGAAGCTGACCACCGGCGACAGCCAGATGATCAAGATCGAGCTGAGCGAAGGCCAGAAGCTCGGCAAGCACGACGGCACCAAGTTCCAGGCCAACTACATCGGGGAACAGGGCGTCCAGCTCGCCCAGAACCTCCAGACCAAGTACGAAGCCGGTCAGATCCACGACGGATACTCCGTCACCCCGGACAAGACCAGCCCGTTCCTGAGCGTGCTGCTCTCGCTCCTGCCCTTCGTCCTCATCGTCGTTGTCTTCCTGTTCCTGATGAACCAGATGCAGGGCGGCGGCTCCCGGGTCATGAACTTCGGGAAGTCCAAGGCCAAGCTGATCACCAAGGACACCCCGAAGACCACGTTCGCCGATGTCGCGGGCTCGGACGAGGCCGTCGAGGAACTCCACGAGATCAAGGAGTTCCTCCAGGAGCCGGCGAAGTTCCAGGCCGTCGGCGCCAAGATCCCCAAGGGCGTGCTGCTGTACGGCCCGCCCGGCACCGGAAAGACCCTGCTCGCGCGTGCCGTCGCGGGCGAGGCCGGTGTGCCCTTCTACTCGATCTCCGGATCCGACTTCGTCGAGATGTTCGTCGGTGTCGGTGCCTCGCGTGTCCGCGACCTGTTCGAGCAGGCCAAGGCCAACGCCCCGGCGATCGTCTTCGTCGACGAGATCGACGCCGTCGGCCGGCACCGCGGTGCGGGCCTCGGCGGCGGTCACGACGAGCGCGAGCAGACCCTCAACCAGCTGCTGGTCGAGATGGACGGCTTCGACGTGAAGGGCGGCGTCATCCTGATCGCCGCCACGAACCGTCCGGACATCCTCGACCCGGCGCTGCTGCGCCCGGGCCGCTTCGACCGGCAGATCGCGGTCGACCGCCCGGACATGCAGGGCCGTCTGGAGATCCTCAAGGTCCACCAGAAGGGCAAGCCGGTCGCCCCGGACGTCGACCTGGGCGCCGTCGCCCGTCGCACGCCCGGCTTCACCGGTGCCGATCTCTCCAACGTCCTGAACGAGGCCGCGCTCCTCACGGCCCGCTCGGACAAGAAGCTGATCGACAACCACTCGCTGGACGAGGCGATCGACCGCGTCGTGGCGGGCCCGCAGAAGCGGACCCGGATCATGTCGGACAAGGAAAAGAAGATCACCGCGTACCACGAGGGCGGACACGCCCTGGTCGCGGCGGCCTCCCCGAACTCCGACCCGGTCCACAAGATCACGATCCTGTCCCGCGGCCGGGCCCTGGGTTACACCATGGTCCTGCCCGACGAGGACAAGTACTCGACCACGCGCAACGAGATGCTCGACCAGCTGGCGTACATGCTGGGCGGGCGCGCGGCCGAGGAGCTGGTCTTCCACGACCCGACGACGGGCGCGGCGAACGACATCGAGAAGGCCACCGCCACGGCGCGGGCCATGGTCACGCAGTACGGCATGACCGAGCGTCTCGGTGCGATCAAGTTCGGCGGCGACAACACCGAGCCGTTCCTCGGGCGCGAGATGGCGCACCCGCGGGACTACTCGGAAGAGGTCGCGGCGCTGGTCGACGAAGAGGTCAAGAAGCTCATCGAGACCGCGCACAACGAGGCCTGGGAGATCCTCGTCGAGAACCGCGACGTCCTCGACAACCTGGTCCTCGCGCTGCTGGAGAAGGAAACGCTGAACAAGGAGCAGATCGCCGAGATCTTCTCCACGATCGTGAAGCGTCCGGCCCGCCCCGCGTGGACCGGTTCCGCCCGCCGCACCCCCTCCACCCGTCCGCCGGTGCTCTCTCCCAAGGAGCTCCAGCTGACGAACGCGGCCAACGGCACCACGGCCGTGTCGGTGGAGAAGGCCCCCGAGGCCGCCCCGGAGGAGCTCACGGACTAGTCCGTGACCTGCGCACACCCGGAATGGAAGCCGCGCCCCCCAGGTTCTAGCCTGGGGGGCGCGGCCCTTTTTTCACCGGCCGTGAGCGCGGTGCACACAGGAACGAGGATGAGATGACCGACCCAGTGACCCTGACCGGTGGCGAGGGCACGATCGGCGAGTTCGACGAGAAGCGCGCCGAGGCGGCCGTCCGAGAGCTCCTGATCGCGGTCGGCGAGGACCCGGAGCGCGAGGGTCTCCTGGAGACCCCTGCACGCGTGGCGCGGGCGTACAAGGAGATATTCGCGGGCCTGTACCAGAAGCCCGAGGAGGTCCTCACGACGACCTTCGACATCGGTCACGACGAGATGGTCCTGGTCAAGGACATCGAGGTCATGAGCTCCTGCGAGCACCACCTGGTGCCGTTCCACGGCGTGGCCCACGTGGGGTACATCCCGTCCACGGACGGCAAGATCACCGGGCTGTCCAAGCTGGCCCGGCTGGTGGACGTCTACGCCCGCCGGCCCCAGGTGCAGGAGCGCCTGACGACCCAGATAGCGGACTCCCTGATGGAGATCCTGGATCCGCGCGGGGCCATCGTGGTCATCGAGTGCGAGCACATGTGCATGACCATGCGCGGGGTCCGCAAGCCGGGCGCGAAGACCATCACCTCGGCGGTCCGCGGCCAGCTCCGCGACCCGGCGACCCGCAACGAAGCCATGAGCCTGATCATGGCCCGCTAGAGCCTCCCACGGTGGTGCCGGGTGGATCCGGCCCGGGCTCAGGCCCGGGCCGCCGCCTCCGGGGTGTCGTCGTCCTCGGGGAGCTTCAGTACGTGCTCCAGGAAGAGGGCGGCGGCGATGACCGCCACGCCCGCCAGGACCGAGAAGCCGGCGTACCAGGCCTGGTCGCGGCGGGCGGGCACGTCGAGGGACTCGGTCAGCAGGAACACGCCGACGCCGCCGTACATGCCCGCCACCAGCGCCGCCACCAGGGCGCTGGCCTGCCCGAAGACCACCGCGCGGGCCGCCATCAGCGGCTCCACGCCCTTGGCCCCGGGGCGCCGCTCGCGCTGGGCCTTGAGGCGGGCGCGCAGCGAGAGGGCCGTGGCCAGCAGGACGACCGCGATGACCCCGAGGACGATCGGCGCGGCCAGGGGAACGCCCGGCAGCGTGCCGTACGCGTTCCACAGGCGGGCGCCCGCCCAGGACAGGACCCCGGCGACCACGAAGATGCCCGCCAGGACCGCCGGCCTCAGTTGCTTCACTTGCCCGTTCCCCGCTTCCCGCGCCGTCCGTCAGCAGTCCACAGGGTAACGATTACTCCGGGAGGTGGAGTTCCAGGTCGGGGCGCGGCGTCACGCCGCTCAGGCCGATGTCGGCCAGGAGGGTGGCGACCGGGCCGTGGCCCGGGATCTGGGCCTCCGGGTCGATGTCGTGCCAGGGGGCCAGCACGAACGCGCGCTGGTGGGCGCGCGGGTGCGGGAGGGTGAGGACGGGGTCGTCGGAGACCCGGTCGGCGTAGGCGACGATGTCGACGTCGATCGTGCGCGGCCCCCAGCGCTCCTCGCGGACGCGGTCGAAGGCTTCCTCGATGGCGTGGCCGCGCTCCAGGAGCGAGGACGGCGGCAGGGTGGTCTTCAGCGCGATGACCGCGTTGAGGTACGAGGGCTGCGAGCCGGGCTCGACGCCCCACGGCGCGGTCTCGTAGACGGGGGAGACGGCCTTGACCCGCAGGCCCGGGGTGTCTCCGAGGGCGTCGATGGCGCCCTGGAGGGTCTCCAGCCGGTTGCCGAGGTTCGCGCCGAGCGCGATGACGGCCCATTTCGGGTTCGACAGCGTCACGTCCGCCGCGTCGACCGCCTCGACGACGGAGGCGGGGACGGGCTGGACGGTGGGGTCGCTCTGAGCGCTCAGTCCGTTGTTCATGCGCGGCTCCGGGTGATCGTGATGGTCACGTCGTCGAAGGGGACGGTGATGGGGGCGTCCGGCTTGTGGACGACGACCTCCACCTGCGCCACCGCTTCGTGCTTGAGGCACCGCTGGGCGATCCGCTCGGCGAGGGTCTCGATCAGGTCGACGGGCTCTCCCTGGACCACGTCGACGACCTCCTCGGCGACGACCCCGTAGTGCACGGTCTTCGCCAGGTCGTCCCCGGCCGCCGCGGGCCGGGTGTCGAGGTGCAGCACCAGGTCGACGATGAAGGTCTGGCCTTCCTCGCGCTCCCGGGGGAAGACGCCGTGGTGCCCGCGAGCCTTGAGGCCGCGCAGCGCGACACGATCCACGCGAATCACTCCTGTTTCGTAGGTGCTTCCGGTCCGGGACTCCCCGAAACCATGGGCCTACGCCGAGTGCGGTCGGCGTCGTCCGTCTTCGAATTTACCTGCGAAATATCCGCGGCCCCGCCCACGGGGGTCAGGCGGTGTCCTCTTCGTCCTCTTCGTCGGATTCGGTCAGGACGGGAGAACCGTGGTGGGACCAGAGCCGCCAGCCCTCGGATGTGCGTCGGAACACATTCGTGGCGACGACGAGCTGGCCGACGAGCGGGCCGAGCTCCCCGCCGTCCTCGGCGGGCCCGCCGCTGAGGATGTTCTCCGTACAGGTCACCAGGGCGGTGTCACCTATGACGGCCACCTTGGTGTCGGTGAGGAAGAACTGGATGTAATCGGTGTGCGCCATGATCAGCGCGTACGAGCGGAGCACCTCGCCGCGGCCGGAGAGCACCGGCCAGCCGGGGTGCACGCAGGAGATCTCGTCCTCCAGCCAGAGCGCCGACAGCGAGTCGAAGTCCCCCCGCTCCATGGCCTCGTAGAAGGCCGTGTTCACCTCTTCGACGGCTTCGATGTCGGTTCTGCTCACGTGGCTCCTTCTCGGTTGACGGGGATCAGAGTGCCCCTTCCACGGCGCGGGCCACCCGAACCGCGTCCGCGGTCGCCCGTACCTCGTGCACCCGTACGGCCCAGGCGCCCTGGTGGGCGGCGATGGCGGACACGGCGGCCGTGGCGGCGTCGCGCTCGCGGGCGGGCGGCGGGGCGGCGTCGGCCCCGCCGGCCAGGACCCGGCCGAGGAAACGCTTCCTCGACGCGGCGACCAGCAGCGGGAAGCCGAGGGCGCGCAGCTCGGCCAGGTGGGCGACCAGCGCCAGGTCGTGCTCGGCGTTCTTGGCGAAGCCGAGGCCGGGGTCGACGATGAGCCGCTCGGGGGCGATACCGCCGGCCACGACGGCGTCGATGCGGGCCCGGAGCTCGGTGGTGACCTCGGCGAGCACGTCCTCGTAGACGGCGAGGCTGTTCATGTCGGCGCTGAAACCGCGCCAGTGCATCACCACGAAGGGCACCTCGGCCGCGGCGACGGCCGCGATCATCCCGGGGTCGGCGAGCCCGCCGCTGACGTCGTTGACCAGGGCCGCGCCGGCGGCGACGGCCTGGGCGGCGACGGCCGCGCGCATGGTGTCCACGGAGACGGTGACGCCCTCGGAGGCCAGGCCGCGCACGACGGGGACGACCCGGCGCAGCTCCTCCTCCTCGTCGACCCGGGTGGCGCCGGGGCGGGTGGACTCGCCGCCGACGTCGACGAGGTCGGCGCCCTGGGCGACGAGTTCGAGGCCGCGCTTGACGGCCGCGGTGGTGTCGAACCAGCGTCCGCCGTCGGAGAAGGAGTCGGGGGTGACGTTGACGACGCCCATGACCCCGCAGCGGTCCCACTCCGGCAGACCTGCGACCCGGCCCCTGCCGGTGGCTCCGCGCTTCGTGTTCATGGGTCAAGGGTAGGGCTGACCTGGATACGGCAGGGCCCCGGCGCCTTCCGGCGGACGGGGCCCTGATGCTCGTACGGGTGCCTACGCGGCCTGGACCTCGCGTTCGGCCTGCTGGGGCACGGCCGCCACCTGGTGGTGGGCGCAGGCGCGGACCGGCTTGGGCCGGCGGCGGCTGGCGAACAGGCGCGGCAGGGCGAGCGTCACGAAGCCCTCGGCCTGCATCGCGGCGAAGCCGATGCGGGGCAGGTCGCGGGTGGTGCGGAAGACCACGAAGCGGGGCTCCCAGCGCGGGCGGAACTTGGCGTTGAACTTGTAGAGCGACTCGATCTGGAACCAGCGGGAGAGGAAGACGAGCAGGTTCCGCCACATCCGGAGCACCGGGCCGGCGCCGATCTTCTCGCCGCGGGCGAGGGCCGAGCGGAACATCGCGAAGTTGAGGGAGACCTTCTCGATCTTCAGCGCGGGGGCGGCCTCCAGGGAGGCCACGATCAGCAGCTCGTTCATGCCGGGGTCGGCCGCGCGGTCACGGCGCATCAGCTCCAGCGACATGCCGTCCGTGCCCCACGGAACGAAGTGCAGCACGGCCTTCAGGTCGCCGAAGGGGCTCGTGTCGCCCTCCTCCACCCGGTGGGCGGTGGCGATGAAGCAGTCGCCGTCGCCCGGGTCGCCGACCCGGCCCAGCGCCATCGAGAAGCCGCGCTCGGTGTCGGTGCCGCGCCAGGCCTCGGCGGCGCCGCGCACCTGCTCCAGCTCCTCCTCGGTCAGCTCGCTGACCCGGCGGACTTTGGTGGTGTAGCCGTTGCGCTCGATGCGCTTCACCATTTGGCGGACATTGCGCATGGCGCGGCCCGAGAGGGAGAAGTCTTTGACATCGACAATCGCCTCGTCACCCAGCTCCAGGGCGTCCAGGCCGGTCTCGCGGGTCCAGACCTCGCCGCCGGTCTCGCTGCAGCCCATGACGGCCGGGGTCCAGGAGTGGGCCTTGGCCTCCTCCATGAACCGCTCGATCGCGCCCGGCCAGGCCTCCACGTCACCGATGGGGTCGCCCGAGGCGAGCATCACACCGGAGACGACGCGGTAGGTGACGGCGGCCTTGCCGCTGGGGGAGAAGACGACGGCCTTGTCGCGGCGCAGCGCGAAGTGGCCGAGCGAGTCGCGGCCGCCGTGCCGGGCGAGCAGCTCGCGCAGCTTGGCCTCGTCGTCGGCGGTCAGCCGCGCGGCCGGGTGCTCGGGGCGCAAGGCCAGGTAGATGGTGGTGAGGGCGGTCAGCATGCCGAGGGCGCCGAGGGAGTAGCCGACGGTCCAGGACACCTTCCCCGCGTAGTCCACGGGGCCTTCGAAGCCGAAGAGGCCGTAGATGACGTGGGTGATCTGCTCGTACGGTCCGGGGTTGCCGACGACCCGGCTCGGGTGGGAGTTGACGATGACCAGGCCCAGGCCGATGGATCCGGCGCTCATCAGCACGAAGTTGGTGAGGGCCTTCCACCGGCTGCGGGGGTCCGGCAGCGCCTTGAATTCACCCTGATGGCGCAGCAGCAGCGCGAAGAGCACCGCCGCGATGACCACGCCCACGATCGAGTGCCGGTACGCGAACTGCGCCACCGCGCCGGCGGGCAGCAGCACCACCGCCGCGCGCCAGGCCCGGCGCTTGCGCCGCTTGAGGCCGTGCGCGAGCAACAGGAGCAGCACGCCCGCGCTGATGGCGAGGGCCGCCGCGAAGGGGCCGAACACCGGCAGCACTTCGGCGACCGCGTGGATCCGGCTGTACCGGAAGCGCGGGAAGACACCCGCCGCGATGTCCAGAAGGCCGACGATCATGACGGCCGTACCTACCAGTCCGGGCACCGACTCCGGCTGTGGGCCTCGGAGGATTCGGCGGGCCCTGCTCGGAACCTGTCCCGACTTATCGCCATCTATCCTGCTAGACATCGCTTCCCGTTGCTCCGCGAGAGATCATGTGGCCGAAGGCTGCGACAGCCTCCGGTGTGTGGTGCGTCCCTTAGGACGACAGCGACGAGGAGCGGGTTCACTCTTTCGTCGTAAAAAAACTGTCCTGCCACCAGAAAGTCGACTGACTGCTCATGGGTCTCACGAGTACTACGGTTCTGGCGCTGGCCATCCTCGCCGGTGTGCTGCTGTTCGCGGCCACGGTCTGGCTCTGGCCGAAGCTCTCGGGCCGCACCTGGCGCGCATTCGCCGGCCGGATCGGGCTGCTGCTGGCGACCCAGCTGGCGCTGTTCTCGGCTGTGGGGCTCGCGGCTAACAAGTCGTTCCTCTTCTACGGCTCCTGGGCCGACCTGTTCGGCCAGGAGACGTCCATCGGCAAGGTCGTCGACCACTCGATGAACAGCAAGGACATCAAGGTCGTCGACAAGCAGCAGCTTGACGTGCCCGGTGGTGCCAAGCCGCAGGTCGGCGGTCAGATCCTGAAGGTTGCCATAACGGGGCAGAAGTCGAAGATAACGAGTCCCGGCTACGTGTGGCTCCCGCCCGAATACTTCCAGCCGCAGCACAAGGACCAGAACTTCCCCGCGTCCATCGTGCTGACGGGGTATCCGGGCACCGCCGAGAACCTGATCAAAGGGCTCGACTACCCCATGAAGGCCTTCAGCCTGTCCAAGGCCGGCAAGATGAAGCCGATGATCCTGGTCATGCTGCGCCCGACCGTCGCGCCGCCGCGTGACACCGAGTGCGTCGATATACCCGATGGCCCCCAGACCGAGACCTTCTTCGGCCAGGACCTGCCGCAGGCCATCCAGAGCACCTTCCGGGTCGGCAAGAAGCCGGAGAACATGGGCTTCATCGGCAACTCGACGGGGGGTTACTGCGCCCTGAAGATCGCCGCGCACTACCCGCAGACCTTCGGCGCGGCCGCCGGCCTGTCCGCGTACTACGACGCCCCGGACGACCCGACGACCGGTGACCTGTTCCACGGGGACGAGCAGCTCAAGAAGCGGGCGAACGTCCTGCACAGCATCGAGAACAAGAAGCCGAGCGGTACGTCCTTCCTCGTCACGAGCAGCGAGAAGGGCGAGCCGAACCTCGGGGACACCCGCAAGTTCATCAAGAAGGTGAAGGGCCCGGACCGGGTCTCCTCGATCATCCTCGACAGCGGCGGCCACAACTTCAACACGTGGCGGCGCGAGATCCCGCCCATGCTGATGTGGATGAGCGGCCGCATCCAGGCCTGAGGCGTACAGGTCTGACCGGCAGCGCGAGTAACCCGTGACCGGCCCCCTCAGGGGCCGGTCACAGCCGTTTCCGGGGCCTACGCCTCCTGGAGCTGGGCCCGGCGCAGCGCCCGGTGGACGCCCTCCGGGGTCAGTACGCCGACCAGCGCGCCGGAGTCCGGATCGGTGACCCCGATCCGGCCCGAATCCTCCTGGAGCAGGGCCGCGAGGGCCTCGCGCAGCGTCGCCCCCAGCGCCACGGACGCCGCGGGGGCGGGGCCCTGCGCCTGCGACAGGTCGGCCGCCTCGACGGCGGTGACCGCGAGCCGCTTGAGCCCGCGGTCGGAGCCGACGAAGGAGGCCACGTACGCGGTGGCCGGCGCCCCGAGCACCGCCGCCGGGCGGGCGAACTGCTCGATGGTGCCCGTCCCGTAGACCGCCATGCGGTCGCCGAGCCGGATCGCCTCCTCCAGGTCGTGGGTGACCAGCAGGATCGTTTTGCGCACCGTCTTCTGCAGCGTCAGGAACTCGTTCTGCAGCCGCTCGCGCACCACCGGGTCCACCGCGCCGAACGGCTCGTCCATCAGCAGCACCGGCGGATCGGCGGCGAGCGCGCGCGCCACGCCGACGCGCTGGCGCTGCCCGCCCGACAGCTGCTCGGGGTACCGGCTCCCGTACACGGCCGGATCCAGCCCCACCAGTTCGAGCAGCTCGGCCGCCCGTGCGCGGGCCCTGGCCTTCGGGGTGCCGATCAGCTGCGGCACGGTCGCCGTGTTCTCCAGCACCGTCTTGTGGGGGAAGAGCCCGACCTGCTGGATGACGTAGCCGATCCGGCGGCGCAGCTCGACCGGGTCGGCGGCCGCGATGTCCTCGCCGTTCAGGAGGATCCGGCCGGAGGTCGGGTCGATGAGCCGGTTGACCATCTTCATCGTGGTCGTCTTGCCGCAGCCGGACGGTCCCACGAGCGTGATCAGCTCGCCCTCCGCCACCTCGAAGGACAGGTCCTCGACGGCTGTCGTCCCGTCGGGGTACCGCTTGGTCACGTGCTCGAATCGGATCACACCGCCATCCTTCCCTACCGTCCCGGCCCGAAGGTGAAGAGCGTGTTTCCCATGTGAAGGATTCCGGCCATTGACAGTGCCGGGGGTTAAGGTCGATCCCACATGTGTTCGGTGACGGGGGGTGAGGAGCATGGCCGCGCAGAGCTGTCTGGTGGCGAACGACTGGATCTGCTGGGACTACGTCTCCTCCCGGTCGCAGGAGCTCACCGACGCCACCCTCGAACACGTCTGGATCACAGGCGTGTCGGTGCTGATCGGCCTGGCGGTGGCTCTTCCGCTCGCCCTGCTGGCCCGCCGCGGCCGCCGCTGGGCCGCGCCCGTGCTGGCCTTCACCACCCTGCTCTACACGATCCCCTCGCTGGCCATGTTCTCCCTGCTGCTGCCGTTCTTCGGCCTGTCCGCCGCGCTGGTGGTGACCGGGCTGGTGCTGTATTCGCTGACCATCCTGGTCCGCAACGTGCTGGCAGGGCTGGAAGCCGTCCCCGAAGAGGTACGGGAGGCCGCGCGCGGCATGGGGTACGGCCCGGGCCGGCTGCTGTGGCAGGTCGAACTGCCGCTGGCGCTGCCCGCGCTGCTGGCCGGCGTGCGGATCGCCACGGTCTCGACGGTCGCGCTGACGACGGTCGGCTCCATCGTCGGCAAGGGCGGGTTGGGCAACCTCATCGCCCCCGCCGTGAACAGTTCCTTCAAGGCGCAGGTGCTCACCGCCTCCGTGCTGTGCGTGCTGCTCGCGCTCGTCGCCGACCTGCTGCTGCTCGGCGTGGGACGGCTGCTCACGCCGTGGACCCGGGCCGGTGCCCGGCCGGCCGCTCCGGGGAAGGGGGCCTGACGCCATGGGCGCGGGCGTACTGGCGCAGACGTGGGACTGGCTGGCGAACGGCGCCAACTGGTCGGGGGAGAGCGGCGTCTGGCACCGGCTCGGCGAGCACGTCTACGTGAGCGGGGTCGCGCTGGCGATCGCCTGCGCGGTGGCGCTGCCCGTCGGCCTGTTCCTGGGCCACCTCGGCAAGGGCGGGGCCCTCGCCGTCAACGTCTCCAACGCCGGACGGGCCGTGCCCGTCTTCGCGGTGCTGGCGCTGTTCATGGTCTCCCCGCTGCGCAACGCGGGCTATCTGCCGACCATCGCCGCACTGGTGCTGTTCGCGATACCGCCCCTGCTGACGAACGCGTACGTCGGCATGCGCGAGGTGGACCGCTCCGTGGTGGAGGCCGCCCGGGGCATGGGCATGTCCGGCCGTCAGCTCTTCCTGCGCGTGGAACTCCCGCTCGCGCGCGCCCTGGTGATGACCGGACTGCGCTCGGGCGCCGTGCAGGTCGTCGCCACGGCCACCATCGCCGCGATGGTCGGCCAGGGCGGCCTCGGGCGGATCATCACCGCCGGCTTCAACACGTACAACACCCCGCAGGTCGTCGCGGGCGCCCTGCTGGTGGCGGCGCTGGCCCTGCTCGTGGAGGGCGCGCTGGTGGCGGCGGACCGGTTGCTGCCGAGGTCCGCGACGTCCCGCTGATCCCTGTCCCTCGCCTCGAACGGAGTATCTCCATGACCAAGACCACGCGCGTCCTCGGCGCGTCCCTGGGCGCCCTCGCCCTGACGGTGTCGCTGGCCGCGTGCGGCGGCGACAGCCTGGAGAAGAGCAAGGACGGTGGCTCGGCCGCCCCCGAGTCCTCCTCCGGCTCGGGGGGCGCCAAGGGCAGCCTGGTGATCGGCGCGGCCGGCTTCACCGAGTCGAACGTGCTGGCGGAGCTGTACGCGCAGGTCCTCAAGGACGCGGGCTACAGCACGTCGGTCAAGACGGTCAACAACCGCGAGCTGTACGAACCGTCGCTGGAGAAGGGCGAGATCGATGTCGTCCCGGAGTACGCGGCCACGCTGGCGGAGTTCCTCAACGCCAAGGTGAACGGTGCGAAGGCGCCCGAGGAGAAGCCGGTCGCGTCGAGCGACGTCGCCGCGACGGTGGCGGCCCTGGACAAGCTCGCGGGCCCGCTCGGCCTCAAGGCGCTGCCCGCGGGGGCGGCGGTCGACCAGAACGCATTCGCGGTGTCCCGGGAATTCGCCGAGAAGAACAACCTGAAGACCCTTTCCGATCTTGGGAAGTCCGGACTGAAGGTGAAGGTCGCGGCGGGCGACGAATGCTCCGTCCGGCCGTTCTGCGCACCGGGCTTGACGAAGACATACGGAATTCAGGTTTCCGGTATTGACCCGAAGGGCGTCGGCACCCCGCAGGCCAAGCAGGCGGTCAAGGACGGCGCCGACCAGCTCGTGCTGACCACGACCACGGACGCGACGCTCGACAGCTACGGCCTGGTCCTCCTGGACGACGACAAGAAGCTCCAGAACGCCGACAACGTCCTGCCGGTGGTCAACGCCAAGGACGCGGGCGCCCCGGAGGTGGCGGCCGCGCTCGACAAGCTGACCAAGGCGCTCACGACGGCCGACCTGGTCGATCTGAACCGGAAGGTCGACGCGGAGCGCGCCAAGCCGGCGGACGTGGCGAAGGCCTATCTGGAGTCCAAGGGCCTCCTGAAGAAGTAGCCGTCACGGGGTCGAGTGAGAAATGTGGAGACCCGCCCGGGAAGAGCGGCAAAGAGATTGCCGGGCGGGTACTGCACTTGACCTCGCGGCCCTGTAAATTTCGGGCCATGCCCCGTGGACGCCACCGCAATCCCGAACCCCTGCACCGGCTGCTCACGCCGACGACCGTCGCAGGCGTGTCCGTCACCAGCGCCGCAGCGGCCTGGCTCCTCGCGGAACCGATGGCGTTGAGGCTGCTCGTGGCCGTCACCGCCGCCGCCGGGGTCGCCGGCGCCGTCGTCATGCGCGCCTGGGACCGCTCGGCGGGCCGCCGCGTCGCGGAGCTCGCGCGCGAGCGGATCAAGGACGAGTGGAAGACGGACGAGCGCATAGCCGAGCTCGAATCCGACCTCGAAGAGGCCCGGATGCTGCGCGCGCGGCTCGACACCAAGCTGCGCGCCAAGCGGGTCGAACTGGCGGGGCTGCGCGGCGAGCACGCCGCGCTGCTGCGGCGGTACGCGACCGCCGAGACCGAGCGCGCCAGCGCCCTGGAGGGCCGCCGGCTGCTGGCCATCGAGGCGGCCGCCGCCCCGGCCCTCCCGCCGAAGGAACTCCCCGCCGTCTCGCAGGAGCGCAACTCCGCGGGCGCGCCCACCTCGGTCGGCTACGCCCGCGCCCATGCGGCCCTGGACGCGCTGGCCCGTAAGGCGGGGACGCAGGGGCTGCCCCCGCGTCCGGGCGGCCCGTCGGGCCCGTCCGCCACAGCCGCTCCGGCGGCTGTGAAGGCTCCCGGGGCTTCCGCGGTCCCGGCGCGCCGTGCCCCCTCGGCCGTGGCCCCGTACGCGGCGCAGCGCCGTACGGCCTCCCGCGTCGAGGGCGGCTTCGACTTCTTCGGCACCAAGAACGCGGAGCAGGCCCGTGCGGTGATCGAGGCGGTCCAGAACGAGGACCTGGCCGACGTGGTCGGCGCGGAGGCCCTGGCCGTCCACGAGGCGGAGTCCGCCCAGCCGCCCGCCGAGCCTGCCCCCGCCGCACCGGCGGCCGACGAGGCCACCGCCGAGGCGGCGACGGCCGAGACCCACACGGTGGGCCAGGTCATCGACCTGACGGCCCACGACGAGACCGAGCCGATCGACGTGGCCCGGCTGCGCACCGCGATCTCCTAGGGGTGTCCGGCGGATCACGCCGGGCTCCGGCCTGACCCACCGGACACGCCCTGTCCTCAGAACAGCGGGAGCTGGCCCGGGATTTCGGGCAGGACGAAGCCGTCCAGCGTCGGCGCGCTCGCGCCGAGCGTCACCCGGGCCCGGGAGCCGGGGCAGGACACCAGGTCGCCGCGGCCACGCCCGGCGGGCGGGTCGTGGCGGGCGATGCGGCCGGCCGTGACGGCGCAGTCACGGCCGCAGGAGGGGCAGGCCCGGCGGGGGGAGTGGGACATGCCGCCAAGTCTGCCCTGCCGCACCGACATCGGCTCCGCCGCAGCGGCCTCAGCCCTGCTGGGTGGCGAGCCACGCCTCGTGCGCGCGCTCCACCCGGTCCCACAGGGCCGCCCGGTCGGCGGGGGTCAGGTCGTCGAGCTCCCGCCCGAAGACACCGGCGACGACCTCGAAGAACTCCTCCTGCGAGGCCAGTTCCCGCTTGTCCCGCCCGCCGTCCGTGCCGAAGTGGAGCAGCACCTTGCCGTGTAGCCGGTGCACGCCCCCGCCGTCGCGCCGCAGCATGAAGAACGACTGCTGGAAGGGGGAGTCCGGGGCCGTGGACAGCCGCAGGTGCTCGGCGGCGAAGTCCGCCATGGACGCGGGCGCGGAGCGGAAGTTCATCACCGGGAAGGGGCTCGCGTCGTTGCGGAAGGTCCAGCCCGCCTCGGCGCCGACCGCGCCCGCCAGCGGCTCCAGGCCGTACCCGAAGCCCTGCTCGTACCGGCCCTCGCTCAGGGGCAGCGGCTCGTGGGGCCCGTCGCCCAGGCCGACGTCCACGAACCAGGCCCGCCCGTCGACTCGTACGGTCAGGGTGAGGTGGTCACCGCTCACACCCCGGGCGTCCGGTTCCCCGTACACGCCGCCCACGTGCCGTGTCACGTCGTACCCGAGGTGCTCCAGCAGGGCCGCGAAGGCGCCGTTGAGGTGGAAGCAGTACCCGCCCCGCCCGGCCGCGAGACGGCGCACGGACAGCTCGGGCTCGATGCCCGGCGGACGGCCCAGCTGGATGTCCGTGTTCTCGAAGGGAACGCGCTCCAGATGGGCGCGGTGGAGCGCGAACAGGCCTTCGGCGGACGGGGATCCGTGGTCGGCGATCCCGAGTCGGCGCAGATAGTCGGTGTATATCCCAGAGATCATCTGGCCAGCGTATGCGGTTACTTGTCGATGTCGCCCACGACGAAGAACAGCGAGCCGAGGATCGCCACCATGTCCGCGACGAGCTGTCCCGGCAGGAGCACCGCCAGCGCCTGGATGTTGTTGAAGGAGGCGCTGCGCAGCTTCAGGCGGTACGGGGTCTTCTCGCCCTTGGAGACGAGGTAGTAGCCGTTGACGCCGAGCGGGTTCTCGGTCCAGGCGTACGTGTGCCCCTCGGGCGCCTTCAGGACCTTGGGCAGGCGCTGGTTGACCGGGCCCGGCGGGAGCTCGGCCATCCGGTCCAGGCAGGCCACGGCCAGGTCGAGCGCGTTGTGGGTCTGGTCGAGCAGGACCTCGAAGCGGGCCAGGCAGTCGCCCTCGGGGCGGGTGACCACCTTCAGGACGTCCTGGAGCTCGCCGTAGGCCAGGTACGGCTCGTCGCGGCGCAGGTCGAAGTCCACGCCGGAGGCGCGGGCGATCGGGCCGGAGACCCCGTACGCGTGCACCGCCTCGGCGGACAGGACGCCGACCCCGCGGGTGCGGGCGCGGAAGATCTCGTTCCCGTGGACCAGCTTGTCGTAGACGTCCATCCGGGTGCGGACGTCGGCGATCGCGGCGCGGGCCCGGCCGAGCCAGCCGGCCGGGAGGTCCTCCTTGAGGCCGCCGACGCGGTTGAACATGTAGTGCATGCGGCCGCCGGAGATCTCCTCCATGACGGCCTGGAGCTCCTCGCGTTCGCGGAACGCGTGGAAGATCGGGGTGATGCCGCCCAGCTCCAGGGGGTACGAGCCGAGGAACATCAGGTGGTTCAGCACCCGGTTCAGCTCGGCCAGCAGGGTCCGCATCCACACGGCCCGCTCGGGGACCTCCATGCCGAGCATCCGCTCGACCGCCATGACCACGCCGAGCTCGTTCGAGAAGGCGGACAGCCAGTCGTGGCGGTTCGCCAGCATCACGATCTGCCGGTAGTCGCGGGCCTCGAAGAGCTTCTCGGCGCCGCGGTGCATGTAGCCGACCACCGGCTCGGCGCTGACGATCCGCTCGCCGTCCAGGACGAGGCGCAGGCGCAGCACGCCGTGCGTGGAAGGGTGCTGGGGGCCGATGTTGAGCACCATGTCGGTGCTCTCCGCCGCCCCGCCGATGCCGACCGTGGTCTCCGTCATGCGGGCATTGTCTCAGTCCTAAGGTGGAGACATGGATACGGGGACGACGGGTGAGACGGGCGGGCCCGAGTGGGTGGGGCTGCCGGGCGGGCTGCTCGCCCTGCGGCGGATGCTGCTGGCGCTCTGGACGGTCCTCCTCGCGGTGGCGACCGGCGTCCTGCTCGGCCTGGTCGCGGGCCCGGTGTGGGCGGCCCTCGCGCTGCTCTGGGCGGCGGCCGCGGCCTGGGGCTGGGTGCTGCTCGGGCGGAACTGGCGGTCCTGGCGGTACGCGGAGCGCGCGGACGACCTGCTGATCAGCCGGGGTGTGCTGTGGCGGGAGGAGACCGTGGTCCCGTACGGGCGGATGCAGCTGGTCGAGGTGACCTCCGGCCCGCTGGAGCGGCGCTACGGCCTGGCCTCCGTCCAGCTGCACACGGCCGCCGCGGCCACCGACGCCAAGATCCCCGGGCTGGCGCCGGCCGAGGCGGAGCGGCTGCGCGACCGGCTCACCGCCCTCGGCGAGGCACGGTCGGCGGGCCTGTGAGCACCGGCCCGGCGGGCGACGGCCCCGCCCCCGTGCCCGCTGATGTCGGTCCCGACACCGCGCCCGCCACCGGCCAGCGGCTGCATCCCCTCACCCCGCTGCGGCGCGCCTGGGTGCCGATCGCCGCGACCGTCGGCGTCATCGCGCAGCAGGGCGACCGGGCCACCGCGTGGGTGGCGGACCAGTCCGCCCTCCTGCGGCTCGCGGCGCTCGCGGGCCTGGTCCTGGTCTTCGGCGCGTACGGCTTCCTGAGCTGGTGGTACACCCACTACGCCGTCACCGACACCGAACTGCGCATCCGCAGCGGACTGCTCTTCCGGCGCACCGCGCACATCCGCCTCGACCGGCTCCAGGCCGTGGACGTCACCCGGCCGCTGCTGGCCCGGCTGACCGGCGTCGCCTCGCTGCGCCTCGACGTCATCGGCACCGAGGACAAGGACCAGCTGGCCTTCCTCGGGGAGAAGGAGGCCGTGGCCCTGCGCGCCGAGCTCCTCGCGCGGGCGGCGGGCTTCGCCCCCGAGGAGGCCGTGCGGCTGGGCGAGGCCCCGGACCGCGAACTGCTGCGGGTGAGCCCCCGCGAGCTCGCCGTCTCGCTGCTGCTCAGCCTCGGTGTGCCGGCGGCGCTGGCCGGCGGGCTGGTCGCGCCGGTGGCCGTGTGGTGGTTCAGCTCCAGCCCGTGGGCCGCCGTCATCACCCTGCTCCCGATCCTCGGCGCGGTCTGGGCGGGCACCGCGGGCCGCTTCCTCGCGGAGTACGACTGGCGGGTCGCCGAATCCCCGGACGGGCTGCGCCTGGACCACGGCCTGCTGGACCGCGCCCACGAGACCGTGCCGCCGGGGCGCGTGCAGAGCGTACGGATCGTGGAGCCGCTGCTGTGGCGGCGGCGGGACTTGGTCCGCGTCGAGCTGGCCGTGGCGGGCTCCAAGAACGAGGTCCTGGTCCCGGTGGCCTCCCGGGCCGCCGCGTACGCCGTGATCGCCCGGGTCCTGCCCGGGGTGGACCTGGCGGCGCTGGTCTTCTCGGGCTCTCCGGGGGCCGGGGCGCGCTGGGTGGTCCCGGTGTGGTGGAAGGGCTACGCCCTGGCGGTGTCCCCGGAGGTGTTCGCGGCGCGCCACGGCCGCCTGTGCCGCCGTACGGAGATCGTCCCGCACGCCAAGGTGCAGAGCGTGCGGCTCACCCAGGGGCCCTGGGCCCGCGCCCGGGGCGTGGCCGACGTCCACGTGGACACCGGCGCGAACGGCACGGTCACGGCCCGCCTGCGCGGGGCCGCCGAAGCCACCGCCCTGCTGGCGGCCCAGGCCGCCCGCGCCCGTACGTCCCGGGCCTCGGCCCGGCCCGACCGCTGGATGACGTAGAAGGGGTGGGGGCGGGCTATCCGGCCCCGCCGCCCGCGCGCACCAGGCCCGTCTCGTACGCCAGGACCACCACCTGGACCCGGTCGCGCAGCCCCAGCTTCGTCAGGATGCGGCCGACGTGGGTCTTCACCGTGGCTTCCGACAGCACCAGCCGGGCCGCGATCTCACCGTTCGACAGGCCCTGGGCGACCAGCAGCATGACCTCGCGCTCGCGCTCCGTCAGCCGCTCGATCTCCTTGTTCTGCGGCTCCTGCGTCGTGCTCGGCAGCATCGGGGCGAAACGGTCCAGCAGGCGCCGCGTCGTGGACGGGGCGACGACCGCGTCCCCGCTGTGCACCGAGCGGATGGCCGCGAGCAGTTCGGCCGGCGGCACGTCCTTCAGCATGAAGCCGCTCGCGCCCGCCTTCAGGCCCGAGAAGGCGTACTCGTCCAGGTCGAAGGTGGTCAGGATGATCACCTTCGGGTGCTCGTCCGGCGCGCAGATCCGCCGCGTGGCCTCGACCCCGTCGAGCTTCGGCATGCGCACGTCCATCAGCACCACGTCCACCTTCGTGGCCCGCAGCACCTCCAGCGCCTCCAGGCCGTCGCCCGCCTCGGCGACGACCTCCATGTCCGGCTGGGCGGCGAGCACCATCCGGAAGCCGGTGCGCAGCAGCACCTGGTCGTCGACCAGCATCACTCGGATGGACATCGGTTACCTCGTCCTCGTCATATCTTCTTCAGGGGAAGCAGCGCGCTGATCCGGAAGCCGCCGCCGGGCCGCGGCCCGGCGTCCAGGGTTCCGCCGACCATACCGATCCGCTCGCGCATGCCGATCAGCCCGTGCCCGGCGCCGTCCGCGCCGCCGTCCTCGTACAGTTCGTGGGCCGCGCCCCGGCCGTCGTCCTCGACCAGCAGGCCGAGCCCGTCGTCGAAGTAGACCAGCCGGACGCTGGCCCGCGCGTCGGGGCCCCCGTGCTTGCGGGTGTTGGTGAGCGCCTCCTGCACGATCCGGTACGCCGTCAGCTCGACGCCGCTGGGCAGCCGCCGGGGGGCGCCCTCGACCTCGAAGTCCACGGCGAGCCCGGCGGCCCGTACCTGCTCGACCAGGACCTCGATCTGTTCGACGTCCGGCTGCGGCACGTAGTCCTCGGACTCCTGCGGCTCGCCGGTGCGCAGGACGCCCAGCAGCCGGCGCATCTCGGCGAGGGCCTGGCGGCCGGTGCCGGAGATGGTCTGGAGGGCCTCCTTGGCCTGCTCGGGGGCGACGTCCATGACGTACGCGGCGCCATCGGCCTGGACCACCATCACCGAGACGTTGTGCGCGACGACGTCGTGCAGCTCGCGGGCGATGCGGGCGCGCTCGGCGGCCACGGCCACCTTGGCCTGGGCCTCGCGTTCCTTCTCCAGCCGCTGGTTGCGCTCGACCAGCTGGGCGTAATAGGCCCGCCGGGTGCGCAGGGAGTCGCCCAGCACCCAGGCCAGGACGAAGGGGACGATCATGAAGAGGGCGAAGAGGGCGTTGTCGACGGCGTTGGTGCCCTTGTCCACGCCGAACCGCACGAAGTACAGCGGGGCGGCGGCCACCCCCCAGCCCAGCGCCGTGCGCGAGACCCACCGCGGGACGTCGCTCGCCGCGACGGTGAAGAGGACGACGAACACGGCGACGTCCCAGACGCCCGCCATGACGCCCACGGCCAGCTGGTAGACGCCCGCCCCGAGGGTGAGCCAGAACATGGCCTGCGTCCACTTGCGGCGCAGCGCCACGGCGGTGCTCAGCGCGAGGACCGCGGGGACGGTCGCGAGCTTCACGGAGGTGCTCGCCGGCGTGTCGGCCGCCACGTCCAGCATCGAGAACCCGAACAGGAGGACGGCCCAGAAGCCGTCGACGCCCGTCGGGTGTCTGCGGAGGAAGTCGTAGAGGCGCTGCACGTAACCCAGCGTAGGGAACGGGGATAGGTGCTGGAGTCAACCAGAGGTCCGAACCTCACATCCGGGGCGTACTCCCGAAGGTGGAGGCGACCTTAGTCTGTGGGGGATGAGCACTCAGGACCGATCCGAGGCGCCGGTCCGGTGGCGCGGTGCGATGGAAACCGCGCTGTACGGGCCCGGAGGCTTCTACGTGCGACCCGGCGGGCCGGGTCCCGCCGGGCACTTCCGCACCTCGGTGCACGCCTCCCCCCTGTACGCGCGCGCCGTGGCCCGGCTCCTGCGGTGGGTGGACGCGCAGCTGGGGCACCCGGCGGAGCTCGGCCTGGTCGACGTGGGGGCCGGGCGCGGGGAGCTGCTGGCCGGGGTGCTCGCCGCGCTGGAGCCGGAGCCGGAGCTGGCCGCGCGGGTGCGTCCGTACGCCGTGGAGCGCGCGCGGCGGCCCGACGGGACCGACCCGCGGATCCGCTGGGTCGCCGAACCGCCCGAACGGACGACGGGGCTGCTCTTCGCGAACGAGTGGCTGGACAACGTGCCGCTGGAGATCGCGCAGGACGGGCGCTACGTCCTGGTCGCGCCCGACGGTACGGAGAGCGCGGGCGGCCCCCTGGAGGGCGCGGACCGGGCCTGGCTGGAGCGGTGGTGGCCGGGCGGCGGCCGCGCGGAGATCGGCCGGACGCGCGACGAGGCCTGGGCGGCGGCCGTCGGGACCCTGGAGCGGGGCCTGGCCGTGGCGGTGGACTACGCCCACACCCGCGAGGCGAGGCCCCCGTACGGCACGCTCACGGGCTTCCGCTCGGGCCGGGAGGTCCCGCCGGTCCCGGACGGCAGCTGCGACGTCACGGCGCACGTGGCGCTGGACGCCTGCGCGGGGCCGGGGGCGGCGCTGCTGACCCAGCGCGAGGCGCTGGCGGACCTGGGCGTCTCGGGGGCGCGGCCGCCGCTCGCCCTGGCCTCCGCGGATCCGGCGGCGTACGTGCGGGGGCTGGCGGCGGCGGGGGAGGCGGCGGAGCTGACCGCCCGCGGCGGGCTGGGGGACTTCCTGTGGCTCTGCCAGCCGGTGGGCATCGGGGCGGCCTGGCCGGGGGCGGCGACCGGCTGACGCGGCCCTGCGGCACCGCTGCGGGGGCGCTGCCCCGGGCCCCGCGCCTCAGACGCCGGCGGGGCTGGATGTGCCGGGCGAGGCCGGTGGTCGGCCTCGCCCGGCGGGTGGGGCGAGGGGTTACTCCTGGACCTCGTCGTGGCCGTCGTGCAGGCCGCCGCCGCTGCCCGTGCCGTCCGTCGGCGTCGAGACGACCGGCTTCGCCAGCGGGGCCAGGTCGAAGGCGTAGTGGCCGACCGCGTCCGCGATGACGTCCACGTTGATGTCGAGCGCCTTCTGGTCGATGTTGGTGAGGTCGTCACCCTTGCCGTGGTAGTTCACGTCGTAGGCGACACCCGCCTGGCCGCCGAACCGCGCGGCCTGGGCGTCCGTCTTGATGCCCTCGGCGCCCGTGAAGGTGCCGCCCGACGGGATGCCCACCTCGATGAACGGACCGTAGTCCGAGCGGCCGGAGAAGTCCGTGCCCTCGTGCGGGATGTTCTTCGAGTCGAGGAAGTCGGTGATCCCCTTCTCCAGCTGGGCGGAGCCCTCCGGGCCGGGGCCCGCGCCGGTCGCGTCCGAGTCGTCGCCGTCGTAGACGAAGTACGCGGAGTTGGGCGAGGCGATCATGTCGAAGTTCAGGTAGAGCTTGATCTGCTTCTTCTGCTCGTCCGTCAGCCCGGCGACGTACGCCTCCGAGCCGAGCAGGCCGAACTCCTCCGCCGACCACCAGGCGAACTTGACCTTGTTCTTGATCTTCGACTGGCTGCTCGCCAGGCGCTGCGCCACCTGGAGGATGCCGGCCGAGCCGGAGCCGTTGTCGTTGATGCCCGGGCCCGCCGCTACCGAGTCGAGGTGCGCGCCGAGGAAGACGGTGTTGTCCTCGTCGCCGCCCCGGGTCTCCGCGATGACGTTGTACGTCTTGCGGTTCTCCCGCAGCTGGCGGATGTCGAGGGTGACCTCGACCGGCCCGGCCGTGGCCTCGGCGGCGAGCTTCTCGCCCTCCGCCTGGGTCACGCCGCCCGTCGGGACCTTGCCCGCGTCGGGGCCGCCGAGGGTGCCGTTGAGGGCGCCCGCGGTGTTGTTGTAGATGACCGCGCCGACCGCGCCGGCCGCGGCCGCGTTGGCCTGCTTCGCCGCGAAGGGGCAGCCGCCGCGCTTGACCAGGGCGATCTTGCCGGTGAAGGTGCCCGCGGCGAAGTCGCCGGGCTCGCAGCCGTGGGTGCCGTCCGCGTCGACCGGGGCGACGGCGACCTGGGCCGTGATGCCGCCCTCCGGGGTGCTCGTCGTGTAGGACATCAGGTGGATCGGGACGTCGCGGCTGTTCGCGCCGTTCACCGTGAGCTTCTCGGCGATGGTCTCGACGTACACGAAGTCGAACTCGTTCTTCGTGACCTCGTAGCCGGCCGCCTTCATGACCGCCTCGACGTACTGGGCGGACTGCACGTGACCCTTGGAACCGGCCACGCGGGTGCCGTTGTTGTAGTCGGCGATCGACTGAAGGACCTTCAGGTGGTTGTACGCGCCCTTGCCGGTCGCGTCCTTGACCAGTTTCCTGGCGAGCGCGTCACCCCGGGCGGCATCGCTCTGCGGGCTGGTGGCACCGGCCGGTCCGGCGAGCAGCAGAGGTGAGACGAGGGCCGCTGCGGCCAGGGCGGCGGTTGCTGCGGCTATACGGCGTGAGGGCATGCAGGGGTCCTTCCACGGCAAAAATGCGAGCAGGGAGGAGCAGTGGACGCACGTTAAGCAGCAACCAGCCACTCTGACCAGACTTTCAACTGATTCCGGTTTATGAATTCCGCATATCGGCGAGGGGCGTTCGGGTGCGCGTCAGCGCAGGAGGCCCTCGATGAGGTCCGAGCCGATGCGTGCGACCACGGCCAGGTCCAACTGGTGCTGGACATAGCGGCCTTCGCGGAGCGTATGCGTCAGACCGGCCCTTTTCAGGACGGCCAGATGCCGTGACACCTCCGGCGCGCTGATCCCGTACACGCGCGCCAGTTCGCCCGTCGTGTACGGCGCCCGGGCCAGACTGCGGCACAGCCTCATCCGCAGGGGGTGCGCCAGGGCCTCCATCCGCCGCTGGAGCAGTTCCACCGAGCCCGGCGGGGAGGCCGGTTCGGGGGCGGCGAGCGGGTAGTGGACCACCGGACGCCAGCCCGGCGCGTGCAGCACGAGCAGGTGCGGCCAGCCGAAGTGGGTCGGCACGAAGACCACGCCGGTGCCTATTCGGGTGTCGGTCGCGCTGGTCGACCCGGTCACCATCTTGTCGACGGTGATGGTGGTGCGGTCCTCGTCGACGCTCAGCGCCGTCGAGACCTCCTTCAGCGCGGCCGGCAGCCCCTTGCGCCGCAGCAGCCCGGTCTTGTGCCGGGCGTCGGCGCTCTGCGCGGGCTCGACGCGCTTCCAGGTCTCGGCGAAGAAGGCCTCGTCACAGTCCTCCAGGAGCCGCCGCAGCCAGACCCGTACGCCCGGCGGGTCGTCCAGCAGCCGCAGGGAGAAGTCGCGTTGGCGCGGGCCGCGGGCGGCGGCCGTCGCCAGGGCCCTGGCCCGGGCCGCGGGGTCGTGGAGCGGCGAGGGCCAGCCGCCCTCGTCGTAGAGCGCCAGCCAGCAGTGCTCCAGGGCGGCCGTCACGAACCGCTCGTCGTCCATCCGGTCGAGTACGTCGAGCTCCTCGGCCAGGGTCGCGGCGGGCAGCCCCGTGCCGCCCGGGACACCGGCGAAGGCCATGAAGATGTCGGAGAGGGAGCTCCGCCACATGAAGTCGCCCTCCAGCAGCCGGTCCGCGAGGGCCGGGTCGAGCGAGGCGGCGGTGGCGGTGGTCCAGGAGGTGAGCCCGGGGTGGTGGGCGGGCTGGGAGAGCGCGTGCAGCGCCATGCTGAGCTCTGCGAGAGGGGAGGGCGCGAAGGCGATCCGCTCGGGTGGCAGGCCCGCGATGTCGATGGTGACGCTCATCAGGCCATTCTGCCGGTGTGATGATGTGAGGAATGGGGGGCGCGAGGTGGCGGACGGGTGGTTCGCACGGCGCGCCGCCGGACGGGGCCCGCGGCGCCGGGAAAGCGGCGCGCAGGCCCCGTACTGGGTCCTCCGCCCGGCCTAGCCGAAGTTCGGCGCGTTGCGCTCGTACACCAGGCGCAGGCCGATCAGTGTCAGCCACGGCTCGTGGTCGTCGATCACCGCGGACTCCCCGAGGACGACCGGGGCCAGCCCGCCGGTGGCGATGATGCGGACGTCGTCCGGGTTGCCGGCCGGTCCCGCGAGCTCCTTCGCCATCCGGGTCACGATCCCGTCCACCTGGCCCGCGAACCCGTGGACCACGCCCGACTGCATCGCCTCGACCGTCGACTTCCCGATCACGTTGCGCGGCCGGGCCAGCTCGATCTTCCGCAGCTGGGCGCCCCGCAGCCCGAGGGCCTCCATCGAGATCTCGATGCCCGGGGAGATCACCCCGCCCACGTACTCGCCCTTCGCGGACACCGCGTCGAAGGTGGTCGCCGTACCGAGGTCGACCACGATCGCCGGGCCCCCGTACAGCTCGACCACCGCGACCGCGTTGACGATGCGGTCCGCGCCGACCTCCTTCGGGTTGTCCATGAGGATCGGCACGCCCGTCTTCGTGCCGGGCTCCACGATCACCGCCGGCACGTCGCCGTAGTAGCGGCGGGTCACCTCGCGCAGCTCGTGCAGGACCGCCGGCACCGTCGAGCAGATCGCGATGCCGTGGATGCCGTCGCCCAGCTCGCTGCCGAGCATCGGGTGCGTCCCCATCAGGCCCTGCATGAGCACGGCCATCTCGTCCGCCGTGCGCCGCGGGTCGGTCGAGATGCGCCAGTGCTCGACGATCTCGTCACCGTCGAACAGGCCCAGGACCGTGTGGGTGTTGCCGACGTCGATGGTGAGGAGCACCTGTTACACCGCCTCGCGCAGGTCGAGACCGATGTCCAGGATCGGCGAGGAGTGGGTCAGGGCGCCGACGGCCAGGTAGTCCACGCCGGTCTCGGCGTACGCCCGGGCGGTGTCCAGGGTCAGGCGGCCCGAGGACTCCAGCACCGCGCGGCCGGCCACGAGGGCCACGGCCTCGGCGGTCTGCTCCACCGTGAAGTTGTCCAGCAGGATCAGGTCGGCGCCCGCCTTCAGCACCTCGCCGACCTGCTCCAGGGTGTCGACCTCGACCTCGATCGGGACCTCCGGGAAGGCCTCCCGCACGGCCTCGAAGGCCTGCGCGACGCCGCCGGCCGCCACCACGTGGTTGTCCTTGACCAGCGCGGCGTCCGACAGCGACATCCGGTGGTTGACGCCGCCGCCGCAGCGGACCGCGTACTTCTCCAGCGCGCGCAGGCCCGGCGTGGTCTTGCGGGTGTCGCGCACCTTGGCCTTGGTGCCCTCCAGGACGTCGGCCCAGCGGCGGGTGGCCGTCGCGATGCCCGACAGCCGGCACAGGATGTTCAGCGCGCTGCGCTCGGCCGTGAGCAGGTCGCGGGTGTGCGCGCGGACGGACAGCAGCAGCTGCCCGGCCTCGACGGTGTCGCCGTCCTCCGCGTGCCGCTCCACCTCGAAGGCCTCGGTGCAGACCACCGAGAACACGGCCTCGGCGATGCGCAGACCGGCCACGACGCCGTTCTCGCGGGCGACGAAGTCGGCGACGGCCTCGGCGTCCTCGGGCACCGTGGCCACGGTGGTGACGTCCACGCCGCCGTCCAGGTCCTCGGAGAGCGCCATGTGGGCGATGTCCTCGACCTCGATGGGGTCCAGGCCCGCGTCGGCGAGCAGCTGGGCCAGCGCCGGGTCCAGGCCGCTCTCCTCGCCGTCGCCACAGCCGCAGTCGTCGCCGCAGCCGCCGTCGTTCTGGTCGATCAGGGGAAGTTCGGGGGTGCTCACGGTCACTGCTCCAGGCTCGGGGGGTTCAGGGGTTCCACTGCGGGGAAGTCCGCGGAGTCGGTGGGGATGACGACCAGGGCCCGCTTCTCGGTCGCCGAGAGGCGCACGACGAGATGGCGGCGCCAGTCGGCATCGTCGCGGTCCGGGTGGTCCTCGCGCCAGTGGCAGCCGCGGGTCTCCACGCGCCGCTCGGCGGCGGCGACCAGGACCCGCGCCACGCACAGCAGGTTCGTGGCCTCCCAGGTGTCCACGCCCGGCTCGGCGGTCTTGCCGTGCGCTTCGAGGTCGTTCAGAGCGGTCGCGTACAGCGCTTCGAGGGCGCCGGCCGCCGTGCTCAGCGACGCGGCGGACCGGAGCACGCCCGCGCCGTCCGTCATGATCCGCTGGATCTCGTGCCGCGCCGTGGCGGGCTGGAGCGGGCCGGTCGCGGGCACCGGGACGACCGGGCCGGCGCTGTCGTACCGCTGCGTGATGATGTCCTCGGCGATCCGCTCGGCGAAGACCAGGCCCTCCAGCAGGGAGTTGGAGGCGAGCCGGTTCGCGCCGTGCACCCCGGTGCAGGCGACCTCGCCGCAGGCGTACAGGCCGCGGACGGTGGTCCGCCCCTGCAGGTCGGTCCGTACGCCGCCGGACGCGTAGTGCGCGGCGGGCGCGACCGGGATCGGCTCGGTCACCGGGTCGATGCCGTGGGCCCGGCAGGCGGCGAGGATCGTGGGGAAGCGCTGCTCCCACATCTCGGCGCCGAAGTGCCGTGCGTCCAGGAACATGTGCTGCGCGCCCTGCTCCTGCATGCGGCGCATGATGCCCTTGGCGACGATGTCACGCGGCGCCAGCTCGGCGAGCTCGTGCTGGCCGACCATGAAGCGCACGCCGTCCGCGTCGACGAGGTACGCGCCCTCGCCCCGGACCGCCTCCGACACCAGCGGCTGCTGCCCCTCGGCCTCCGGGCCGAGGAACAGCACCGTCGGGTGGAACTGCACGAATTCGAGGTCGGAGACCTCCGCGCCGGCGCGCAGCGCGAGCGCCACGCCGTCACCGGTGGACACCGACGGGTTGGTGGTGGCCGAGAAGACCTGGCCCATGCCGCCGGTCGCCAGGATCACGGCGGGCGCGTGGACCGCGCCGACCCCGTCGTGCTGGCCCTCGCCCATGACGTGCAGCGTGACGCCGGCCGTACGGCCCTGCGCGTCCTGGAGCAGGTCCAGTACGAGCGCGTTCTCCACCGTCTCGATGCCCGCGGCCTGCACCGCCTCGACGAGCGCCCGCGAGATCTCGGCTCCCGTGGCGTCGCCGCCCGCGTGCGCGATCCGGCGGCGGTGGTGGCCACCCTCGCGGGTCAGTTCTATCTCGCCGGTCTCCTCGGAGGTGTCGAAGACCGCGCCCGCGGCCATCAGCCGCCGCACCGCGTCGGGGCCCTCGGTGACGAGCAGCCGCACGGCCGCCTCGTCGCACAGGCCCGCGCCCGCGACCAGGGTGTCGCCCAGGTGCTGCTCGGGGGTGTCGCCCTCGCCGAGGGCCGCGGCGATGCCGCCCTGGGCCCAGCGGGTGGAGCCGTCGTCGAGCCTGGCCTTGGTGACCACGACCGTACGGCGGCCGCCGGCGGCGCAGCGCAGCGCGGCCGTCAGGCCCGCCACGCCGGAACCGACGACCACGACATCGGCGTCGAGGGACCAGCCGGGGGCCGGTGCGTGCAGCCGTATGCCGGTGCCCGCTCCCGCGCCGTCCGAGGGGATGCCTCTGCCTGGGGTGCTCACGAGTGTGCTCCGAACTCCAATGGGATGTTGTCGATCAGCCGGGTCGTGCCCACCTTCGCGGCGACGGCCAGCACGGCCTGCCCGGTGAAGTCGGGTCCGGCCTCGGTGAAGTCCTTCGGGTCCACCAGCGCCAGGTAGTCCAGTACGAGCGGCGGCTCGTGGCGGCCCGCCTCCTCCAGGACGTGGCGCGCGGCGGCCCGTACGGCGTCCGGCAGCCCGCCGCCCGCCGCCGAGACGGCGTGCGCGTCGGCGGAGGCGCGGATCTCGCCGAGCCGCGCCAGCGCGGTGGCCCGCTCGTCGCTGGCCGGGGCCGCCTCGGCGCGGGCGCGCAGCGCCGCCTGCGCGGCGAGCCGGTCCTGCCCGGCGAACAGGGCGCGGGACAAGGCCAGGGCGGTCTGCCGCTCGGCGGGGGAGAGGTAGCGGTTGCGGGACGACAGCGCGAGCCCGTCCTCCTCGCGGACGGTCGGCACGCCGACCACCTCGACGGGGAAGTTCAGGTCGGTCACCATCCGCCGGATCAGGGCCAGTTGCTGCGCGTCCTTCTGGCCGAAGAGGGCCAGGTCGGGGCGGGTCAGGTGGAGCAGCTTGGCGACGACGGTCAGCATCCCGTCGAAGTGGCCGGGGCGGGTGGCCCCTTCGAGTCGCTCGCCCATGGGGCCGGCGCTGATCCGCACCTGCGGGTCACCGCCCGGGTAGACCTCCTCGACGGACGGCGCGAACACCGCGTCGGCGCCCGCCCCTTCGGCGATCCGCAGGTCCTCGTCGAGGGTGCGCGGATAGCGGTCGAGGTCCTCGCCCGCCCCGAACTGCAGCGGGTTGACGAAGACGGTGACCACGACCTGACCCTCGGGCCCGGCCAGCTCGCGCGCCGTGCGCACCAGGGTGGCGTGGCCCTCGTGCAGGGCGCCCATGGTCATCACCACGGCCCGGCGGCCGGTGCGCGGGAGCGCCAGCAGCTCCCCGGCGGTGTCGATCAGCAGCTCGCTCACCGGTCACCGCCTCCGGTGCCGGGGGCGGCGGCGGGGCCGGCGTCGTCCGCGAGGACACCGAGCAGGTCCTCGGCGAGTTCGGGCTTGAGCAGACCGTGCGCGAGGGCCCGGTCGGCGGTGGTGCGGGCCATCGCCAGGTACCCGGCGAGCGTGCCGGGCGCGTGCTTGCGCAGCTCCGAGACGTGCGCGGCGACCGTACCGGCGTCACCGCGGGCCACCGGCCCGGTCAGGGCGCCGTCACCGGAGCGCAGGGCGTTGTCGAGGGCCGCGCCGAGCAGCGGGCCGAGCATCCGGTCGGGGTGCTCGACCCCGGCCTTGTGCAGCAGCTCCATCGACTGGGCGACCAGCGTGACGAGGTGGTTCGCGCCGAGGGCGAGAGCCGCGTGGTAGAGCGGACGGCTCTCCTCCGCGATCCACTCGGGCTCGCCGCCCATCTCGATGACCAGGGCCTCGGCGGCGAGCCGCAGCTCTTCGGGGGCGGTGACGCCGAAGGAGCAGCCGGCCAGGCGCTGCACGTCGACCTCGGTGCCGGTGAAGGTCATCGCGGGGTGCAGGGCCAGCGGCAGGGCGCCCGCGCGCCGCGCCGGGTCCAGCACGGCGGTCCCGTACCGCCCCGAGGTGTGGACGAGGAGCTGCCCGGGCCGGACCGCGCCGGTCTCGGCCAGACCCTCCACGAGGGACGGCAGCGCGTCGTCGGGCACGGTCAGCAGGACCAGGTCGGCCAGCTCCAGCACCTGGGCGGGCGGTACGAGCGGTACGTCGGGCAGCATCCGCGCGGCGCGGCGCACGGACGCGTCGGAGACTCCGGAGACGGCGACGGGCCGGTGCCCGGCCTGCTGGAGCGCGCGGGCCAGCGCCGGACCGACGCGGCCGGCTCCGACGACGCCGACGGCGAGCCGGGCAGGGCGCGGCTGCTGTGATGAGTTCACGCGGGGAGGGCCTTCCGTTCCAGTCCGCGGGGGGTACCGGACGTTACGCGGCCATGCTAGCTCCTGGCCCATTGGCGGGTCGGCGGCGACAGGGGCGAGGATCGGGCCCCATGAGCGACGACACCGAGAACACGGAACGCACGAGGCGGCTGGTGGCGGCCTGGCGCGGGGCGGAGCGCAAGCTCTCCCGCAGCCTGCTGGAACCCACGGTCGGGGAGCTGCTCGCCCCGCTCGCCGGAGCCCCGTACGACATGGACGCACCCGCCGACGTGTACGGCGACGGGGTCGTGGAGGCGCTGGAGCGCAGGGTCGCGCAGCTGCTGGGGACCCAGGACGCCGCGTTCTTCCCGACGGGGACGATGGCGCAGCAGATCGCCCTGCGGTGCTGGGCCGGCCGGACCGGGAACCCGGTGGTGGCCCTGCACCCGCTGAGCCATCCGGAGAAGTGGGAGGGCCAGGCTCTGTCGGCCGTGTCCGGGCTGCGGGTGGTGCACCCGACGACGGAGGCGCGCCAGCCGACGCCCGCGGAGGTCGCGGAGCTGCGCGAGCCCTTCGGCACGCTGATGCTGGAGCTGCCCCTGCGGGACGCGGGCTTCCTCCTGCCCTCCTGGGAGGAGCTGGAGGCCCTGGTCGACGCGGCCCGCGAGCGGGAGGCGGTGGTCCACTTCGACGGGGCCCGGCTGTGGGAGTCCACCGTCCACTTCGGGCGCACCCTGCCGGAGATCGCCGGACTGGCGGACTCGGTGTACGTCTCCTTCTACAAGTCGCTGGGCGGCCTGAGCGGGGCCGCGCTGGCGGGCTCGCGGGAGTTCGTGGAGGAGACCCGCGTCTGGCGCCACCGGTACGGCGGCCAGATCTTCCGGCAGTTCCCGCAGGCCCTGTCCGCGCTGGCGGGACTGGAGCGGGAGCTGCCGCGCCTGCCGCAGTACGTGGCCCAGGCGCGGGTGGTGGCGGGCGCGCTCGGCACGGCGTTCGCGGAGTCGGGGGTCCCGTGGTCCCGGATCCACCCGCAGGAGCCGCACACCCACCAGTTCCAGGTGTGGCTCCCGTACGAGGCGGACCGTCTGACGGATGCGGGCCTGCGCCAGGCGGAGGAGACGGGCACCGTCCTCTTCCGCCGGTGGTCCCCCGACGGACCGCCGGGCCTGTCGGTGACGGAACTGGAGATCACCGCGCCGGGGCTGTCCTGGACGGAGTCCGACGTGAAGGAGGCGGTGGCGGCCTTCGTGGCCCGGCTGTAGTCGGTACCGGGGGGCGGCGGAGCCACGAAACACCGAATTCCGGGAAAGTCACCGGCCCGGGCCGGTCGTGGGGATACCGTCCCTTCACGGAAATGACCGGCCACCGTGCCCGGAGGAGACACCATGACCGCACCGACCGCGTGGCAGAAGTCCTCGTTCTGCGGTGAGGGAGACGCCTGCGTCTACGTCGCCACCGCCCCCGGCGCCCTCGTCCGCGTCGCCGACCGCGTCGACCCGGCCCATCTCGTGCTCGCCACCACCCAGGCCGCCTGGGCCGACTTCCTGCGCGCCGTCAAGGAGACCGCCGCGCCGTAACCCCTCACCATGAGGGGGTTTTGTCCGATTAGCGCGTATCTTCGGCCCATGCCCACGCCCTACGGATCCCGCGGCGGCATGGCGTTCAGCGCGGCTGAGCTGCACCTGCTCAGGCGCCTCCTCGCCCACGCCCTCCAGCCCTCCTCGGCCCCCCTGACGACTCCGTCGGCCCTGACGGCCGCGGAGGTCCAGGACTGCCTGCACCTCGCGCAGTCGGTGGACGACGCGGTCCTGGAGGCGGGCCGGCTCAGAGCCTTCCTCCTGGCGGATCTGGTCCGCTACCGGGCCGCCCTGCCCGGCAGCCTCCCGGGCTACCTGGAGCTGCTCCAGGACGCCCTGGCCGCCGGCTACGAGCCGGTCCCCGACGACCTGGCCGCCCTGCGCGCGCTGCGCGCCAATCCGGTCGCGGCCGCGCTGCTGGAGCGGGCCCAGGGCGTCGCGGAGCGCTCCGTACGCCGTCGCCTGTCGACGACCCCCGCGCCCCGCACGCGGCTGCTCGCCCTGGCCGGCCGCAAGGAGGAGCCGTCGCGGCCCGCCCCGCAGCCGAAGGAGCCGCCGCGCCCCGAGCGGCCGGTCCCGACCCCCGGCGAGGTCTTCCCGCCGCGGCGCAAGCCCGCCGCGCCCCCGGCGGCCGGGCTGGCATACGGGTAGTTAGTCTGGGGGCATGGACTACGTCTCCGCGCTCGTGCCCCCCATCGCGATGGCCGCGTTCTTCATCGCTCTCGTCGTGACGATCGTGAAGAGCCAGGGCGGCTCCAACAAGGCCAAGGAGGACGCGGCGGTCGACGCCGTGCTCGCCCGGGCCGAAGCCGCCCAGCAGCAGAAGTAAGCCTCCGGGCGGGGAGTGCGGCCGCAGCGGCCGTACTCCCCGCCCGAGTTCGACGGGGCGTCCCCGGAATGTCGCCGCGCGTTACCGGGTGAATAGTCGGGCAATTCCGCACAACTCGCACTATCGTGCTGTTGTGCCTCGCCCCTTGGGAGAACTCGAAGACGCCGTCATGACGCGGGTGTGGCAGTGGAACCGCCCGGTCACTGTTCGCGAAGTGCTGGAAGACCTCCAGCAGGAACGGTCCATCGCGTACACCACGGTCATGACCGTTATGGACAATCTTCATCAGAAGGGCTGGGTCCGCCGGGAAGCCGAAGGCCGCGCCTATCGATATACGGCGGTCTCCACCCGCGCCGCCTACTCGGCCGCACTGATGAACGAAGCCTGGTCGACGAGCGACAACCCGGCGGCCGCCCTGGTCGCCTTCTTCGGCATGATGTCGGCGGAACAGCGCGAAGCCCTCCGCGACGCCGTACGGGTCGTCCAGCACGACGACGAGTCCGCCGCCGACGCCCAGGCCGCACCCCCCGCGGGAGCCCCGGCCGCACCCCCCGCCGCGCCTCCCACCGCATCCCCCGCAGCCGGTGAAGCCGCCGCTCCCGGTGAAGTCCGGGGGGACTCCGCCGAGCGCCCGACGGAGCCGGGGCGATAACGTCCGCAGCCATGGGAGAGTTTTCCACTGCACATGCAGAAACAGTGACGATCCGCCGTGCCCGCACCGGTGATGTTCCCGCGCTGCGTCGCCTCCTCGACCAGTACGTGCAGCAGCGGATCCTGCTCGACAAAGCGCCGGTCGTCCTTTACGAGGACATCCAGGAGTTCTGGGTCGCGGAACGCGACAGCGACGGTCAGGTGGTCGGCTGCGGCGCTCTCCACGTGATGTGGGAAGACCTGGCCGAAGTGCGCACTCTCGCCGTCGACCGCGCGTTGAAGGGCGCCGGCGTCGGTCACCGGGTGCTGGAGCAGTTGTTGCGGACGGCCCGCACCCTCGGGGTGAGCCGGGTTTTCTGCCTGACCTTCGAAGTGGACTTCTTCGCGAAGCACGGCTTCGTCGAGATCGGTGAGACTCCGGTCGAGACCGATGTGTACATGGAGCTGCTGCGTTCCTATGACGAGGGCGTCGCGGAGTTCCTCGGTCTCGAACGAGTGAAGCCGAACACCTTGGGCAACAGTCGGATGCTTCTGCACCTCTGATCGATGGCCTTGGCTTTTCCCGCCCTCGGCGCACCTGTGGCCTATGTCCGAATCGCGCACGTTTCCCGCCCCGTAGTGGTCTCGAACCTCTCCCCGGGGGTTTGTGTTTTCCACGCAAAAGCGGTTTCCTTTCCGCGTACTGCTTTTCGATGAAAGGAAATCCCGGTGGCACAGAAGGTTCAGGTCCTTCTTGTCGACGACCTCGACGGTGGCGAGGCGGACGAGACGGTGACGTTCGCTCTGGATGGCAAGACCTACGAGATCGACCTCACCACCGCCAACGCTGAAAAGCTCCGCGGTCTGCTCGACCCGTACACCAAGGGCGGCCGCCGCACCGGTGGCCGTGCCACCGCGGCGCGCGCCAAGGGCCGCGGCGGCGCGACGGCCGCCAACCCGGACACCGCGCTCATCCGGGCGTGGGCGAAGGACAACGGCTGGAACGTGAACGACCGCGGCCGCGTCCCGGCCGAGATCCGCGAGGCCTACGAGAAGGCCAACGGCTGACAAGCCGCTGACGTACGACGCCCCAGGCGGGCCCGGTGGCATTCCGTCGCCGCCGCGGCCACCAGGCGTACGAGATCGGGCCCGGCCGTGCCTTTCCCAGGACGAGGCCCGACGGCCCTTCCCTGCCCGGGCAGGGCCGGCAGCAGTGCCTCACACCCCTGCTCGGGGGGTCGCAGCCACACGGCGGCTCCCCGAGGGCTGTCCCGCACGGACGTGCCCGGGGGAGCCGGGGCGGTGATCCTGCCCCCCGCACCCAGGGCGGTGAGATCCAGGGCGACCCCGCCCCATTCGAGCCAGTCGAGCAGCCCGTCCAGCTCCTCTGCGCTCCCCGCGGCCACCAGGAACCGCATCCGGCGCCCCATGAGCGCCACCGGGCCCGTGGCGACCGGCCTGCGCAGCACCGCCGCCCCCGCATCGGACGGCAGCTCCAGCACGTCGAAGCCGACCCCGGTCACGAGCTGGGCGGGCGGGCCCGCGGTGACGGCCCAGCCGAGCACCCTCCCGTACCAGGAGGCGTACGCGTCGCCCTCGGGCGGGAGGCGGGGCGTCGGGACGGTCGGCGGTGCGCTCGGCGGAACGGTTACGGCCATGCCCGGAGCAACTGCGCAATCGCCCCGGGGTTACGGTCGTGGTGACACACCGCAGTGACACACCGCACCCGCTCGCGCGCGGAACGTAAACGTCCGCGGCGGCGGAGTCCCACATTCGGGACGGCGGCGTGTTCGCCCTCAGCGGAGGGAAGTGGTGCGATCGGCATGGAGTGTCAGCCCTTACGGGTAAGACATTGCCTAGTGGATCGGGGCGACACGCTGATTTGAGCGGCTTCCGTTCGCCGTCGGCGTACACGCATGACGGGTATCTGCCTGGCCTGCGGGAACATCGTCTCGCACCATCGAGTTGGAGCAGTTGTCGGCTCTTCAAGCCGGTTTTCCCGCTGATGCAGGGGTGAGCCGTGGACGGATGTCGGCAGTTGGAATGAGCTGTCCCGCCTCACGGGACTAGCATGCGGAAGGACAGGGCGGGGACCGACCCCGAACTGCCCGACCGCTCTGAGGAGCGATAAACGATGTTCGAGAGGTTCACCGACCGCGCGCGGCGGGTTGTCGTCCTGGCTCAGGAAGAAGCCCGGATGCTCAACCACAACTACATCGGCACCGAGCACATCCTCCTGGGCTTGATCCACGAGGGTGAGGGTGTCGCCGCTAAGGCCCTGGAGAGCCTCGGGATTTCGCTCGAGGCTGTTCGCCAGCAGGTTGAGGAGATCATCGGTCAGGGGCAGCAGGCCCCGTCCGGCCACATCCCCTTCACCCCGCGGGCGAAGAAGGTCCTGGAGCTTTCGCTCCGAGAGGCCCTCCAGCTCGGCCACAACTACATCGGCACCGAGCACATCCTGCTCGGCCTGATCCGCGAGGGCGAGGGCGTCGCCGCCCAGGTCCTCGTGAAGCTGGGCGCCGATCTCAACCGAGTCCGGCAGCAGGTCATCCAGCTGCTCTCCGGCTACACCGGCGGGGGCAAGGAGTCGGCCACGGCCGGCGGCCCGGCCGAGGGCACGCCCTCGACCTCGCTCGTCCTGGACCAGTTCGGCCGCAACCTCACCCAGGCGGCCCGCGAATCCAAGCTCGACCCGGTCATCGGGCGCGAGAAGGAGATCGAGCGGGTCATGCAGGTGCTGTCCCGCCGTACCAAGAACAACCCGGTCCTCATCGGCGAGCCCGGCGTCGGCAAGACCGCCGTCGTCGAGGGCCTGGCCCAGGCGATCGTCAAGGGCGAGGTCCCCGAGACCCTCAAGGACAAGCACCTCTACACGCTTGACCTCGGTGCCCTGGTCGCCGGTTCCCGCTACCGCGGTGACTTCGAGGAGCGCCTGAAGAAGGTGCTCAAGGAGATCCGCACCCGCGGCGACATCATCCTGTTCATCGACGAGCTCCACACCCTCGTGGGTGCGGGCGCCGCCGAGGGCGCGATCGACGCCGCCAGCATCCTCAAGCCCATGCTGGCCCGTGGTGAGCTCCAGACCATCGGTGCGACCACGCTGGACGAGTACCGCAAGCACCTCGAGAAGGACGCGGCCCTCGAGCGCCGCTTCCAGCCGATCCAGGTGGCGGAGCCTTCCCTCCCCCACACGATCGAGATCCTCAAGGGCCTGCGCGACCGGTACGAGGCCCACCACCGCGTCTCCATCACGGACGAGGCCCTCGTCCAGGCGGCGACGCTGGCGGACCGGTACATCTCGGACCGCTTCCTCCCGGACAAGGCGATCGACCTGATCGACGAGGCCGGCTCCCGGATGCGCATCCGCCGGATGACCGCGCCGCCGGACCTCCGCGAGTTCGACGAGAAGATCGCGGGCGTGCGCCGCGACAAGGAGTCGGCCATCGACTCCCAGGACTTCGAGAAGGCAGCTTCCCTCCGCGACAAGGAGAAGCAGCTGCTGGCGGCGAAGACCAAGCGCGAGAAGGAATGGAAGGCCGGCGACATGGACGTCGTCGCCGAGGTCGACGGCGAGCTCATCGCCGAAGTCCTCGCGACCGCGACCGGCATTCCCGTCTTCAAGCTCACCGAGGAGGAGTCCTCGCGACTGCTCCGCATGGAGGACGAGCTCCACCGTCGGGTCATCGGCCAGAAGGACGCCATCAAGGCGCTCTCCCAGGCGATCCGTCGTACCCGTGCGGGTCTGAAGGACCCGAAGCGCCCGGGTGGCTCGTTCATCTTCGCCGGTCCGTCCGGTGTCGGTAAGACCGAGCTCTCCAAGACGCTCGCCGAATTCCTCTTCGGCGACGAGGACGCGCTGATCTCCCTCGACATGTCGGAGTTCAGCGAGAAGCACACGGTTTCCCGTCTCTTCGGTTCGCCCCCCGGCTACGTGGGCTACGAAGAGGGCGGCCAGCTCACCGAGAAGGTGCGCCGCAAGCCGTTCTCCGTCGTCCTCTTCGACGAGGTCGAGAAGGCCCACCCGGATATCTTCAATTCCCTTCTCCAGATCCTGGAGGACGGTCGCCTGACCGACTCCCAGGGCCGGGTCGTGGACTTCAAGAACACGGTCATCATCATGACGACCAACCTGGGTACCCGGGACATCTCGAAGGGCTTCAACCTGGGCTTCGCGGCGCAGGGCGACACGAAGACCGGATACGACCGGATGAAGGCGAAGGTCAACGAAGAGCTCAAGCAGCACTTCCGGCCCGAGTTCCTCAACCGTGTCGACGACACGGTCGTCTTCCACCAGCTCACCGAGGAAGACATCATCCAGATCGTCGACCTGATGATCGCCAAGGTCGACGAGCGCCTCAAGGACCGCGACATGGGCATCGAGCTGAGCGGTGACGCGAAGCTCCTGCTCGCCAAGCGGGGCTACGACCCGATCCTGGGTGCCCGGCCGCTGCGCCGGACCATCCAGCGCGAGATCGAGGACATCCTGTCGGAGAAGATCCTCTTCGGCGAGCTGCGCCCCGGTCACATCGTGGTCGTCGGCAAGGAGGGTGAGGGCGAAGAGGCCAAGTTCACCTTCCGCGGCGAGGAGAAGTCGGCCCTGCCGGACCTGCCCCCGATCGAGGCCACGGGCTCCGGCCCGGACCTCTCCAAGGGTGCGTAAGCGCTAGGCGCCGACCAGAGCGGTACGAAGGGGCGGCCCGGAACCCACCAGGTTCCGGGCCGCCCCTTCGTCATGTCATGGCTGGGACTCCTCCTGGTTCCCCACCACCGAGGTCCTGAACCGGTGACAAGCCGCACAGGGCAAATCGGACGTACTAGGTGGTTTCGTAGATCCAATGGGGGTGGCGGCGGCTGAGGGCCTGCCTGGGTCCACGGCGGGAGCCGTCAACGGGCCACGTCACACCGCCCCGGCTACGAGCTCCGGTAGTAACCGGGACATTTGGGGAAGTCCAGGACCTCGGGGTACCAAAGGTGAGCCAACCCGGCACACGCCGCATCGTGCCGGGTCGCTTCATGCCCCGTCGGGCATGACCCGTCCTCGTTCCCGGCCCCGGAGGTCTGCTTCATGTCCGCGAAGCGCGTCAGCACCCGTCGTACCCGTATCGCCGTCGGCGCCACCGCTCTCGGTGCGGCGCTGGCCCTCGGGGCGGGCACGACCGCCGCGTTCGCCGACACCGCGCCGCAGGCGGCTCAGGCCGCTCAGGCCGTCCAGGCCGCCGTGACCGCCGACAAGGCCGCCTCCGCGAAGAGCGGCCTGTGGGACAAGCCGCTCGACAAGTACACGCTGTCGGCGACCTTCGGCAAGGGCGGCAGCATGTGGTCGCGCAAGCACTCCGGCCAGGACTTCGCCGTCCCCGTCGGCACCCCGGTCAAGGCCGTGGCCGCCGGCGTCGTCGTCAAGGCGGGCCCGAACGGTGGCGGCGACGGTCCGGCGTACGGCAACGCCATCGTGATCAAGCACGCCAACAACACGTACTCGCAGTACGCGCACCTCTCGCGGATCCAGGTCCGGATCGGCCAGAAGGTCGCCGTCGAGCAGCGGATCGCCCTGTCGGGCAACACCGGCAACTCCAGCGGCCCGCACCTGCACTTCGAGATCCGGACCACCCCGAACTACGGCTCGGCCGTGAACCCGGTGGCCTTCCTGCGCAAGGCCGGCGTCACCATCTGACCCGCCCGAGCGGCCCGAGCGGCCTGACCCGTCCGAGCCTCCCGACCCGTCCGAGCCGGCCGGGTCAGGTGAGCAGCCAGGCGTGGACCGGCTTCGTCTCCGGGCCGAGCTTGCCCTCCTTGTAGGCGGCGGCCTGCTCCGGCGTGAAGGCCGTGTCGTAGATCTTGATGTTGTGCAGGGCGCCCTGCCAGGGGCCGGTCCAGATGTTGTGGTGCTTGGACCGGCCCAGCTGGAGCGGGCCGGGTGCCTGCCAGATCGGCGGGACGGGGGTCTCGCCGGCCTTCTTGCCCTCCACGTAGAGGGCGATGTTCTTCTTCTCGGCGTCGTAGGTGGCCATCAGCATCGTGGGCGTCTTGAGCACGGTGACGCCCTCGGCGGTGACGGTTCTCGTGGTCGCCGCGGCGCCCTTGTCGCCGGTCTGCACGCGGAAGATCCAGGCCTGCTTGCCGTTCACCTCGTTCACGCCGAGCTCGAAGGAGAACGACTCCCCGTCGCCCTGGCTGATCGCGATCCGCGAGCCCTTGGCCCCCGAGCTGTAGACGCGCGCCGTGAGCGTGAAGCTCTTGGTGACGTCCACGACCGGCTCGGCGGACTGGGCGTAGGAGTTCCCGGTGCCCTTCCCGACGATCTGGAACCGCTTGCCCAGCGGGCCGACCTGCAGGTCGGGGCCCAGCCGGATGCCGGTCTTGCCGTAGCTGTCGCGCAGCAGGGTCGCGTCACCCTCGACGGTGGCGGTGTAGGCCGCCGGGGACTTCGACCCGCCCGGCTCCGGTTCGGCCGTCGCCGAGGGCTGGGCGTCGGCCCCGCCGGAGTCGTCGCCGTTGCGGCCGAGCAGGAAGAACGTTCCGCCGCCGGCCAGCAGCGCCAGTACGGTCACCGCTCCGCCCACCATCCACAGCCGCTTCTTGCGCCGCTCGGCGGCCGACCGGTCGGCCATGGCCTCCCAGTCCGGCTGCGGGGTCGGGGACAGGGCCGGGTGGGCGTCCTGGGTGGGGAGGTCCTGGGTCGGGGGCCACTGGCCTCCGGAGGCCTGCTGGTACGGGTTCGGCTGCTGGCCGGGCTGCGGGTAGCCGTAGCCGGCGCCGCCCGACGGGTAGCCGTAGCCACCCTGGCCGGAGCCCGGTGCGGAGGGGCCGGGCGGGAAGCCGTAGCCGCCGCCCTGTGCGGGCGGCCCCGGCGGAAACCCGTATCCGCCGCTCCCGGGAGCGGGCTCGGGCTGCGGGTTGCTCGGGGGGTTCACGGCGTCGGTCATGCCACGGATGCTAAAACACGACCCGCCGGACCGGACCGCCCGGGCCCGGCCGTGGCCGGCGCTCCGGCCCCTCAGCCCTGCGGCAGCTTGATCACCGGGAAGCTGCCCGTCGCCGTCGGCGCGTGCTCCGGCAGCCACAGCACCGCCACCGCGCCCGCCGCCGCCCCCTCGCGGTCGATGCCGCCCGGGGCCGCCACGTTGCGGAAGGTCAGCCGGGCGCCCAGGACCCGCGCCTGGCCCTCCGCGATCGTCAGCCCCAGCCCGTGGCCCACGCCCGCGCGGTCCGTCGACCCGGTGCGGAACCGGCTCGGCCCCTCGCGCAGCAGCGCCTCCGGGAAGCCCGGCCCGTGGTCCCGGACCCGTACGACCCGGCCCTCGACGTCGACCTGGACCGGCGGCCGGCCGTAGCGCGCGGCGTTGGCCAGCAGGTTCCCCAGGATCCGCTCCAGGCGCCGCGGGTCGGTGCTGACGATCTCGTCCGCCACGACCCGTACGGTCGCCTCCGGCATCAGCGAGGTCACGCGCCGGCTCACGAACTCGCCCAGCGCCACGTCCTGGAGCTCGGCCCGCTCGGACGCGCTGTCCAGCCGGGCCACCTCCAGTACGTCCTCGACGAGCGCGCGCAGGGCCTGCGCCCTGTCGCGCACCAGCTCGGTCGGGCGCCCCGGAGGCAGCAGCTCCGCCGCCGTGAGCAGGCCCGTCACCGGCGTGCGCAGCTCGTGCGCGATGTCCGCGGTCACCCGCCGCTCGGCTTCGAGCCGCTGCTGGAGGGCGTCGGCCATGGCGTCCACGGCCCGCGCGAGGTCGTCCGTCTCGTCGCGCACGACGCCGCCGACCGCGTCCCGCACCCGTACGTCGGGATCGCCGTGCGCCACCCGCCGCGCGGCGGCCGCCGCCTTGCGCAGCCTGCTGGAGATCTGCCCGCCGATGAGCACGCCGAGCGCCGAACCGCCGATCACGGCGGCGAGGCCGCCGACGAGCAGGGCGCGGTCCAGGTCGGGGATCAGATCGGTGTTCCTCTGGAACTGCGTGTGGAGCGAGAGCACCTGCCCGTTCCCGAGCGGCACGGCGGCCCACACCTCGGGCCGCCCGTGCGCCGGCTCCTGGATGTACGTACCGCGCCGCCCGGACTGCACCTTGCGCCGCAGCTCGGCGGGCAGCTCCGGGTCGTTGAGCTTGGCGCCCATGGGCGGCTTGCGTCCCGCCTCGGCGTTGCGGGAGATGAACTGCACGCGGTCGAGCTGCACCTCGCGGGCGCTCTCCAGCATCGACACGCGGGCAGCGTTGTGCACGACCAGGCTCAGCGCGACCGTCACGAGGGCGCCCACGGCGGCGATGGCGAGCGTGATCTTCCAGCGGATCCCCGTGCGCAGGGTGAACCGTCTCATGCCTTGAGCTTGTATCCGAAGCCCCGGACCGTCTCGATCCGGTCCTGGCCGATCTTGGTGCGCAGCCGCTGGACGTGGACGTCGACGACCCGGGTGTCACCGCCCCAGTCGTAGTCCCAGACCCGCTCCAGCAGGCGGTCGCGCGACAGTACGGTGCCCGGCGAGGAGGAGAACTCCAGCAGCAGCCGCATCTCGGTCGGCGTCAGCGCCACGGCGGCGCCCGCCTTGCGCACCTCCATGCCCTCGGTGTCCACCTCCAGGTCACCGAAGGAGAGCACCCCGCGCTCCGCGTCCGGACCGCTGTCGGCGGAGCCCGCCGCGCCCGGTCCGCCGTTGCGGGGCCCGCTCGAATGGTCGAAGCGGCGCAGGACGGCCCGGATCCGGGCGACGAGCACGGAGCCGTCGAAGGGCTTGGTGACGTAGTCGTCGGCGCCCGCCTCCAGGCCCAGCACCACGTCGATGGAGTCGGCGCGCGCCGACAGCATGATCACGGGGACGGTGGACTCGTCGCGGATGCGGCGGCACAGGCTCACGCCGTCCATGCCCGGGACCATCACGTCGAGCAGCGCGATGTCGGGGCGGTCGGCGCGGAAGGACTCCAGGCCGGACAGGCCGTCGGGCATGGCGGTGACCACGAACCCGTCGCGCTCCAGCGCCAGGGTCGTCGCCTCACGGATGACGTCGTCGTCCTCCACGAACAGGACATGGGTCTCGGCCATGCGGAAGCCTCGCCTCAGTTCTTCTCTGCTGTGCTCAGTTCTTTTGACTCGTGGCCGGGGCGGGCTGCACACCGCCGTCGGCCACGTTGCTGTACTCCGAGTGCACTCGGTCCTGCTCGGTGAACTTCTCCCCGTTCCAGCGGTACGTGATCACGTCCTCGCCCGACGGATAGGCGAGCGCGTCGCTCTTTCCGTAGACCTGCTTCGTGACCACCAGGTCGCCCCGGTCGATCTCCGCGTAGACGGGTGGCTGCTCGTCCGAGAACACATTCTCGTACTTCGCGCCGTCCGCCCGGTACACGAAGCTGCCGCGGCCCAGGGCGTCGGCACAGGACAGGACGTTGATGACGACGTCGACGACGGGGCTGCCGGTGACCCTCCCGTAGCTCACGTCCACCGGGTACTCCTTGCCCGTACAGGGCTTGAGGTCCCGCTTGATCTCGGAGCTGACCTTGGGGTCCGCCTTGAGCAGCGCCACCGGGTCGACCTTCTTGAGGGAGGCGCCGGAGGAGGAGGCCGAGGAGGCGTCGGGGGAGGGGGCGTTCGGGGTGGCCCTGGCCACGGCCTCGCCGCTGCGGGCGGGACCGCCGTCGCGCAGACCGGTGCCGCCGGTGGCGCAGCCGACCGCGAACACGGCGATGCCGACGAGGACGACCGTCCCCGCCGACATCAGTACCAGGGGCCCCCTGCCGGCGCCAGCCAGGGGAGAGCTCCTGCCGCTTCCACCGTGGCCGCTTCGACCTTGGCCGTTCGGACCTCGGCCGTTCAGAACGTGGCCGCTTCGACCTTGGCCGTTCAGGCCGCGCACCGCTCACGCCCCTCGTGCCGGCTGGTGTGGTCACCGCGCTCCAGCGCCCGCATGTCCAAGTCCCGGCTCTCCAGTTCCTGCCGGAGACGGGCCAGCGCGCGGTGCAGGGTGCTCTTCACGGTTCCCGCCGACATCCCGAGCGCCGCGGCCGTCTCCTCGGTGCTCATCTGCTCCCAGTGTCGCAGTACGACCACGCTGCGCTGCTTGGGCGCGAGCACCTTGAGGATGTCCATCAGCAGGGCGCGGTCGGCGCGCTGGTCGGAGCCGTCCTCGACGGAGGCGTCCGGGAGCTGCTCGGTGGGGACCTCTTCGAGCTTGCGGGCGCGCCACCACTCGGTCCGCGTGTTGATCATGACCCGGCGGAGGTAGGCGTCGGCGAGGGACTTGTCGGCGATGCCGTCCCAGCGGCCGTAGGTGCGCACGAGGGCGGTCTGCAGGAGGTCCTGCGCGTCGGTCGGGTCCGGGACCAGGCGCCGGGCACTGCGCAGCAGCGCGTCCTGCCGGGTGCGTACGTACTCCTCGAATTCGAGTACCTCGCCGTGCGCCATCTCAGACCGCCTCCGCTACCGTCCACCCGTTCATCCCCTGCCTTACGGACCTGAAGGTACGGAGGGGTTGTCACGGGCCTGTGCGGGCCAGCCTTCGGTGGGCGCACGGACACCCATAGGTTGTGTAACAGTGCCGTGAGCTGGGGTTTAGCGGCGAAAAGCGGAATCAGGGCGTCAGTTCCAAGGTCGACTACGAGCGGTTGACGAGCCGTCACGGAGGCGTCACGGCGGCGTCACCGGGACGCCGCCCGGCGGTGCGGCTAGCTGGGTGACGGGCTCTGGGGCGAGATCCGCGCCGCGCTCTGCGGTGTGCTCTGCGGGAGCCGGTAGAAGCCGCCGTCGAGCGGTTCCACGAGCCCGTCGGAGACCAGCCCGTCCAGTGCGCGGGCCCGCTGCACCGGCTCGTCCCAGACCGTGTCGAGCACGGCCTGCGGAACGGCCCCCACAGCCTCCCGGAGCACCGCGAGGAGCCGGCCGCGCACCTGCCGGTCGGTCCCGGCGTACGTCTGCCCGCGGCGCGGCGGTCCCTCGTGCGCCGGTTTCCCGGCGAGGCGCCACGCGCACAGGCCGGCCACCGGGCAGCGGGCGCAGTCCGGGCTCTTGGCGGTGCACACCAGCGCACCGAGCTCCATCGAGGCCGCCGCCCAGCGGGCCGCGGTGTGCTCGTCCTCGGGCAGCAGGGCCCGGGCCAGGCGCCGCTCGGCGGCGGTGGTGGCGTTCGGCGGGTACTCGACGCCCGTGGCGGTGCGCGCGAAGACCCGCCGGACGTTGGTGTCGAGGACGGCGTGCCGCTGCCCGTACGCGAAGGAGGCCACGGCGGCCGCCGTGTACTCCCCGATCCCGGGCAGCGAGAGGAGCTGCGCGTGCTCCCGCGGTACGTCGCCGCCGTGCCGCTCCGTTATCGCGACGGCCGCGCCGTGCAGCCGCAGGGCCCGGCGGGGGTAGCCGAGGCGCCCCCAGGCCCGTACGGCCTCACCGGGGGCCTCGGCGGCCAGGTCGGCGGGGCGGGGCCAGCGGGCGAGCCACTGCTCGTAGACCGGCAGGACCCGGCTGACGGGGGTCTGCTGGAGCATGAACTCGCTGACCATGACCCCCCAGGGGCCGGCCTCGGGGCGGCGCCAGGGCAGGTCGCGGGCGTGTTCCTCGAACCACGCGATGACGGGGGAGTGCAGCGCGTGGGAGGAGGGGGAGGCGTCGGGGGACTCGGCGGTGGCGGGGGATACGGGAGATGCAGTCATGGCAGACGGCATCCTGGCACGTTTCGGACCTACGGGCCCGTGAACCAGACAGCGGCGCGGGGCCCCCTCGCCCGCACGGCGGCGATGAGCGCACTGACCGGGCCCGTGAGCGCGAGGACGAGGAGCGCGGCCACCGCACCGCCCAGCAGCAGGCCCCACACCACGTCGTGCGGGTAGTGCACGCCCACGAACACGCGGGAGAAGGCCATCAGCAGCGCGAGCGGGACGGTCAGCAGCGCGAGCCGGGGTACGGCCATGGCCAGGGCCACGGCGGCGGCGCCCGCGATGACCGCGTGGTTGCTGGGGAAGGACCAGTCGCCGGACGCCGGGCACGGGACCAGCGAGGCGGCCGCGCCGGCGAGCGCGCGGCAGGGCCTCTCCTCGTCCACGGTGTTCTTCACGACCTCGGAGGTCGCGTAGGCGGCGGCGGTGGCCGACGGCGCGAGGACGGCGAGGGCCACCGGGCGGGGGCCGCCCCGGCCGCGCGAGCGCCACCAGACGGCCGTGAAGAGCACGCCGAAGAGCAGGAGCCCGTACGCCGTCCAGGCCTGGAACGCCGACTGCACCCAGGTGGGCGCGGACTGGGCGAAGCCGGTGACGCCGCGGTAGAGGCCGGAGGTGTTCATGGTCACTAAAAATACTCAAAGCGGATAATCTACGCATCCGGCCCTTGGCTGGTTTTCGACGTTCCGAGTACGCCACCGAGATGATCATCGGCAAATCGCGCCTGTCGTGCGGCATGGGGGGCACTGATCGGCCCGCGAACTCTCGTAAAGTTCCGTCCGTGGGATCTCTGCGCAATCCGGTCGGGCCGCTCCCCTCCTCCATCTACTGGCGACGGAGGGCTGTGCTGGCGTCCGTCGTCGCGCTCCTCGCGCTCCTCGCCGTATGGACCGTCAGTTCCGGTGGGGGGAAGACCAGTACGAACGGGAAGGGCCGCGGCGGACCCGACCCCGTCGCCTCCATCACCCCGGGCCCGTCCGGTACGGGACCGGCCATCAGCGCGGCCCCCGGCGGACGCGCGGAGTCGGGCGGCGGCGCGGCCGCGGGCTCCGACGGCGCCTCCACGGGCGGCTCCGGCAAGAACGGCGAACCGGGCGGCGCGGCGGGCTCGGGCGGCGCCGCGGGTGCCGGTGGCGCGGCGGGTGCCGGCGGCGCCGGAGCCGCCCCGGCACCGGTCCCGGCGGACTCCCCGCTCCCCACGTGTGCGCCGGCCGCGCTCCAGTGGGAGGTCAAGAGCGTCAAGAACGAGTACGAGGCGAACGAGAAGCCCCGCCTCGAACTGGTCGCCCGGAACGTCTCCGGAACCACCTGCAAGGTCGATCTCGGCCCCAGGCAGGCGGTCCTGACCATCCTTCAGGCGAGCAGCAGCAAGGCGGTGTGGTCCTCGGCGGACTGCCCGACGGGCGCGGGCAACGCCTTCTACCGCGTCCCGGCGCAGGGCGAGACGAAGACGTCGCTGGAGTGGGACCGCAGGTTCAGCGCGGCCGACCAGTGCCAGGCGCCTCCGGCGGGGTCGGCGGCCGCGGACACGTACGTGGTCGAGGTCAAGGCGCCCGGCATGCCGGTGGCCCGCACCTCGTTCGTCCTGAAGCCGAACTAGAGGGGCCGGAGCCCCGGCCCCTTAGACGTACCGCTCCAGGATCGAGGACTCCGCGAGGCGCGACAGGCCCTCGCGGACGCTGCGGGCACGGGCCTCGCCCACGCCGTCCACCGTCTGGAGGTCGTCGACGCTCGCGGCGAGCAGCTTCTGCAGGCCGCCGAAGTGCTCCACGAGCCGCTCGATGATGGCCCCCGGCAGCCGCGGGACCTTCGCCAGCAGCCGGTACCCCCGCGGGGACACCGCCGAGTCCAGCGTCTCCGGCGACCCCGTGTACCCGAGCGCCTTCGCCACGATCGCCAGCTCCAGCAGCTCCGGGTGCGACAGCGCGTCCAGGGCGGGCAGCGCCTCCTCCACCGTGCGGGAACGCTTCGCCGTCGGCTCCGGCACGTAGTCCCGGATGACCAGCTCGCGCTCCTGCTCGATCCCGACCGTCAGCTCGTCCAGCTGGAGCGACAGGAGCCGCCCGTCGGTGCCCAGCTCGACCACGTACTCGGCGATCTCGGTCGCGATCCGGCGGACCATTTCCAGCCGCTGCGCGACCGCCGTCACGTCGCGGACCGTCACCAGGTCCTCGATCTCCAGCGCCGACAGGGTGCCCGCGACCTCGTCGAGGCGCAGCTTGTACCGCTCCAGCGTCGCCAGCGCCTGGTTCGCCCGCGACAGGATCGCCCCGGACTCCTCCAGGACCCGGCGCTCCCCGTCCACGTACAGCGCGATCAGCCGCATCGACTGGGACACCGAGACGACCGGGAAGCCGCACTGCTTGGAGACGCGGTCGGCCGTACGGTGCCGGGTGCCGGTCTCCTCCGTCGGGATCGACGCGTCCGGCACCAGCTGCACACCGGCCCGCAGGATCTTGGTGATGTCCTTGTCGAGGATGAGCGCGCCGTCGAGCTTGCACAGCTCGCGCAGCCGGGTCGCGGTGAACTCCACGTCCAGCACGAAACCGCCGGTGCACATCGCTTCGACGCTCTTGTCCATGCCGAGGACGATGAGCCCGCCGGTGTTGCCGCGGACGATCCGCTCCAAGCCGTCACGCAGCGGCTGACCAGGTGCGACCGCGCTCAGCGAGGCGCGCATCATGGCCTCCTGCTTGGAGCCGGCGCCCGACTTGCCGGATGCTGCTGCCCCGTCCTTGGCTGCCACTGCACTCCTCCGGTCGCGGGTTGCGCCGCCCTGCGACGCGGGCACGAGGGAGTGCGTACGGCCGGGCGGACCATCCAGAAGTCTACCGGCGTGCGCTGTGAGCCCGCGGTGGCTTGACCAGGCCGGTCCCGACGGGGCCCGGGCGGGGGCCGTACAGAGCCCGGGCAGGGCCCCCGGTGGGGCTACTCGGAGGTCCGCTCCCTGGCCGGCGTGCGGGACCGCCCGCGCGGCAGGACCCGTAGCGCGTCGCCCATGTCCGCCACCTCGATGACCTTCATCCCGGCCGGCACCTTGCCCGGATCCGACGGCACCAGGGCGTGCGTGAAGCCCAGCCGGTGCGCCTCCGCGAGCCGTCGCTGGACGCCGGTCACCCGCCGCACCTCGCCGGCCAGCCCGACCTCCCCGATGGCCACGAGGTTCTTCGGGAGCGGGACGTCACTGGCCGCGGAGGCCAGCGCGAGCGCGATCGCCAGGTCGGCGGCCGGCTCGGTGAGCTTCACCCCGCCCACGGTGGCGCTGTAGATGTCGCGCTTGCCGAGCGCCGTGATCCGCCCGCGCTGCTCCAGCACCGCCAGCATCATCGAGACGCGCGAGGTCTCCAGACCGGAGGTCGTCCGCCGGGGAGAGGGGATCTGCGAGTCCACGGTCAGCGCCTGCACCTCGGCGACCAGCGGACGCTTGCCCTCCAGGGTCACGGTCAGGCAGGTCCCCGGCACCGCCTCGGCGCGCCGCGTCAGGAACAGCCCGCTCGGGTCGGCGAGCCCGGTGATGCCCTCGTCGTGCAGCTCGAAGCAGCCGACCTCGTCGGTGGCCCCGTACCGGTTCTTGATGCCGCGCACGAGCCGCAGCCGGGCGTGCCGGTCGCCCTCGAAGCTGAGCACCACGTCGACGAGGTGCTCCAGGAGCCGGGGTCCGGCGATGGCCCCGTCCTTGGTCACGTGGCCGACGAGGAGCGTGGACATCCCGCGCTCCTTGGAGGCCCGGATCAGCGCCCCGGCCACCTCGCGCACCTGGGCCATGCCGCCGGGCGCGCCGTCGATCTCGGGGGAGGCGACGGTCTGTACGGAGTCCAGGATCAGCAGCGAGGGCTTCACCGCGTCGAGGTGCCCGAGCACGGCCGACAGGTCGGTCTCGGCTGCCAGGTAGAGGTGGTCGCTGAGGGCGCTGATCCGGTCGGCGCGCAGCCGCACCTGGCTCGCGCTCTCCTCGCCCGTGACGTACAGCGTGCGGTGCTCGTCGCTGGCCGCCTTCGCCGCGACGTCCAGCAGCAGCGTGGACTTCCCGACGCCGGGCTCACCGGCGAGCAGGACGACGGCCCCGGGCACCAGCCCGCCGCCGAGGACGCGGTCGAGCTCGTCCACGCCGGTGCTGCGCGCGGTCGCCGTCCGGCCGTCGACCTGCCCGATCGGCACCGCGGCGGTCGACACCCGGCCCGCGGCGGTGGTCCGCACGGCGGGCGCGCCCATCTCCTCGACGGTGCCCCACGCCTGGCATTCGGGACACCGCCCGAGCCACTTCGCGGTGGTCCAGCCGCACTCGGTACAGCGGTAGGACGGCCGGTCCTTGGCGGATGAACGAGCAGTGCGGGCAGCCATGGCGTTCACCGTAGCCGCCCGCACTGACAGCGGGGGCGGCGGTGGTGGGGTGGCGGTGGTGGTGAGCTGAGGGGACGAGCCGGGGGCCGCTGTGCGGCGCCCCGCGTCAGGGCCCGGGTCAGCACACCACCGATCTGTTCACCCGTAAGGACTAAATGTGCTGAAGGCTTCCGGGGCGCCACCGGCGTGCCGCCTACGGTCGCCAGGTGAACAGCAGCAGCCAGGCACACCCCTCAGCGCGCACCGGCGCACACCGGGCGCACGGGCGCACACCCCGTGAGGGGGCGCTCCCGCCCCCCTTCCGGCACGAGCCCTATCTCGACGGTCTGTTCACCTACTGCCTTTCGGTCCTGTGCGACCACGACGCCGCGACCGACGTGCTCGGCGACGTCCTCGCCGTGGCCGAACGGCATCCCGGCCGCTGCCCCGACGAGGGGGACCGGCGGGCCTGGCTCTACGCGCTCGCCCGCTGGGGCTGCCTGCGCCGGCTGGCGGAGCGGAGGCGCACGCGACAGGGAGCGCATTGCGCCCCGCGCGCGCCGGAGCACACGGCGGACGGCCGTGCGCCGGGGGGTGACATGGGCCCCGATGCCCATACCAGCCCCGCCCCCACCGCCCGTCGCGCCCTTGACGTGAACGCGTACCGTCGTACCGAGCTGGCCCGGCTCGCCTGGCCCGAGGCCGCCGGGACCACCCCCGAGCAGCGCGAAGCCCTCGAACTCGCCGTCCGCCACCGCCTCGGCGTCCCCGAACTCGCGGCCGTCCTCGGCACCCCGCCGGCCGCCGCCCGGGAGCTGCTGTCCGGCGCCGCCTGCGAGGTGGAGCGGACGCGTACCGCCCTCGCCGTCGTGGAGACCGGCAGCTGTCCCGCCGTCTCCCGGCTCACCGGGGACGGGCAGGTCCTGCTGTCCACCACCCTGCGCGCCGAGCTCGTCCGCCACGTCGACGACTGCCCCCGGTGCCGCCGCGTCGCCGAACGGGTCGGCGCCGCGGCCCCGTGGCCGGGCTCCGGCGGCCTCGACACCGCCGCGCTCCCCCTCGTACCGGCGCCCCGCACCGCCGTCCACGCCGCGATGCTCCGCTCCGGCCGGGGCCGCGGCCGCACACCCGGCCCACGCTTCGACCGCACCGGCTTCCCGATGGACCCGCGGGACCGCGCGGCCCGCCGCGACCGGCTCCGCGCCCGTGCGGTGACCACCACCGTGGTCGCCACGGTCGTCGCGGCCCCGGTGCTGGCGCTGTGGGCGGCGTACCGGGGGGCGCCCAGCACGGGCGAGCCCATCGGCGGCGACGCGTCGCGCATCTCCGCGAGCGGGTCCGAGTCGCCGGCGGCGCGGACCGACGGCCGTCCGCTGACCGCCTACGAGATCGCCGGGAACACCGCCAGCACCACCGGCAGCCCCGGTTTCCTCCAGGACAGCGGGGCGCCCGACGTGTCCGTCGAGGTGATCAGCTCCGGCGGCCCGGCGTCCCCCGACCCCGCGGGGACCGCGGGCCACCTGACCGTGAGCGCGACCTCCTACGGGTCCAGCACCCTGATCACCCTCACCGCCGCGGGCGGCGCCCCGGTGCACTGGCGGCTGTGGTCCGACGCGCCGTGGCTGCGCGCGAGCCGGACCGCGGGCACGCTGGCCCCCGGAGAATCGGTCACCCTGCGGATCGCCGTGGACCGCGAGGCGCAGCCCGTGGGCGCGTGGACGGCCCGGGTCGGGGTGGACCCGAGCGGCGCGGTGGTCTCCATCCAGGGGCGCGGCCGCCCCGCGCAGACGCCGCCGCCGGAGCCGACGCAGCCGGCCACGCCGACGCCTACGCCGGCGCCGACGGAGCCGCAGACCCCGAGTCCCACCCCGACGCCCACGGCGACGGAGCCGACGATCCCGCCGCCGTCCCCGACGCCCGCGCCGTCGCCGACGGAGGGCTCGGGTGCGACGGACGCGCCGGGGCCGGGGGCGACGGCGTCACCGGCGTAGCAGGCGTACTGGCGGCGGGCCGGCGGGCCGGCGGGCTGGCGGGTCGTACGGCCGTGTGCCGCGCGCCTCAGGCCGGGTCGGCGGGGTGCGGTGCCATGGGGAGGAGCGAGGACAGCCGCTGCTCGCACAGCTTCACGAGCGCCTCGTACCCCTCCTTGCCCATCAGCTCCGTCAGCTCGGCGCGGTACGACACGTACACCGGGTCCCCGGCGCCGTGCGCGGAGGTGGCCGACGTGCACCACCAGTGCAGGTCGTGGCCGCCTGGCCCCCAGCCGCGGCGGTCGTACTCGCCGATCGACACCTGGAGCACGCGGGTGTCGTCGGGCCGGTCGATCCAGTCGTACGTCCGGCGGATCGGCAGCTGCCAGCAGACGTCGGGCTTGGTCTCCAGCGGCTCCTGGCCGCTCTTCAAGGCCAGGATGTGCAGGGAGCACCCGGCCCCGGCGGGGAAGCCGGGCCGGTTCAGGAAGATGCACGCACCGTCCCAGCGACGGGTCTGCTTCTCGCCGTCGTCGTCGAGCTGCGTCCACCCGGTCTCGCTGCCGACGTCGTGGAACTGCCACAGGTCGGGCGTCAGCCGGGCGACGTGTTCGGCGACGCGCTTCTCGTCGTCCTCGTCGGAGAAGTGCGCGCCGAGCGTGCAGCAGCCGTCGTCGGCGCGGCCCGCCTGGATGCCCTGGCAGCCGCTGCCGAAGATGCACGTCCAGCGGGAGGTCAGCCAGGTCAGGTCGCAGCGGAAGACCTGCTCGTCGTCGGCGGGGTCGGGGAACTCGACCCAGGCCCGGGGGAAGTCGAGGCCCTTCTCGTCGTCTACGACGGGGGTCTCGACCAGGCTCTTGGTCTTGGTCTTGGCCTTGGTGGCTTTGGCCTTGCCCGTGTCCGTGTCGTTTTTCGAGCGGGTCTTGTTGGCCTTCTTCGTATGTGGCACAAACCCAAGCGTAAGCGCCCCTTCCTCAACCCCCGCGCGTTCGTCGCAGTAGCGTTTCCCCCTATGAGACTCGGTGTCCTGGATGTGGGTTCGAATACGGTCCACCTGCTGGTGGTGGACGCGCACCCCGGCGCGCGCCCGCAGCCGGCGCACTCGCACAAGGTGGAGATGCGGCTGGCGGAGCTGCTCGACGAGGGCGGCGCCGTGACCCCCGAGGGCGTCGAGCGGCTGGTGTCGGTGATCGCCGACGCGGTGCAGGCCGCGGAGGACAAGGGGTGCGAGGACGTCCTGCCCTTCGCGACCAGTGCCGTGCGGGAGGCCACGAACGCCGACGAGGTCCTGTCGCGGGTGAAGCGCGAGACCGGCGTCGACCTGCCGGTGCTCAGCGGTGAGGACGAGGCCCGGCTGACGTTCCTGGCGGCGCGCCGGTGGTTCGGCTGGTCCGCCGGAAAACTGCTGGTCCTGGACATCGGCGGCGGCTCGCTGGAGATCGCGTACGGCATCGACGAGGACCCGGACGCGGCCGTCTCCCTCCCGCTGGGCGCCGGTCGCCTGACGGCGGGCTGGCTGCCGGGCGACCCGCCGGACTCCCTGGACGTCCGGGCGCTACGGCGGCACGTGCGGGCGGAGATCGCCCGCACGGTCGGCGAGTTCCGGCGCTTCGGGGCCCCGGACCACGTGGTGGCGACGTCGAAGACGTTCAAGCAGCTGGCCCGCATCGCGGGCGCGGCCCGCTCGGCGGACGGCCTGTACGTGCAGCGGGACCTGAGCCGCAAATCGCTGGAGGAGTGGGTCCCGCGCCTGGCCGCGATGAGCACGGCCCAGCGCTCTGCCCTCCCCGGCGTCTCGGAGGGCCGGGCGAACCAGCTGCTGGCGGGCGCGCTGGTCGCGGAGGGCGCGATGGACCTCTTCGGGGTCGACGAGCTGGAGATCTGCCCGTGGGCGCTGCGGGAGGGCGTGATCCTGCGGAGGCTGGACCACTTGCCTACTTAGCGTCCGGCGGCCGTCCGGGGCTGGGAACAGACCCGCCACAGGTCGGTACGCGCTTCGCGAGGACGGCGGGCGTCAGCCCTGAGGTTGCGGGGGCGTGGCGGGCGGGAAGCCCAGGCGGTCCAGGAGGGTGGTGAAGAGGTTTTCCACGCATGGTTCGTGGGAGCGCAGGGTCTGGGCGATCGCCGCCGACTCCACGCCTTCGCCGGCATCCGCGTCCCAGGCCCACGCGAGGATGCGGGCGGCGTCGTCGGGGACGCGGGCGTCCAGTTCGGCCGGCGGGCGGTCGGTCATCTCGGCGGCGATGTCGAGGTTCAGCCAGGTCTGCCAGCGGTCGCCGCCCGGTTCCAGGCCGCTCACCAGCGCGACGTCGCTGTCGTGCACGCGGGCCACGCAGGCCGGTGCGCCGGTCCACTCGACCACGGCGCGCAGGACGTCGGGCGGTAGCGCGTCGTGGAACTGCAGCGTCTGCCAGCCGCCCGGCCGCGGCCACCAGGCGGTGACGTCGCCCCCGTCGTCCTGCTGCGCGCCGGCGAACACCGGCGCCTCCAGCAGCGGACGCTCGCTGCGGGCGAAGACCAGTTGACCTGAAAAACCCATGCTGTCCCCCCATGTTGGATCCTGCCCGCATCGTAGGGGCGGCCGCTGACAGTGTCAGTGGTGGTTGGCACCATGGCGATCATGAGTCACAACATCGCGTACTCGACGGCGGACAAGGCCCATGTGCTGGCCTTCCTGGGCAGCAACGGGGACCTGACGGCGGAGCAGCAGCGCCTTCTGGGGAAGATGCGCCGGGCCGCCCAGGTCCAGCAGGACGACCTCGACCGGCAGGAGGTCGACTGGGGGCTGTCCGTGCCCGAGGCGCTCGAACACCTCATCGCCGGGCGCACGGACTCGGACGCGCCGTGCGCGGGCAACGCGTACCACGCCGCCCTGCAGCACGTCATCGACCACAACGCCTCGGACCCCAGCCAGCTGGGCACCTATTCCAAGCCCAGCACCTTCTTCGGTCTGGTGGACGACGAGATGCGCCGGCTGGGGGTGCCCGCCGACCTGTTGCCCCACGGGTTCCTCTACGGCGGGCCGCCCGACGAGTTCCCCTACATCCCCTTCTCGATGGACGGGTACCCGGCCATCGGCCACCTGCCGCTCGCCAAGGCCAAGCCCGCCGCCGACGCCTACCGGGCCGTCCTGGAGGAGATGGACCGGGACTTCCGGTACGACGTCCAGGAGCTGATCGAGAAGCTCGAGTTCGAGCACCGCGAGTGGGAGTTCGCCACGAAGGCCGTCGACTGGTACACGCAGGACACCCTCTTCTTCAAGCTCACCTGACGGGCCCGCGTGGCGGTCGTCACGTACCGCCCGGGCGGCGGCCCCGTACCCTGTCTCCGTGGCAGAACCAGTCCGCGTCCCGACCGCGAAAGTCGCGCTTTCCACGGCCTCCGTCTATCCGGAGTCCACGGCGACGGCCTTCGAGATCGCCGCGCGCCTCGGGTACGACGGCGTCGAGGTCATGGTCTGGACGGATCCGGTCAGCCAGGACATCGACGCCCTGCGCCGGCTCTCGGACTTCCACCAGGTGCCGGTCCTGGCCGTCCACGCGCCCTGTCTGCTGATCACCCAGCGGGTGTGGTCGACCGACCCGTGGACCAAGCTGCGCCGCGCCAAGGCGGCGGCCGAGCGGCTCGGGGCGTCCACCGTGGTCGTGCATCCGCCGTTCCGGTGGCAGCGCCAGTACTCCCGGGACTTCGTCAGCGGCATCTGGCGGATGGCCGACGAGACCGACGTCCGGTTCGCCGTGGAGAACATGTACCCGTGGCGCTACCGCGACCGCGAGGTGCTCGCGTACGCGCCCGAGTGGGACGTGACGAAGGACGACTACCGGCACTTCACCGTGGACCTGTCGCACACCGCGACCGCCCGTACGGACGCCCTCGCCATGATCGACCGGATGGGCGACCGGCTGGCGCACGTCCACCTCGCCGACGGGAACGGTTCCGCCAAGGACGAGCACCTCGTCCCGGGGCGCGGTACGCAGCCCTGCGCCGAGCTGCTGGAGCGGCTGGCCCGGACGTCCTTCGACGGGCACGTGGTCATCGAGGTGAACACCCGGCGCGCCATGTCCTCCGCCGAACGCGAGGCCGATCTCGCCGAGGCCCTGGCCTTCACGCGGCTGCACCTCGCCACCGCCGCGCGCGCCGGGCGGGACGAGCGCGACGGGGTCCACCGGCCGTGACGGAGCCCGCAGGGTCCGCGGGGCCCGTGCCGCCTGCGAAGCCGCGTCGGCGTGGGCCCGGGCGGCCGCGTCAGGATGAGACCGAGGGGCCCGGGACGCAGGAGCGCATCCGGCTCGCCGCCCGTGAGGTGTTCGCCGAGCGCGGGTACGACAAGACCTCCGTGCGCGGCGTCGCGAAGGTGGCCGGGGTGGACCCGGCCCTGGTCCACCACTACTTCGGCAGCAAGGACGACCTCTTCGCCGCCGCCATCGAGGTGAGCCTGGAGCCCGCCCTGGTGGTCCCGGCGATCCTCGGCGAGGGCCCGGACGGCATCGGCGAGCGGCTCGCCCGCTATTTCCTGGGCGTGTGGGAGAACCCGGTCACGCGCGTTCCGCTGCTCGCCGTCATCCGCTCGGCGCTCACGCACGAGGCCGCCGCGAAGGTCCTGCGCGGGCTGGTCCTGCGGCGGGTCCTGGAGCGCGTCGCCGCCGACCTGGACGTCCCCGACCCGACCTTCCGCGCCGAGCTCGCCGCCTCCCACATGGTCGGCATCGCGATCCTGCGCTACGTCGTCCAGGTCGAGCCCCTCGCGTCCGCGGACCCGGAGGACATCGTGGCCCTGGTGGCGCCCACGCTCCAGCGCTACCTGACCGAGGCCTGACCGAGGAGTGAGCCCGCCGTCCCGACATCCGGACGAGCCGTCCGGATCGCGGGCAGGGGGCGTAGCCTCGTATCTGAGCCATATCCGCAGTCGCGGCTGACCCGTACAGCCGCACTCATGGGGAGTGAAACCGCATGCCCGAGCTGAGGTCCCGCACCGTCACCCACGGCCGCAACATGGCAGGCGCTCGTGCGCTGATGCGCGCGTCGGGCGTAGCGAGCGAGGACATCGGCAAGCCGATCATCGCGGTCGCCAACTCCTTCACCGAGTTCGTCCCCGGCCACACGCACCTGGCGCCCGTCGGCCGGATCGTCTCCGACGCCGTCCGGGCCGCCGGAGCCATCCCGCGCGAGTTCAACACGATCGCCGTCGACGACGGCATCGCCATGGGCCACGCGGGCATGCTGTACTCCCTGCCCTCCCGCGACCTCATCGCGGACAGCGTCGAGTACATGGTCGAGGCCCACTGCGCCGACGCCCTGATCTGCATCTCCAACTGCGACAAGATCACCCCCGGCATGCTCATGGCCGCCATGCGCCTGAACATCCCGGTGGTCTTCGTCTCCGGCGGTCCGATGGAGGCCGGGCAGGCGACGCTGGTGGACGGCACCGTCCGCAAGCTGGACCTGATCGACGCCATGGTCGACGCCTCCAACGAGAACGTCTCGGACGAGGACGTGCTCCGCATCGAGGAGAACGCCTGTCCGACGTGTGGTTCGTGTTCGGGCATGTTCACCGCCAACTCGATGAACTGCCTGGCCGAGGCCATCGGCCTGGCCCTGCCCGGCAACGGCTCCGTCCTGGCCACCCACACCGCCCGCCGCGCCCTGTACGAGAACGCCGGCCGCACGGTCGTGGAGATCACCAAGCGCTACTACGAGGACGGCGACGAGTCCGTCCTGCCGCGCAACATCGCCACCCGCGAGGCCTTCGAGAACGCCATGGCCCTGGACATCGCGATGGGCGGCTCCACGAACACGATCCTGCACCTGCTGGCCGCGGCGCAGGAAGCGGGCCTGGACTACGACCTCACCGACATCGACGCCGTCTCGCGCCGCGTCCCGTGCCTGGCCAAGGTCGCCCCGAACGTGGCACCCGGCGGCACGTACTACATGGAGGACATCCACCGCGCCGGCGGCATCCCCGCCATCCTCGGCGAGCTCCACCGCGGCGGCCTCCTGAACAAGGACGTCACCACCGTCCACTCGGCGAACCTGGAGGACTGGCTCGCGCAGTGGGACGCCCGCTCCGGCACGGCGAGCGAGGAGGCCATGGAGCTGTGGCACGCGGCCCCCGGCTGCAAGCGCTCCGCGACCGCCTTCTCCCAGTCCGAGCGCTGGGAGACCCTCGACCTCGACGCCGAGGGCGGCTGCATCCGCTCCGTGCAGCACGCGTACTCCAAGGACGGCGGCCTCGCCGTCCTGCGCGGCAACATCGCGGCCGACGGCTGCGTCGTCAAGACGGCGGGCGTCGACGAGTCGATCTGGACCTTCGAGGGCCCGGCGGTCGTCTGCGAGTCGCAGGACGAGGCCGTCGACAAGATCCTCCGCAAGGAGATCAAGGCGGGTGACGTCGTCGTCATCCGCTACGAGGGCCCGCGCGGCGGCCCCGGCATGCAGGAGATGCTCTACCCGACGTCCTTCCTCAAGGGACGCGGCCTCGGCAAGGTCTGCGCCCTGGTCACCGACGGCCGCTTCTCCGGCGGCACCTCGGGCCTCTCCATCGGCCACGCCTCCCCGGAGGCGGCCTCGGGCGGCACCATCGCCGTCGTCGAGGACGGCGACCTGATCCGCATCGACATCCCGAACCGCTCGATCCAGCTCCTGGTCGACGACGCCACCCTGGCCGCTCGTCACGCCGCCCTCGGCGGGGTCTACGCCCCGAAGAACCGCGAGCGGACCGTCTCCGCCGCCCTGCGCGCCTACGCCGCCATGGCCACCAGCGCCGACAAGGGCGCGGTCCGCGACGTCTCCCGCCTGGGCTGAACCGGCTTCACGCAATCTGCCGACGCCGCACCACGGACCCCGCCGCGCTCACCAGCCGGCGGGGTCCGCCGCGTCCACCGCGAAGACGGACCCGTCGGGCGCGCTCCCGAAGACCCTGCCGTCCGCGACGACGGGGGCGGGCACCGTCGCCGTATAGGCGTGCCCCGTGCCCATACGGGGCTTCGTCTGGCCGATGAGCCGCCCGGCGGCCCCGTCCACCGCGAGCAGCCGCCCGTCCACCGCGCTCAGGTAGACGCGGCCGCCGTCGGCCACGGGCCGCGAGGCGACCGACACCCCGGTCTCCAGCCGCCACTCCTCCTTGTCCGCGCCGACCGCCGCCAGCGCGCCGGACATGCCGAAGACGTACACCGTCCCGTGGGCGTCGACCGCCGCCTGCGCCTGCGGCAGGCCCAGCAGCGGCGTCTCCTTCACGGCCCGCGTCCGCAGGTCGACCCGCAGGACCGCGCGGGTCCGCCCGTCGGAGTCGGTGCGCAGCAGGTGCAGCGCGCCCTGCGCGACCCCGACCGGCTCGGCCGTGCCCGGGGTGCGCTGCTGCCACCGCACCGCCGCGCTCGCGCAGTCCAGGGCCGAGACCTGGGTCGAGCGGCCGTCGCCCGCCGGGGTGGCCACGTACAGGAGGCAGCCGTCGGGGCCTTCGGGTTCGGCGAGCCAGAGGGATCCCACGCCACCGATCTGCTTCGTCCACCGGGTGGCTCCCGTGGCGGCGTCGAGCGCGCTCGCCCTGCCGTCCCCGCCGGTCACCAGGACGCTTCCGGCGGCCGGCAGGATCCGCCCGCCGCCGGGCATCGGCTTCTGCCAGCGCCGCGCACCGGTCGCCGGGTCGAGCGCCTGCACCGTGCCGCTGCCCGGCGTCGCCGTCACGACGAGCCCGCCGACGTGCAGCGGGGCCTGGCTGTCCGCGTCCGGCGCCGCCGCCCGCGCCGACCAGGTGACGGAGCCGTCCGTCGGGTTCAGCCGCGCGGCGGCCAGGGCGGGCGTCGAGCAGTACAGGGCGCCGGCCGCCGGGGAGCAGGACACGACGAGGTTCGCACGGCCCTGGCTCTCCAGCGAGGTCGCCCAGGCGCTGACGGGCTGTCCTCGCCGCGACGGCTCGGCGGCGGAGGTCCGTACGGCCGGCCCGGCGGGCTCCTCGTGCATGCGGAGGTACCCGCCGACCGCGCCCCCCGCGAGCAGCAGGCCCGTGGCGAGCGCCGCGGCGGTGCGCCACGGCCGCGGGCGCGCCGTGCGCCGGGGCGGCGCCTCCACCCGTACCCGCCGGTGGGTCTCCTCCTCGGCCGCCGGCTTCGCCCCGGCGGCCAGGGGCCGGCGCGGCTGTGGGATGAAGGCGCGGGTCTCGTCGCCCGTCGGGTACGCGGCGGCCCGCAGCTCGCCGAGCAGGGCGCCGGGGGTGGGCCGGTCGGCGGGGTCCTTGGCGAGGCAGCGTTCGACGATCGGCGCGAGCACGTCCGGGACGCCGGTCAGATCGGGCTCGCTGTGCACCACCTGGTAGGCGACGAGGTAGTGGCTGTCGGAGTCGAAGGGCCCGCGTCCCGTCACGGCGTGGACGAGTACGGCGCCCATGGCGAACACGTCCGCCGCCGGTCCGACCTCCCGCGGCCGCTGGAACTGCTCGGGCGCCATGAACGGCGGTGTCCCGATCAGCTTTCCCGTCTCGGTCCGCAGATCGCTGTCCACCGGCCGCGAGATCCCGAAGTCGATGACCCGTACCCCGTCGGGCGCCATCAGGACGTTGCTGGGCTTCAGGTCCCGGTGCACCACGCCCGCCCGGTGGATGTCCCGCAGCGCTTCCGCGAGCCCGGCGCCGAGCCGGGTCGCCTCGCCCGCGTCGAGGGGCCGCTCCCGCACCCGCTCGGCGAGCGTCGGGGCGTCGATGAACAGCGTGGCCATCCACGGCCGTTCGGCGTCGGGGTCGGCGTCCACGACCGGCGCGGTGAACGCCCCGCTCACCCGGCGGGCGGCGGCGACCTCCTGCCGGAAGCGGGCCCGGAACTCCGGATCGACCGCGTGCTGGGCGTGTACGACCTTCACGGCGAGGCGCAGACCGGACGCTGAAGTGGCCAGATGCACCACCCCCATGCCGCCGGATCCCAGCACGGACTCCAGCCGGTACTGCCCGGCGTATTCCGGAAATCCGGCCCGTTCCGCGCACAGCGAATGCACTGCCGACCACCCCCGCCGGAGCCTAGTCGATGGCGCATATGAATCGGTAAGGTCCTGCTACCCTGCGCGAGTTGCAGAGCGTCATGCGCAAGGGGGAGATTTTGCATGTCGGTTGACAAGCTGACTGAGGCGTCCGTGGAGGCGTCGGTCCAGAGCCTCGCCGAGGACGGCATCGAGTACTTCCCGGTCGCCCCGGGGTACCGCGTCAACGTCCGCAGCGGCCCGGGTACCCAGTACTCGATCATGAAGGTGCTGCCCTACGACGCCACCGTGGGCATCCGCTGCCAGTGCCCGGGAACCACCATCTCGGGCCCCTACGGCACCACCGACATCTGGGACTGCATCGGCAACGGCCTCTTCGTCTCCGACGCGTACGTCAAGACCGGCAGCGACGGCTACGTCGCCAACCGCTGCGGCTGACGCTCCGGCGCCCTGCGGCGGGGGGCCGCGGCGGTCACCGGGGGTGATAATCGCCGGTGTGAGCGACGACGACCAGCGAGACCAGACCCCCGCCGCCCCGGCCCCGGCCCCCGGCCCGGCCCCGGTTCCCACCGGCCCCGAGCCCGAGCCGATCCGGTTCTTCGGCACCACCTGGGTGCACCACGACGGCGGCTACGCCCTGCGCCGCGCCGGCGTCGCCGTCGGCTCGCTCGTCACCGCCGTCGCCGCGGCCGTCCTGCTCCGGCTGTCCTACGAGGGCCTGGAGATCGGGAACGTCGGCCCCTTCCTCAGCATCTCCGTCGTCATCCTCTTCGCGATCGCCAGCTCCATCGCCTTCGTCAAGACCTGGGACTCCTTCAGCCGCCGCCCGGCCCCGTCCTCCGACGAGGCGGCCCTCAAGGGCCTCAAGACGATCGGTTTCATCGGCTCCCTCATCGCGTACTTCCTGCGCTGCCTCGTCGAGGCCCCGGGCGAGAAGCTCCGCCGCGCCGAGTACGAGCGCGCGCAGGCCGAATTCGCCCGCCGCCGCAGCACCCGTACGGGCAACCCGGCCGCCCGCCGCTCCAAGCGCAAGAAGTAGGGCCTGCGGGCCGGGGAGCCCGCCGGTCCACACTCCCGCCTCCAGGTGATTGACGCCCGGGCGCCGCCAGGAGCATTATTCATCACATGATGAATAACAAGCCCGAGGGAGACCCGGCCGCCGTCCACGCCCACGGCCTGACCGTCCGCCGCGGCGCCGGCCGCACCCCCCGCACCGTCATCGACGCCATCGCCTTCGACGTCCCCCGCGGCCGCGTCACCGGCCTCCTCGGCCCCTCCGGCTGCGGCAAATCCACCCTCATGCGCGCCATCGTCGGCACCCAGGCCCACGTCACCGGCACCCTCGACGTGCTCGGCCACCCCGCCGGTCACCCCACGCTCCGCTCCCGCATCGGCTACGTCACCCAGGCGCCCTCCGTCTACGACGACCTCACCGTGCGGCAGAACCTCGACTACTTCGCCGCGATCCTCGACCCCGGCCGGCGCGCCGCCGACCGCCGCGCCGCGGCCGTGCAGCGGGCCATCACCGACGTCGACCTCACCTCCCGCGCCGACGCCCTCGCCGGGAACCTCTCCGGCGGCCAGCGCAGCCGCGTCTCCCTCGCCGTCGCCCTGCTCGGCACCCCCGAGCTCCTCGTCCTCGACGAACCCACCGTCGGCCTCGACCCCGTCCTGCGCCGCGACCTGTGGAACCTCTTCCACGAGATCGTCGCCACCCGCGGCGCCACGCTCCTCGTCTCCTCGCACGTCATGGACGAGGCCGAGCGCTGCCACGACCTGCTCCTCATGCGCGAGGGCCGCATCCTCGCCCAGGACACACCCGACGCGTTGCGCACCCGTACGCACAGCGCCACCGTCGAGGAGGGCTTCCTGCGCCTGGTCGACGAGGCCAACGCCCGAGCCGCCGACACCACCGCGAGCACCCCCACCGCAGAAAAGAGCGCCCGATGACCGCCGTGACCGCCGTGACCGCGATGAGCGGCGCCCGTACCCTCGCCACCGCCGCACGCGTCCTGCGCCAGCTCCGCCACGACCCGCGCTCCATCGCGCTGATGCTCCTGGTCCCCGTCCTGATGCTCACCCTGCTGCGCTTCGTCTTCGACGCCAGCCCCCGCACCTTCGACGGCACCGGCGCGTCACTCCTCGGGATCTTCCCCCTCATCACCATGTTCCTGGTGACCTCCATCGCGACCCTGCGCGAACGCACCTCCGGCACCCTCGAACGACTCCTCGCCATGCCGCTGGGCAAAGGCGACCTCATCGCGGGCTACGCCCTCGCCTTCGGCGCCGTCGCCGTCGTCCAGTCCCTCCTCGCCACCGGCCTCGCCCTGTGGCTCCTCGGCCTCGACGTCGTCGGCTCGCCCTGGCTGCTCCTGCTCGTCGCGCTCCTCGACGCACTCCTCGGTACCGCGCTCGGCCTCTTCGTCTCCGCCTTCGCGGCGTCCGAGTTCCAGGCCGTCCAGTTCATGCCGGCGGTGATCTTCCCCCAGCTGCTCCTGTGCGGACTCTTCGCGCCCCGCGACACCATGCACCCGGTCCTGGAATCGATCTCCGACGCCCTGCCCATGTCCTACGCCGTCGACGGCATGAACCAGGTCCTCACCCACACCGACATGACCGCCGACTTCGTACGCGACGCCGTCGTCGTCGCCGCCTGCGCCCTGCTCGTCCTCGTCCTCGGCGCGGCCACCCTCCGCCGCCGCACCACCTGACTCGGTGACTGCGTGACCGCCTGACCGCACTCCGGACAACTCCGCCCCGCCCCGGGCCCGGGTGGGAGGATGAGGACGCATACGCAGCTCACGCGCAAGAACCGTTCGGCGAGGTGAATCGGGCATGACCCAGACAGTCGCAGTCCTCGGTACCGGCAAGATCGGCGAGGCCCTGCTCAGCGGAATGATCCGCGGCGGCCGGCCCGCCTCCAAACTCCTCGTCACCGCCCGCCGCCCCGACCGCGCCGAGGAGCTCCGCAGCCGCTACGGGGTCGAGGCCGTCTCCAACGCCGAGGCCGCCAAGCGCGCCGACACCCTCATCCTCACCGTCAAGCCCCAGGACATGGCCAAGCTCCTCGACGAGCTCGCCCCGCACGTTCCCGTCGACCGCCTGGTCATCAGCGGCGCCGCCGGCATCCCCACCTCCTTCTTCGAGGAGCGGCTCACCCCCGGCACCCCCGTCGTGCGCGTCATGACGAACACCCCCGCCCTCGTCGACGAGGCCATGTCCGTCATCTCCGCCGGCAGCCACGCCACCGCCGAGCACCTCGCCCACACCGAGGAGATCTTCGGCGGCGTCGGCAAGACCCTGCGCGTCCCGGAGTCCCAGCAGGACGCGGCCACCGCCCTCTCCGGCTCGGGGCCCGCGTACTTCTACTACCTCGTCGAGGCCATGACCGACGCCGGCATCCTCCTCGGGCTGCCCCGCGCCCAGGCCCACGACCTGATCGTCCAGGCCGCCGTCGGCGCCGCCGTGATGCTCCGCGACAGCGGCGAGCACCCGGTCAAGCTCCGCGAGGCGGTGACCTCCCCGGCCGGTACGACCATCAACGCCATCGTGGAGCTGGAGAAGCACGGGGTACGCGCGGCCCTGATCGCCGCCCTCGAAGCGGCCCGCGACCGTAGCCGCGAGCTCGCCTCCGGCAACAGCTGACCCAGGAGCCACAGGTACGGGCCCCGCACGCGGAGCCCGTACCCCCTATCCCTCTGTCCCCCTATCCCCTACGGCGCGAGCAGGCCGATGGCCTCGTACGCCCGGTTCACCACGGGCCGCGCCAGCGCCCGGGCCCGCCCGGCGCCCTCCCGCAGCACCTTCTCCACGGCGCCCGGATCGGCCGCCAGCCCGGCGTGGCGCTCCTGCACCGGCCGCAGCAGCTCCACCACCGCGTCGGCGACGTCCCGCTTGAGCGCCCCGTACCCGCTGTACCCGTCGGCGAGCACGGCCGGGTCACCCCCGGAGCACGCCGCCAGGATGTCCAGCAGGTTCGCGACCCCCGGCCGCGCCTCCCGGTCGTAGACCACCCCGCCGTCCCCGCTGTCGGTCACCGCCCGCATCACCTTCTTGGCGATGACCGCCGGCTCGTCGAGCAGGTAGACGATCCCCGCACCGCTCTCGTGGGACTTCCCCATCTTCGACGTCGGGTCCTGGAGGTCCATGACCCGCGCGGCAACCGTCGGCAGCGTGGCCTTGGGCACGGTGAAGGTGTGCCCGTAGCGCTGGTTGAACCGCACGGCCAGATCCCGGGTCAGCTCGACGTGCTGGCGCTGGTCCTCCCCGACCGGCACCTCCGACGCCCCGTACGCCAGGATGTCGGCCGCCATCAGCGCGGGATAGGTGAGCAGCGACAGCCGCACGCCCTCCCCGGTGGCCTGCGCCCTCGCCGCCTTCTCCTTGTACTGGATCATCCGCCGCAGCTCACCGTCGCTGGCGGTGCACTCCATCAGGTAGGCCAGCCGCGTGTGCTCGTCGACATGGCTCTGTACGAACAGGGTGCATTTCTCGGGTGAGAGCCCGGCGGCGAGCAACAGCGTCGCGGCCTGCCGGCTCAGCCGTCGTACGCGCGCCGGCTCGTGTTCGACGGTCAGCGCGTGCAGATCGACGACGCAGAACAGCGCCTCGTCCGGCTCGCGGTCGGCGGCGACCCACTGCCGCACGGCCCCCAGGTAGTTCCCCAGCGTCAGGTGCCCGGTCGGCTTGATCCCGCTGAAGATCCTCTTCGTCATGTCCCGCTCTCCTCTGTCCCGTGTGAGTCGTGCCGAGGCCACTGTGTGCGGCGACCGAGCCGCTCCCGGGAGGGGAGAAAGAAAAACGGCCGCCGTAGCGGCGGCCGTGAGCGCATGCGTGCTCGCGCAGAAGATGGGCCGCCGTCAGGCGGGCCACCAGCGCAGGTCGAGCGTGAGCGCATGCGTCGTCATGGGGCCCAGCGTAGACGGATGGTCGGGAGGAAGGGGGGAAGTTCTTTCATCTCGTGGGGCAGGTCAGGCGGGGGTTGACACGGGTGTGCCCGATCCGTAAGGTTCTTCGAGTTGTCCGAAGTGAGCGCCGACCCCCGGTCGGTCCCCGGACGACCATCCCGCACTACACATTCGAACGAACGACGCACCGTGTCGTCTCGTTTTCATGCGTATTTGCGAATGAGGAATCCGCGTCCACTGGACGCAGCCGCCGATTAGGTTCGGGGGCAAGGAATCCGCTACTGTCTCACTCGCCGGAAGGGCCCAACAGCCCGGAACGCAAACCCCGCTGACCGGGGGTCAGGCCCGAAAGGATCTGATAGAGTCGGAATCGCCGGAAAGGGAAACGCGAAAGCGAGAACTTGGAAAGCAAGCGGGACTGACTCTGATAGAGTCGGAAACGCAAGAACAGAACGAAAGCCCGGAGGAAAGCCCGAGAGGGTGAGTACAAAGGAAGCGTCCGTTCCTTGAGAACTCAA
>NZ_JBIBRZ010000003.1:0-734849 GCF_043076955.1 Streptomyces sp. NPDC016562 | reverse complement strand
CTCCGCGGGCCCCCGGCCGCCCTCCGGCAACGGTTCGCGACCCTTGGGACGGCCTCCTCCAGACAGGCGGGGCCCCCCCCCCCCCCCCCCCCCGCCCCCCGGGGGGGGGGGGGGGGGGGGGGGGGGGGGGGGGGCCCCCCCCCCCCCCGAAACCCGGCTCCGCCGGGCACCGGGCTCCGCCCGGACCCGCTCCTCAAACGCCGGAGGGGCTGAAAAAGCAAAGGCTGGAACGGCCCGGCCGAGGCGAAGGCGCCGGCTAGGCCAGGTGGGCCTGGACCTCGGCCGCGGCCTCGTCGCCGTAGGCCTTGGTGAAGCGCTCCATGAAGTGCGCGCGGGCCAGGGTGTACTCCTGGGTGCCGAGCGTCTCGATGACCAGCGTCGCGAGCATGCAGCCCACCTGCGCCGCCCGCTCCAGGCTGACGCCCCACGCGAGGCCGGTCAGGAACCCGGCGCGGAACGCGTCGCCGACGCCCGTGGGGTCGACCTTCGCGGTCTCCTCGGGGCAGCCGACGACGATCGGCTCCTCGCCGGCGCGCTCGATCCGCACGCCCTGCGAGCCCAGCGTGGTCACGCGGGTGCCGACCTTGGCCAGGATCTGCTCGTCGGACCAGCCCGACTTCGACTCGATGAGGCCCTTCTCGTATTCGTTCGAGAAGAGGAAGGTCGCGCCCTCCATCAGGGTGCGGATGTTGTCGCCGTCCATGCGGGCGATCTGCTGGGAGAAGTCGGCGGCGAAGGGGATCCCGCGCGTGCGGCACTCCTCGGTGTGGCGCAGCATCGCCTCGGGGTCGTCTGCGCCGATCAGGACCAGGTCCAGGCCGCCCACGCGGTCGGCCACGGCCTTGAGCTCGATCAGGCGGGCCTCGCTCATCGCGCCCGTGTAGAAGGAGCCGATCTGGTTGTGGTCGGAGTCCGTGGTGCACACGAAGCGCGCGGTGTGCAGCACCTCGGAGATGCGGACGGACTCGGTGTCGACGCCGTGCCGGTCCAGCCAGGCGCGGTACTCGTCGAAGTCGTAGCCGGCGGCGCCGACGAGGACCGGGCGGCTGCCGAGCTGACCCATGCCGAAGCAGATGTTCGGGCCGACACCGCCCCTGCGGACGTCGAGGTTGTCGACCAGGAAGGAGAGGGAGACCGTGTGCAGCTGGTCCGCGACCAGCTGGTCGGCGAAACGGCCGGGGAAGGTCATGAGGTGGTCGGTGGCGATGGAGCCGGTGACTGCGATGCGCACGGCGTGGACGCTCCTGCTGAGGACGGCGAGGGACAGTCAAAACTACCCGCTGGGCGGGCCCAGGCCGAACCCCTGAAACTACCCTGAAGTAACTCTTTCTTCGCGTGAGCCTCGGTGCCTACGGTGCCTGCATGACCTACACCGACGGTTTCGGCCGCTCCGAGTACACCGCTGACGAGCTCGACCGGCTGCTGGGCGACTGCGCCCGGATGGCCCCGCACTGGGCGGTCGCGGCCGGTCCCCGGCCGGTCCGCGTGGCTCCCTCGCAGATCAACGGGATCAGCGTCCCGGCCGCCTCGGCGCGGCTGATCGCGGGCACCGCCGCGTACGGGGACCAGTAGGACCCGCCCGGCCGGGGCCGGTCCGGCCCCGGTACGGACCCGTTCGGGAACCGGTGGGGAACCGGTTGGGCGCCTGTTCCGTCACACCCGCATCAGACACTGCGGAACCGGTGAAGGAGCGTTGCGGTGACCAGCGAAGAACCCGACACATCACGCGGCACACGACGGCGGCCGGCCTGGGCCGTCGGCTCGATCGCGGCGGCGGTACTGCTCGCGGGCGGCGGCACCGCCTACTGGGCGTCCACGGCGTACGGCGACGGTACGCCGGGCCGTACGGGCGACAGCGCGGCCTCCGCGCCCCGTGACGCGGGAGACCCCTCGGGCCCGGGCATCGCGCCCGGGGAGCCCGACCCGTCCGGGGCCGGGGTGGTCTACCGGGCCGACGTCAAGCTCCCGGAGGGCCCGGGCACCGCGCCGGTCTTCGTCGCGTCCGGGGAGGTCACCTCGCAGGAGGTGAGCCGGCTCGCCCAGGCCCTGGGCCTCGCCGACGCCCCCCGGCTCAACGGGGAGACCTGGCTGGTCGGGGAGGCGGCCGACGGCTCCGGTCCGCGGCTCACGGTGAACCGCAAGGCGCCGGGGGCCTGGAACTTCGCCCGCCACCAGGCGCCGGGCACCGACAGCGGCAACGGCGCCGGGGACAACTGCGCGCGCGGCAAGGACACCTGCGGCCCGGCCACCCTCCCCCAGGTCCCGGGCGGCGCGGACGCGCCCAAGCCGGTGTCCGAGGAGACGGCCAAGGCCGCCGCCGCCCCGGTGCTGGCCGCGGCCGGGCAGGACGGGGCGAAGCTGGACGCCCGGCTCACGCAGGGCGCGGTGCGGGTGGTCAACGCGGACCCGGTCGTCGGCGGGCTGCCCACGCAGGGCTGGACCACGCAGGTCAGGGTGGGCCCGGACGGATCGGTGCTGTCGGGCACCGGTGAGCTGAAGGCGCCCGTGCGGGCGGCGGCCGAGCAGCCGGTGGTGGGGGCCGTGGAGGCGCTGGCCCGGCTGAACGCGAAGTCGAGCGGGCGGGAGGGCAGCCCGGAGCCCAGCGGCTGCGCGACCTCGGTCCCGCTGGAGCCGGGCGACCCCGCGACCCTGCCGTGCAACCCGGAGCCGCGGCCCATGAAGCCGCCGCGGACGGAGACGGTGCGCGGCGCCGTACTGGGGCTGGCCCCCGGGACGCAGAACGGGGAGCGGGCGCTGGTCCCGGCCTGGCTCTTCGAGGTGGCGGGCCAGGGCGGAGCCCCGGCGCACACGGTGGCCCAGCCGGCCGCCGTCGAGCCCGCAGGCTCCGGCGAGCCGGGCACCGCGGGCCCGAAGGACGGTCGAACCGTGCCCGGGTTCTCGTACGCGCAGGCGGACCGGAAGCTGACGGTGAACTTCTGGGGCAGCGTGTGCAGCACCTACGCCCTGGAGGCGCGGGAGCAGCCGGACACGGTCATGGCGAAGATCACGGAGACGCCGAACAAGCCGGGGCAGGCCTGCATCATGCTCGCGCAGGAGATGTCCCTGACGGCGACGCTCCAGCAGCCGCTGGGCGAGCGGAAGGTGGTCGACGCGACCACGGGCAAGCCGCTCCCCCGGCAGTAGCCCGTACGAAAAGGGCCCGCTCCCGGTCGGATGACCGGGGGCGGGCCCTCGTCGTGCAGGTGGTCCGGCCGGGGCCGGGGTCCTAGCTGAACGAGTCGCCGCAGGCGCAGGAGCCCGTGGCGTTCGGGTTGTCGATGGTGAAGCCCTGCTTCTCGATGGTGTCGACGAAGTCGATCGACGCGCCGTGCAGGTACGGGGAGCTCATCCGGTCCGTGACGACCTTCACGCCGTCGAAGTCCTTCACGACGTCGCCGTCGAGCGAACGCTCGTCGAAGAAGAGCTGGTAGCGCAGGCCGGAGCAGCCGCCGGGCTGGACGGCGACGCGCAGCGCCAGGTCATCGCGGCCTTCCTGCTCCAGCAGGGTCCTGACCTTGTCGGCGGCGGCGTCGGACAGGAGGATGCCGTCGCTCACGGTGGTCTTGTCGTCCTGTACGGACATCTGCATTCACTCCCGAAGTGGGCGGCTCCCCGCCGGAGGCGAGGAAACGTCGGACTCTTGCCGTCGGTGGCAACGAGCGGGACCGCGGATTCATTCCGGGACCCGACGCTTGTTTCAGATATTCCATGCTCGCACACCGGGCGCGGGGTGAACCCGACTGGATCGCCCGGATCCGGGGGCTGATGCGTCACATTGACACTATCGGCATCGTCAAACTGACGTGAAGCGGTTATGATAGATAGCGTCAAGTAGACGAGAAGTCGAAGCGATGATCCAGAAGTCCCTTGTCGCAGAACAGAAAGGGTGCGTGTCGTGACCACCGCCCAGCCGTTGGACGTCCAGCCGACGCCCCTTGCCCTGCTGCTGCTCGGCCGTGAGGCCGACCCCAAGAGCGAGCGCGGAGTGGAGTGCCCCGGCGACCTTCCCTCGCCGTCGGACCCGAACCTGGTGGCGCGCGCCCGCGCGGCCAAGGAGAAGCTCGGGGACAAGGTCTTCATCCTCGGCCACCACTACCAGCGTGACGAGGTCATCGAGTTCGCGGACGTCACCGGCGACTCCTTCAAGCTGGCCAAGGACGCGGCCGCCCGGCCGGAGGCGGAGTACATCGTCTTCTGCGGCGTCCACTTCATGGCCGAGTCCGCGGACATCCTGACCTCGGACGACCAGAAGGTCGTCCTGCCCGACCTGGCCGCCGGCTGCTCGATGGCCGACATGGCCACCGCCGAGCAGGTCGCGGAGTGCTGGGACGTGCTGACCGAGGCCGGTGTCGCCGACGTCACGGTGCCCGTCTCCTACATGAACTCCTCGGCCGACATCAAGGCCTTCACCGGCAAGCACGGCGGCACGATCTGCACCTCGTCCAACGCGAAGAAGGCCCTGGAGTGGGCCTTCGAGCAGGGCGAGAAGGTGCTCTTCCTCCCCGACCAGCACCTGGGCCGCAACACCGCCGTCCGCGACATGGGCATGTCCCTGGACGACTGCGTCCTGTACAACCCGCACAAGCCGAACGGCGGCCTGACCGTCGAGCAGCTGCGGAACGCCAAGATGATCCTGTGGCGCGGGCACTGCTCGGTGCACGGGCGCTTCTCGGTCGACTCGGTCAACGACGTGCGCGCCCGGATCCCCGGCGTGAACGTCCTGGTCCACCCCGAGTGCAAGCACGAGGTCGTGGCGGCCGCGGACTACGTCGGCTCGACGGAGTACATCATCAAGGCGCTGGAGGCGGCCCCGGCCGGCTCCAAGTGGGCCATCGGCACCGAGCTGAACCTGGTCCGGCGCCTGGCGAATCGATTCGCCGCCGAGGACAAGGAAGTCGTCTTCCTCGACAAGACGGTCTGTTTCTGCTCGACGATGAACCGCATCGACCTCCCGCACCTGGTGTGGACCCTGGAGTCGCTGGCGGAGGGCACCCTCGTCAACCGGATCCAGGTCGACAAGGAGACGGAGGGCTTCGCCAAGCTCGCGCTGGAGCGGATGCTCGCGCTGCCGTAACGGACGCGCCGGCGGACACACGAAGGGGCGGTTCCCGTACGGGAACCGCCCCTTCGTCATGCGGGTCAGACGCCGGTCGGCGTCTCCTCCTTCGGGGAGACCACCCTCAGCCGGGCCTCGCCGCGCGCCGAGCGCTTGGCGCGGCGGCGCTCCTTGCGCAGCTCCACCATCGTGTAGAGCGTCGGCACGAGCAGCAGCGTCAGCAGGGTCGAGCTGACCAGGCCGCCGATCACCACGACGGCGAGGGGCTGCGAGATGAAGCCGCCCTCACCGGTGACGCCGAGCGCCATCGGCAGCAGCGCGAAGATCGTCGCCAGGGCCGTCATCAGGATCGGGCGCAGCCGGTGCCGGCCGCCCTCGATGACCGCCTCGACGACGCCCAGTCCCTGGGCGCGGTACTGGTTGACCAGGTCGATCAGGACGATCGCGTTGGTCACCACGATGCCGATGAGCATCAGCATGCCGATCATCGCCGGGACGCCCATCGGGGTGCCGGTGACCAGGAGCAGACCGAGCGCGCCGGTCGCCGCGAACGGGATGGACACCAACAGGATCAGCGGCTGGACCAGCGAGCGGAACGTCGCGACCAGCAGCATGAACACGATCGCGATGGCCGCGAACATGGCCAGGCCCAGCGAGGCGAAGGCCTCGTCCTGGTCCTCGGAGACGCCGCCGATGGAGGCCGTGGCGCCCTCCGGCAGGTCCAGCGCCTTGAGCTTGGTCTGGAGCTCGGAGCTGACCGCGCCCGTGTTGTCGCCCAGCGGCCGCGCCGTGACGGTCGCGGCGCGGGCGCCGTCGATCCGGGTCATCGCGACCGGGCCGGGGACCTCCTTGACCTCGGCGATGTCGCCGAGCTTCAGGGGGCCGACCGGCAGCGCCTGCAGTTCGGCCAGGGTGGTGGCCGGCTGCGCGGACTTGATGACGATGTCGCGCTCGGTGTCGTCCAGTACGGCCTTGCCCGCCGGGTTGCCCCGTACGGCCTGCGCCACGACGGCGCCGAGCGCGGCCTGGTTCAGGCCCGCCTCCGCGGCCTTGGGGGTGGCGGTGACGGAGATCCGCGGCACGGACTGGGACAGGTCGCTCTGGACGTCGGTGACGTTCTTCAGGGCGGCGACCTCGGCGCGGACCTGCTCGGTGGCCTTGGCGAGGACGTCGCCGTCCCCGGCCTTGACGACCACGCTGAGGTTCTGGCTGCCGAAGGCGTCGCCCACCGTGATCCGGGTCCGGCCGATGCCGTCGAGCTTGGCCAGCTCGCCCTCGATCCGCTTCTTCACGGCGTCCGCCTCGCCGGCGTCCTCGAGCGAGACCTGGAACGAGGCCTGGTTGGAGCCCGTACCGCCGCCGAAGGCCGCGAGGAAGCCGGAGGAGCCGACGGTGACCTGGTAGCTCTTGACGCCGTCGATCGAGGCCAGCGCCTTCTCGATCTTGCGGCTCGCCTCGTCGGAGGCGCCCAGCGAGGTGCCGGGGGCGAGCTCCTGCTTGACCGTCAGGATGTCCTGCTCGCCCTGGTCGAAGAAGTTCGTCTTCAGCAGCGGGGTCATCCCGAAGGTGCCGAGGAGCACGACGACCGCGATGGCCGCACTGGTCAGGCGGCGCCGGGTGGCGAAGCCCAGGACCCGTACGTAGAACCGCTGGAGCTTGCTGCGCGCCTCCTTCTCCTCGGCCTCGCGCCGGGCCCGGGCGGCGCTCTCGGCGTCCCCGGCCGCGACGCCCTTGGGCGCGCTCAGGAACCAGTACGAGAGCACGGGTACGACGGTGAGGGAGACGAGCAGCGAGGCCAGCAGGGCCGCGGTGACGGTGAGCGAGAAGGAGCCGAAGAGCTCGCCGATCATGCCGCCGACGAGGCCGATGGGCAGGAAGACGGCGACGGTGGTGAGCGTCGAGGAGGTGACCGCGCCGGCCACCTCCTTGACCGCGGTGAGGATGGCGGTCTCGCGCTCCTCGCCGTAGCCGAGGTGGCGCTTGATGTTCTCCAGGACCACGATCGAGTCGTCGACGACGCGGCCGATGGCGATGGTGAGGGCGCCGAGCGTCAGCATGTTGAGCGACAGGTCGCGGGTCCACAGCACGATGAGCGCGAGGACCACGGACAGCGGGATGGACACCGCGGTGACCAGGGTCGAGCGCAGCGAGGCCAGGAAGACCAGGATCACGAGCACCGCGAAGACCAGGCCGAGCAGGCCCTCGGTGGTCAGGCTGGAGATGGACTTGGCGACGGCCGGGCCCTGGTCGCTGACGACGGTCAGCTCGGCGCCGGAGCCGAGGGCGGAGCGCAGCTCGGGCAGCTTGTCCTTGACGGCGTCGGAGATGGCGACGGCGCTGCCGTCCTTGTCCATGGTGAGGACGAGGGCGAGGCTGGGCTTGCCGTTGGTACGGGTGAGCGAGACGGCCTTGGCGGGCTCCTGCTTGACGGTGGCCACGTCGCCGAGGCGGACGGCCGGCTTGCCCGGGCCGGGGCTCAGGCGCAGGTCCTCCACCTGGGCGACGGACGTGTAGCCGGCGCCCACGCGGACGGTGCGGTTCTTGCCCGCCTCGTCGAAGGAGCCGGCGGGTACGCTCGCGCCACCCGCCTGGAGGCCCTGGGCGAGGGCGGCGCCGTCGAGGCCGGCGGCCGCGAGCTTGGCGTCGTCGGGGGTGACGGTGACCTGGAGGTCCTGGACGCCGTCCACGGTCACCTGGCCGACGCCGTCGATGTCCGAGAGGACGGGGACGACGGACCGGTCCAGCTGGTCGGCGAGCGCCTGCTGGTCCTTGTCGGAGGTGACGGCGAGGATGACGGTGGGGATGTCGTCGGTGGAACCGGCCACCACCTGCGGGTCCACCTCGGCGGGCAGCCGGACCCGGGCCCGGTTGACGGCCTGCTGGACGTCGGCGACGAGCTGCTTGGTGCCGCTGTCGCCGTAGTCGAAGGTGGCCATGACGAGGGCGTTGCCCTCGCTGGCGGTGGACGTGATGCCGGTGATGCCGTCGACGCCCTTGAGCATGGCCTCGATCGGTTCGACGACCTGCTTCTCCACCACGTCGGGCGAGGCGCCCTGGTACGGCGCGAGCACGGACACCATCGGCAGTTCGATGGAGGGCAACAGCTGCTGCTTGAGCTGCGGGATGGCTATGGCCCCGAAGAGGAGCGCGACGATCGACACGAGGCCGACCAACGCCCTTTGGGCCAGGCTGAACCGGGACAGCCACGACATGGGTGTGAGATCTCTCTGCAGTGACGAACGCAAGGGCCTTTCCAGCCTCTCCCGCGCCGCGGGCGTCGTGCGTCGCTCCCAGGTCCCGTCCTTATCCGCGGCATACCGCGTCCGCAGTACGCCGTACTACTACGCCTCCTGCGCTCGCGGATGGACCAGGCCCGATTCGTAGGCAATGACCACCAATTGGGCCCGGTCGCGGGCGCCGAGCTTGGCCATGGCCCGGTTCACGTGGGTCTTGACGGTGAGCGGGCTGACCTCCAGCCGTCCGGCGATCTCGTCGTTGGACAGGCCCGCGGCGACGTGGACGAGGACCTCGCGCTCCCGGACGGTCAGCGCGGCGAGCCGCTGCGTGTGCGCCCCGGACCCGGCCACGGAGGGGTCGGCGCCGCCGCCCTGGGCGAGGAAGGTGGCGATGAGCCCCTTGGTGGCGGCCGGGGAGAGCAGCGCCTCGCCGGCGGCGGCGACGCGGATGGCGTTGAGCAGTTCCTCGGGCTCGGCGCCCTTGCCGAGGAAGCCGGAGGCGCCGGCCCGCAGGGCCGCGGCCACGTACTCGTCGACCTCGAAGGTCGTCAGCATCACCACGCGCACGGCGGCGAGGTCGGGGTCGGCGCTGATCATGCGGGTGGCGGCGAGCCCGTCGGTACCGGGCATCCGGATGTCCATGAGCACGACGTCGGCGCGGGTCCGGCGGGCGAGCTCGAAGGCCTGCGCCCCGTCGGAGGCCTCCCCGACGACCTCCATGTCGGGCTCGGAGTCGACGAGCACCTTGAAGGCGCTGCGGAGCAGGGCCTGGTCGTCGGCGAGCAGCACTCGGATCCGGCTCACGGGGCTGGCGTCGGCAGGCGCGGTCATGGGCTCAGGGTAGGCGCGTCACCGGCTCACCACGTCACGGGGTCACCGGGTCAGTGGGTCACCGGGTCAGTGGGTCACCGGGTCAGTGGGTCACGGGTCGCCGGGTCACCCGGTCACGGCGTCACTCGGGTCGCCAGGTCACCGGGGCGCCTCACACCGGCAGGACCGCGTGGACGCGGTAGCCGCCGCCGAAGCGGGGGCCCGCGAAGCAGGATCCGCCCAGGGCGGTGGCGCGCTCCCGCATGCCGAGCAGACCGTGGCCGCCGCCGGGCTCCGCGTCGCGGGGCTCCGCGCCGCCGCCGTCGTCCAGGACCGTCACCTCCACCGAGGGTCCGACCCGGACCACGCTCACCTCCGCCCTGACCCCGGGGCCCGCGTGCTTGCGTACGTTGGTCAGCGCCTCCTGGATCACCCGGTACGCCGCCAGGTCCACCGCGGCCGGCAGCGGCCCGGCCCCGGTGTCCAGCTGGACGATCACGTCCACGGGCAGCCCGGCGTGCCGGAAGGTGTCCACCAGGTCGTCCAGGACGCCCAGCCCGGGCGCGGGCTCGGTGGGCGCCTCGGGGTCGCCGGACTGCCGCAGCAGCCCGACGGTGGCCCGCAGCTCGTTCAGCGCGGAGCGACTGGCGTCCCGTACGTGGGCCAGGGCCTCCTTGGCCTGGTCGGGCCGCTTGTCCATGACGTGCGCGGCCACGCCCGCCTGCACGTTGACCAGGGCGATGTGATGGGCCACCACGTCGTGCAGGTCCCGCGCGATCCGCAGCCGTTCCTCGGCGACCCGCCGCCGGGCCTCCTCCTCGCGGGTCCGCTCGGCGCGCTCGGCCCGTTCCCGGATGGCGTCGACGAAGGCCCGCCGGCTGCGCACGGCGTCCCCGGCCGCCGCGGCCATCCCGGTCCAGGCGAAGATCCCGATGTTCTCCTGGGCGTACCAGGGCAGCGGCCCGGCGAGCATGGCCACGCCCGTCAGCCCCGTCATGGTGAGCAGCCCGATCCGCCAGGTCGTCGGCCGGTCGGTGCAGGAGGCGACCGTGTACAGGGCGATCACCGTGGACATGACGACGGGCGCCCGCGGATCCCCGGTGGCCAGCTCCAGCAGGGAGAGCCCGCAGGTCACGGGGAGCACGGCGCGCGGCTGGCGGCGCCGGAACACCAGGGCGGCGGCGCCCAGGAGCATCAGCAGCAGCGAGAACGGGTCGGGGGTGCGCGTCCCGAAGGTGGGCCCGTGGGGCCCGTTCGGATCGGCGAAGGAGCCGACGACCATGGCGACGAACGCCCCGAACGCCAGCACGGCGTCGGTGGCCAGCGGATGCGTCCGCATCCACTGCCGGCTGGGGCCGAACCGCCCGGGCTCTGTCGTCACGCGGATACGGTACGGGCTGGGGCCGCGGCCGGGACACATACCCCTGCGGGTCGATGCACCTAGCCTCTGCCCGGCCGGCCGGGCCGGGCCCGCGCCGGCGGCCGGTGCCGCTGCCCCCGCGGGGTGCCTGAGCGCCGCGGGCCCCACTGGGCGCGGACCACGCACACCGCCATGACCGCGGCCATGGCCGCCAGGTGCTCCTTGCCCGCCAGGTTGTTCTTGATCAGCACCTCGCCGATCATCAGCAGGATCACCAGGCCGCCGGTGAGGTACGCCCGGTAGCGCCAGCAGACGTACATGGCGAGCCCGACCACCGCCGCCGAGGGTCCGGTGTCGTTGACGATCCGGTCGGACACCGGCAGGCCGAAGGGGTGGTCGGGGCCCAGCGCGAGGCCGATCCGCGCGTACGTGGTCCCGGCGAGGGTGGCGACGTAGGCGACCAGCAGCGTGCGCCACCAGCCGACGCAGATCTCCGCGATCCCGAAGACGAGCAGGATCTGGGCGAGCGCGCCCCACACCGGCAGGTCCAGCGCGGGGACGAACAGCGACAGCGGGGTGCGCAGCAGCGCCAGCCAGAGCGGGTCGGCGGCTTTGACCGACCCGAGGTTCTGGACCGGCTGGAAGCCCCAGGCGGTGTTCTGCACGATCTGGAACACCGAGGTCAGGCAGACCGCGCCGAGGGTCATCGGGAGCGCCCGCCACCTGTCGTGGACGAGCCGGTCCCGGACGGTCCGGACCACGGGCCCCCACTCACGGCGGGCGAACCGCCGTGCGGAGGTGGTGTGCCACGCTGTCAACGGCGGGTCTCCAGGTGTCTGCGGTGCAGCCACTTCGGAAGGCCGGGGGCCTCCAGGAACCCTTCGGCCCGACCCGCCGCGATGCCGATCCGCAGCAGGTCCGAACTCTTCTCGAAGAGCATGAACCGCGGTTCCCAGATCGGCCGGTATTTGGCGTTGGCCCGGTAGAGGGACTCGATCTGCCACCACCGGGAGAAGAAGCTCAGCAGCGAGCGCCACATCCGCAGCACCGGACCCGCGCCGAGCCTGGAGCCGCGCTCGAAGACGGACCGGAACATCGCGAAGTTGAGGGAGACCTGGGTGATGCCGATCTCCTTGGAGCGTTCGAGGAGTTCGATGACCATGAACTCCATCAGACCGTTCTCGGAGTCCCGGTCGCGGCGCATCAGGTCCAGCGACAGGCCCTTGGGCCCCCACGGTACGAAGGACAGCAGGGCCCGCAGATCGCCGTTGGCGTCGGTGCACTCCAGCATCACGCACTGGCCGTCGGCCGGATCGCCCAGTCGGCCCAGCGCCATGGAGAAGCCGCGCTCGGTCGCGCCGTCGCGCCAGTCGTCGGCGCGGCGCACCAGCTCGTCCATCTCCTCGGCCGGGATGTCGCCGTGGCGGCGGATGCGGACGGTGTAGCCGGCACGCTTGACGCGGTTGAACGCCTGCCGGACGGTCCGCATGGCGCGGCCGTCCAGGGTGAACTCGGCGGTCTCGACGATCGCCTCGTCACCGAGTTCCAGCGCGTCCAGGCCGTGCCGGGCGTAGATCTGCCCGGCCTCCTCGCTCGCGCCGTTGACGGCCGGGATCCAGCCGTGCTCGCGGGCCTCGGCCAGCCACGGCTCGATGGCGCCGGGCCAGGCCTCGGGGTCGCCGATCGGGTCGCCGGAGGCCAGCGAGACCCCGCCGACGACGCGGTAGGTGACGGCAGCCTTGCCGGTGGGCGACCAGATCACGGACTTCTCGCGGCGCAGCGCGAAGTAGCCCAGCGAGTCCCGGTCGCCCTGCCGGGCGAGCAGGGCCCGCAGCCGCTCCTCGTCGTCCGCGGTGAGCGGGTCGACGGCGCGGCGCGAGCGGAAGGCGGCGAACAGGACGGCGAGGAGCAGCAGCATCGACATGACGTTGATGAAGACGTCGACCCAGCCGGGCGTGGTGATCACCCGGGAGACCCGGTCGTCCGGTGCCAGGGTGATCAGCCGCATCACCCCGTAGCGCCAGCGGTCGGTGAACGTGGCGTCGGCTGCGGCGGCGTGGGTGTTGGTGGCGCCGACGAGCAGGGCCGCGACCAGGGAGCCGAGCAGCAGGCCGACGGCGGCGACGGCCGTGGCGAGCGCGGGGTTGGAGCGGTCGCCCTTGGCGTAGAACTCGCGCCGGCCCAGCAGCAGGGCGCCGACGAAGGCGGCGGTCAGGGCGAGCGAGAACCAGTTCTGCGCGTGCTCGCGGAACTCCGGGTAGCAGACGTCGGCCCCCCAGGAGCAGGGGACGAGGGCGGCGCTGAGGAAGGCGAGCAGCAGCAGCCCGCTCACCACGAGGTTCAGGATCCAGGCGGCCCGCTTGCGGCGGCCCATGGTGACCGCGAGCAGCAGGCAGAAGAGCCCGGAGGCGAAGCCGGCCGTGAGCAGGTACGGGGTGTAGAAGTTGTCGGCGTTGTGGCGCCGCAGGTCCTGCCCGAGGGAAACCCACACCGCGCTCAGGAAGTTGACGAAGGTGACGGTGCGCAGGTACCAGACCGCGAACGCGGCGCCGCGCCGTGAGCGCGCACTGCCGCGCCCGGTCTCCCGCCCGGTCTCCCGTCCGGTCTCCCGGCTGCCCCCCGCCGCCTTGCCGGCGGGATCGCCGCCGGTCTCTTTCCTGCCGGATGACGGACCGGTCGCCGGTACGGCGCTGCGGTCGGTCTCTGCGCTGGTCAAACGGACCTCTCCCATAAAAAGCGATCATATGGGGCGCTACCGCCCGTCGTTGGGCGCGTCGGAGACCACGACCTGGTCAAGGCCGCGGGCCCCGGCGGCTCATTCAGTCGGCTCCTGCGCCACCCGCTCGGGCAGCTCCGCCGCGAGTGCGGCGGCCGCCTGGACGAGGGGCAGGGCCAGCAACGCCCCGGTGCCTTCGCCCACAGTGACGCCGTGGTCGAGCACAGGGTTGAGTGCCATCCGGTCCAGTGCCTTCGCCTGGCCCGGTTCACCGCTCGCCTGCCCCGCCAGCCACCAGTCGGGCGCGCGGAACGCGGCGCGCTGGGCGACCAGCCCGCAGGCGGCCGAGACGACCCCGTCGAGGATGACCGGCGTACGGCGCACCGCGCACTGGAGCAGGAAGCCGGTGATGGCGGCGACGTCGGCGCCGCCCACCGCCGCCAGCAGGGCGACCTGGTCGCCCAGGACGGGGCGGGCCCGGCGCAGCGAGTCGCGGACCGCCGCGCACTTGCGCATCCAGGCCAGGTCGTCGATGGGCGCTCCGCCGCGGCCGGTGACCACGGAGGCGTCCGTTCCGCACAGGGCGGCGACGAGGGTCGCCGCGACGGTGGTTCCGCCCACGCTGAGGTCCCCGAGGACGACCAGGTCCGTCCCGGAGTCGGCCTCCTCGTCGGCGATCCGCATGCCGAGCCGCAGCGCCTCCTGGGCCTCCTCGACGGTCAGGGCGTCCTCGACGTCGATCCGGCCGCTGCCGCTGCGGACGCGGTGCCTGACCACGTCCTCGGGCAGCAGCCCGGGCTCGCAGGCGAGTCCCGCGTCGACGATCCGTACGGTGGCGCCCAGCCGGCCGGCCAGGATCGCCACGGGGCTGGCCCCCTCCAGCACGGCCCGCACCAGCTCGTGGCCGGTGCCCGCGGCCCGCGCGGAGACGCCCGCGGCGGCGATCCCGTGGTCGGCGGCGAACAGCACCACGCGCGGGCGCTCGATCGGCTTGACCGGCACCCGCCCCTGCGCCGCGGCGAGCCACTCGGCGAGATCGTCGAGCCGGCCCAGCGCACCGGGCGGCACGGCGAGGCGCTCACGGCGTTCCTCGGCATCGCGTCGCACGCCACCGTCCGGGCGCTCGATCAGATCGGAGAAGTCGTCGAGATTCAGCGTGCTCATCTGCCAGAGAGTACAGCCGGTAAGGCCCTCCCTCAGGCCTGGGACCAGGCCCCTGCGGCCCGTTGGGGCCGGGTCGCGGGACGCCGGACCGCGCCGGGCGCGGCCGCTATTCCTTGAGTACGGTCGCCTGCCCCGCGACGACCAGGAGCACCTGCTCGCACTCGCCCGCGACCCGCGCGTTCAGCCGGCCCAGTTCGTCGCGGAAGCGGCGGCCCGAGGCGGTCGCCGGGACGATGCCCGAGCCCACCTCGTTGCTGACCAGCACCACCCGGCGACGGGTCGCGCGCACGGCCGCCACCAGCTCGGCGGTCCGCTCGCCGAGCCGCCGCTGCCCGCTCTTGGCCCAGACGGCGTCGTCCCAGGCCCCGGCCCCGTCCATCGCGTCCGTCAGCCACAGCGCCAGGCAGTCGACGAGCAGCGGCGGTCCCTCCGCGGCCAGCAGCGGGACCAGCTCGCAGGTCTCCTCCGTCCGCCAGCTCGCCGGCCGGCGCTCGCGGTGCAGGCCGACCCGCTGGGCCCATTCCGCGTCCCCGTCACGGGCGCCGCCGGTGGCCACGTAGACCACCTCGGGGAAGGACTCCAGCCGCCGTTCCGCCTCGACGGACTTCCCGGAGCGGGCCCCGCCCAGCACCAGGGTCCGGCGCGGCAGCTCCGGCGCCGCGTGGTACTCGCCGACGATCACGGTGGTCCCGTCCGGCACCGCGCGGGCCCCGGCGGCCGCGCACCGGCGCTCCAGCTCGCGGCCCGGCGGGGTGTCGTGGTCCACGTGGACGGCGATGACGTCCGTGGCCGGGCCGACGGCGCCGCTCGCCCGCAGCCGCGCCAGGGCCTCGGGGCGGCCCAGCACATCGCCGAGGACCACGTCGTACGGACGCTGCCGGGGCCCGCCGTTCGTGCCGGCCGGGGCCCCGCCCGGCGGCAGGTAGAGCAGGCGGACGCCGTCCGGGCCGGTCACCTCGTACCCGGTGCCCGGCGAGTCCATCGCCACCGCCCGCACCCGGTGCCCGGAGATCACCGCGAGCTCCCGCCCGTCGGGCACCCGCCCGGCCGCCGGCAGCCCGGGCGGCAGCTCCACGGCCGGTCCGTCGTGCGGGTGGGTCAGCAGGACCTGCCGTACGCCGCCCAGCGAATGCCCGGCCCGGGCCCCGGCCAGCACCGCCCCGGGGGTCAGGTCGAGCAGCAGCGCCCCGTCGACCAGGACGGCCGTCGCGGCGCGGGAGCGCGCGCCGACGGAGACGGCGCAGGCGGCGCAGGGGCAGCCGGGCCGGGGCAGGCCCTCGGGCGTGCCGGTGCCGAGCAGAGTGAGTTCCACAGGATGATCCTCCCGCGTCGCCGAGACTGCTGCGCGCCCGGTTACTCTGCGGGCACACTCAAGGCGAGAAGCGTGAGAGCAGCGGACGCACAACGGAGGCGGACATGGCGTGGACGTGGCGGTTCGAGACGGCCGACGGCACCGAGGCGAGCCCGTCGGTGGTACCCGAGGAGTTCACGACGCAGGGGGACGCGGAGTCGTGGATCGGTGAGTACTGGAAGGAGCTGCTGGAGGGCGGTGTCGAGCAGGTCAAGCTGTCCGACGACGGCGGCACCGAGCTCTACACGATGAGCCTGCGCGAGGCCCTGGAGGCCTAGGCGTTCCCGGAGCCGTGAGGGGCGGGGGGTGCGGGGGTGCGGGAGCCGGGCCCCCGTGACCCCCGCCCCGGCGGGCTCAGCCGCGGACGCCGCACAGGTGCAGCAGTGCGGCGACGCCCCGGTACGGGTCGGTCCGCCCCGCACGGTCCTCGGCGGCCAGCAACCGCTCCAGCTCCTCGTCGGGCGGCAGGGTCTCGCCGGCCTCGGTGCCGTCGGTGAAGACGCGTACGCCGTACCAGGCCTGGAGCGGCGCACCGATCCCGGACAGCGTGGCCGTCAGCCCGGCCAGCCGGTCGGCGCGGACGTCCAGGCCGAGCCGGTTGGTGTAGTCGATGCTGTCGAAGGCCGCCAGCGCGCCCTTCCAGTCGCCGTCCAGACCGGGCCGCATGGCCAGGGCGTCGCCGTTGCGCACCAGCAGGGACAGCAGGCCGCCGGGGGCCAGCATCCGGGCGAGCCCGGCGAGCATGGCGTCCGGCTCCGGCACGTACATCAGCACCCCGTGGCACAGCACCACGTCGAAGCTGCCCGGCAGGAAGTGCGCGCCCGTCTCGCGGCCGTCGCCCTCCATGAGCTGGACCCGGTCGCGGATCCCGGGGGGTTCCGCGGCCAGCGCCTCACGGGCGACGGCCAGCATCCCCGGGTCCTGTTCCAGACCCGTCACCTTGTGCCCGGCGCGGGCGAGGCGCAGCGCCTGGGTGCCCTGGCCCATGCCGACGTCGAGCACGCGCAGCCGCTGCCCGACCGGGAAGCGGTGCGCGATCTGCTCGTCGACCTGCCGGCCCACGAGTTCCTGGCGGACGGCGTTGCGCAGTCCCCCCAGGCCTTCGAGCCAGAGCCGGGCCCCTTCGGCGAAGCCTTCCCCCGATGTGCCGGGCTTTGCTCGGCTCAGGGCCGTTCCCCGCGCTTGACCTGCGGCTTGGGCAGGCGCAGCCGGCGCATCTGGAGGGTGCGCATGAGGCCGTACGCCACGGCGCCGCGGCGGGGCTCGTCCGGGAAGCGCTGGACCAGCGCCTTGCGCAGGCGGAACACCAGGCCGATGGAGTCCACGATGATCAGGGCGATCACGCCGAGCCACAGCATCAGCGCGATGGTCTGGATCGTCGGCTGGCGCACCATGCTCAGCACCAGGATGATCACGGCCAGCGGCAGGAACATCTCGGCGACCGAGAAGCGGGAGTCCACGAAGTCGCGGACGAACCTGCGGACGGGGCCCTTGTCACGGGTGGGCAGATAGCGCTCGTCGCCACTGGCCAGCGCCTCGCGCTGCTTGGCCATCTCCACGCGGCGGCGCTCACGCGCTCGCTTGGCATCCTCCTTGCGATTGCCGGTCGAGGCCACCACGGCCTTGCGCTGCGACTGGGCCACAGCACGCTTCGGCGTAGGGCGGCCCTTGGGGGCCTGCGGGTCACGGGGCTGCGAGAGGTCGGCGCTCACCTTGTCGGTGGCGGCGGCCTTCTCTTCCTTGGAGGAGCGGCTACCAAACACAAAACCCAAGCCTACGTGGTTGCGGGCACGGCCCCCACCCTGGTGGGGAACGATCCGGCAACGGCGGGCGTCTTCCCAGTGCGGGCTCCGTCCGGGACGCACCTACTCCTTACGCCTGATACGGCGTGGGCGCAGTCGTCCTGGAGGAGGAGCGCATCCGCACCTGAACAGTGCGGTAATGGAGACAGGGCCCGTACTGTGGGTCCTGTCGGTGACCTGCACCACAGTCCGTCTAGAAGGGGGCGCGCGAAGCCCATGAGCGGTGTCATGAAGCGTATGGGGATGATCTTCCGCGCGAAGGCGAACAAGGCCCTGGACCGGGCCGAGGACCCGCGCGAGACCCTCGACTACTCGTACCAGAAGCAGCTGGAGCTGCTGCAGAAGGTGCGCCGCGGAGTCGCCGACGTGGCGACCTCCCGCAAGCGCCTGGAGCTCCAGCTGAACCAGCTGCAGGGGCAGTCGGCCAAGCTGGAGGACCAGGGCCGCAAGGCCCTCGCCCTGGGCCGCGAGGACCTGGCCCGTGAGGCCCTGTCCCGCCGCGCCCAGCTCCAGCAGCAGGTCAGCGACCTTGAGGTGCAGCACCAGACGCTGCAGGGCGAGGAGGAGAAGCTGACGCTCGCCTCCCAGCGGCTCCAGGCCAAGGTGGACGCCTTCCGCACGAAGAAGGAGACCATCAAGGCGACCTACACCGCGGCCCAGGCGCAGACCCGGATCGCGGAGTCCTTCTCCGGCATCTCCGAGGAGATGAGCGACGTCGGCCTGGCCATCCAGCGGGCCGAGGACAAGACCGCCCAGCTGCAGGCCCGCGCCGGCGCGATCGACGAGCTGCTGGCCTCCGGCGCGCTCGACGACCAGAGCGGGCTCGGCTCCAAGGACGACATCCAGGCCGAGCTGGACCGCCTGTCGGGCGGCACGGACGTGGAGCTGGAGCTCCAGCGCATGAAGGCCGAGCTGGCCGGTGGCCCGTCCGCGCAGCAGCAGGCCATCGAGGGCGGCGCCCCCGGCACCGGCCAGCCGTCGCCGACCCAGCACCGGTTCGACAAGCAGTAGGACGGGGCCCGTCATGATTGTCCGCATCATGGGGGAAGGACAGGTGGAGCTGGCCGACAGCCACTTCGCCGAGCTCAACAGGCTGGACGACGAGCTGCTCGTGGAGATGGAGGGCGGCGACGAGGAGGGCTTCCGGCGCACGCTGGACGCGCTCCTCGAAGCCGTCCGGCGGCTCGGCCGGCCGCTCCCGGACGACGCGCTGGAGCCGTCCGAGCTGATCCTGCCCGCGCCCGACGCGAGCCTGGACGAGGTCAGGGCCATGCTCAGCGACGACGGGCTGATCCCGGGCTGATCCCGGGACCGCGCCTTCAGTGCTCGGGCGGCTTCTCCAGGGACACGGCCGGCTCCGCGTCGGGCGTCCCGCCGATGAAGTTCTCGAAGCTGCGGCGCTTGGCCGCCCAGCGCCGGTCGTGGTGGAAGGCGCGCAGTCCGGCCTTGGCCCGGGCGCGCGGACGGTTGGCGTAGAACCGCTTCGCGTACGGGGACCCGGGCCGGGCCAGCCGGATCGCGCCGATCAGCGCCACGAAGGGGATGACCACGCCGAAGACGGCGGTGCGCGCCTTGCCCTTCCACAGGGCGATCAGCGCGAGGAAGAAGTTGCCGGCCGCGTTCATGGCGACCAGTCCGCGGCTCTGGCGCTCCTCGGCGGTCAGGTCGTCGACCCCGAACGGCACGAATCCGCCGAGCACCAGCGCCACGAGCGCGGCGGTGAGGACGACGACCTCGACGCTCTTGCGGCCCTGCTCGCTCCAGTACACGTCGTCCAGGTGCAGGATCAGCGCGAACTCGTCCAGGACCAGGCCCGCGCCCAGCCCGAACAGGACGGCCGAGAGCCAGGCGCCGAAGCCGTACCGGTCACTGCCCACCGCACCGAACCCGCCGATGATCACGAGCACCACGCCGGGGACGACGTGGTGGACGTGCATGCCGCCCGGGGTGACGTTCTTGAAGGGGCCCCGGCCGGCCCGGATAAGCCGGGTGATCACCCGGGTGACCAGGAACGACAGCACGAAGGAGAGCAGGGCGAGGAGAAGGGGCAGTTTCCCCGGTTCGACGATGTTCCGATACCACCAGTGACCCATCCCACTGACTCCCTATTTGGAACGTAATGGGCAATTTACAGGTCACCCCGAGCGGGTAGCCTTCGCGCCGATGCCAGATTCGCTCGAAGATCCGCCCCTGTCGCCGCCCTCGGAGCGCGCCTCGTTCCTCGACGGCGTCCGCTTCGCCTTCGGCACGCTCACCGTGCTGCCCGCCCGCGTCACCCGCTGGGACCGCCCCGCCGCCCGGGCCGGCATGGCCTGCGCCCCGCTCGCCGGGCTGGTCGTGGGCCTGCTGGCCGCCGTACCGGGGGTGCTCCTGCTGCTGCTGGGCGGGGGTCCGCTGCTCGCCGCGGTCGTCACCGTCGCCGTACCGGCCGCGCTGACCCGCGGTCTGCACCTGGACGGGCTCGCGGACACGGCCGACGGCCTCGGCAGCGCCAAACCCGCCGAGGACGCGCTGCGCGTGATGAAGCGGTCCGACATCGGCCCGTTCGGTGTCGTGACCCTGGTGCTCGTGCTCCTGGTGCAGGTGGCGGCCCTGTCCGACGCGTACGCCGACGGCTGGGTGCGCGGCGCCCTCGCCGCCGTGGTCGCGGCCGTGACCGCCCGCCTCGCCCTGACCTCGGCCTCCCGCCGGGGCGTCCCTCCGGCCCGCCCCGAGGGGCTGGGGGCCGCGGTCGCCGGGGTGGTGCCCCGCCCCGCGGCCGCCGCGATCGCCGTACTCGTCCTCGCCGCGGCCACGGCCGCCGCGCTGCCGCTGGGCCCCGCGGCCGCGGTCCGGCACGGCGCCGCGGTCCTGGCCGCCCTGCTCGTCGCGGAGCTGCTGCTGCGCCGCTGCGTACGCCGCTTCGACGGCGTCACCGGCGACGTCTTCGGCGCCCTGGCCGAGACCGCGGCGACCGCCGCCCTGATCGTCCTGGCCCTGGGCCACGCCGCCTAACGACAGGTGCGGCGCCAGGCGTCCAGGTCGTAGTGCTTCTGCATCGAGCTCAGCTTCAGCTCGCGCGAGCGCGCGCAGAAGCGGTCCACCTTCAGCTCGTACTCGACGTGGAACACGGCCTTGCCGGCCTCCACGAACGGGGTCAGCCGCTCGCATTCGTCGTACTGCGCGCACTGCTCGTTCACCGCGAAGTCGAAGTCGCCCACGAGCTGCGGGATCTGGTCGAGGTCGTTCTTCAGGCCGACGGCCAGGCCCCGGTCGTGCGCGAGCTTGGCGATGAGCCGGTTGTAGCGGAGCTGGTCGTCGGCGGTGAGCGGGAAGCCCGAGTCGTTGGCGTAGCCGTCCATGTTGTCCGGCTCGACCGCGTCGAAGCCCTTGTCGCGGCACATGTCGAACCGCTTGCCCATCAGCGGTTCCAGCGCGGTCAGGGCCCGGATGTCCAGCCAGCGTTCACCCTCCCAGCCGTTGCCCTCGCCGAGCAGCGCCTTCGGGAAGGCCTCCGCGTCGGGCCGGAAGTCCTCCCACGCGCCGGTGGACAGGTAGCAGATGGTCTTGCGCCCGGCCTTCTTCAGCTCGGCGACCTGCTCCTTGGTGGTGTTGAACCCGTCGACGTCGTACACCGCCGCCTTCACGGAGGTGTCGAGCCTGCCGGTGAGCTGCCACTGCCAGCCGGTACCGGGCAGAGGCTGCCAGTGCTCCCCCGGCGCCAGCTCCGGCCAGGGGTAGGGGCCGTCGTCCGCACCGTCGTCGGTGTCCCGCCCCGCCGTACACGCGGCGAGCAGCAGCAGCGGCAGGAGCAGCAGGAGCCTCAGGCGTTTCATCCGGCGGCCTCCAGGGCGTACGGGAGCGTCCCCCACGGGTGCGCGCCACTCCCGGGGACCGCGCAGTGCACCCCGGCGCCCCGGGCGGCCGCGAGTTCCTCGGCGAGCCGGGCGGCGAGCGCGCCCGGCGGGACGGCGTAGACGAGGTGGCAGAACCGCTGGGCGGGGTGCTCCGCGGTCCAGGGCGGTACGGGGGCCGCCTCCCGGTAGGCGTCCCACGGGCCTTCGAAGGTGACGAGCAGGTCGGCCAGGTCGGCGTAGCCGGGGTGCGGGTGGACGCCGTGGTTGAGGACGAGGGTGCGCACGCCCGCGGCCCGGGCGGCGACCGCGAGGCGTCCGTAGTGCGGGAGCAGTTCGGGTTCGGCGGAGGCCTGGTCGAGGAAGGCCCCGTCGGTGGCGTACCAGTCGCGGTGGCGCAGCAGGTCCTGGACCACGGCGGCGTGCGGGCGGCGCCCGTAGTCGGTGTCGGCGTATCCGAGCACGGGCACCCCGGCGTCACGCAGCCGCTGGGCGACGAGGGCGAACCGCTCGTCGGGGGCGGCGCCGGGCCCGCTGTCGGGGTTGAGCACCACCGAGTGGAGCCGGCCGGCGGAGCTGATGAGCCGGTCCCAGGCCTCGGGCCGGTCGGCGGGGTGCTCGTACAGGGGCACCAGCAGCATGGGGTCCTGCCTCTCGTACGTCGTCATCGGTGGGCGGTCGCACGGCCGAGGAGCAGGCAGACCAGGGCGGCCAGGAGGGCGGCGGCCGTGCCCGCCACCACCAGCTGGACCACCCGGGGCTGGCCCAGCCCGGTCAGCAGGGCCAGGCTCTGGGCGACGGCGGCCGAGGCGCAGACCACGGCCGCGGGCCGGACCGCCCCGAAGGACTGGAGGAGCAGCCCGGTCCACATCACCGCGCCGAGCAGCAGCAGGGTGGCGACGCGGACCCCGGTCAGGCCGGGGGCGTCCGGCCAGAGCAGGGTTCCGGCCACCCCCAGCGCCAGGAGGACCAGGAGGTAGAGGGCGAGGCAGCGGCCCAGCGTCACCAGCATCCGCCGCCGGAAGTCCCGCGGCGAGCGGGCCCCCCGCAGCCCGCTGAGGCTGCCGCTGCGAAACCGGTGGAGCAGCCATTCGGCCGGGCCCATGCTGAGGGTGAGGGCCACCGCCGAGGGGGCGGCGACGGCCTCGGCGGGGCCGCCGGCGAGCACCTCGCCGAGGGCGGCGTACAGCACGAGCAGGCCGGTGCCCAGGCCGAAGACCCCGTACGGCACGGAGTCCCCGAGCCTCGGTCCGCGCGGTGCGTACTCCTCCTCGGCGCCGCGCAGCATCCGCCAGCGCACGGGGCCCTTGCCGGGGCGGCGCGCCGTCCAGCCCCGCACGCGCAGCACGGCGGCCCGTACCCCGTCGGCCAGGGGCAGTTCGCGTACGGCCAGGGTGCAGGCGGCCAGCAGGGACACCGCGAGCAGGCTCACCCGGACCGGCACGGGCAGGTCGACGAAGAGCGCGAGCAGGGCCCCCGCGGCCATCGGGCCGAGTGCGGCGAGCAGCACCCGCTCGCGGCCGAGGACCAGCAGGACGGTGGCGGCCCCGACGTAGAGGGCCTGTCCGGCGGCGAAGGCGTAGGAGAAGGGCGGCCCGCCCGGCACGGCCAGCGCGGCGGCCGTGCCCAGCAGGGATCCGGCGGGGGCGCCGACGAGCAGGGTCCGCCCGGCGGCGGCCCGGTCGCCCAGGCCGAGCCAGGAGTAGGCGCGGTGGGACAGGGTCTGGTCCCAGACCCAGCCGATGAGGGCCCCGGCGAGCAGGGTCAGGGTCCCGGCGGGCAGGCCGAGGCGGTCCTGGGGGCCTTCGAGGAGGGGGGCGCCGAGGAGGTAGGCCAGGCCGGGCAGGGCGAAGATCACCCCGCGGAGCAGGCAGGCGGTGAGCGAGACCTTCCAGGGGTCGGGGGTGTCGGCCGGCTCCGGGTAGGAGCGCGGCACCCGGGCGTAGAGCTCCTCGGCGAGGGAGAAGGAGTCGTGGCGGCCGTAGGTGAGGCGGATGTACTCGTCGGTCATGCCGTCGGATTCGAGGACGGCGGCGATCTCGTCGGGGTGGACGGCCGCGGCGATGAACACGTCGAGGCGCTCGGCGAGTTCGTCCATGGGGTCGGCGGCCGGGTCCTCGGTGCGCGGCCGGGGGACGGCCAGGAGGGTCTGGGGCGCGCCGCCGGGCGGCCTGAGCCAGAGGGATCCGCTCACCACACGCTCCCGTCGGCGGCCAGTTCGCGGTGCCAGGGGTCGGCGATCCGCTGGATCCAGCCCTCTCCCGCCTGGACGGGCAGGACGGGCGGCCCGGCGAGTTCCCGGTAGATGTGCCGGAAGCCGTCCACGGACTGGTGGAGGGTGAACTTCTCCACCACCCGCTTGCGGGACATCCGGCCGAGCTCGGCGCGGCGTTCGTCGTCGCGCAGCAGGGCGAGCGTGGCGCGGGCCATGGTCTCGGGTTCGCGCGGCGGGACGACGAGGCCGGTGTCGCCGACGGCCTCGCGCACTCCGCCGACGTCGGTGGAGACGGTGGTGCGGCCGCAGGACATGGCCTCGATGATGCTGAACGGGAAGCCCTCGCTGATGGAGGAGAGCATGACGACGGAGCCGGCCGCGTAGGCCCGGGCCACCTGCTCGATGCGGCCCTCGTAGGTGATCCCGTCGCTCACGCCGAGGTCGGCGGCGAGCTTCTCCAGCCGGAGCCGGTACTCCTCGCAGCCGGCCGGGACGGGTCCGAAGAGCCGCAGCCGCAGGGCGGGCATCTCCTCGCGCATGAAGGCGTAGGCCCGGATGAGGGTTTCGAGGTCCTTGATCGGGTCGATGCGGCCGCACCAGCTGAGCGTGGGCACTTCGGGTTCGGGACCGGCGTCGGGGAAGAGGTGCGGGTCGACGCCGTTGTAGACGGTGCGGATGCGTTCGGAGTCGGCGCCGCCGCGCTCTTCCCAGCGGCGGTTGTACTGGTTGCAGGGGGTGATCAGGTCGGCCTGCCGGTAGCCCTCGCTGTTGAGCTCGCGGTAGAAGCCGAGCATCAGCGCCTTGACGGGCCAGCGCTGCTCGGCGCTGCGGTAGCCCAGGTAGCGCTCGCGCAGGTAGATGCCGTGCTCGGTGAGCAGGAAGGGCACGTCGTCGAGGTACTTCGCGGCGAGGGCGGGGAGGGTGGCGAGGCCGCTGCTGACGGCGTGCGCGACGCTGTCGCGTGGAATGCGGACCGCGAGCGGGCGCAGCGCGTGTTCCAGCAGGTCGGTGGCGGTGAGCGCGTCGTGGATGGTGGGCGCGGCGGCGGCGGTGCTGAGGCCGGGGCGGGTCCATACCCGCATCAGCAGGCGCAGAACCGATTCGGAGCGCAGGGCCGGTGCGAGTTTCCCGGACCGGGCGAGGGCGGCCAGTTCGCGCAGGGCCGCGGAGAACGCCCCGGAGGCGGGCGCGGCCCCTGCGGCGGTGCCGGGGGCGGGGGCGGCGGGAGGGTCGAGCAGGGACAGCAGAAAGCTTTCGTACACCTCGGTGAAGCGGCGGTGGGCCTTGCCGCGCAGGGCCGAGCGCCGGCCCCTGCCGGGGGGCGGCCCCCACAGCGGGACGGCCGTGTGCCGGTAGACGTTGCGGGGCAGTTCCCAGGTGACCGGCTCTCGTCCGGAGCCGGTCAGGGCTATGACGTTGAAGTCGACCTCCGGCATTCCGCGTACCAGCTGGTCGCACCAGGTACTGACGCCCCCGTGGACGTGCGGGTAGGTGCCTTCGGTGAGCATGGTGACGTGACGCCCATGACTCATGCGGTGTGTCCCCCCAGGACGGAAAAGGGGCCGGCGCCCGTGGATTCGCGGAGCGCCGGCGCAGTGTGTTACGCGTGACGGCTTGCTGGTCGGCCCGGTGCGGTCAGCTGGGCAGTCGGAGCGTGACGGCGCTCTGGAGCAGCTCGGGCGCGGTCCACGTGGAGCGGGTTCCGGCGTACGGGGTGCCGAAGTCGGCGGTACCCAGCAGGAGTTGCTTCTTGGTGCCGGTGGGGGCGGTGACCGGGGCGACGACTCCGGCGGGCGCCTTGACGGTGACGGTGCTGCCGATGCGGTAGGCGCTGACCTTGCCCTCGGCGAGGGCCTTGTCCCAGGCGGCGCGACGGCCGAGCTCGACGCCGGCTTCCTTCATGGTCTGGTTGACGAGGGGGGCGCTGGGCGCGTAGAGGGCCCGGTAGGTGTCGAGGACCTGGTTGAGCACGGGGTAGAGGGTGCGGTCCTCGGCGAGGTTGGACTGGTGGACGTAGTGCGGACGCGGATCGTTGGCCAGTACGTGACGCAGCGCGGTCCGGGCCTCCTGAGGCACGATGTGCTGGAGGTAGCCGGTGGTGACGTCGAGCGGCTCCGGCAGGCAGGTGGACGTCGCGGGGTTGTCCTCGCAGACGCCGCTGCCGCCGTCGGCGCGGCTGGTGTAGATCCAGTTGTACTCGTCGGCCATCTCCGCGTTGGTGCCCGTGTTGTAGTACACGTTCATCGGGTGGCGCGGGACGGTCAGGGCGGCGCCGACCGGCCGCTGGGAGGGTTCGCGGGAGTTGTCGCTGCCCGCCCACTTCACGCCGTTGTCGGCGAGGGCCCCGGCCAGGTTGGGGTTGTCCTGGGGCTGCTGCGGGAGGGTCTTGAGCCCCGAGTGCTCGCCGGTGACCAGCTCGCTGCGGTCGGTGGTGATCCCCTTGGACGCGGCCCAGTTGTTGTTGTCGCGGATCTGCGCGGAGATCTCCGCGCGGCTCATCCAGTTGACGGTGCCCAGGGCGTTCTTCGTGCAGCTCCAGGGGATGGTGGTGGTGTCCTGGACGCAGCCGAGGAAGGGGTGCGTGTAGGTGTGGTTCATCCAGCGGAACTTGGCCCGGTCGGCGACGAGCTGCGCGGTGAGGGCGTCGGTGCCGCCGTTCTCCGCCTTCCACTCCTCGCCGGCGCCCGCGTTGAAGAGCATGTCGAGCTTGAAGCCCTTGGACTGCTGCCACTGCGCCGCGTAGACCGCGTCGGCGGCGGTCATCCGGATGGTGCTCTCCTTGCCCTCGCCGCCCGGGCACGCGTAGTCGCCGGGCGTGCAGTTGAGGTCCTTGCTCCAGCGGGCGTCGGGGGCGAAGACGTCGTCGACGTGGACCGCGAAGTAGCTGCGGCTCTGGCCGAGGTGGACCCCGCGGGTCAGCCAGTCGACGATGCCGCGGGCCAGCAGCCGGAACTGCTGCTGGTACTGGTTGTAGCCGAAGGTGACGACCAGTTCGCTGCGCCCGTCGTGCGCGTACTCGCCGACGAGCGAGGCCCGTCCGGCGTCCACGGGGGCGTCGAGGTAGCTGGTGTAGCCGGCCCGCGGCTTGCCCATGAACCCGAAGCTCTCGGGGACGAGCGCCGAGTTGTCCTCGAAGGCGACCTGCCCGCCGAGGTACGCGAAGGGGCCCGTCTTGCCGGCGGCGGTGACCGCGGCCTGGGTGCCGTCGAGCTGGCCGCTGTAGCCGCCGTTGTCGGTGTACTCCAGCCCGACCCCCGGGTGGGCCCAGGTGTAGGCGTCCACCTGGCGGATCCCGTACGCCGTCTCGTACGCGGCGAGCGCGGCCATCTCGGCCGAGCCCTCCCCGAAGGGGTTCTCGTTCGGCAGGACGACGCCCTGGTACTTGGCGCGCGGCCGGCCGTCGAGCGTGTCGCTGAGGAAGGCCGCGTCGATGACCGGGCGGCCCGCGCCGCCCAGCTCCACGCGGGTGTAGGGGACGCCTGTGTCCCGCAGCTCCGCCGTGATCGCCTCGACCGAGCTGCCGCCGTCGTCGACGACGAGGACCCTGAGGTCGATCCGCGGCGTCTCCGCCGCCTGGGCGGACGCCGCAGGTACCGCCACGGACACCAGAGCTGCCGCGGCCATGGCGGCGGCGACCCTGTTCATCCGGTTCTTGTTGACCATTTCGGCCTTTCCCCCCGCAGGCGTCCCTCGACTCGGCCCTTGGCGGTGGGCCGGGCCGGGGAGGCTCTGTGGAAATCATGCAAAGGAACCCCGCGTCCCCTTGCGAGAGTGGACCGAGTCTCTCGGACCTCGTCAGGTCTACGAGGCAAACCTGGAGCAGAGTCCACAGATGGGTGAACCTGATGACCTGTTGATCGAACAACTTGACAAACCTTCGAGTGCCGTGCGGAGGGGGCCCTACGCGTAGGGTCATTTCTGGCGGCCGTCGGGCCCGAATACGATCGCTACGGATGGCCGTCCACCCACTCGGCCCACACATACAAACGGAAGCGAGACTTCACCACCGTGACTGCTCTGACTCTCAGCACTGCCGGCGCGGCGACGCTGCGCGCCGACGCCCTCGTCGTCGGCGTCGCGAAGGGCCCCAAGGGCCCGGTTCTCGCGCCGGGCGCCGAGGCCGTGGACGAGGCGTACGAAGGCAAGTTCGCCGGCGTCCTCGACGCCATGGGTGCCTCGGGCGCCGAAGGCGAGATCACCAAGCTGCCGGCCCCGGCGGGCCTGAAGGTCCCGGTCGTGCTGGCGGTCGGGCTCGGCTCCGTCCCCGAGAAGGACGAGTCGTTCGACGAGGAGGTGCTGCGCCGCGCCGCCGGCGCCGCCGCCCGCGCGCTGCACGGCAGCAAGAAGGCCGCCTTCGCCCTCCCCCTGGACGACGCCTCCGCCGTCACCGCGGTCGCCGAGGGCGCCCTGCTGGGCGCGTACGCCTTCACCGCCTACCAGGGCGGCGAGAAGAAGGCCGCGAACGGCGGCAAGAACGGCGGCCCCAAGCAGCCGCTCGCCGAGGTGGCCCTGCTGGGCGCCAAGCCGCGCGACAAGGAGCACAAGGCCGCGGCCGAGCGCGCCACGGTGGTCGCGACCGAGGTCAACATCGCCCGTGACCTGGTCAACACTCCGCCGAACGACCTCACCCCCGAGGCCTTCGCCGCCGTCGCCTCCGCGACCGCGAAGGAGAACGGCATCAAGGTCCAGGTGCTGGACGAGAAGGCGCTGATCAAGGGCGGCTACGGCGGCATCATGGGCGTCGGCAAGGGGTCCGAGAACCCGCCGCGCCTGGTGAAGCTCTCCTACACCCACCCCAAGGCGGAGAAGACCCTCGCCTTCGTCGGCAAGGGCATCACCTACGACTCCGGCGGCATCTCCCTGAAGCCGGCCGGCCACAACGAGACGATGAAGTGCGACATGGCCGGCGCCGCCGCCGTCTTCGCCGCCGTCGTCGCCGCCGCGAAGCTCGGCCTCCAGGTCAACGTCACCGGCTGGCTCGCGCTCGCCGAGAACATGCCGTCGGGCTCCGCCACCAAGCCGGGCGACGTCCTGCGCATGTACAGCGGCAAGACCGTCGAGGTCCTCAACACCGACGCCGAGGGCCGCCTGGTCCTGGGCGACGCGCTGACCCGGGCCTCCGAGGAGAACCCGGACGCGATCGTCGACGTCGCCACCCTGACCGGCGCCATGGTGCTGGCCCTGGGCAACCGGATGTTCGCCGTCATGTCCAACGACGACGCCTTCCGCACGTCGATCCACGAGATCGCCGAGGAGGTCGGCGAGGCCTCGTGGCCGATGCCGCTCCCCGCGGACCTGCGCAAGGCCATGGACTCCCCCACCGCCGACATCGCCAACATGGGCGAGCGCATGGGCGGCGGCCTGGCGGCCGGCCTCTTCCTCCAGGAGTTCGTCGGCGAGGGCATCACCTGGGCCCACCTCGACATCGCCGGTCCGGCCTTCCACGAGAGCGCCCCGTACGGCTACACCCCCAAGGGCGGCACCGGCTCGGCCGTGCGCACCCTGGTGCGGCTGGCCGAGCGCACGGCCACGGGCGACCTGGGCTGACGCTCCGCGTGTGACACGTAGCACCCCGGGCCCTGATCGCATGGCGGTCAGGGCCCGGGGTGTGTTCAGCTCACAACGAAACTTCAAGGAATACGTAGGTTTCTACGCAGCGGTAACCCTCACCTCGGACAGAACGACCTTCCACATGCCGGGCCCGGCGTCCCGCGTTCCCCCGACAAATGCGAAGATGGGTTCTCGGCAGGACAGGGCCCCCACCACAGGGCCGAAGAAACAAGCGGCCGTATACCAGCCGCCGCCCGGTCACAGAGGACCGGTGCCCGGCGCACATGCATGGAGGACGTGACGTGGCGAACGACGCCAGCACCGTTTTCGACCTAGTGATCCTCGGCGGTGGCAGTGGCGGTTACGCCGCAGCGCTGCGCGCATCCCAGCTGGGTCTGGACGTTGCCCTGATCGAGAAGAACAAGCTCGGCGGCACCTGCCTGCACAACGGCTGCATCCCCACGAAGGCACTGCTGCACGCGGGCGAGATCGCGGACCAGGCGCGCGAAGGCGCCCAGTTCGGTGTGAAGACCACCTTCGAGGGCATCGACATCGCGGGTGTCCACAAGTACAAGGACGACATCATCGCGGGCCTGTACAAGGGCCTGCAGGGTCTGGTGGCCTCCCGCAAGGTGACCTACATCGAGGGTGAGGGCCGCCTTTCCTCGCCGACCTCCGTCGACGTGAACGGCCAGCGCATCCAGGGCCGCCACGTCCTGCTGGCGACCGGCTCCGTGCCGAAGTCGCTGCCGGGCCTGGAGATCGACGGCAACCGCATCATCTCCTCGGACCACGCGCTGGTCCTGGACCGCGTCCCCGAGTCGGCGATCGTGCTGGGCGGCGGCGTCATCGGCGTCGAGTTCGCCTCGGCGTGGAAGTCCTTCGGTTCCGATGTCACCGTCATCGAGGGCCTCAAGCACCTCGTGCCGGTCGAGGACGAGAACAGCTCGAAGCTGCTGGAGCGCGCGTTCCGCAAGCGCGGCATCAAGTTCAACCTCGGCACCTTCTTCGACAAGGCCGAGTACACCGAGAACGGCGTGCGCGTCACGCTGGCCGACGGCAAGACCTTCGAGGCCGAGGTGCTGCTGGTCGCCGTCGGCCGCGGTCCGGTCTCCCAGGGCCTGGGCTACGAGGAGCAGGGCGTCGCGATGGACCGCGGCTACGTCCTGGTCGACGAGTACATGCAGACCAACGTGCCGACCATCTCGGCCGTCGGTGACCTCGTCCCGACCCTCCAGCTCGCGCACGTCGGCTTCGCCGAGGGCATCCTGGTCGCGGAGCGTCTGGCCGGCCTCAAGGCCGTCCCGATCGACTACGACGGTGTCCCGCGCGTCACCTACTGCCACCCCGAGGTCGCTTCCGTCGGCATCACCGAGGCCAAGGCCAAGGAGATCTACGGCGCGGACAAGGTCGTGGCGCTGAAGTACAACCTTGCGGGCAACGGCAAGAGCAAGATCCTGAAGACCTCGGGCGAGATCAAGCTCGTCCAGGTCAAGGACGGTGCCGTGGTCGGCGTCCACATGGTCGGTGACCGGATGGGCGAGCAGGTCGGCGAGGCCCAGCTGATCTACAACTGGGAAGCCCTGCCGGCCGAGGTCGCGCAGCTCATCCACGCGCACCCGACGCAGAACGAGGCGATGGGCGAGGCCCACCTGGCGCTCGCCGGCAAGCCGCTTCACGCACACGACTAATCGTCACCGGGCGCGACGACCACTTCCGCACTTTCGTTAGGAGCAACAGAAACCATGTCGGTTTCCGTAACCCTTCCGGCGCTCGGTGAGAGCGTCACTGAGGGCACTGTCACCCGTTGGCTGAAGGCCGAGGGCGAGCGCGTCGAGGCCGACGAGCCGCTGCTCGAGGTATCGACCGACAAGGTCGACACCGAGATCCCGTCGCCCGTCGCCGGCATCCTGGCCTCCATCAAGGTCGCCGAGGACGAGACCGTCGAGGTCGGCGCCGAGCTGGCCGTCATCGACGACGGTTCGGGCGCCCCGGCCGAGGCCGCGGCTCCGGCCGCCGCCGAGCCCGCCGCCGCTCAGGCTCCGGCTGCTGAGGCTCCGGCCGCTCCGGCTCCGGTCGCGGAGGCCCCCGCGGCCCCCGCCCCGGCCGCCGAGGCGCCCGCCGCCGCCGCTGCCCCCGCCGCGTCCGGCACCGATGTCGTGCTCCCCGCCCTGGGCGAGTCCGTCACCGAGGGCACCGTCACCCGCTGGCTGAAGCAGGTCGGCGAGTCCGTCGAGGCGGACGAGCCGCTGCTGGAGGTGTCCACCGACAAGGTCGACACCGAGATCCCGGCGCCGGTCTCCGGCACGCTGCTGGAGATCGTGGTCGGCGAGGACGAGACCGCCGAGGTCGGCGCCCGTCTGGCCGTCATCGGCGCGGCGGGTGCCGCTCCGGCTGCCGCCGCTCCGGCCGAGGCTCCGGCTCCGGCCGCCGCTCCGGCTCCGGCTGCCCCGGCTCCGGCCCCGGCTGCCCCGGCCGCCGCCCCGGCTCCGGCCCCGGCTGCCGCCCCCGCCGCCGCCCCGGCCCCCGTGGCCGCTCCGGCTCCGGTGGCCGCTCCGGCTCCGGCCGCGCCCGCCGCTCCGGCTCCGGTCGCCCCTGCCGCTCCCGCCGCCCCGGTTTCCGCCGGTGACGAGGGCGCGTACGTGACCCCGCTGGTGCGCAAGCTCGCCTCGGAGTCCGGCGTCAACCTGTCGCAGGTGTCGGGCACCGGTGTCGGTGGCCGTATCCGCAAGCAGGACGTCCTGGCCGCCGCCGAGGCCGCCAAGGCCGCCGCTGCCGCCCCGGCTCCCGCCGCCGCCCCGGCCGCCGCCAAGGCTCCGGCCGCCGCGGTGTCCGAGCTGCGCGGTCAGACGGTCAAGATGACCCGCATGCGCAAGGTCATCGGCGACAACATGATGAAGGCCCTGCACTCGCAGGCTCAGCTCAGCTCCGTGGTCGAGGTGGACATCACCAAGATCATGAAGCTGCGCGAGAAGGCCAAGGACGCGTTCCTGGCCCGTGAGGGCGTCAAGCTCTCGCCGATGCCGTTCTTCGTCAAGGCCGCTGCCCAGGCGCTGAAGGCCCACGCGGTCGTCAACGCCCGGATCAACGAGGACGAGGGCACCATCACCTACTTCGACTCGGAGAACATCGGCATCGCCGTGGACTCCGAGAAGGGCCTGATGACCCCGGTCATCAAGGGTGCCGGTGACCTCAACCTGGCGGGCATCTCCAAGGCGACCGCCGACCTGGCCTCCAAGGTCCGCGGCAACAAGATCACGCCGGACGAGCTGTCGGGCGCGACCTTCACCATCAGCAACACCGGCTCGCGCGGTGCGCTGTTCGACACGGTCATCGTGCCGCCGAACCAGGTCGCCATCCTGGGCATCGGTGCCACGGTGAAGCGCCCGGTGGTCATCGAGACCGCCGAGGGCACCAACATCGGCATCCGCGACATGACGTACCTGACCCTGTCCTACGACCACCGCCTGGTGGACGGCGCGGACGCGGCCCGGTACCTCTCGGCCGTCAAGGCGATCCTGGAAGCCGGCGAGTTCGAGGTCGAGCTCGGCCTCTGAGGCTCACCGCACGGCAGCAGCTGTCGCACCACGGCGCCCCCGCCCGGATTTCCCTCCGGGCGGGGGCGCCGTCGTCTTCCCGCCCCCGCCGTCACTGTTCCGGAGCGGCCGTGAGCCTGTGTACGCTCGAACAGCACGTGCACGGACGGGAGTTCACCGACCGCGCCGGGCCGGCCCCCGGCGATCACGGCGCGGGCGCCGCACCACCGGAGGCGCCGACCGCGCAGCGACCGGGGCCCGCGGCCGGCTTCAGCGCCCTGAGCAGCGCAGTCGTCGGCGTTTCCTGTAACCAGCCTCACCCGGCGTCCCTGACCTGGAACGCTTCGGGCCGGTCCACTCCGCCGTATTGTCTACGCATCGAAGCGATGCATGCCCCTACAGGAGATGAAGCCCGATGATCACCCCACCCGTCGTGCACTCGCTGCGCGAGCAGATCCGCGAGCACATCGTGGAGGGGATCGTCAGCGGGCGCTGGAAGCCCGGCGAGCGGATCGTCGAGCGCCGGATCGCGGTGGAGCTGGAGGTCAGCCAGACGCCCGTACGGGAGGCCCTGCGCGAGCTGGAGACGCTGCGGCTGATCGAGTCGGCGCCGAACAAGGGCGTGCGCGTCCGCAACCTCTCGGCGGCGGACCTGGAGGAGATCTACCCGGTACGGGCCGGCCTGGAGCAGATCGCGGCCGAGCTGGCCGCTCCGCGCCTGGCGGCCGACTGCTCGGCCCTGGAGCCGCACGTGGCCGCGCTGTGGGAGGCGGACCGCACCGAGGACGGTACGGCGCAGGTGCGGCACACCGTGGGCTTCCACCGGGAGATGGTGCGGGCGGCCGGGAACAGCGTGCTGCTGCACACCTGGGAGAGCCTGGGCATCGAGGTGTTCACGGCGCTGTCCATCCGCTGGCTGGGGACGGTGCAGAAGTCCTACGCCGAGGAGCACGAGGCCCTCGTGGAGGCGTTCCGCCATCAGGATCCGGACATCGGGCTGCTGGTGAAGCGGCACGTACTGGGGTGCGCTCCACGCGCCTGACCGCTCGCGAGCGCCACTATTGCCCTGTTTTGCCCGGCACCGGGTGCCCGTTCCACTGGCACCCGGTGCCGACTTTTGCCGTATCGACGTTTCTTTGTCACTTTTATTTGATCGATCATCGATCAGGGATTTACAGTCGTCGCGGACCTCAACCAGGTCCACCGACCCTGTCCTGCCCGTCAGGGATTTTTTCACCACCTCTCCTTTATCCGGAAGGCGGCGCACACCGATGTCCGACCCCGTAGCAAAGCTTCCGAGCGAGCTCGACCAGCTCCCGGACCGCGACACCGAGGAGACCGCCGAATGGGCGGCCTCCCTCGACGCCGTCGCCAAGGCCGCCGGTACGCGCCGCGCCGAATACCTGCTCCGCCGCACGCTCCAGCACGCCGAGGCCGCCGGCCTCGCCCTGCCCAAGCTGCTGGAGACGGACTACGTCAACACCATCCCCACCGCCGCGGAGCCGGAGTTCCCCGGTGACGAGGCGATGGAGGCCCGGATCACCGCATGGAACCGCTGGAACGCGGCCGCCATGGTGACCCGCGGCTCCAAGTACGGCGTCGGCGGCCACATCGCCACCTTCGCCTCCGCCGCGTGGCTGTACGAGACCGGCTTCCAGCACTTCTTCCGCGGGAAGGAGGCCGACGGATCGGGCGACCAGCTCTACATCCAGGGCCACGCCTCCCCCGGCATCTACGCCCGCGCCTTCCTCGACGGCCGGATCTCCGAGCAGCAGCTCGACAACTTCCGCCAGGAGTCCGGCGGCAACGGCCTGCCGTCCTACCCGCACCCGCGGCGCCTGCCGTGGCTGTGGGAGTTCCCCACGGTCTCCATGGGCCTCGGCCCGCTGTCCGCGATCTACCAGGCGCGCTTCAACCGCTACCTGCAGAACCGCAGCATCAAGGACACCGCGAACTCGCACGTCTGGGCCTTCCTGGGCGACGGCGAGATGGACGAGCCCGAGTCGACCGCCGCCCTGGCCCTGGCCTCCCGCGAGCAGCTCGACAACCTGACCTTCGTCATCAACTGCAACCTGCAGCGCCTCGACGGTCCGGTCCGCGCCAACTTCCGCGTGGTCCAGGAGCTGGAGGCCCAGTTCCGCGGCGCCGGCTGGAACGTCATCAAGTCGCTGTGGGGCTCCGCCTGGGACGAGCTGTTCCAGCTCGACACCACCGGCGCGCTGGTGCGCCGCCTGCGCGAGGTACCGGACGCGCAGTTCCAGACGTACGCGACCCGCGACGTGGCCTACATCCGCCAGCACTTCTTCGGCGCCAACGCCGAGCTCGTACAGCTGGCCGGCGTGCTCTCCGACGCGAAGATCGCCGAGTGCTTCCACAGCTCCCGCGGCGGCCACGAGCCCCGCAAGGTCTACGCCGCGTACAAGGCCGCCCTGGAGCACAAGGGCGCGCCGACGGTGATCCTCGCGCAGACCGTCAAGGGCTACACGCTGGGCGCCGGGTTCGAGTCGAAGAACGCGAACCACCAGATGAAGAAGCTGACGATCGACGAGTTCAAGGACATGCGGGACCTCCTCGGCCTGCCGATCCCGGACAGCGCCTTCGCCGACGGCGTGGTCCCGTACGGTCACCCGGGCGCGAACAGCCCCGAGGTCCGGTACCTGAACGAGCGCCGCGCGGCGCTCGGCGGCCCGGCCCCGGCCCGCAAGGTCAAGCACGTGGCCCTGCCCGCCCCGGCGGACCGGTCCTTCGCCCCGCTGCTCAAGGGCTCCGGCAAGCAGGAGATGGCCACCACCATGGCCTTCGTCCGGCTCGTCAAGGACCTGATGCGGGACAAGGAGACCGGCAAGCGCTGGGTGCCGATCGTCCCCGACGAGGCCCGTACCTTCGGCATGGAGTCCCTCTTCCCGTCGGCCGGCATCTACTCGCCGCTGGGTCAGACGTACGAGCCGGTCGACCGCGACCAGCTCATGTACTACAAGGAGGCCAAGGACGGCCAGATCCTCAACGAGGGGATCACCGAGGCCGGCGCCATGGCCGACTTCATCGCCGCCTGCACGTCGTACGCGACGCACGGCGAGCCGATGATCCCCTTCTACATCTTCTACTCGATGTTCGGCTGGCAGCGCACCGCCGACCAGATGTGGCAGCTCGCCGACCAGCTCGGCAAGGGCTTCATCGTCGGCGCCACCGCCGGCCGCACCACGCTGACCGGTGAGGGCCTGCAGCACGCGGACGGCCACTCGCACCTGATCGCGTCCACGAACCCGGCGTCGCTCAACTACGACCCGGCCTTCGCGTACGAGATCGCGGTGATCGTCAAGGACGGTCTGCGCCGGATGTACGGCGAGAAGCCGGAAGACGTCTTCTACTACCTGACGGTCTACAACGAGCCGAAGGTGCAGCCCGCGATGCCCGAGGGCGTCGAGGAAGGCATCGTCAAGGGCCTCTACCGCTTCAACACGGCCGCCGACCCGGCGGAGGCGGCCCCGGCCGCCGACGCCCCGAAGATCCAGCTGATGGCCTCGGGTACGGCGATCCACTGGGTGCTGGACGCGCAGAAGCTGCTCGCCGCCGACTGGAACGTGGCCGCCGACGTCTGGTCCGCCACCTCCTGGGGCGAGCTGCGCCGTGACGCGCTGGAGTGCGACGAGGCGCTGCTGCGCGGCGAGCTGCGCACCCCGTACGTGACCCGCGCGCTGGAGGGCGCCCCCGGCCCCGTCCTCGCGGTGTCCGACTGGATGCGGCAGGTCCCGGACCAGATCAGCCAGTGGGTGGAGCAGGACTACACCTCGCTGGGCACGGACGGCTTCGGTCTGTCCGACACCCGCGAGGGCGCCCGCCGCCACTTCGGCGTCGACGCCCAGTCGATCGTGGTGGCCGCGCTGGCCCAGCTCGCCCGCCGCGGCGAGGTGCCGGCGTCCTCCGTCAAGGAGGCCCGGGAGCGCTACGGCCTCTGAGCCGCGCGACCCGGCACACCCGCGGCGCCGCGGGTGACCGCGTGACCGCGTGACCGCGTCCGAAAGGCCGGTGTCCACCCTGTGGGGGGTCGGGCACCGGCCTTTCGCCGTATGCGCGGTGGCGGTGCGGGGGCCGACCCGTGATGCTGGAGCGGTGATGGACGAGACGGAGTTCTGGGAGATCGTCGACCGTACCCGCGAGGCCGCCGAGGGCGACCCCGAGGAACACGCCGAGCTGCTCGTGGAGCGGCTCGCGCAGCTCGATCCGGACTCCGTCCTGGACTTCGCCCGGCACTTCGAGTCGCGGTACAACCGCGCGTACACCTGGGACCTGTGGGGCGCCGCCTGGGTGCTGCTCGACGGGGCGAGCGACGACGCCTTCGACTACTTCCGGTGCTGGCTGATCGGCCAGGGGCGGGAGGTCTTCGAGGGAGCGGTGCACGATCCCGACCAGCTGGCCGAGCTGCTGGACGAGTTCGACGAGGAGGTCGACGGGGACGGCGAGGAGCTGGGGTACGCGGCCGACGAGGCGTACGAGCAGCTGACCGGGGCGGTGGCGCCGGACCTCGGAATTCCGCTCCAGCCGGAGGAGCCGGAGGGCGCCCCGCTGGACTTCGAGAACGAAGCCGTGCTGGCGGAACGCTTCCCCCGGCTCTGGGAACGATTTCGCGCCTGATCAGGCGATCGTCTGATCAGTAGTGCGTGCCGCCGTCGATGCGGATCTCCGTGCCGGTGATGAAGGCGCCGTCCTCGCAGCCGAGCATCGCGACGACGCCGGCCACGGTCTCGGGGCCGGCGAAGCCCTGCCCGAGCGCGGGGGCCAGCTTGGCGAAGAGGGACCAGTCGGTGTCCTCGGGCAGGCCGGGGCCGTTGCCGGTGGTCATGCCGCTCTCGATGGAGCCGGGCGCGACGGCAACGAAGCGCAGGCCCTGCTTGCTGTATTCGGCGGCCAGCGCGTGGGTCATGGACTGAATGCCGCCCTTGCTGGCCGCGTAGGCGGACATGTAGGGGTGCGCGAAGGACGCCGAGGTCGAGCTGAAGTTGACGACGACCGGCTGGTCGCCCTCCAGCAGGGCCGGCAGCGACTCGCGGATCATCAGGAACGTGCCGGTCAGGTTGACCCCGATGACCGTGTTCCAGAGGTCCAGCGTGGTCCGGTGCGTATGGGCGGAGCGCAGGATGCCCGCGGCGTTGACGAGTACGTCGATCCCGCCGAGCGCGGCGACGGCCGCGGCCACGCCCTCCCGGACGGCGCTCTCGTCGGATATGTCCAGGAGCGCGGTGGTGAGCCGCTCCGCGTGGGCCGCGGCGGCGGCCTGGTCCGCGGTGGTCTGGAGACCGGCCTCGCTGACGTCCACGGCGTGCACGCGGCCGCCCTCGGCGAGGATGCGGTGGACGGTGGCCCGGCCGATGCCGGAGCCGCCGCCGGTGATGAGGACGCGACGTCCTTCGTAACGGTTCATGGGGCGTGAGCGTACGCCTTTGTGGCACGTTTTGCCATGGTGGCACCACACGCCAGCCCTGCGCCCTGCGGACGGTACGCTTCACTCCGTGAGATCCCCCCGGTCCTCCCGCCCGTACGCCGCCCAGCCCGGCCCCGGAGCCCCGTCGCTGACCGAGCGCCGCAAGGCCGCCACCCAGCTCGACATCGCCCGCGCGGCCTGCGAACTGTTCGCCGAGCAGGGCCCCGACGCCACCACGGCCGAGGCCATCGCCCACCGGGCGGGGGTGGCGCTGCGCACCTTCTACCGCTACTTCCGCAACAAGCAGGAGGCCGTGGCCCCGCTGCTCGCGGGCGGCGGCGACGCCTGGCGCGCGCTGCTGGCGGAGGAGGACCCCGGCACTCCGCTCGCCGAGGCGCTGGAACGCGCGGTCGTGCGGTCACTGAGCGGCCGGCAGGCGGTGGAGGAGGGCCTGGAGGTGACCCGCGGCCTGCTGCGCGCCGCCGCGGACGACCAGGCCCTGCGCGCGGTCTGGTACCGCGTGAACCAGGACTCGGAGGAGCAGCTGGTCCCGGTGATCGCCCGGCTGGCGGGCGAGGACGCCGACCCCCTGGAGGTCCGCCTGCTGGCCGCGGCGGCCACGGACGCGATCCGGATCTCCCTGGAACTGTGGTCGGCCACGGACGCCCCGGTCTCGGGCCCCGGCTCCCCCGCGGAACTCGCGGTCCGCTGCCTGCGCGACCTCACGGGCGCGATCCCGCTGCTCCGCTGAAGCCGGCCCGCACCGCCGGGGAACGGCGCGCGCCGCCACCCGCACAGAACGGGTGGCGGCGCGTGAACGGCATGCCGGCCGGGACTCATCCCTGATGCACTACCGGGGCGCTAGTGCCGCCAGCCCCAGTCACCGTCGCCACCGCGACCGCCGTTGTCCCAGTGGCCGTTGCCCCAGTCGCCGTTCCCGCCTCGGCCGTCGTTCCAGTCCGCGTCACGCCAGTTGGAGTCGTTCCAGTTCCAGTTGCCCCAGTCGTGGTGGTGGCCGTTGCCCCCGTTCCCGCCGACTCCGTCGTCGTCCCAGCACCAACTGGGGCGGTCCCGCCAGTCGCGGTTGCAGCACTCGTCCCAGCGGCGCCAGTCGTTCCACCGCTCCTCGGAGCACCTCCACGATCCCCCACCCCCGGAGACCGACGCGGAGGCCGTGGTGGCCGGCACCACTGCCAGGGCGGCCCCGGCGGCTCCGGCAAGTACTGCGGCAACGATCCTGCGGCGCATATCCATGCACCTCCGAACATGTCTCGCTTATCTGGCCTTTAGGGTCACTTCCACCGTCACTCGCCCCCGCCGACCTGTCAACGCGGAAAGGCCCCCGCCGCTCTCCGTGGAGTGCGGCGGGGGCCTTTCCGTCAGGCGTTTTTAGAGGTCGAAGTAGAGCTCGAACTCGTGGGGGTGCGGGCGCTGCGCGATCGGGGCGATCTCGTGCGTGCGCTTGTAGTCGATCCAGGTCTCGATCAGGTCCGGGGTGAAGACACCGCCGGCCAGGAGGTACTCGTGGTCCGCCTCCAGGGCCTTGAGGACGTCCTCGAGGCTGGTCGGGACCTGCGGGACGCTCGCGTGCTCGTCGGGCGAGAGCTCGTAGAGGTCCTTGTCGATCGGCTCCATCGGCTCGATCTTGTTCTTGATGCCGTCGAGGCCCGCGAGGAGCAGCGCCGAGAAGGCGAGGTACGGGTTCGAGGACGGGTCCGGCGCGCGGAACTCGACGCGCTTGGCCTTCGGGTTCGAGCCCGTGATCGGGATGCGCATGGCGGCGGAGCGGTTGCGCTGCGAGTACACCATGTTGACCGGCGCCTCGAAGCCCGGCACCAGGCGGTGGTACGAGTTCACCGTCGGGTTGGTGAAGGCGAGCAGCGACGGGGCGTGCTTGAGGATGCCGCCGATGTAGTAGCGAGCGGTGTCCGACAGGCCCGCGTAGCCGGCCTCGTCGTAGAAGAGGGGCTCGCCGCCGGCCCACAGGGACTGGTGGACGTGCATGCCCGAGCCGTTGTCGCCGAAGATCGGCTTCGGCATGAAGGTCGCGGTCTTGCCGTTGCGCCAGGCGACGTTCTTCACGACGTACTTGAAGAGCATCAGGTCGTCGGCCGCGGCCAGCAGCGTGTTGAACTTGTAGTTGATCTCGGCCTGGCCACCGGTGCCGACCTCGTGGTGCTGACGCTCGACCTGGAGGCCCTGGGCGTCCAGTTCGAGGGAGATCTCGGCGCGCAGGTCGGCGAAGTGGTCGACCGGGGCTACGGGGAAGTAACCACCCTTGTAGCGGACCTTGTACCCACGGTTGTTCTCCTCGGAGCCGGTGTTCCAGGCGCCGGCCTCGGAGTCGATGTGGTAGAAGCCCTCGTTCGCGGAGGTCGCGAAGCGCACGCTGTCGAACACGTAGAACTCGGCCTCGGGGCCGAAGAACGCGGTGTCGGCGATGCCGGTCGAGGCGAGGTACGCCTCGGCCTTCTTCGCGATGTTGCGCGGGTCACGGCTGTAGGCCTCGCCCGTGATCGGGTCGTGGATGAAGAAGTTGATGTTGAGCGTCTTGTCCTTGCGGAACGGGTCGAGACGCGCGGTGGTGATGTCGGCACGCAGAGCCATGTCGGACTCGTGGATGGCCTGGAAGCCGCGGATCGACGAACCGTCGAAGGCGAGCTCCTCCGCCGGGTCGAATGCCCGAGCCGGGATGGTGAAGTGCTGCATCACACCAGGCAGGTCACAGAAGCGGACGTCAACGAACTTGACGTCGTTCTCCTCGATGTACTGCTTCACTTCGTCGGCGTTCTGGAACATCCAACTCCTCCTACTCCCGGCCCCGGGGTAGGGACGGGCTTTATAGCTCGTGGTGCGTCAGTGCGGTGCCGCACGCTGACCCGACCATAAGCAGACGGGATTTCCCAAGCATGACCCATTTGTTTCGCACAAGTTAACCAGGGTCCCGACGGAGCCGCGTGGAGCGCCACCGGTACCGTGGTCGGGTGGACAACAGACAGGCAATCGGATCCTGGCTCTCCGGCCCCCGCGCGGCCGCCGAGGACATGGGCGTCGACTTCGGCTATCCGGGCCAGCGGCTCGGTCTGCCACAGCAGGGGCCCGGCTCGATCGCGCGCTTCGGGCGCCGGCTCGGCGGCGTCGCCATCGACTGGTTCGGCTGCCAGCTCATCGCGTACGGGCTGATCACCGGCGGGAACGTGGCCGCGGCGGGCAACTGGACCCTCGGGCTCTTCATCGCCCTGAGCATCCTCACGCTCGCCACCGTGGGCTTCACCCCCGGCAAGCGGATCGTGGGCCTCCGGGTCATTTCGGAGACCGGCGGCCGCCTCGGCGTCGGCCGGGTGGTCGTACGGACGCTGCTGCTGGCCCTGGTCGTCCCGGCGCTGATCTGGGACCGGGACGGCCGTGGTCTGCACGACCGGCTGGCGCGCGCCGTCCAGGTACGGATCTGAGGACGTACGACACGTACGACACAGGGCGCCCCCCGAGCCGGCCGGCTCGGGGGGCGCCCTGTGTCGTACGTGTACGTCGTATACGAAAATCAGGTGGACGGCTCAGCGCACCGTCAGCGCATCTTTCCGCCGCGCGGCATCTTCATGCCCTTGGGCATCGGGCCCTTCGGCAGCGGCATGTTGCTCATGAGGTCACCCATGGCACGCAGCTTGTCGTTGACCTGGGTGATCTGCGGGCCGGCCAGCACGCGCGGGAGCTTCAGCAGGGTGGTGCGCACCTTCTTGAGCGGCACCTCGCCCTCGCCCGTGCCCACGATGAAGTCGTGCACCGGCACGTCCGGCATGATCCGGGCCAGCTTCTTCTTCTCGTTCGCGAGCAGCGGCTTCACCCGATTGGGGTTGCCCTCGGCGATCAGCACGACACCGGCCTTGCCGACGGCCCGGTGGACGATGTCCTGCTGGCGGGTCATCGCGACGGCGGGGGTGGTCGTCCAGCCCCGCCCCACGTTGTCCAGTACGGCCGCGGCCGCACCCGGCTGTCCCTCCATCTGCCCGAAGGCAGCCCGCTCGGCCCGTCGTCCGAAGACGATCGCCATCGCGAGGAACGCCACCAGGAATCCCAGGATGCCCAGGTAGACCGGGTGCTCGATCAGGAAGCCGATCGCAAGAAAGACACCGAAGGTGACGATTCCCACGCCCGCGACGATCAGACCGACCTTCGGGTCGGCCTTGCGCGTCATCTTGTACGTCAGGGCGATCTGCTTCAGTCGCCCGGGGTTCGCAGCAGTCTCTGCGTTTGACTTCCTCGCCATAGAGCGAAGTTTACGTGGCCTGCGGGGTCCGGGTCGCCGCGGCCTCAAGTACGTGTTCGGTTTCGACCCGGTCCTTGGCCCTGCGGCGGTCTTCGAGCACAGCCGCCCAGGCATTGCGGCGGGCGCCGCTCATCAGCAGGGACTCGAAGCCCCGGAAGGCGTCGGAGACGGACGGGATGGCGATGGCGCGTACGGGCGCGGCCTGCATGATGTCGATCCCTTCCTTTCACGGAGCCCCGCGGGCGGTGCGTGAGGTGCGTGCACCGTGTGCGGTGCGTGGACCCAGCGTCACTGATTGGTGTTACCAGCGCATGACCGGCCGGTCAAACGTGATGGAAGATTGACGCGGCCCGCCGGGCCCTTCCTCACTGGAAGAGCCTAGGGGCCGCGTCGATGCGGGGTTACCGGTCAGTAAGATTCTGTGCGCGAGCTCACACGGACGTGGCGCGCTTCTCCATCGCCTGGGTGTAGAGACGGCCGGCGCGGTACGAGGAGCGGACCAGCGGCCCGGACATCACACCGGAGAAGCCGATTTCCTCGGCCTCCTTCGCCAGCTCCACGAACTCGGCCGGCTTCACCCAGCGCTCGACGGGGTGGTGCCGCGGCGAGGGCCGCAGGTACTGGGTGATGGTGATGAGCTCGCAGCCGGCCTCATGGAGGTCCTTCAGCGCCTCGCTGACCTCCTCGCGCTCCTCGCCCATGCCGAGGATGAGGTTCGACTTCGTGACGAGGCCGTAGGCGCGGGCCTGGCGGATCACGTCGAGCGAGCGCTCGTAGCGGAAGCCGGGACGGATCCGCTTGAAGATCCGCGGCACGGTCTCGATGTTGTGCGCGAAGACCTCGGGGCGGGAGGCGAAGACCTCCTCCAGGAGCTCCGGGACCGCGTTGAAGTCGGGGGCCAGCAGCTCGACCTTGGTGTGGCCGCTCTCGCGGCCCGCCGTCTGCTGGTGGATCTGGCGCACGGTCTCCGCGTACAGCCAGGCGCCGCCGTCGGCCAGGTCGTCGCGCGCGACGCCCGTGATGGTGGCGTAGTTGAGGTCCATCGTGACCACGGACTCGCCCACACGGCGCGGCTCGTCACGGTCCAGCGCCTCGGGCTTGCCCGTGTCGATCTGGCAGAAGTCACAGCGCCGGGTGCACTGGTCGCCACCGATGAGGAAGGTGGCCTCGCGGTCCTCCCAGCATTCGTAGATGTTCGGGCAACCGGCTTCCTGGCACACCGTGTGCAGTCCTTCGCCCTTCACCAGGGCCTGCATCTTGGTGTACTCGGGGCCCATCTTCGCCCGCGTCTTGATCCACTCGGGCTTGCGCTCGATGGGGGTCTGGGCATTCCGGACCTCCAGGCGCAGCATCTTGCGTCCGTCGGGTGCGACTGCGGACACGACCGGCTCCCTGTGACTTCGATTGTTCGGGCGCCCACCAGGGTACGCCCGTAAATTCGTACGCTCTTACGTCGGCCAACCTGCGAGGGGCCGACCGCATTCCCGCGCGGCCGCCGGGCCGCCCCCCGGCCGTCCACCAGGGCGGCGCGGGGGCGTCGCAGCGCTAGGCGCCCGCGACCTGCTCCCTCTCCCGGGGCAGCAGCTCCGCGTGCTCCAGTACGTCCTTCAGGTGCCGCTCGACGACCGGCAGTACCTCGGCGATGGTGATCTCGCGGCCCAGTTCGTACGAGAGCGAGGTCACACCGGCGTCCCGGATGCCGCAGGGCACGATCCGGTCGAACCACGTGTTGTCCGGGTTCACGTTGATCGCGAAGCCGTGCATGGTGACGCCCTTGGCCACGCGGATGCCGATGGCGGCGAGCTTGCGGTCCTCGCGGCGCTGCCCGGCGTTGGACGGGGCGTACTCGGGGCCGTTCAGGCGGGCGTCGAACTCGTCGTCGTGCAGCCGCGGGTCCAGGTCGAGCGAGAGCCCGCCGATCGCGGGGCGCTCCTCGACGGGGTCGCCGAGCACCCAGACGCCGCTGCGGCCCTCGACCCGGGTGGTCTCCAGGCCGAACTCGGCGGCGGTGCGGATCAGCGCTTCCTCCAGGCGGCGGACGTGGGCGACCACGTCCACCGGCCGGGGCAGCTTCATGATCGGGTAGCCGACCAGCTGGCCCGGGCCGTGCCAGGTGATCTTGCCGCCGCGGTCCACGTCGACCACCGGGGTGCCGTCGAGCGGGCGCTCGCTGGGGTCGGTGCGCCGGCCGGCGGTGTAGACCGGCAGGTGCTCCAGCAGCAGGCAGGTGTCCTCGATCTCGTCCGCGAAGCGGGCCGCGTGCACCCGGCGCTGTTCCTCCCAGGCGCGGGTGTACTCGACGGATTCCGGCCCGAAGCCCAGATGGACAAACCCAAGCTCAGCCACCGCAGCGCCTCCTCGTTGAACCTGCTGTGTGCACGTATCCCACGGAGCAAGGGTACGGCGGCGCCCGCGGGCCCCTTCAGGAGCCCGGCTGGGGCCGCCGGCGGCGCCGGCCCTTCGGCGGCCGGTCGGGGTCCTCGTCGGCGCGCGGCAGCCTGCGGTGCCCCTCGGAGTGGTCGTTCACCCAGCCGCACACCCCGCACGCGTACCGCCCGTCGAGCCCCGCGATGTAGGTGCCGCAGCGGCGGCACTCGGCCTCCGTCAGCTCGGGCGGCGGCAGCGGAACGGTGGATTCGGTTCGCTCCTCGGGGAGGTGCGCCCTGTGGGGCCGAGGGGTCATGGCCCGCAGCGTACGCGGGCTGAGGGTGACGGTCCGTAAAGCGCCCTACCCATTCGGCACACGATCGGATGAATGTGGGGCAGAGAGGGCGGCATGAGGGGAGTTCGCCGCTACATTCACGCCGTTCACAGGGCCGGGACTCCGGTCCGTCACGTCAGGAAACCGTGGAGCCGATGACGGAACGACCTGCCCAGCGCGTCCCCAACCGGCAGCTCGCGGCGCTGATCGCGGAAGCCGGGTTCTCCAACGCCGGGCTCGCCCGGCGCGTCGACCAGCTCGGCCTGGAGCACGGTCTCGACCTGCGGTACGACAAGACCTCCGTGACCCGGTGGCTGCGCGGGCAGCAGCCGCGCGGGACCACCCCCGCGCTGATCGCCGAGGTCTTCACCCGCCGCCTCGGGCGGCGCCTGTCCGCGCAGGACCTGGGCCTGGACGCCTGCGCGCCCGTGTACGCCGGGCTGGAGTTCGCGGCGACCCCGGAGGAGGCCGTCGACATCGCGAGCGGCCTGTGGCGCAAGGACTCCGGATCCCACGCCGAGCTGCGGAAGATCGCCTTCACGCCGGCCGGACTGGTCGTGCCCAGCCGGGACTGGCTGATCGGACGGGCCGACGAGCGCGTCGGGCGGGGCGCCGACCAGGCCGCCGTCCGGGTCCCCCTGCAGGGCCGGGCCACCGTGCCCCGCCAGCGCCAGATCGACCGGGGCCCCGGCCAGCGGGTCACCAGCGGGGACATCGCCGCGCTGCGCTCGGTCAGCGAGCTGTTCCGCACCCTGGACCACACCTACGGCGGCGGGCACGCCCGGCAGGCGCTGGTGCGGTACCTGGAGCACGAGGCCGAGCCGATGCTGCGCGGGACCTACGGGGAGACGACCGGACGGCGGCTGTTCGCGGCCGCGGCCGATCTGACCCGGCTCGCGGGCTGGACCTCGTACGACATCGCCGCGCACGGGCTGGCCCAGCGGTACTTCGTGCAGGCCCTGCGGCTGGCCCAGGCGGCCGGGGACCGGCCCTACGGCTCGTACGTCCTGGTCACCATGAGCCGTCAGGCCGTCTACCTCGGCCACGGGCGGGAGGCGGTGCAGCTGGCCCGCGTCGCCCAGCAGGGCGTGGGCTCCGGCCCGCCGCCCGTGGTGCAGGCGCTGCTGCACGCGGCGGAGGCGCGCGGGCACGCGGTCCTCGGCGAGGTGCGGGCGTCCACCGCCTCGCTGGCGCGCGCCGAGAGGGCCCTGGGCGCGGCCCGGCCGGGGGACGACGTGCCGCACTGGGCGCGCTGCTACGACGAGGCGCAGCTGGCGGCCGAGTTCGGGCACTGCCACCGGGACCTCCAGCAGTACCGGGCCTCGGCGCAGCACGCGGAGCGGTCCTTGCAGCTGCGGTCCCCTGCGTACGCCCGCTCCCGGCTGTTCTCCCGGGTGGTGCTGGCCACGGCCCGGCTGGGGCTGGGCGAGCTGGACCAGGCGTGCGCGCTGGGCGCGGAGGCGGCGCAGCAGGCGATGGAGATGCGGTCGGTGCGCGCGGTGGAGTACGTACGGGACTTCGAGCGGCGGCTGGAGCCGTACCGGGACGCGTCGGCCGTGCGGACGTACCGGGACCGGGTGGCCGCCTTGTCGTGACCCGCGCGTGGACGGCGGGGCTGCGCCGGTGCCGGCGGGGCTGCGGACGCGGCCCCGCCGGCGGACTGGGTGGTTCTCAGGCCGCCACCGGAAGCGCGTGCTCCGCGGTGGCCGGGAGCGGGATGCCGAAGTCGCGCAGGACGGCGCCGGTGGCCCGGCGGGCCGAGTGCAGGGCCCCCTGAACGGTGTTGGTGTCGCGGTGGTCCCCGCAGACGTACAGCCCGGCCAGGACCCGTACCGGGCGCCGCAGGTCGTAGGGCGGGGGCATGGCGGGGACGGCCTCCGGGGTGTGGTGGACGGCCAGCAGCTCCCAGTCCCGCGTGGTGGTGTCGTAGAGCCGGGCGAGGCGCGAGGCGACCCTACGGGTGGGGGGCGGCGGGCCGAGCACGGTGGTGGTGACCAGGCTCCGGCCGCGGGGGGCCCGCGTCGGGTCGACCGCGCTCATCACGGCGGTGTGGCAGACGGGCCAGTCCGGGTCTCCGTCCAGGACCAGCGAGCCGTCCCTGGGCAGGGGGGTGGTGGTGGCGTGGTGCAGGACGGTGACCTGGTGGAAGGCGGGGACGCGCAGGCCGGGCAGGAGCTCGGCGGCGGCGCGGGCGCCGGTGGCCAGCAGGACGGAGCGGCAGCTGAAGTCGCCGTGCTCCTCGGTGGTGACGAGGTTGACGGCCACCGACCGCACCCGCACCCCGGTCCGTACGGTCCCGGGCGGCAGACCGGCCGCGAGCAGGTCGGGCAGGGCCGCCGCTCCGCCCTCGGGCACGGCGAGCCGGCCGCGGGCGAAGGTGCGAAGGGCCAGGTCGGCGACCCGGCTGGAGGTGGTGAGCTCCGGGTCGCGCAGCAGGGTCGCGAGCAGGGGCCGGAGCACCCCGCCCAGGGTGCGCTCCGGCAGCCCGCGGGTGCGCAGCGCGGCGTGCGCGGTGCGTTCGGGCCGGGCGAGCAGCTTGTCCTCGGGCACGGCGGCGAGCCGGCCGAGGGCGGCGCTGAGCCGGGCCTGGTCGAGGGAGCCGCTGGCCAGGGCGCGGGCGGGGGTGAGGGCCCCGGCCCGGAGCTGTTTGCCGTCGGTGTGGACCAGGACCCCGGGCGCGAAGGGGCGCAGGGTCAGGGTCCGCAGGGCGGGCGTGCGGGCGAGTTCGGTGTACGAGGTGTTGAGCAGCTGGCCGATCCGGTCCAGCCGGAACCCGTCGGCCGACTCGGTGGCCATCCGTCCGCCGGGGTCGTCCGCGGACTCCAGGACGGTGACCGTGACCCCGGCTGCGATCAGGTGGTGCGCGGCCGCGAGTCCTGAGACTCCGGCTCCTACGATGACGACGTCCGCATGGTGTGCGGCATGGTGTGCGCTGCTGAGCACGTGCCCCTCCCCGAGGTCGGCGCGGCTGTGTGGGGATCCTCCTTCCCTCAAGGGGCTTCGGGGGAACCCGAGTTCGGCTCAGTATTACGGTCAGATCCGGTCGCACGACGGTCGCATCCGGGTCACGAACGGTCGCACGCCGGTCGCACGCGGTTCCGATGGAGCATGCGGGCCTGTCAGCGCGCGGCGCGAATGGCCTGCTCGATGCCGGGGTCGCGGAAGACGAAGCCGGACTCCAGCAGCCGGGCGGGACGGGCCCGTTGGCTGCCGAGCACGTCGGAGGAGAACTCCCCGAGCACCAGGCGCAGCGCCACGGCCGGTACGGGCAGCACGGCGGGCCGGCGCAGCACCCGGGACATGGCTGCGGTGATCTGACGGTTGGTGAGCGGCTCGGGGGCGGTGAGGTTGACGGGGCCCGCGAGGCCGGGGGCGTCGATGATGTGGCGCAGGGCCGCGACCTCGTCCCGCAGGGAGATGTACGACCAGTACTGGCGGCCGTTGCCGAGCCGTCCGCCGAGGCCGGCGCGGAAGAGGGGGAACATCCGCCCCCAGGCTCCGCCCTCCCGGGCGACGACCAGGCCGCTGCGGGCGAACACGGTGCGGATCCCGGCCTCGCGGGCGGGGGCGGCGGCCGCCTCCCACTCCACGCAGACGGACGGCAGGAAGCCGTGCCCGGCGGGGGCCGTCTCGTCCACGGCCCGGTCGCCGGTGTCCCCGTAGTAGCCGATCGCGGAGCCCACGACGAACACCTTCGGCGGCTCGTCGAGCGCGGCCGCGGCCCGGGCCAGCGCGGCGGTGCCGAGCACCCGGCTGTCGCGGATCTCCTTCTTGTACGCGGCCGTCCACCGGTGCTCGCCGACCCCGGCGCCGGCCAGCCCCACGACGGCCCCGCACCCGGCCAGCCCTGCGGGGTCGACGTACCCGCGTACGGGATCCCAGCGCGCCTCGTCGGCGGCCGCGGGCTCCCGCCGCACGAACCGCACCACTTCGTGCCCGTCCGCCCGCAGGGACCGTACGAGTGCACTGCCGATGAGCCCGGTCGACCCGGTGACCGCGATGCGCATGCCCCCATCCTGCCGGTGCGGCGGCCGCGCGGCGCGACCATCCGCCCCGGTCGGCGTGTACGGCGCGCGGCCCGGCGGTCCGAACCGGCCGCGAACCCGGCCTCGCGCCCGGCCCCCAGCGCATTCCAGCCCCGCCGACACACTTTCAGCCCCGCCGGCGTTTGAGGCGCGGGGTCCGGGGCGGAGCCCCGGGGGTGGGGCTTCGCTCAGCCGGTCCCCAGCCAGGTGCCCACCGCGTAGGTGACGGCCATGGCCAGCGCGCCGCCGCCCACGTTCCGCAGCACCGCGCGCCCCGCGGGCGCCCCGCCCAGCCGTGCGCTGAGCACCCCGCACAACGTGAGCGCGGCCAGCACCGCCACCACCGTCACCGGCACCCTCGCCGAAGGCCCGGGCAGGATGATCGCCAGCAGCGGGAGCAGCGCCCCCACCGTGAAGGCGACGAGGCTGGCGAAGGCCGCGTGCCACGGATTGGCCAGCTCGTCGGGATTGATCCCCAGCTCCACCCGGGCGTGCGCCCGCAGCGCGTCCCGCTCCGTCAGCTGCTCGGCCGCCTCCCGGGCCACCCCGCGGCTCAGTCCCCGCGCGGCGAGCAGGTCGGTCAGCTCGTCGAGCTCGGCCTCCGGCTCCTCGGCCAGTTCCCGGCGTTCCAGGTCGAGCGCGGCCCGCTCGGAGTCCCGCTGCGAGCTGACGGAGACGTACTCCCCCGCCGCCATCGACAGCGAACCCGCCAGCAGCCCCGCGACACCCGCCGCCAGGATGGCCGCGCGCGAGGTCGTCGCCCCCGCCACGCCGACCACCAGGCCCGCGGTGGAGATGATTCCGTCGTTGGCGCCGAGCACCCCCGCGCGCAGCCAGTTGAGCCGCGTGCTGATCCCCTCGCTCGGCGAGCCGCCTCCCGTCCCGTGCGCCTCGACGTGCGCCCGGCCGGGCCCCGGGCCCGCCGCACCCTGGTCTCCTGTCACGCCACCACTGTCCCGGCACCGGCCCGGCGCGGCCACCCGGCGGGCCGGTCCGGGGTGCGCGGGACCGGACCCCGTACCAGGGTGGAGGTGTGAGACGCGGACGCACGGAGCCCGGGTGGCTGCGCGGGGAGCCACCGCCGCGCTGGGCCCGGATCGCGCCCGCCGTGGCCCTGGTCGGGCTGGTGCTCGCCCAGCGGGCCACCCCGGACGACGTGGAGCTGGGGTTCTTCCTGGCGGGTCTGCCGCCGGTGGCCGCGTTCGCGTACGGGGCGGCCGGCACCGCGGTCTTCGCCGGCATCGTCCTCCTGCTGGTGGGGGTGCCCGGCCTCGGCATCACCCACGCCCGGGGTACGGACATGGCCACGGTGGCCGCCGTCGCGCTGCTGAGCGTGGTGATCGCCTGGGTGCGCCGGCGCCGGGACGCGCAGCTGGTCAGCGTCCGCACGGTGGCGGAGGCGGCCCAGCTGGCCGTCCTGCCGCCGGTGCCGCACCAGGTGGGCGGGGTGCGCTGCTCGGGCCTCTACCGGGCGGCGCAGCGCGGCACCCTGGTCGGCGGCGATCTGTACGACGTCCGGGCCGGTCCGTACGGGGTGCGCGCCCTGGTCGGCGACGTCCAGGGGCACGGCCTGGCGGCGGTCGCCACCGTGGCCGCGCTGCTGGGCGCCTTCCGCGAGGCGGTGCTCGACGACGCCGGGCTGGCGGCGGTCGCGGCCCGGCTGGACCGGCGGCTGGTGGCCGACTCGGCGCTGGGCCCCGTGGAGCATCCGGAGCTGTTCGCGACGGCGGTGCTGCTGGAGTTCCCGCCCGGGCTGGACCTCGTACGGATCGTGTCGTGCGGGCACCCGCCGGCCCTGCGGCTGCGCGGCTTCGCCGTGTCGGAGGTGGCCGTGGAGCCGGGCCCGCCGCTGGGTCTGGGGCTCTCGGGACCGGCCCCCGCGGTGGCGGAGCTGCCCCTGCTGCCCGGGGACCGGCTGCTGCTGCACACGGACGGCGTGACGGAGGCCCGGGACGCGACGGGGAGCTTCTACCCCCTGGCGGCCCGGGTGCCCGTCCTGGCCAGGGACCCGGCCGGTCTGGTGCACGCGGTGTGGCGGGACCTGGCGGCCTTCACGGACGGCGGTCCGCGCGACGACGTGGCCCTCCTGCTGCTCTCGGTGGACGGAGCGCCGCCGCCACCGTGACGGGACACCGGGGCCCCGGCCACTGCGGCCGGCCGGGCCCCGGCGCCCGATGACGAGCCGACGCCTCACGACTCCTTGATCATGACTCCTTGATGAAGGCGCGCACCATCTTGCACGTGACGTTGGACGGCCGGTGGATCCCCGTCCGGACGGCCATCGTCCGGATCTTCCGGTTGGTGGCGCGCCGGGCGTCGTACGTCCCCGAGTCGAGCAGGGATATCGCCAGCCGCATGGCCTTCAGACGGCGGTTGTGGCTCTCGTACCACTCGCGGGGCAGGCCCGCCGGCAGTGGCTTCTTCTTGACGTGCTGGACGGTGGTGGCAGTGGCCATCTACAGCCTCCCAAACGGTAGTTGGCGTCCTGTCGTTCTCCCTCGATTTTACCGGGGGGCACTGACAAAAGCCCTGGCCGGACGGCGCCCGCACCCCGTCCTCGTGAGACCCGCACCCCGTCCTCGTTAGAGTGGGGCGCCATGGAGATCTGGATCAATCCCGCCTGTTCCAAGTGCCGCAGCGCGCTGACCCTGCTGGACGCGGAGGGCGCCGACTACACCGTGCGCCGCTACCTGGAGGACGTGCCCTCCGAGGACGAGATCCGCGAGGTGCTCGGCCGGCTCGGACTGGAGCCGTGGGACATCACCCGTACGTCCGACCCGCTCGCCAAGGAGACCGGCGTACGGGACCTGCCGCGCGAGGAGACCGACGCGGCCCGGGCCCGGTGGATCGCCCACCTGGCCGCCCACCCGAAGCTGATCCAGCGCCCGATCATCACCGCCGAGGACGGCACGGCCGTGGTCGCCCGCTCGGAGGAAGCCGTCCGCGAGGCCCTGTCCCGCAAGGCCTGAACCGGGCTCGCCTAGTGAGCGGCTAGACGGCCCCGGTGAGCCGACGGACGATCTCCCCGGCCGCGGTCAGCGGCAGCCCGTGGTGCGAGACACCGGGCAGTACGTCGACCCGCGCCCTCGGCAGCGCCTCCCGCGCGGCCCGCGCCGCGCGCTCCGCGTCGTGGCAGCGGGCGCGCCCGGCGAACAGGACCTGGACCGGGGCCCCGAGCCCGGCCAGGTCCGGGCGCGGACCCGTCACCGGGCGCACGGCGGGAAAGCCGACGCTCTCGTCCTGGAGCCGCAGCCAGGCCGGATCGAGCGCGGCCCCGCGGGTTTCCCACGCGAGGAACGAGCGGATCCGCCGCGGCGTGGGCCGCGCCAGCATGGGTACGGCCCGCAGCACATAGCCAGGACGCAGCCCGGCGAAAACCCGCGTCGGGTCGAGCAGCACGAGGCGGCCGAGCCGGGCGGGACGCCGCGCGGCGTAGTGGGCGGCGATCCAGGCCCCGTACGAGTGCCCGCCGAGAACGACCGGCCCGTTCGGGCACAGCCCGTCGAGGACGGCGTCGAGCCAGCCGACGAGGTCCCCGACGCTCCGCACCGCCCGCCCCGGCGCGGGCATGCTCAGCCCGGGCTCCCCCACCAGATCCACGGCGTACACCCGATGATCACGGCCGAGCCCGGCGGCGACGCACGCGCCCCACACGGCGGAGGTGGCCCCGCCCCCGGGCAGCAGCACCCACGGCGTCCCGCCGGCCGGCCCCCACGCATTGACGCGGGTGACCCCGTACGGCGTAGGCAGTTCGAGGGCTTCGACGTGCGGCCCGAGCACCTCGTCGTAGGCGGCGCGAAAGGAAGAAGCGGAGAACATGACAGACCCCATTACCTCGCCGGGCGATAATCTCGCTCAGCAAGAGATACTAATGCGACCATGAACGACGACCAAGAACCCGAGAACCTTGACCTGGTGCACCTGCTGCGAGCGGTGAGCATCGAATTCAGCCTGCGCCAGGCGGAGTTCGCAGGACGCAACCACATGCACCCCACGGACGTCCGCGCCCTGATCTGCCTCTTGGACGCGGCCCGCGCGGGCGAACCGGCCACGGTGGGCCTGCTCGGCGCCCGCCTCGGACAGGGCTCGGCGGGCACCACCGCCGTGATCGACCGGCTGGAACGGCTCGGCTACGTGGCCCGCGTCCGCGACGACCGCGACCGGCGCCGGATCCTGCTGCGCGTGGAGCCGGAGGCGATTCGCCTGGGCCGGGAGTTCTTCGGCCCGCTGATCGACGGGGTCCTGGCGGTGCTGGACTCCTTCGACCCCGCCGAACGGGACACCGTCCGCCGCTTCCTGACGGCCACCCACACCGTCTTCACCCCGCCCGCCGCATGACCGCCCCCGACTCCGGCGCCGACCTGCACCTGGACCTCCCCGCCGAAGGCGCCCGGCGGACCGCCCTCGCCCAGGCCCTGCGCGACGCCGTACGCACCGGCCGACTGGCCGGCGGGACGCGCCTCCCCCCGTACCGGACGCTCGCCGCCGACCTCGGCCTGGCGCGCAACGCCGTGGCCGACGCGTACGCCGAACTCGTCGCCGAAGGCTGGTTCACCGCCCGCCAGGGCTCCGGCACCCACGTCGCCGAAGGCGCCGCCGCCGCGAGCCCCTCAGCCCCCACCACCACACCCGCACCCCCGGGCCCCCGCCACGACCTGCTCCAGGGCAAGCCCGACCCCGCGTCCTTCCCCCGGGCCCCGTGGGCCACCAGCGCACGGCGGGCCCTGACCCAGGCCCCCACCGAGGCGTTCGGACCGGGCGACCCCCAGGGCCGCCCCGAACTGCGACAGGCCCTGGCCGCCTACCTCTCCCGCGCACGCGGCGTACGCACCACCCCGGCCAACATCGTCATCTGCTCCGGCTTCGCCAACGGCCTGCGCCTCCTGGCCGCGATCCGCCCCCGCGACTGGGCGGTCGAGGCCTACGGCCTCCCCTTCCACCACAGCATCCTCGACACAGCCGGCGTCCACCCACACCCCATCCCGGTGGACGAGGACGGCGCCCAACTCACCGCCGAACTCCCCACCCGAATCCATACGTTGCTCCTCACCCCGGCGCACCAATTCCCCACCGGCGCCCGCCTGCTCCCCTCACGCCGCGCCGCCGCCACCGAGTGGGCCCGCAGCACCGGCGGCGTGATCGTGGAGGACGACTACGACGGCGAATTCCGCTACGACCGCAAACCTGTCGGCGCCCTCCAAGGACTCGCCCCCGGCCACGTCGTCTACGCGGGCTCGCTCAGCAAGAGCCTCTCCCCCGCGCTCCGCCTCGGCTGGCTGGTTCTCCCGGACCACCTGGTCGACCAGGTCCTGGCGGCGAAGGGCCTACGGGAGTCCTGGGCGAGCGCGCTGGACCAACTGGCACTGGCGGACTTCATCGAGTGCGGCGCGTACGACCGCCACGTCCGCCGGATGCGCCTGCGCTACCGCGCCCGCCGCGACCACCTGGTCTCCGTCCTGTCAGCCCGCACCCCGCACATCCGCGTGACGGGCATCTCGGCGGGCCTGCACGCGGTCCTGGACCTCCCCCCGGGCCACGAAGCCCCCACCCTCACAGCCGCCCGCGCCGCAGGCCTCGCCCTGGACGGCCTCTCCTCCTACCACCACCCGTCCTCCCCCACCCCACCCCGCGAGGGCCTGGTCGTCGGCTACGCCTCCCCACCGAACACGTCGTTCACCCGAGCCGTGGACGCGCTGGCGGAGGTAATCCACGGGATGAAGCCGTAGTCGTCACACCTCTTCCCGCAGATCCCGGAGAAAGGCGACACCGGGGCGGCCGTCGATGCGGATCTCACCGGTGGGGACGAATCCTGTGCGGGCCAGCACGGTCCGCGAAGCGGGATTGTCGACGGTCGTGACGGCACGCAGCGCGGTCAGCCCGTACTCCGTGGCAGCCAGGGCGCACACCTCCCGCACGGCAGCGGTGGCCAGCCCCCGCCCTGCGGCCTTCTCGGCGATCCGGTACCCGAGTTCGGCCGCACCGTCCTCCACATCGATGAGGTTGACCCTCCCCAGCACCTCCCCACCGCTGCCCACCAGGACGTGGAAGAAGCACAGTCCCTCGGCCTGCTCAGCCATCAGACCCTGGTGCCGCGCGTCGAAATGAGCGAAGTAGTGATCGCCACGGTCGGGTACCGACGCAGCGAAGTAGGCCCGGTTCTCCTTCTCGAACGCGAGGAGCGCCGGCGCATGGTCGAAACGGAGCAGCTGGAGCTGAGGCATGCCCCGATGCTAAGCACTCTCGCCTGCCGGAAGTGGGCCCGCTCTGAAGACTCGGCCGCCAGCACCCAGCCCGCGCCTCCCGGCCCTCCCCGTCCCTGAAAAAGAAGGCCCGGCCCGTTCCTTTGGGGGTTTCCCGGCGGTCTTCGTATGTCCGGGGCGGGACGGTCGGTCAAGGGTGGCCGAAGGCCATCGCGCAGCGACGCGACCGTAGGGAGCGCCCTTGAGGGACCGGCCCGACACGGAGAGACGATGAGACTGACGGGAAACCCCCATACGCATCTCTGATCCCGCCCGAGAGGCTCCCGCCCCCGAAGCCACCCCGTAGGGTGACTCCATTACCCAAAAGGGATGTACCGCACCAAAAAACCCACAAGGAACCCCGGTGAGCGAGCAGCAGCCACAACGCACCCCCGCCCCCACTCCCCACCCCACCTTCCCCCCGCCCCGCCAAGGCGCCGACTGGATGTTCGCCGGGGTGTACGGAACGGTGCTGGCCAGTGGGCTGTTGGCCGCGCTGGATCAGGCGGGTGAGGAGTACACGCCTTTCTACGACGCCAGCTGGGTGCTCGTGACCGCCGCCACCGCCGGGCTCGCGCACGGCTACGCGCACCACATGGCCAGTCACCAGCGGGGCTCCGTAGGGCACCGGTGGCGGTTGCTGGCGCGGGCCCTGTGGGTCGAGTGGCCGATGATCGCGGCCGCGCTTCCCACCGTCCTACTGCTGGTCATCGCGGGGCTCGCCGGCTGGGGCTCCGACGCGGTGACCGCCGTCGGGCTCGGCCTGAACACCGCGCTGTTGTTCGCCTGGGGTTCTTTCGTCGCGGTCCGGGTCGGACACCGGCTCCGCTCGGCCCTGCTCATCGGCCTGGCCGACGCCACGATCGGCCTAGCCATCATCGTGGCGAACGCCCTGATCAAATAGCCGGCAAGGGCTCAAACAACCGGCAACTGCCCCTCCGCCTCCACCAGCAGCTCCGTCAGCCGAGCCCCGAACTCCGCCCCCCGCGGGTCCGGTACGCCCGTCCGGGCCGCGGTGAGCAGCGCGTCCAGGGCGCGCCCGTAGGCGCCCGGTACGTCGCTCCAGCCCGGCAGCGCGTAGACGCCCTCGGTGCCGCGCAGTTCCAGCCCCACCCCGGCGGCCGCCCGCGGCGCGCCCAGGCTGAGCACGGCGGTGCTGGCCGCGCCGGAGGCGTGCCGCAGGGCCAGCTGGACCACGTCGGAGGGGCCGCGGGTGGCGCTGACCTCGGTGACCTCGCCGAGGATCGGAATCAGTACGGAGAGCGCGTGCGGCCCGACGTCCCACAGCCCGCCCTTGGCCCTGCGCCAAGGCGAGTCGGCGTACGCGCTGGGCGTGCCGTCGGGCGGGAAGACGGCGCCGAGCCAGTGCGCGGCCGCCGTGAACCAGCCCGGGCGTCCGGCCTGCTCCGCGACCCAGCCCGCGGTGGGCTCGGCGAAGCGCAGGGTGAGGAAGACGATGGAGGCGACCTGGTGACGGGCCACCGCGTCGGCCACGGCGCGGGCGTCGGCCACAGTCGTCGCGACGGGCTTGTCGAGCAGCAGGTGGCAGCCTGCGGCGGCCGCGCGCACGGCGAGCGGGGCCTGCACGTCGGGCGGCAGGGCGAAGGCCACGGCGTCACACTCGGCGAACAGCTCGTCGGGGTCTTCGTACACCTTCACGTCGTGCGCGCGGGCGAGTTCCGCCGCGGCCTCGGGCCGGCGGCCCCACACGCCGACGAACTCGGACCCGGCGTGCGCGGCGAGGGCGGGGGCGTGGGTCCGGTGCGCCCAGGGGCCGGTCCCCAGCAGCCCCACCCTGGGGCGGGGCTCTACGGGGCCGGGCTGGCCGGAGCGGCCGGGGCCAGGGTCGCCGACAGGGTTCAAATCAGACGAAATGCTCACGGGGCCAGTCTGCCCCACCCGGACGGGCGCGCCGCCACCAACCCGCTGTCGCCCCGCACAACCCACCCGACCTGCGGCGTAAACCTCGGTAACACGGGGTTCACACACGGGCAACGGAAGGGAAATCGCGGGCGGGCACGCTGCGGTCATCACCGCAGCGATGAAGCAGCGACCAGCAGCACCCGCAGAGTCTGAGGATGGGGCCCGTGAGCTACAAGGCTGAGTACATCTGGATCGACGGCACCGAGCCGACGGCGAAGCTTCGCTCCAAGACGAAGATCCTCGCGGACGGCGACGCGCTGCCGATCTGGGGCTTCGACGGATCGAGCACCAACCAGGCCGAGGGCCACGCCTCCGACCGCGTGCTGAACCCGGTCTTCTCCTGCCCGGACCCGATCCGCGGCGGCGACAACCTCCTCGTGCTGTGCGAGGTGCTGAACATCGACATGACCCCGCACGAGTCGAACACCCGCGCGCTGCTGCGTCCGGTCGCCGAGAAGTTCGCCGCTCAGGAGCCGATCTTCGGCATCGAGCAGGAGTACACCTTCTTCGACGGCTCGCGTCCGCTCGGCTTCCCGGTCAACGGCTTCCCGGCCGCTCAGGGCGGTTACTACTGCGGCGTGGGCTCGGACGAGATCTTCGGCCGCGAGATCGTCGAGAAGCACCTGGACCACTGCCTCGCCGCGGGCCTGAGCATCTCCGGCATCAACGCCGAGGTCATGCCCGGCCAGTGGGAGTTCCAGGTCGGGCCCGTGGGCCCGCTGGAGGTCTCCGACCAGCTGTGGATCGCGCGCTGGCTGCTCTACCGCACCGCCGAGGACTTCAACGTCTCCGCGACGCTGAACCCGAAGCCGGTGAAGGGCGACTGGAACGGCGCCGGCGCGCACACCAACTTCTCCACGAAGGCGATGCGCGAGAGCTACCCCGCGATCATCTCCGCGTGCGAGGCGCTGGGCGAGGGCAGCAAGCCGATGGACCACGTGAAGAACTATGGCGCGGGCATCGACGAGCGTCTGACGGGTCTGCACGAGACCGCCCCCTGGAACGAGTTCAGCTACGGCGTCTCGGACCGCGGCGCCTCGGTCCGCATCCCGTGGCAGGTGGAGAAGGACGGCAAGGGCTACATCGAGGACCGCCGTCCGAACGCGAACGTGGACCCGTACGTGGTGACCCGCCTCATCACGGACACCTGCTGCACCGGCCTGGAGAAGGACGGCCTGGTCTAGGACCCGCCGCCCCGCGAAGTACCCGCCGCCCGCCGATCCCCCGTGGACCGGCGGGCGGCGGGCGTTGTCAGTGCCCCGTGGCACGGTGGGGACATGTTGGCGATCAGGATCCAGACGGAGCGCGGCGAGTCCTACGAGCGGCCCGCGCTCGGCACGTTGACCGAACTCGTGGAGCGCATCGGCGCGGACCGGGACCATTTCCTCATCGTCGAGCGGTTCGTCGTGGACCCGGACGTCTACATACAGGTGTGGCGCGACGAGGGCGAGGACTACCAGCTGGAGCACCGGGCCGGGGCCGCGGACCGGCACTTCCAGGCGTATCTGCCCACCGCGGCCGAGGTGGTGGAGGTCATGGCGCGCTGGGCGCGTCAGGAGAAGGACTGGGACGCCGGGCCGGCCTGGGAGCGACTGCACCTGGACTGACGACCCGCATTTGTCCTGGTTTGGCGCGGACGTGGCGGCGGAATATGAGATTCCGCTCCACGACGTGAGACAGGGTCTGCCTCCTGGACATGACTTCTGCTTGAATGGGGCCATGGCCAGCCATTCGCACACCTCGTCAGGTCGCAGCGACCTCGAGCCGTTCTGGCCGTCCCGTCAGGCGCACGTGTTCGACCGGGAGTGTTGCCGCGCGAAGAACGCGCCGGCCCTCTAAAGCCTCCGGGACCACCCTTCCGACCTTGCCCGAGGCCTTCGGTCTGCGCGGTACGACATCGATGACGTACGCACGTCTCCTGCCGACCACTCCGCGTGAAAGAGCTGACCACTCATGGCGAACACCCGCTCCCTCACCTCCGCCGCATCCTCCGCCGCCTCCGCTGCGACCGCTTCCCTGAGCCACCCGCCCAGTGCGCGCCACCACCTGCGTTCCGTACACCGAGACGAAGTGGCCCGAGTCGTGGACCTCCTCCCGCCCGGCGCCACCTGGCTGCCCGCGCCGCAGCACACCCTGCCGACGCTGCCGGGCCAGCCTCCGATGGTCGGCTACCTGGTCCTCGTACCGGCCGACCAGCAGCCGCCGATCGCCTTCGCCCCGCAGGCCGTGGCCGCACCGCAGCCCGCCCCGACCGTTCTGCCATCGCCTGACGCCGCGACCGCCACGGGCGGCGACGCCCTCGTCCGCATCGACACGGCGCAGCGCACGGCCGAGGTCGACGGTCGGTTGCTCGACCTGACCTACCTGGAGTTCGAACTGCTGGCCCACCTGGTGAAGCACCCGCACCGCGTGCACAGCCGGGACCAGCTGGTCACCACCGTCTGGGGCTACGGCCACGTCGGCGACGGCCGGACCGTGGACGTCCACATCGCCCGTCTGCGCCGCAAGCTGGGCCCGGCCCACCGCGGCGTGATCCGGACGGTCCGCCGGGTGGGCTACAAGTACGCCCCCTGAGGCGGCCGTTGACGCCCGGCACGCCGGTGGGCCCGTACTCGCTTCCGCGCGTACGGGCCCACCGAGCGCAGGCGCTACACCGCGCTACACGGCACTAGATGGCACTAAACGGCGCTACGCGCCGCCACCCGGGCTACGCCGCCTTGGCGGCCCGGCGGCCCCCCACGAAGCCCAGCAGCACGTCGACCGCGAGGAAGGCGACCAGGCTGATCCCCAGCAGCGGGACGAACCAGCCGACGACGGCGGTCACCGCCACCAGCGGCAGCAGCACGGTCACCGGCAGCTTGCGCCAGGCGCCACGCGGCTGGGCGCGGCCGACGGACAGCTTGCGGTCCTTCGTGGGGCGGCGCAGCCACCACATCCGGTAGCCCCAGAAGACCAGGAACATCACGGCGAGCGCGAGAGCGGCCAGGGCGATCTGGTTGAGGAGCCCGAAGGTCTTGCCCATGTGCAGGTCGATGCCGAAGCGGGTCATCTTCGCGAGCAACGGGTAGTCGGTGAAGCGCAGTTCGTCCATGACCCGGCCGTCCGTGGGGTCGACGGAGACCGCGTCCAGGTGCACCGGCACCTGCTTGTCCTGCTCCTTGACCACGTACCCCTTGCCCTGGGCGGGCAGGGTCACGCGCAGCTCCTCGGTGACGCCTGCGGCCCGGGCGGCGGCCACGGCCCTGTCGATGCCGACGTCGACCGCGGGCGGCGCGGGCGGCATCTCCTCGCCGGGGGCCATGGTGTGCCCGGCGTGTTCGTCGGCTCCGTCGGCGCCCGCGCCGGGCTTCAGCTTGGCGGACACGTTGGGGGTGGCCCCGCCGAGGCTGTCCTGGAGCTGCCCGATGTTCTCACCGGCGTACTTCGACCAGGTCAGGCCGGTCGCGGAGAGTACGACGAGACCGGCGACGGCCCAGAGACCGACGGCCCCGTGCCAGGACAGGGTCCGGCGCCGGCCGGTGGCGCCGCGCTCCGGGAGCAGCAGCTGCGACCTGCGCGTACGGCGGCGGCCGATCCACAGGGCGAGTCCGCCGAATGCGACCACCCACATCCAGCTCGCGGCGAGCTCGCTGTAGATCCGGCCGAACTCCCCGAGCTGGAGGCTGGAGTGGAACTCGCTCAACCAGGCCCGCAGCGGCAGAGCATCGCCGGCGGTGGCGAGCTGCCCGCGCACCTCGGCCGTATACGGATCGACGAACACGGTGAGGGTCTCGCCCTCCGGGAGCCCCGAGCGCTCCATGATCACCCGGGTGGTGGCCTCCTCGTCGGGGCCGGGCCACACCGACACGACCTTGCCCTCGGGCGCGGCGCCCCGGGCGGCCTCGACCTGGGCGCTGAGCGGCAGGACGCTCTCGCCGACGCGGGCGACGGTCAGCTCGTCGGCGTAAATGATCTTCTCGGCCTGCCACGAGGCGGCGTAGAGCAGCCCGGTGGCGGCGGCGAGGAACAGCAGCGGGGCGATCAGCAGGCCCGCGTAGAAGTGCATGCGCAGCAGCAGCGGCCGCACGGCGGCCCAGCCGCCGCGCCGCTTGGACGCCTCGCCCGGAACGGCTTCCGGGATGGCGTCCGGGATGGCGTCCGAGGTCCGGACGTCGTGGATCTCGTCAAGGGACATGGTGGTCCTAGGTGTTGGCGAAGACATGGGGAACCGGCCCCAGGTCTCGCCGCCCCCTCACCAGAGAGGTGCGCCGGTCAGGCGCGGGCAGGACGGCCGGGGGCCGTGGCGCGAAGGAGCATCGCCACAGGCGGCCCACGCCGCACCACGGCATGCGCGTGCACGGCCCCGCGCAGGCGGCGCGGCCGGTGGTACGGGGCCCGGAAGGCAGGCGGGGTCGGCAAGGCGGCCGGCCGTGCCCGTACGAGGACGAGGGCGCGGGAGAGCGGCCGGGCCGCGTGCAGCGCGGCGGCTCCCAGCACCCGGGCCAGCCGGAACACGGCGGCTTCGCCCCACGCCAGCCATGCGGCGCAGAGCAGTCCGGCGAGCACGTGCGCGGCGATCATTCCGAGGCCGCCGTGACCGGCCATGTCGGCGCCCGGGCCCATGTCCATGCCAGCGCTCATGCCCGCGCTCATGTCCATGTCCATGCCCGGCATGTGGTGGTGGGCGTGCGTGTGCGAGGGCGCGGGCAAGGGCGAGCGCCCTGTCGGCATGCTCTCCGAGAAGACGAGGTGCAGCACCCCTTGCACGCCGAGCAGTGCCGCCGTGATCCCCACCGGCCCCCGCCGCCTCCGCGCGGCGCACCACGCGAGCGCGCCGACCGCCACAAAGGCGCCCAGAAGACCCAAAACCGGAATATCCGTGCCCGACATGAAGGAATGCCCCACCGCACCCAGAGCGACGCACATCGCCGCGAATACCGCGGCCCGCGTGGCGCGCATCGGCGCGGGGTGCTCTGACATGACCGGGCCATGTTCGCACGGGGCCGGTGGAGCCCACCCAGGGGCCGTATCCGATCATGGACACGTGAAACCAATTCCACTCGGAGCGGTGTACGCCGGCGGGGTCCAGCTCGGGGCACTCGCCCTGGAGCGGATGGAGACGGCCGAGCGGGAGCGACTGCTGCGCGCCTGCTCGACGAATGTCGACAATCTGGCCGCCGGGCGCTGGGAGACGCTGCTGACCAGCGCCTTGGTCGTGGAAGAGCCCATGCCTCTGCCCTACGCGCTGCTGCTGGTCGCGGTCCTCGGATACGCCGAGTACGCGTACGGCGCCTGGTGGACGGCCGCGGTGTTCCTCTTCGGGCACACCACGGCGACCCTCCTCGTGTTCGGCGCGCTGCGCAGGACCGCCGACCGCCGCACCCGGCGCGCCCTGGACGTGGGCACGAGTTACGGGTTCAACGCCGTGCTCGGCGCGCTGACCTCGGCCCTGCCGCGCGGGAAGGTCCGTACGGCCGCCCGGGTGGGTCTGCTCGCGCTCGCGGCGGCGCCGGTGGTCAAGCGGGGGCGGACCTTCACGGACGCCGGACACCTGGTGGCGCTCGCGGTCGGCATCGGCGTCTCGGTGGCCGCCGATTGTCTTTCCGGGATGAACCACCGGAAAATTGCAGGAATCGCCGCATAACGCGACGGCCAGGCGATGCCGCACGCCAGCCCCCCGCACACCCCCACCCCCCGCACGACCCGAACACACCGCGCACCCCGCTGGAGCCGCCACGATGACCGCCATCCCCTCCACCACCGTCGCCAACTTCCGCGACCTCGGAGGCACCCCGTTGCGCGGCGGCCGCACCGTGCGCCCCGGCCTGCTGCTGCGCTCCGGCCAGCTCGACCGTCTCGACCCCGCCGCCGACCCGGCCGTGGACGCGCTGGGCGTGCGTACGGTCCTCGACTTCCGCACCGACGCCGAGCGCGCCGACCACCCCGACCGCCTGCCCGCCGGGGCCCGGCTCCTGGTCGCCGACGTCCTCGCGGACAAGCTGAGCGCGGGCAAGGTGCCCGCCGCGGTGCAGCTGAAGGACCTGCTGTCCGACCCGGTCATGGCCGAGAAGCACCTGGGCGGCGGCAAGGCGCAGGCTCTGTTCGCCGACACCTACCGGTCGTTCGTGAACTCAGGCTCCGCGCAGGCCGCCTACCGGATGCTGCTCACCGAGGCCGCCGACCCCGCGTCGGGCCCGCTGCTGTTCCACTGCACGGCCGGCAAGGACCGCACCGGCTGGGGCGCGACGGTGGTCCTGTCGCTGCTCGGCGCGGACGACGAGACGCTGAGGGCCGAGTACCTGTCGGTCAATCCGGCGGTCAGGCAGGCCTTCGCCCCGATGATCGAGGGCTTCACGGCGGCCGGCGGGGACCCGGAGATCGCGCTCGCGCTGATCGGCGTGTTCCCCTCCTACCTGGAGGCCGCGCTCGACGAGGTGGCGGCGCGCTACGGCTCCATGGAGAAGTACGTGCGCGAGGGGCTCGTCGTCCCGGACGAGACGGTCGAGGCACTGCGCGCCCGCCTGATCGCCTGACCGCCTGCCCCTGGTGGCCGGCCGTCCCGACATGACCCGAATTGACCCGAACGTGCGATACGACGGCGGGTGACCATCCGACGATTCGCTCGTTCTGCTGAACGTGAATGCGCCGGATACCGCCACCCGCTCCCTGCCTCCCGTGTCTCCCGTGCCCCCGGACGTCGAGCAGGCCGAGGCCGCCATCGTCGAGCACTACCCGCGGCTGGTGCGGCTCGCCTACCTGGTGCTGCCGCCCGCCCTCGGCCGTAAGAGGCGGGTGCTCACCGCCCACTCGCTGGTCCAGCGGGCGCTGCCGCGCGGCCGGCGGGACGCGGCGGCCGCCGTGGCGGCCGTGCAGGGCGGGGTGCCGGGCCAGCGGGCCGGCGGGGACGACTCCGGTTACGCGTACGTCCGGCTGCGCGTGCTGCGCGCCGCCTTGGAGGCGGGGATCCCGCTGACCTTCCGGGCGTTGCCCCGGCGCGCGCAGCTCCCGCCCGCGCTCCCCCAGGTCTGGGGGCTGCGGCTGTTCCCCCGCTCGGGCGGGGCCGAGGAGCTCGCCCTCGACCAGTGGCTGGCCACGCTCGACGGGGCCGGCCGGGCCGCCTGTGTGCTGCGGGCCCTGGAGCGGCTGTCCGAGCCCGAGGTGCTCCGGGTGCTCGACGAGGCCGGGATCCCGGACCCGGCCGCCGCGGTGGCGGGCTCCGGTGATCCGGCGAACGACGCCCTGTTCGCCTCCCCGGAGTTCGACCCGTGCGTGCTCCAGGCCCGGCCCACCGACCTGCTGCGCCGGCGCCGTCTCACCCGCGCCGCCCTGGCGGCGGCCGCCGCGCTCACCGTGTGCGGGGCGCTGCTCGCGCTGCCCGGCGGCGGCTGGGGCTCGGACGGCGCCGCCGCCCCGCCGTACTCCCGCAACGCCGCGGCCGAACAGGCCCTGGACCCGGGCAAGCTGGTCCGGGCCGCGCCGACGCTGTGGCGTACGTCGTCCCGTACGGGCTTCTCCACCTGGCCCGCCCGCGGCGACCGCGCCGACGACGCCGCGCTGCTGCGCCGGGCGCTGGCCGTCTGGGCGCGGCCCGGCTCCTCCGTGGTGGTCTCCGCGACCCCGGGGACCCCCGCCGGGCCGCCGATGGGACCGGCGCAGCTGCTGTTCGCGGGCGCAGTCGACCAGGCCGTCGTCGTCCTGCTGTACGACGGCCTGCGCGTGGTCCGCTACGCCGAACCGCGCACCGGGACCACCGGCGCCGCCCTCGACTTCGCCCGCACCGACGGCGCCTCGGCGGACACCGCCACCGCGCTGGTCCTCAGCCGGGTCGACGGCAACGTCCGGTACCTCACGGCGCCGTGGGTCACGGGTGCGGCCCTGCGGGACCTGCTCAAGCCCGGCGACGCGGCGACGGCGCTGAAGCCGGGCCCGGACGGGGTGACCCCGCCGGTGCCGAGCCCGGCCCCGGCGGGCAACTGCACGAGCTGGAACGCCCTGTCCCTGACCGGCGACGGGGCCACCCGGCTGATCACCGACCTCGGCGAGCTGACCCCGGCCCGGCTGACCTCGGGCGCGCCGGGCGCCGAACGCGACGTCACGGAGGCCGCGGAGCTCGGCGACTGGTCGCGGATCGCATGCCTGCTGCCCTCGGTCCGCTCGCACGGCGTCCGTACGGTCAACGCCTGGACCTACGCGAAGCAGCCGCTGCCCGAGGGCGACGGGACGGCGACCTGGCTCTGTACGCGGGCCGAGACCTGGCAGGGCGCGGCGGACCGGGTGCAGGCGCAGTTCCTGGCCCCCGGCACGCCGGTGGCGGCGCAGGCGGCCACGGCGGAGGGGTCCCCGGCGTGCGGGGTCCGGGAGCCGCGGGTGCTGGCGGGCGTGCTGTGGAAGTCGCGGGCGGGGCAGTGGTACGTACTGGCCGCGGGCAGTGCGCAGTTCGCGTCGCTGTCGGCGTCGGGCGGCGGCGTGAGCGGTTCGGCGAACGGCAACCGGCTGGCGGTCAAGGCTCCGGCCGGGGCGCAGGTCGACCTGTCGGGCAAGCTGACGGACGGCTCGAAGGCGGGCTCGCTGCGCTGACGGACGGCTCGACGGCGGGCTCGCTGCGCCAGCAGCTGCAGAGGGGTTTTCTTCGCCCCTACCCCTCAGTACATTGACGCCATGTCTAATAGGCCGCTCGCGCCCGCCCCCGTGGCGTCGGAACACATAGACCTCAAGCCCCGGAACGTGTCCTTCGACTGGGAGGACACCCCGCTCCACTGGCTGCCCGGCGACCCCTTCGCCGGGCACATGATCAATGTGCTGCACCTGCTCCTCCCCGCGGGTGAGCGGTGGTTCGTGCACGTCTACAAGCAGGTGCTCCCGTACATCGAGGACGAGCGGCTGCGGGCCGACGTCGTCGGATTCATCGGGCAGGAGGCCATGCACGCCGCCGCCCACGACGACGTGCTGCCGCACCTGAAGCGGCTGGGCCTGGACCCGACCCCGTACACCGCGCAGGTGGACTGGCTCTTCGAGAAGCTGCTCGGCGACCGGACCCTGCCGCCCGGCAGGGCGCGGCACTGGTGGCTGATGGAGCGGGTCGCGATGATCGCGGCGATCGAGCACTACACGGCGTTCCTGGGCGACTGGGTGCTCAACGCCGAGGCCCTGGACCGGCGGGGCGCCGACCCCGCCATGCTGGACCTGCTGCGCTGGCACGGGGCCGAGGAGGTCGAGCACCGCGCGGTGGCCTTCGACCTCTTCATGCACGTGGACGGCACCTACCGGCGCCGGGCGCGGACCTGGGCGACCGCCTTCTCCGCGCTGGTCTTCCTGTGGCAGCGCGGGGTCCGCTTCTTCATGGCGAACGACCCGCACCTGGTGGACGGCAAGGCGTCCTTCGGGCAGTTCTTCCTGGCCGGACAGCAGGGCGTGCTCCCCTCCACGGGCGCGATGCTGAAGTCCGTCCCGAAGTACCTCTCCCGCACCTACCACCCCTCGCAGGAGGGCTCGACGGCCCAGGCCGTGGCCTACCTCGCCTCCTCCCCCGGCGCGAACGGCGGGGTCCGGGCATGAGGCGCACCCTCGCGGTGACGGCGGTGGCGGGTGCGGCCTGGGTGGCGCGGCGCGCCCTGAGCCGGCGCATCGGGGCGTCCCCGCTGTGGCCCCTGCCCGCGCTGGAGACGCCCGTCTCGGGCCACTCCCCGCGCCGCCGGCTGCGCGCGCTGATCGTCTCCCGTACGCAGCCGGCCGAGGGCGTGCTGCAACTGGCCCTGAAATCCCCGGACCTGCCGGCGTGGACCCCCGGCGCGCACGTGGACGTCACCCTGCCCTCGGGGCTGGTCCGCCAGTACTCCCTGTGCGGTGACCCGGCGGACGGCGGCCGGTACACGATCGCCATCCGGCTGATCGCGGACGGCCGCGGCGGCTCCCGCGAGGCGCACGCCCGGCTGGTCGAGGGCGCCCAGCTGGAACTGCGGCCGCCGCGCAACCGTTTCGAGCTGGTCCCGGCGTCCTCGTACGTCTTCGTCGCGGGCGGGATCGGCATCACCCCGATCCTGCCGATGCTCCGGGCGGCCACGGCGGCCGGCGCCGACTGGACCCTCCTGTACGGGGGCCGCTCGCGCGCCTCGATGCCCTTCCTGGCCGAACTGGAGGCGTACGGGGACCGGGTCACGGTCCTGCCCGAGGACGAGACGGGCCGGCCCGACCTGACCCGGCTGTCCACGGCCCCGCCCGGCACGCTGGTCTACTGCTGCGGCCCGGACCCCCTGATGCGGGCCGTCACGGCCGCCGCCCCGGACCCGGCCCTGGTGCATCTGGAACGCTTCGCCCCGGCGGCGGCGCCCGGCCCCGCTGAGCCCTTCACGGTCGAACTGCGCCGCTCGGGGCGGACGGTTGAGGTCGGCGCGGACGAGACCACGCTGGCCGCGGTGCGCAGGGAGCTGCCGGACACTCCGTACTCGTGTCAGCAGGGCTTTTGCGGGACCTGCCAACACCGGGTCCTGGCGGGCGAGGTGGAGCACCGCGACGAGCTGCTCACGGACGGCGAGCGCGCGGACTCGATGCTGTTGTGCGTCTCCCGCGCGAAGGGGAACCGCCTCGTCCTGGACCTGTGAACGCGCCCCAGTAGGGTGTCGGCATGACGACCGGAGTGCGACGCAGGATGGGTGTCGAGGAGCGGCGGCAACAGCTGATCGGGGTGGCCCTGGAGCTGTTCAGCCACCGGTCGCCCGACGATGTGTCGATAGACGAGATAGCGGCGGCCGCGGGGATATCGAGGCCGCTCGTCTACCACTACTTCCCCGGCAAGCAGAGCCTGTACGAGGCCGCGCTGCGGCGGGCGGCCGACGAGCTGGCGGCGCTGTTCGTGGAGCCCAGGGAGGGGCCGCTCGGGGCGCGGCTGCTGCGGGTGATGGGGCGGTTCTTCGCCTTCGTCGACGAGCACGGGCCGGGCTTCTCGGCGCTGATGCGGGGCGGGCCGGCGGTCGGCAGCAGCCGCGCCAACGCGATGATCGACGAGGTCCGCCAGGCGGCGTACGAGCAGATCCTGGCGCACCTGGGCATCGGGATCGCCGCTCCCCCTGCGCGCCTGGAACTCGTGGTGCGCTCCTGGGTGTCGCTCGCCGAGTCCACCGCGCTGATCTGGCTGGACGGGCGCAGGATCCCGCGCGCCGAGCTGGAACTGCAGCTGGTGCACGACTTCGCGGCGCTGGCCGCCGTGAGCGCGGCGTACGACGCGGAGATGGCGGGGATCCTCGTACGGATCCTGGCCGGCGAGCCCGCCGACGGGCCTTTCGGGGAGCTGGTCGGGCGGCTCGTCGCGCTCGTTCCGGGCGGGGTGGGCGACGAGGGGCCCGGCGAGGTCCCCGACGAAGTCGCCGGTCAGGTCCTGGACGGCGTGCCCGCCCAGCGGTGAATCCCCGTGTCACGGCTGCCCATGATCATCGATAATGCCCGCGTGATCATTGACGACGGGATCTTGTTCCGGCCGGCCGGGCACCAGGACGCGAGCACCCTGGTGCGCCTGTACGACCAGGCCGCCCGCTGGATGCAGAAGCACGGGATCGAGCAGTGGAAACCGGGCGACAAGGACGCCGACCACTTCCGCGCGCGGATGGCCGACGGCGAGGTGTGGCTCGGCGGGGACTGCGACGGGCGGGTCGTCGGGGCGTACGAGCTGTGGTGGTCCGACGAGGACGCCTGGGGCGTCCAGCCTCCGGTGGCCGGGTACGTGCACCGGCTGATGGTGGAAAGGGAAGCCGCGCCCGCCGGTGCCGGGCGGCGTCTGCTCGAACACGCCGAGCGGCGGATCGCCAGGACCGGGCGGGAGCGGGCGCGGCTGGACTGCGTCTCCACCAACCCCCGGCTGCTCGCGTACTACCGGGGTGCGGGCTACCGGGTGGTCGGGGAGCTCCCCAACAAGGTGGGGAAGGACGGCAGGGTCTACGGGGTGATCCTGCTGGAGAAGCGGCTGGACCGGCTCAGCGTCGTGTGAAGACCGCGACCGTGCGGGCCGGGACGGTGAACTCTCCTGTCTGCGCGTCGTAGGCGGACCGCTTGACCGTGGCGTCGGAGCCCGCCGCCTGGACCGGGTGCAGAGCGTAGGCGGTGCCCGCGAGGGCGGCGACGCGCTGGGCCTGGGCCGTCGGGGTGGCGTTGAAGACCACGACCAGGTCGCCGAGGGTCATGGTGATCACACCCGGGGTCTCCTCCGTGCCGGAGAGGGGGAACGCCAGCCGGGACTGGACCGCCTCGGCCGTGGTGAGGGCGAACTCCGGCTCGGTGGTGCGGATCGTGAGCAGGTCGCGGTGAGCTCCCGCGGTGGCGGTGATGTCCGCGCAGGTGGGGACCGGTCCCGCCAGGAGGGGCTTGGCGTAGGGCCACTTCGGGCTGTTGTCGGCGGCCGGCGGAAGGCCGCGGCCGAAGCCGTTGCCGTCCTTGCAGTCCCAGTGGACGGCGTTGAACCAGTCGCCGCTGTCGTAGGAGTTGCGGTCCAGCGACTTGGAGCGGAGCAGGTCGGTTCCCGCCTGCGAGAGGGCCGGGCCCTGGGAGAGGGTGGCCGTCGCCATGGCCAGGACCTGCATACGGGCCTTGTCCGCGTTGCTGGTGGCCGCGGGGAGTTTGAAGGTCAGCGCGTCGGCGAGGGTCTCGTTGTCATGGGCGTCCGCGTAGGCGAGGGCGTCGCCGGGGGCGGCCGCGTAGCCGGCCGGGGCGCCGTTGTAGTCCAGCTCGGAGCCCTTGATGCGGCGCCCCGAGGTGTCGGTGAAGGCGTACGAGGCGAGGTTGCCGGACAGGCCCACCTTGATCAGGTCCTGGGCGTGCAGGAGGCGGGCCTTCTGCTGCTCGGGGGTGCCGTTGGCGGGAGAGCCGTTCGGGGCGGTGAACAGGCCCGAGGCGAAGCCCTGGACCCGCGGGTCCTCGTCGAAGGGGCCGCCGCCGCGGACCGCGTCGCGCGCCCGGTCGGAGAAGGTGGCGATGCCGGTGCCCGCCATGTTCTTCTGCGTGGCCTGCACGAAGCGGGCGTCGTCGGCGATCTCGCCGAAGTTCCAGCCCTCCCCGTAGAGGACGATCTTCTTGCCGTCGACGCCGTCCTTGGCCACCGTCAGGGCGTCGAGGGCTGCGCGCACGGCCAGGATGTTGGCCTTCGGGTGGTGGCCCATCAGGTCGAAGCGGAAGCCGTCGACCTTGTACTCCTTGGCCCAGGTGACGACCGAGTCCACGACCAGGCGGCCCATCATGGCGTTCTCGGGCGCGGTGTTGGCGCAGCAGGTGGAGGTGGCGACGCTGCCGTCGGCCAGCAGGCGCTGGTAGTAGCCGGGGACGAGGCGGTCCAGGACCGACTTGTCCGACTGGCCGGAGGCGACGGTGTGGTTGTAGACCACGTCCATCACCGTGCGCAGCCCGGATCCGTTCAGGGACTGGACCATCTTGCGGAATTCGACCGTGCGGGCCGTGCCGTTCGGGTCGCTGGCGTAGCTGCCCTCGGGGACGGTGTAGTGCAGCGGGTCGTAGCCCCAGTTGTACGCGTCCTTCGCGGCCGCGGCCGCCACGCAGGCCTGCTGCTCCTGTGAGTCGGGGGCGTACACCGTGAGGTCGCAGGCCGGCTCGGTGCGGTCGGCCGCCTTCTCGGGAATGGTGCCGATGTCGAAGGCGGGCAGGAGGTGGACGTAGGAGGTGCCGGCGGCGGCCAGACCGCGCAGGTGGCGCATGCCCGCCGAGGCGGTGTCGGTGAAGGCCAGGTACTGGCCGGGGTGGGCGCTGGTGCGGTCCGCGACGGAGAAGTCGCGGATGTGCAGCTCCTGGATCTGCGCGGAGGTGAACGGCACGGGCGCGGGCTTGCGCAGCGTCTTCCAGCCGGGCGGGGCGAGCTTCGGGTCGGCCAGGTCCACGACCAGGCTGTGGGTGGAGTCGGCGGTCAGCGCGGTGGAGTAGGGGTCGGTGACCACGTTGCGGACCACCTGGCGGGTGCTGGGGGCCCAGACGGTGACGGCGAAGCGGTAGGGCTTGCCGGTCCAGGACCGCTCGCCGCGGACCGACCACACACCGGTGGCGTCGTCGCGGCGCATCGGCACGGTGCGGCCGTCGAGTTCGAGGGAGACCTGCTGGGCGGTCGGGGCCCAGACGGAGAGGGTGGGACGGCCGTCCTTGAAGACCGGGCCGAGGGCGGCGGTCGTCGCGTACAGGTCGTCCAGGACGCCGGCGAGCTGCACGCCGGTGGCGGCGAGGACGGCGCCGTTCGCGGCGCGGGCGCTCGCGACCAGCTGGCCGCGCAGGGCGGCCCGGACCCGGTCCCGGTCGCGGGGGTCGACGGTGAAGGCGCTGTAGGCGGCCAGGTGCGGGAACTTCTGCTTCTGGGCGGCGGTGAGCTGGGAGCCGGTCAGGCGCAGCCACTGGGCGCCGCCCTCGTGCAGGGCGCCGTTCTCGGCCGTGACGGCGCCTTCGCGGGAGGCGAGGAGCTGTACGGAGGCGGCGCCCGCAGGGGCGTTCCAGGCGACGGTGTCGCGGTCGATCCAGATCGCGCGGGAGGTGGCGAGGTCCAGGGAGGCGGAAGAGCCGGCGGGCTGCGGGAGGAGGTACTTCTCCTTGCCGCCGAGCATCCAGACCTCGTGCCCGGTGGCCTTCAGGTCCAGGGACTGGTCGGAGGGCAGGTCCTTCTCGTCGCCCTTGTGGAGGATGTAGCTGAGGGAGCTCGCCCCGGCGGCGAGGGGGACCTCGTAGACCGCGCCGTAGGGGTCGGTGCGGACCGGGAGCAGCGGCTTGGACCAGTCGGTGGGGGTCGCGGCGCCGGTCCAGACGTGCAGGCCCCAGCCGTCGTAGGCGCCGTCGGGGCGCTGGTAGTGCAGGACGGCCTTCGTGGTGTCCTGCGGCGGCTGGGCCGGGCGGTCGGTGCGGGCGGGCTCCTTGCCCTGCTCCAGCCAGATCTCGCCGGTCTTCGTCACGTCGATGGTGCGGTCGGCTGCGACGTCCTTGTTGCCGTCCTTGTCGATGACGAGGTAACCGACGGAGGAGGCGCCGGGCTTGAGGCGGACGTACGCGAAGGCGCCGTAGGCGTCGCGGCCGGTGAAGCCGTGACCGGCGGGCCAGGGGGTCGCCTCGCCGTCGGCGAGGTCGCCCCAGGCGTAGAGCCGCCAGTCGGTGTAGTTCCCGTCGGGCCGGTTGTAGTGGACGACCGCGTAGTCGCGCTGGGTGGCGGTGGGGACCTCGGCGGGCGGGGCCTGTCCGGCGACGGACTGCGCGAGGGCGCTCGCGGTGCGGCCCGCGGGGTCGACGACGACGGCCTTGTAGCGCAGCGCGGTGCCGGCGGGCGCCTCGATGTGCTGGGTGACCTTGTAGGGGGCGTGGTCGGCGGTGCCGAGGACCTGCCACTTGTCGTTGCCGCTCTGGGCGGCGAAGACGACGCGGCCGCCGCCTCCGGTGACGTCGGCGCTGAGCTCGACGGTGCCGGTGGCGCCGGCGGCCGGGGCCTTCAGGGTCAGGGCGGGCTTGGCGGTGGGCTGGGCGGCGGGGGTCACGGCCTGGAGGACGACGGAGCCGAGGGCCGGGACGGGGACGGTGAGCTTGCCGGCCGCCGAGGCGCGGATGAGTGCGGTGCCGCCGTACAGGGTGCGGTACTGGGCGCCGGCCGGGGCGTCGATCTCGACGGTCCGGGAGGCGGTCGCGTTGTTGGCGGCGACCAGGTACTCGGTGCGGGTCTTGGTGTCGGTGCGGGCGAAGGCGTGGACGGAGCCGTCGGAGAGGCGTGCGCTCTGGACGCCGTCGCGCAGGGCCGGGTGCGCCTTCGTCAGCCGGGAGAGAGCACTGATCTGCTGATAGAGCGGGTGCTCCGGATCGTAAGCATCGCTCGCGTGCGTGCGCACCGTTCCGAGCTGGTCGTCGTCCAGGTAGTCGGCGACCTGCGAGGCGAAGAGGGGCTGGCGGGCGTCCTTGTCGCCGCCCGCGCCCGTGAAGCCCTGCTCGTCACCGGAGTAGATCACCGGGTTGCCCCGGGAGAAGAACATCAGCTCGTTCGCGAGGCGGTAGCGGTCGAGCAGTTCCTGCTCCCCGGCCCCCGGCCGGTCCTGCTTCAGGAAGGTGGCGAAGCGGCCCATGTCGTGGTTGCCGAGGAAGGTCACCTGCTCGTAGGCGTTGGCCTTCCCCGAGGTGTACCGGTAGTCGTCGCCCAGGACGGAGGCCAGCCGGTCGGCTCCCGCGCCCTGGGAGGCGTACGCGCGGATCGCGTCCTGGAGCGGGAAGTCGAGGGTGGCGTCGAGCTTCCCGCGCGTCACGTACGGCGAGGTCACGGCCGTGTCGGCGGAGTAGACCTCGCCGAACATGAAGAAGTCGTCGCGGCCGCGCTTGGCTGCGTACGCGTCGAGGGCGGTGGCCCACTGGGTCCAGAAGCCGGTGTTGACGTGCTTGACCGTGTCGATGCGGAAGCCGTCGATGTCGAAGTCCTCGACCCACTTCTCGTAGATCTTCTCCATCCCGCTGACGACCTCGGGGCGCTCGGTCCACAGGTCGTCGAGACCGAAGAAGTCGCCCTGACCGGAGGACTCGCCGGCGAAGGTGGAGTCGCCGCGGTTGTGGTACATCGTCGGGTCGTTGAGCCAGGCGGGCGACTTGAGGTTCTTCTTGGCGTCCGGGACGAAGGGGGTCCTCGGGAAGGACTCACCGTCGACCTTCGGGAACTTCCCCTTCCCGTCGGCGTAGTCGGCGTCGTCGAAGGGCACCCCGTCCTTCGTCAGGTACGGGAACGCGCCCTTGGAGAGGTAGGAGTACGACGCCTCCCGGTAGTCCACGACGTCCGCGGTGTGGTTGGTGATGACGTCGAAGAAGACCTTCATCCCCTTCCCGTGCGCCTTCTCGATCAGCCGCTCCAGATCGGCGTTGGTGCCGAAGTGCGGGTCGACCTGGGTGAAGTCGGTGATCCAGTAGCCGTGGTAGCCGGCCGAGACGTCCGTCCCCTTGCCCTGCACCGGCTGGTTCTTGAAGATCGGCGCCATCCAGATGGCCGTGGTGCCGAGCCCCTTGATGTAGTCGAGCCGGTCGGTGAGCCCCTTGAGGTCGCCGCCCTGGTAGAAGCCCTTGTCCGTCGGGTCCAGGCCGGTCTCCAGCCGCGAGCCGGTCAGACCGCCCCGGTCGTTGCCCGGGTCGCCGTTCGCGAACCGGTCGGGGAGCACGAAGTAGAACTGCTCCCGGGTCAGGTCGTGACGGGCGGGCTCGGCGGCCAGCTTCGCGTCCGAGGGCGGGGCGGGCGGCCTCGCGGCGGCGGCCGCGGCGGGGAGGGCGGGCAGGAGCGTCACGGCCAGGGCGGCGGCGAGGACTCCTGCGGCGGGGCGTATCAAGGCGGGCTCTCCTTGGGTACGGGTCGTGGGTCGGGCGGCGTGACGACGCCGGTCGTGCGCGCGTCACGTGTCGCAGGGATGAGGGCCGCCCGGCGGTGGCGGGGAAAGGTGATGCCGGGCGGCCCTGGTCGGGGGGTGGCGGTCGTCAGCTGCGCCAGGTGTCGGTCAGCGTGACCTTGCCGCTCGCGGGGACGGTGGCCGTGCGATTGGCGCCGCTCTCCCACGTGACGTTCCCGGAGGCGTCCTTGCGGACGTACTTGTACGCGAAGGACGTGCCGGCCGGGAGCGTGACGTCGAGCTTCCAGACCGGGTAGGCGGCCGGGTCGAGCTTGAGGGCACCGGCCGGGTTCCAGGCCCCGAGCTCGGCGCGGTCACCGACGACGTAGATGTTCTGGCCGAGGGTGGTGGTGGCGTTGACGGCGAACGAGGCGCCGGCGGAGGCGGCCGGCGTGCCCGAGCAGGTCCGGGCGTTGACGTGCAGGGCGAGGGCCGTCCCGGCGGGGAGGGTGGCGGTGAACTGGCCGCCGGAGTTCACGGTCACGGCGCGCCCGCTCTGGACGTCGCAGTAGTCACCGGCCGGGAGCGAGGTCTGGAAGGTGCGGGACAGGGCGCTCGACTCGTGGTTGAGGGCGACGTACGCCTTGGAGCCGCGCCCGAAGGCGATCTGGTCGCCGCCGTTGTCCCACCAGTCGGTGACGGACTGCCCGCGGGCCGCGTTGCGGAAGCCGACCATGGAGGAGATCTCCCGCCAGGCGTGCTGGCACTTCCACCCGTCGGTGTAACAGGCGCTCACCGCGCCGCCATTGGGCGGGCCGGCGTCCTTGTCGGTCCACTCGTAGCCGGAGTGCACGTCCGGGGAGCCGTAGGGCCAGGCCAGCATGAAGACGCTGGCGAGGGTGTAGGCGGAGCCGTCCTTGTAGGTGAGGGTGTCACCGACCCGCTCGGTGTCGTGGTTGTCGACGAAGACGGCGGACTGTCCGCTCGGCATGTGCCCCCACGCCTCGCCGAAGTTCTTCAGGTAGGCGAGGTTCTCGTTCTGGAAGACCCGCTTGAGGTCCCGCGCGTACCGGAACTCCTGGACGTCACCGTTGCCGAGGTACTCACTGGGCGAGACGGCCTCCCCCGCGCCGTGGATCGCCTCCTGCTTCCAGTAGACGCCGGGGTTCGTCAGCCGGGACTTGATGTTGGCGAGGTCGGCCGCGGGCATGTGCTTGGCGGCGTCGATCCGGAAACCGTCGACGCCGAGCGACAGCAGGTCGTTGAGGTACCCGGCGATCCGGCCGCGCACGTAGTCCTCGCCGGTGTCGAGGTCGGCGAGCTGGACGAGCTCGCAGTTCTGGACGTTGGCGCGGTCCTGGTAGGTGGAGATCGTCGCCCGGCAGTCGTCCAGGTCGGAACCGGAGTACAGGCCGGGGTAGTTGTACTTCGTGTACGAACTCCCGCCCGTCCCGGTGCCGTCCCCCGCCGCCATGTGGTTGATGACGGAGTCCGCGACCACCTTCACGCCGGCGGCGTGGCAGGTGTCGACCATGTTCTTGAACGCCGTCCGGTCACCGAGCCGGCTGGCGATCTTGTAGCTGACGGGCTGGTACGAGGTCCACCACTGCGCGCCCTGGATGTGCTCCTGGGGAGGCGAAACCTGCACGTACCCGTAGCCGGCGGGCCCGAGCGTGCCGGTGCAGGCCGCTGCCACGGAGGCGAACTTCCACTCGAACAGGACGGCGGTGACGTCCTTGTCCCCGGGCGGCGCCGCCTGCGCCTGCGGCGCGACGGCGGTCAGGGTCGCGGCGCCGAGGGCGGCCGCGGCGGCGGTGGCTGCCAGCAGGGCTCTGCCGGTTCTTGCGGGGTGGGGGCGGGTGCGGGGGGTGCGGGTGCGCGTGCGCGTGCGGAACACGTGGGCCTCCTGGCGGAGAGGTGGGGGTGCGACCGAGGTGTGGGACCGAGGTGGGTGACCGAGGTGGGGATTGCTGGCGACCGTATGGGCCCACCAACACCCCTGCAATACCTTGCGCAAGAAATTGCAGAATTGTTTCTTGCGTGTGTCCTGGGGGTGGCGGCGGGTGGGATGCGCCGTGCGGGGTGGCTTCGGGTGGGGCGGGAGCCACGCGGGCAGCATCAGAGACGCGTATGGGGGTTTCCCGTCAGTCTCATCGTCTCTCCGTGTCGGGCCGGTCCCTCAAGGGCGCTCCCTACGGTCGCGTCGCTGCGCGATGGCCTTCGGCCACCCTTGACCGACCGCCCCGCCCCGGACATACGAAGACTGCCGGGAAACCCCCAAAGGAACGGGCCGGGCCATCCATTACAGGGACGGGCAGGGTGGGACCACCGACCTGGGCGCTGGCCGGACGGTCCGCGAGGCGGGCCGATCGTCATCGGATCGCCGGGTCGGGGGTGACGCGTCAGATCTCTACGCGCTTCTCGCGTCTCAGCGTCCGACGGCCGTCCGGGGCTGGACATAGGCTGCCCACGAGTCTTCGATGTCTGCGAAGACGGCGTCCGACGGCCATCTGGGGAAGTCCAGGCACCAGAGCGCGGCTATTCCGAGCTGTATCCAGGTCAGCGTGAGTGGGCGACCGGGAAGGACGCTAGTTTGCCCCAATTGGGGCGGTCTGTCCGCCGGTTGCTGGGAGTGGGGTCGCTCTGATGGGAGTACAGCTCGGCTGAGGCGAGGAATCGCCGCCCATGGCCCACAAACGACCGGCAGTCGCCGTCTTCGACGACATCTGAGGCGTGTGGGCGGCCTATGTCCAGCCTAGGACGGGCGTCGGACGCTGAGAGATGAGAAGCGCGTAGCGATCTGACGCGTCACCCCCGACCCCGGGTCCCCGGGAGGTGGGGCCGCTCCTGGAGATCCGGCCGCCGGCACCCAACCCGTGCATCGCGACCCTCCCCGCCCCTAGACCAGAAGACCCGGCCCGTTCCTTTGGGGGTTTCCCGGCAGTCTTCGTATGTCCGGGGCGGGACGGTCGGTCAAGGGTGGCCGAAGGCCATCGCGCAGCGACGCGACCGAAGGGAGCGCCCTTGAGGGACCGGCCCGACACGGAGAGACGATGAGACTGACGGGAAACCCCCATACGCCACTCTGATGCCGCCCCAGGGGCTCCCGCCCCTCCCGAAGCCACCCCGCACACCCACCCCCCCGCTCAGCCCGGCCCCTGCCCCGTAGACCCCCGCACCACCAGCTCCGGCTGGAAGACGTACTCCGTGCGCTGCACCGGCGTGCCCGAGACCGCCTCCAGCAGGGCTCCGACCGCTGCCGTCGCCATCGCGCGGACCGGCTGGCGGACCGTGGTCAGCGGGGGGTCCGTGAAGGCGATGAGCGGGGAGTCGTCGAAGCCGACCACCGACACGTCCTCCGGCACCCGCAGCCCCCGCTCGCGCGCCGCGCGGATGACGCCCAGCGCCATGGGATCGCTGCCGCACACGATGCCCGTGCAGCCGCGGTCCAGCAGGGCGTTGCCCGCCGCGTGGCCGCCCTCGACCGTGAACAGCGTGCGCTGGATCAGGCCTTCGGCGTCGGCCGACGGCAGCACCGCCAGGAAGCCCTGTTCCTTGCGCGCGGACGGCACGTACCGCGTCGGGCCGATCGCCAGGCCGATCCTGCTGTGGCCCAGGTCCTCCAGGTGCCGCACGGCCATGTCCGCGGCCGCCCGGTCGTCCGGGGAGATGAAGGGGGCGTTGACCTGTTCGTTGAAGCCGTTGATCAGGACGAAGGGAACCCCGCGCGCCGCCAGTCGCTGGTAGCGCGCGGGGTCCGCCGCCGAGTCCGCGTGCAGGCCCGACAGGAAGACGATCCCCGTGACCCCCCGCTCCTCCAGCTGCTCGACCAGCTCGTCCTCGGTGGCCCCTCCGGGGGTCTGCGTGCACAGCACGGGGGTGTACCCGTGCCCGGCGAGCGCCTGCTCGATGACCTGCGCGAACGCCGGGAAGATGGGGTTGGTCAGCTCCGGGATCAGCAGGCCCACCAGGCCGTTGCTGCGCCGTTTGAGCCGTACGGGCCGCTCGTAGCCGAGCAGGTCGAGCGCGGCCAGCACCCGGTGGCGGGTGCCGGCCGCGACGCCCGGTTTGCCGTTGACCACGCGGCTGACGGTCGCCTCGCTGACCTGGGCCTGCGCAGCGATGTCCGTCAGCCGCAGCGGGGAAGTCACCCCTGCCACCACACCGTGGTGTCGGCGGGAAGGACGTCCGGCTCGGTGAGGTCCGTGCTGGCCAGCAGGACCGTGCCCGGCGCGGGCAGCCGTACGGGCTGGGCCGTGGTGTTCGCCGTGCAGACGAAGTCACCGCGGCGGAAGGCCAGTACGCCCTCGGGCGCGGGCAGCCACTCCACGGCGTCGCCCGCTCCCAGCGCGGGGTGCGCGCGCCGCACCTGCAGGGCCGCGCGGTACAGCTCCAGGGTGGAGGCCGGGTCTCCGGTCTGCGCCTCCACGCTCAGCCCGGCCCACTCGGCGGGCTGCGGCAGCCAGCTGCCGCCGGTCCCGAAGCCGTACGGGGCCTGGTCGCCGGACCACGGGATCGGTACGCGGCAGCCGTCGCGCAGCCCGTCCTGGCCGTTCGCCTTGAAGAAGGAGGGGTCCTGGCGCACCTCGTCCGGCAGGTCCACCACCTCCGGCAGCCCCAGCTCCTCCCCCTGGTAGACGTACGCCGATCCCGGCAGGGCCAGCATGAGCAGCGCGGCGGCGCGCGCCCGCTCCAGGCTGCCGAAGCGGGTGCGGTGGCGTACGACGTCGTGGTTGGACAGCACCCAGGTGGTGGGCGCGCCGACCGGTCGCATCGAGTCGAGGGACTCGTCGATGGTGGAGCGCAGCGCCTCGGCGTCCCAGCCGGTGTTCAGGTAGTGGAAGTTGAAGGCCTGGTGCAGCTCGTCGGGGCGCAGGTACAGCGCGGTGCGGTCCGCGCTGGGGGTCCAGGCCTCGGCGACGCCGATGCGGTCGCCGGCGTACTCGTCGAGGACCAGGCGCCAGGAGCGGTAGATCTCGTGGACCCCGTCCTGGTCGAAGAAGGGCAGGACCTGGTTTCCGAGCAGCTTGAGCTGCTCGTCGCGGCCGAGGTCGGGCAGGCCGGGGGCCTTGACCAGGCCGTGGGCGACGTCGATGCGGAAGCCGTCGGCGCCGAGGTCGAGCCAGAACCGCAGGATGGAGCGGAACTCGTCCTGGACGGCGGGGTGTTCCCAGTTGAAGTCGGGCTGCTCGGGGGCGAAGAGGTGCAGGTACCACTCGCCGTCCGCGACGCGGGTCCAGGCGGGGCCGCCGAAGATGGACTCCCAGTCGTTGGGCGGCAGTTCGCCGTTCGCGCCGCGGCCCGGGCGGAAGTGGAAGCGCTCGCGCAGCGCGGTGCCCGGGCCTTCGCGCAGTGCCTGCTTGAACCATTCGTGCTGGTCGGAGCAGTGGTTCGGGACGAGGTCGACGATGATGCGCAGGCCCAGTTCGTGGGCTTCGCGGATCACGGCGTCGGCGTCGTGCAGGGTGCCGAACATGGGGTCGATGGCCCGGTAGTCGGCGACGTCGTAGCCGGCGTCGGCCTGCGGGGAGGCGTAGAAGGGGCTGAGCCAGACGGCGTCGACGCCCAGCTCCTTGAGGTAGGGCAGGCGGCTGCGGATGCCTTCGAGGTCCCCCATGCCGTCCCCGTTGGAGTCGGCGAAGCTGCGCGGATAGACCTGGTAGATCACCGCGTCTCTCCACCAGCCGGGCTGCGTGCCGGTGGAGGTGGGACGTGCGTCGGCGAGGTGCTGGGTCATGTCGTCCTTGAAGAGATCGGGCCGGTGGGTAAGGAGCGGGCGTCGGGTGGTCAGCCCTTGGTGGCGCCTGCGGTCATTCCGGCGACGAGGTGACGCTGGGCGAAGACGAAGAAGATCGCCGCGGGGATCGCGATGAGGACCGAGGCGGCGCTCATGGCACCCCAGTTGGAGGTGTACTGGGTGACGAAGGTCTGCAGGCCGCCGGCGAGGGTGAGGTTCTCCTCGCCGACCATGAAGGCGGAGGCGTACGCGACTTCGCCCCAGGCGGTGATGAAGGCGTAGAAGCCGGTGACGGCGAGGCCGGGCTTGGCCAGCGGCAGGATCAGCCGCCAGAAGGTGCCGAAGGGGTTGAGTCCGTCGACGCGGCCGGATTCGTCGATCTCCACCGGGATGGTGTCGAAGAAGCCCTTCATCATCCATGCGCAGAACGGCACGGCGATGGTGAGGTAGGTGATGATCAGGCCGAGGGGCTGGTTGAGCAGCCCGAGCTGTCCCATCAGGTTGTAGAGCGGGACGATGAGGATGGCCATCGGGAACATCTGCGTGATGAGCAGGGTCCACATCAGCGGCCGCATGCCGGGGAACTTGAAGCGGCTGACCGCGTATCCGGTGGTGGCGGCGATGAACACACCGAGGACGGTGGTGACGCCGGCGACCAGGACGGAGTTGCCGAACCAGCTGAAGAAGTGGCTGGACTCCAGCAGGTAGCGGTAGTTGGAGAGGGTGGGCTCCTTGACGAAGTCCGTGGTGATCGCGTGCTGCGGGGGCTTGAGCGAGGTCAGCAGGATCCACAGCACCGGGAACACGGCGATCACGGCCGCGATGACCAGGGTGGCGTGCAGGCCGACGGAGGCGAGCGGGGATCGGCTGCCCCTCGTACGCGTAGTGGTCACGGTCACCACACCTCTCCCTGCTTGCGCAGCGAGCGCCGGTAGACCAGCGCGAAGATCATGAGCAGGGCGAGGATCAGTACGCCCCACGTCGCGGAGACGGCGAAGTCGCGCGGGCTCGTGATGAAGGCCTCGCGGAAGGCCTGGGTCACCAGGATCTCGGTGGAGTCGCCCGGTCCGCCGCGGGTGAGCAGGAAGATCACCGGGAACATGTTGAAGGTCCAGATGGTGGAGAGCAGGATCACCGTCATGCTCACCGCGCGCAGGCCGGGCAGCGTGATGTGCCGGAAGCGCTGCCAGGGTCCGGCGCCGTCCATCTCGGCGGCCTCGTAGAGCTCGCCGGGGATCGACTGCAGGCCGCCGAGCAGGGCGACCATCATGAAGGGGACGCCGAGCCAGACGTTGACGGCGACGACCGAGAACTTGGCCCAGGTCGGGTCGTCGAGCCACGGGATCGCGGCGATGCCGCCGCCGTCGAGGATCTTGTTGAGGATGCCGTTGTCGCGGTTGAAGAGGAACCGCCAGGCGAAGACGGAGACGAAGCCGGGGACGGCCCAGGGCAGGATGAGCGCCATCCGGTAGGCGGCGCGGCCCCGGAACTCCCGGTTCAGCATGTTGGCCAGGATCAGACCGAGCGTGAAGGTGACGGACACGCACGCGACGGTCCACACCACCGTCCACACCAGCCGCTGGACGAACACCGGGTCGCTGAGCACGGCCGCGTAGTTGTCGAGTCCGACGAACTCGTACGTGGCGTCGATGTGCCGGGCGCCGATGTCGCGGGCGACGTTGCGCTCGTTGGCGTTCGTCAGCGACAGGTAGACGCCGCGGACGAGCGGCCAGCCGATGATCACGCCGAGGACGAGCACCACGGGGGCGACCATGGCCCAGGCGTACCAGTGGGTGGCGAGGGCGCGCCTCAGTCCACCCGTGTTCCCGTTCCCGCTGTCAGTCCTGCGGCTCCGGCCGCGGGCGACACCGGGGGTACCGGCTTCGTCGCCCGCGGCCTTCGCCACCGACTGGCTGGTGTGAGCAGCCATGGTTTCGTTACTTCCAGCCCTTGAGGATCTTGCGGAACTCGACACCGGCCGACTTGGCGGCGTCCTCCGGGCTCGACGCCCCGGTGATCGCCTTGGTGTATTCGACCTTCAGCGGCTCGAAGAGGGAGCCGTTCTCCGGGATCCAGGCCCGCTCGACGGCCTTGTCCACGGCCGGCTTGAAGAACTGGACCATCTCGCTGCTCTTGACGTCCGGCTGCTCGTAGGCGGCGGTACGGGTGGGGAGCAGGCTCAGCTCCTTCGCGGACTGCACCTGGACCTCCTGCGAGGTCATGTACTCGACGAAGGCGTGCGCCGCGGCGGTGTTCTTGGAGCCGGCGTAGACCGCGAGGTCGTGGCCGCCCTGCGGGGCGCCCGCCTTGACCGAACCGGCCGGGACCGCGGCGATGCCGAGGTTGGCCTTGTCCTTGAACTGCTCGCCGGCGTAGCTGTCGGCGACCGCCCACGGGCCGTTGATCATCATGGCTGCCTGCCCCGACTTGAAGGCGGTCTGCATGTTGTTCCAGCCGTCGGTGGCGTTGGTGATCGCCGCACCGGAGGTGACCAGGTCACGAGCGGTCTTGAAGGCCTTGACGCCCGCCGCGTTGTCGACGGTGACCGTCTTGGTCTTCGCGTCGACGAGGTCGCCGCCCTCGCCGTAGATCAGCGGGAGGAACCAGTAGGAGTCGTCGCCGCGCAGGTAGAGACCGGCCTTGCCGGTCTTCTCCTTGATGGCCGCGGCGGCGGTCTTCAGCTCTTCCAGCGTCTTGGGGGGCTGGACGCCGGCGTCGGCGAGCATCTTCTTGTTGTAGAAGAGGCCGAGGGTGTCGATGACCTGCGGCACGGCGTAGGTCTTGCCCTCGTACTTGCCACTGGCCGCGGCCTGCGCGAGGAACTCGGCGTCGACCTTCTTCGCCGTCTCGGCCGGGACCTCGTCGAGGTAGCCGAGCGAGGCGAAGTCGGCGACCCAGCCGACGTCGGCACGGATGACGTCGGGGGCGTCGGAGCCGCTGCTGAAGGCGTTCTTGACCTTGTTCTGCGCGTCACCGTAGGGGACGTTGACGTACTTGACGGTGACCTTCGGGTGCTTCGCGGTGAACGCCTCGGCGATCTTCTGGAAGCTGGCCTTCTCGGCGTCGTTCGAGGTGTCCCACCACGTGACCGTGCCGGAGAGCTCTCCGCCGGCCTTCGTCTCGCCACCGTCGCCCTTGGTGTCACCGCCGCAAGCCGTAGCCGCGAGCGCCAGGGTCGCGACCAGCGCGGTGGCCGCTATGCCACGCCGCATATGAACTCCTTCGATGATCCCGGCCGCGCCCTCGCGGTCCCGAGTTGCAGGGAACGTAACAAGCCTGAAAGCCGTCCGAAAGAGCTTGCGGCAATTTTCTGCAAGAAGGGCTGATCGTTACATCCGTGTGTCCGTACGGTTGCCGCAGCTTGCTGTTAGTTCGAGTCACCTTCGACTGTCCGGGCCCGCAACCACGGGGCGTGTAGCCGCGTTGACCCCGATATGACCCATGAGCTGACCGCATCCCCGCTTGCAAGCGCTTCCAGCAACGCGACCGCGAGCGGCGAGTGGTGGCGCGATGCCGTCATCTATCAGGTCTACGTACGGTCCTTCGCGGACAGCGACGGCGACGGCGTCGGGGACCTGCGCGGAGTGCGCTCCCGCCTCCCCCACCTCGCCCGTCTCGGGGTCGACGCCGTGTGGCTCACCCCCTTCTACGTCTCCCCCCAGGCGGACGGCGGCTACGACGTCGCCGACTACCGGGCCGTCGACCCGCTCTTCGGAGACCTCGCCGACGCCGACGAGCTCGTACGGGCCGCGCACGCGCTCGGGCTGCGGATCATCGTGGACGTCGTCCCGAACCACACCTCCGCCGAGCACCCGTGGTTCCGGGCGGCCCTGCACGACCCCGCCGCCCGGGCCCGCTACCACTTCCGCCCGGGACGGGGGCCCGGCGGGGAGCTCCCGCCCAACGACTGGGAGTCCGTCTTCGGCGGCCCCGCCTGGACCCGCGTCGCGGACGGCGCCTGGTACCTGCACCTCTTCGCCCCCGAGCAGCCCGACCTGAACTGGGAGCACCCCGAGGTCGCGGAGGAGTTCACGTCGGTGCTGCGCTTCTGGCTCGACCTCGGCGTCGACGGCTTCCGCGTGGACGTGGCCCACGGCATGGTCAAGGCCCCCGGGATGCCGGACATCGGCCGCGGCGCCCAGGCCACCCTCATCGGCACCGAGCCGCTCCCCTTCTTCGACCAGGACGGGGTCCACGAGATCCACCGCGCCTGGCGCCGCCTCCTGGACTCCTACGAGGGGGCGCGCATCGGCGTCGCCGAGGCCTGGGCCCCGACCTCCGAGCGGCTCGCCCTGTACGTCCGGCCCGACGAGCTGCACCAGGCCTTCAACTTCCGCTTCCTGAACTGCCCGTGGGAAACCGGCGCGATGCGCACCGTGATCGACGAGTCACTGGCCGCCACCAGCTCGGTCGGCGCCCCCACCACCTGGGTGCTGTCCAACCACGACGTCGTACGCCACCGCACCCGCTACGGCAGCCTGGAGCGGGCCCGGGCCGCCGCGCTGCTCATGCTGGCCCTGCCCGGATCGGCGTACGTCTACCAGGGGGAGGAGCTGGGGCTGCCGGAGGTGGTGGACCTGCCGGACCAGGTGCGCCAGGACCCGGCGTTCCGGCGGGGGCGCCGCGGGGGCGGTACGGGTAAGGGCCCGGATACGCAGACCGGGAGCGGGACCGGCACCCCCGGACCCGCCGGCGACGCGCAGGCCGCGCCGGAGGCGGCGGCCGGCCAGGACGGGCTGCGCGACGGGTGCCGGGTGCCGTTGCCCTGGTCGGGCACGCGGCCCCCGTACGACTTCGGCCCGGCCGGGAGCTGGCTGCCGCAGCCCGAGGGGTGGGGCGAGCTCAGCGTGGCCGCCCAGACCGGCGACCCGCACTCCACGCTGGAGCTCTACCGCGCCGCACTGGAGCTGCGCCGCGCCCTGCCGGGCCTCGGCGCCCTGGAGGCGGGCCCGCTGACCTGGCTGCCCGCGCCCGCCGGCGTACTCCTCTTCACCCGCCCCGGCTTCGCCTGCACGCTCAATACCCTGCCCGCCGCGGTGGAGCTCCCCGCGCCCGGACGCCCCGTACTGTCCAGCGCGCCCGTGGAGACGGACGGGCGCACCGTCCGGCTTCCCCCGGATTCGTGCACGTGGTGGGCATTGTGAACCCGGGACCGGTACAGTCCAATCCCGTGACCGCACGGCTAGCCGACATCGCAGCCCAGGCGGGGGTCAGCGAAGCCACAGTCAGCCGCGTGCTCAACGGCAAGCCCGGTGTGGCCGCCGGCACCCGCGAGTCCGTGCTGGCCGCGCTCGACGTACTCGGCTACGAGCGTCCCGTGCGGCTGCGCCAGCGCAGCGCCGGCCTCGTCGGGCTGATAACCCCCGAGCTGGACAATCCCATCTTCCCGGCGCTCGCCCAGGTCATCGGCCAGGCCTTGACCCGGCAGGGGTACACGCCGGTGCTGGCCACGCAGACGCCCGGCGGGTCCACCGAGGACGAGCTGACCGAGATGCTGGTCGACCGCGGGGTCTCCGGCATCATCTTCGTCTCCGGGCTGCACGCCGATACGACGGCCGACATGGGCCGCTACGACCAACTCCGCGGGCAGGGCGTCCCGTACGTCCTCATCAACGGGTTCTCCGACAAGGTGCAGGCCCCCTTCGTCTCCCCCGACGACCGGGCCGCGATGCAGCTCGCCGTCACCCACCTCACCGCGCTGGGGCACACCCGGATCGGGCTCGCCGTCGGACCGAAGCGGTTCGTACCGGTGCTCCGCAAGATCGAGGGTTTCCGGCTGGGGATGAAGGAGCGGCTCGGGCTCGGCGAGGCCGAGGTCGAGGAGCTGATCCAGCACTCCCTGTACAGCCTGGAAGGCGGCCAGGCCGCCGCGGCCGCCCTGATCGCGCGCGGATGCACGGCGGTGGTGTGCGCGAGCGACATGATGGCGCTCGGCGCGATCCGGGCCGCCCGCCAGCAGGGGCTGCGGGTGCCGCAGGACGTGTCGGTGGTCGGTTTCGACGACTCCCCCCTCATAGCGTTCACCGATCCGCCGCTGACCACCATCCGGCAGCCCGTGCAGGCCATGGGGCAGGCGGCCGTGCGCACGCTCCTGGAGGAGATCGGCGGTACGCCGGCGCCGCACAGCGAGTTCGTGTTCCTGCCCGAGCTGGTGGTGCGCGGCTCCACGGCCTCGGGCCCCGGTCAGGGCCGGGGCCGGGGTCGTCCCTGAGGGGGAGCGGCTGCGCCGAAGACCGTCCCGAGGGATGATCGGAGGCGAGAACGCATCTGGCAGACTCTCTCCCCATGGGTGAAGCGAGCGTGAAGACACTGGAAGCCCGGACGGACGTCTCGTCGCCCAGCGTGACCGAGACGGCGACCCGCCCGGGGCCGGACCGCGCCCTCCTGACCCGGTTGCGCTCCCCGCGCAGGCCGAGGATCTGGTTCGAGGTCCTCCTCATCGGGGTCAGCTACTGGACGTACTCGCTGATCCGCAACGCGGTGCCCGAGCAGAAGACGGCCGCCCTCGCGAACGCCGACTGGATCTGGCGCGTGGAGCGGGGCCTCGGCATCGCCGTGGAGGAGTCGGTCAACCACGCGGTCAACTCCGTGACGTGGCTGATCGTGGGCATGAACTACTACTACGCCACGCTCCACTTCGTCGTGACCATCGGCGTGCTGGTATGGATCTACCGGTTCCATCCCGGCCGTTACGCGGCCACGCGTCTGGTCCTCTTCGCCACCACGGGCGTCGCGCTCGTCGGCTACTACTTCTACCCCCTCGCGCCGCCCCGCCTGATGAACGGGCAGAACTTCGTCGACACGGTGCTGGTCCACCACACCTGGGGGTCCATGGCCTCCGGGAACCTCAAGCACATGTCGAACCAGTACGCCGCCATGCCGTCCATGCACATAGGGTGGTCGCTCTGGTGCGGGCTGACGATCTTTGCGGTCGCCTCGGCCCCGTGGGCCCGGATCCTGGGCCTGCTCTACCCGACGGCAACTCTCGTCGTCATCGTGGCCACCGCCAACCACTTCTGGCTGGACGCGGTGGGCGGCCTCCTGTGCCTGGCCTTCGGCTACACCGTGTCGCGCGGCTGGTTCGGCTCGCTCCCCCACCACCTGCCGCGCCGCCCCCTGGAGACGTCCCCGCACCCGGTGACGGCGGCCGTACTGAACAGGTTCCGCGCGCGCCCTTAGCTTGACCTGAACCAAACTTGAGCTTTTACGGTCGCTCTCAGAGGCCGCCGGATCGCCCGGCGGTGCTTCTTCGAGAGGTTCGCCATGACCGAGCGCACTGCCGACGCCAAGCTCCACGCCGCCGAGCCGCACATCCCCGAGCGCTACCGCCACGCCGTGATCCCGCACATCATGGTCGACGACGCCGCCGCGGCGATCGACTTCTACCAGCGGGCGTTCGGCGCCCGCGAGGACTTCCGGCTCGACGCCCCGGGCGGCGGGATCCTGCACGCCGAGATCAGCATCGGCCCGTCGGTCCTGATGCTGGGCGACGCCAGCGTGGAGGCGGCCGAACAGGCCTCCTTCGCCTCCCCGACCGCACTCGGCGGGGGCACCTCCGTCACCCTGCACGTCTACGTGGCGGACGTCGACGCCCTGGCGCAGCGCGCGCAGGCCGCCGGGGCGGAGATCCTCCAGCCGCCGACGGACATGTTCCACGGGGACCGCACGGTCATCCTCAAGGACCCCTCGGGGCACATGTGGGTGTTCCTGACCCACCTGGAAGACCTCTCGGACGAACAACTCCGCACCCGCCTGGCCACGGCCGGCCTCTAATTCACCTGCTCGCGGTCGGCCGACGGATCTAGGCTTCGGAAACGTCAACACCCGCATCCTTGGAGGTCCGTCCCATGGCCGTCGTCCACCGCACCACGATGTCTCCCGGAAAGCTGGAGCTGGTGGCGTCATGGCTGCCGGAGCAGCCGTGGTACGAGGGCGTGCCCGGCCGGGCCCCGGAGCTGGCCAGGGCGGGCGGCTTCCGGCTGGACGACCCGGAGGGGGAGGTGGGCATCGAGTTCATGGTGGTCACCGACACCGCGGGCCCGGGCGACCCGGTCGCCTACCACGTGCCGCTGACCTACCGCGGCGCCCCGCTCCCCGGCGCCGAGCATGCCCTCGTCGGCACCTCGGAGCACGGCGTCCTGGGCACCCGGTGGATCTACGACGGCGCGGCGGACCCGGTCCTCCTGACCCAACTCCACGCACTCCTCCACGGCGAGGCGGTCCCACAGGCGCAGAGCGCGAGCGACACCCCGGACCCCACGGTCGTGGTCGTCCCAGGCAAGCCCGGCCCCACGGTAACGCTGACCCGCGTCCTCAACCCGCACGCCCCGACAGACCCCCACACCCACGTAACGGCCCCCTGGCACACCCCCTCCGGCACCCCCACCCGAGCCGTCTTCGCGTCACTGCGCACGTGACGTCCGTGGCTACGCGCCGTAGAAGCGCTCCTCCACCACCGCTCGGGCGCGGCGGGTGATGCGGCGGTAGTCGTCCAGCATTTCGCCGACCGTGCCCTCCGCGTAGCCGAGGTAGCGGCCCACCGCCGCGAGTTCGCGGGCCTCCGGGGGGAAGGTGTCGCCGGCGCGGCCGCGGACCAGCATGACCGCGTTGCGGACGCGGGTCGCCAGGACCCACGCCTCGTCCAGGATCTGCGCCTCCTCGGTCGGGATCAGCCCGGCCGCGTGGGCGGCGGCCAGGGCCTGGCGGGTGCGCGTGGTGCGCAGGCCCGGCTCGGACCAGGCGTGCTGCATCTGCATCAGCTGGACGGTCCACTCGACGTCGCTGAGGCCGCCGCGGCCGAGTTTGGTGTGGAGGGTCGGGTCGGCGCCGCGCGGCAGCCGCTCCGACTCCATGCGGGCCTTGAGCCGGCGGATCTCCCGTACGGCGTCCTCGCCGAGGCCCTCCGCCGGGTAGCGCAGCGGGTCGATCAGCTCGATGAAGCGCGCGCCGAGCTCCGCGTCGCCCGCGACGGGCTCGGCGCGCAGCAGGGCCTGGCTCTCCCAGGTCAGGGACCAGCGCCGGTAGTACGCGGCGTACGAGGCGAGGGTGCGGGCCAGGGGGCCGGAGCGGCCTTCGGGTCGCAGGTCGGCGTCGATGAGCAGCGGCGGGTCGGTGCTGGGCAGCTGGAGCAGCCGGCGCATCTCGGCGATGACGGTCTGGGCGGCCTTGGCGGCCTCCTGTTCGCCGACGCCCTCCCGGGGTTCGTGGACGAACAGGACGTCGGCGTCGGAGCCGTATCCCAGCTCGTGGCCCCCGAAGCGGCCGACGCCGATCACGGCGAAGCGGGTGGGCAGGGTGTCGCCGAAGTGGCTGTGGACGGCGGCGCGCAGCGCCCCGGCGAGGGTGGCCGCGGTGAGGTCGGAGACGGCCCCGCCGACCCGGTCGACCAGGGCTCCGTGGTCCTCCTCGGCCGGGCTGTCCTCCGTACCGTACGAGCCGATGATGTCGGCGGCGGTGGTACGGAACAGCTCGCGGCGCCGCACCCCTCGGGCGGCGGCGACGGCGGCTTCCGGGTTCTCGGCGCGGCCGACGGCGGCGAGGACCTCCTGTTCGAGGGCCTCGTGCGCACGGGGCTGCAGGCCCTCGGGGTCCCCGAGCAGGGCGACGGCCTCAGGTGCGCGCAGCAGGAGGTCGGGGGCGAGGCGGCCGGCGGACAGGACGCGGGCGAGGTTCTCCGCGGCGGCGCCCTCGTCGCGCAGCAGGCGCAGGTACCAGGGGGTCTTGCCCAGGGCGTCGGACACCTTGCGGAAGTTGAGGAGCCCGGCGTCCGGGTCGGCGGAGTCCGCGAACCAGCCCAGCAGGACCGGCAGCAGGGTGCGCTGGATGGCGGCCTTGCGCGTGACGCCGGAGGCGAGCGCTTCGAGGTGGCGCAGGGCGCCGGCCGGATCGGCGTACCCGAGGGCTTCGAGGCGCTGGCCCGCGGCGCGCGGGGAGAGCCTGGTCTCGCCGGGGGCCAGCTGGGCGACGGCGTCGAGCAGCGGCCGGTAGAAGAGCTTCTCGTGGAGGCGGCGGACCACGGAGGCGTGCCGGCGCCACGCCTTGTTGAGCTCGGCGACCGGTTCGGTGCGCAGGCCCATGGAACGGCCCAGGCGCCGCAGGTCGCTCTCCTCCTCGGGCACGAGGTGGGTGCGGCGCAGCCGGTAGAGCTGGATGCGGTGTTCCATGGCGCGCAGGAAGCGGTACGCGTCGTGCAGCTGGGCGGCGTCGGCGCGCCCGACGTAGCCGCCGGCGGCGAGGGCCTGGAGGGCGTCGAGGGTGCTGCCGGAGTGCAGGGTGGCGTCGCTGCGGCCGTGCACGAGCTGGAGCAGCTGGACGGCGAACTCGACGTCGCGCAGGCCGCCCGGGCCCAGTTTGAGTTCGCGGTCGACCTGGGCGGCGGGGATGTTGTCGACGACGCGGCGGCGCATCTTCTGGACGTCGGCGACGAAGTTCTCGCGCTCGGCGGCCTGCCAGACCAGGGGCGTTATGGCCTCGACGTACTGCGCGCCGAGGTCGCGGTCGCCGGCGACGGCGCGGGCCTTGAGGAGCGCCTGGAACTCCCAGGTCTTGGCCCAGCGCTGGTAGTAGGCCATGTGGGAGGCGAGGGTCCGCACGAGGGGGCCGTTGCGGCCCTCGGGGCGGAGATTGGCGTCGACGGGCCAGATGGTGCCCTCGACCGTGGTCTCGGAGCAGATCCGCATGAGGTGGGAGGCCAGGCGGGTGGCGGCCTGCAGGCCCTTGGCCTCGTCGGTGCCGGGGGCGGCCTCGCCGACGAAGATGACGTCGACGTCGGACACGTAGTTCAGCTCGTTACCCCCGCACTTGCCCATCGCGATGACGGCGAGGCGGCACCGGGCGACGTCCTCGGGCGCGGCGGCGGAGGCGATCCGCAGGGCCGCGCGGAGCGTGGCGGTGGCCAGGTCGGCGAGCTCGGCGGCGGTCTCGACGACGTCGATGGTGCCGCAGACGTCGCGTGCGGCGATGGAGAGCAGGCAGCGGCGGTAGGCGACGCGCAGGGCGACCGGGTCGTGGGCGTCCGCGAGCCCGCGCTCGAACTCGGGGAGCCCGGGGTGCAGATCGGCGGCCTCGTACGTGACGAGGGAGTGCCAGTCGCGGGGGTGGCGGGCGAGGTGGTCGCCCAGGGCCTCGGAGGCGCCGAGCACGCCGAGCAGCCGGTCGCGCAGCGGCTTGGCGCTGACGAGGGTGTCGAGGAGCCCGGGCAGCTCCTGCGGCGGCTGCGCTTCGGCGAGCCGGACGAGCCCGAGGAGGGCGAGGTCGGGGTCGGCGGTCGCCCCGAGGGCGTCCAGCAGCACCGGATCGGCGCGTACGGCGGCCAGCGCGGGGGCGTCCAGCAGCCGGGCGGCGGCGGAGGGGTCGGTGAAGCCGCTGCGCAGCAGCCTGCTGAAGGTGCTGCTCCTGCGTCCCGGGACTGTCATCCCGCACCTCCCGCGGTCGTCGCTTGCCACTGCCCTGGCGTGTTTGAACCGAGCTTACGGGCTGGCCGGGGCCGAGCAGGTGCCCTGTCCACAGGCACGTACCATGACGTGGATTATCGGATTATCCGAATACTTATCGCGTGATGGGGCCCACTCCCCGCCGACCGGCCACGAGGAGCCCACCCCCATGCCCGACGGACACCCCCGCTCCGGCCCCTCTTGGCAGGAGTCGGGGGGCTGGGCCGCCGACGCCGACCAGGGCTGGGGCGTCCGGGCCGACCAGGCCGGGGGCTGGGCCGCGCAGGGGCCATACCCCCAGGGGCCGTACCCCCAGGGCCCGTCGGCCCCGCACGACTTCTCGGCCGAACAGGCCCCGGGCCCCCACCCCTTGCCGCACGACCACACCGCTCCCCGGCCCGACCCCGCGGCCGGAGCCTGGGCCGCGCAGGGGCCGTACCCGCAAGCTCCGTACGTGCAGGGCCCGTTCACCCCCGCCGGTTACGACGTGGCGTCAGCCGACCCCGCTGCGCGGGCTACTGAAGCCCGGCCGTCCACCCCGGCCGCAGCCGGGCTCCCGTACGACCCGTCGACCCCGTACGATCCGTCGGCCGACCGGGACCGCGCCCCCGAGCCCCAACTCCCCACCGGCGGACGCAAGGCCGCGCGGCTCGCCCGCGAGGCCGAGCGCAACGGCGGTGGCGGCAACGCCCCGCGCGCCGGCGGCCGACGCGGACGCCGCCGGGCCGGCGGCAACCGCAAGGGCAACGGCAACGGCACCGGCACCGGCACCGGCACCGGCAGGACCACCGACGTCCCCCACCAGCCAACCACCACCCCGCGCGCCCCCCGCCTGCGCCGGGCCGGACTCGTCAAAGCCGTGACCTTCTGCGCGGCCGTGGTCGCCGCCAGCATGCTCATGCTCCGGGGCAGTGAGGCCCTCGGCCGCCTCGGCGGTCCCGCCGTCCCCGACAGCAGGGCCGTCGCCCCCGCGGCCCCCGCCGACGCACCCGACCCGGGCCGGGTGCTCCAGATCGTCGCGCACCCCGATGACGATCTCTACTTCATGAATCCGGACCTGCGCTACTCCATATCCACCGGCCACCCGGTGACCTCGGTCTACCTCACCTCCGGCGAAGCCGACGGCATCAACGCCGGCGCCGCCAAGGAGACCACGACCCCACCCAACAAGCCCGCCTACGCCGAGGCCCGCCAGAACGGCATCCGCGCCGCCTACGCCAAGATGGCCACCGGCGACCGCAGCAGCCCCTGGAAGCGCACCGCCGTCCCGACGAAGGGCGGCGGCCAGGCCGAGGTCGACGTCCTCCTCGCCAAGCCCCAGGTCAACCTCGTCTGGCTGCAGCTCCGCGAGGCGGGCAACGTCTACGCCGACGTCCCCGACAGCCTGCACGGGCTGTGGGACGGCAAGGTCTCCCGTCTGGAGTCGATGCTCTCCTCGGGGACCCCGGTCAAGCAGAGGTACGCGTACACGAAGGACCAGGTCGTCCAGACCCTGGTCGGCGTCCTGGAGCAGTACAAGCCGACGACCGTCCGCTCCCAGGACCCGACCCCCGGCCGGTTCGCCGACACCAAGCGGTACACCGACCACCAGGACCACTTCTACGGCGCCCGCTTCGTGCAGATGGCCACCGCCGCCTACGCGAAGGACGTCCGGGATCGGCCGCACTTCGCGCTCCAGAACTACCTCGGCTACTTCAACGGCTACCTCCCCAGCGCCCTGGACCCGGACGAGGCCAAGGAGAAGCTCGACATCCTGGACACCTACGCCTGGCTGGACCGGCAGAACCACTGCGGCAGCGACGCCGGCTGCGGGGACCTCAAGGTGGCCGACCACCCCGCGGGCAACCGCTGGTCGGACGCCATCAACTACGCCCGCGGCAACAGCACCTCGTGGCTCACCTCCGACCGGGAACACGGCCTGTGGGCCTTCAAGGTGCTCGACGGGCAGGTCGCCGTCTGGCACCGGCGGGGTCTGGTCGGTCCGTGGAGCGGGCCGGACCTGCTGGCCGGCACCGGAGTGGACCCGGGCGTGACCACCGTCACCCTGACGGACGGCCGGATCGCCGCCTTCGGCACCCGCACCTCCTTCGGAGCCAGGCCGGCCGACTACAAGCGCGAGGTCGTCTACGCCGTCCAGAAGGGCCCGGGGGCGGCGGAGTTCGGGGAGTGGCAGTCGCTCGGCACCCCCGAGACCACGGACGAGACGTGGACCTCCGACATCAGCGCGCCGGCCGTCTCCGTCGACGGCGCCGGGCACTTGGCGGCGTACGTGCGCGACGGCGCGGGCTCCCTGCGCGGCCGGGTGCAGCAGGCGGACGGCAGCTGGGGGCCGTGGGAGAAGCACGGCGGCGCCGACCTGCACGGCGCCCCGGCCACCGCGACCGACGGCGCCGGGCGGCGCATGGTGTTCTGCGCGACGTCCAAGACGGTGCTGGGCTGGGCGCAGCCGAAGCCGGGCGCCCCGCTCGGGCCGGTCACGGCCACCGGGCTGCCGGACACCACGCTCCCGCTGACCGCGCAGGGGCGCGAGGGCGGGGTACGGCTGTGGTTCCGCAAGCCCGGCTCGGGCAACGTCCGTACCGCCCTGGTGACGGGCGACGGCGGCCTGAAGGTGAACAACCTGACCGACCTGGGCGGGCTCAGCGGCTTCGGCTCGGTGACGGCGAGCGGGCACGTACTGGCGGGCCGGGCGGCGGGCGGGCAGCTGGGGTCGGAGGTCGGGTCGGGCCGGCCGTGGGAGAGGTCGCCGCTGATGTTCGTCGGCGCCCCGTCCTCCACGATGACCGGCAGGAACATGGTCAGCCTGGCCGTGGTGGGGCTCGACGCCCGCCTGTACGTGACGTCTTCGGCGGACGCCCCGGACGCCCACCTGGCGCCGTGGCAGCCGGTGGGGCCGCGCAACGGGGCTCCGTAGCGGCAGGCCGAGGCGATCGGCCCGGGCGGGAAAAAGCGCAGTCATCGGCGAAAGCGGTGAACCAAGTGCCGCGTTTTGGCCTCTCTCTGACTGCTCAGCGGATTTCCCGCCCGGAACGAACCAAGGCGTGCCCCGATGCCCGTGACCCGCCGCCGCTTCGCGGCTCTGCTCACCGTGCTGACAGCCGGCGCCACCGGCGTGCTCTCCGTGGCCTCCGGCCAGCAGACCTCGGCCGACGGCACTCAGGAGAACCCGTCGGTCGTCCTCCCCGCGAGCGTCACCGCCGGGACGGTCGTCCAGGTCGTCGCGCACCCCGACGACGACCTCTTCTTCATGAACCCGGACCTCAGCCGCTCCCTGCTGTCCGGCACCCAGGTCACCACCGCGTACCTGACCTCCGGCGAGTCCGACGGCCGCAACGAGGCCCGCGGCGGCGCCGCCCAAGACCCCGAACAGCCCGCCGACCGCACCCACTACGCGGAGGCCCGGCAGAACGGCATACGCTCCGCCTACGCCCAGATGGCCACCGGGGACCGCACCAGCGCGTGGAAGCGCACGGTGATATCCACCGCGGGCGGCGGCCGGGCCGAGCTCGACGTCCTCATAGCGAAACCGCAGGTCAACCTGGTGTGGCTGATGCTGCGCGAGGCCCGCAGCACCGCCGGGGACACCCCCGAGAGCCTGCGCGGCCTGTGGAACGGCCGCATACCCGCGCTGGAGTCCCAGCTGACCTCCGGCACCCCGGTCAAGCAGCCGTTCACGTACACGAAGGACCAGCTGATACAGGCGATAGCCGGGGTCCTGGAGCGGTACCGGCCGACGACGATACGGATGCAGGACCCGACGCCGGGCCGCTACGGCGAGAACGGCCGCTACACCGACCACCAGGACCACATGTACGGCGCGCGCTTCGTCCAGGCCGCCACCGCCGTCTACGCCGGCCAGGTCAAGGACCGGCCGCGGTTCTCGGTCCAGAACTACCTCGGCTACCACAACAGCACCCTCCCGCACGCGCTGGACCCGCAGACGGCCGAGACCAAGACCGGCTTCCTGCGGACCTACGCGTGGCACGACCACCAGGACTACTGCGGATCCCCCTCCGGCTGCGGCGACCGCAAGGTGGCGGGCAACCCGACCGGGCGCAACTGGGCCCAGTCGCTGCGCTACACCCGCGCCGACCACACGTCCTGGCTGACGGAGGGAACCCCGGGCCGCCTCTGGGCGTTCGCCACGCTCGACGGCCAGGGCGCGTACTGGACGAGGGCCCCCGGCGGCGCCTGGGCGGGCCCGACCCTCCTGCCGGGCACGGGCATCGACCCGGGCGCCGGCACCGTCCGCCTCCCGGACGGCCGCGTCGCCGTCCTGGCCACCCGTACGGCCTTCGGCCCCGCCCCCTCCGACTACCGGCGCGAGGTCGTGTACGCCGTCCAGTCCGCGCCCGACGGCCCCTTCGGCCCGTGGCAGTCACTGGGCACCCCCGAGACGTCCGACGAGGACGGCACCTCCGCGATCAGCGCACCCGCGGCGGCCGTGGACGCGGACGGCCGCCTCACCGTCTACCTCCGCGACTCCCGCCGCACCCTGCGCGCCACCGTCCAGCAGCCGGACGGCGCCTTCTCACCGTGGCAGCGCCTTGGCGGCGACGACCTGCAGAGCGACCCGGTGACGGCCGTCGACGCCGCGGGGCGGCGCCACGTGTACGCCACGACGACCGAGTCGGTCCTGGCCTGGATCCAGCCCCGCCCGGGCGCCCCGCTGACGGGACCGGCCTTGACGGGCCTGCCCGCCACGACGGTCCCGCTCTCGGCCTCCCCGGACGGCGCGGGCGTCCGCCTCTACTTCCGCCGCCCGGACTCGGGCGTCGTCCGCACGGCCCTGGTCACGGCGGGCCCCGCCGCCAAGCCCCAGGTCTCCAGCATCGCCGAGGCGGGCGGCCGGGCCGGCTACGGCGCGGTGGGCGCCGCGGGCCGCGTGGTGGCGGGCCGCGCGGACAGCGGCACCATCAGCACCACGGGCCTCGGCGGCCCGCCCGCGTGGACGGAGTCCCGCATGCTCTTCGCGGGCGCCCCCGCGGCCGTCCTCGAAGCCACGGGCACCACCACCACGGCGGTCCTGGGCCTGGACGCCGAACTCCACACCTCCACCACCCCCGCCACCCGCACCCGTCCCACCTGGCACCGCGCGGTCCACTGACACCCCACAGCCCTCAGCTGCGCGGCGGGTACGCCGCCGGGGCGGCGATGTCAGAGCCCTGTGCTGAGATGGGTAGCGGGTCGTCCACGAGGAAGGTGCTGATGTCGGCAGTCGAAGCAGAACTGATGGGACTCGTCGGATCGTTGACGCCGGCGAATCGAATCGAGGGGCGCGCCCTCCACAGGCCGTTCCTGTTGTTGTGGGCCATCGGCAAGGCGGTGCAGGGAGAGGTCCGTGAGCACCGTTGGTCTACGGTCCGCGACACCGTAGGCCCTCTGATGACCACCTACCTGGACGTGCCGCCCACCGCGGATCAAGTCCTCTATCCGTTCTGGCACCTGAAAACGTCCGACCTGTGGGAGCTTGCCGACGTCGAAGCCCTGACGCTCACCAGCAACGGTCGTCGGCCGACGCTCAGTGCACTCAACTCCGTGGATCCCGTTGCGGGGCTCCCGCAGAGCGCGTACGAGCTCCTCTCGGCCGAGCCCGAGATCGCTGCCCGCGTGGCCAGCCATGTCGTGTCGACCTTCTTCAATCCCCCTCCGGCGGGCCTCCTCGACGACCTGGGCCTTGCAGACCTCCTCGCGGAGCGCATGGGCGAAGCCCTCCGCCCCCGGGTGGGCGAATCCTTCCCCAATAGGAATGCCATCTCGGACGTCTACGGCGGCAACCGGGTCATGGGCATCACGCCGCTCCGAGACCGCATCCTGAGCGTGTACTCCGACGACGAGGGACCGTACCAGGACGCCCCGATCAACGAGATCGGTTGGATCGGGTATACGGGGGACGGCCTCACCGGGCATCAGCGGATGGTCTCCGGCAACCGCTCCATGGAGGCCTATCAACAGCAACAGCGGGCGCTGCGCTATTGGCACAAACCCGACGGAGGCCAGTGGTCCTTCGAGTCCTGGGTCGTCATTGTGCAGGTGAGGCAGCGCTGGGGTATCGGCACGGACGGCTTGGCGCGCCGCGAGTTCGTGTGGGTCCTCGCACCTGTCCCTTCACCGCTGCGTGACACCTGGCCGGCAGAGGTGCTCGATGCCCTCGCAGAGGACGACGGGACCGTCCACGACGACACCGCCGGCATTCCTCCCCGTGGTGGTTCGTCGGACGTCTCCAGTAGCCGCGAACGCTACCGTCGGCTCACCGCAGCGGCACGCCGCACGGCAGACCGTCGAACACGTCGCTCCCGGCTCGTGGAAGTGGAGCGCTACTACCGCTCTGTGACAGCTCGCGAGGCGGTAATGATCCGTAGCCAGGACAAGTGCGAGAACCGTGATTGCCCGGGACATCCCGAGGAACGTACCGACGCGGGTGCCCCCATACTCGAAGTGGACCACGTCAATCCCCTGGCCCGCGGTGGAGCCGACACCCCGGAAACGATGATCGCTCTCTGCCCCAACTGCCACGCTCTGAAAACGCGGGGCCGCAACCGCAAGCGGCTACAGACCCTGCTACTCAAGACGGCTCGTCTGCGGCACGAGGAATTCATGTCCGCAGCGGGCTGAGGCGGATCCGGGCCGACCGGGCAAGGTACTGCCCGAGGCCCGGTGGCTCCGCCCTCCCTGGTCCCGGTACGCCGCGGGGGCGGAGCGACGTCGTCGTCGGTCCGCCCCCGCGGCACAGGCTGCCGGATCAGGCGCCCAGGTGGTGGCCCTTCGCCCACTCCAGCTCGCCGTCCGTGAGGCAGTGGGAGGTGTAGGTCGGGCCCGTGTAGCCGGGCTTGGTGGCGGGCACCGCGGCGAGCGTGGAGCACTTCGACGAGAAGCCCGCGCGACCGCCGGAGAAGTAGTCGATGTCGACCCCGTCGTTGGCGAGAGCCGCACCGGCCCCGCCCAGCAGGATGCCGGCGGCCAGGACGGACGCGGTGACAGCAGAACGAATACGCATGACTCCCCTAAGGATCTGTGGAACGACGACGCGCAGCTGGTCGATGTGCGCGTCGGCCGGTCCAACGCCTGGGAGCACCCAGGGGAACGACAGTTCACTCCAATGCCCGCCGCAGTATCGTTTCGCCAACTCGCGCCCCCTACGCGCCCCGATGCCGGCGCGGGTGCGCCGCTGGCGGCCGGTCGAGCGCGATGCCGAAGTCCCGCCCGTCGCTTGCATTACGGAACGACTCCGGCGGTGGACCGCGACCACCAGCCCGGAGTATCGGATGCCCTGCCCCTACAAGACCGGGCGGTCTTGCGCGGTTAGAAGACCGCAACTTGCGAGCGGTATTCCTCTCACTCCTGGCTCTTGTTGCGGAGGAAGTCATGTCCGCCTCAGCCGCCAGGCGGACCCTGCAGGATCTGCTCCAAGATCATCTGAGGGGCAGTCACTATTCCTGCAAGTCTCCCTGGACCGCCTCCGACGACCCAGAGACGTCCCACGCCTGGCCCCCACGACGTACGGCAACTTCAGCACACGGCTCCGGGTGGCCCGCCTCGCATATCTGCGCGGGCCAATCGACTGAGAGATCACCTTCGGACTCCTCACATCCACGTATAGGCGGCAGCGAGCCAGCAGGGGCTACCAGAGTTGATCAACGATTCCCATGAGGAGTTCTCTCGGCATGACGCAGCCGCGGCCAGGGCGAGCAGAGCATCAACCTGAGCACTTTGCATGCCGTCGTCGAGCCGCGAGTCCCTCTTCCCCAGAAGGCGGCGGAGGCACGAGCGCCTGCTTTCCGCCGAACCGACTATCGGAATCATGCCTCCTGGCTCGCCCCCCCTGTGAGACTCTTGGCGTGGACGAAAAAGGCAGTAGCTATGGGGGTAAGATGGGCGTCTTCTTCTCTGACCATTTTGGGGTAACTCGCGGCAGAATTGAGGAGTATGGCGCCCTTGACATCTGCCTAATCAGCGACCTTCCACTATTTATCGACCCATTCCTCCTTTTCCATAGCGAGAAGGAGGAGTATCGGACCCTCCACGAGGGAATCCTTAATTACATGGCTTTCCTTCGAGACAAATCAACCGAAGGGAAACTCGCTCCAGGGCTCCTTGAATCTTGGTTCTACTTCAAGGAGGTGAAACAGAACTGGCTGGGCTTCACGGTGCTTGGAAATGGCGGCCGCGCGCTGGGTGCTTCGTTCGCCCGATCTCTCAATCAGGGATTGGCGGAGGTGTTCCAAAATTTCGGCCATGAGACTGTTACGGAGGGGAGCCACCCTGAAAAAATCTGCCTAATCACAGGAGGCGTTGGTCGAGACTCCATTAGCGATTTTACGACAAATTTGATCAAGGGATACCTGCTCGACTACACTCAAAGATTTACTTTGGATAACGTTGAGCCGGAGCTTCGCAAGCCGTTTCGCGTGAGGAGAGTGCGGTTCAATTACGAAACAGAGACTTGGGAGGACGGGGAGTACGTACTGCCGCGATTGCGCGATGACTTCATTCTGCTCACGCCTAAGGACATCCTCACCCGCGATGACACGTGGATTAACAGGCGTGATCTGGTGAAGGATTTTCACGAACTCCCGCTTGCGGTCTCGAATATCCAACTCCGTGAGCAGGTGAGCAACTACTTCTATAGACACCTCTCCAAGAAGCCGAAACGTAAGGAGATTGACGAGGCCGCAATTGCAACTATCAGACAATTCCCCGAGCTGGTCGACTACTATATTAAACTCAAGGAAGATTCGGGTGACATTGCGGTCAACTCGAGCGCCCTGAAGGTAGAAGACCTCGTCAGCACCTTCATCGAAGGGTTGGATGACGTAATCTCCGACCTGCAATCCAAAATCCGATTCTATGAAAAACTCCCCGATTCTCGCGCCGAGTGCCTCGCGCGAGTAAATGCCTTCAAGCGGTACGTCGAGCACCAGGACGGCTACAGGCTGATCAACAGGAGGGGGCGGGGGTTCAGCCAGGAGTCCGAGATTCAGCTGTTTTTCGGTCTTATCTGGTACGGGACGGCTTTCGACGTCAATAGGGAGGTTAATAACGGACGCGGCCCCGTAGACTACAAGATTTCTAGCGGATCTACCGATAAAACGCTAATTGAGTTCAAGCTCGCCAGCAACTCCCACTTGAAGCGAAATCTGGAACATCAAGTGGCGATCTATGAGCAGGCCAATGACGCCGCAAACTCGATCAAGGTCATCATTTCGTACACGGAAGCCCACGAGATGAAAGCTCGAAGAATTCTTTCCGATCTCGGGCTAAGTGACAGGGATGATGTGATTTTGATCGATGCCCGTAGCGATAACAAGCCGTCGGCGAGCACGGCCTAGCCCTGTTTAGTGGCGTGCTCTGTGCCCGCCCGCGGTCTCGATGGCATGCCGTTCGTTGGGGTGATCGAGCCTGGTCTCCACGCCGCCGAAGCGCAGCAAGGAGCGGAAGGTGACGCTTGCCCGCGCGGCTGACGTGTTCCGCAAGCACCGCTAGGACTTCCCGCCCATGGACGTGATGCTGCCTGGTTGCACCCGGACAGTCCCCCATGACGAAGGCGGCTGCTGTTCTCCCTCTCGGGTGGCGGCGCAGTGCGCCGGACTGACTTCAACGCCCGTGTCTAGAAGGTGGCGCTCGTCCAGGTCGGCGTCATGCCGCAGCCGCGGACGGATAGCGCCACCAGGCCACGCAAGAGCGCGAGATGCACGCGCTGCGGCTCTTCTACGCGTCCGTCCTGCCGCACAGCGGGGAGAAGAGTAGGCGCTCAGCACCTCGGGCCCACAGACCCTGGGTTCACACTCCGCGTCTACACCCACCTGATGGAGGGGCCGACGGGCGAGCCCGGAAGGCGGTCGGCGGCCTCTAGGGGACGACGATTCCGCGCACGATGGCCCAGGAGGGGTAAGACGGCTTCGGGCTGACGGTCCACGACCCTCAGCCCGAAGTTCAACATATCTGTGGCAGGTGTCCTGAAATGCGATTACAGGACGGGGAGGTTCTTGCGGAGTTCGAAGGCGGTGACCTCCGAGCGGTACTCCTCCCACTCCTGCTTCTTGTTGCGCAGGAAGAAGTCGAAGACGTGCTCGCCGAGGGTTTCGGCGACCAGTTCGCTGCGTTCCATCAGGGCGATCGCCTCGCCGAGGTTCTGCGGGAGGGGTTCGATGCCCATCGCGCGGCGTTCGGCGTCCGAGAGGGCCCAGACGTCGTCGTCGGCGCCCGCCGGGAGTTCGTAGCCCTCCTCGATGCCCTTGAGGCCCGCCGCCAGGAGGACGGCGTACGTGAGGTAGGGGTTGGCGCCCGAGTCGATCGAGCGGACCTCCACGCGGGAGGAGCCCGTCTTGCCCGGCTTGTACATCGGGACGCGGATCAGGGCCGAGCGGTTGTTGTGGCCCCAGCAGATGTACGAGGGGGCCTCGCCGCCCGCGCCGGCGCTGCGGGAGGAGCCGCCCCAGATGCGCTTGTAGGAGTTGACCCACTGGTTGGTGACCGCCGCGGTCTCCGCCGCGTGCCGCAGGAGGCCCGCGATGAAGGAGCGGCCGACCTTGGAGAGCTGGTACTCGGCGCCCGACTCGTAGAAGGCGTTGCGGTCGCCCTCGAAGAGGGAGAGGTGGGTGTGCATGCCCGAGCCGGGGTACTCGGAGAAGGGCTTCGGCATGAAGGTGGCCTGGACGCCCTGTTCCAGGGCGACCTGCTTCATCACCAGGCGGAAGGTCATGATGTTGTCGGCCGTGGAGAGCGCGTCGGCGTAGCGCAGGTCGATCTCCTGCTGGCCGGGGGCGCCCTCGTGGTGGCTGAACTCGACCGAGATGCCCATCGATTCGAGCATGGTGATCGCCTGGCGGCGGAAGTCCATGCCGACGTTCTGCGGGGTGTGGTCGAAGTAGCCGGAGTTGTCGGCGGGGGTGGGCCGGGTGCCGTCGAGCGGCTTGTCCTTCAGCAGGAAGAACTCGATCTCCGGGTGGGTGTAGAAGGTGAAGCCCAGGTCGGAGGTCTTGGCGAGGATGCGCTTGAGGACGTAGCGCGGGTCCGCAAAGGACGGGGAGCCATCCGGCATCAGGATGTCGCAGAACATCCGGGCGGTCCCGGGTGCCTCGGCGCGCCACGGCAGTATCTGGAAGGTGCTCGGGTCGGGCCGGGCGATCATGTCGGACTCGTAGACCCGCGCGAAGCCCTCGATGGCGGAGCCGTCGAAGCCGATGCCCTCGTCGAAGGCCTGCTCCAGCTCCGCGGGGGCGACCGCGACGGACTTGAGGAAGCCCAGCACGTCGGTGAACCACAGGCGCACGAAGCGGATGTCGCGCTCCTCAAGCGTCCGGAGGACGAATTCCTGCTGCTTGTCCATGCCTTCATCCTCGCAGTTCAGACGGCCTGTGCACCACCGCCGAGGGGCGCCCGGCGCACAGCTGGGGGCGGACCAGTATCGCCAGCGGTGGTTTCCGCCACATTACGCACCCCGCAAAGGTCGTGACACCCCCGCTCTGACCTCGGTCCCGTCATGAGCATTACCATCTGCGCCCATGGGGGGCCGGGAGTACACGCAACAGCGGTACACGCAGCAGGGGCGTCGCGGGCAGCAGGGGCGTCGTGGACGTCTCGCGTTCCGGTGTGCCCTGCTGGTGCCCGTGCTCGGGGTACTGATCGGCGTGCTGTTCCTCTGTGCCCGTCCCGCCCTCCCGGCCGGCGAGCCGCACGCCGCCCCGCAGGCCGCCCCGCAGGCCGGCCCGCAGGCCGGCGCCGGCGCCACGGAAGGCCGCGCCGCCCGCGCCGTCTGCGCGTCCCCGTACGACCTGCCCGGCTGCTCGTCCCTGGAGCACGTGACCCCGGGCGTGCTGCCCACGCCGCCGCCCGCCGTCACCGTGGCCGGCGGCGACCCGCCGCCCGTCGCGCGGGCCGCCGGGGCCGCAGGGGTACGGCCGCCCGGGCGTGCGGCCCGCGCCCCGGACCTGCATGCCCTCCAGGTGCTACGGACCTGATCGGTCCGGTTTGGTTTCGCGTTCCGTCCACCCCCCTCAGCAGAAGGAACCAGGGCACATGGCCAGCAAGTCCGGCAGGACCCCCCAGCACACCGACCCGCACTCCCGCCAGGCGCGCATAGCCGAGATGCGCCGCGCCGACCAGGTGCGGGAGCGGCGCAACAAGGCCATCGCGATCACGGTCGCCTCGTCCGTCGTCGTCGGCCTCGTCGGATTCGGCGCGTGGGTGCTGATCGACCAGAAGCAGACCGAGCAGCGCAAGAAGGACGCCGCGGTGAAGCTGTTCAAGGAGCAGCAGGAGCTCCGGAAGAAGCCCGTGGAGGGCGAGCAGCTGTGGGACGCGACGAAGTTCGGCCGCAATCACGTCGAGACGCCGGTGAAGTACGAGATGAACCCGCCGGTCGGCGGTGACCACCACCCCCGCTGGATGAACTGCAACGGCGACGTCTACGCGAACCCGGTGCCCGAGGTGCACGCCGTGCACTCGCTGGAGCACGGGGCGGTGTGGGTGACGTACAACGAGAAGGCGCCCAAGGCCGACGTCGACAAGCTCTCCGCGAGGGTGGAGAAGACCCCGTACTCGCTGATGAGCCCGGTCAAGGAGCAGACCGGCTCGATCATGCTCAGCGCGTGGGGCAAGCAGCTGACCGTGGACAGCGCCGACGATCCCCGGGTGGCGCAGTTCTTCACCAAGTACGTGCAGGGTGAGCAGACCCCGGAGCCGGGCGCGGCCTGCACGAGCGGGGTGGCCGGCAAGTGAGCCGCCCGCTCCCCCGCGCCGGCGTCCCGCGTACGTACTGGATCGCCGGCGCGGCCGTCCTGCTGGCCCTGCTGTTCGCGGCGGCGGCCACCGTCTCCGCCGCCAACGGGAACGACGGCGGCAGCGGCTCCGTGGCCGCACCCGCCGCGCCGCGGACGCCCGGGCTGCACTCGCCGGACGCGGGCTTCGCCCGCGACATGGCGGTGCATCACCAGCAGGCGGTGGAGATGTCCTTCATCGTCCGCGACCGCACCCAGGACGAGGCCGTGCGCACCCTCGCCTACGACATCGCCAACACCCAGGCCAACCAGCGGGGCATGCTGCTCGGCTGGCTGGACCTGTGGGGGCTGCCGAAGGTCGTGGCCGACGAGCCGCCCATGTCCTGGATGGGCACCTCGGGCGGCCACGGCGGGCACGCGGGCCACGGCGCGGCCAAGCCCGGCGCGCTGATGCCCGGGATGGCCACCAAGGAGGAGCTGGCCCGGCTGGGCGCGGTCGAGGGCCGGGACGCGGAGGTGCTCTTCCTCCAGCTGATGACCGACCACCACCAGGGCGGCGTCGTGATGGCCGAGGGATGCGCGCGGCAGTGCGAGACCCCGGTCGAGCGGGCGCTGGCGCAGGGCATGGTCGACGCCCAGCGCTCGGAGCTCACCCTGATGGCGGACATGCTCAAGCAGCGCGGGGCCGCGCCGCGCGGGTGACGGGACACGCTCGTACGGTGGTGGGAGGCGCCCTCTCACCCGTACGGGCGTGTACTCCCCCCTGGGGAGGCGCGTACGCCGGACGGCCCCATGGCCAGGCCCCGTGACCAGGCCGCATGACCAGGCCGCGGCCAGGAGGGCGCCGAGGCGGGTCCGTCCGGGTCCGCCGCACAACGGCGCTCAGGAGGTTGAACACGAATGACCACCGCCGGAGAGATCATGCACGAAGGGGCCCAGTGGATCCCCGCCACGGAGACCCTGGACCGGGCCGCAGAGCTCATGAGCCGTCTCAACGTGGGCGCGCTGCCCATCAGTGACGCCGACGAGCGGCTGTGCGGCATCCTGACCGACCGCGACATCGTCGTGGGCTGCGTGGCCAAGGGCCACGATCCGTCGAAGACCACCGCCGGTGACATGGCCCAGGGCACCCCGCGCTGGATCGACGCGGGCGCGGACGTCTCCGAGGTGCTGGAGGAGATGGAGAGCCACCAGATCAAGCGGCTGCCCGTGATCAAGGACAAGAAGCTGGTCGGCATGATCAGCGAGGCCGACCTGGCCCAGCACCTGTCGGAGGACCAGCTGGCCGGCTTCGTCGAAAAGGTCTACGCCAGGCGCTGACCCGGTTCCCGCGCTGCGAGGACCGCCCGGGCCACCTGGTCCGGGCGGTCCAGCATGACCAGGTGGCCGGCGGGCCCGGCCACCTCGAAGCGGGCGCCGAGCCGCGCGGCGAGCTCCGCCTGGCGGGCCGGCCAGCGCAGCGCGCGCCGGCCGCGGGAGCCGTCGTGGGCGGCGAGGACGGTGGCGGGCGCGGCCAGCGGGTACGCGGCGCGCAGCGCGAGCAGCTCGGCCGCCATGTCCGGGTAGCGGGCGTTCTCCAGCAGGGCGCCGCGCCAGACGCGGCCCGTGCCGTAGCAGCGTCGTACGAGGTCACGCGCGGCCGGGTCGGAGCCGCCGGTGCGCGAGGCCCGTACGGCCGCCCGGCGCACCGCGGGCCCCAGCGCGGCCGGCAGGCCCGCGGCGCTCACGGCCCGGCCGAGCGCGCGGGCGGCCGCGGTGCGGGGCCCTGCGGGCAGCAGGGCGCGGGGGGTCTCCTCCACGCTGGAGTCGACCAGCACCAGGGCGGCGGTGCGCTGCGGGTACAGGCGGGCGAAGGCCTCGGCGTGGAACCCGGCGATCGAGTGCCCGACGACGGTGACGGGGCCGGTGAGGCCCAGCGCGTCCAGGAGGCCTGCGATCCGGCGGGCCTCCCCGGCGGTGGTCGGCGGCACGGTGGCCGGAGCGCTGAGCCCGTGTCCGGGGCGGTCGAAGCGGACGACGGTACGGCCGCGGGCGACGAGCAGCGCGGCGACCGGGTCCCAGTCGAACCAGGCCAGCGCCAGCCCGGCGCTGAGCACGCACACGGGGCCCCGGCCCTCGACGAGGACGTGCAGCGCGGCCCCGTCCACGCGGACGAACCGGCCGGTGCGGGTCACCTGCGGTGCGCTTTGCGGGCGGGCGGTAGGCGCTCCTTGTGGACCGAGTACGCGAGCAGGCCCAGCCAGAGCGCGACGAACAGCACCTGGAGCCGCTGTCCGGCCCCCAGGGCCCAGGTCCCGCGCCCGGCGGTGAACAGCGCGATGGCGGACAGGGTCCAGACGGTGGCGAGCAGTTCGAGGACGACGAGCGCGGGACCGTAGCGGGCGAGCGGGGCGAACCAGCCGTAGCGGCGCGCGGCCACGGTCAGGGCCACCACCCCGGTCAGGGCTCCGGTCATGGCGAGGCTGCTGCTGATGGCGTGCGCCTGATGGGTGGCGGGGACGAGCCCGGCCGTCTCCCGGGCCGCGCACCCGGGGTCCGCGGTGGGCGTGCAGCTCAGCGGCAGCCAGGCGTCGGCGGCGGTGGCCGCGCCGAAGAGGGTGACCCCGGCCCAGCCGACGACCGCCCAGGGGCGGCGGGACGCGGCGTGCCTCAACAGCCCGAGCAGGGCAGTCAGGGCCCCGGCGAAGGCGAGCAGGCCTGCGGTGAAGTCGGTGGCCCGGAACAGGCCGCCGAGCGGCTGGTCCTGGGCGGCGAGCTCGCTGACGTACGTCTCGATGGGGTTGAGGCCCGTGGAGAGGACGACTTCGAGCACCCACGCCGTGTAGGCGGCTCCGGCGAGGCCGATGAGCACGGCGACCGGCCAGGCGGTCCGCAGAGAGAGACCATGGGGGGACATAGTGTGACTAATCCTAGGAGGATCCAGGGTCGGTCCTATGATCGGATACCCACCGGGGGTAGGGTTCCGCGCATGACGCGCAGTGACGAGCGAGCAGGCCCGGGGGCCCGGTTGCTGCTGCTCGCCGCGCTGTTGCTGGGCCTCGTCACCATGCACTCCCTGGGCCATCCGGCTGACTCCCATGCCGGGGAGGACGCGCCCGCGGGCCACTCCGTTGCCTCCGTCGGTCACACCCGGACAGCGGAACGGGTGCACGCGCAGGACCCGATACCGGTGGCCGGGGCGCCCCTGCCCACCGCCGCCGTCGGCACCGGCACCGGCACCGGCATGGACCCCCTGTCCGTCTGCGTCACCGTGCTCACCGGGCTCGTCCTGCTGTACCTCGGCGCCGGACCGGCCGGCTCCCGCGACACCGCGCCGCTCGGGGGCGCGGCCCGCATACCCGGCCGGTCCGGTGGCCCGGGCCCGTCGTCACCACGCGAACTCCTCACCCGGCTGGCGGTTCTGCGGGTATAGGCCGCCTCGCCGCCGCCCCCCATGCCCCCGTGCCCGCAGGCCCGCACGCCCGCGCGCCTTCCTGTGCGCACGGCCGTGGGGCGGCGCCGGACCGCGCCCTTGAACCCGTACCACCACACCCACGAGGTGCCCCCATGCGCTCTCTTCCCACCCGTCCGACCACCCGCCGCGCCGTCCTCGGCGCGTCCGCCGCCGTCCTCGGCTCCGGACTGCTCTCCGCCTGCTCCGGCTCCGGGTCCTCTTCCCGTTCCGGTTCCGGTTCCACCGGTGCGGACCACGGCTCCATGAACCACGGCGGTTCCCTCGCCGACGGCCCGCCTGGCTACGTCGACCCGGCCGGCCCCGAGGTCAAGGCCGCCGAGGCCGCCCGCAAGGCCACCGGACCGCTCACCGAGGTCAAGATCACCGCCACCGCCACCCCGCTCGACCTCGGCGGCGGGCACACCGTGCGCTCCTGGGCGTACGGGGACAAGCTGCCGGGCCAGGAGGTACGGGCCACCGCCGGCGGCACCCTCGCCCTCACCCTGGCCAACAACCTCCCGGCGGCCACCTCCCTGCACTGGCACGGCATCGCACTGCGCAACGACATGGACGGGGTCCCCGCACTGACGCAGCGGGACATCGCCCCGGGCGGATCCTTCGCGTACAAGTTCGCCGTCACGCACCCGGGCACGTACTGGTTCCACCCGCACACCGGGGTCCAGCAGGACCGCGGCCTCTACGCCCCGCTCATCGTCGAGGACCCGAAGGAGCCGCTCTCCTACGACAAGGAGTGGGTCGTCGTCCTCGACGACTGGATCGACGGAGTGGACGGAGCCACGCCCGACGCCGTCCTCGCAGAGCTCCGCCAGGGCATGACCGCGGCGGGCGGCGGTCACGCCCACGGCCAGGCGCCCGCGCCCGCCGGCAGGGGTGGGGCCGGACCCGGCGGCGGGCGCTCCCACGTGATGATGGGCGGCAACAGCGAACTCCTCGGCGGGGACGCGGGGGACGTCGTCTACCCGCACTACCTGATCAACGGCCGCGTGGCCGACGACCCGTCGGTCTTCACCGCCCGCCCCGGCGACCGGATCCGACTGCGCATCATCAACGCCGGCGGGGACACCGCCTTCCGGATCGCCCTCGGCGGCCACGAACTGACGGTCACCCACACCGACGGGTTCCCGGTGGAGCACGCGAAGGCGAGCTCGCTGCTGCTGGGCATGGGCGAGCGGTACGACGTCCTGGTCACCGCGCAGGACGGGGTGTTCCCGCTCACCGCACTGGCCGAGGGCAAGGGCCGGTCGGCGCTCGCCGTGCTGCGCACCGGGTCGGGGACGGCGCCCACCGCCGCGACCCGGCCGGCCGAGCTGGACGTACGGCCAGTGATGGCCGACGCGCTCAAGGCGGCGGGGCCGGCCGTACTGGCGCCCCGCGAGCCGGACCGTACGGTGCGGATCCGGCTCACCGGCACCATGGCCCGGTACAACTGGGCCTTCGACGGCAAGCCGTACACCCCGGACCAGCGGCACCCGGTGAAGGCGGGCGAGCGGGTCCGGCTGGAGTTCAGCAACCAGTCGGCGATGTGGCACCCGGTACACCTGCACGGGCACACGTTCGCGCTGGGCGGCGGAGCGGGCGGGGCCCGCAAGGACACCGCGATCCTCCTGCCGGGCAAGAGGCTGACCGCGGACTTCGACGCGGACAACCCCGGGCTGTGGATGATGCACTGCCACAACGTCTACCACTCGGAGTCCGGGATGATGACGGTCCTCGGCTACCAGCTCTGACGGACGCCTGGCCCGTCCGTGCGGTTCCGGTTCCGGCCGGTGACCGGAACCGCACGGGAATTCGGATGGGGGCGGGGCGCCGGCATGGCACTCTTGCGGTGATCAGAGCTGCTGCGACAAAAGGACGACCCCGCCGGTATGAGTACTCCGCCGAACCCGCCCAGCACCCCCGCCGGTCCGCCGACGGAGCCCGCGGGCACGCCCGTTCCCGAGACGGCCTCCATACCGGAGCCCACGCCCGAGCCCGCCTCCCCCGAGCCCGAGCCGACGCCGGAACCCGAGCCGACGCCGGAACCGGAGCCGGAGCCGACGCCCGCGCCCGCACCCGCGCTGTCGCTGGAGAAGACCCCGGCGGCCCCGGCGGCCTCCACGACCCCGGCCCCGGACTCCACCCCGGCCTCGGAAGAGGCGACCGTCCCGCTGCAGCCCTCCCCCACCGCCCCCGAAGCGGCGGAGCCCACCGAACCGGCCACCGTCCCGCTGGCGCCCGCCCCGGCGGCCCCCGCGGCCCCCGCGGCCCCGTCCGCCCCGTCCCCCGCCACCGTCGCGATGCCGTTCGCCCCGCCCACCCCGGCACCCGCCGCCCCGGCCCCGCCCGCAGGCGGCTACGGCGTCCCGGGCGCACACGGCGCCCCCGGCGCCCCCGGCAACGTCTGGGCCCAGCCCGGCGCCGCCCACGGCTACGGCCCGGGCCCGTACCCCGGCTACCCGCAGGGCGCTCCGGCGGCCACCAACGGCCTGGCCATCGCCGCCCTCATCGTCGGCGGCTTCGGCATCGTCTTCGGCTTCATCCCCTTCCTCTTCTGGGCGGGCGCCCTGACCGCCGTGGTCGGCATCGGCCTGGGCATCGGCGCCCTCGTCCGCGCCTCCAAGGGCGGGCCGCACAAGCCGCTGGCCATCCTCGGCACCGTCCTCGGCGTGCTGGGGCTCGGTGCCTCCGCCGTCGGCTTCTTCCTCACCGTCGGCGTCGTCGACCGCATCGACCGGAAGATCGAGGAGGAGCAGATGGAGCTGGGCCCGTACCCCAGCGGCGCCCCGTGGCCGTCGGCCACGCCGTACCCGTATCCGTCGAAGCCCTCGTACCCCTCGAAGTCCCCGTCGCCCTCCCAGGTCCCGGGCATGACCAGCGCGCTGGCGTTCGGCGAGACGTTCACGTACCCGAGCGGCGTCAAGGTCAGCATCAGCGTGCCGAAGAAGTACGTGACGAAGAGCGAGTACCTGAAGGTGGGCAACGCGGTCCAGATGACCGTCACCATCACCAACGACTCCGACAAGACCCTGAACGTCATCTACGCGATGCCCAACGTCCGTGACGACAACGGCATGACCGGCAAGATCGTCTTCGACGGCGACCTGCCGAAGATGATCAGGGGCGACATCCTGCCGGGCGCCTCCGCGAGCGGCGTCGTCGCCTACGAGGTCCCCGAGGGCACGACGAAGATCAGTGCGGACATCAGTCCGGCCACCCTGCTCGCGCCCGCCAAGTTCGGCGGCCCGATCGGCTGACGCGGGCCGTGGGAGAGCCGGGGCCCAGGACATCGCGTCAGAAAGACGATTAGACTGGGCCCCGTGCCTCAACTACGCCTCGCTCTGAATCAGATCGACTCGCACGTCGGCGACATCGCGGCCAACTGCGACTCGGTCGTCCACTGGACCCGGCACGCCGCCGAGCAGGGCGCCCACCTCGTGGCGTTCCCGGAGATGATGCTGACCGGCTACCCCGTCGAGGACCTCGCCCTGCGCGGGTCCTTCGTCGAGGCCTCCCGCACCGCGCTGCGCGAGCTCGCCCAGCGCCTGTCGGCCGAGGGGCTCGGCGAGTTGCCGGTCGTCGTCGGCTACCTCGACCGCACCGAGAAGGCCACGCCCCGGCTCGGCCGCCCGGCCGGCTCCCCCGAGAACGCGGCCGCCGTGCTGCACCGCGGGCAGGTCGTCCTGCGCTTCGCCAAGCACCACCTCCCCAACTACGGCGTGTTCGACGAGTTCCGGTACTTCGTACCGGGCAACACCCAGCCGGTGATCCGGGTCCACGGCGTCGACGTGGCCCTGGCCATCTGCGAGGACCTCTGGCAGGAGGGCGGCCGGGTCCCGGCCACGCGCTCCGCCGGGGCCGGGCTGCTGGTCTCGATCAACGCCTCCCCGTACGAGCGCAACAAGGACGACCTGCGCCTGGAACTGGTCCGCAAGCGGGCCCAGGAGGCCGGCTGCACGCTCGCCTACCTGGCGATGATCGGCGGTCAGGACGAGCTGGTCTTCGACGGGGACTCGATCGTCGTCGACTCCGCCGGCGAAGTCATCGCGCGCGCACCGCAGTTCTCCGAGGGCTGCGTCCTGGTCGACCTCGACCTCCCTGCGGCGCGCGCCGACGCGCCCGAGGGCGTGGTGGACGACGGGCTGCGGATCGACCGCGTGGTCCTCTCCGAGGAGCCCGTGGAGCCGTACGAACCGGTCGTCCCCGGTGGGTACGCCGACCGGCTCGACGACGACGAGGAGGTCTACGACGCGCTGGTCGTGGGCCTGCGCGCGTACGTCAGGAAGAACGGCTTCCGCTCCGTCCTGATCGGGCTCTCCGGAGGCATCGACTCGGCGCTGGTCGCCGCCATCGCCTGCGACGCGATCGGCGCGCAGAACGTGTACGGCATCTCGATGCCCTCGAAGTACTCCTCGGACCACTCCAAGGGCGATGCGGCCGATCTGGCCGAGCGAACGGGCCTGAACCTGCGGACCGTGCCCATCGAGCCGATGTTCGACGCGTACATGGGATCGCTCGGCCTCACCGGCCTGGCCGAGGAGAACCTCCAGTCCCGGCTGCGCGGCACGATGCTGATGGCGGTCTCCAACCAGGAGGGCCACATCGTGCTGGCCCCGGGCAACAAGTCGGAGCTGGCCGTCGGCTACTCCACCCTGTACGGCGACTCGGTGGGCGCGTACGGCCCGATCAAGGACGTGTACAAGACGGACGTGTTCCGGCTGGCGCACTACCGCAACCGGGCCGCCGTCGAGCGCGGCGAGATCCCGCCGATCCCGGAGAACTCGATCGTGAAGCCGCCGAGCGCCGAGCTGCGCCCGGGGCAGGTGGACACGGACTCGCTGCCGGACTACCCGGTGCTCGACGCGATCCTCGCGCTGTACGTGGACCGGGACCAGGGCATGGAGGCGATCGTCGCGGCCGGCTTCGACCGGGAGCTGGTCGCCAGGACGCTGCGGATGGTGGACACGGCGGAGTACAAGCGCCGCCAGTACCCGCCGGGCACGAAGATCTCCGCGAAGGGCTTCGGCAAGGACCGCCGGCTGCCCATCACGAACGGCTGGCGCGAGCGGGCGTAGCGGCCCTTACCGCCGGCTACGGCTTGACGGTGAGGCGGGCGGCGACCGGCAGGTGGTCGCTGCCCGTGCGCGGGAGGGTCCAGGAGGCCTCCGGCCGGATCCCGCGGACCAGGATCTGGTCGATCCTGGCCATCGGGAACTCGGCGGGCCAGCTGAAGCCGAAGCCGTCGCCCGCCGCGCCCTGGGTGGAGCGCATCTGGGAGGTGACCTCGGACAGCGCGCGGTCGTTCATGGTGCCGTTGAGGTCGCCGAGCAGGATGACCTTCTTCAGCGGTTCGGCGGCGAGCGCGGCGCCCAGCGCGTCGGCGCTGTCGTCGCGCTGGTTCGCGGTGAAGCCGGCGTTCAGCTTGACGCGGACCGAGGGCAGGTGGGCGACGAAGGCGGCGACCTTCCCCTGGGGGGTGTCGACGGTGGCGCGCATGGCGCGGGTCCAACCCATCCTGATGTCGACGGGCGCGCCGGCGCTCACCGGGTACTTGCTCCACAGGCCGACGGTGCCCTCGACCGCGTGGTACTTGTACGTGGCCGCGAGCGCCTTCTCGTAGACGGGGACGGCGCTGCCCTTGAGCTCGGTCAGGGCCAGGACGTCGGCGCCGGACCGGGCGACGGATTCGGCGGTGCCGCGCGGGTCGGGGTTGTCGGCGTCCACGTTGTGGGTGGCGACGACGAGGTTGCCGCCGGAGCCGGACTTGTCGGTGACCAGGCCGCCGAAGAGGTTCGCCCAGACCGCGGCGGTCAGCAGTACGGCGATCAGCGCGGTCGCGGACTTGCGGATCACGGCCCCGGCCAGCAGGGCCGGGACGGCCACGCCCAGCCAGGGCAGGAAGGTCTCGGTGAGGCTGCCGAGGTTGCCCACGTCGTTGGGAAGGTCCGCGTGGAAGATCATGACCAGCGAGATCAGGGTGGCGATCCCCGCCAGCACCCATCCGCGGCGCCAGATTCCGGGGTCTTTGCGCAGGTCGGCCAGCCGGCGTCGGAAGCGGGACGCGGAGGGCTCGGGGTCCGAGCCGCCGTTCCCCGACTCCGTCATGTACGCCTGTGCCATGCCACTGCCCTCACTGCCGTGCTCGCGCTCCGTCCCCGCCCCTTGACCCTAGGCGATCGACGAAGCCTTACGTGCCGTACGTCACGACCGTCCTTCACGGTCGTACGTCCGGGAGGACGAACGGCCGTACGCCACGGGTTCCGCTTGTCACGAAACGCGCACATTGCATCGTGTGGCGGGGCGCGCGCTCCCCAGCACTTCCGCCTTCGGCCACGCGGATGCCACCATGGTGGGTGAGTCCGGGGACGCCGTGAGGGCGCCTCGAGATGACACAAGGAGCAGTTGCAATGACGCATGCCGTTTCGCCTGCCCGCGAACCCGCATCCTCCCCCACGCTGTACGGAGGCACCGGCACCCGGCGCATCACCGTCCGCGACCTGACCCTCGCCAAGGAACGCGGCGAGAAGTGGCCCATGCTGACCGCCTACGACGCGATGACCGCGTCCGTGTTCGACGAGGCCGGCATCCCGGTCATCCTCGTGGGCGACTCGATGGGCAACTGCCACCTCGGCTACGACTCCACCGTCCCGGTGACGATGGACCAGATGACCATGCTTTCGGCGGCCGTCGTGCGCGGCACGCGCCGTGCGCTGGTGATCGGCGACATGCCGTTCGGTTCGTACCAGGAAGGCGCCGTGCAGGCCCTGCGCAGCGCCACCCGTCTCGTGAAGGAGGCCGGGGTCGGAGCGGTGAAGCTGGAGGGCGGCGAGCGGTCGCTGGCCCAGACCGAGCTGATCGTGCAGGCCGGCATCCCCGTCATGTCCCACCTGGGCCTGACCCCGCAGTCGGTCAACGCCATGGGCTACCGGGTGCAGGGCCGCGGCGACGAGGCCGCGCACCGGCTGCTGCGCGACGCGAAGGCGGCGCAGGACGCGGGCGCCTTCGCCGTGGTGCTGGAGCTGGTGCCGGCCGAGCTGGCCGCCGAGGTCACCCGGTCCCTGCACATCCCGACGGTCGGCATCGGCGCGGGCGCGGAGTGCGACGCGCAGGTACTGGTGTGGACGGACATGATGGGCCTGACCGGCGGGAAGATGCCGAAGTTCGTCAAGCAGTACGCGAACCTCCGCGCGACCATGGGCGACGCGGCGAAGGCCTTCGCCGAGGACGTGGTCGGCGGAACCTTCCCGCAGGCGGAGCACGCCTTCCACTGAGGCAACCGGGCCCCCTGGGCCTCGCTAGCCCGCAAGCCCCGGCAGCCCGTCGACCCCGCGTCGGCGGGCTGCCGTGCGTTCGCCGCTCCTTCGCCGCTCCTTCGTCAGGTGGCTGTCAGCCGGTTGTCGGTCCGCTGTCGGTGCTTTGTCGGTGGCGGGTGGTCCCATGGTGGACATGACGCGAAACGACAAGAACCCCAACGCCGTTGAAGTACGGGGGCTGGTCAAGCACTACGGCGAGACGAAGGCCCTGGACGGTGTCGACCTGGACGTCCGCGAGGGCACGGTCCTCGGGGTCCTCGGACCCAACGGGGCCGGCAAGACCACGCTGGTGCGCTGCCTCTCCACCCTGATCGTCCCCGACGCCGGGACCGCGACCGTCGCGGGCTACGACGTGGTCCGCCAGCCCCGGCAGCTGCGCCGCACCATAGGCCTGACGGGCCAGTACGCCTCGGTCGACGAGAAGCTCTCCGGCTGGGAGAACCTCTACATGATCGGGCGGCTGCTCGACCTCTCCCGCAAGGACTCCCGCCGCCGCGCGGACGAGATGCTGGAGCGGTTCTCCCTGACCGAGGCGGCCAAGAAGGCCGCGATGAACTACTCCGGCGGCATGCGGCGCCGGCTCGACCTCGCCGCCTCGCTGATCGGCAACCCGGCCGTGCTCTACCTGGACGAGCCGACCACCGGTCTCGACCCGCGCACCCGTAACGAGGTGTGGGACGAGGTCCAGCGGCTGGTCGCCGAGGGCGCCACCGTGCTGCTCACCACCCAGTACATGGAGGAGGCCGAGCAGCTCGCCAGCGAGCTGACGGTGATCGACCGCGGCAAGGTCATCGCCAACGGCAAGGTCGACGAGCTGAAGGCGCGCGTGGGCGGCCGCACCCTGCGGATCCGCCCGGTGGCCTCCGCCGACCTGCCGGGCATGGCCCGCGCCCTGTCCGAGGCCGGACTGGACGGCGTGGCCGGCACCCAGGCCGTACCGGACGAGGGCGTGCTGCTGGTCCCGATCCTCAGCGACGAGCAGCTGACCGCCGTGGTCGGCCTGCTGGCCGCCCGCGGGTACGCGATCGCCGACCTCGGCACCTACCTGCCCAGCCTCGACGAGGTGTTCCTGTCCATCACCGGCCAGAAGCCCACCGCCGTCGCGGAATCCGTCCCCACCGAGAAGACCGAGGAGGTCGCGGCATGAGCACCGTAACCACGACGAAGCCCGCGCCCACCGCGCCCGGTCCGGCCCCGGTGGCCGCCGGGGGCGGCGAGGGCCGGATCGGCCTGCGGGCCAACCTGCGGCACATCGGCGCGCTGGTGCGCCGCAACGCCCTGCAGATCAAGCAGGACCCGGAGTCGATGTTCGACGTCCTGTTCATGCCGATCATCTTCACGCTGCTGTTCGTGTTCGTCTTCGGCGGTGCGATCTCCGGCAAGGGCAACCAGGACGCGTACGTCAACTACGTGATCCCCGGCCTGATGGCCATGATGGGCATGAACATCTCGATGGCGGTCGGCACCGGCGTCAACGACGACTTCAAGAAGGGCGTGATGGACCGCTTCCGGTCCATGCCCATCGCCCGGTCCTCCGTCCTCCTCGCCAAGATCGTCGTCGAGATCGGCCGGATGATGGTCGCCATCGCGATCCTGCTCACGGTGGGCTTCATCCTCGGCCTGTCGATCAAGGGGTCGGTGCTGGACCTGTTCCTGGCCATCGGTCTGTCCGCCGTCTTCGGCGCCTCACTGATGTGGATCTTCATCCTGCTCGGCCTCACCCTGAAGACCGCGCAGGCCGTCCAGGGCATGGCGATGATCGTCCTGATGCCGCTCCAGTTCGGCAGCTCGATCTTCGCGCCGCCGACCACCATGCCGGGCTGGCTGCAGTCCTTCACGGACTACAACCCGCTGTCCAACCTGGCCGACGCGGCCCGGGCCCTGATCAACGGGACTCCGGTGGGCGACTCGGTGTGGATGACCCTGGCCTGGTCGGTCGCCATCACGGCGGCCACCATGCCGCTCGCGGTGCGCAAGTTCCGCCAGAAGACCTGACCCGCGGACCGATCCGTTCCGGATCGCGTCCCGGACGGACACCGGCCGGGGGCCGGGTCAGATGAGGGCGGTGGCCTCCTCCAGCGTGAGGCCGCCGCCTTCGGCGTACGCCTCCTCGTAGGCGCGGTCACCGAGCGCCGACCGTGCCAGCTTCTCGGCGAGGGCGCGGTCCTCGCGTTCCGTGGTGACGGGGAAGTGCCCGGGCGGCAGGTGGGCGCCGTAGGCGCCGATCAGCCGGGCGGCGTCGTACGCCCGCTGCGGGCCGCCGAGCGAGCTCAGGGAGACGGCCGCGGTCATCAGGTAGATCGCCGGCATCTGCGGGGCCACCATCCGCGCCATCGGATCCTGGATGGAGGTCATGGCCTGCCGCAGCCGCTCGCGGGCCTCCTCGTGGTGGCCCTCCTGGTTGTCCAGCCAGGCCATCGTCCCGAGGAGGAAGCCGTCGAAGACCGCGAAGGCGCCGAAGGCGAACTCGTCGCGCAGCAGTTGCAGTTGCTTGCGCGCCGAGGGGATCCGGCCGGTGCGGCCGAGGATGCCCGCGAGGAACATTCGGGCGGCGGGCATGGCCTCGTTGCCGAACCGCTGCACCGTGGCGGTGACCTCGGTGAGGATCTGCTCGGCCTCCTCCATCCTGCCCGCCTCGGTGAGCGTCCCGGCCATCCGTACGCGCAGGACGGTCACCTGCGCCTTGGCGCCGAGGCGTTCGGCGTAGGCGATCGCCTCGCGGTAGTCCCGGGCGGCCGGCCCGTACTCGCCACGCTTCTCGCGGGACTCGGCGCGGGCGGAGAGCGCCTCGGCGCAGCCCCAGGCGTCGCCGAGCTCGCGGAAGAGGGCCAGGCTCTCGTCGGCGTCGCGGGAGGCGTCGCCCGCCCAGTCGGCGCGGTTGGCCAGGATGTTGGCGCGCAGCTGGAGCGCGGAGGCCAGTTCCCAGCGGTAGCCGAGGGCGCGGGCGGATTCCACGGTCTCGTCGACGACCCGTTTGAGCAGCCCGGGGTCGCCCGCGATCATGACGGCGTAGATCCACAGGGAGCCGGGGGTCCGGCAGGTCTGCGGAAGTCCGGGCCGGTAGGTGGCCAGCACCCCGTCGATCTGGACCCGCACCTCGGGGCTGTCCCAGGTGGCGTTCGTCTGGTCCCGGGAGGCCAGCCGGACCAGGTGGACGGCGCGCCAGCCCTCGGCGAGCAGCTCGCCGCTGTAGGGCGGGGGCGAGTCGACGAGCCGCTCGTACACCGGCTCGGCGGGGGTCAGCGGCGCCAGGAAGGGGTTGGGTCCGAGGGTGGCGGCCGCGTCGGCCCAGTGCCGGGCCTCGGCGCGCTGGTCGTGCATGTGCCAGTACCAGCCCATGGAGTGGATCAGGCACAGCAGTTCCTCGCCGTCGCGGGTGGCGACGGCGCGGCGCAGGGCCGTACGCAGGTTCTCGTACTCGGTGGCGAGGCGGTCGGCGGCGGCCCGCTGGCCGTGGCCGCGCAGCAGGGGCTCGGTGGCGCGGGCCAGTTCGCGGTAGTGGACGAGGTGGCGGCGTCCGGTGTCCTCCCGGTCGTCGCCGGCGGCGGCGAGGCGCTCGGCGGCGTACTCGCCGACGGTCTCCAGCAGCCGGTAGCGCATGCCGGAGCCGTCGGGTCCGGGGGTGGCGACGACGAGGGACTTGTCGACGAGGGAGCCGAGGACGTCGGCCACGTCGAGGGACCCCTGCGCGCAGACGGCCTCGGCGGCGGCCAGGTCGCAGCCGCCGGCGAAGACCGACAGGCGGCGCAGGACGGCCCGTTCGGACGCGTCCAGCAGGTCCCAGGACCAGTCGACGACGGCCCGCAGGGTCTGCTGGCGGGGCAGGACCGTACGGGCTCCGCTGGTCAGCAGCCGGAAGCGGTCGTCGAGCCGGTCCGCGATCTGGCGCGGGGTCAGCAGCCGCAGCCGCGCCGCCGCCAGCTCGATCGCCAGCGGCAGACCGTCGAGGCGGCGGCAGATCTCGGCGGCGGCCTCCGGGTCCTCGTCCACGGTGAACCCGGGCCGGGCGGCGGCCCCGCGGTCACCGAGCAGCCGCAGCGCGATCGGGTCGGGCAGCGGCTCCACCGGGCGCAGCGACTCCCCCGGTACGCCGAGGGGTTCGCGGCTGGTGGCCAGGATCTGCACGCCGGGGCAGTGGGTGAGGAGCCGCTCGGCGAGCTCGGCGGCCGCGCCGATGACGTGTTCGCAGTTGTCGAGCAGCAGCAGGATCCGGCGCCGGGCGCAGTGCTCGGCGAGGCGGTTCAGGGGATCGTCCCCGGCGCGGTCGGTGAGCGCCCGCAGCTCCTCGGCGGCGGCGCCGCGCAGTTTGGTCTCCCGGGCGCCGAGCGCGGCGAGCACCGCCTCGGCCACGTCCTCCGGGTCGTCGACGGGGGCCAGCTCGACGAGCCACACCCCGTCGGGCCAGTCGCCGCGCGCCTCGTGGGCCTCCGCGGCCTCCTGGGACAGCCGGGTCTTGCCGGCCCCGCCGGGGCCCAGCAGCGTGACGAGCCGCGCTCGCGCGAGGTCGTCCCCGATGACGCGGATGTCGTCCTCGCGTCCGACGAAGGTGGTCAGCCGCGCCCGGAGGTTCCCCTGGCCGGAGGCGGCCGCGCAGTCGGCGGGCGCCGGAGCCGGGGGCGGCGCGTCCGCCGCGGGCCCGGCGGCGGCCGGCGGGCTCAGGAGTTCGGCGTGCAGGGCACGCAGGGCGGGTCCCGGGTCGGTGCCCAGGCGGTCGGCGAGCTCGCGGCGGACGGTGTCGTAGGCGGCCAGGGCCTGCGCCGGGCGTCCCGCGTCGCGCAGGGCCCGGATCCGCAGCGCCTGCAACGGCTCGTCCAGCGGCTGCTGCGCGCACAGCGCGGTCAGCTCCGGCAGGGACCGCTCCACCTCGCCCAGGGCCAGGGCCGCCGCGAGCCGGCCCCGGCGCGCGTCCGCCCGTACGGCCTCCCAGCGCGCGGCCTCCGCGGCCGGGTCGGGCAGGTCGGCGAGGGCCGGGCCGCGCCACAGGGCGAGGGCCTCCTCGTACAGGGCGGCCGCCTCGGCCGGCTGCGGCGCCGCGGCCGCGTCCCGGACCAGCCGCTCGAAGCGGTACAGGTCCACGTCCTCGCGCTCGGCGGCCAGCTGGTAGCCGCCCTCGGCGGAGCGCACGGCCGCGTGCCCCAGCGCCCGCCGCAGCCGGGCGACCAGCGCCTGCAGGGCGGCCACCGCGTCGGCCGGCGGGTCGCCGTCCCACACCTGGGCGACGAGCAGGTGCGCCGGGACCACGCGCCCCGGTCGCAGTGCGAGCGCGGTCAGGAGCGCCCGCAGGCGTGCTCCGCCGACGGCGACGGTGGTGCCGTCGTCCTGGATGGCCTGGGTGGTGCCGAGAATCGCGTAACGCACCGGCCCATTGTCACCGGACCCGGTCCCGGCCCCGAACCGATTTCCGCCAGGGCCCCGGGATAGGTTTCCGGGCATGGGTCACCAGGGCAGCCGCGGCGAGCGGCAGATCAGTTCGGTATTCCTCGGCATTCTCGCCGTCATGGCCGTCACCGGCTGGGCGGTGTGGACGCGGTACGCGACGAGCATCGGGCTCGCGGTGTTCCTGTTCGTGACGTCCGCGTGGATCGTCTCCCTGTGCCTGCACGAGTACGCGCACGCCCGCACCGCCCTGCACGGCGGTGACATCTCGGTCGGCGCCAAGGGCTACCTGACGCTGAATCCCCTCAAGTACACGCACGCGCTGCTGAGCATCGTCCTGCCGGTGCTCTTCGTGATCCTGGGCGGGCTGGGCCTGCCCGGCGGCGCCGTCTACATCGAGCGTGACCGGATCCGCGGCCGCTGGAAGCACAGCATGGTCTCGGCGGCGGGCCCCCTGACCAATGTGGCGTTCGCCGTCGTCTGCACGGCGCCGTTCTGGCTGGACGCCCTCGACGGGGTGCCGATGGCGTTCCGCTACGCGCTCGCCTTCCTGGCGCTGCTCCAGGTCTCGGCGGCGATCTTGAACTTCCTGCCGGTCCCGGGCCTGGACGGCTACGGGGTCATCGAGCCGTGGCTGTCGTACAACGTGCGCCGGGAGGTGGCGCCGCTGGCGCCGTTCGGACTGATCGCCGTCTTCGCGCTGCTGTGGATCCCGGAGGTGAACGCGTTCTTCTTCGACGTGGTGGAGGGCGTGCTGTCGGGCCTGGGCGTCTCGGACCTGGAGACCTACTGCGGCCGCGACCTCTACCGCTTCTGGCAGGAGGGCGAGGGCCTCTGCACGGCCCCGTAAGGCCTGCCGGGCACCGGCGCCGCTCACTCAGGAAGCGCGCGCGGCCTTCTCGGCCTTCGCCTTGCGCAGGTAGTACCAGGCCATGTTGGACGTGAGGCCGGCCAGCAGCACCCAGACGATCCCGAGGAGGCTGCCGTCCACGAAGGCGACGACGGCCGCGGCCACCGCGAGGACGCACACGACGACGGCGAAGACTGCAAGGCGGGGCATGGGGAGGGCTCCTCGGGAACACGGAACGGGGTCGAGCCCGTCCAGTGTCCCCCATGCCCCGCAGTGCTGCCGTAAGGATGTCCCGGCCGGGGCGTCCGGGATGTCGGGGTCCTCCGCCGTACGGGTGGCGTACGGGCGGCGGGTGGCGGTCGGCGGGCTCAGACGTCCGTGACGCGCAGGCCCGCGTGGGCCTTGTAGCGGCGGTTGGTGGAGATCAGGTTGGCGACCAGGGACTCGACCTGGTGGGCGTTGCGCAGGCGGCCCGCGAAGACCCCGCGCATGCCGGGGATACGGGCGGCCAGGGCCTGGACGAGGTCCGTGTCGGCGCGGGATTCGCCCAGCACCATCACGTCGGTGTCGATCTCCTCGATCGACTCGTCCTGGAGCAGCACCGCCGACAGGTGGTGGAAGGCCGCCGTGACGCGGGAGTCCGGGAGCAGGGCCGCGGCCTGCTGGGCGGCGCTGCCCTCTTCGACCTGGAGGGCGTAGGCGCCCTGCTTGTCGAAGCCGAGCGGGTTGACGCAGTCCACGACGAGCTTGCCCGCGAGGTCCTCGCGCAGCGCTTCGAGGGTCTTGGCGTGGCCCTCCCACGGCACGGCGATGATGACGATGTCGCTGCGGCGCGCGCACGCGGCGTTGTCCGCCCCCTCCACGCCCAGGCCCAGCTCGTCGGCCGCGGCCTGCGCACGGTCGGCGGCGCGGGAGCCGATGATCACCTTCTGGCCGGCCCGGGCGAGCCGGTAGGCCAGGCCCCGGCCCTGGTCGCCGGTGCCGCCGAGGACGCCGACGACGAGCCCGGACACGTCGGGCAGGTCCCACGGATCCTTCGCCGGCGGCTTCTGCGTGTTGTCTGAGGAAGTCATGGGGGCGAGGGTACTGCCGGGTAGCCCACAGCCGAAGGGACGGGCGCGGGGAGGGCGGCGGGACGGGAGGACGGGAACCCGGCGCGGCGGACCGGAGGGAACCGCTCCCCCGCGCCCCTCCGATGGTGCAGGATTCCGGCATGGACGCCGTGAGGGTCGCGCTGCTGCGCGAGGTGCTCGCCGGTACGCAGTGGCCGGGCGCCGCCCGCCGCTTCGCCGGATCGCTGCGCCGCTCCGTCGTGCCGGCAGGCGGCAACCTGCTGCTGGTGGGGACCGAGCGCTACGAGCCCTGGCACCTGGCGGCGCACCTGGTGGACGAGGCCGCCTGGTCGGGCCTGCCGGAGCTGGCGCCCACGCTCGTACGCCACCACGTGCGGCCCGGGGAGCCGGCGCACCTGTCGGTGGGCCTGGGCAGGCTGGAGGCGGCCCGGCGCGGACACACCCTGCTGGTGGTGGCGCCCGGGGAGCCCGGCGAGGGGCTGCTGGAGCGGGTCCACGACGCCCGGCGGGCGGGGGCGACCGTACTGTCCCTGGACGGCGGGGACCCGGATCTGGGCACGCTGGCGCACGAGGCGCTGTCGGTGCCGGACGGCGCCGCCGAGCTGGACCTCGACACCGTCCAGCACCTGGTCAGCGCGGCGGCCGGCGAGAACACCGGCCTGCCGGTGCAGCGCGGGCCGCGCCGGCTGCGGGACCGGCTGGCGCGGCTGGTCGACCAGCTGACCGCGCCACCGCCCACCCGCTGGTAGCCGCGCGCGGGCCCCGCTGCCGGGGCCGGCCGCGCGGCGGCTCCGGTCAGGGCGCGGAGCCCTCGTCCTCCTCGCGGGACGCGTCGTTCCACTTGGGGTCGTTCTGCCACTCCAGGTTGCGCTCCTGCGCCGTCGCCATGGCGCGGGAGGCCTCCTCGCGGCTCTCGTAGGGACCGAACCGGTCCTTGGCCGGGCACTCGGGGCCTTCCTCGACCTTCTGGTGGACCAGGCAGTAGTACCACTCGCCCGGTTTGCCCACCTGGCGCTTCTTGAACAGGGCCATCGCTGTCGGGCTCCTCTCGATACCGCTGCAACCGCTCTCTGCCGCCATGCTGCCCCATCACCGCTGGATACACTCGCTTGCATGTCTGGCCAGTCGCTGCTCGTACCAGGCGAGCTTTCCCCCGTCCGTTCCGTTCCCGGAAACATCCGCCGGCCCGAGTACGTGGGCAAGCCCGCGCCCACGCCGTACACCGGACCGGAGGTGCAGTCGGCCGAGACCATCGAAGCCATGCGCATCGCCGGCCGGATCGCCGCCCAGGCGATGGAGGAGGCCGCCAAACTGATCGCGCCGGGGGTGACCACCGACGAGCTCGACCGGGTCGCCCACGCGTACATGTGCGATCACGGCGCCTACCCCTCGACGCTCGGCTACCGCGGCTTCCCGAAGTCGCTGTGCGCCTCCGTGAACGAGGTCATCTGTCACGGCATCCCCGATTCCACCGTCCTGCGCGACGGCGACATCGTGAACCTCGACGTGACCGCGTACATCGGCGGGGTGCACGGCGACAACAACGCCACGTACCTGTGCGGTGAGGTGGACGAGGAGTCGCGCCTGCTGGTGGAGCGCACCCGCGAGGCGCTGAACCGGGCCATCAAGGCGGTGAAGCCGGGCCGCCAGATCAACGTCATCGGCCGGGTCATCGAGTCGTACGCGAAGCGCTTCGGCTACGGCGTGGTCCGTGACTTCACCGGCCACGGCATCAACTCCTCCTTCCACTCCGGCCTGATCATCCCGCACTACGACAGCCCGCACGCCACGACCGTCATCGAGCCCGGGATGACCTTCACCATCGAGCCGATGCTGACCCTGGGGACCCACGAGTACGACATGTGGGAGGACGGCTGGACGGTCGTCACCAAGGACCGCAAGCGCACGGCCCAGTTCGAGCACACGCTGGTCGTCACGGACTCCGGGGCGGAGATCCTGACCCTTCCGTAACCGGCCGGCGTTTTACCGACAAGGCGTCGGCAACGCATTGACTTAGGCAAACCTAAGTAGGAGGATCGGGCGTGGCGGCACTGCCGCCGCGCCCGTTTCCTCTGTCTGGAGGTCCGCCTTGGACGCCTTCTCTACGGTCATCCGCGTCGCCTCGCACGAACAGCACACCGAAGCGGAGACGTCGAGCTTCATGAGCGACCTGCTGGGCGGACGGCTCGGCGTGGACGCGTACACGCGCTACACCGAGCAACTGTGGTTCGTGTACCGGGCCCTGGAGGACGCGGCCGAGTCCCTCAAGGACGACCCGGTGGCCGGCCCCTTCATCCGGCCCGAGCTGATGCGCGTCGCGGAGCTCGAACGCGACCTCGCCCACCTGCGGGGCCCGAACTGGCGCGAGGGCGTCACGGCGCTGCCCGCGACCGAGGCGTACGCCTCCCGGGTGGCGCGGTGCGCGGCCGAGTGGCCGGGCGGATACGTCGCCCACCACTACACCCGGTACCTGGGCGACCTCTCCGGCGGCCAGATCATCCGCGACAAGGCCGAGCGCACCTGGGGCTTCGCGCGCAAGGGCGACGGCGTGCGCTTCTACGTCTTCGCGGACATCGCCAACCCGGCGGCCTTCAAGCGGACGTACCGCGAGCTGCTGGACGCGATCGCCGCGGACGACCTGGAGAAGCAGCGCATCGTCGACGAGTGCAAGCGCGCCTTCGACTTCAACGGGGCGGTCTTCCGCGAGCTGGGCGAACGGTTCCCGCTGAGCGCGTAGCCCCTCCGGGGCGGCCCGCGGCCGTTTCAGCCCCCCGAGAACGCCCAGAGCGTGAGCACGGTGACGAGGAACGCGTGGGGGTAGAGGAAGGCCAGGAGGCAGCCGATGCTCCCCAGCGCGAGGCGCCTCCTGCGCTGAAGGTCGGTCCGGGGCGGGATCCAGGTGCCGGCCACCATCACCAGCGGGAGGACGTAGAACAGGGCGAACGGGTACGGGATCCGAGGCAGGTAGGAGGTCGCCTGGCCGAGCCACGCGGCCGCCGGGGCCAGGACGGTGAACATCGCCGCCACCGGCAGCCATTGCCGCCGCTCGTCGGGGTGCCGGGGCGCCGAAGTCTTCGTCATGACGCCATGGCACCGCGGCGACCGGGGACAGCGTCAGCGCCCGCGTACTCACTTCTCCTGTGCGGGATACCTAGTCGAGGCTCGGCGCGAAGCGGACGCGGCCGCCGATCTCGACCGTCCCGTCGGGTCCGGGGGCGGTCAGGAGCTGGGAGCCCGCGCCCTGGGTGATGTTCAGGGCGCGGTTCAGCTGCGCCGTCAGCAGGATCGCCGCCGATCCGGTGGCCTCGTCCTCGGTGATGACCCCGTCGGGGCGGCGCGGGAACCCGCGGGCCCGCACGCGGCCCGCCGCCTCGTCCTCCCAGGCCCAGGCGTACAGCCAGCCCTCGCCCGGGGGCGGGGCCGGCAGGGCCTCGACCTCGGCGACGGACCCGTACTGCTCGGTGCGCTTGCCCTCGATCCACTCGGGGCGGGCGGTGATCCAGGTGAACTCCCCGTCGTCGCGGGCCCATACGGAGCCGGCCGGCGGCTGGAGCTCCTCGATGTCCAGCAGCCACGCGACCCCGACCAGCGGATGTCCGGCGAAGGACATCCGCGTGCCGGGGGTGCGGATGTCGACGACCCCGCGCTCGGGGTCGTCGACGAACACCGTCTCGCTGTAGCCGAGTTCGGCGGCCAGCGCCTGCCGCGCCGCGTCGTCGGGGCAGGTACGGCCGTCGCGTACGACACCCAGCAGGTTGCCGTGGCGGCCGTCACCCGCGCAGAAGACCTTCAGCACGTCGAGATCGTTCACGCGGGAATTGAAGCACGGCTCAGACCAGGTCGGCGCGCCGCCTGCGGGCGAGGAACACCGCGCCGGCGCCGGCCGCGACCACCGCGCCGGAGGTGGCGAGGAGGGCTCCGGCGGGGACCTCCGAGCCGGTGGCGGCGAGGTTCCCGCCGACGGAGCCGCCGCCCACGCTGCCGCCCGTACCGCCGGTCGTGGTGACCGTCGTGGCGGTGGGGGCGGGGGTCGCGCCGGTGGTCGGCAGCACCGCGTCCTTGTCCACCGCGACGGAGAGGGCGAGCGGGTCGAGCGCGTCGCCCGCCTTGTACGGGGAGCCGGTGGTGGCGTTGGCGAAGCTCGCCGCGCCTTCGGCGGTGAACACCGCCGGTACCGCCGGGAGTGTCAGCACGCCCCCCTTGGTCTTGTAGTCCGCCTTGGACAGGTCGAGCGTGGCGAAGGGGACGGCCGCCTTGCTACCGGAGGCGTTCGTGACGTCCACGTACAGGGTGCCGGTCGTACCGGTGGCCTCGACGCGGGCGTTGCCGAAGGTCATGTCGACGCCGTGGGCGGCGTACTGGAAGCGCAGGCTGCCCTGGAAGGAGGCGCTCAGCTTCTGCTTGCCGACGTCCAGTTCGCCCGTGCCGAAGGCGAAGTCGAAGAGTGCGCCGTTCTTGGCGGCGCCGCCGGCCGGGGTGATGGAGCCCGCGCTCAGCACGTACCTGCGGAAGGACTCCTTCACGCCCCAGGTCAGCTTCCCGCTGAGGACCTTCTGCACGCCGTCGGCCGGCGTGGCGGGCCGGCCGGTGGGCTGCTGGGTGGTGGGCGCCGCCGAGGTGGGCGCGGTGGCGGTCGGGGTGGGCTGGGTCGGCGTGGGCCGGGTCGGGGTCGGGGCGGGCTTCTCGAACTCCAGCTTCGCGGTCAGCGGGTCGCCCGCCTTGTTCTCGTAGCCCGGCGAACCGAGTGCGTCCGCGGCCTCCTTCGTGAGCGTGGTCCCCAGGTTGGCCATCGACTGCCCCGCGAAGGCCACCGCGGCCAGCGGCACGTCCTGGGCCGTGGCGCCGCCCTTGGTGACGTCCGCGGTGAGCTTCCTGGTACCGGTGTCGATGCGGAAGTCCGAGAGCGTGACCTCGAAGCCGTGCCCGGTCGGCGGGGCCGGCGAGGAGAAGGTGACGCTGCCCTTGAAGGCCGCCTTCACCACGTGGCCGCCGGCGGGGTCGTACTGGCCGGTCGGCTCGCCGAAGCGCAGGCTGCCGTCCTCGTTCTGCCGGGCGCCGTCGGCGACCGTGATGGAGCCCTTGGCCATGCCGGTCACGTAGGCCCGGTAGCTCGCGAGGACGCCCCAGTCGAGGGAGCCGCCGACGATCTTCATCGGTTCGGCCGGGGGGCCCGCGGCGGTGGCGGGCAGGACGAGGGCGGTGGCGCCGATCGCGGCGGCGGTCAGGACGGCGGCGGCGAGGGCGATCGGGCGGCGGTGGGACAGCATCGCTGGAAGCTCCTGAGGTGACGGGAGGGGTACGGGAGGAAGGTTCAGGGGGTGTCGGAGGGGCGGGCGGCGGCGCTACGGCGGCGTGCGCGCACGACCAGGAGGCCGGCGCCGCAGGCCAGGACCAGGACGGCCAGGCCCAGGGCCGCGTACAGCCCGGCGCGCGAGGACGTCCCGGCCTCCGCGGCGGGCTCCGGTTCGGCGCTCGGGGCCGCCGCGGGCGCGGGCGTGGAGCCCAGGTCGGGGAGGGCCGGCAGCCGGGCGGTGGAGTCGAGGGCGATCGCGAGCGAGACGGGGTCCATCTCGGTGCCGGCCGTGTACAGGGACGTGGGGGCCGTGGAGGCGAAGGCGCGCGAGCCGTCCTCGGTCAGGGTGGCCGGCGCCTCGCTGAGGACGGCGAGCGCGCCTTCGGTCTTCAGCCCCTTGGCGTCGAACTCCACCAGCGCGACGGCGCTCTTGGTCTCGCCGCCGGTCGTGACGTCGGCGCGGAGCACCCCCTTGCCGCCCTCCACCGTGACGCTCACCCGGGCGAGCTTGAGGTCCAGTTGGGCGCCGGTGAAGTGGACGCTGCCGGCGAAGGCCGCGTCGAGCGTGCCCTTCTGTGCGTCGTACGCGCCCTTGCCCTGCGGGAAGCGGAACAGCGCGCCGCCGTCCCGGGCCCCCTCGGTGAGGCTCCAGGCGCCCTGCCCGACCGGGCCGGTGACGTACTCACGGAAGGTGCGGCGCACCCCCCAGTCGACGGCGGCGTCGGCGAAGCCGCCCCGGGGGCTCTCGGCCGTGGCGCTCGGCGGGGCCGACGGCGAGGGGGCCGGGGCCGCCTTCACATCGGCGGAGAGCGAGAGGGGATCGAGCTGCGCCCCGGCCGCGTAGTAGCCGGCGAAGGCCTCGGCACCCTCCGCGGTGAGCGTGGCCGGGATGTTGGTGAGGCTGAGCGGGCTCACCCCGCCCTTCATCGTGACGCCGGCGAGGCCGAGGGTGGCGAAGGGCACCTGGGCCCGGCTCGTGACCGCGCCGGTGCCCTTGGCCTTGCTGGAGACGTCCACGTACAACGTGCCGTTGCCGCCACTGATCCTGACGGTGGGCCGGCTGACGGTCATGTCCAAGTCGTAGGAGCCGTCGGGCCTCTGGTGCCCCTGAAAGGTCACCCCGCCCGCGTACGAGGCCTCGAACGCTCCGGAGGTGGCGTCATACGAACCGGCCGCCGAGTGGAACCGGAACAGGCTGCCGCCGACCGTCGCGGCGCCGCCCTTCAGCTTGAAAGCGCCTTTCGCCACCGGCCCGGTGACATAACTCTGGAAGGACGACTTGACGCCCCAGTCGAGCCGACCCCCCTGTACGGTGCCCGCCCGGGCGGCGGTGGCCGGGAGCAGGACCGCCACCAGGGCCGCCAACAGGGCGACGGCGAACGCACGGACGGGTCTCACGGACATGAACGTCCCCTCCAGGGTCTGGCAAAGCAAGGTTAGGCTAACCTAAGCTACCTCCGGTCGGGTTCGTAACCCCCCGGTCCCCGGAACATCAGGACGGTGCCCTCGTGCCTTCGCCCCCCGCCGCACACCGCTTCCCCCGTCTCGCCCTCGCCGTGGCAGCCCTGTCACTCGCGCTGACGGCCTGCGCCGGCACCCCGTCCGCGTCCCCGCGCCCCGCCGCCGCCCCGGACCGGGTGGAACCCCTCACCCCGGCTCCCGTACCCGCCCTCCCCGTCACCGTGCCCTCCATGGACGGCACTCCGGTCACCGTCACGTCCGCGGACCGGATCGTCCCGCTGACGGGCAGCCTCAACGAGATCGTCCACACCCTCGGCCTCGGCGAGCGGGTGGTGGCCCGGGACATCACGGCCACCTTCGAACAGGCCGCCGCGCTCCCGGTGGTGACCCGAGGCCACGACGTGTCCGCGGAGAGCGTCCTGTCGCTGCGCCCGACCCTCGTGCTGGCCGAGACCACCAGCGGCCCGGCCGAAGCGGTCCGCCAGATCCGCGACGCCGGCATCCCCGTCCTGGTGGTGGCCCCGGCCAAGTCCCTGGACGACGTACCGAAACGCATCGGCACGGTCGCCGCCGCCCTGGGCGTCCCGGAGGCCGGCGCCGCCCTCAACCAGCGCACCGCGGACCGGATCGCCGCCGCCCGCAAGAACGTTCCGGCCACCGACAAGCCCCGGGTCGCCTTCCTCTACCTCCGCGGCACCGCGTCCGTCTACCTCCTGGGCGGCTCGGACTCCGGCGCGGCCTCCCTCCTCGAAGCGGCCGGCGCGATCGACACCGGCAAGGAGTCGGGCCTCGGCAAGGACTTCACCCCGATCACCAGCGAAGCCCTGGCGGCGGCCGCCCCCGACGCCATCCTCGTCATGTCCAAGGGCCTCGACTCGGTCGGCGGCGTCGACGGCCTGGTGAAGATCCCGGGCGTCGCGCAGACCCCGGCCGGCATGGACCGCCGCGTCCTCACGATCGACGACGGCGTCCTCCTCAACTACGGCCCCCGCACGGACCAGGTCCTCACCTCCCTGATCACCCAACTCCACAACAAGGCCGCCTGAGGTGGCCCTCCAAGACCCCCTGCACACCCGCAGCTCCGAGCCCCCCGCACCCACCGACACCCCACCGGGCACCACCCCGCCCGGTCCCGGCGGAGCCGGTCATGCGCCGGGCCGCTCCCCGCAGCACGCCGAACACACCCCCGCCGCACTCCCCAACCCCTCACCGGACACCACCCCACCCGGGACCACTTCACCCGGGACCACCTTGGCCGGTCCCGGCGGAGCCGGGCGGGTGCCGGGGCGCTTCCCGCAGGGCACCACCCCGGCCGGTTTCGGTGGGGTCGGGTGTGTGTCGGGGCGCTCCCCGCAGGGCGTCGAACGCACCGCCGCCGCACCCTCCGACCCCTCGTCACGTTCGGCGCCCGAGGAGACGCCCCGGCGCGCGCCCGGCCCCGCCGAAACCGGCCCCACCCCCGCCCCGCCGACGCCTGCCGCACAGCCCCCGGCAGACCCCGGCAAGCCTCACCGCCGCGCCCCCCTGACCGCCACCGCCGCCCTCACCACCGCCCTCACCACCGCCCTGCTCCTCCTCGCCCTGCTCTCCGCAGGAACCGGCGCCTACGAGATCCCCCTCCCCGACGTCCTCACCTCCGCCCAGCACCGCCTGGGCCTCGGCGGCGCCCCCCTGGACCGCGTCGGCGAAAGCGTGCTGTGGAACGTACGCCTGCCCCGCATCGCCCTCGCCCTGCTCGTCGGCGCCAGCCTCGGCTGCGCGGGCGCGCTCATGCAGGGCGTCTTCGGCAACCCCCTCGCCGAGCCAGGCGTCATCGGCATCTCGGCCGGCGCAGCCGTCGGCGCGGTCGCCGCCATCGCCCTCGGCCTGACCTTCCTCGGCAACTGGACCGTCACGGCCTGCGCGTTCGTCGCGGGCCTGGTCACCGTCAGCGCGGTGTACCTCCTCTCCCGCAACGGCGGGAGGACCGAGGTCGTCACCCTCATCCTCACCGGCATCGCCGTCAACGCCTTCGCCGGCGCCCTCATCGGCCTGTTCGTCTTCTTCGCGGACAGCGGCCAGGTCAACCAGATCACCTTCTGGCAGCTCGGCTCCCTCGCCCAGGCCACCTGGCCCAAGGTGCTCGCCGTACTGCCCTGCGCCCTCGCCGGCCTCGTCGTCGCCCCCTTCTACGCCCGCCGGCTCGACCTGCTCTCCCTGGGCGAGCGGCCCGCCCGCCACCTCGGCGTCGACGTCGAACGGCTGCGCCTCGCCCTGATCCTGGTCGTCGCGCTGCTCACCGCCGCCGCCGTCGCGGTCGCCGGCGTCATCACCTTCGTCGGCCTGCTCGTCCCGCACCTGCTGCGCATGGCCCACGGCCCGGGCCACCGCTTCCTGATCCCGGGCAGCGCCCTCGCCGGCGCCGTGGTCCTGGTCGCGGGCGACCTGGCCGCCCGCACCCTCGCCCAGCCCGCCGAACTGCCGCTCGGCGTCCTGACCGCCCTGCTCGGCAGCCCGTTCTTCTTCTGGCTGCTGCGCCGCACCCGCCGCAAGCAAGGAGGCTGGGCATGAGCCCCACGAGCCCGCCCGGCCCACCCACCCCGGCCAGAACCCCCGGCCGCACCCCCACAAACCCCCTGACCCGCCTCCTCTCCCTCACCACCCGCACCGCCCGAACCACCCGCACCGCCCGAACCACCCGCACTGCCCGCCTCACCCGCACCGCCCGCCCCGTACCCCCCCGCCCCACCCCCGGCACCCCTTTCGCCCAAGCCACCGCCCTCCACCTCCACCTCGGCCACCGCGAGGTCCTCACCGGCATCGACCTGACCGCGCGCTCCGGCGAGGTACTGGCCCTGGTCGGCCCCAACGGCGCCGGCAAGTCCACCCTTCTGGCCGCACTCGCCGCCGACCTTCCCGCCACCTCCGGCGAGATCCGGATCGACGGCCGCCCGGTGGGCGACTGGAGCGCCCCGGACCTCGCGCTGCGCCGCTCCGTACTCCCCCAGTCGGCCGTACTGGCCTTCCCCTTTCCCGTGGAGGAGGTCGTACGGATGGGCCGCGCACCCTGGGCCGGCACCGCCTGCGCCGACCACGACGACGAGGCGGTGGCCGCCGCCATGGCCGCCACCGAGGTCACGACCTTCGCCGCGCGCCCCTTCTCCGCCCTCTCCGGCGGCGAGCGCGCCCGGGTCGCGCTGGCCCGCGTACTGGCCCAGCGGACCCCGCTGCTGCTGCTCGACGAGCCCACCGCCGCCCTGGACCTGCGCCACCAGGAGCTCGTGCTGCGCATCTGCCGGGAGCGGGCCGCGGCCGGGGACGCGGTGGTCGTCGTCCTGCACGACCTCGGGCTGGCCGCCGCCTACGCGGACCGGGCCGCCGTCCTGCACGAGGGGCGGATCGCCGCGGACGGCCCTCCCGGCGAGGTGTTCGACGGCGCGCTGCTGAGCCGGGTCTACCGGCAGCCCGTGGAGGTGCTCGCGCACCCCCGCACGGGCGCCCCGCTGGTGGTCCCCGTCCGCGGAACCGATAGTTCCGCGACCCGCCCTTCCGCAGTACGGAACGGTCACCAGGGCTTGACTCCCTCTTGACCCGACCATGGGGTTGGCGTGAAACGACCGTGACTGGCTCGTATCCGTCCACAAAAGGTGAGAGCTGAATCACTGTACGAGTGGGTATGACTGAGGTAAGGCTCGGTTAAGTTAGGTCCGCCTCACCGGCCTGATCCCCCTTGGGACGGCCCCCTCGTCCGACGCCCAGGAGCCCCCATGCGCCCCGCCCGCCTCACCGTCATCGCCGCCGCCTCCGTGGCAGCCGCCCTGACCGCCGTCACCGGCTGCTCCGAGAAGAGCGACGCGGGCGGCGACGGCGCGATCAAGGTGGCCGCCTCCGACACCGCCTGCGAGGTCTCCGCGACCGAGTTCCCGGCGGGCAAGGTCCAGATCGACGTCGAGAACAAGGGCTCCAAGGTCACCGAGGTCTACGTCCTCTTCCCGGACGCCCGCATCGTGACGGAGCGCGAGAACATCGGCCCCGGCACCAAGGCCTCCATCACCGCCGAGATCAAGGCGGGCGACTACGAGATCGTCTGCAAGCCCGGCATGAAGGGCGACGGCATCGCCCAGAAGGTCAAGGCCACCGGCAAGGGCGCCGCCGAGGACAAGCGCAGCCCCGAGGCGGACGCCGCGGTCGCCGCCTACCGCCAGTACGTGGTCACGCAGGCCCAGGAGACCCTCCCCAAGGCCCAGGCCTTCGCGGACGCGGTCAAGGCCGGCGACCTGGAGGCCGCGAAGAAGGCGTACGCGCCGTCCCGCATCGGCTGGGAGCGCACCGAGCCGGTCGCCGAGTCCTTCGGTGACATCGACCCGAAGGTCGACGTGCGCGAGGACGGCCTGGAGGCCGGCCAGGACCCGGCGAAGGACTGGACGGGCTGGCACCGCCTGGAGAAGTCCCTGTGGGTCGACAAGAAGATCGACGACAACGACAAGAAGCTCGCCGACACCCTGATCGCGGACCTGACCGACTGGGAGAAGAAGGTCGGCACGGCCGAGATCACCCCCTCCTCGATCGCCAACGGCGCCAAGGAGCTCCTGGACGAGGTCGCGACCGGCAAGGTCACGGGCGAGGAGGAGCGCTACTCCCACACCGACCTGGTCGACTTCAAGGCCAACGTCGAGGGCGCGGAGAAGGCGTACGAGGTCCTGAAGGCCATCGCCGCGAAGAACGACCCGGAGCTCGTCAAGCAGCTGGACACCCAGTTCGCGGCGATGAACACGCTGCTGGACAAGTACCGCGCGGACAAGACCTCCTACGAGTTCACCTCGTACGAGCAGGTCGGGGACCCGGAGCGCAAGGAGCTCTCGGACGGCGTCAGCGCCCTCGGTGAGCCGCTCTCCAAGCTCGCCGCCGCGGTCACGAAGTAACGGTACGGGGACGAGGAGGCGGGAGAGCGCGATGACCGAGCCCACGCCGCAGGCGGCGGCGCAGCAGGAGCCGCAGACGCAGACCCAGACGCAGGCGCAGGCCGAACAGCCCGGCGCCGGCGAGCCGGCGACGGCCACCGCGCCCTCGCGCCGCACCGTCCTGGGCTGGGGCGGTGCCGGGCTCGCGCTCGGCGCGGCCGCGGCCGGCGGCGCGGCGGCCGCCCTGGGCGGCGGGCCGGACATGGTCTCGGCCGCTGCCGCCGGGGCGGCCGTGCCGTTCCACGGTGAGCACCAGGCCGGCATCGCCACCCCCGTGCAGGACCGTCTGCACTTCGCGGCCTTCGACGTGAAGACGAAGAGCCGCGAGGAGCTGATCGAGCTCCTCAAGGAGTGGACCGAGGCCGCCCGCCTGATGACGGCCGGCCGGCCCGTCGGCGAGGGCGGCTTCGGCGGCCTCCCGGAGGCCCCGCCGGACGACACCGGCGAGGCCCTGGGCCTGAAGGCCTCCCGCCTCACCCTGACCATCGGATTCGGTCCGGGCCTGTTCGCCAAGGGCCGGTTCGGGCTGGAGGGCAAGCGCCCCGAGGCGCTGGTGGACCTGGAGCTGTTCCCCGGCGACAACCTGGACCCGGCCCGCTCCGGCGGCGACATCTGCGTCCAGGCCTGCGCCGACGACCCGCAGGTCGCCGTGCACGCCATCCGCCAGCTTGCCCGCATCGGCTTCGGCAAGACCGCGGTGCGCTGGTCGCAGCTGGGCTTCGGCAAGACCTCGTCGACCACGCCCGACGAGCAGACCCCGCGCAACATGATGGGCTTCAAGGACGGCACCCGGAACATCTCCGGCACCGACAAGGCCGCCCTGGACAAGCACGTGTGGGTCGGCCCCGGCGACGGCAGCGACTGGATGACCGGCGGCTCGTACCTGGTGGCCCGGCGGATCCGGATGAACATCGAGATCTGGGACCGCACCCCGCTGCGCGAGCAGGAGGACATCTTCGGCCGCGACAAGGGCGAGGGTGCCCCGGTCGGCAAGTCGAAGGAGCGCGACGAGCCGTTCCTGAAGGCGATGAAGCCCGAGGCGCACGTCCGCCTCGCGCACCCGGACACGAACAACGGCGCGACGATCCTGCGCCGCGGCTACTCCTTCACCGACGGTACGGACGGCCTGGGCCGCCTCGACGCGGGCCTGTTCTTCCTCGCCTACCAGCGCGACGTCCGCAAGGGCTTCGTCCCGATCCAGCGCCAGCTGGCCAAGGCCGACGTCCTCAACGAATACATCCAGCACGTGGGTTCGGCGATATTCGCCGTCCCGCCGGGCGTCCGCGACAAGGACGACTGGTGGGGCCGGACGCTGTTCGCGTAAGTCAGCCCGAGAGAAGGAACCGCCGTGTTCGGCAATTATCTGATCGGCCTGCGCGAGGGGCTGGAGGCCAGCCTGGTCGTCTGCATCCTGGTCGCGTACCTGGTGAAGACGGAGCGCCGGGACGCCCTGCGTCCCGTGTGGCTCGGCATCGCGATCGCCTGCGGGCTCTCGCTGGCCTTCGGCGCCATGCTGGAGTTCGGCACGCAGGAGCTGACCTTCGAGGCGCAGGAGCTGCTCGGCGGCAGCCTGTCGATCATCTCGGTGGGTCTGGTGACGTGGATGGTCTTCTGGATGAAGCGCACCGCGCGGCATCTGAAGGCCGAGCTGCACGGCAAGCTCGACACGGCGCTCGCGATGGGCACCGGTGCGCTGGTCGCCACCGCGTTCCTGGCCGTCGGCCGCGAGGGGCTGGAGACGGCGCTGTTCGTGTGGGCGTCGGTGCGTGCGAGCGGGGAGGGCTCCTCGGCGCCGCTGATCGGGGTCCTGCTGGGCATCGCGACGGCGATCGTGCTGGGGTACCTCTTCTACCGGGGTGCCCTGAAGATCAATCTGGCGAAGTTCTTCACGTGGACCGGCGGCATGCTGGTGATCGTGGCCGCGGGCGTGCTCGCGTACGGCGTCCACGACCTCCAGGAGGCGCGTTTCCTCGGCGGTCTGAACGACCGGGCCTTCGACGTCAGCGCGGCCGTCCCGCCGGACAGCTGGTACGGGACCCTGCTCAAGGGGGTCTTCAACTTCCAGCCGGACCCCACCGTCCTCCAGCTGACGGTGTGGGCGCTGTACCTGGTCCCCGTGCTGACGCTGTTCCTCCTCGACCGCCGCCCGCCGGCCGCGCAGCCGCAGCCGGCGCAGGCCACCCAGGCCGGCTGAGCGGCGCGTCCGGTCACCAGAGCCGGTCGACGCTCCCCGGGTACAGCGGGACGCGGGCGCCCGTGAAGGCCGCCCGGTCCCGCTCGGGGGTGTCCGAGAAGAAGGCGGCCATGACCGTCTTGTCGAAGCCCGGGGCGTCCGTGGCGAGGGGCTCGTGCGGGGTCCCGCCCACCAGGACGGTGGAGGGCAGCGGTTCAAACCCGGCCGCCTCGTAGAACGGGCCCAGCGGCCGGTCGCAGCTGAACAGTGCCAGGTCCAGGCCCGGTTCCGCCGCGAGCGCCGCGCGGGCCGCGGCGACCAGCCGGCCGCCGATCCCGCGGCCGCGCAGCGAGGCCCGCGTCACGACCGCGCTCAGTCCGGCCGCCCGGTACGTCCGCCCCGCGAGCGGGACCTCCTTGAACAGCAGCGCCAGGGAGGCGGCCACGGCGCCGTCGGCGTCGACCAGCAGCATCGCGCGCGGCGCCAGCGCCGGGTCGTGCCCCGGCGAAGCCCCCGGCCAGGCCTCGGCCTCCAGCCGAGCGACCTGCGCGGCCACCTCAGCGGGCACGCCCGCCTCAGCCCACCCGAACACCCTCATACCGTCCAACGCAGCCCCACCGACATGTGAGGCGCAGGGTCCGGGCCGGAGCCCCCACAGCGGCACTTCAACCCCGCCGGCCTGTGAGACACGGGGTCCGGGCCGGAGCCCCCACAGCGGCACTTCAGCCCCGCCGGCCTGTGAGACACGGGGTCCGGGCCGGAGCCCCCACAGCGGCACTTCAGCCCCGCCGGCGTTTGAGGCGCGGGGTCCGGGGCGGAGCCCCGGCAGCGGAGCCGCACCGGCCTCCCTCCACGGCGGGTGCTCGCGCTCACGCGATCCGTACGCCCCCGCCCCCCACCCGCACGCGGGAGTCGCCCGCGCGCAGCTCCACCGTGAGCACCCCCGGCCGCCCCATGTCCTCGCCCTGGTGCAGGGTGAGCACGGCGTCCTGCGGGACCAGGCCCAGCTCGCGCGCGTACGCGCCGAAGGCGGCCGCGGCGGCTCCCGTGGCCGGGTCCTCGACGACGCCGCCGACCGGGAAGGGGTCCCGTACGTGGAACTCCGCCGGGCCCGCCCGGTGCACCAGCTGCACGGTGGTGAGGTCCAGGCGCCGCATCAGCGCCTCCAGCCGGGCGAAGTCGTACGCGAGGTCGGCGAGCCGGGCCCGGGTGGCGGCGCCGAGCACCAGGTGGCGGGCTCCGGCGAAGGCGATCCGGGGCGGGAAGGCCGGGTCCAGGTCGGCCTGCGGCCAGTCCAGCGCGGCGAGCGCCTCGGCGAGGTCGGCGGCGGCGATCTCCTCGGTGTGCGGTTCGACGCTGGTCAGCGTGGCGCGCAGCCGTCCGTCCGCCTCCGCGACGACGTCGACGGGGACGGGTCCCGCCGGGGTGGCGAAGAGCAGCTCGCCGGGACCGGTCCGCTCGGCCAGCGCCACGGCCGTGGCGACCGTGGCGTGCCCGCAGAAGGGGACCTCTGCCTTGGGGCTGAAGTAGCGCACGGTGAAGGACCGGCCCTCGGGGCCGCCCAGACCCTCCGGGGGCGCGGTCAGGAAGGCGGTCTCGCTGTAGCCCAGCCCGGCGGCGATCTCCAGCATCGCGGCGTCGTCCAGCCCGGCCGCGTCGAGCACGACCCCGGCGGGATTGCCGCCTGCCGGGTCATGCGAGAAGGCGGTGTAGCGCAGTACCTCGGTATCGGTCATCCGTTCATGATCTGCCGCCTTCGCGCGGGCGCGCAACGAGGTTCCTCAGCCGCGCCCGATGTACGGCATCGCGGTGGCCATCACCGTCGCGAACTGGACGTTCGCCTCCAGCGGGAGCTCGGCCATGTGCAGGACCGTACGGGCCACGTCGGCGGCGTCCATCACCGGTTCCACGGCCAGCTGCCCGTTGGCCTGGAGGATGCCGGTCTGCATGCGCTCGGTCATCTCGGTCGCCGCGTTGCCGATGTCGATCTGGCCGCAGGCGATGCGGTAGGGCCGCCCGTCCAGCGACAGGGACTTCGTCAGGCCGGTCATCGCGTGCTTGGTCGCGGTGTAGGCGATGGAGTGGGGGCGGGGCACGTGCGCCGAGATGGAGCCGTTGTTGATGATCCGCCCGCCCTGCGGGCTCTGCTGCTTCATCTGCCGGAAGGCGGCCTGCGCGCACAGGAAGGCGCCGGTGAGGTTGACGTCCACGACGGAGCGCCACGCCTCGTAGGTGAGGTCCTCCAGGGGGACCCCGCCGGGCCCGAAGGTGCCCGCGTTGTTGAAGAGCAGGTCCAGGCGCCCGTAGTGCGCGCGCACCGACTCGAACAGCCGAGTCACGTCGTCCGGGTCGCTCACGTCGGCGCGTACGCACAGCACGTCGGCGCCGGCCCCGGCCGCCTTCGCGGTCTCCTCCAGCGGTTCGGTCCGGCGGCCGGCCACGGCCACGGCCCAGCCCGCGGCGGCCAGGGCCAGCGCCACGGAGCGGCCGATCCCGGAGCCGGCGCCGGTGACCACGGCGATCTTCTTCGTAGGTTCGTCCATGGGGCCGCAGGGTACGTCACACGGCGCCCCGGTCCCCGGACGTTCCGATTGCTGAGAGCATGGGTCGGTCGGGGGTGCGTGCAGCAGCTGAGAGGACGGGAGTCCCGCATGTCGGAAAGAGGCCCCGCGACGGCCGCCTCGCAGGACTCGTCGCCCGCATCGCCCACGTCTGCCTCCGCCTCCACACCCCTGGTGTCCGCCCGGCGCACCAGCCTGCTGGTCACCTTCGTACTCGGCGGGCTGACGGCCCTGCCCCCGCTGTCCATGGACATGTACCTGCCGGCCCTGCCGCAGGTCACCGACGCCCTGCACAGCCCGGCCGCGACCATCCAGCTCACGCTGACCGCCTGCCTCGCCGGCATGGCCCTGGGCCAGCTCGTCATCGGCCCGATGAGCGACAAGTGGGGCCGGCGCCGTCCGCTGCTCGTCGGCATGGTCGTCTACGTCCTGGCCACCGCGATCTGCGCCCTCGCCCCGAGCGCGGAGATGCTGATCGCCTTCCGCCTGCTCCAGGGCCTGGCCGGAGCGGCCGCGATCGTCATCGCGCGGGCCGTCGTGCGCGACCTGTACGACGGCGTCGAGATGGCCCGCTTCTTCTCCACCCTGATGCTCATATCCGGGACCGCCCCGATCATCGCGCCGCTCATCGGCGGCCAGGTGCTGCGCGTGTCCGACTGGCGCGGGGTGTTCGTCGTCCTGACCGGCGTCGGTACCGTGCTCACGCTGGTCGTGTGGCGGGGGCTCGGCGAGACCCTGCCGCCCGAGCGGCGGCACACCGGCGGCGTCGGATCCGCCCTGCACACCATGCGCGGCCTGCTCGCCGACCGCGTCTTCACCGGCTACACCCTCACCGGCGGCTTCGCCTTCGCCGTGCTCTTCTCCTACATATCGGCCTCGCCCTTCGTGATCCAGGAGATCTACGGGGCCTCGCCCCAGGCCTTCTCCCTCCTCTTCGGCCTCAACTCCGTCGGCCTGATCGCCGTCGGCCAGGTCAACGGCAAGCTGCTGGTCGGCCGGGTCAGCCTGGACAAGGTCCTGGCCGTCGGGCTCGGGATCGTCACGGCCGCCGCGGTGTCGCTGCTGCTGATGTCCACCGGCGTGTTCGGGGAGGTCGGACTGCCCCCGGTCGCCGCCGCGCTGTTCGTGCTGATGTCGGCGATGGGCGTGCTGCTGCCCAACACCAACGCGCAGGCGCTGATGCGCACCCCGCACGCGGCCGGCTCCGCCTCCGCCCTGATCGGCACCTCCTCGTTCCTGGTCGGCGCGATCGCCTCCCCGCTGGTGGGCATCGCGGGCGAGGACACGGCGGTGCCGATGGCGGTGGTCCAGCTGGTGTGCGCCCTCCTGGCGGTGACCGCCTTCCTGAGCCTGTGCCGCCCGTGGCAGCCCCGCGAGGCCACCGCTTAAACCTGTACGCGCGGGCCTGGGCCCGCGGGAGCCCGGCCGACGGGCCCGGCTGCGGCGCGCCGTAAACTCGGTGGGTGAACGCCTCCGCCCCCACCACCGCCGAGACCCTGCGCACCGCCCTCGGCGGTCTGCTCGACGGCCTCCCGCCCAGGCAGGCCGCGGCCGCCGTCGAGCGGCTCATCGCCAACTACCGGGGGCAGACCCCGACCAACGCGCCCGTACTGCGCGACCGCTCCGACGTCGCGGCGTACGCGGCGTACCGGATGCCGGCCACCTTCGAGGCCGTACGGACCGCGCTGGACGGGCTCGCGGAGGCGGCGCCCGCCTGGACGCCGGGCTCGCACGTGGACGTGGGCGGCGGTACGGGCGCGGCCACCTGGGCGGTGGACGCCACCTGGGACGGCCCGCGCGAGACCACGGTCCTGGACTGGGCGGAGCCCGCGCTCAAGCTCGGCAAGGAGATCGCGGACGCCTCGCCCTCCCCCGCGCTGCGCGCGGCGCAGTGGCGCCGGGCCGTCATCGGCTCCGGTCTGGCCCTGCCCGACGCCGACCTGGTGACCGTCTCGTACGTGCTGGGCGAGCTGACCCCGCAGGCCCGTACGGCGGTCGTCGCCGAGGCGGCGCGGGCCGGACAGGCCGTGGTGCTGATCGAGCCGGGCACGCCGGAGGGCTACCTGCGCATCCGCGAGGCCCGCGACCAGCTGATCGCCGCCGGGCTGCGGGTGGCCGCGCCCTGCCCGCACGACGGGACCTGCCCGATCGAGGTCGGCCAGGACTGGTGCCACTTCTCGGCGCGGGTCAGCCGGTCCTCCCTGCACCGGCAGGTCAAGGGCGGCTCGCTCCCGTACGAGGACGAGAAGTTCAGCTACGTCGCCGCGACCCGCTTCCCGACCGGGCCCGCCGCCTTCCGGATCACGCGCAGGCCGCAGATCCGCAAGGGGCTGGTCCTGCTGGAGCTGTGCGGGCCGCAGGGCGAGGGCCTGACCCGGGTCAACGTGACCAAGCGCCACGGCGACCTGTACAAGGCCGCCCGGGACGCCGACTGGGGCCAGGCCTGGCCCCCGCCCTCCGAGCCGCAGGCGGATTAGGGCCGCAGCTCCTGGGTGCAGCACTTCACGCTGCCGCCGCCCTTGAGGAGCTCGCCCAGGTCCATCGGGACCGGCTCGAACCCCCGGTCCCGTAGCGGCGCCAGCAGTCCGGTCGCCGCCTGCGGGAGCACGACGTGCCGGCCGTCGGACACCGCGTTCAGCCCGAGGGCCGCCGCGTCCGCCTCCTCGGCGATCAGTGCGTCGGGGAAGAGCCGCCTGAGCACGCCCTGGCTGCCGGGCGAGAAGGCGCCGGGGTAGTACATGATCTCGTCGCCGTCGAGGACGCAGAGCGCCGTGTCCAGGTGGTAGTAGCGCGGGTCCACCAGGTCGAGGCCGATGACCGGGCGGGCGAAGAACTCCTGGGCCTCGTCGTGCGAGAGCGGGCTGGAGCGGAAGCCCCGGCCGGCCAGGATGTAGGTGGACGTGACGGCGAAGTCGCCCTCGCCCTCGTTGACGTGGGAGGGCTCGTGGACGTCCTGGTAGCCGTGGCTGCGGAACCACGCGAGGTGGAGCCCGGCCTCGGCGGTCCGTTCCGGGTGGGCGAAGCGGGCGCCGAGCACCTTGCCGTCGACGACCAGGGCGCCGTTCGCCGCGAAGACCATGTCGGGCAGCTCGGGGTCGGGCGCGAGGGTCTCGACGGTGTGCCCGAGGGCGCGGTAGCGGTCCCTCAGGTCTTCCCACTGGGCGAGTGCGAGGGGCAGGTCCACCGGTTTCGTGGGGTCCATCCACGGATTGATGGAGTACGTGACCTTGAAGTGTGCGGGTGGGCACATCAGGTAACGCCGGGGTGTGGCGTTTCTGCGCAAAGAAGGCTCCTCACGACTTACACGGCTTGCTCTACTCGGTTGGAGTACGGAGTCGAGTATTGGAGAGAATCGTCTCTCCTCAAACAGGGCGGCGCAGTGGACCGGTCGGGTGGTTCACCGGATCCCGGGAAGACGAGACGTCTCGCTTTGGTACGTTCGGGCCATGACCAAGACCCCTGACGCCACCCGCCGCAGCGACCGCTCGCGCCGCGCCATCCTCGACGCCGCCCTCGCCCTGGTCGGGGAGGTCGGCTACAACAAGCTGACCATCGAGGCCATCGCCGCCCGCGCGGGCGTCGGCAAGCAGACCATCTACCGCTGGTGGCCCTCCAAGGCCGCCGTCCTGCTCGACGCCTCGCTGGCCCTCGCCGGGGACGCCGAGCGGGACGGCGCGTGGACCGGCTTCCCCGACACCGGGGACCTCGCGGCGGACCTGAAGCAGGTGCTGCGGGCGACGGTGGACGAGTTCAACGACGAGGCGTACGAGGCCCCCGCGCGCGCCCTGACGGCGGCCGGGGCCACCGACCCCGAGCTTGGCGCCCGCTTCACCGAACAGCTGCTGGAGCCGCAGCTCGCGCTCTACGAAGCCCGGTTGCGCACGGCCCGGGAGGCCGGTCAGCTCGCCCCGGACACGGACCTGCGGCTGACGGTGGAGATGCTCCTGGGGCCGCTGACGTACCGCTGGCTGCTGCGCACGGCGCCCCTGACGCACGCTTACACCGACGCGCTGGTGGACCGGGTGCTCGGCGGGGTGGCAAACGTCACCGCCCGCTGAGCGGCCGGCCGCGGGCCGCCGGTCGAGACCAAATGGCCTGATTCTATGGGTATGTGGGGATTTCCTGCCGCCGATCCCCGGGGCCCCGGTCGTCAAGAGCGGTCACCTGAGGCGCAGGATGGTGGGACCATGTGAAGGTCCGCCGGGGATACGGTGAGGTGAGGGGATAGATGGGGTCTGAGTCCGGCCGCGTCAAACGCGGCGAGCAGAGCAGGATTTCCCAGTGGCTGCGCCGGCGGCAGAAACCCACCGCCGAGGACCCCGGACGCGAGCGCGAGGCGCTCCTCCTGGCCGTCGCCGCCGCCGGTCTGCCGCTCGCCCCCGCCGCCCATCCCGCCGGTTACCGGTGTTCGTGCGACCGGATCGGCTGTCCGACGCCCGCACGTCACCCCGTCTCCTTCGCCTGGCAGACCCAGTCCACGACCGACCGCGCCCAGGTCGAGCGATGGGCGCGCAGCCAGCCCCAGGCCAACTTCATCACCGCGACCGGCATGGTCCACGACGTCCTGGACGTCCCGCTGGAAGCCGGCGCGGCCGCCCTCGCCCGCCTCCTGGAGGCCGGCATCGAGGTCGGTCCGGTCGCCGAGTCGGGTGGCACGGGCGACCAGGCCCGCATGCTCTTCTTCACCGCCACGCGCGGCACCCCCGAGGACGAGGACGAGTGGTGGCCCTGCGAACTGGACTGCCACCCCGAGACGATGGACGAACACCCCGGCCTGCGCTGGCACTGCCGCGGCAGCTACGTCCTGGTCCCCCCGGCGGCCCTGCCCGGTGAGCACGCGGTGACCTGGCTGCGCGGCATGGAACACCCCCTCCCGGACCCCCTCACCCTCCTGGAGACCCTGACGGACGCGTGCGCGCAGTACGCGGGCGCGACGGACCAGACCCCGGCGGCGGTCGCCTGGCCCCTGGGCCGCGCGTAGGCGTGCCGGCGGGCCGCGCCCACCCGGGCCCCTGGGGCTCCGCCCCAGACCCCGCGCCCCACACGCCGGCGCGGCTGAAAGACCGGGGCTCCGCCCCGAACCCCGCTCCTCAAACGCCGGAGGGGCTGGAATTGGCGCCGGCGAGGCTACATTCCCAGCCCCGCCGGCGTTTGAGGCGCGGGGGTCCGGGGGCGGCGCCCCCGGCAGCGGCGGGTCAATGGTGGATCTGCGTCACCACCACGTCGAGGGGCCAGGCCTTGCCCGCCTTCGCGGGGGCCTCGGCCTCGACCACGTAGCCCAGGTCCCGTAGGGCGGTGACCAGCTCCGCCGGTGACTCCGGGGCCGAGCCCGTGATCAGCAGGTCCCGGACCAGCCGGCCCTTGGTCGCCTTGTTGAAGTGGCTGACCACCGACCGCTTCTCCACCCCGTCGACCACCTGCGCGTGCAGCACCCGCACGGTCGCGGTCCGTCCCGCCAGCTCCCCCTTCGGCTTCCACGCCGCCGCGTACGCCGCCGACCGCAGGTCCAGCACCAGCCCGCCCCCGGCAGAGGCGGCCGACGCGGCGGCCTGCGGCATGACCTCCGCCATCGGGCCCCGCCAGTACGCCCCGAGCGCCCCCAGCCCCGGCAGCTTCACGCCCATCGAGCAGCGGTACGACGGGATCCGGTCGCCGATCCGCACCGCGCCCCACAGCCCCGAGAACACCAGCAGCGCACGCTCGGCGAGCTCCCGCGCGGCGGGCGGCAGGTCGGCCAGGCCCAGCGCGTCGTACAGCACGCCCGTGTAGACCTCCCCCGCCGGGCGGGCCGGCGCCGAGCGCAGCGCGGCGTTCTTCGCGACCTCGCCGCGCAGCCCCTCGCTCAGACCCAGCACCTCGCGCGCCTTGAGCTCGTCGCTCGCGCACAGCTCGACCAGCTCTTCCAGCACCGCCGCACGGGCCGGGGCCAGACCGGGCAGGGACAGCGACTGCGGCTTCAGCGGTGCGCCGGAGCCGCCGGCGGCCTTTCCTTCGGACGGCGGCAGCAGCACGAGCACGGTGGTTCTCCTTCAATACGACACGGCGCAGGGGATGCGGCCCCCGGGCCAGGGTAGACGGCTCGCCGTGCCGTCCGGCCCCGGCGCCCATAGGCTCGGGCCATGCCACGCCGTCAGATGCACATGACCGGCGCAGACGGGGCTGCTCTGCGGGCCGCGCTGCGTGAACTGCGGACGAAGCTGGACGTACCGGGGGATTTCCCGGCCGAGGTGTTGGCCGAGGCCGAGCACGCGGCCGGCCACCCCCGCCTCCCCGATGTGGACCGCACCGACGTCCCCTTCTTCACGATCGACCCTCCGGGCTCCGTCGACCTCGACCAGGCCATGCACCTGGCCCGACGCTCCGGCGGCGGCTACCGCGTGCACTACGCCATCGCCGACGTCGCCGCCTTCGTCACCCCCGGCGGCCCGCTCGACGCCGAGGCCCACCGCCGCGTCACCACCTTCTACTTCCCCGACGGGAAGATCCCCCTGCACCCGGCCGCGCTCTCGGAGGGCGCGGCCAGCCTGCTGCCCGACCAGACCCGCCCCGCGCTCGTGTGGCGCCTCGACCTGGACGCCGACGGCCGCATCGAGACCACGGACGTGCTCCGCGCCCTGGTCCGCAGCCGGGCCAGACTCGACTACGCCGGCGCCCAGAAGGCCATCGACACCCGCACGGCGGAGGAACCCCTCGCGCTCCTGGAGGACGTCGGCCGCCTGCGCGAGGCCCTGGAACGCGAACGCGGCGGCATCTCCCTCAACGTGCCCGAGCAGGAGGTCGTCGCGCACGACGGTTCGTACGCCCTGGCCTACCGCGCCCCGCTCCCCGCGGACGGCTGGAACGCGCAGATCTCCCTCATGACCGGGATGGCCGCCGCCGATCTGATGCTGGCCGCCGGTCAGGGCATCCTGCGCACCCTGCCCAGCGCCCCCGACGGCGCCGTCGGCAGGCTCCGGCGGGCGGCGAAGGCCCTGCGGATCGACTGGCCGCACCACGTCCCGTACGCCGAACTCGTCCGCTCCCTCGACCCGCACCGCCCCGCCCACGCGGCCTTCCTCCAGGAGTGCACCGGCCTGCTCCGCGGCGCCGGCTACACCGCCTTCACCGGCGGCCGGAGCCCCGACCCGGCGATCCACTCCGCGGTGGCGGCCCCGTACGCCCACTGCACCGCGCCGCTGCGCCGGCTCGTCGACCGGTACGCGGGCGAGCTGTGCGTGGCGGCGGCCGCGGGGGCCGAGCCCCCGCAGTGGGCGGTGGCGGCGCTGGACGCGCTGCCCGAGCGGATGGCGCAGGGCACCCGGTTGGCGAACACGGCGGAGCGCGAATGCGTGGACCTGGTCGAGGCCGCCGTACTGAAGGACCGCGTCGGCGAGACCTTCGACGCCACGGTCATCGACGTCAAGGACCGGGAGCCGCTGGTGGGCACCGTCCACCTGGAGGACCCCGCGGTGGTCGGCCGCATCCGGTCCACCGAGGAGCTCCCCCTCGGCGACCGCATCCGCGTCCGCCTGACGGAGGCGGACCCGGGCACGGCGAAGGTCCTCTTCGCCCCGGCGTGACGGGGAGGACTCGTCGAGGTCGGGCGGCGACGAGCCAGCCGGTAACATGGTCGCCACGGCAGACGAGTCGGCCGGGCGGCCGCGTCGGGATCCCCGGATCCCGCCGAGGAACGTCCGGGCTCCACAGGGCAGGGTGGTGGGTAACGCCCACCCGGGGTGACCCGCGGGACAGTGCCACAGAAAACAGACCGCCGGGGGCTTCGGTCCCCGGTAAGGGTGAAACGGTGGTGTAAGAGACCACCAGCGCCTGAGGTGACTCAGGCGGCTAGGTAAACCCCACCCGGAGCAAGGTCAAGAGGATCCGTCTTCGGACGGGTCTGCGCGAACGCTTGAGGGCTGCCCGCCCGAGTTCGCGGGTAGACCGCACGAGGCCGGTGGCAACACCGGTCCTAGATGGATGGCCGTCTCCCCGGCGACCGCGAGGTCTCCGGGCGACAGAACCCGGCGTACAGGCCGGCTCGTCTGCCCTTCCCACCCCCCTTCGGGGTGGCTGGCCTGCCGCTGAGCGGCGCCGCCCCCGCCGCCGGGCTTCCGGTGACGGGGGTTTTCGCGTGTCGGGGCTGGCGCTGTTGGTTCAGCGCAGGTGGGACGTGTCGTTCAGGAGACGGACCGAGGCGTTGCCGTCGGCGTAGTAGGCGACCGCCGAGAGGGAGGCCGCCGAGAGTTCCATGCGGAACAGTGCTTCGGGCGGGGCTCCCAGGGCGAGGCGGACCAGGATCTTGACCGGGGTCACGTGGGTGACCAGCAGGACCGTACGGCCCGCGTGCGCGGCCAGGAGGCGGTCGCGGGTGGCGGAGATCCGGCGGGTGGCTGCCGCGAAGCTCTCGCCGCCGCCCGTGGGGGCCGCCTTCGGGGAGTCCAGCCAGGCCTGGAGGTCGTCCGGGAAGCGCTCCTGCACCTCGGCGAAGGTCAGGCCCTCCCAGGCGCCGAAGTCCACCTCGCGCAGGCCCTCTTCGACGGTCACGTCGAGGCCGAGCCGGTCGGCGACGGCCCGGGCGGTCTCGCGGCAGCGGCGCAGCGGGGAGGTGACGACGCTCTGGACCGTGCCGCGTGCGGCCAGCGCCTCCGCGACGGCGGCGGCCTGGCGCCTGCCCGCGGGGGACAGCTCGGGGTCCGATCCCCCGCTGCCGGAGAAGCGCTTCTGCGGGGTGAGCGCGGTCTCGCCGTGCCGCAGCAGCACGAAGGTGGCGGGCGCGCCCATGTCGGGGCCCCACCCGGGGGCGGCGGCCGCCACCGCGGCGGTGGTGTCGGCCGCGCCGGACGGCTCGGCCGCGGGGGTCGGCGGGGTCGCCGGGGTGTCGGAGTCGAGGCACGGCTCGATGACCAGCGTGTCCGCCGCGGGCTCGTGCGCCGCGGGCGCCGCCGGGTGTCCCGGTCCCGTCAGGGCTTCGGGGTCCCCGAACAGCGTGTCCGCGAGGGCTGGTTCAGGGGAGACGGCTGCACCGGCCCGGGTGCGGCCGCCCGCCGACGCGAGCGCCGCGCGGACGGCTGCCGCGCCCGCCGCCGCGTCACCCGGCGGCCCGGACGCGGGCGGAGCGGAGGAGGCCGCCACCACGCGGGCGGCGCCGTGGTCGAGGGCCGCCGTGGAGGCCGACGGCTCCCACTGCCGGCCCAGCCGGCCGGCGTCCATGGCCTCGTTGGCGAGACGGTCGGCGTGCTTGTTGCGGTCCCGCGGGATCCACTCGTACGTCACCTGCGACGCGGGCAGGATCTGCGCCGCCTGCGCCGCCAGCGGCTTCATGTCCGGGTGCTTGATCTTCCAGCGGCCCGACATCTGCTCGACGACGAGCTTGGAGTCCATCCGGACCAGGACCTGCGCAGCCGGGGCCAGTTCGCGCGCCGCCTGGAGCCCGGCGATCAGGCCCTTGTACTCCGCCACGTTGTTCGTCGCGACGCCGATGTACTCCGCGCGCTCGGCCAGCGTCTCGCCCGTCTCCGGGTCGAGGACGACCGCGCCGTAGCCGGCGGGGCCCGGGTTGCCCCGGGACCCGCCGTCCGCCTCCACGACAAACCGCGGCATCAGATGCCCGAGTCGGCCGTACGGACGAGGATGCGGCCGCAGTTCTCGTGACGCACGACCTGCTCCCGGGACGCGGCCTTGATCTCGTTGACCTCGGCCATGTCGAGCTCCAGCCGGCAGCCCTCGCAGCGGCGCTGGTACAGGCGCGCGGCGCCGACCCCGCCCTGCTTGGCGCGGATCTTCTCGTACAGGGCCATCAGGTCCGTCGGCATGGACGCGACGATGACCTCGCGGTCCTTGGCGATCTTGGCGGCCTCGGCGTCGATCTCGCCGGTGGCGGCGTCGCGGCGCGCGGTGGCGTCCGTGAGCTTGGCCTCCAGGGCGGCGACGCGGTCGGTGATCTCGGTGACCCGCTCCTGCGCGGCCTCCAGGCGCTCCATGACCTCCAGGACCACGTCCTCCAGGTCGGCCTGGCGCTTGGCGAGGGAGACGACCTCGCTCTGCAGGTTCGCCAGGTCGCGGGCCGAGACGCCGGCGCCGGAGTCCAGCCGCTGCTGGTCGCGGGCCGCGCGCTGGCGCACCTGGTCGACGTCCTGCTCCGCCTTGGTCTGCTCGCGGGCCGCGTCGCTGGCCTGGGTCTGCGCGGCGACGAGCAGGTCACGCTGCTGCGTGAGGTCCTTGGTCAGCGAGTCGACCTCGGCGTGCTCGGGCAGAGACTTGCGCTTGTGGGCGAGCTGAGACAGCCGGACGTCCAGGGCCTGGATGTCGAGAAGTCGGATCTGGTCGGCGGGCTCGGCGTTCAGTTGGGGGCTCCAGAGATAGAAGGGGGTGTCACGGACGGCGCGTGCGCCGTCCACGGGTCGGTGACCGTGCGCGAGACGTGGGTCCGCAGACCCCAGCCGTGGCGCTCGGAGATGGCGTCGAGCTGCGCGGCGGCCTGCTCGCACCAGGGCCACTCGGTGGCCCAGTGCGCGGCGTCGACGAGGGCGAGCGGGCTCTGCTCGCGGGCCTCGGACACCGGGTGGTGGCGCAGGTCGGCGGTCAGGAAGGCGTCCACGCCCGCGGCCCTGACCTGCTCGAAGAGGCTGTCGCCGGAGCCGCCGCTGACGGCGACGGTACGGATCATGGCGTCGGGGTCGCCTGCGACGCGGATGCCCTGGGCGGTCTGCGGCAGCCGGGCGGCGGCTCGGGCGGCGAAGGCGCGCAGGGTCTCGGGGTGGTCGAGTTCGCAGATGCGGCCGAGGCCGCGGCGACCCTCGGGGTCGCTCGCGTCGGGCACCAGCGGGCCGGTGATCCGCAGGTCCAGGGCGCCGGCGAGGGCGTCGGAGACTCCCGGGTCGGCGGTGTCGGCGTTGGTGTGGGCGACGTGCAGCGCGATGTCGTTCTTGATCAGCGTGTGCACGACGCGGCCCTTGAAGGTGCCGGCCTCGACGGTGGTGGTGCCGCGCAGGTAGAGCGGGTGGTGGGTGACGATCAGGTCGGCGCCCAGCTTCACGGCCTCGTCCGCGATCTCCTGGACGGGGTCCACCGCGAACAGGACCCGGGTGACCTCGGCGTCGGGGTCGCCGCAGACGGTGCCGACGGCGTCCCACTGCTCGGCCCGCGAGGGGGGCCAGAGAGCGTCCAGCGCGGCGATGACTTCAGAGAGACGGGGCACAGGCCAAGGCTACCGTCCGCGGCGACCGCCCCGCCCGGCCGACCGGAGCCCGCCCACGACCCGCCCACGACCCGCCCAAGGCCCTGCCGACGCGGATCGGCGACGCCGTGGAACTGAGGCCCACCTCACCTCCTTCCACCCCAAACACCCCGAAATGACACAGCACAACCGTCCCGCCCACCACAGGGGAATCGCCGTACGGACACCCATATGTATGAAGCGGGGTTGCTTGATGTTGTTCGGCGGAAGTGCGAAAACTACCTTCCTCGCCGGAGGTGACGGCCGGATGACTGTCTGTGCCATCGACATGACGACCACGGTCCCGTTCACGATCGCCGCGGACGGGTCGTACGCCGCCCGGCTCGCCGGACAGGGCGAGGCCCGCTACGCGGAGCGGTGGACCCTGGGCGGGCCCGAGCCGTACGCGGTTCCGCTGCCGCTCGCGCAGCCGGAGGAGGCCGACAGCGAGCTGCTGCCGCTGGCCGACGGTCGGGTGCTGATCCACCGGCGGGTCGCGGACCGCCACGCCTTCGCGCTGCTGTACCCGACGGGCGGCGGCGCCGGCGGGCCCCGCACCGGGGAGCTGACGCTCGGCGCGGTGGACGCGCAGGAGGGCCTACGGGTACGTCTGCTCCCGCCGTCCCCGGACGGGGCCACGGCCTTCGCCCTGGCCGCGGCGGACACCGTGACCACGGTCTGGCAGGTGGCCGGGGTCCCCTTCGGGCCCCGGCCGGTCGCCCGGATCCCCGGGCGGTGCTCGGGCGGCGTGTGGCTGGACCGGGCGGGCCGGCTGCTGGCCCTGGACCGCGAACTGGAGGGCGCCACCAAGGCCGTCGCCGTCGACCTCGGCAACGGCGGGGCGACCTCCCCGCTGCTCCAGATCACCGAGCACAGCGAGGACCGGCTGCTGCTGGCCGACCCGGACAGCGGGCTGCTGCTGATCCGCTCCGACGCCCCCGGCGAAGCCCGGCTGGGCTGGGGAGTGCTGGGCAGCTCCCGGCCGGTCCGCTTCCCCGAGTGCCTGGCCCGGCTGGGCCGGGCCCATCCCTTCGCGGCGCAGCCCGGCCAGGCCCTGATGCCGGAGACCTGCGGGGTCGCGCTGCGGTTCGAGGACGCCGGGGCCCCGCCCGGCGCCGGCGGCGGGGCGGGCTTCGGCGCGGCGGGCATCGGCCTGTGGCGCCCCGCCGACCGGCACGTGTTCCGCCTCGGCGCGCCCGTGGGCTGGCTCGGCACGGGTCTGTGGAGCCCGCAGGGCCGCCTGCACCTCCCGTACGCCACGCCCGAGGTCCCGTGCGGGATCGCGCACCTGGCCCTGCCGGTGTCGCCGCCCCCGCCCGTCCGGGTGGACCCGTCACCGTCCCCCGTACGGGTGGACCCGTCCCCGTCCCCCGTACGGGTGGACCCCTCGGTGCCCGCGCCCCGCCCGGTACCGCTCCAGCAGGCGCCGCTGTAACGGCCTCTGCAGGCGCCGCTCCAGGAGTTCGTGTGGTGGACTCGTCGCGTGGACACCGAGTGAGACGGGGCAGCGTTGGGCATCACCGCACACCGACACGTCCGATGGGTGCTGCCCGTCGTCCTCGTCGTCGTCTGGCTCGCGATCGGCGGCGCCTTCGGCCCGTACGCGGGGAAGCTCGGCGAGGTCTCCTCCAACGACCGGGCGGCGTTCCTGCCCCGGAGCGCCGAGTCCACGGCCGTGGCCGCCGAGCAGAAGGCGCTGCGCCAGGCGCAGACGCTCCCCGCCATCGCCGTCTGGACCGCCGACCGGGGGCCCGTCACACCCGCGCAGCAGGAGTCGGCCACGCGCGCGCTGGCGGCCCTCCGAGGGGTGCCCGGGGTGGTGGGCGCGCCCTCGCCCGCCCTGCCCTCCGAGGACGGCGAAGCGCTGCGGGGCGTCGTCCAGCTGGAGCCCGACCTCGGGGACGATCTCGCCGCGACGCTGGACCGGATCCGTGCCGCGGCCGAAGCCGTACCGGGCACCACCGCGCAGCTCACGGGACCGGCGGCCACCCAGGCCGACCTGGCGAAGGCCTTCGGCGGAATCGACGGCCTCCTGCTGGGCGTGGCGCTCGGCGCGGTGCTCGTGATCCTGCTGGCGGTCTACCGCAGCGCCCTGCTGCCCTTCGTGATCATTCTCGGCGCCGTCTTCTCGCTGTCGCTGGCGTGCGCCGTCGTCTACGTCCTGGCCCGCCACGACGTCGTGCGGGTCGACGGGCAGGTGCAGGGCATCCTCTCGATCCTGGTGATCGGGGCCGCCACCGACTACGCCCTCCTGCTCGCGGCCCGCTTCCGCGAGGAGATCGCCGAACGGGACGACCGGTTCGCCGCGGCCCGCGCGGCCCTGCGGCGCTCCTTCGGCGCGATCACCGCGAGCGCCGCGACGGTCGCCCTCGCCTTGCTCGCGCTGCTCGCCAGCGATCTGACGAACAACCGCGCCCTGGGCCCGGTCGGGGCCATCGGCATCGTGTGCGCCGTGCTCGGCGCGCTGACGTTCCTGCCGGCCGTACTGGTCCTGCTGGGCCGGGCCGCGTACTGGCCGGCCAGGCCGAAGCCGGCCGAAGGGGCCCGCGGCGGGCACGCCGTCTGGCGGCGCGTCGCCGCCCTCGTGGACCGTTCGCCGCGGCGCGTGTGGGTGTCGGCGGCCCTGCTGCTCGCCCTCCTGGCCTGCTTCTCGCCCACGCTGTCCGCCAAGGGCGTGCCGCTGGACGAGATCTTCGTCAACGACGCGCCGTCCGTGACGGCCCAGCAGACCCTGGGCGCGCACTTCCCCGGCGGCTCGGGCAACCCGGCCGTCATCGTGACCGACGCGGCCGCGGCCGAGGAGGTACGGGCCACGGCGGAGGGCACCCGGGGCGTGGCCTCGGCCGTCGTACGGCCGGGACCGGACGCGGGGGCCGCACCGGCCGCCGGGCGGGTACGGATCGAGGCGACCCTCGAGGACGCCGCGGACAGCGACGCGGCGAAGGAGACGGTGGGACGGCTGCGGGCCGCGGTGCACGCCGTGCCGCAGGCCCGTGCCCTGGTGGGCGGCTACACCGCCCAGCAGTACGACACCCAGCGCACCGCACAGCAGGACCGGAACCTGATCGTGCCCGTCGTCCTGGTGATCATCCTGGCGATCCTCGTCCTGCTGCTGCGCTCGTTCCCCGTGCCCCTGCTGCTGGTGGCGACGGTGGCGCTGAACTACCTGGCCACGCTGGGGGTGGCCGCGCTGGTCTTCCGGCACGTCTTCGGATTCAGCGGCACCGACGCGTCCGTGCCGCTGTACGGTTTCGTCTTCCTCGTCGCCCTGGGCGTGGACTACAACATCTTCCTCATGTCCCGGGTACGGGAGGAGTCCTTGCTGCACGGCCCGCGCGAGGGCGTCCTGCGCGGGCTGACGGCGACGGGCGGAGTGATCACCTCGGCGGGCGTGGTGCTCGCCGCGACCTTCGCCGCGCTGATCGTCATCCCGCTCGCGTTCCTCGCGCAGATCGCCTTCATCGTCGCCTTCGGCGTCCTCCTGGACACCCTCCTCGTGCGGTCCGTGCTCGTCCCCGCCCTGGTGCTGGACATCGGGCCGCGCGCCTGGTGGCCCAGCGCCCTCAGCCGCGCCGACGACCCGAAGAGCGCTACGCCCAGCCGTGTGTGAGCGCGCCTAGCCGTGCTTGAGGCCCAGGACCTCCGTCGCGGCGAAGGTCTCGTTCGCCGGCCGGGACGCGTAGTGCGGGGTGAGGACCTCGTCGAGCTCCTCGTAGGAGAAGGCCTCCTTGCCCGTGTCGAACTTGGCCGCCACCTTCGGGCGTTCCATCACGGCCACGATGCCGCCGTGTACGACGAACAGCTGGCCGTTGGCCTTCGCGGCGGCCGGTGAGGCCAGGTACCCGACGAGCGGCGAGACGTGCTCGGGGGCGAGGGCGTCCAGCCTGCCCTCCTGCGGCACCTGGAAGCCCGCGAAGACGTCCTCGGTCATCCGGGTGCGGGCGCGCGGGCAGATGGCGTTGGCCGTCACCCCGTACTTGGCCAGGGCCAGGGCGGTCGAGGTGGTCAGCCCCACGATGCCGCCCTTGGCCGCGGCGTAGTTGGGCTGGCCGGCCGAGCCGCCGAGGAAGGCCTCGGAGGAGGTGTTGATGATCCGGCCGTAGACCGGGCCGCCCGCCGCCTTCGAGCGCTCGCGCCAGTGCGCGGACGCGAAGTGCGTGGTGTTGAAGTGCCCCTTGAGGTGGACCCGGATCACCGAGTCCCACTCCTCCTCCGACATCGAGAAGACCATCCGGTCGCGCAGGATGCCCGCGTTGTTGACCAGGATGTCGAGCTTGCCGAAGCTGCTCACCGCCAGCTCGACCAGCTCGCGCGCCTGTGCGAAATCGGCCACGTCGCCCAGGTGCGCCACGGCCCGGCCGCCCGCGGCGCGGATCTCCGCGGCCACCTCCTCGGCCGGGGTGGCCGAGGCCTCCCCGGAGCCGTCGCGCCCGGATTGGCCGAAGTCGTTGACGACCACGCCGGCGCCGAGCCGCGCGAGCTCGATCGCCTCGGCCCGGCCCAGTCCGCGGCCGGCGCCCGTGACGATGGCGGAGAGTCCCTCAAGTGGCAGTGACATCCGTACGGTTCCCCTCAGACTGGTCGGCGGAGCGTCAGAGTTCGATGCACGTGCGCAGGGCCACGCCGGTGCGCATCTGGTCGAGTGCGTCGTTGATCTCGGCGAGCTGCACCCGGTGGGTGATCAGGCCGGCCAGGTCCACGCGGCCGGCCCGCCACAGCGCGATGGTGCGCTCGTAGGAGCGCAGCACGTCCCCGCCGCCGTACATCGACGGGAGGATCCGCTTCTCGTCGAAGAACAGCGAGAACATGTCGATCTGGAAGTTGTCGTCGAGCGCGCCCGCGCCGACGATGACGACGGTGCCGCCGCGCCGGGTCATCTTGTAGGCGGTCAGGGCGGTGGCGGACTTGCCGACGACCTCGAAGACGTAGTCGAAGCCATCGCCGCCGGTGATCCGGTTCTTGGCGTCGTCGAAGGCCTCCGGCGAGACGGCCTCCGTCGCCCCGAACCGCAGGGCGCCCTCGCGCCGCGACTCCACCGGGTCGACGGCGACGATCTGCGCCGCTCCCTGGACCTTGGCGCCCTGGATGACCGAGATGCCGACGCCGCCGCAGCCGATGACGGCGACCGAGGAACCGGCCTGCACCTGCGCGGTGTTGATGGCCGCGCCGAGGCCGGTGGTGACGCCGCAGCCGATGAGGGCGGCGATGTCGTAGGGCACGTCGTCGGGGATCGGGACGGCGCACGCGGCGTCGACGACGAGCTCCTCGGCGAAGGTGCCGGTGGCGGCGAAGCCGAAGATGTCACCGCCCGCGCGGCGGAAGTTGGGGGTGCCCGCGTTGGCCAGGCTCGCCAGGCACAGGTGGCCCTGGCCGCGCTTGCAGGACGAGCACTGCCCGCACGGCGGCAGCCAGCAGACGAGGACCCGGTCGCCGATGCTGTGGCCGCTGACCCCGTCGCCGATGTCGCTGATCACGCCGGAGCCCTCGTGGCCGGGGATGAAGGGGGCGGGCTGCGGCAGGACGCCGCTCATCGCGGAGAGGTCGGAGTGACACAGGCCGGTGGCCTTGACCTTGATCTTCACCTTGCCGGGACCGAGGCCCACGGCCTCCATGTCGTCGACGACCTCCAGCTTGTCCTGGCCGATCTCGCTCTGCAGTGCTGCGCGCACGGTGCGGCTCCTTCAGTCCGTGAGGTGTCGTGCTACGAGTGCTGGGCGTGCCGGGTCCTGCGCGGACCGAGTGCCGGGTCCTACGCGTGCTCGACGACCGTGTCGGCCAGGACCGGCGCGTCGTCGCGTTCGACGGCGGTCACCGACACCAGGACGCGGCCCGGCTCCTGCCACATCCGCATCCGCAGGGTCTCGCCCGGGAAGACGATCCCGGCGAAGCGCGTGCGGTAGGCGCGGACCCGCGACACGTCCCCGCCCAAGGCCGTGTCCACGACGGCCTTGAGGGTCATCCCGTACGAGCACAGCCCGTGCAGGATGGGCCGGTCGAAGCCGGCCAACTTGGCGAACTCGGGGTCGGCGTGCAGGGGGTTCCAGTCGCCGGAGAGGCGGTAGAGGAGCGCCTGCTCCTCGCGGATGCGCCGTTCCTCGGTACGGTCGGGCGCGCGGTCGGGCTGCTCGGACGTGACGGAGGGCCCGCGCTCGCCGCCGAACCCGCCCTCGCCCCGTACGAAGATCTGCGCGTCGCTGGTCCACAGCGGCCCGTCCGCGTCCGCGACCTCGGAGCGCAGCACGATGACGGCCGCCTTGCCCTTGTCGTAGACGGCGGCGACCTTGGAGCTGGAGGTGGCCCGGCCCGTGACGGGGATGGGGCGGTGCAGCTCGATGGAGTGGCCGCCGTGCAGGACCATGGCGAGGTCGACGTCGATGCCCGGTGCGGCCAGGCCGCCCAGCATGGCCATGCCGGCGCCGGCGACGGTGGCGAAGCTGGGCAGCACGTGCAGCTTGGATTCGAGGGTGTAGCGCAGCTCGTCGGGGTCGGTCGCGGGCCGGCCGGCGCCGAGGCCGAGGTGGTAGAGCTGGATGTCCTTGTGGTCCCAGCCGATGACCCCCTGGCGGGGTTCTGCGGCGAGGGCCCTGGCGGCATCGATCGGCATACGGATGCTGCTCCCTGTTCTTGGCTCGTGCTGGAAGACCTCGGTGCGGCTGTCCGCACCGTCGGCCGCACCGAGGTCGCATGCGGGACGGCCGGTTCTAGAACGCGTTCTAGGTCCGACCGGTGAGGGAATGTATAACGCACGCCCCGGCACTTGGGAAGACGCACGGAAAGACTCCTGACTCAACGTCAGATATGCTGCGCCGGTGACCGAAATGCCCGTTGACCACCGTCAGGCCCGTGCGCTACGCGTCCTGCTGGAGCCGCAGAACCCGGCCCTGGCGCTCCAGCTCGGCCTCCAGCCCGACATCGAGGTCGTACGCGACCTCACGGCCCGGCCGGTGGTGGCGCTGGTGGAGGAGGTCACGAGCGTGGCCCCCCTGCTGGAGGACGACCCGGAATGCCGGATCCTGGTCCTGACCGGGTCCGCGCACCCGGGCCTGGCCGACGCCGCCCTGGCCGCGGGCGCGGCGGGCCTGATCCTGCGCGACGGCCCGGTCGAGGACCTGGCGGACGCCGTCCGCCGCGCCTCGATGGGAGAAACCGTGATCGATCCCAGCCTGGGGTGAATCCTTTTCCGGTGGCCGCGCCTCTTATGGGTGTTCCGGCAACCACGCCGGGACATGACCTGGAGGTTTGTCGTGACCGCTCTCATCGCCGGTGCCGTCGTCGTCGTCATGCTCTGCACGTGCACGGTCCTCGTCCTGCGCAAGCGGGGTCGGTCCCGTGGCTGACACGACCTGGCCCGGTGAGGCGCTGGTCGTCGCCGCGCAGGGCGGCGACCTCGACTCGATCACCGCCCTGGTGTCCGGATCGCACCCGCACGTACGCCGGTTCGCGCACGCGCTGTGCGCCTCGCCCGAGGACGCCGAGGACGCGGCCCAGGAGGCGCTGATCATCCTGTACCGCAAGATCGGGATGCTGAGGGCCTCCGGCGCGCTGGCCTCGTGGATGTTCCGCATCGTCCGCAACGAGTGCCTGCGGCGCGCCCGGCTGATCCCGCGGCACCGCGCGCCGCTGCCGGACACCGCCGCGATGTCCGCCGAGGACGAGGTGGTGCTGCGCCTGGAGGCGGCGCGGGTGGCCAAGGCGGTGGCCGCGCTGCCCGAGGACCAGCGCAACGTGCTGATCATGCGGGACATCCAGGGCTACAGCGGCCGGCTGACCGCCGACGCGCTCGGCCTCAGCCAGGCCGCGATGAAGTCGCGCCTGCACCGGGCCCGCGCGGCGGTGCAGCGCACCCTGCACACCCCGTCCGACCCCGACCCCACCCCGGGAGCCCCCGATGAAGACTGACGGCCGCGACTTCGCGAGCGCCTCCGTGCCCCGGCACCTGGTACGCGGCGCGATCGGCTTCGGCGCACTGATAGCCGCCTTCGCCCTCCTGCCGACCACGGGCCCGGCCAGCCTCCTCCTCGCCCCGATCGGCTTCCTGGCCCTCCGCGGCTGCCCGACGTGCTGGACCATCGGCCTCATCCAAACCCTCTCCCGAGGCCGCCTGCGCCGCGAATGCACGAACGGCGTCTGCGAACTGGTCCCGACCCCCCGCTAGCCCCGGGCTCCGCCATTCCAGCCCCGCCGGCGTTTGAGGCGCGGGGCCCGGGGCGGAGCCCCGATCTTTGAGCCGCACCCATCCCAGCCCCGCCGCACAAATCAGCCCCGCCGGCGTTTGAGGCGCGGGGTCCGGGGCGGAGCCCCGAATTCCAGCCTCGCCGGCGTTTGAGGCGCGGGGTCCGGGGCGGAGCCCCGATCTTTGAGCCCGGGCCGAAGCCCCGCGGGGGGGGCGAGCCCCGATCACTCGCCCCGGGCGGAGCCGCGCGGCCCCGCGGCCCAACAACGAACCCGCGGCCCTACCTCCGCAGCAGCGTCACCACCACCGCCCCACCCAGCCCGATGTTGTGCGCCAGCCCAACCCCCGCCCCCGCCACCTGCCGGAGCCCGGCCTCCCCCCGCAACTGCCACACCAACTCCGCCGCCTGCGCCAGCCCCGTCGCCCCGAGCGGATGCCCCTTCGAGATCAGCCCCCCGGACGGGTTGACCACCCACCGCCCGCCGTACGTCGTCGCGCCCGACTCCACCAGCTTCCCGCCGCCCCCCTCCCCGCACATGCCCAGCGCCTCGTACGTCAGCAGCTCGTTGACCGAGAAGCAGTCGTGCAGCTCGATCACGTCGACGTCCTCGATCCCGAGCCCCGACGCCTCGTACACCTTCCGCCCCGCCGCCGCCGTCATCGGCTTGCCGACCACGTCGATGCACGAGCCCGACGCGAAGGACTCCTCCGTGTCCGTCGCCATCGCCTGGGCGACGATCTCCACCGCCTTGTCGTGCAGCCCGTGCCGCACCACGAACCGCTCCGACACCACCAGCGCCGCCGCCGCCCCGTCCGACGTCGGCGAGCACTGGAGCTTCGTCAGCGGCGCGTGGATCTCCTTGGCCGCCAGGATCTCCTCCACCGAGTACACGTCCTGGAACTGCGCGTTCGGGTTGTTCGCCGAGTGCCGGTGGTTCTTCTCGCCCACCGCCGCCAGCTGCGCGGCCGTCGTCCCGTACCGCTCCATGTGCTCCCGCGCCGCGTTCCCGAAGATCTGCGCGGTCGGCGGGGACATCGCGAAGCCGTGGCCCGCGGCCATGATCCCGTAGTGCCGGGCGACCGGGGAGGTCGCGAAGTCGCCGCCGTCGGACCCGCCCCCCAGCGCGCCGCGCTTCATCTTCTCGAAGCCCAGCGCCAGCACGCAGTCGCTGATCCCGCCCTGCACGAACTGCCGCGCCATCATCAGCGCCGTCGAGCCCGTCGCGCAGTTGTTGTTGACGTTGTAGACCGGCACCCCGCTCAGCCCCAGCTCGTACGCCGCCCGCTGACCGGCCGTGGAGGCCTGGAAGCAGTACCCCGCCGCCACCTGGTCCACCAGCCCGTAGTCCACCCCCGCGTCGGCGAGCGCCGCGGACCCGGCCTCCTTCGCCATGTCCCAGTACTGCCAGTCCCGCGACTCCGGCTTCTCGAACTTCGTCATGCCGACGCCCACGATGTACGACTTCATCATTGATGCCCTTCAGTCCCTGGGAAGGCCGAGGATCCGCTCGGCCACGACGTTGAGCTGGACCTGCGTGGTGCCCCCGGCGATGGTCAGGCAGCGGGACATGAGCATCCCGTGCACCGCCCGCTCCCCCGCCCCCTCCCGTACCGCGCCCAGCGGCCCCAGCAGTTCGAGCGCGAGCTCGGCGGTCCGCTGCTGGTGCGGGGTCTGGATGAGCTTGCGTACGGAGGCGCCCGCGCCCGGCTCCAGCCCCGACACCTGCTGGAGGGTGATGCGCAGCCCGATGCAGGCCAGCGCGTGCGCCTCGGCGGCCAGCGCGCCGATCCGCGCCCCGTACGAGCCGTCGAGGTCGGCGGAGCGTGCGAGCAGGGCCTCCAGCCCCATGTCGAAGCTCATCTGGTCGGCCATGTGGACGCGTTCGTTGCCGAGGGTGTTGCGCGCGACCTTCCACCCCTCGTCGGCGGCCCCGACCAGCGCGTCCGCGGGCAGGACCGCGTCGTCGAAGTAGACCTCGTTGAAGAGGGCCTCGCCGGTGATCTCCCTCAGCGGCCGGACGTCGATGCCGGGGGTGTTCCTCATGTCGACGACGAAGTAGCCGAGCCCCTTGTGCTTGGGCGCGTCCGGGTCGGTGCGCGCCAGCAGGATCCCGAAGTCGGCGCTGTGCGCGGAACTCGTCCACACCTTCTGTCCGTTGACCCTCCAGGAGCCGTCCCCGGTCCGCTCCGCCCTCGTCCGCAGCGAGGCGAGGTCGGAGCCCGCGTCCGGCTCCGAGAAGAGCTGGCACCAGGCGAGGTCCCCGCGCAGGGTCGCCAGGACGTAGGCGTCGCGCTGCGCCTGCGTCCCGTAGGCGATCAGCGAGGGCACGACCCAGGTGGCGATCCCGAGGTCGGCGATCGTGACCCCGGCCGCGCGCAGCTCCTGCTGGACGACGAGCTGTTCCACGGGCCCGGCGCCCAGTCCGTAGGGCGGCGGGAGGTAGGGCGCGGTGTAGCCGGTGGGGGCCAGGACCCGCCGGGCGGCGGCCGGGTCGAGCCCGCGCGCCTGCGCGATGGCGCTACGGGCCTTCGCGCGGTAGGTCTCGGCCCGCGCCGGGAGTTCCATGCGCAGCTCGCGCCGCGCGCCGCCCGCGGCGCACCGCACGGCCCGCAGGCGGTGGCCGTCGCCGGGGCCGAGGAGCTGGCGGGCGACGACCGCCCGCCGCAGGTGGATGTGGGCGTCGTGTTCCCAGGTGAAGCCGATCCCGCCGAGCAGCTGGATGCAGTCCTTGGCGCAGGAGTACGCGGCGTCCAGGGCACTCCCGGCGGCGAGGGCCGCGACGAGCGAGCGCACCGGCGCCGGCTCGTCCATGGCCTGCGCGGCGTCCCAGGCGAGCGCCCGGGCCTGCTCCAGCCGGACCAGCATGTCGGCGCACAGGTGCTTGACGCCCTGGAAGCGGCCGATGGGCCGGCCGAACTGCTCGCGTACCTTGGCGTGTTCGGCGGCGGTGTGCAGGGCCCAGGCGGCGGTGCCGCAGGCGTCGGCGGCGAACAGCGTGCAGGCCAGGTCGCGGACCAGGGCCGCGTCCACCGCCAGCAGCCGGTCGGGGGCGGTGAGGACTCCGCGCGCCCGCACTTCGGCCGTGGGGCGAGTCGGGTCGGCGCTCTCGTGCGTACGGATGTCCAGCGCGGCCGCGTCCACGGCGAACCAGCACGTGCCGTGCGCGGCCTCGGCGGCGAGCAGGACGAGATCGGCCTCGCCGGCGCCCAGTACGGGCGGCGCGAGCCCGTCGAGCAGGTACCCGCCGCCCTCGACGGCGACGGCGCTCAGCGCCCCCGGGCCGAGCGCGACGGCGCCGACCCGGCCCGCGAGGGGCTCGGCGCCGGCCCGGTCCAGCAGGACGGAGGCCAGCGCGCTCGGCAGGTACGCCCCGGGCAGCGCGGCCCGGGCGGCCTCCTCGACGACGACGGCGAGGTCGAGCAGCGTCCCGCCGTCGAGGTGCGGGGAGAGCAGACCCTGCGCGGTCATGGCGTCCCAGTAGGCGGGCCGCGCGCCGGTCTGCGGCGGGGTGTCGAGGAGCTTGCGCACCTCCTCGGGCGGCACGGCCCGCGCCACCCAGCCGCGCACCGCCTCGGCCAACTCCCTTTGTTCTTGCGTGATTCCGATGCCCATACGGATCCTCGCCCCACCCTCTCCCGCCCGGTCCGGTCGGTCACCGGGTCCCGGTCGCGGGCCAGAGTAGAACACGTTCCATTCTGACGGAAGGTCAGATGACGGCGCGTCGTGCCGTCCGGGCCCGGCCCGCCACCGCGAGGGCCAGCGCGAGGCCGATCAGCAGCGCCGCGACGGCGAAGGTGGCCCGCGTGCCGGTGGCGACGGCCCCGGCGCCCGCCGCCGTGATGTCGCTCGTCCCCGACGCGAAGGCGAACACGGCGCCCATCACGGAAGCACCGGTGATCAGCCCGAGGTTGCGCGAGAGGTTGAGCATCCCGGAGACGACACCCCGCCGGTCCGGCCGGACGTCCGCCATGGCGGCGGTGGTGTTGGCCGTCTGGAACAGCGCGTAACCGGCGGTCACGACCACGAGCGGGGACACATACCCCAGGACGCCGAGACTGCTCGGCAGCGCGGCCAGGACGAGCGCGCCGACCGCCATGGCTGCGAGCCCGGCGACGGTCATGCGATGGGCGCCGAAGCGGTCCGCGATGCGGCCGGCCGGCACTCCGGCCAGCGCGGCGACCAGCGGGCCGACCGACAGGACGAGGCCCACGGCGGCCGCCTGGAGACCGAGGGCGCGCGCGAGGTGGAAGGGCCCGACCACCAGCGTCGCCATCATCACCGTGGAGACGAGCGCACTGGCCCCCAGGCTCGCGCCCAGCCCCGGATCACGGAAGACGGCCGGCTGCACCAGCGGCGACGCCGCCCGCCTCTCCACGCGCACGAAGAGACCGGCCCCGAGGACGGCGGCCACCACGAGAGCCGCGTTGAGCACACCGAAGCCGCCGCGGCCCGTCGTCATCGCGAGGGCGTAGGCCCCGAGCGTCAGCGCGAGCAGCAGGGTGCCCAGGTGGTCGAAGCGGGGTCGCCGCCGCTCCGCGCCGGACGCGGGCCGCCCGGCGGGCAGATGACGGTGGGCGAGGAGGAGGGCCACGATGCCGAGCGGCACGTTGACGAGGAAGACCGCCCGCCAGTCCAGGCCGGATATGAGCACTCCGCCCAGGGACGGGCCGAAAGCGGTACCGGTCGCCGACATCGTCGCGAGCAGCCCCATGGCGCTGCCCGTCCGCTCCTTCGGGACCGTGTCACCGACGAACGCCATGGTCAGGGCCATCATCACGGCCGCCCCGAGGCCCTGCGCGGTGCGCGCCGCGATGAGCACCCCCAGGGATGGCGCCAGCCCGCACACCACCGAGGCCGCGGAGAAGAGGAGGATTCCGGCCAGCAGCAGTCGGCGGCGTCCCATGAGGTCCCCGAGCCGTCCGACGCTGACGATCAGGGTCGTGATGGCCAGGAGGTAGGCGAGGACGACCCACTGGACGCTCTGGAAGGAAGCGGTGAAGGCGTCGGCCAGGGTCGGCAGGGCGACATTGGCGATGCTGGTGCCGAGCGAGGACAGCAGCACGGACAGCGACAGCCCGGCGAGCGCCCAGCGGGCCGACGGCGGCCGCGTCCCGGACCGCCCCTGCTCGGCACTCTTGACTGAGGTCAGGTCTGTGTTCATGGCGCGGAGCGTGCGTCCGCCGCGCGAAGGGCGGCAACTCCTGTTGCCGTTTCCGGGACAGCCGGATGGAATGACCCCCATGGCCAGCCCCCACGCATCGGACGCACCCGAGACACCGGACGCGCCCTACCGCACCGTCCTCGACGAGGTCGCCCCCCGGCTCAGGCGGCTGCGCGCCCAGCGCGGCCTCACCCTGGCAGCGCTGTCCGAGGCGACCGGCATCTCCAAGAGCACCCTGTCCCGACTGGAATCCGGCCAGCGGCGCCCCAGCCTGGAACTGCTGCTCCCGCTCGCGGGCGTCTACCAGGTCCCCCTGGACGACCTCGTCGGCGCGCCCGAGGTGGGCGACCCCCGGGTCCGGGCGACCCCGGGCAAGCTGGCGAGCGGCGGCACGTACGTCCCGCTGTCGCGGACCCCGGGCCCCCTCCAGGCGTACAAGATGATCATCCCCGACCGGGGCACCGAGCCGGTCCTGCGCGCGCACGAGGGCTACGAGTGGCTGTACGTACTCGACGGCCGGCTACGGCTCGTCCTCGGCGAGCATGACCTGGTCCTCGGCGCGGGCGAGGTCGCCGAGTTCGACACCCACGTGCCCCACTGGTTCAGCAGCGCGGACGGGCGCCCGGTGGAAGTCCTCAGCCTCTTCGGCAGACAGGGCGAGCGCATGCACGTCCGCGCGAAGCCCCGCGCCTGAGGCGGCGCGGGGCGGGCTGCCCTCTTACAGGGCGCTGACGAACGCGGCGAACGCGGTGGGGCTGACGGTGAAGGCGGGCCCGTCGGGGATCTTGGAGTCCCGGACAGCGATCAGGCAGGGCTGGGTGGCGACCTCGACGCACTGGCCGCCGGTGTCGGAGCTGTACGAAGACTTACGCCAGGCGGCGGCGCCGAGCGGGGCGCACTCGACGCACTCACCGCCGGTGTCAGCGCTGTACGAGGACTTACGCCACGGCGCGCCCGTCAGGTTCTGGATGGTCTCCATAGCGTTCCTCCATTACGCGGGCGATCAGTGCCGCCGATTTCTCCACCGAGAGGGCGGCGGCCTGCAAATGATCGTATCGGAGCGAACCCTCCTTGAGAGCCTGCGGATTGGCCGTCATATGACCCTGGACGAAGTCCTCGGTGTAGACGAGATCATGCTCGTCTTCGAGTCGCAGGAGGCTGAACGAGCCCGGCTGTCCCGCGTGGGCACCCGCATCGAACGGCAGGATCTGCACCTGAACCCACTGCCGCTTCTGTTGGGCCAGCAAGTGCGCGAGCTGGTTCCGCATAACCTCCCGCCCGCCGATCTCCTGGTGGAGCACAGCCTCGCTGAGCACCACCCACATCAGTGGCGGGTTCTCGCGGTCAAGGATGCGCTGTCGTTCCATCCGGGCGGCCACTCTGGCGTCAAGGTTCTCTTCGTTCCACACCCGCAGCACCGCGCGCGCGTACGGCTCCGTCTGCAACAGCCCATCCACCAGCTGTGCTTGATACGTAGAGAGGTACGCCGCCCGCGCCTCCATCTCCGCGAACGCCTGGAACCACGTAGGCAACTGACTCCGCAGGACAAGCCCTACCAGCCGCGAGAAGTGCCCGTCCGTGCCCAGCGCCGCGTCCACCCGCTCCGAGAAGTCCCGCGTGGGCACCCGCTTCGTGTTCTCGATCATGCCGACCAAGGAGCCGGTGCAGTAGATGATCTCGCCCAGTTGCGCCTGCTTGAGCCCGGCGGCCTCTCTCAACCGGCGGAGTTCGTAAGCGTAGTAGTCCAGCGGCGATGCGCTGGGGTCGAGTACGCGGACGCCGACCATGGGCTGCCACCCCTCAAGCTCGTCTCGTGGTCTCCGTAGCCGAGCGTAACCACACGGTCGCGCGCAGGTAGCCCGAATCGCGTAATCGGCGGCTCCAGTCGGGCGAAAGAACCGCCCCGCCCTGACCAGGGCCCATAACCGGGCGGCTGCAAGGGCGTTGGGGCCTTCATGGCTCACCTCACCGTTTCCCGCATCGTGTCGGGGGCGGCCCTGGCGCTCGCCGTCGGGCTCGCCTCCGCTCCGGCCGCCCAGGCCGCCCCCACCCCCGGGCGCCCGAGCGCCAGTCCCCTCGGCCTGGACGACCTGCTGTCGCTGCGCTTCCTCACTCCCACCGTCCGGGACGCCAAGCGCCAGCTCACCGGCGTCGTCTCCGGGCTGTCCCCGGCGCCGGCCAGGGCCACCGGCCTCGCCAGCCTGCTGAAGTAGCAGACGAAGGGGGTCCGGGGTGGCGCCCGGATCGGACAACACCCGTTGGGACGCCGGCGTCCGGAACGACAGCCCCGCCCCGGTGGACGTCGCGGTCCAGGCGATGTGCGCGGACGTCGACGGCTGACGCGACGGCGGGGACGGGTCAACCGGGCCGGGCGGCCCCGGCATGGTGCCCTACCGGGCGGTAGGGCACCATGGGCCGCCACGACACGCTGAACGCCGGAGGAACCCATGGCCGCCACCCCCAAGCCGGAGACCCTTGCCGCTTTCGAGGCCGCCAAGGGGTTCATGCCCGTACACGAGGGCCTCGCCCTGTACGGCGCGGCCGCCGAGGCCGCCGCGCTGGGCCTGCCGCTGCTGGAGGTCGGGACGTACTGCGGTCGCTCCACCATCCTGCTCGCCGACGCCGCCCGCGAGGCCGGGGTGGCCGCGATCACCGTCGACCACCACCGGGGCAGCGAGGAGCAGCAGCCCGGCTGGGAATACCACGACCCGAGCGTCGTGGACCCGGAGATCGGCCTGATGGACACCCTGCCGACCTTCCGCCGCACCCTCCACCGCGCGGGTCTCGAAGACCACGTGATCGCGATCGTCGGCCGCTCCCCGCAGGTCGCCGCGGCCTGGGGCGGCAAGCTCGGCTTCGTCTTCATCGACGGCGGCCACACCGACGAGCACGCCACCGGCGACTACGAGGGCTGGGCCCCGCACGTCGCGCCGGGCGGCACGCTCGTCATCCACGACGTGTTCCCGGATCCGGCCGACGGCGGCCAGGCCCCGTACCGGATTTACCTGCGCGCCCTGGCCTCCGGCGCCTTCGAGGAGATCTCGGTCACCGACTCCCTGCGCGTCCTGCGCCGCACCGGCCCCGCCGTCAGGGTGTGAAAAAAGACCTCCGTGCGGTCCGGAGCCGCACGGAGGTCATGGTTCTCGGCCTTCTCGGCCGGGCGTGGCGCCCTAGTGCCAGTACGCCCCGGACTGCCCGTTGCAGTCCCACTGCTGCGCCCGCGCACCGTTGGACTTGGAAGAGTTCTCGATCTCCAGGCACTTTCCGCTCTTGGCGTTGACGACCCGTGCGGCGGTGCCCCCGACCACGTAGAACTTCCACTTCGAGCCGGCCTGGCCCTTGCAGTCCCACTGCTGGGCCCGCGCGCCGTTGGCCGTGCTGGAGTTCTCGATCTCCAGGCACTTTCCGCTGTGGGCGTTGACGAGGTAGTAGGTGCCGCCACCCGCGTCAGCCATGCTCCAGTTCGAGCCGGCCTGCCCGTTGCAGTCCCACTGCTGGGCCCGCGCGCCATTGGCGGTGGAGGAGTTCGAGATCTCCAGGCACTTGCCGCTCTGGTTGTAGATGTACCCGACGGCGGGCTCGGCTTGGAGAGCGAAATCCGTCGCCCCGCCGCCCTCGATGAACCGTGCCAGGAGCGGCGCCGAGGCGTTACCACCCGTATCCGCCTCCAGCGCCGTCGCCGACGCCGGTGCGAGGACCATGGACAGGGCGAAGGCGCAGGCGCCGACAGCGAGAGTTCGCTTGATCTGCATGATGAGTTCTCCCCGTTTGCTGTTGTGCAGTACGGTCTGGAAACGAGCCGCTCTGAGCGGCCGTGAGGGCATCCCGCCGAGCCCCGTTGGATGTGGGCCGTACGAAGATGCGTCGCGTGCGGGCCTCGGGGGTGACCCAGGCCGGCAGGACCACAGCATGACCCTGGCGCGAGTCGTGCAGCTATCCGCTTTCGGCGGGACGCCGACACGTTTCCGGATAGCGCAGCGCCCGGCCCCCCGGTTTCACCGGACGCAACGGGCGCTGCGCACCGTCTGCGAAGGGGTCTCCCCGTACGCATTGCGATAGTGGCCGGCGAATCGGCCCAAGTGGGTGAACCCCCAGCGCAGGGCCACATCGGTGACCGTCTTCGACGCGTGGCCCTCGCCGACGGCCTGGAGATCGCGACGCGCGAGGTCCAGCCTCACACTGCGCAGATACGCCAGCGGGGTGGTGGCCATGTGCGTCCGGAAGCCCTCTCGCAGACTCCGCACGCCGACCCGGGCGGCCTGAGCCATATCGGCCACCGAGATGGGTTCGCCGGCGTGTTCGGCGCAGAAGTTCGCGGCGCGGCGTACGGCGCTGGGCAGGGCTGCGCAGCAGCGGCCGGACACTGCTTCACTGAGCACGTGAGGCTGTGCGTCCAGCAAACCGTCCACGAGGAGTCGCTCGAATTGCTGTACCGACATGGGCGAACGGGCGGCGAGGGGGGAGTCGGTGAACTCGGTGAAGTGCTCCACCACGCTCAGCCACGCCTTCACCGGGCCCGCCCGGTCGTCCAGGACCGGAACGAAGTCAACGGGCCTCTGGGGCATGTCGCCGAGCCGGACGGCAAGGGCCTGATCGATGATCTGGCGCGGGATGATCAAAGCCCGGTTCACGCTGTCGTGGCTCCAGCGCATCGACAGCTTCTGCTCCGGTCCCGCGATGCTGAGCGGGGAGGCGAGCGTCTTTCCGTTCATGGTCACGGTGCCGTCGCCGGCGAGTGGGACGTGGATGTTGTAGAAGTCCAGCGGCACTCCGGGCGTGACATCGACCTCCGCGCCGTACCCCAGCTCGTACACCGCCAGCGCCCCTTCATGGACAGACCGGAAACGGCCGTCGAGCGGATGACCGGCCAGAACCGATAATCGATGGGGCGCGAACCGCGCGCTTATCAGGTCACTGAGTTCCTCGACGTCGCTCCCCCGGAAGAGGAGGCCCCGATCGGTCTCGGTCCCTGAGCCGACTGCGCTGGTATCAGACATGTACGGATCCCTCCGGTAGCTCGCGGCGAATGCTGGAATCTACCGACGGGGGGGACGACGCTCCCCTCATATAAGCGCACCGCGCCCTCGGATGGCGCAGTGTCTATATCGGGCGGGGCCCTCCGTCTAGCATCGCGGCGTGCCCAACGACGACACTCCCCCGCCCCCCGAGTCCGCCGCGTCGGTCAGTCCGGACCGGCCGTGGTTCATGCGTCGCTCCACCCTGGTCGTCGCGGCCGCCGCGATCGCCCCGGCCTGTCTGGCGGGCTGGGTGGTGACCCAGGTGCTGGCCGGGGCCGGGCCGGACGGGCAGCAGCCCCGGCTGCTCCCGCTGCCCGCATCGCACTCGGCACTGTCACCGGGCCAGCGCGACGCGAAGCCGGGGGCCACGGCCACGCCGAGCGCGGACGCCGGTACGAGCCCGAGTGCGAGCGCGAGCACCACCGCTGCCGCGCCCGCCAAGGGTCCGCTCGCCGGCAAGACGGTGGTCATCGACCCCGGCCACAACACCGGCAACTTCCAGCACACCGCCGAGATCGACCAGCAGGTGGACATCGGTACGGGCCGCAAGGAGTGCGACACCACCGGCACGACAACCAACTCCGGTTACATGGAAGCCGAGTTCACCCTCGACGTCTCCCAGCGCCTGCGGGCCATCCTGGAGGCCCAGGGCGTCAAGGTCGCCCTCACCCACCAGGCCGACCGCCCCTGGGGGCCCTGCATCACCGAACGCGCCCGCATCGGCAACGAGGCGCACGCCGACGCCGTGGTGTCCGTCCACGCCGACGGCGTCTCCGCGGGCAACCGCGGCTTCCACGTGATCCTCCCGGCCAAGGTCAAGGGCGGCGGCGCCGACACCGCGCCGATCGTCGGGCCCTCGCGCGAGCTCGGCGAGCGCATCGCCGGGAACTTCGCCCGCACCACCGGCTCGGCGCCCGCCAACTACCTCGGCGGCGGCACGGGTTTGGTCGTCCGCGACGATCTGGGCGGACTGAACCTGTCGACCCGGCCCAAGGTGTTCATCGAATGCGGCAACATGCGTGATGCCAAGGACGCGGCGCAGCTGACGAGTCCGCAGTGGCGCCAAAAGGCGGCCCAGGGCATCGCGGACGGCATCGTCGGCTTCCTCGGGGGGTAGTCCCCCCGGGAGTCCCGCCGGGACTTGGTCAGCGCCCCGATCCTCTCGGCTGCGCGGAACCTCCGTACCATGGTGCCCGCCCGCCCGCTCCGGGCATGGTCTGCGCATGCGGCACCACGAGACGACCGAGACCGAGAAGGACACCTAAGACGTGAACATCCGCTCCCTCACTCGAGGCGACGGCGTGGTGATCGGAGCAGCGGTGCTGCTGTTCATCGCCTCGTTCCTCGATTTCTACTCCCTGACCGGCGCCGACCTGCCGAACGCGTGGGACACCGACGCCTACGCCCTGGTGCTCCCCACGGTCTTCCTCATGGGCTTCATCGCGGTCGGGCTGCTCATCGCCGGCCGTTTCCAGCCGGAGACCCGCAAGGTGCTGGGCCTGCCGCTGTCGGCGTGGGGCAGCGCACTCGCGGTCTCGGCGGCCTGGTCCGCGCTGTGGGCCCTGATCACCTGCCCGTCCCGGCTCGACCTGGGCGCGGGCGCGATCATCGCCTTCCTCGCCACGCTGGCCCTGGCCGGTGTCGCCCTCTTCGGCGCCAAGGTGCCGGCGCTCGCGGGCCAGCTCGTCCCGGAGCCGAAGCCGGCCGCGGTCCCGCCGTACGGGGGACAGCCGCAGCCGGGTGCCGGGTACGGCTACCCGGGCGGCCAGCAGCAGCCGTACGGCTCCACCCCGCAGCCGGCCCCGCCGTACGGCGGCACCCCGCAGGACGCCCACCAGGGTCCGGCCGCGACGCCGACCCCGGCGCCCGCCCCGGCGGCGGACTTCTCGCCGTTCTGGTTCGCCGTTCCGGTGGCCCGCCCCCTCTTCGCCGAGGACGGCTCCCCCACCCCGATCGCCGAGCTCGCCCCGGGCACCTGGTACCTGGCCGTGGAACAGCGCGGCCCGGCCACCCTGATCGCCCAGACCCAGGACGGCCGCCGCGGCATCCTGAACGACACCTCGGGCATCCAGCGCGGCTGAAGCGCAGACCCGACGGCAACGGCCCCCCGCCCTTCCGGGCGGGGGGCCGTTGCCCTACAGTCACCTGACGCACCGTCAGATGCGGTGGGGAGCGCGAACGCCTCGCGGAGGGGACCGACCATGCGCCTAGGACTCGCACTCGGCTACTGGGGCCGCGGCCCCCACCCCGCCCACCTCGACCTCGCCCTCCTGGCCGAGAGCCTCGGCTACGACTCGGTGTGGACGGCGGAGGCCTGGGGCTCGGACGCCTTCACCCCGCTGACCTGGATCGCCGCGCACACCTCCCGCATCCGCCTCGGCACGGCGATCGCGCAGATGGCCGCGCGCACCCCCACCGCCACCGCCATGCACGCCCTGACCCTGGACCACCTCTCCGGCGGCCGGATGATGCTGGGCCTGGGCCTGTCCGGGCCGCAGGTGGTCGAGGGCTGGTACGGCCGGCCCTTCCCCGCGAGCCCGCTCACCGCGACGCGCGAGTACGTCGACGTCATCCGCCAAGTGCTGCGCCGCGAGGGCCCCGTCGCACTGGAGGGCCGCTTCCACAGCCACCCGTACCGCGGCGCGGACGGCGCCGGCATCGGCAAACCCCTCAAGCCGATCACCCACCCGCTGCGGGCCGACCTGCCGCTCCTGCTCGGCGCGGAGGGCCCGAAGAACATCGCCCAGACCACCCGCATCGCGGACGGCTGGCTCCCCCTGTACTGGTCACCGACCCGCACGGACGTCTACCGGGCCGCGCTCACCGACCTGCCCGACGGCTTCATGATCGCCCCGATGGCCCGGGCCAAGGTCTGCGACGACGTCGCGGAGGGCCTCCTGCCGGTCAAGGCGATGCTCGGCTTCTACATCGGCGGCATGGGCCACGCGGCCCGCAACTTCCACGCCGACCTGATGGCCCGGATGGGCTACGAGGAGGAGGCCCGCCGCATCCAGGAGCTGTTCCTCGCCGGACGCAAGGAGGAGGTCGTCCTCGCCGTCCCGGACGCGTTCGCCGACGAGATCTCACTGATCGGCCCCCGCGAGCGCATCGCCGAACGCCTGGACCTGTGGCGCAAGGGCCCGGTCACCGACCTCCTCCTCACGGCCCCGGACCCCCACACCCTGCGCGTCCTGGCGGAACTCAACAGCTAGTGCTGTGGGATAGGGGCACTATTGGCGCGATTATCCGACGTGACAGTTACTGACTGGCAGTGGATGATGAACCGTCAGCGGGCCCGGCGCGTCTGACGCCGTGGGGGATCGACCGCACGCCGGTCGCGAAGCGCCACACCCGCCGACCTCTGTCTCTTCTGCTCGAAGGAACCCTCCTGTTGCGTCCCAGTCGTGCGACGGTTCTGCTGACCGCGGGCCTCACCTTTCTGCTCGGCATGCCGGCCGCCGCGGCCGCCGCTGCCGAAACCCCTTCTCCCCTCTACGTGAACCATGCCGCGGATGCCAACTGCTCCGACAGCGGGCCCGGTTCGCCCGACGCGCCCTTCTGCACGATCTCGACCGCGGCCCAGCGCGTTCTGCCGGGCCAGACCGTGCACATCCTGTCGGGCACGCCGTAAGACGAAGCCGTCACCATCCGGCGGGCCGGGCAGCCCGGCAAGCCGATCGCCTTCGTTGGTGGCATGTCGGGTAAGGGCTCCTTCCAGTTGGCGGAGGGCAGGAGTCTGACCATCAGCGGCACCTCCCACGTGGTGGTCCGCGGGCTGGTGACCAAGGCCGGCCTCACCGTCACCGGCTCCACCGACATCGAGCTGGAACACATCCACGCCATCAACGGCACCGGCCCCGTCACGGTCGACGGCGGCAGCGCGGACGTGCGCCTGCTCCGCAGCCGGGTGCGCACCTCCGTCCGGATCGTGGGCGCGCGGGAGACCGTTTTGAGCCGTAACGAGATCCACGGCTACGCCAACGCGGCGGTCACCGCGTTCGACGCCCCCGGCACGGTCGTCACCAACAACACGGTCTACGCCGACTGCGATGCGACCGTCACCCTCGGCGGCGGATCCACGGCCTCGGCCCTGTTCAACAACGTGATCCACACCGAGGCCGACGGCGAGTGCCCGGCACCCGGTCCGCGCTACGGCATCCAGGTGGCGCAGACCGCGGTCTCCGGCACCCGCGCCGACTACAACGTGGTCACCGGTCCGTTCAGCGATGCACAGGTGGCCTACACCTGGGCCGGCGCCGCCTATAGGGACCAGGCGGCCCTGTACGCCGCGACCGGCCAGGGCGGTCACGACATCCTGAGCCCGTCCCGGGCGGGCGTCGGACCGTGGGACGGGTCCCCCACCGTCGACTCCGGCGACCCGACGGCGCCGGGCGTACTGCTCACGGACTTCCTCGGGCAGCCCGTCGGCGACGATCCGCGTATCCCCAACACAGGTAAGGACGGCGGGTACATCGACCGCGGCTCCCGCGAGACGCAGGACGATCTGAGCAGCGTCGGCCTGGAGCTCGAACAGGCGTGGGCACCGGTCGGCACCACGGTGAAGGCCAAGGCCACCCCGGTGAGCACCTGGGCCGCCGCACTCACCTACCAGTACGACTTCGGCGACGGCACCACCCCCGTCATCACCGGGGCGACCACCGCCGAGCACGTGTACAGCGCGCCGTGCGAATGCACGGTCAAGGTGGTGGCGGTCAATGTCGCCGGGCAGCAGGTCCAGGCCCTGAAGACGGCCAAGGTGACCCCGGCCGCTCCGCTGAGCGCGGCCTTCACCGCACAGCCGTATCTGCCGGGCGCCGAGACCCCGGGCGAGTTCGTCGCCCCGCTGGCCATCGAGGTGGACCCGCGGAGCTCCGCCAGTCCGTGGCCGATCGAGCGCATGGACGTGGACTACGGTGACGGGGCCAAGGAGACCCGCTACCCGATGGACACCGTCCGGCACGTCTACAAGCAGCCCGGCGCTTACAAGGTGACGATGACGCTCCAGGACGTCAAGGGCGCCACCTCCACGACCGAGCGGACCGTGCAGGTCGCCTACACCCCGGCCGGCTACGTCGCCCTCGACCCGTTCCGCGTACTGGACACCCGCACCACCAACTCCCCCGTTCAGGGCGGTAGTGCCACCCCCGTCACCCTGCCGGTGGCCCACTACAGCTGGGGCCCGAGCCACACGGCCGGCGCGTCCGCGGCAGTCGTGAACGTGACGGTCACCGGCGCCACCGAGGAGACCCACCTCAGTGTCTGGCCCTCGGGCCAGCCCCGCCCGGTCACCTCGAACGTCAACATCAAGGCGGGCGGCACCGCCTCCAACACCGTCACCGTGCCGATCGGCGCCGACGGCAAGCTCCTGGCCCAGCTCAACGCCGGCCGGGCCCACATCATTGTGGACTTCGTCGGCTACTACCGGCCGAACGCCGGGCAGCGGTTCTCCCCGCTCGCCCCGACCCGCGTCGTCGACACCCGTATCACGGGCGGCGCGCTGGGCGGCGGACAGACCCGTACGGTGAAGGTCGCCGGCGTCAACGGGATCCCTGCCGACGCCACGGCCGTCGCCCTCAACCTCACCGGGACCGGCGCGACCGAGAACAGCCACGTCATCGCCTACCCGGACCCGGCCAAGCGTCCGATCACCTCGAACCTCAACCTCGAACCGGGCAAGGACAAGTCCAACCAGGCGATCGTCCCGGTCGGACCGGACGGCACCATCACCCTCTACAACAACTCCGGCTCCACCCACCTGATCCTGGACGCGGTCGGCTACTACGGCAAGGACGGCAAGGCCCTCTTCACCCCGGCCGTCCCCAACCGCCTCGCCGACACCCGCACCACCGGCAAGCTCGCCCCCGGCGCCACCACCACCGTCGCCGGGATCCCGGCGAACGCGCTCGGCGCGGCCCTGAACGTCACCGCCACCGAGACCACGGGCCCCGGCTTCCTCACCGTGTACGCACACGGCGGGGCCCGCCCCGAGGCGAGCAGCCTCAACACGCGGGCCGGTGAGACCGTGCCCAACCACGTCACCAGCCCCGTCGGCGACGGTCGCGTCACCATCTGGAACAGCTACGGCGGCAGCAACCACGTGATCACCGACCTGTTCGGCTATTTCACCCAGGGCTGACCCGGCCCGCAGCACACCGGAAGCCCCGGCCACCGCGCACACAGCGGTGGCCGGGGCTTCCGGCGCATCAGGTCGAGGGGGTGCCCGGGTCGGCCTGCGGTACGGCCGCCAGGAGTTCGCGTACGTCCAGGGGCATGACGGCGATCTCGATGCTTCCGCCGTCCTCGTAGGTGCAGGTGACGATCCGCGAGCCGGGGTTGATGGAGATGCCCTCCTTCACGGACGGCACGCGCAGGCCGGTGGCCCGGGCGCCCGGCAGGGGCAGGGGCTCGCCGCGCTGCGGGACCCAGCGGGCCGCGCCCCCGTCGGCGTACACCCGGCCCGGCCGCCAGCGGCCCTGGCCGGCCGGCTGCCGCGCCATGGCGGGGATGCCCGCCGCGGGCCCGGCGGCCACCCGCGCGCGGTGCTTGCGCCGCAGCAGCCACCCGGCCCCGGCCGCCCCGAGGACGACCCCCACGATCTCGATCACGGGCCCATTGAAGCAGGTCCGGCCCCGCCGGCCCGCGCTCGCCCGTGCCAGTCCGTGCTAGCCCGCGAGCTCGGATGCGCTCGGGACCTTGTCGACGACCTCGGCGCCCGAGTTCCTGCCCGCTTCCTTGACGCCCTTGATGACGTTGTCGAAGTTGGTGATGTCGGCGTCGCCCGCCTCGCCCTTGCGCAGCTTGCTGCCGAGGCCCTTGAGGGAGTCGATGCTCGCCGTCAGCGGCCCCATCGCCTTCGACAGCAGCGGGTCGCCCTTGGCGTTGTCGGCGGCGGCCTTCAGCCGGTTGTACGCGAACGCGCCCGCGAGGCCCGCCTTGATGAGGGCGAAGGTGCGCCCCTTGGCGCCCTTCTTGAACTTGCCCTCGCGGTACGGCTTGATGATCCACTGGTACGTGGCTCCGGCCGCGAGCCCCGCGTTGGCGACGAAGCGCGTCTTGGCGAACTTCTGCCGCTCGGCGGAGGTGCTCGGCGAGGGCGTCACCGCGGCCCGTTCGTCGGCTTCGACGGCGGCCGGCTCAGCGGCGGCGAGGGCGGCCAGCTCCCCCATCGAGGCGGCGGAGAGCTCCTCCCGCGAGCTCCCGCTGCTGCTCCCGCCGCCGCCGCAGGCGGTGGCACCGGCCAGCAGCGCGGTGGAGAGCACCACCGCCGTGAGGGCGCGACGGAATCGAACGGTCGTGGACGTGGCTACGGACACGGCTTCCTCCGGGGACTTTGGTGTCCCCCGCAGCCTCGCCCGGCCCCCGGGAGCCCGCGACTTGGGGGACCCGTTCGGGTTTGCCGCGGGCCGGGGCGGCAAGACGCGGGACATGCGCACACACACCCGAGTACAAGCCCGAGGTAGCAATCAGGCAGGCCGGGCCGTCGCACTGGTGGCGGACGTGCTCGCCTTCGTGATCGTCCTGTGGATCCTGCTCTACCTGCTGGACGCCAACCGCGGCAACGAGCTGGTGGAGTTCTTCCATGACACCGCTTCATGGCTGGCCGGCTGGTCCTACGACCTGTTCACCTTCAGCCGCGAATGGGTCCAGGTCGTCTTCGGCTACGGCGTGGCCGCGGTGGTCTACGTCCTCGTCGGACACGCCGTCGCCGGCTGGCTGTACCGCCGCTGATCCACGGCCAAGGGCCTTCCCCCACAGCAGGTGGGGGAAGGCCCTTCGCTGACCGTTCGTACGGAACTCAACCGCAGCAGTCGGGCTCCAGCCCGGACGGGAGCGCGGTCCCGCCGAACACGGCGGTCGTGGCCTCGTCCCCGCCCAGCGCCGCGACGGCGAGCAGCAGGGACCCGGCGGTCCAGGTGGTCTGCTCCACGGGCCAGACGGCCTTGTCCTGGAACACGTACCCCGTCCAGTACATGCCGTTGTCCGCACGCAGGTGGGTGATGGAGCGCAGGATCTCCAGCGCCCGGTCGGACTCCCCCGTCGCCCACAGCGCGAGCGCCAGCTCGCAGGACTCGCCGCCCGTGACCCACGGGTTCGGCAGGACGCAGCGCACGCCCAGGTCCGGGACCACGAACTCGTCCCAGCGGTCCTTCAGGCGCGCCGTGGCCTCGGCACCGGTCAGGGCCCCGCCGAGGACCGGGTAGTACCAGTCCATCGAGTAGTGGTTCTTGTCGAGGAACCGCTCCGGGTGACGGCGGATGGCGTGCCGCAGCGCCCCCGCGGCGAGCTCCCAGTCCGGCTGCGGCTCCTCGCGGTGCTCGGCGATGGCCAGTGCGCAGCGCAGCGCCTGGTGGATGGAGGAGGAACCGGTGAGCAGGGCGTCGGTGACGGCCGCGCCGTCCGGCTCCCGCTTCCAGCCGATCTCGCCGCCCGGCTGCTGGAGCGTCAGGACGCACTCGACCGCCGCGTAGACGGCGGGCCACATCCGGTCCAGGAAGGTGTCGTCGCCGGTGGAGAGGTAGTGGTGCCACACGCCGACGGCTATGTACGCGGTGAAGTTGGACTCCCGGCTGGCGTCCTGCGGCTCGGCGGTGTCCACCCCCTGCGGCCGGTCGGCGTAGGCCGCGTACCAGGAGCCGTCCTGGTTCTGGTGGCGCGCCAGCCACGCGTACGCGCGCTCGGCCGCCTCGTGCTCACCGGCGGCGTCGAGCGCCATCGCGGCCTCGGTGTGGTCCCACGGGTCCAGGTGGTGCCCGCGGAACCACGGTATGGCCCCGTCCTCCCGCTGCGCGGCGAGGATGCCCGCCACCGTCTCGGCGGCCTGCTCGGCGGTCAGCACGCCGTCCAGGACGAGGTGTTCGGGTGCGGTGCGCCCGGGCGAGGTCACAGGGCGGCGCCGACGGGGAGGTGGGGCTTGGTCGCGTACGCCACGAAGCTCTTGCCGATGACCGGGTTCAGGGCCTGCTCGGCGAGGCGGGTGGCCAGCGGCTTCTTCATGATGTCCCAGACCAGGAGCTTGTGGTACGCCTTGACGGGCAGCGCCTGGTCGTTGTCGACGCCGAAGGCGCACTTGAGCCACCAGTACGGGGAGTGCAACCCGTGCGCGTGGTGCGTGCCGTACGGCTTGAGGCCCGCGGCCTTCATCTTGCCGAGCAGCTCGTCCGCCTTGTAGATGCGGATGTGGCCGCCCTCGACCTCGTGGTAGGCGTCGGAGAGCGCCCAGCAGATCTTCTCGGGGCCGTAGCGGGGCACGGTGATGGCGATGCGCCCGCCGGGCTTCAGCACGCGCACCATCTCGGCGAGCACGCCCTTGTCGTCGGGGATGTGCTCCATCACCTCGGAGATGATGACGACGTCGAAGGACTCGTCGGGGAAGGGCAGGGCCAGCGCGTCGCCCTCCATGGCGGTGGCGGTGGCCCCGGCGGGGGCCTCACCGGCCTCCTTCATGGCGGCGAACCACTTGGCGACCTCGCGGATCTCCTCGCCGTTGCGGTCGACGGCGACGACCTGGGCGCCTCTCCGGTAGCACTCGAAGGCGTGCCGGCCTGCGCCGCAGCCCAGATCGAGCACGCGGTCGCCTGCGGCGAGCGGGAACCGGGAGAAATCGACGGTCAGCACGGGGTCCTGCCTTCGCGGTCGCGGGGGTGTACGGGGAGAGTGGTGCGGAGGAAGAGGGTGGTGCGCGGGCAGCGCAAGGGGCACGAGCGGCGGAGGCTCACTTCGCGCGGCGGGTCCGGGCGGCGGCCTGCTCGATGGCGGCGCGGTAGTGCGCGGCGGTGCCCTCGGCGGCCCGGGCCCAGGTGAAGCGGGCCAGGACCCGCTCGCGCCCGGCCTCGCCGAGGCGGGCCCGCAGCTCGGGGTCGCCCAGCATCCGGCCCAGCGCGCCGGCCAGGGCGCCCGCGTCGCCCGGGGGCACCGCGAGGCAGGTCTCGCCGTCGGGGCCCGCGACCTCGGGGATCGCTCCGCCGGTGGTGGCGACGAGCGGGGTACCGGTGGCCATGGCCTCGGCGGCCGGGAGCGAGAAGCCCTCGTAGAGCGAGGGCACGCAGGCCACCTGGGCGCTGCGCACCAGGTCGACGAGCTCGGCGTCGGTGATGCCCTTGACGAAGCGGACGGCGTCCTGGAGCCCGAAGCTCTCGATGGCGCGGGCGACCGGCCCGCGCTCGGCGCGCTTGCCGACGACCACGAGGTGGGCGTCGGGCTGCTCGGTGCGCAGCTTGGCGAGCGCCTCGACGAGGTGGACGAGCCCCTTGAGCGGCACGTCGGCGCTGGAGGTGGTGACGATCCGCCCCGGCACCTCCGCGACGGAGGGGTCCGGCGACCACAGGTCGGTGTCGGCGCCGATGTGCACGACGTGGATGCGCTCGTCGCGGACGCCCAGGTGCTCGGCGATCTCCTGCTTGGAGGATCCGGAGACGGTGAGGACGGACGGCAGCCGGCGGGCGACGCGGCCCTGCATGCGGGTGAAGCCGTACCAGCGGCGTACGGAGAGCCGCTTCTTGCGGTCCTTCGCGGCGGCGAGGTCCAGCTGCCGGTCGACGGTGATGGGGTGGTGAATGGTCGTCACCAGCGGCGCGCCGAGGTCGCCGAGCAGGCCGTACCCCAGGGTCTGGTTGTCGTGGACCACGTCGAACTCACCGGCGCGGGCGGCGAGGTGGCGCCGGGCCCGCAGGGAGAAGGTCAGGGGTTCGGGGAAGCCGCCGGTCCACATGGTGGCGACCTCGACGGCGTCGATCCAGTCCCGGTACTCGTCGCGCTTGGGCGTACGGAAGGGGTCGGGACTGCGGTACAGGTCCAGGCTCGGCAGTTCGGTGAGCGTGGCGCCGGTGTCGAGCACCGGGTAGGGCTGCGCGCCGATGACCTCGACCGAGTGGCCCAGGCGGACGAGCTCACGCGAGAGGTGGCGGACGTAGACGCCCTGGCCGCCGCAGAACGGGTTCCCCTTGTACGTGAGGAGCGCGATGCGGAGCGGGCGGTCGCCGTCGGTGGCGGCACCCGCGAAAGGGCTCGTCACCATGGCCTCAGCGGTCACTCTCGCGCCCCCTTTTCGCTGAACTTTCGCCGGAGCGTAACCGCTCGCATAATGTAGAACAAGTTTCAGACTTGATCCGTCGAAGACCATTGAATCTACCGGCCGGAAACCACACCGTAAGAGGTGGAGCAGGTGATTCGCGCCACGGATGCGACGCCTGCCATGCTGGCCCCGGATCAGCCCCGCAACGACACGGAACGGGACACATGACAGCGGAAGTGAAGGCCGTCACCACACCGGCGTCGCCTCCCCTGACGGAGCGCCAGGAAGCACGCCGACGCCGGATCCTGCACGCCAGCGCCCAGCTGGCCAGCCGGGGCGGTTTCGACGCCGTCCAGATGCGCGAGGTGGCGGAGTCCTCCAGCGTCGCGCTGGGCACGCTCTACCGCTACTTCCCGTCCAAGGTGCACCTGCTGGTGGCCACCATGCAGGACCAGCTCCAGCACATGCACACCACGCTGCGCAAGCGCCCCCCGGCCGGGGACGACCCGGCGGCCCGGGTCGCGGAGACCCTGATGAGGGCCTTCCGCGCGCTCCAGCGGGAACCGCAGCTGGCCGACGCGATGGTGCGGGCGCTGACCTTCGCGGACCGCAGCGTGAGCCCCGAGGTCGACACGGTGTCCCGGCTGACCACGGCGATCATCCTCGACGCGATGGGCCTGGAGGCCCCGCCGACGGCCCAGCAGCTCTCGGCGGTCCGCGTCATCGAACACACCTGGCACTCTGCGCTCATCACCTGGCTCTCGGGCCGCGCCTCGATCGCCCAGGTCAAGATCGACATCGAGACGGTGTGCCGTCTGATCGACCTGACGTCGCCAGAAAAGTCCTGAACCAGCCGGTCACCTGCGGCGCCGCCCGGCGGGGCGGGGGCCTGGTCCCTTTCGGCGCCCCCACCGCCCCGTCCGCCTCATCTACTCCTCCGGCGGGAACACCGCCTCCCCGGTCCCGGCCAAGGTGATCAGGATGGCCTCGACCGGGCACCCCTCCGCCGCCGCCAGGACCGGCTCGCTCGCGTCCGACTGCGGGGCGCGGGGGTGGGACTGGCGCGCCGAGTCCAGGACGAAGCCGTCCGGGGCGTGGTTGACGCACATGCCCGAGCCGATGCAGACGCCCCGGTCCACCTCGACCTGCCAGCGGTCACCCATCACTCACTCACCCGCCTCGCCCGTACCCGCCGTGTACCCGGCGGGCAGGTGGATCATCTTGTGCTCCAGGTACTCGCTCAGGCCCTCCGGGCCGAACTCGCGCCCCACGCCGCTGTTCTTGTAGCCGCCGAACGGTCCCAGCATGTCCAGGCTGAAGGTGTTCACGTTGAAGGTGCCGGTGCGGATCCGCCGGCCGAAGTCGATGCCGTGCTCCACGTCGCCGGTCCAGACGCTGCCGCTGAGGCCGAACTCGGAGTCGTTGGCCACCCGTACCGCCTCCGCCTCGTCCCCGTACGGGATCAGGCAGACGACCGGGCCGAAGATCTCCTCGCGGGCGATCCGCATGGAGTTGTCCACGTCCCCGAAGAGGGTGGGCTCCACGTACCAGCCCCGGTCCAGGCCCGCCGGGCGTCCGCCGCCCGACAGGACCTTGGCGCCCTCCTCCTGGCCGATGCGGATGTAGTCCAGGGAGCGTTGGCGCTGGCGCTCGGCCACCAGCGGCCCGAGCTGCGTCGCGGGATCCAGCGGGTCGCCGACCACCAGCGCCCCGGCCGCGGCGGCGAGCGCCTCGGCGACCTCCTCGTAGCGGCTGCGCGGGGCGAGGACGCGGGTCTGGGCCACGCACGCCTGGCCGTTGTTCATCCAGGCGGCCGGGACGATCCCGGCGACGGCCGCGTCGAGGTCCGCGTCGGGCAGGATCACGGCGGCGGACTTGCCGCCGAGTTCCAGGGTGACGCGGGTGAGGTTGCGCGCGGCCACCTCCATCACGCGCCGGCCGGCGGCGACCGAGCCGGTGAAGGCGACCTTGTCGACGCCGGGGTGGCCGACCAGGTACTCGCTGACCTCGCGGTCGGCGGGCAGGATCGACAGCACGCCCTCGGGCAGGCCGGCCTCGCGGGCGATGTCGGCGAGGATGTAGGAGTCGAGCGGGGCCTCCGGGGAGGGCTTGAGGATCACCGTGGACCCGGTGAGCAGGGCGGGCGCCAGTTTGGCCGCGGCCACGAACTGCGGGACGTTCCACGGGATGACGGCCGCGACGACGCCGACGGGCTCGCGGCGCACGAGGATCGGGCCGAGGACGCCCGCGCGGTGCTCCTCGTACGGGTAGGCGCGCGCCACGGTGATCGCGGCGTCGTAGACCATCATCGGGCCCAGCGCCTGGGCCAGGACGCTCCAGGAGTACGGGGATCCGTTCTGGGAGCTGATCGAGCGGGCGATCTCCTCGTGCCGGACGGCGATGGCGTCCTTGATGCGGGTGACGACGGCGATCCGCTCGTCCAGCGTCATCCGCGGCCAGGGGCCCTCGTCGAACGCCCTGCGCGCGACGGCCACGGCGCGGTCGACGTCCGCCTTGGAGGCGTGCGGGACGGAGCCGATGACCTGCTCGGTGTGGGGGGAGACGATCCGGATCGTGTCGGTGCCCAGCGGATCCGTCCACTCCCCGCCGATGAACAGTTGTCCGTGTTCCACGAGCTCGGTCATGGCTGAGGCCTCCTGCGGCTTGGCGTTCCAGAACTGATACCAGTTCTAGTTCCAGGAGTCCACGGCGAGGGCGCAAGAGCACGGAAGATCCAACGACTAGTCAGAAAGCCCCGGAGGTGGTCGACTTGGGCTACTACTGAAACATGTTCTTGTAGAGGCGGGGGGACGGTCGCATGCCACAGGACACGGCACAGGTCACCGATCACGGCGGAGGCGTCTGGGGGATCAAGGTGCCGATCCCCGACAACCCGCTCGGGCACACCCTCGTCCACGTCCTCGACACCGACCGCGGCCCGGTCCTCGTCGACACCGGCTGGGACGACCCCGCGTCCTGGGACGCCCTGACCGCCGGCCTCGCCGCGCTCGGCACCGCCGTCGCCGACGTCCACGGCGTGGTCATCACCCACCACCACCCCGACCACCACGGGCTGTCCGGCCAGGTCCGCGAGGCCTCCGGCGCCTGGATCGCCATGCACGCCGCCGACACCGAGGTCGTCGTACGCACCCGCTCCTCGGAGCCCGGCGTCTGGTTCGACTACATGAGCGCGAAGCTCGCCGCCGCCGGAGCCCCCGAGGAACACATCGCGCCGATGCGCGCCGCCCGCGCGAGCAGCCGCATGCGGACCCTGCCCGGGCTGCGCGCGGCCGTCCCCGACCGGGAGATCGTCCCGGCCGAGCTGCTGCCGCTGGCCGGGCGCCGGCTGCGCGCGATCTGGACCCCGGGCCACACCCCCGGCCACGTCTGCCTGCACCTGGAGGAGGAGCACCCGGCGCACCTGCCGGGCAACGGCCGCCTCTTCTCCGGGGACCACCTGCTGCCGGGGATCTCCCCCCACATCGGCCTGTACGAGGCCCCGGAGGACGCCCACGTCACCGACCCCCTCGGCGACTACCTCGACTCCCTCGAACGCATCGGCCGGCTGGGGCCCGCCGAGGTCCTCCCGGCCCACCAGCACGCCTTCACCGACGCGCCGGGCCGCGTACGGGAGCTCCTGGACCACCACGAGGAGCGGCTGACCGGGCTGTGGAGGCTGCTGGCCCGGCCGCTGACGCCGTGGGCGCTGGCGGAGCGGATGGAGTGGAACCGGCCCTGGGAGCAGATCCCGTACGGCTCGCGGAACATCGCCGTCTCGGAAGCCGAAGCCCACCTGCGCCGCCTCGTGAAGCAGGGCCGCGCGGAGGCGGTCCCCGGCAGCGACCCGGTCACGTACCGGGCGCTGTGAGGGACCGGTAAGGGGCGCAGCCCCCCGGCGCCACCGGGCACGGAAGCTACGGGCCGGTACAGTGAGCCCGTCGTCCACACTCCCGTACGGGGGGGGAAGCCGGTGCGATTCCGGCGCTGACCCGCAACCGTGACCCACCCGGCACCCCGGGCGGGAAGCCGGATCGCCCCGTACCGAAGTGCGCGGCTCGCGCCGCCGGGGTCCCCGGCGGCCGGCACCGTCGAGGTAAACGGAGCCGGAGCCCGGTGCCTGTGCGTGCCTGCCTCCGGTTCCCCAGCAGGAGAGGCACCCGCCCCCATGAACGTCCGTCGCAGCGCCGCCGCGCTCGCCGCCTCCGCCGTGCTCTGCGTGGGCGTCGCCCCCGCAGCCCTCGCCGACACCGCGCCGCCCTCCCCCTCCGCGCCGCCGGTCATCCCCTCCGGGCTCTACGGCAAGAACGACCCCACCTACGACGGCGTGTGGCGCCAGTCCTTCGCGCTGCTCGCCCAGCACACCGTCGGCGTCAAGCCCGCCGCGCCGGCCGTGGACTGGCTGACCGGCCAGCAGTGCGCGAACGGCTCCTTCCCCTCCTTCCGCGCGGACACCGCCAAGGAGTGCGACGCCTCGACGTACATCGACTCCAACGCCACCGCGGCGGCCGTGCAGGCGCTGGCCGCGCTCGGCGGCCACGACGAGACGGTGAAGAAGGCGGTGGGCTGGCTGAAGTCCGTGCAGAACCCGGACGGCGGCTGGAGCAGCAACCCCGGCGGCGCCATGGACACCGGTTCGGACGCCAACTCGACCGGCATCGTCATCAGCGCCCTCGCGGCGGCCGGCGAGAAGCCGGCCGAGGTCACCTCGAAGGCCGGCAAGTCGGCGTACGCGGGCCTGCTCTCCTTCCAGCTGGGCTGCGCCGCCGAGCCGGCCGCCGACCGGGGCGCCTTCGCGTACCAGCCCGTCGACGGCAAGCTCCTCGCCAACGCCGACGCGACGGCCGCGGCGGCGCTGGCCGGCCTCGGCAAGGGCGCCGCCGTCGTCCCCTCCGGTACGGACACCCCCGCGGCAGCGCTGACCTGCCCGGCGGCGGACCCGGCCGACCCGGTGGCCGCCGCCCAGGGCGCGGCCGGTTACCTGGCCCAGGCGCTGAAGAAGGACGGCCACCTCACGGCCGTCACCCCGGGCGCGGACCAGCCCACCCCGGACACCGGCAACACCGCCGACGCGGTGATCGCCCTGGCCGCGGCCGGGCACAAGCAGTCGGCGGCGGGCGCCCTGGAGTGGCTCAAGGGGAACTCGGCCGCGTGGGCGAAGGACAGCCCGGCGGCCCTGGGCACCCTGATCCTGACCGCACACGCCACCGGCACCGACCCGAAGTCCTTCGGCGGCACCGACCTGGTCGCCGCGCTGAACGCGACCGGCCCGGCCCCGCAGGGCGCGGACACCGACGCGACCAGCGTGGAGAACGAGAAGGACGACAAGCCCTCCGGCGGCCAGAACATCTGGTGGATCATCGGCGCGGGCGCCGCGGCCGGCATGGGCATCGGCATCCTGCTGAGCGGCCGCCGGAAGAAGAACCAGCTCTGATGCGCCGCCGCCGTCCCTCCCTCCCGGCCCTGGCCTCGGCCCTCGGCGCGGCCTTGACCCTCGGCATGGCCCTGGCCGTCCTGGCCGCCGGTCCGGCCCTGGCGTCGAGCTACCGCTACTGGTCGTTCTGGGACGGCGGCTCCGGCGGCGGGACCTGGTCGTACGCCACCACGGGCCCCTCGCTGGCCCGCCCGGCCGACGGCTCCGTGCAGGGCTTCCGCTTCGCGGTGAGCCGGGACGCCGGGGCCGAGGCGGCCCGGCCGCGGGCGGCGGCGGACTTCGCGGCGGTCTGCGGGGCGACCCCTGCGGCCGAGGGCACCAAGCGGGTGGCGCTGGTCATCGACTTCGGCGTGCCCGCGGACGCCCCGGCGGGCGAGGTCCCGCCGCAGGAAGGCCCCCGCACGGCCTGCGCCCAGGTAGCCCCGCAGGCCACGGCCGCGGAGGCACTGGCGTCGGTGGCCAAGCCGCTGCGCTACAACGGGGCGGCGCTGCTGTGCGCGATCGCGGGCTACCCGCAGCAGGGCTGCGGCGAGCCGATCTCCTCGCCGCAGGACACCGCCCGGGCGCAGACCCCGGACCCGGGCGCGGCCCCCGCCGCAGGCCCGGACTCCGGCACCGGTCCGTCGGTGGGCCTGCTGGCGGGCATCGCGGCGGTGGCCGCCCTGGCCGCGGCCGGCGTCTGGCAGTCCCGCCGCCGCGCACGATGACGGACCCGAAGGCGCCGCGGGGGTCCGGGGGCGGCGCCCCCGGCCACGGCCCCGCACCCGCCCCCACACCACCGGCCCGGCGCAGCCCGCCCGCGGCGCCGGACACCCCGCCCCGGTCGACGTACGAGAACAGCAGGTGGAGCCCCCCGCACGCCGTCCGGGCCACGGCCCTGCACGCGGGTGCCTGGTGGCTGTGGGCCCTCGGGCTCGCCACCGCCGCGTCCCGGACCACCAACCCGCTGCTGCTCGGGCTGATCGTGGGCGTCGCCGGGTACGTGGTCGCGGCCCGCCGCACCAGCGCCCCCTGGGCCCGTTCCTACGGGGCGTTCCTCAAGCTCGGCCTCTTCGTCATCGGCCTGCGCCTGCTCTTCTCCATGCTGCTGGGCTCCCCCATCCCCGGCTCGCACGTCCTGTTCACCCTCCCCGAGGTCCCGCTGCCCGCCTGGGCGCAGGGCATCCGCTTCGGCGGGAGGGTCACGGCGGAGCAGCTGGTCTTCGCCTTCTACGACGGCGCGAAGCTGGCCGCCCTCCTGGTCTGCGTCGGCGCCGCGAACGCCCTCGCCAATCCGGCCCGGCTGCTGAAGTCCCTGCCCGCCGCCCTGTACGAGGCGGGCGTCGCCGTGGTCGTCGCCATGACCTTCGCGCCGAACATGGTCGCCGACGTCGTGCGTCTGCGCACCGCCCGCCGGCTGCGCGGGCGCCCCACCGGCGGGATCAAGGCCGTCCTCCAGATCGGCCTGCCCGTGCTGGAGGGCGCCCTGGAACGCTCGGTCGCGATCGCCGCGTCGATGGACGCCCGCGGGTACGGGCGCACGGCCGAGGTCCCGCCCGCCGTCCGGCACACCACCAACGCCCTGACCCTCGGGGGTCTGCTCGGCATGTGCGCGGGCACGTACGGGCTGCTCGCCGCGCAGGGCGCCGCGTACGGGCTGCCCGTACTCGGCATCGGCGCGGCCCTGGCCCTCGCGGGCCTGCGCCTGGGCGGACGCCGCTCGGTGCGCACCCGCTACCGGCCCGACCGGTGGGGGCCGCGCGCCTGGCTGGTCGCCGCCTCGGGCGCGGCCGTCGCCGCCGTCCTCATCCACGCGGGGACGCGCGACCCGGCGGCCCTGCACCCGGGGGTGGTCCCGCTGGTGGCGCCCTCGCTGCCGCTGTGGCCGGCCGCCGCGATCCTGCTCGGCCTGCTGCCCGCCTTCGTGGCACCCGTACCGCCCAAGGAGGCGTCGCAGTGATCCGCTTCGAGCAGGTGTCGGTCACCTACGAGGGCGCGTCCACCGCCTCCCTCCAGGGCGTCGACCTGGAGATCCCCGAAGGCGAGCTGACGTTGCTGGTCGGCCCGTCCGGGGTCGGCAAGTCCACGCTGCTGGGCGCCGTCTCCGGGCTGGTCCCGCACTTCACGGGGGGCACCCTGCGCGGCCGGGTCACTGTCGCGGGCCGCGACACGCGCACGCACAAGCCGCGCGAGCTCGCGGACGTGGTGGGCACGGTGGGCCAGGATCCGCTCGCGCACTTCGTGACGAACGTGGTGGAGGACGAGCTCGCCTACGGCATGGAGTCCCTCGGCCTGGCCCCGGCCGTGATGCGCCGCCGCGTGGAGGAGACCCTCGACCTGCTCGGCCTGAACGAACTGCGCGACCGCCCCATCGCCACCCTGTCCGGCGGTCAGCAGCAGCGCGTCGCGATCGGCTCGGTGTTGACCCCGCACCCCCGGGTCCTGGTGCTCGACGAGCCGACCTCGGCCCTCGACCCGGCGGCGGCTGAGGAGGTCCTGGCGGTGCTCCAGCGCCTGGTCCACGACCTCGGCACCACGGTCCTGATGGCGGAGCACCGCCTGGAGCGGGTGGTGCAGTACGCGGACCGGGTCCTGCTCCTGCCGTCCCCGGGCGCGGCCCCCGTCCTCGGCACCCCGTCCGACATCATGGCGATCTCCCCCGTCCACCCCCCGGTGGTCTCCCTGGGCCGCCTCGCAGGCTGGACCCCCCTCCCCCTGTCAGTCCGCGACGCCCGCCGCCTGTCCACCCCACTCCGCGCCCGCCTTTCCCGCGCCGGGGCCTCGGCACCCGTACCGGAGCCCGGACCCCCACTGTCCGAGCCCGCCCGCGGCGTCGTCTCCCAGGGCTCCGCCCCGGACCCCGCTCCTCAAACGCCGGAGGGGCTGGATTTTCGCCCGGCGGCGCCACAGCGGCCCTCGAATCCAGCCCCGCCGGCGTTTGAGGCGACCCACCCAGCCCCGCCGGCGCTTGAGGCGACCCTTCCAGCCCCGCCGGCGTTTGAGGCGCGGGGGTCTGGGGGCGGAGCCCCCAGCAGCGGCGCCGCACCCGGCCTGCTCACCCGCCTGCTCCGCCGGACCAGGCCGGGCCGGACCAGTGCCAGCCCCGCAGGCCCTGCGCACGTCCGCGACCTCGGCCTCCGCCGCGGCCCCGCCCAGATCCTGCACGGCATCGACCTGACCGTCGCGCCGGGCGAGATCGTCGCCCTCATGGGCCGCAACGGCGCCGGCAAGTCCACCCTCCTCGCCACCCTCGTCGGCACGCTCGCCCCCACCACCGGCCAGGTGAGCGTCGGCGGCCGCACCCCCCACCGCACGGCCCCGGCCGAGATGGTGCGCCGCGTCGGCCTCGTCCCCCAGGAGCCCCGCGACCTCCTCTACGCCGACACCGTCGCCGCCGAGTGCGCCGCCGCCGACTCCGACGCCGGCGCGGCCCCCGGCACCTGCCGGGACCTCGTCCGCGCCCTGCTTCCGGACGTCCCCGACGCCATCCACCCCCGCGACCTCTCCGAAGGCCAGCGCCTGGCCCTGGCCCTGGCGCTGGTCCTGACCGGCCGCCCCGCCCTGCTCCTGCTCGACGAACCCACCCGCGGCCTGGACTACGCCGCCAAGGCCCGCCTCGTCGAGATCCTCCGCGCCCTCGCGGCCCAGGGCCACGCCATCGTCCTGGCCACCCATGACGTGGAGCTCGCCGCCGAGCTGGCCCACCGCGTGGTGATCCTGGCCGGCGGGGAGATCGTGGCGGACGGCCCGACCGCCGAGGTCGTCGTCTCCTCCCCCGCCTACGCGCCCCAGGTGGCGAAGATCCTCGCGCCCGGGCACTGGCTCACCGTGGCCCAGGTCGCCGAAGCCCTGGCAGGCACCCGGTGACCCGCCCCGTACGTCCCACCCGTCCCATCCGCCCCGTACGGATCGGCCCCCGCGCCGCCGTCGCCCTCGTCCTCGTCACCCTCATCGGCATCGCGGCCTTCGGCTGGCCCCTGCTCGCCGACCGGCAGTCGGGCCTCGCCCACTCCCAGGACGCCCCCTGGCTCTTCGCCGCGCTCCTGCCGCTCCTCGTCGCCGTGGTCGTCGCGACCATCGCGGACAACGGCATGGACGCCAAGGCCGTGGCGATGCTCGGCGTACTCGCCGCCGTCGGGGCTGCGCTACGGCCGCTGGGCGCGGGCACGGCCGGGCTGGAGCCCATGTTCTTCCTGATGGTGCTCAGCGGCCGCGTCCTGGGCCCCGGCTTCGGCTTCGTCCTCGGCTCGGTCACGATGTTCGCCTCCGCCCTGCTCACCGGTGGGGTCGGGCCGTGGATGCCGTTCCAGATGCTGGCCATGGGCTGGTTCTCGCTGGGCGCCGGTCTGCTGCCCGGCCCGGAGAGGATCCGGGGCCGTGCGGAGCTGCTGATGCTGGCCGCGTACGGCTTCGCGGGTTCGTTCGCGTACGGCACCGTCATGAACCTGCAGGGCTGGGTGATCCTGCAGGGCATGGGCCAGGGCGTCTCCTTCCACCCGGGGGATCCGGTCGCAGCGAACCTGGCGCGGTTCGTCGCGTACTGCCTGGCGACCTCGGTGGGCTGGGACCTGGGCCGGGCGGTGCTGACCGTCGTCCTGACGCTCACGCTGGGGGCCACGCTCCTCAAGGCGCTGCGGCGGGCGACGCGAAAAGCAGCCTTCGACCCGGCCGTCGCCTTCGATTCGGGGGTGGGAAGTGGGCCGGACCACACCCAAAAAAGGGACAATATGGACACTGAGCGTGAGATTCAGACGCCTCCACGGTGACCCGCCCCATAGGACCCAGGTCACATACGACGGCGGGTAGTAGCCCTCCAGGGCCCCGTATCGACCCCTTTGTCCCGCTCCCACCAGCGCGGATGCCGCCCTCCCCACCCGGGGGTCGCAGGGCCCTCACTGCGATGGGACCTAGTAAGCGAGGCCTTTGCCAGGCCGCCCGGGGGTCTGTAGAACTGGATGAGTCGCAAGGCGGCAGGGGTACTTCACCCGCCGCCGACGAACCCCTCTCCTCCGCGTGAGTGGCTCACGCATGTCCTCGGCATGCCTGCGACCGCCCTTGTCCCCTTCGGAAGGTTTCATCCGTGCCCAACGTCGTCATCCGCCGCATCGCCGCTTCCAAGAAGACCCTCGCGGGTACCGTCCTCGCCCTGGGCGTCGCCGGTTCCATGCTGGCCGCGGTTCCCGCGCAGGCCGCCCCGATGAGCGCCAAGGCGATCGCCCAGCAGATGATCAAGGACCCGGCCCAGTTCGCTGCGTTCGACAAGATCATTTCGCACGAGAGCGGCTGGGACCACACCGCGACGAACCCCTCCTCCGGCGCGTACGGCCTGGCCCAGGCCCTGCCGGCGTCGAAGATGGCCTCCGCGGGCGCCGACTGGAAGACCAACCCGGCCACGCAGATCAAGTGGGGCCTGGAGTACATGAACGAGCGCTACGGCAGCCCCGTCGGCGCCTGGAACTTCTGGTCCGCCAACCACTGGTACTAAGCCACCGGCGGGCAGCGATAGCCAGCAGTCAGTCATACGAAGGCCCCGGTGGGCCGGCCTCCCCAGGTCCGGCCCACCGGGGCCTTCCGCATCCCATCCCACGGGCTCCGCGTGCAGCGTCTACAGGCGCTGGATGATCGTGCCGGTCGCCAGCGCGCCGCCCGCGCACATGCTGATCAGCGCGAACTCCTTGTCCCGGCGCTCCAGCTCGTGCAGCGCGGTGGTGATCAGCCGCGCGCCGGTGGCTCCGACGGGGTGGCCGAGCGCGATGCCGCCGCCGTTGACGTTGACCTTCTCCAGGTCCTGGTCGAAGACCTGGGCCCAGCTGAGGACGACGGAGGCGAAGGCCTCGTTGATCTCGACGAGGTCGATGTCCTTCAGCGACATCCCGGCCTTGCCGAGCACGGCCCGGGTCGCGTCGATCGGCCCGTCCAGGTGGTAGTGGGGGTCGGCGCCGACGAGGGTCTGGGCGACGATCCGGGCGCGCGGCCGCAGCTTGAGGGCGCGGGCCATCTTGCGCGACGCCCACATGACGGCGGCGGCCCCGTCGGATATCTGCGAGGAGTTCCCGGCGGTGTGCACGGCGGTCGGCATGACCGGCTTGAGCCGGGCCAGGGCCTCCATGCTCGTGTCCCGCAGGCCCTCGTCCCGGTCGACCAGGCGCCACATGCCCTGCCCGGCGGCCTGCTCCTCCTCCGTGGTCGGCACCTGGACGGCGAAGGTCTCGCGCTTGAACCGCTCCTCGGCCCACGCGGCGCGGGCCCTCTCCTGCGAGAGCACGCCCAGCCGGTCGACGTCCTCGCGGGTCAGGCCCCGGTTGCGGGCGATCCGTTCGGCGGCCTCGAACTGGTTGGGCAGGTCGACGTTCCACTCGTCCGGGAAGGGCTTGCCGGGGCCGTGCTTGGATCCCGAGCCCAGCGGCACGCGGCTCATGGCCTCGACCCCGCAGGCGATGCCGATGTCCATGACGCCGCCGGAGATCATGTTGGCGACCATGTGGTTGGCCTGCTGGGAGCTGCCGCACTGGCAGTCCACCGTCGTCGCGGCGGTCTCGTAGGGGAGGCCCATGGCGAGCCAGGCGTTGCGGGCGGGGTTCATCGACTGCTCGCCGGCGTGGGTGACGGTGCCGCCGACGATCTGCTCGACGCAGTCGGGCTGGATCGCGGTACGGGCCAGCAGTTCGCGGTAGGTCTCACCGAGCAGGTAGGCGGGATGGAGGTTGGCGAGCGCGCCCCCGCGCTTGCCGATCGGGGTGCGTACGGCTTCGACGATGACGGGTTCCGCGGCCATGAGCTCGTCCTCTCCTGCACTGTGCCGGCGCGGCGGGCCGTCCCGGCGCCCCGCCCGAACTAGTACGCGTTCTAGTTCTCCCCGCAGTCTTATGACCTCACGCCCCGCCACGCAAGGGTCTTGCACGTGCCCTGCACGGTTTCCCCACGCAACAGTTGGCGCCCCGGCCCTTGTCACTTCTAGAACTCGTTACTACCTTCGAGCCACCATCTGATGGGCCGTCAGACCTTGGAGTCGCCCGATGTCCTGCCCCGCGCTGCCCGAAGGCTTCGACGCCACCGACCCCGACCTCCTCCAAAGCCGGGTCCCGCTGCCGGAGTTCGCGCAGCTGCGGCAGACGGCTCCCGTGTGGTGGTGCCCGCAGCGGCGCGGTGTCACCGGCTTCGACGACGAGGGCTACTGGGCCGTGACCCGGCACGCGGACGTCAAGTACGTCTCCACGCACCCCGAGCTCTTCTCCTCCACCGTCAACACGGCGATCATCCGCTTCAACGAGCACATTCCGCGTGATGCGATTGATGCCCAGCGTCTGATCATGCTGAACATGGATCCGCCGGAACACACGCGCGTACGCCAGATCGTGCAGCGCGGCTTCACCCCGCGGGCCATCCGCGGCCTGGAGACGGCGTTGCGCGACCGGGCCCGGAAGATCGCCGAGGAGGCCTCGACGGCGGCCGCCGACGGCAGCTTCGACTTCGTGACGCAGGTGGCGTGCGAGCTGCCGCTCCAGGCCATCGCCGAGCTGATCGGCGTACCGCAGAAGGACCGCGCCAAGATCTTCGACTGGTCGAACAAGATGATCGCCTACGACGACCCGGAGTACGCGATCACCGAGGAGGTCGGCTCGAACGCGGCGATGGAGCTCATCGGCTACGCGATGAACCTGTCGGCGCAGCGCAAGGAGTGCCCGGCCCAGGACATCGTCACGCAGCTGGTGGCGGCCGAGGGCGAGGGCAACCTGGGCTCCGACGAGTTCGGCTTCTTCGTCCTGCTCCTGGCGGTCGCAGGCAACGAGACCACGCGCAACGCCATCAGCCACGGCATGCACGCCTTCCTGACCCACCCCGAGCAGTGGGAGCTGTACAAGCGCACGCGGCCCTCCACGGCCGCGGAGGAGATCGTGCGCTGGGCGACCCCGGTGGTGTCCTTCCAGCGCACCGCCACCCAGGACACCGAACTGGGCGGGCGGAAAATCAAGGCGGGCGACCGGGTGGGGATGTTCTACTCCTCCGCCAACCACGACCCCGAGGTCTTCGAGAACCCGGACGTCTTCGACATCACCCGCGACCCGAACCCCCACCTGGGCTTCGGCGGCGGCGGCCCGCACTTCTGCCTCGGCAAGTCCCTGGCCGTCATGGAGATCGACCTGATCTTCAACGCGCTGGCCGACGCCCTGCCCGACCTGCGCCTGTCCGGCGAGCCGCCGCGCCGCCTGCGCGCGGCCTGGCTCAACGGCATCAAGGAACTCCGGGTCACCAGCCCCGGCAAGGACTGAGCAGGGCGGGGGTACGGGCGCAGGGGGGGCTTCCGGCCGCCCGCGCGCGCTACTTCTCGCACCTGCCGAGCGTGACCACGTACGTGCCCGCGTCGAAGGCCCCCGCTCCTTCGGGATCGGCCGCGCCGCCCCTCGGCGCGATGCCGAACTCGGTCAGGGCCGGGTTGCGGATGATCTCGGCGTGGGTCGGGCTCTGCAGCCACCACCTGACGGCCGCGCGCGGAGTGCCGTTGCCGCCCCACCCGTTGTAGGCGATCTCGTAGCCCTCCCACGAGGTGCCGTTCGCGCAGTACCCGGCGTTCTTGATGCGGGCCGCGATCTGCTCCTGGCCCGTACCGGGCACCTGCGGGTTCTGGTGCGGGTCCTTGCCCTTGCCCCACCACTTCAGGGCCAGCGCGGCCGTCACGTGCTTGTTCGCCGCCTCCCTCAGCTCGGGGGAGTCCGACAGCGGTTGCAGGCCGAGCCGTTGGCGCTCCTGGTTGATGAGGCAGGTCACGCCCTCGGTGGCGGGCAGCACCCCGTACCCGAAGCGGCCCGGGTCGGCGGGGGGCGGTTTGTCGTACGAATCGGCGCTCGCCTCCTGGCAGTGCGGCCACGGCTGGGCGACGGCACCGGTGGCGTGGGCCGCCGGGGCGAGGCAGACGGTCAGAACACCCGCTGCGGCGAGCGCCACCGCGGCGCGGGTGTCCGTCCGCGTACGCGTGCCGGTGCGGGTATGTGTGCGCTTCCTCATGGAGATGTCCCTCTCTCTCCCCGAGGCCAGGTCCTCACGCTCCCCGCACGGGGGAACGGCCTTGGCGCGCCCCTCCCATGATGCGCGCGAGGGGTGCACCGCGCCATCGCGGAACGGGGGCGCCGCACATGCCGCAAGCGGGGCCTACGAACGCGACCTACGAACGCACGCCCGCCGCCGCATCCCGTACGGCCGGCTCCTCCTGCGCACCCGCGGCGGCCCGCTGCACCGGCAGCTTCACCTGCAGCCCCCGCGGCCCGGACAGCGCGTACACGAGCCCGAAGCCGGCGGCCACGACGACCGCACCGCCCACCGCGTCCAGGACCCAGTGGTTGGCGGTGGCGACGATCGCGCAGACCGTGATCAGCGGGTGCAGCGCCCCGAGCAGCTTCTGCCAGCCCTTCGGCGCCAGTACGACGATCACGATGCCGCACCACAGCGACCAGCCGAAGTGCAGCGAGGGCATCGCCGCGTACTGGTTGGAGATCGCGGTCATCGCCCCGTACGAGGGGTTGGCCAGGTCCTGCGGTCCGTGCACGGTGTCGATGAAGCCGAGTCCGGGCATCAGGCGCGGCGGGGCCAGCGGGTAGAGCCAGAAGCCCGCCAGGGCCAGGACGGTGGCCAGACCGAGCGAGGCGCGGGCCCAGCGGTAGTCGCCGGGGCGCCGCCAGTACAGGACCGCGAGGATCGTCAGCGGGACCACGAAGTGGAAGGAGGTGTAGTAGAAGTTGAAGAACGCCTCCACCCACGGCGTGTTCACGACGGCGTGGTTCACCGCGTGCTCGATGTCCAGGCCCAGGGCCCGCTCGATGCCGTGGATCTGGCTGCCGTTGCCCTCGGCGACCGAGCGGCTGGTGGGGGCCGCCGCACGGATGTGCGAGTAGAGCGAGTACCCGACCCGTATCAGCAGCAGTTCCAGCAGCAGGTTGGGCCGGGACAGTACGCGCCGCCAGAACGGCAGCAGCGGCACCCGCGCCCAGCGGGCCGCCGCCGGGCGCCCGTAGTCGGTGGGGACGGGCTCGCGCCAGTACGGCGAGGAGCGCGGCTGGAACGGTACGGCGCAGGCCGCGGCCAGCGCGGTGAGCAGCAGCACGTTGTCGCGTACGGGGGCCAGCGCGGCCAGGTTCGGCAGCAGCACCGCGCTCGGCAGGGTCATGGCGAGGACCACGGCCACCGGCCACACGGGCCGGTCGGCGGCGCGCCGGCCGACCTTCCCGGCGACGGCGAGCAGGACCCACAGCAGCTGGTAGCGCCAGCCGGTCGGGGACACGGCGACGGCCGTGCAGCCGGTGATGGCGACGGCGAGCAGCAGCTGGCCGTCGCGGGCGTAGCGGACCGCACGGCGCAGGCCGATCCAGACCACGGCGCCCGCGAGGGCGGCGTAGAGGAGGATCTCTGCGGGCCCGGTCAGGCCGAGGCGCAGCAGCGCGCCGTGCAGGGACTGGTTGGCGAGGCTGTCGGGGGCGCCGCCGAGGCCGGTACCGGCCAGGTGTTCGACCCAGTACGTCCAGGAGTCGCGCGGCATGGCCGCCCAGGACAGGGCGGTGGCCGCGGCGAAGGTCACGGCGGCGGTCCGCGCGGCGGGGCGGCGCCCGGTCAGCCACAGCAGCGGGGCGAAGAGCAGCAGCCCCGGCTGGAGCGCGGCGGCCAGACCGGCGAGGAGTCCGGCGGGCCGGTCACCGGGGACGCGGAAGACGGCCAGCAGTACCAGCAGCACGGGCAGCACGGCGGTCTGGCCCGGTGAGGCGGCCTCGCGGACGGGCAGCGAGACCATCATCAGGGCGGTGAGCACGGGCGCGGCCAGCAGCGCGGTGCGCCGGGGCACCGGGTCGGCCAGGGCGCGTGCGGCGACGAGCCCGATCGCGGCGACGAACAGCAGCGTCACGCAGGTCCAGGCCACCTCCAGCGACGGGGCGGCGAAACCGGCGAGCGGCTTGAGGACCAGCCCGGCGAAGGGCGTGCCGGCGAATTGGCCGGTGTCGTAGAGCGAGCCGGGCAGACCGCCGGGCAGGTGGAGGCCGCTCAGCCATTCGCCGGGTGGCACCCGTAGCACGACGGCCGCCTGTCTGACGGCGAGGGCACCCGCCAGCGCCCACAGGAGGAGGCGTGCCGCCCCGAGCCTGTTGTCATCGCCTATGACTCCGGCATGTCCGTTCGCACCGCTGTGCTCTGCCGCGTTAGCCACGCCCCGCCGGCCTCCCGCCCTGTTGACCGCAACCCTGACTTCGCCTGGCTGCCGCGCTTCATACCGCGTTTCATTACCTGGACGACGATATCCCGCGCCGGATACCTAGGATGGCCCGCATGAGCATCGTGAAGATCAACGCGCTGACCGTACCCGCCGAGCAGCGGGAAGTGCTGGAGCAGCGTTTCGCCTCGCGGGCGGGTGCCGTGGAGTCCTCGGACGGCTTCGAGTGGTTCGAGCTGCTGCGCCCGGTGGAGGGCACCGACCAGTACCTCGTCTACACGCGGTGGCGCTCGGAGGAGGACTTCCAGGCCTGGATGGAGGGGCCGATGAAGGCCGCGCACCAGGGTGGCGGGGCGCAGGGCGGCGGGGCGGGCGGCGGCGAGCGCCCGAAGCCGGCGGCGTCGGGGTCGACGGTGTGGTCGTTCGAGGTCGTGCAGCAGGCGGCGCCGAAGAAGGCCTAGCGGAGCCCGGCGCCGTGCGGTCCGGGGCGGGGTCCCCGGACCGCAGCGACTTCTCTTCGTCTCGGCTCGGCTCGGCTCAGCTCCAGAAGGTGTCTTCCTCGTCGATGTCCTGGGTGCAGGCGTCGATGTCGGTGATCTTGCCGCCGACGATGGTGAAGAAGAGGCCTTGCTGGACCTCGATGCCCCGGTCGCCCCGGTCGCCGCGGGCCGTGTGGAACGCCATGACGTGGCCCCGGCCGTCCGCCAGCACCGCGTGCAGCTCGGCCTGGAAGGTGCCGTTCGTCTCCTCCGCCAGCCTGCGGTAGAGGTCGAGGACGGCCTCCCGCCCCTTGTGGTGTCCGGACAGCGGGTTGTTGCCGGGGACGTGGTGGATGACGTCGGCCGTAAACAGCGTGCTCAGCGTCTCCAGGTCGCCCTTGGCGAAGGCTTCGTAGCCACGGCGGACCAGGACGGCGTCAGGATGCTGGGACATGGCGCTCACACCCTCCATTTGTGCTATTTACCCTTTTCCTCATCATCGGCCCGTGCCTGTGGATATTCCAACGCACGCCCTCCGTCCCGGACTCCACAATGACGCCATGAACACTCACCCGAACGCTCAACTGTCCCTCACTGAGGCCGTCACCTGGACCGTGACCCCCGAGCCCTACGACACCCCGGACGCCACGCTCCTGCGCCGCGCGTACTACGCGGAGGTCGCAGGCCGGTACTGGAAACGCCAGGTCACCGAAGCCGAGATCGACCAAGGACTGCTCGACTTCCCGGACGAGGGGCTCACCCCGCCGACGGGCCGGTTCGTCGTCGGCCGGCTGGACGGCGAGCCCCTGGCCTGCGGCGGCATACGACTCCTGGACCCCGCCACCGCCGAGCTCACCCGCGTCTACGTCGACCCGCGCGCCCGCGGCACCGGCGGCGGGGCCGCGCTGCTCGAGGTCCTGGAGGCCGAGGGCCGCGCCCTGGGCGCGGAACGCGTCCGCCTGGATACCCGGTCGGACCTCGTGGAGGCCCGCGCGTTGTATGCGCGGCACGGGTATGCGGAAATACCCGCCTACAACTCCGGCCCCTATGCCGAGCACTGGTTCGAGAAACACCTCGCGTGACTTCTCAGACCCTCACTAGTGCAGGGCGTGGTCGCGCCGCGGGGCGGCGTCGTAGGGCTCCTCGGTGTCGGATCCGCACAGCTCGCTGTTCAGCTCCTGGACCAGCTTGACCAGGTCGGTCGGCCGGTCCGGGCCCCACCAGTCACCGAGCAGTTCGGCGAGGGACTCCTGCCGGGCCTCGGCCAGCTTCACGGCGGCCGCGCGCCCCTTGTCGGTCATCACCAGCGGCAGCCCGTCCCGGACGGCGAGCCCACGCTCCTCGATCTGGCGCGCGGCCTCCGTGATGGCCCTCAGCGGCACGTTGGTGCGCTCGGCAAGGATCGCGGGCTCCGCGGACCCGTACTTGTTGATCCGCAGCAGGAGCCAGCTCGCGGCGGGCAGCAGGTCGAAGCCGGCCTTCTCGGTGATCTTCTCGTAGACGTGGCGGCGCCCCTCGCGGGTGCCGAGCACCGACAACGCGCGGGCCACCTCGTCGTGCGAGGAGCGCTCGACCGGATTGGAGGCCAGGGTCTCGGTCACATCGGGTGCCGTGACCGAACCGCGGAGCTTGTCCTCCTTCAGGAACCAGGCGACGAGGAAGGCGACGAGGACGACCGGCACGGCGTAGAGGAAGACGTCGGTGATGGAGGTGGCGTAGGCGTCGAGCACGCGGGGGCGCAGCTCGGCGGGGAGTGCGCCGATGGCCCGCGGATCGGCCTCCAGCTGCGCGGCGCCCGCACCGGGCGGCAGCGGAACGCCCGCGAGGGCGGTGGCCAGCTTGTCGTCGAGCCGGTTGGTGAAGATCGTGCCGAAGATCGCCACACCGAAGGAGGCGCCGATCGAGCGGAAGAAGGTGGCGCCGGACGTGGCGACGCCCAGGTCGGCGTAGCTGACCGCGTTCTGCACGACCAGGACGAGCACCTGCATGACCAGTCCGAGGCCCGCACCGAAGACGAAGAAGTAGGCGCTCATCTCCCAGGTCGAGCTGGTGCGGTGCAGCTGGTGCAGGAGGAGCAGGCCGACGGCGGTGACGGCGGTACCGGCGAGCGGGAAGACCTTCCAGCGGCCGGTGCGGCTGACGATCTGGCCGGAGACGGTGGAGGAGATCAGCATGCCGAGCACCATCGGCAGCATGTGGACGCCCGACATGGTCGGCGAGACGCCCTGGACGACCTGGAGGAAGGTCGGCAGGTAGACCATCGCACCGAACATCGCGAAGCCGACGACGAAGCTGATCGCCGAGCAGAGCGTGAAGGTGCGGATGCGGAACAGCCGCAGCGGCAGGACCGGTTCGGCGGCCCGCCGCTCCACGAAGAGGAAGGCGACGAGCAGCACGGCGCCGAGGACGGCGAGCCCGATGATCCGGGCCGAGCCCCAGCCCCAGGTGCCGCCGAGGGAGGCGACGAGCACGAGGCAGGTGGCGACGGAGGCGATGAGGAAGGTGCCGAGGTAGTCGATGGTGTGCTTCGAGGGGCGCGCCGGGATGTGCAGGGCGGCCGCGATGACGAGCAGCGCGGCCAGACCGATGGGGAGGTTGATGTAGAAGACCCAGCGCCAGGACAGGTGGTCCACGAACAGGCCGCCCAGCAGCGGGCCCAGCACGCTGGTCGCACCGAAGACGCCACCGAAGAGGCCCTGGTACTTGCCGCGCTCGCGGGGCGGGACGATGTCGCCGACGATCGCCATCGACAGCACGATCAGTCCGCCGCCACCCAGGCCCTGCAAGGCGCGGAAGCCGATGAGCTGGGGCATGTTCTGCGCGAGCCCGCACAGCGCCGACCCGATGAGGAAGAGGACGATGGCGTACTGGAACAGCTTCTTGCGTCCGTACTGGTCGCCGAGCTTGCCCCACAGAGGGGTCGCCGCGGTGGAGGCCAGCATGTAGGCGGTGACGACCCAGGACAGGTGCGCCATGCCTCCGAGGTCACTGACGATCGTCGGCAGCGCGGTGGACACGATGGTCTGGTCGAGTGCGGCGATCAGCAGGCCCAGCAGCAGGGCACCGATGGAGACGAGCACCTCGCGGGGGGTGTGCTCGGGGGCGGGGCCGGACTTGCGCGGGCCGGAACCGGGGTCCACGGCCTCCGTGGTCACATCCTGAGCCATCGACTCCTCCTCAGGCCGGATCAACATCTCCATCCTGAGCGGTGTGTCCGGTTATGGCCTCTCGGGCGGGTTGGGAGGGCTCCGGCGGGTCTGCATAATCGCAGGCAAACGGCCAGGGAGGAATTCCAGTGAGCGGTGAGCACTGTCCACAATGCGGCGCCATGAGTGCCGGCTGCGGGTGCGCGCCGGGTGTGGGTTTCAACCCCCTGCGCATCCGCCCGTACGTGACGCTGCCCGACCCGGGCGAACCGGACGAGCCGGCGCCCCCGCCGTCCATATCGAGCGTGGTGACCCCGGCCCCCCACCCCACGGCGGCACAGAACGACACCCCGCCATACGGAACACCTGTACCGCCACCGCCCGGCCCATGGCAGGACGGCCCGTGGCAGGCGGGCCCGTGGCAGGCCACGCCGGAGCACCCGTCGAGCCCGCCCGGCTCGACGACCGAGACGACCGAACTCCATTCGATCCCGCACGCCGCCCACCCGCACGGCGGCGCCACGCAGGTCGGCGGTGGCATGGGCACCATTGCGGTCGGTGACGCCACCGCCATCACCGACACCAACGGAACCGCAAACGGGAGCGACACCGGGAACGGCACTGGCACCGGCACCGGCACCGGCACCGGGAACGGAAACGGGAACGCGAACTGGGGCGAGGGAGGGGGTGGGGGCGGGGGCGGGGGCCCGGAGAAGCGGACCGGCGGCCGCCCGGCCTCCCGACGCCCACTGGCCCTGCTGATCGCCGCCGCGGCGGTGGTCGCCCTGAGCGGGACGGCCGTAGCCGTGTGGGTGCTGCCTAGTTCGGCGGGGAGCGATTCCGCCCTGCGGGACGCGAAGGCGTCGGCGCCCGCGGTGAGCGCCGCCCCGACCGCGCCGACCGCCTCCCCGACCCCGGGCAGCGCGTCCCCGTCGGCCTCCCCGTCGCCCAGCCCCTCGAAGTCGGCGTCACCTTCCCCGTCGCCGAGCCCGTCCCGGTCGTCGGCGCCGCCTTCCCCGAGCCCGTCGCCGAGCGCGAGCCGCTCCGCCAGCCCTTCGGCCCCGCCGGCCGCGTCCGGCCCGACCTTGCGGTACGGCGATTCGGGTCCGGAGGTGCAGAAGCTCCAGCAGTTGCTGACGGCTCGGGGTCTCTACGACGGCAAGATCAACGGAAAGTACGACTGGCGGGTGGAGAACGCCGTGTCGACCTTCCAGTACAACAACGACATCGATGAGGAATGGGGCGTGTACGGCCCGATCACCCGCCGGGCGCTGGAGGGGTAGCGGGGCGGGCTTTCCACCGATTGGCGCGGACCCCCCTTCGTTTTGTATCGTGTAGGAACAAAGTGGTTCCGTCCTCACTCCCTGACCGGTGGACGGAACCACTTGTTCTCTTTCCCGCCCTGTCTGGAGCCCCGCCGATGTCGGCCAGCACCACCACCGCACCCGTCGTCCTCACCGCCAAGGCCCTGCTCCTTGACATGGACGGCACCCTCGTCAATTCCGACGCGGTGGTCGAACGCTGCTGGAGCGAGTGGGCGGTGTCGCACGGACTGGACCCCCAGGAGGCCCTGAAGGTGGTCCACGGCCGCCAGGGCTACGCCACCATGGCCGTGCTCCTGCCGGAGCGCCCGATGGAGATCAACCACGCGGAGAACGCGGTGATGCTGGCCCGCGAGACGGCCGACACCGACGGTGTGGTCCCGATCACGGGCGCCCCGGCGTTCATGGCGGCGATCACCGGCCTGCCGCACGCCCTGGTCACCTCCGCCGACGCCGCCCTGGCCACGGCCCGCATGACGGCCGCCGCCCTGCCGATGCCCGAGGTACGGGTCACGGCCGAATCCGTCCAGGTGAGCAAGCCGCACCCCGAGGGCTTCCTCAAGGGCGCAGCCGCGCTCGGCGTGGACCCGGCCGACTGCATCGTCTTCGAAGACTCGGCCGCAGGCATCGCCGCCGGCCGGGCCGCGGGCATGCGCGTGATCGGCGTGGGCCCCCGCGCGGCAGCCCACACCCCCACGGCCCACGTCCCGGACCTGACGCACCTGACCGTAACGACGACCCCCGACGGCTCGATCCAGCTGACGGTACGGCCGGCGAACTAAGCCGGGCAGGCTTCGGGGGCGGGAGCCCCGCGGGCGGCATCAGAGATGCGTATGGGGGTTTCCCGTCAGTCTCATCGTCTCTCCGTGTCGGGCCGGCCCCTCAAGGGCGCTCCCTACGGTCGCGTCGCTACGCGATGGCCTTCGGCCACCCTTGACCGACCGTCCCGCCCCGGACATACGAAGACTGCCGGGAAACCCCCAAAGGAACGGGCCGGGCCATCCATTACAGGGACGGGCAGCGTGGGACCACCGACCTGGGCGCTGGCCGGACGGTCCGCGAGGCGGGCCGATCGTCATCGGATCGCCGGGTCGGGGGTGACGCGTCAGATCGCTACGCGCTTCTCATCTCTCAGCGTCCGACGGCCGTCCGGGGCTGGACATAGGCCGCCCACGAGTCTTCGATGTCTACGAAGACGGCGTCTGACGGCTGTCTGGGGAGGTCCAGGCACCAGAGCGTGGCTATTCCGAGCCGTATCCGGGTCAGCGTGGGTGGGCGGTCGGAACGGCCGTTCTTTTGTCCCAATTGGGGATGTATGTCCGCCGGTTGTGGGGAGTGGGGTCGCTCTGATGGGAGTACAGCTCGGCTGAGGCGAGGAATCGACGCCCACGACCCTCCACCAGCCCCCTGCCGGCCCTCTCCACCACAAACGACCGGCAGTCGCCGTCGTCGGGGACCGTGTAGCGATCTGTGGCGGCCTATGTCCAGCCTAGGACGGGCGTCGGACGCTGAGAGATGAGAAGCGCGTAGCGATCTGACGCGTCACCCCCGACCCCGGGTCCCCGGGAGGTGGGGCCGCTCCTGGAGATCCGGCCGCCGGCGCCCAACCCGTGCATCGCGACCCTCCCCGCCCCTAGACCAGAAGACCCGGCCCGTTCCTTTGGGGGTTTCCCGGCAGTCTTCGTATGTCCGGGGCGGGACGGTCGGTCAAGGGTGGCCGAAGGCCATCGCGCAGCGACGCGACCGAAGGGAGCGCCCTTGAGGGACCGGCCCGACACGGAGAGACGATGAGACTGACGGGAAACCCCCAAGACCTCTCTGATGCCGCCCGCGTGGCTCCCGCCGACCCGAAGCCACCCCATCCTTCCCGCTCCCGCCCGCCGAAGCCCGCCCCCGCGAAGCCCCGCCCCTACTGCCCCCGGCGCCCGTCGACGCGTTCCCGTAGGAAGTCCGCGTGGCCGTTGTGGCGGGCGTACTCCTCGATCATGTGGACCAGGACCTCGCGGAGTTCGACCGGCTCGCCGTCGCTGTCACCTGCGACGTCGAGGCTGGGGGCCTGCTCGACGAGGTGTTCGGCGAAGGCGACTTCGGCTCGCCAGGTGGTCCAGGCGTCCGCGACCACCGTCGGGTCGGCCACCGCGCCGGTGAAATCAGCCGTGGGGTCTTCCTCCGAGCGGTAGTGCCGGCGTACGTCCTGGCCCGCCATGACCTGCCTGAACCAGTACTGCTCCACGCCCGCGAGGTGACGTACGAGACCCAGCAGGGACAGATTGGACGGTTCCACCGAGCGCCGCGCGAGGGCCTTCGCGTCGAGTCCCGCGCACTTGAGCTCCAGCGTCAGCCGCTGGTCGCGCAGGTAGCCGACGAGTACGGCACGCTCCCCCTGGAACCCTCCGTCGGTACGGGGGTCGTCGTCGGGGTGCACAAACATGTTGGACCAGCCGAACTGCGGATCCGCATCAGACGAAGGCGACGGAGAGGGCGAAGACGAGTGCGCGGGCTCGTCCGAGGCGCTGGTGGGGGCCGTGGTGTCAGTCACCGCACGAGGGTGCCCCGTGCGCGTTCCCGCCGCAACGACATATCCGCCCCGCCGCCTACCCCTACCCCCCGCCCCTGCCCCCACCCCAGGCCCCACCCCGCCCCTACCCCCCGATCGCCTCGTACAGCGAGAACGCGCCCAGCGCCGCCATCACCGCGGCCGCGATCTTGATCACCAGTCGCAGCGGCACGTACTTCATCAGCGTCCGTCCACCCAGGATGCCGATGCCGGCGACCGCCCACAGGGCCAGCACGGCGCCGATGCCGACAGAGATGGGGTCCTCGTACCGCGCGGCGAGGTTGGCGGTCATGATCTGGGTCAGGTCGCCGAACTCCGCCACCAGGATGAGCATGAAGCCCGCCCCTGAGACCTTCCAGAAGGACTGGTCGGCGGGCGCCTTGACCTCCTCGCCCTCCCCGTCGTCCTTCTTCAGGAGCAGCATGAGCGCCCCCGCGAAGAAGAGGACGCCGACGATGCCCTGGACGAGCCGGTGCGGGAGCAGGGTGAGGACGCTGCCTGCGGCGATGGCGAGGGCCACGTGGACGGCGAAGGCGGCGGCGATGCCGGCAAAGACGTACGAGGCGCGGTAGCGGGTGCCGAGCAGCAGGCTGGCGAGGGCCGTTTTGTCGGGGAGTTCGGCGAGGAAGACGACTCCGAAGGCGATCGCCATGATGCTGAAGCTGAACACGGGAAGGGAACCTCAATCGGTCGGGCAGGACGCCATCGGTACCGAGAGACCTGTTGAACGCATTCGGGGGTCGCTTCGGCTCGGCGGCGCCCTGGGGTGCGTGTGCGCGTACGAGAACGCGCCTACGCCTGAACAGGACACTGCGGCCGAAGGTCTCGCTGGCCGACCGCTGTCCGCGGCCTGCCTCCGGGCGCCGGCTGGTGTGACCCAGCAGTATGTCGACGGTCCGGCGAAGAGCTACTCCCCTTCTGCTCCGTACACGGTACGCGAGGTCGGTGGGCGACCGGAAGGGGACTTTGGTCCCGTCTGACCTCCCGGCCCTGATCCCCGGACGCGTCCGGTCCGCTGACGGACGCCCGCGCAGCTGCCCCCGCCCTCGCCCCACCAGCCCCCTTCGCCCCTCTCCCCCCACCACCGGAATTACAACTTCCCCTTAAATCCGGCACGTTGAACTCTTGATGTGACGTGCTCATGTCGCCACGCTGTCATCTGGCGCCCATCCCCTCGAAACCCGGCGCCGCCATCCTGGCCACGCCCCGCCGGGGCCGCACGGCCGATCCCCCCGCACCCAGGGAGTCCCTCATGGCACTCATACCCAGCATCTACGCGCGTCGATTTGGCGTGCTCGCGTCAGCGGCGGCCCTCGCCGCGCTCACCACCCTCGTGAACGCCCCCGCCGCCCAGGCCGCCCCGCCCACCCCCATCAGCGCCTCGGCCGCCCGCACGTACCTGGCGACGGTCACGCCGAAGGCCGAGGGTTCCAGCACCGGCTACAGCCGTGACCTCTTCCCGCACTGGAGCACCGTCTCCGGTACCTGCAACACCCGCGAGACCGTCCTCAAGCGGGACGGCGTGAACGTCGTCCAGGACTCCTCCTGCGCCGCGATCAGCGGAAACTGGTACTCCGAGTACGACGGCGCCACCTGGACCGCCGCCTCCGACCTCGACATCGACCACGTCGTCGCGCTCTCCGAGGCGTGGCGTTCCGGTGCCAGCTCCTGGACCACCAGCAAGCGCCAGCAGTTCGCCAACGACCTCACCCGCCCGCAGCTCATCGCGGTCACCGACAACGTCAACCAGGCCAAGGGCGACCTCGACCCCGCGGAGTGGATGCCGTCGCGGACCGCGTACCGCTGTACCTACGCGCGGATGTGGGTCCACGTGAAGCAGTACTGGGGCCTGAGCATGGACTCCGCCGAGAAGACGGCCCTGGTGAACGTCCTGAACGGCTGCTGACCCAGCCGGTCGATCTTTCCCCCGTCAGGGGGAGGCGTGGCTCCCCCTCTCCGTCGTACCGTGATCGAAGGGGACACGGAGGAGGGGGAGTTACATGGCCGGACTGCGTCTGGGGCCGCTGCTGCGCTACGTCGACTGGGATACGGGCGGTTCGGCGACCATATGGGTCGAGGCGGACCGGCCGTGCACGGCCGAGGTGCGGTGCGCCGACGGGGCGGGTGGGAGTGTTCGCACCTTCCAGATAGCCGGGCACCACTACGCCTTGGTGCCGGTGACCGGTCTGACTCCCGGTGCGACGACGGCGTATGAGGTGCTGCTCGACGGCCGGCAGGTGTGGCCGCTGCCCGGCAGCGGCTTCCCGCCGAGCACGATCAGTACGCCGGCGGTGGCAGGCCCCGGCCGGCTCGCTGCCGACCGGTCCGCTGCCGGCCGGACCGCTCCCGGGCTGCGCGTCACCTTCGGATCGTGTCGTCAGGCCGCGCCGCCCGCCGGCCGGCGTGGGCCGCACGGCGCTGACGCGCTCGACACCCTCGCGTCGCGGCTGGCCGCCGACCCGGAGGCGGTGCGTCCGGACGTCCTGCTGCTCCTGGGCGATCAGGTGTACGCCGATGCGCTGTCGCGGGAGACCAAGGAGTGGCTCGCGGCCCGGCGGGACTTGCGGGATGCGCCCGGAGCCCAGGTCGCGGACTACGAGGAGTACACCCGGCTGTACTACGAGTCCTGGCTCGACCCCGAGATCCGCTGGCTGCTGTCGACCGTGCCCAGCCTGCACATATTCGACGATCACGACGTCATCGACGACTGGAACACGAGCGCGGCGTGGCTGGAGGAGATGCGGGCGACGCCGTGGTGGCGGGAGCGGGTGCTCAGCGGTCTGATGTCGTACTGGGTGTACCAGCACCTGGGCAATCTCTCGCCCGCCGAGCTGGCGCAGGACGGGCTGTACGGGGCGGTGAGCCGGACCCCGGACGGTACGGATGAGCTGCGGGCCTTCGCGTCCGCCGCGGATGCCGATCCCGCCTCTGTGCGCTGGAGCTACCGGCGTGACTTCGGCCGGACCCGGCTGCTGATGGTGGACACGCGGGCGGCGCGGGTGCTGGCCGAGGACGGGCGGGCGATGCTCGATCCGACGGAGGAGCAGTGGCTCCGGGAGAACGCCTTGGCCGGGCATGGCGGTTATGACCATTTGCTGATCGGCTCCTCGCTGCCGTGGCTGATGCCGCCGCTGATCCATGATGCCGAGACGTGGAATGCCGCCTTGTGTCGTGGGGAGCGCGGGCCGCGGTGGGCGCGGATCGGTGAGAATCTGCGCCGGCGCAGCGATCTGGAGCACTGGGCGGCCTTTCCTGCCTCGTTCGCGGCGCTGACGGATCTGATCGAGGAGGTGGGGACGGGTCCGCGGGCGCCGGCGACGGTGTGCGTGCTGTCGGGGGACGTGCATCACGCGTATGTGGCCGAGCCTCGAATACCGAGTACGGCGCGCGTGTTCCAGCTGACGTGCTCGCCGGTTCACAATTCCATTCATACCGTGGTGAAGTGGGGCTTCCGGCTGGGCTGGTCGCGGACGGGCCGGTGGCTGGGGCGCGGTTTCTCCGTGCACGGGCGGACGGGGCGGCCGCCGTTGAACTGGCGTCGTACGGGCGGGCCGTGGTTCGGGAATCAGCTGATGACGCTGGCGTTGTCGGGGCGCGGCGCGCGGCTGTGGCTGGAGCAGGCGCGCAAGGAGCGGGGAGCGGCGCGGCTGGTGACGGTGCTGGACCGGGAGCTCACCGGCGCGGAGTAGCGGCATGCGCCGTGCCTCGAGGCAGGTGGCCGGGCCGGTGCGAGGCTGCGTGGAGGCTGCTCGGCAGCGGCGGCTGCGGAGTTGACGCGGCGGCGGCCGCGGGGTGACGTGGCGGTGGCTTGGAAGTCGCCCCGGGCGTCCGGGGTGGCGCCGTCGGGCGTACGCTGTATGGCTGTCAGCCGCTCCTGCCGCTCCCCCGCGACGTCGCGGCGCTTCATGCCGCAGCACGTCAACCGGACTGGGGAGTCCCGCTTTGTTTGAGACTTTGGGGTCGCTGACCGCGAGCCCATGGATCTACGCCCTGGTGGCGGTGTCCGTCGTGCTCGATGTCTTCCTTCCGGTGCTGCCGAGCGGGGTTCTGGTGATCACCGCTGCGGCGGCCGCGGCGGCTGCCGGGGCGGCGGGACCCGTGCCGGTACCGGTGCCCGCTCAGGTGCCGGACATCCTGCTGCTGCTGGTGATCGCCACGACGGCGTCAGTGCTCGGTGACATGGCCGCGTTTCGGCTGGCGCGGCGCGGCGGGGCGCGGCTCGACCGGGCCATCGCCCGCTCCCGCCGCCTGACCCGGGCCCATGAGCGCCTCGGTACGGCTCTGGCGCGCGGCGGCGGCGCCCTGGTGGTGATCGCTCGTTTCGCCCCGGCCGGGCGTTCGGTGGTGTCGCTGGGTGCGGGCAAGACGCAGCGCAGGGTGGCGGAGTTCTTGCCCTGGTCGGTGCTGGCGGGCATGGCCTGGGCCGGGTACAGCGTGGCCCTGGGCTATTTCGGGACGCAGTGGCTGGGCACCCAGTGGCTCGGCACGGCGCTCTCGATCGTCGCCCTGTTCGCCGCGGGCGCCCTGGCGGCGTTCCTCGTACGCCGTCCCCTCCCGGCGGCGGCGGCCTGAACCCCCGGGCGCCTGCTCGACCTCTCCCTCAGGTCCCCCGGTCGGAGCAGTGGCTCACCCGTTCACCCGGCCCCGATCGCCGCCCGGGTCCTGGGCTCCTAGCGTCCACTGCACGGTGCGCAACCGAATCCGCGTCACATCCGTGCCCTGGCCGCGCCGTTTCGAGGAGCCGAGGAGTTCACTCCATGCCCGTCAAACCGCTCGCGAAGCCGCCCGCCGCACCGCGCCGCCTGATGACCGTCGCAGCCGCGACCCTGGTCCTGGCCGCCGCCGCTCCCGCCACGCTCGCCTACGCCTTCCCCTCCGCCACCGTCTCCCCCACGAGCGTCGCCCCGGGCGGCCGGGTCGCCCTGAGCGTCGACGGCTGCGGCACCCGGGTCGCCAGGGCCACGTCGACCGCCTTCGGCGAGGTCCGGCTGAGCCCCGGCAACGCGGACTCCGGCACCCTCTTCGCCAGCACCACCGTCTCGCGCAACGCCACCACGGGCACGCACCGCGTCACCTTCGAGTGCGGCGGCCCCGGCGGTGAGCGCGTCACCGCCTCCCTGTACGTCTCGCCGGGCGCCGCGCGCGGCGGGACGGGCGGCAGCGTGGGCTCGATGAGCACGGGCCAGATCGCAGTGGGGGGCGCCCTCGCCGCGAGCGCGCTCGGCGCCGGCGTGTGGGTGCTGATGCGCCGCCGCACGACGTAGCCCCGAACGAGGTAGCCCCGTACGGCTCACGCCGGGGCGGCCTGCCCCCGTACGTGTACGCCGTCGAGCAGGTCCCGGGTGGCCTCCGCGACCGCGTCCACGGCCGCCTCGAACACCTCGCGGTTGTGCGCGGCGGGCACCCGGAACCCGGACACCTTCCGTACGTACTGCAGGGCGGCGGCCCGGATCTCCTCCTCGGTCGCCTTCTCGGGGATCGCGGGCGGGCGCAGGGTCTTAATGGAGCGGCACATACTCCTACTATCCCGCTACCGGGGCAGCTCGGCGCCCGACAACTTCATGATCAGTCCGGCCTGGAGGCGGGCCCTCAGCCCGGCGTCCTCCACGGTGTCCAGCAGCTCGATGGCCTGCTGAGTCGTCTCGGCGGCCCGCCGGTCGTCGCGCAGCGCGGCGGTCTGGTCGGCCATGTGCCTGAGCGCGAGGTCGGCCCGCCGATGGAACAGCTGCCCGATCAGGGTCGTGACCAGCCCGAACGAGCCAGTCACGATCCCGAGGTACAGCTCCCCGCCGGCCTCGGCCTTCGCCACGGCCAGCGCCACCCCGCAGAGCAGGATCGCCGCCCCGATCCCGGCGAACCGCTGGCTGGTCGCGAAGCTGCTGCGCGCCTGGGTCAGCCCGTAGGCGTAGTACTCGACGAGGAGCGGCGTGAAGTCGTCCCGCCGGTCGGCGAGTCGCGGGGCGGAATGCCGGATGCCGCCGACGTCGTCGAACGTCGAAGCGCCGGGCAGCACGGACGGCCCGGCCGGCTCGTCCCGTTCCCCGAGGCGCTCCCATATCCGCGCCCGTTCCTCGCCCCGCCTGCGCTCGAAGCCGGCCCCCAGGGCCCGCTCGGTCATCACCAGCACCCCGGCGGCCGCGACCACGGCCGCGCCCACCCCGCCCCACGCGAGCCAGTCGCCCATCCTTCGACGATCCCACGCCCCAACGCCGCGGCCAAGCCCCCATGACCTCACCGCACATGCGGACAAACCAGCCCGAACCTAGACTGACGAAGGCATGAACACCACCGACGAGGGAGTCCTCCACCATGGCCAAGCGAGGCAACAAGCGACGTGCACGCAAGAAGAAGAAGGCCAACCACGGCAAGCGCCCCAACGCCTGACCCAAAGACCCCCGACCTTGACCGGCCGGGGGTCTTTCCCGTCCGCTTACTCCGCTCGGAACTTGGAGTGCCTCATATCCAGATAGCCGTACTTACGTTCGGCATAGGCCGGACTGTGAATGGCCAGAGCAGCTCGGGCCAGTCCGACGTCCGCAAACGAGCGGCTCTTCAGACCTGGCGGATATTGCTTCTCGTAGGCGAGTGCGTCGTCATGACGGTCGCGCAGGATCTTCGCCAGTTCCCGAAGGTCGTCCAGACCGCTCCACGGCAACTCGGAAATGAATTCCGACACCGCCGTCTCACTCGCGTGTTTGCGGTCCGGATACTGCCGCCGAAACAACGCCCGCACCGTATCGCTGTTAATGGCCGAATCGAGGATCTCCTCACTCTGGAGGACCTCCCGCTCAGCACGGGCTGCCGAATGTGCGGCGTCCCGGTTCAGCGTCTGGAACTGCCGGTCGGCCACATACAGGAGACCGCTCAGCGCATGGAAGTCACGCACCAGGTCGGCGGGGATGCTCTCCTCGTTCTTGTAGGCCAGGTGGTGCGAGATGTTCGCCCAGGCGTCCATCAGGATCGTACGCACCTGGACTTCGAACTTGATGTCCTTGATCTCGTCATACCGGGGACCTGAGAGCGCGGCGGAGAGCCGGCAGATGTAGTGATGCGACATGTACCCAAAGGAGGAGGCATCCCCCTGAGTGACCTTGTCCTCCTCCGAGAGGACATCGAAAGTCCGATTGAGTAGCTCCTGCAATTTCGGCAGATCACTCAGGAAGAGGCACACCAGCCGCACCCCCACCAGGTCCTCAGACTCCACGAACGGATCGGCATACGACTTCCGCTCGACCTTTTCAAGAAAGCTCTCGACGGACTTCACCCGCGCGGTAACGGAGTGAATCTTCACTTTCTGGAGGCTCGAGAGCGCCTTTTCCAGGGAGTGGGTGACCTCTGTCTTCAGAGCCTCGTAGTGAGGTGCATTAGCCAAAAACTCCTGCTTTATCTCCGCACGCCCTGTCGCCATGGCGGCCATCGTAGGGACCGGCCGCCCGGACCGCGAGGGGTTCCCGCACATCCGGCCGCCGGCCTCCTCCGCGTCCGTACGGGCTCAGTCCAGCGGAATCGCCTGGTGCGCGGCCACGATCTCGTCGATGCGGTGCGCCAAGTCGAAGTCCGCGGCGCTCAGCCGGTTCCCGGCGTCATGCGTCGTGATCGAGGCACGCAAACTGTCGCTGCGCAGGTCCAGATCCGCCTGATGCCGGATCCGCCGCGACCGGTCCGCGATCGTCACGATCGCGGCCACCGCAGCGTGATACCCGATGGGGTACGTCCGGACGATCGCGTCGCCCTGCTGCTCCCACCCCGGCAACTCGGCCAGCCCCTCGGCAATCTCCTCGTGCGACAACGGCTTCGCAACGCCCATGTCAGCTCCCCTCATCAACGGGCACCAGAACCCCAACAAGACCCCTCCTACCCCGGCATCGCGCCAAGGCCACATCTCCCGTTCCAGAGGCAGCAGTTCACGACGCCACCCTGGACCGGGACCCCACTCGCGCCCTACCTGCGCCGAGAGAGGAGAGGCCAGCCACCGGGGGTTACTCGCAGACCGTCGTCCCGATGAACATGTCGTGACCGACAACAACAGGCGGGACTCCAAGGGCCCGCGACTCGGCCATTGCCGCCGACGGGTCGACGGGACCACTCAATGCCGCCACCTGGAGCCGGGCCGATCGACCGGCACCACGGTCACCGTCGCGGCGACTGCCAGCACTACGGCCCGGAGGGGCCGATCGCCAGCATCCCGAAGCCCAAGGGCTGAGGCGTAGGCTCCGCGCATGAATGAGTGGATCGATCCCCGGTACGCGGCCCTCGTCGAGACGATGCGCGTGCAGGCCAACCAGGAGACCAGCCGCCAGGGGCTCGCCGCCGTGCGCGGATTCGTCGTGGCGGACCCTGAGGAGAACTAGTCCACGCCATCCCCCGCCAGACCCCCTTCCGGCCGAGGCCATCCCTGATCCCAGGATGTCGGGCGGCGCACCTCAGGCGCGCGTGGGAAGTGGGCCAGCCCCGCTCCCGCGGCAACTCCGGAGGAGAAGTGACCTCTTAGTGGATTCGCAGACAGAAGAAGGCCCCTTGGTCGATCGTGACTGAGGGGCCGAAACAAGCTCTCACCTACCACTTCCGGCTGTGGGCGCGGACGGTTTCGAACCGCCGACACTGCTTTGCGAGCTCGCCCGCAAGTCCGGCGCGACTTGCCCGCCGCGGTTTTGGCGCCCCGAGAGTTCATCGGAAGCTGCAGACGTCTGCCGTCGTTGCTGTCACCCTTGGATGTCAGCCATTGCCCATGCGCGGCCCGTGCGCCCGTGCCCTCATGCTGCCCTCTTGCACGTCCCACCCAACGCCCTCACCGTGGGCACGGTCAGCTCGCGTTCTCACGACGCAAGGGGAGGGCTACACAGAGTGACTTCAGTGACGCCTTGGGCCATAGAAACCTTCGGAGCCGTGGCAGGTCCGCTGGCCAAGACGATCCCGGCCAGCCTCGTCGAAGCGCACTCCAGGGCTCGCCACGCTCATGAGCAAGTCCGCACGCAGACCAAAGAAGCGTACGGCCATGGTCTCCACGCGGCACAGTACGAGACGCTTGCCGCCGGCCTGACACCACTCGACGGCTCATCCTCCCTACGCATACAGGGCAGGACGGTGATGGTCATCGGCACCCACGCCATTCTGCCGATTCTCTACGCGAAAAGGGATGTTCCGGTCACGGCTGCGCGCCTCGCCAAGGCCTACGGCCCCCGCGCGGACCTGATTCGACGTCACGGCCCGGAGCCGATGCAACTGAAGCTCGACCTCGACCTGGAGGAGCTCGACGAGTAGCACATCCATCCGGACGTAGCGCTCCTCCCACCAGACCTGCGGTTAGTCATCGTGGCGTACGCCTGCTCGGTCGAACAAGGCGTGATGCGAGTCGAGTGGGGCTCGGCAGAACTGCGTGACGACCACTACCTCGTGTGGCACCACCACGAACCACTCCTCCCGCTGACCAGGCCACGCGCCGCCTAATCGCTCGGGCCTAATGAGATCGGTACCGACGCGGAGCGGCCACACCGGCCTACGCCACATCGTGCAGCAGCTGCTCCCCACCCGCCCACTCTTACCGCGCTAGTTGCCTGTGGATGCGAGGGCGATGCGGTTGGCGTTGATACGGGCTGCCAGGTCGTCCAGTAGGCAGGTTATCCGGGCTTCAGGGAGTGGCTTGAAGTCCAAAACCTCACGGTCTTGGGGGATGTAGTCAAAGGGGTTGACGTCCCATCCCGGGATCTCGCTCCAGCCTGCTTGAACATCGGCCGCATGCCCATCCGTTGAAGAGACGCGTAGCCATGCCGTGCATTGGTCTGCGAAGTCGTAGGGCAGGTAGGCGGTACCACCCAGGCTGCGAAGCCCCTCAATCTGAATCATCCACTGCTCCAGCAGGCGCGAGAGTGCTCCGCCCAGGTCGTCCGTGTCGGTCGGAGAGAGGTCCATCGAGAGGTAGGACGAGTCGCACAGGTGCTCAAAGGTGTCGATGGTCAACTTGAGGTCGTCATAGGAGCGCGCCTCGGGGAGGCGATCGAGGCGCTGGGCAACGTCAGCTGGCACAGCCGATCCTTCACTTTGTTCTGGTGGGGAGATGGCGCCCGTCGGGGCTGCGGACGTGGGGTCCGCAACGTCCAGGGCGTCCAGAGACGGATCGCGAAGACCTCGGAGTCGGCTCGGCGGATGGCAAGGATTCGGCCGTCCTCGCGCAGCACTGCCCCGGCGACGGACACGGAGTGCAGTGGGCTTGGCTTGGCCTGCCGGGAACCCGTGCTCATGTAACGGGAGCATAGGAGGAAGAGAAGGACTATGGGCCGCAGGAGAAGAGCGACTGCGTGTTCATCACGGGAACCGGGCGGCCCGTCGAGCCGCGGGATGGCTACCGGCCTTTACCTGCGGCGGTCAGGATGCTGGGCTCTGGGTCGTCCGGCTGGACGACGCTCGGCGCGGGACCGGGACCCTGGTGGCCGCCGTCGGTGTCCGCCCCAGGCGGGGGTGGGGAGGCTGGGGCGCGCTCAGAGTGCCGACGCGATGAACGTCTGGGCTCACGTCGACCCTTGGGGGCCATCGGGCACAGGGACCGGGTGTTGAGGCGGCGGTCCGGGCTCACGGCTCGCTCCCGCTGGTGTCAGAACTGGATGCGAAAGGCCCCCCGCCGTGATCGGCGGGGGGCCTTTTCGCTGGTGGGCGCGGACGGTTTCGAACCGCCGACATCTGCTTTGTAAGAGCAGCGCTCTACCCCTGAGCTACGCACCCGTGGATGAGTGGACAGCCTACATGGCGGGCACACCACCCACGCAAACCCGTTCCCGTGGGGGACAATGGACCGGGGCTTCGCGGACGCGGCACGGGAGAGGGATTGTGACGACGGCATCCCGGCGGTGGTTCGGTGGGCGGGACGAGAGTCGGCGGGCGGATGCGCAGGCGGCGAAGGATGCCGCCGCCGCCGCGTTCTACGAGCTGGACACGGCGCAGCGGGATCTGCGGATCTCCATCGAGACGATCGCCGCCGCGGACGGGTCGGCAGCGGGGCGGCAGGCGGTCGAGGGGTTCGCGGCGCTGGGGCGGCGGATCGACGAGGTCAGCCACCACTACATCGAGGCGGTCGACGCGCACGACCTGGACCGGCCCGAGCTGGACGGGGCCGTGGCCGCGCGGGCGCGCGAGCAGCTGACCCGGGCGCGCGACGAGCTGGTGCGGGTACGGGGCGAGCTGGAGCGGTTCGCGCAGGGGCTGCAGCCGCTGCTGGACAGGGCCGAGACGCAGCTCGCGCGGGTCGCGCCGGCCCGGGAGCGGGCCAGGGCCGCGCTGATCGCGGCCAGTGACGCGCTGGACGCCGTACGGGCCAAGGGGATGCGGGCCGATGATCTGGCAGCGCGGCTGGCCGCGCTGGGGCCGGAGCTGACCAAGCTGAACCAGGGTGCGGCCCTGCACGGGGTGCAGGAGACCGTGCAGCGTGCCGACCGGATCCTGCGGGACGCGGAGGCGATACGGGCCGAGGCGGCGCGGCTGCCGGAGCGGGCGGCGGAGATCGACCGGCGGCTGGTGAGCCTGCGCACCCGCGCGCAGGCGTTGCGCAACCGGGCGGACCGGGTGGATCCGGTGCTGAGCGAGCTGCGCAGGAGGTTCACGGCCGCGTGCTGGCAGGACCTGCAGCACGTACCGGACCAGGCCCTACGGGACGTCGCGGAGGCCGAGGACCGGCTGTTCGAGGCGGGCCGGGCGCGGGACGAGCAGCGCTGGGGCGACGTGGGGACGCTGATCGAGGCGGTCCGCGGGGCGCTGGAAGCCACGGACGAGGCGGTGTCGGCGGCGCAGGACCGGCTGACGCGGCTGGAGGCAGTGGCGCGGGATCCGCAGGCGGAGGTGGACCGGACGCGGTTCGCGATCCGGGATGCGCAGCGCCTGGCGATGGAGGGGCGCACTGTGCCGGATCCGCGGCACGCGCGGCCTCTGGACGAGGCCGTGGCGCGGGTGGGCCGGGCGCGGGAGGCCCTGGAGGGGCGGCATCCCGACTACTGGCACTTCCTCCAGGAGATGGAGGAGGTACGGGTGGCCGTGGCCCGGGTGGTGGCCGACATCCGGGGACAACGAGCCGCAGGGTGAGTCCGGGCAGCGGGCCCGCGGGGGCCGGGGTGAAGCCCTGCCCGTAGTCCGCGACGGGCGGCGGCGGGGTGCGCGGCGGCGCGTAGGCCACGTCGGGCGGCTGCGGGGCCTGGACGCGCGGGGGCGGCGTGGGGCCGGGGCGGGCGCGGGCCGCTGCCCGAGCGGCGGCTGGCCGGGGCGCGCAGTCGCCGGACACCCAGCCGCACCGTGCGGGCGCCGCCGGGCGACCAGCCGCGCAGTGTCGGCGGAGTTGTCGGGGGTCCGGGAGCGGCGGATGCTGGAGGTTCCGGGAGTGGACGCGTACGGGTTCCGGGCATGGGGGTTCGCGTACGGAGTCCGCTGGCGGATCGTCGGAGACGGAGCAGAGGAGGGCGGTATGGCAGCCCATACGTCTCACACGTCCCACACCTCCCACAGGTCCAGGATCTTTCACAGGCCGCGTGCGCGCCGTGCGCCGCAGGCGCCGCCTCCCGTACCGCACGCCTCCTACGTGCCGCACGCGCTCTACGGGTGCACCGAGCCCCATGAGCACTACGCGCCGTTCATGCCCCATGAGCCGCATGCGGCCGCCCAGCCGCAAGAGACCTCCCACGGATACCTGCAGCGCATGCTGCATCCCGTCAACGCCCGGCTCGACGAGCACCTGCCCGCCGATCACAAGCTGAGCAAGGTCTACCGGGTCGGCGCCGGTCTGACCGGGCTGCTGCTGGTCGCCTTCGGCATCCTGGGGCTCATCGACCGGATCGGGTTCTTCGACACGGGCGGGGACACGGTGCTCGCGCTGAACACCAACGGCGCGCTGAGCGTCCTGTCGATCTGCATCGGGGCGCTGCTGTTCACCGGGATGGTGATCGGCAAGACCTTCGCCTCCACCCTGAACATCGTGCTCGGGGTGGCCTTCATCCTGAGCGGCTTCGTCAATCTCGCCCTGCTGGACAGCAGCTTCAACTTCCTGGCGTTCCGGATCCAGAACGTGCTGTTCAGCTTCGTCGTCGGCGTGATGCTGATGTGGTTCGGGATGTACGGGCGGGTGGGCAGCGCCCTGCCGCACGACAATCCGTACTGGCGCGCCCGACACCCCGAGCAGGCGGCCCGGGAGCAGCGGGTTCGCAGAGGCGTGGGGCGGGCGTAGTCCGCGGGCCGTTCGGCTGCGTAGCCTGTGCGCATGCCTCGCTACGAATTCCGCTGCCGGACCTGTGACGACACCTTCGAGGTCAGCCGTCCCATGGCCGAGTCCTCCGCGCCCGCCGACTGCCCCGCCGGGCACGCCGACACCGTCAAGCTGCTGTCCGCCGTCGCGGTGGGCGGGAGCAGCAGTGCCCCCGCGCCCGCCCGGCCGGCGGGCGGCGGGGGCTGTTGCGGTGGAGGCGGCTGCGGCTGAGGAGGCAGCCGTACGGGCCTGAGGGCCGCCCGCGCGGAAGCCTCAGGCCCGCCTGCGCGAGAGCGTCAGGCCGTCCGAGATCGCCAGCAGCACCGAGTCCATGCGCGGGTCCGCCGAGACGTGGTCGTTGAAGGCGCGGACGCCCGCCGCCGAGCCCGTCGCCGACTCGTCGAGGACCGTGCCGTGGAACAGCGTGTTGTCCGTGACGATCAGGCCGCCGGGGCGCATCCGCGGGACGAGCTCCTCCCAGTAGGCGATCTGGTTCTCCTTGTCCGCGTCGATGTAGGCCATGTCGACGTGCGGTTCGGCCGGCATCGCCCGCAGGGTGTCCAGGGCGGGTGCGATGCGCAGCTCGATGCGGTCCGCGACGCCCGCCGCCCGCCAGGCCTCGCGGCCGTACGCCGTCCACTCCTCGGAGACGTCGCAGGTGATGAGGCGGCCGTCCGCGGGCAGCGCCTGGGCCATCGACAGGGAGGAGAAGCCGGTGAAGGTGCCCACCTCGACGATGTGGCGGGCGCCGGTCAGCCGGACGAGGAAGGCCAGCAGGGGGCCCTGCTCCTGCGCCGACTGCATGCCGGCGACGTCCGGGAAGGTGGCGTAGGTCGTCTCGACCAGCTCCTGCTGGATCTTGTCCAGCGGGGGGTTGTGGTCGAGCATGTACTGGTAGAGCTCGTCCGTGATCTTGGTGCTGTTGCCCTTGGTCATGCCGTCAGTCTCGCAACCGAACGGCCGAACGCGCGGATGATTTCCTCACCTGCCAGGACGCCCGCCGCCGTCAGGGCGGTCACCGTCGGGGCCGTCCACTGCGCGTCGGCCAGTTCGCCGTGGCCCGGGCGCCAGGCCGCGTCCGCCGCCAGCAGCAGGTCCGCGTCCAGCAGCGAGTCGCCGGCGGCGAGGGTCGTGGTCGCTCCCGTGCGCCGGGCCACCTCGTGCATCGCCGCGCTCTTGGTGAGCGGGCGCGGCACGGCGTAGATCTTCCGGCCCTGGAGCGAGACCGTCCAGCCGCGGGCCCCGGCCCACTCGGTCAGCGCCTTGAGCCATTCGTCGGGGACCAGGGCCCGCTCGACGACGAGGTAGGCGAACAGGTCCTCCGCCAGCCGTGCCTTGCGCAGCCACTGCGGGTCGGCCACGGCCAGCAGGTGCCGGTGGACCTCCTCCAGGGGCGCGCACTCCTCCGCGAGCCGCCCCGCCACCGCGCGCCGCCAGTCCCGGTCGGGCACCCCGTCGACCAGCAGCTGGCCGCCGTTCGCGCAGATCGCGTACGGGGCCGGGCGGCCGGGGAAGCGGATCCGCTGGTACTGCTTGCGGGTGCGGGTGGTGGTGGGCACGAAGACGACCGACGGGTCCTCGGTGAGCGCCGCCAGCAGGCCCGCCGCCGTCTCCGTCATGTAGGACAGCGGCTTGCTCTCGTGGACCTCGACGCACAGCAGCCGCGGGGCCAGCGGGTCGGGCATGGTCAGCCCGAGGGCGGCCGCCGAGTAGATGAGCGTACGGTCGAGGTCGCTGGCTAGGAGGACAGTCACTTCGAGGCCACAGCCTTTCCGTCGGCGCCGGTGGCGCCGCGCGTGAATCGGGAGTGGATCAGCCCTACGCACGTGTAGGGGAGCCCGTCGACTTCTTCGACCGGTACCCCGCGCTGCTCGGCGAGCAGCCGTACGTGGTCCAGGTCGGCCCCGGCGCCACGCTGCGCCAGGATCTTCCACGGCACCCGGCGCAGCAGCACGCGGGTGGTCTCGCCGACGCCGGGCTTGACGAGGTTCACGTCGTGGATGCCGTACTCCTCGCTGATCCGCTCGACCGCCGCCCAGCCCTCCCAGGTCGGTGTGCGGTCGGCCGCGAGCAGTTCCTTGACCTCGTCGGCGACGGCGTCCGCGACCTCGTCGAAGTGGGCGGCGACGGTGTCGACGAACTCGACGGAGACGTCCGCTCCGGCGAGCTCACGGTAGAACTTCGCGCCGTGGAAGTCGGCGGGTCCGACCAGGTCGGACCTCAGAACCGTACGCGAGACGAGTCCGGACACGGTGGAATTGAGACAGGCGGAGGGGATCAGGAAGTCCTCGCGGGTGCCGTACGTCTCCACGCACGAGCCCGGGTCGGCGAGGACGACGATCTCCGGGTTGAAGCCGTCGAACGCGGCGAGGGCCTCGCGCAGTTCGCGGGTGATGGCGCCCTTGCCGGTCCAGCCGTCGACGAAGACGACGTCGGCCGGGTCGTGGTGGGCGGCGAGCCAGCGCAGGGCGTTGGCGTCGATGCCGCGGCCGCGCACGATGGAGACGGCGTAGTGCGGGAGGTCCAGGCCGTGCCGGGCCCGGGCCCAGCGGCGCATCAGGACGCCGACGGGGGTGCCGGCGCGGGCCAGGGAGACCAGAACCGGGGAGGGCGAACGCTCGGCGAGTACGGTCTCGGTGACCGTGCCGACGGCGCGGGCCATGCGGGCGGCGGAGGCGGTCAGGGCGCTGCGGTAGAGCTCCTGGTACTGCGGGGACGGCTGGTATTCGACGGGCAGGGACTCGGCGTAGTGCGCGCCGCCCGCCTGGATGGCCTCCTCGCGCTCTTCGGTCGGAGCCTCCAGCTCGACGGCGGAGAGGTCCTGGAGCAGCCAGCCGACGTCCTCGGGGGCGTACGAGGAGAAGGCGGGGCCGCGCAGGGGCTGGGGCAGGGGCTGGGGCAGGGGCAGGGGCTCGGGCATGATCGGCTCCTGCCGCTCGGGTATGTACGACGGGACGACGGCCAGCACGAGGCGGCCGGTGTGCGGGGCGAGGGCGTCGAGCAGCCCGCTGCGCAGGTCGGGGGTGTCGCCGGCCGAGTCGACGACGGCGATGACGGTGTCGAAGCCCGCGCCCGCGACGTTGTAGGCGTACCGGTCGCCGGGGCCGTCGGCCGGGGCGTCGTGGGCGGGGAAGACGAGGCGGGTGCGGATGGCGTAGCCGGGGTCGTCCACGGCCAGCACCGGCGAGCGGGTGGTGGTCGAGAAGCGGACCTCGTCGCCGGCGCCGGCGTCCTCCAGGGCCTTGGCGAGGCGCAGCGGCGCGTACATCAGCTCTTCGTTGCCCAGCACGAGGATCCGCCCGGGCCGTGCGCCGAGCGCGGCGGTCAGCTGGGCCGTGAGGGCGGGGAGGGCGGCTTCCAGCCGGGTGCGGTGGGCGGTGGTGAAGCCGTGGCGGCCGCCGTCGGGGACCCCGGCGGGCCAGTCCAGCGCGACGCGCGCCGTCGGCCGCGGGTCCTGCGCCGGGGCGGAAGGCGTTCCGCCCGGAACCTCGCTCCCCGCGGGCCGCAGCGCCCGGTCCTGCCCAGCCGCGGCCTGGCCCTGCCCAGCTGCGGCCTGACCCTGCCCAGCTGCGGCCTGGCCCTGCCCCGCAGCGGCCTGACCCTGCCCAGCAGCGGCCTGGTCCTGTGCCGACGCGCCCCGCTCCTCCCCCGCCGCAGCCCCGTCCTGCCCCGCCTCGTGTTCCTCCACCAGGGCCCGGCCCTTGGCCAGGACGCCCTCCGGGAGGTGGACCGTGCCGGTGGCCAGGGCTATGAGGTCCACCCGGGCGCCGATCTCGGCGGCGAAGGCGGTGAGCCGGTCGCGGTCGGCCGGGGAGCGCATGTCGACGAGGGCGACGACCACGTAGTGCGCGCGTGGGTGGCGGGCGTGCAGGTCGCGGATGGTGTTCAGGACGGTGTTGCCCGTGGAGAACTCGTCGTCGACGAGCACGAGCGGGCCGCCGCCCGCGAGCAGCCGCGGGTCCTCGGGCAGCAGCAGGTGCGAGGTGGCGTGCGAGTGGGCCTCCTCGAAGCCGCCCGCGGGCCGCACGCCCGGCACGGGCCGGCGGGTGGAGTGCAGGTAGGGGGCGGCTCCCAGGCCGTCGGCCACGCAGTGGCCGAGCCCGGTGGCGGTCTCGGCGTAGCCGAGGACCACCGCCGAGGCGGCCGCCTCGTCGCCGAGCAGCGCCCGCACGCGTTCGCCGAGCCCGTACCCGGCGGCGTACACCGTCCGGGGGGACTGCGGGACGTGCTTGCCCAGCACCTGCGAGACCAGCAGGTGCGCCCGCTTGGGGTTGCGCCGCAGGGCCAGTCCGAGGAGTTCGGTCAGCCTCGGGCCGCCCGGGGTCCCCTCGGCGTCCTCCAGCCGGACGCCCAGGCGGTCCGCAACCCACGTTCCCGACCACACCGTGTCGATCTTCTTGCCTTCCCTCGTCGTCACCGGCCCGCTCACACCTGGAGCCCGGCCGTGAGGAGGTCGACGAAGCCGACCTCCTCCTTCGCCACGCCGAAGACCTCGGCGCGCAGCATCGTGCGCTCCGCCCAGGCCCGGTGGGGCTTCACCTCGTTCATCTTGTTCGTATAAGCAGACCGCATCACGCCGCCGCCGTCGCGTTCGGGCCGCAGGATGTCCTGGGCGTCGCAGAACTCCTCGTGGGAGACCACCGACAGCGCGTGCACGGGGGTGACGTGCGCCGGGTGGATGCAGGTCTTGCCGAGCAGGCCGTTGGCCCGGTCGAGTTCTATCTCGCGCAGCAGCCCGTCCAGGTCGTGCTCGATGAGCGCCGTGCGCAGTTCCTCCACGCCCTCCTCCAGGAAGGGGCTGCGGCGCAGCTGGGGCTTGAAGAGGCGCTGCTGGCTGCGGAAGTACTCCCACACCGGTCCGGTGACCGTGAATCCGGTGCCGTCGGCCCGGCTGAGGACGTTGACGACGTCCGCGATCACACCGGCCACGATCTGGACGTCGTAGGCGGTCATGTCGGGGGTGCGCCGCAGGCCGTAGGCCGAGCAGAAGTCGGTCACGCCGAGCCGCAGCGCCAGGACCCGGTCGCGGTACTGGTTGACCGTGCGGGAGATGCCGGCGAGCGCTTCGACGCGGGTTTCGAGGTGGAGCAGCTCGGGGGTCTCCAGGACGGGCATGGCATACAGGCGGGGCCGCCCGCTCGCGGCCTCCGCCTCGGCGACGGCGTCGAGGAAGGCGATGCCGCGCCTCTCGTCGAACTTCGGGAGTACGAATCCGGCCAGTCGGCTCACGGACCGGCCCAGGCGCCGCACGAGATCGGGGATCTGCTCGGGCGTGCGGACGCGGATGAACAGCAGGGGGTGCTCCGCGCCGTCCGCTTCGAGCTCGGTGAACTGCCGGACGAGGTTCTCCTCGGCCCCGGCGACATCGGCGTCGCTGATGGAATCCTCCAGGCAGAGGACCATGGAGACGACCCCGCGGGCGGCCTGCTTGCGGATGTCGCGGGCGAGCGTGGGGCGGGTGGCCGGGCTGTAGAGAGTGGCTCCGAGCGCCGCGGCGAGGATGCGGGCCGGTGAAGCGCCGGTGAACTCCGCCGGTTCCTGGTGGAAGAGGTCCTTACGGACCGTGGGCGATACGTGCCCAAAGTGACGCATGTGCTTCCCCCGTACTGCCTCGGCGGCCCAACTGGCATGGCCGGTAATAGTACGTACGAACGTGAGTCAAGAGTTCCTCAAGCACATGAAATTCAGGTAACCCTCTTGCACCATGCCCAGGTCTCGCGTTCGAGACAAGGCCCTACGGGGGGCCGCATTGTCCCGCTCCACTCCGGGAGGGCAGGATGACGGGCATGACGCACGCGATGCAGAAGGGCTCGAACATCCCGGTGGCCGCCCTGGCGGTCCGGGCGGTGCTGCGCTGGACCGGCGGCCCCGAGGTACCGGACGTGGACGCCTCCGCGCTCCTGGTGGGCCCGGACGGCCGGGTGCGTTCGGACGAGGACTTCGTCTTCTACAACCAGCCCCGCCACCCCTCCGGGGCCGTGTGGCGGCTCGGCAAGAAGCAGCTCGGCGACGCCGTCACCGACGCCGTCCAGGCGGACCTGCGCGCGGTGACGCCGCGGGTCGACCGGATCCTGGTGGTCGCCTCGGCCGAGGACGTCCCCTTCCAGCAGGTCCACGACCTGCGCATCCTGCTCTACGACGCCACCGCGACCGGCGGCGCCGAACCGCTGGCCTACTTCGACGTACGGCCCGAGACCGGCGCCGAGACGGCGCTGATCTGCGGGGAGCTGTACCGCAGGGGCGAGGGGTGGAAGTTCCGCGCGCTCGGCGAGGGCTACTCCAACGGGCTGGTGGGTCTGGCGACCGACCACGGGATCTCCGTCGACGAGAACGCGGGCGAGAGCCCCGCCGAGGCCTCGGGCGCAGGCACGGCCACGCCGGCGACCGGTCCCACCTCCGACCAGACGGCGGCGATGGCCCCGCCGGCGCCGCCCACCCAGGCCCCGCCGGCCGTCCCGCCCGCCTACGGGTACCCGCAGCCGGTGTCCCCGGCGCCGGTACCGGGGCCGGGCGGTGATCCGGCCTTCCGGCTGCCGGTGCAGGGCCCGCAGTTCATCCGCCACTGACGCCGCCGCCCCGGCGGGGCTCCCGGCAGGGCTCCGCCGGCAGCCGCGGTCAGCTCTTGCTGCTCTTGAAGCCCCGCCCCCACTGGAGCCCCCAGCCGTACAGCCGGTCGAGCTCCGCCTGGAACCCGTAGACGAACTTCACCTCGCGGCGCACGACGAGCTCGCCCTTGACCTTCTCCAGGGACACGACCGCACAGGAGCGGGCCTGCGGCTGCCGCTCGTCCAGCGGGATCTCTATCCGCGGCCCGGTGACCGGGTAGAGGGTCACCATGGCGTGCGTCCGGTCGAAGGCCGGGGTCTGGTCGTAGATGTAGACGAAGACGAGCAGCCGCTTGATGTCGTCGGCGTGGTCGAGGTTGACGTACAGGGTCTCCCCGGACCCCGAGCCGAACCGGTCGTCCCCGCTGAGCTTGACGAACGGCGGGTCGTTGAGGTCGCCCAACAGGTTGCCCAGCGGCTGTACGGCGCCGCGCGTGCCGTCGGTCAGCTCGTACAGGCAGCCCATGTCGAGGTCGACGTTGACCATGCCCTGGGTGTGCGCCTGCACCATGTCGGGCTTGAACAGCTTGAACGGGTGCCGCAGGAGCTGGCCGCTCTGGCCGGAGCGGCCGCCGATGTCCGAGGTGCGCATGCGCCAGGACAGGTTGACGCGCAGATTGCCGTGCACGGCCCCCTGTTTGGTGAGCGACACCGTCGAATGTCGCTTGGTCAGCTCGATCGCGTTCGACGAGGCGCTGCCCGACTGGAACTGCACGGCCCGGCTGCCCAGAATGCCGTCGAAGAATCCCATCCCCTACCCCCCTGAATCCCCTGTTGCCCCATACGGAAGCGGGGCGGCCCGCCGGGTCCGAGGACCCTTCCGGCCGCCCCGCAAGTGGAGCGTTCCGCATTAACGCCGCGGTCATGCCTCGGCGGCGGAACCCTCCATTTCCAGGCGCTTGTTGCGGCGCACGGAGGACCAGAAGGACCACGCGATGAGCACCACGCCGACGAGACCGGTGATGATCTCGTTGATCTCGTGCTGGATGGTGACGAGCAGGATCACGGCGAGCGCGCCGATGGCGTAGTGCGCGCCGTGCTCCAGGTAGACGTAGTCGTCGAGGGTGCCCTGGCGGACGAGGTAGACCGTCAGCGACCGGACGTACATGGCACCGATGCCGAGGCCCAGGGCCATGAGCACGATGTCGTTGGTGATGGCGAAGGCGCCGATGACCCCGTCGAAGGAGAAGGAGGCGTCGAGGACTTCGAGGTAGAGGAACATGAAGAAGGCCGCCTTGCCGGCCATCGCCACGGCCGAGACGGGCTTGCCGCTCTTCTTGGCCTCCTCCTCGGCCTCGTGCTCGGCCTCCTCCTCTTCCTCCAGCTTGTTCTCGAAGTAGCCGGAGAGGCCGCCGACGACCATGTAGGTGATCAGGCCGAGGACGCCGGAGATGAGGACGGTCTGCGCCTTGTCCACATGGGCGCCACCGTGCTGGTGGGCGTGGGTGGCGAAGGTCATCGCGGTGACGACCAGGACGATCAGGGCGATGCACGCGGACAGCATGTCGATCTTGCCGAGCTTGGCGAGGGGACGCTCCAGCCAGGCGAGCCACTTGATGTCGCGGTCCTCGAAGATGAAGTCGAGGAAGATCATCAGCAGGAACATTCCACCGAAGGCCGCGATGGCCGGGTGGGCGTCCGTGACGAGCTGCTTGTACATGTCCTTGTCGGTCATGGCCAGGTCGACGGCCTCAATGGGCCCGATCTTGGCGCTGATCGCGACGATCACGACGGGGAAGACCAGTCGCATGCCGAAGACGGCGATGAGCACACCGACCGTGAGGAAGATCTTCTGCCAGAAGGCACTCATCTTCTTCAGGATTCCGGCGTTGACCACCGCGTTGTCGAAGGACAGCGAGATCTCGAGGACGGACAGGATCGCCACGATCCCGAATGCGGGCCACCCCCCGTAGAACACCGCTGCGACCAGACCGAGCGCAGTGACTGCGAACGACCAGCCGAAGGTTTTGAGAACCACTGGCACCCCATCGTGTTGTACGGCTTTACGAAACGTTGACCCCGAAGTCTAGAGCGATGCCCCGGAGCCCCGACGCGTACCCCTGCCCCACGGCCCGGAACTTCCACTCGCCGCCGTACCGGTAGACCTCGCCGAAGATCATCGCGGTCTCGCTGGAGGCGTCCTCGGAGAGGTCGTAGCGGGCCAGCTCCTGGCCGTCCGCCTGGTTGACCACTCGGATGAAGGCATTGCTGACCTGGCCGAAGCTCTGCCGGCGGGAGTCCGCCTCGTGGATCGAGACCGGGAAGACGATCTTGTCCACGCGCTCCGGCACCTTGGTGAGGTCGATGATGATCGACTCGTCGTCCCCGTCACCCTCGCCGGTGAGGTTGTCCCCCGTGTGTTCGACGGAGCCCTCGGGGCTCTTGAGGTTGTTGTAGAAGACGAAGTACTCGTCCCCCAGCACCCGGCCGCTGTTGCACAGCAGGGCGCTGGCGTCGAGGTCGAAGTCGGCCCCGGTCGTCGAGCGCGCGTCCCATCCGAGACCGATCAGAACCCTGGTGAGGTTCGGTGCGGCCTTGGAGAGGGAGACGTTGCCCCCCTTGGCGAGTGTGACGCCCATGTTGTGGTCCTCCCCGGACGACGGTGTTGGTGGCAAAGCCAGTCCGGCGCCGTACACACAGTGCACGGCGCCGGACGGATGAACTGCGCTCAGGCTCAGACGTTGACGCCGAAGTCCTGCGCGATGCCGCGCAGGCCCGAGGCGTAGCCCTGGCCGATGGCGCGGAACTTCCACTCCGCGCCGTTGCGGTAGAGCTCGCCGAAGACCATGGCGGTCTCGGTCGAGGCGTCCTCGGAGAGGTCGTAGCGGGCGAGCTCGGTGTTGTCGGCCTGGTTCACGACGCGGATGTACGCGTTGCGGACCTGGCCGAAGCTCTGCTGACGGCTCTCGGCCTCGTAGATCGAGACCGGGAAGACGATCTTGGCGACGTCGGCCGGGACACCGGCGAGGTTGACCTTGATCGCCTCGTCGTCGCCCTCGCCCTCTCCGGTGGTGTTGTCACCGGTGTGCTCCACCGAGCCGTCGGGGCTCTTCAGGTTGTTGAAGAAGACGAAGTTCGCGTCGCTGGCGACCTTGCCCTGGTCGTTGGTCAGGATCGCGCTGGCGTCGAGGTCGAAATCGACACCGGTGGTGGTGCGAGCGTCCCAGCCCAGACCGACGATGACCGCCGTCAGGTTAGGTGCGGCCTTGGTCAGCGAGACGTTGCCGCCCTTGCTGAGGCTGACTCCCACGGGTCCTCCATTGGGTTCTGTGTGGGGCGATGCCCCGTCGTGCGGTTGCAATGGGATCAACGTTTCGATCCTAGTGACGGGTTCCCGCCCCACAGGGGGTTTTTAGAGGCTGTCGAGCGCCTTGATGTACTCGTTCAGGTCACGCGCGTCGGGCAGTCCGTTGACGACAGTCCAGCGCACCACGCCGTCCTTGTCGATGATGAAGGTGCCGCGGACCGCGCAGCCCTTGTCCTCGTCGAAGACGCCGTACGCGCGGGAGGTCTCGCCGTGCGGCCAGAAGTCCGACAGCAGCGGGTAGTCCAGGCTCTCCTGCTCCCCGAAGACCCGCAGGGTCGGAACGGAGTCGTTGGAGACCGCGAGGAGCTGCACGTCGTCGTTCTGGAAGCGCGGCAGCTGGTCGCGCAGCTCGCAGAGCTCGCCGGTGCAGACGCCGGTGAAGGCGAACGGGTAGAAGAGCAGCACCACTGCCTTCTCCCCCCGGAAGTCGGAGAGCCGCACGGTCGCGCCGTGGTTGTCCTTGAGCTCGAAGTCCGGGGCCTTGTCGCCGACCTCGATCGCCATCTCTCGCATCCCTTCGTCGCTGCATCCGTGCATGGGGCTGTTCGGGTGAGGCAAAGCCTAGGGGCCGCCCGGTGCGGGGAACGCACACACCCCGCCGACCGGTGTCACCTGGTCGGCGGGGTGTGGAAGCGTGTCCGCTCGGCAGCGGGCGCGGCTCAGCGCTTGGACTTGGCGGCGGTCTTGGGCGTCACCAGCTTGGTGGCGGCCCACTCCTTGCCGACACTGATGCTCCTGGTCTGCGAAAGGCCGGCGGTCTCGGCGGCCTCGCTGATGTCGCTGGCCTCGACGTAGCCGGGGCGGCCCGTCTTGGGGGTCAGCAGCAGGATCAGTGCGCCGTCCTCGACCAGCTCTGTGGCGTCGACCAGCGTGTCAGTCAGATCGCCGTCTTCCTCCCGGAACCAGAGCAGCACCGCGTCGGCAACGTCGTCGTACTCCTCGTCGACGAGGTCGTTGCTGATGTGGTCCTGAATGGACTCACGGAATTCCTGATCGACGTCGTCGTCGTAGCCGATCTCCTGGACCACCTGTTCGGACTGGAAACCCAGCCGGGCGGCCAGGCTCTCCGCGTGGTCCGCGGTCGCGCTCACGGGGTGCCTCCTGCTCATGTTCGGTGAATGTCTTCGGGCGGCGCGCGTACGCGCAGCATTGGGCGTAGTCCACACGGGCGGGGCGGATCGCGCAAGTACCCGGCCGCCGAGACCGTCGAAACGGTGACGATTGCGGCCGTCTCGCCGCAACTTTCAGCCTTCCCGTGTGCACCTCTGGTGATTCATCCCACACCATTCCAGCTCGCTTGGCATCATCGGCGACGCTTCACGGCATTCCTACCTGTTTGAGGGACGGACCGCCCCGCGGAGGGGGCCGGCCGGCTCCGGCGTAAGGTGGCGAAGTGGCCGCGACCGCCACCGATCCCCGTCGTCCTCCCGATGAGTTCCCTGTCGCTCCAGGGATTACCCGGTGGTAAAGATGACGATTTCGGCCGAGCGTAAGACCATGGGAGGCGGCGCCCCCCAGACACGGGTACAGCACGACTCCCCCGACAGCGAAGGAACAGCGTGGCTTCCGCATCCGATCGCAATCCGATCATCATTGGCGGCCTCCCGAGTCAGGTCCCGGACTTCGATCCGGAGGAGACCCAGGAATGGCTCGACTCCCTGGACGCCGCGGTCGACGAGCGGGGCCGTGAGCGCGCCCGCTACCTGATGCTGCGGCTGATCGAGCGGGCTCGCGAGAAGCGCGTGGCCGTCCCCGAGATGCGCAGCACGGACTACGTCAACACGATCGCCACCAAGGACGAGCCGTTCTTCCCCGGCAACGAGGAGATCGAGCGCAAGGTCCTCAACGCCACCCGGTGGAACGCGGCCGTCATGGTCTCGCGCGCCCAGCGTCCCGGGATCGGCGTCGGCGGCCACATCGCCACCTTCGCGTCCTCCGCCTCCCTCTACGACGTGGGCTTCAACCACTTCTTCCGGGGCAAGGACGAGGGCGACGGCGGCGACCAGATCTTCTTCCAGGGGCACGCCTCCCCCGGTATCTACGCCCGCGCCTACCTCCTGGACCGGCTCTCCGAGCAGCAGCTCGATGCGTTCCGCCAGGAGAAGTCGAAGGCCCCGTACGGCCTGTCCAGCTACCCGCACCCGCGGCTGATGCCCGACTTCTGGGAGTTCCCGACCGTCTCGATGGGCCTGGGCCCGCTCGGTGCGATCTACCAGGCCCGGATGAACCGGTACATGGAGGCGCGCGGGATCGCGGACACCTCCAAGTCCCACGTTTGGGCGTATCTGGGCGACGGCGAGATGGACGAGCCGGAGTCGCTCGGCCAGCTGTCCATCGCCGCGCGCGAGGGCCTGGACAATCTGACCTTCGTCGTGAACTGCAACCTCCAGCGCCTCGACGGCCCGGTGCGCGGCAACGGCAAGATCATCCAGGAGCTGGAGTCGATCTTCCGCGGGGCCGGCTGGAACGTCATCAAGCTGATCTGGGACCGCTCCTGGGACCCGCTGCTGGCGCAGGACCGCGACGGCATCCTGGTCAACAAGATGAACTCGACCCCGGACGGGCAGTTCCAGACGTACGCCACCGAGTCGGGCGCGTACATCCGTGAGCACTTCTTCGGCGGCGACCAGCGGCTGCGCGCCATGGTCGAGAACATGACCGACTACCAGATCCAGCACCTGGGCCGCGGCGGACACGACCACAAGAAGGTCTACGCGGCCTACGCGGCGGCCAAGGCCCACAAGGGCCAGCCGACGGTGATCCTGGCGCAGACGGTCAAGGGCTGGACGCTCGGCCCGAACTTCGAGGGCCGCAACGCGACGCACCAGATGAAGAAGCTGACGGTCGACGACCTCAAGCGCTTCCGCGACCGCCTGCACATCCCGATCACGGACGCCCAGCTGGAGAGCGGCGCGCCGCCGTACTACCACCCGGGCCGTAATTCGCCCGAGATCCAGTACATGCACGACCAGCGCAGCGCGCACGGCGGCTACGTGCCGACCCGTGTGGTGCGCGCCAAGCCGCTGCAGCTGCCGGACGACGCGGCGTACGCGGCCGCCAAGAAGGGCTCGGGCCAGCAGTCGATCGCGACCACGATGGCCTTCGTCCGCATCCTGAAGGACCTGATGCGGGACAAGGAGATCGGCAAGCGCTTCGTGCTGATCGCGCCCGACGAGTACCGCACCTTCGGCATGGACGCCTTCTTCCCGAGCGCCAAGATCTACAACCCGCTCGGGCAGCAGTACGAGGCGGTCGACCGCGACCTGCTGCTCGCGTACAAGGAGTCGCCGACCGGCCAGATGCTGCACGACGGCATCTCGGAGGCGGGCTGCACGGCCTCGCTGATCGCCGCCGGTTCGGCGTACGCGACGCACGGCGAGCCGCTGATCCCGGTCTACGTCTTCTACTCGATGTTCGGTTTCCAGCGCACCGGTGACCAGTTCTGGCAGATGGCCGACCAGCTGGCGCGCGGTTTCGTCCTCGGCGCGACCGCGGGACGGACCACCCTCACGGGTGAGGGCCTCCAGCACGCCGACGGTCACTCGCAGCTGCTGGCCTCGACCAACCCGGGCTGCGTGGCGTACGACCCGGCCTACGGCTACGAGATCGCGCACATCGTCAAGGACGGTCTGCGGCGGATGTACGGGCCCGAGGCGGAGGACGTCTTCTACTACCTGACGGTCTACAACGAGCCGATCCAGCACCCGGCCGAGCCCGCGGACGTCGACGTGGAGGGCATCCTCAAGGGCGTGCACCGGGTGTCGCAGGGCACCGCGGGCTCCATCGGGGCGCAGCTCCTGGCCTCGGGCGTGGCGGTGCCGTGGGCGCTGGAGGCGCAGCGGATCCTCGCCGAGGACTGGGACGTGCGGGCGGACGTCTGGTCGGCGACCTCCTGGAACGAGCTGCGGCGCGAGGCCGTGGAGGTGGAGCGGCACAACCTGCTGCACCCGGACGAGGAGCAGCGCGTGCCGTACGTGACGCGCAAGCTGTCGGGCGGCGAGGGGCCGTTCGTGGCGGTCTCGGACTGGATGCGGGCGGTGCCGGACCAGATCTCGCGGTGGGTGCCCGGCCCGTACACCTCGCTGGGCGCGGACGGCTTCGGCTTCGCGGACACGCGCGGTGCGGCCCGGCGCTACTTCCACATCGACGCGCAGTCGGTGGTCCTGGCGACGCTCACCGAGCTCGCGAAGACCGGCCGGATCGACCGTTCGGTGCTGAAGCAGGCCGTCGACCGGTACCAGCTGCTGGACGTCGCGGCGGCGGACCCGGGTCCGGCGGGCGGCGACGCGTAAGCGTCACCCTTACGTGGGGGCGCCGGGACACCTGTCCCGGCGCCCCTTACGCGTTCTTTACGATGCGGGCATGAAGGAACCGTCCCGCCAGCTGCTGTGGGAGCGGCGGAGCCAGACCCCGCTGCTCGTCCTCGCCCTCGCCTTCGCCGTGGCGTACGCCGTGCCGATCGTCCTGCCCGACGCGCGTGCGGACGTGCACCGGGCCTGCACCCACGTGGAGTGGGTGGTGTGGGGGGCCTTCGCCCTCGACTACGTGGTGCGGCTGGCCCTCGCTCCGGCCCGCCGGCACTTCGTCCGCACGCACTGGCTGGACCTGGCGGCGGTGGTGCTGCCGCTCGTGCAGCCGCTGCGGCTGCTGCGGCTGGTCGCCACCTTGATGCTGGTGGGCCGGCGGGCCCGGATGGCTCCGCAGATCCAGCTGACGACGTACGTGGCCGGGGCCGTCGTGGGGCTGCTGATGTTCGGCTCGCTGGCGGTGCTGAGCGTGGAGCGCGACGCCCCCGAGGGGAACATCAAGAACCTGGGCGACGCGGTGTGGTGGTCCTTCACCACCATGACGACGGTCGGGTACGGGGACCACTCCCCCACCACCGGCCTCGGCCGGGTGCTCGCCGTCGGCCTGATGCTGTCCGGCATCGCCCTGCTGGGTGTGGTGACCGCCAACATCGCCGCCTGGTTCATCGCCCGCTTCGAGCGCGACGACCAGGTGGAACGGCTTCAGCTGGCGGCCATCCGTGAGCTGCAGGAGGAGGTACGGGCGCTGCGCGGCGAGGTCGCCCGGCTCGGCGGTGCGAGCGCCCCGGCGCCTGCGGCGGTACAGCAGCCGGCGCCGGCGCCGCGGGAGGTCAGTTCTCCCACACCTTGAAGGCCCGCACCTGGTAGGGCGACTGGGGCAGCCAGACCCCGTCGCCCGGGTAGGTCTGGAACTCACCGGTCTCCGCGCAGACGTCCGACTGGTAGGTGGTCACCGGGCGCCCGGTCCGGTTGGTCAGTGACTGGGCGGTGGTCCCGGCGGGCAGCGCGATGCAGCTGTTGACGTCCAGGGTGCTCAGCTCGTGGGTCTGCCGGGCGCCCTTGAAGTCCGGTTTCGCCCACAGGCACAACTGCCCCGTCGCGCAGGGCCCCAGGGCCGGCGGGCCCGCCGCGTGGGCCGTGGTGGCCGTACTGGGGATGAGGGCGCTCAGGGCGAGGGCGGTCACGGCCAGGACCGTGCTCACCCGTGTGGTGTTCACACGGCTGGTGCTGCCGGCGCGGGCGGTGTCGGCGGGGGTGGCGTTACACGTACGCATGACGGGTCAACTCCTTGTGGACGACGGGCTCCCGGACCGTTGCCGGGGCTCCGCTGACACCACGCTGACCTGCGCAGACGGGCGGGCGGAAGAGGCCCCGGACGGGTCCACCCGGATAGGCGACCTCCCGGCCCGGCCCCGCCGACAGGGCGGCCGCTCCTGCGGAGTTGACGCTTCCGCAGGGCACGGGACCAGCCCCGCACCGGCCCCCGCAGGGGGTGCGTGGGCCAGACGGAGGAGCCCCGAACGTGTCATGCGCGAGGGGCCCCGCGAGCCCTCCGAAGGCGGCCTCCGGTCCCTCGCGCACGGCGCGGCGCCGCGCCCGCCCCGGCGGCCGTCACCGGTACGCTGACCGCCCACTCGGCGTCAGAAGGGAGCCCCCCGTGAGGACCGACGAGCGGTCGGCGCCGCCCGCGCCGGTGGCGGGACTGCGCGAACGCAAGAAACGGCGCACCCGCGGCGCACTGCTGCGCGCGGCGCTGCTCCTCTTCATCTCCCAGGGGTACGACCGCACCACCGTCGACGAGATCACCGACGCCGTGGACGTGTCCCAGCGCACCTTCTTCCGCTACTTCGCCAACAAGGAGGAGGTCGCCTTCGCCGTCCAGGACCTGGTCGAAGCGCACTTCCTCGCCGAACTGCACGCCCGGCCGGCCGCCGAGGGGCCCCTCGAAGCCCTGCGCGGCGCCGCGCTCGCCGCCTGGGACACCGTCGAGGAGGCCATCTCCGAGGCGGTCCCGGTCGAGCTCTACATGCGCAGCTACCGGCTGATCGAGTCCACTCCCGCGCTGCTCGCCGTGCACCTGCGCCGCTGCGCCGACCTGGAGGAGCGGATCTCACGGCTGATCGCGGCCCGCGAGGGCCTGGACGTGGACGCCGATCCCCGGCCGCGGGTGGCGGTCGCCGCGTTCTGCGGGGTGATGCGTCTCACCGGGCGGCTCTGGGGGCAGGGCGAGGACGGCAGCGTGGCCGCGATCCGGCGGATGACGGAGGCCTACCTCGACCGGATCGGCCCCGCGCTGGCCGCGCATTGGCGGCCGAGCGCCGACGCCGGCCGGGCGCGCGGGGGGCCGGCCGGGGGCCCGGCGGTGCGCCTCACACCGTCCCACGATCGGGCGTGAGGCGTGTCACCCGGCGTGCCCGGCACGGAGGGCGTCTCCTAGGCTGGTTCCAGTGAACGTGCCCGGCCTCGCCCACTCCACCGCCCTTCGCGCCGACCCGCGCCCCGCCGCCCTGCGCACCCTGCTCGCGCTGGCGGTGGTCTTCGTGCTGCTGGCGACGACCGGCTGGACGGCCGTGCACCGCCCGGAGGGGGGCACCCCGCTGCGGGCCACCGCCCTCGCCGCCTGGGCCAAGGCCCGGCTGGACGGCCGACCCGTGCCGCCCGCGGACGCCCCCGTACGGACGGTGGCCCGTTTCTTCGCCGCCCTGGACGGCGCCGAGCGTGCCCGGCTCGCGCAGGGCCACCCCCTGGTCGTCGGCAACCTCGACGGGGTGCCCGTCGCGACCCGCTACGAGGCCAACCTGCACGGCCTGGAGCAGGCCGCCCGCGTCGAGGACGCCCGCAGCCGGGACGTGGCGCTGACCCCGGCCGACCGCGCCCTGGCCACCCGCCGTGCGCACCGCTTCGCCTCGCTCGCGGACCCCGGCCGCCAGATCCTGGCCTTCGACCCCACCGGCGGCGGCCGGGTGGCCGAGGTCTTCGGCGACCTCGAACGGGCCCGCCGGGTCTCGGTGATCGTCCCCGGCGTCGACACCGACGCGCTGACCTTCGAGCGCAGCCAGCGCCGCCTGACCTCGCCCGTCGGCATGGCCGAGTCCCTGTACGCGGCCGAGCGCGCGGCCGCGCCGGACAGCCGTACGGCGGTGATCGCGTGGGCCGGGTACACCGCTCCCACCGGGGTCGGCATGGACGCGGCCACCGGCCGCCTGGCCTTCGACGGCGCGGTCCGGCTGAAGTCGCTGGCGGTGGCCCTGCCCGGGGACGCGGAGGTGGCGCTGTTCTGCCACAGCTACGGATCGGTGGTGTGCGGGGTCGCCGCGCGCGAGCTGCCGGACCGGGTGACGGACGTGGTGGTGGCGGGCAGTCCCGGGATGCGCGCTTCGAACGTCGAGGGGCTGCACACCACGGCTCGGGTCTGGGCCACGCGGGACGAGGGCGACTGGATCGCGGACGTGCCCCACCTGGAGGTCGGCGGGGTGGGCCACGGAGCCGACCCGGTGTCCCCGGACTTCGGCGCGCGGCTGCTGTCCTCGGCGCGGGCCAGGAGCCACACCGGCTATTTCGCGCCAGGGACGGACTCGGTGGAGAACTTCGCCAAGATCGGAACCGGCGCCTTCGCTTCCATTGTGTGCGCGACCGGCGACGACGCATGTCGCAGGGAAATCCCCGGGGCAGAGCAGGACTGACGGGCCGGGGGGCGCGAAAAAGGACTCCGCAGCGAGGGGGACGCGCGGGGGCGGCGCCCTTTACGATGTGGCGCATGGGTGACGTACTGGCCGGAAACCATGCCGTCTGGGAGTTCGACTCGGACTCGGTGCTCATCCGCTTCGCACGGGGGTTGAGAACGCCGAGGACGCCGCGGCTCTTTCATGCGCTGGGCGCACGCCGGATTCCCCTGGAAGCGGTGTCCGGAGTGACCGTGACCGCCGGGAAGCGGGACACGGTGGTGCTGCGCGCCCTGCCCCGGCCGGGTGCGGATCCGCTGATGGAGGCCGCCGCCGGGCAGCTCAAGGAGAACTGCGATCCGTACCGGCTGGTGCTGCCGCGCGAGCGCGCGCCGCAGGCCGCGACGTTCGCCGACGCCCTGCGTTCCCGGCTCGGGCCGGACGCCACCGAGCCGGCGACGCGCTTCCTGGTCGGCGTGCCGCAGCCGCCGGTGCAGCTGAAGGCGTACGACGCCCGGGTGGAGTTCGACGGCTCGGCCGTCACCTTCCGCTGGTCGCGTACGGGCGCCACCAGCACCAAATGGAAGGCCTGCGACCAGCGTTACCCGCTCTCCGCCCTCACCGGCGTCGAGTGGCACTCCCCCGAGCGCCCGGGCGGCCACCTGCGGCTGCTGGTGCGGGACGCGGTCGGGGACCCGCGCCCGGACCACGACCTCGCGGCGGCGGTCTTCGGCGTGGGGTACGGGGCGGTGCACGAGTCGCTGCCCTTCGCGGCGGCCGTCCTCGCCGCCGTACGGGCCCGCGCACCGCTCGCCGCGGTCCCCCGGGCCCGCTCCGGCGACGAGCGGCTGCGGCACCTGAGCGAGCTGCACACCGCGGGCCTGCTCACGGACGCCGAGTACACGGCCCTGCACGACCGCTTCACCGCGGAGGCGTAGCCGGTCGCATCTCAAGAGACGACCTAGCGGCCGAGCCGCCGCTCAGACCTCCCGGACCACCGAGGTGAAGGTCATGTCCGGGTAGCGGTCGCCCGCGACCCGGGCGGCGATCGGTTCCAGCAGGGACAGCTGCGCCGGGGTCAGGGTGATCCGGGTGGCCGCGGTGTTCTCGCGCAGGCGCTCCGGCTTGCGGGTGCCCGGGATCGGGACCACCGTCAGGCCGTGCACCTGAGCCCGCTGCTGCACCCAGGCCAGGGCGATCTGCGCCGGGCTCGCCCCCAGCTCCTCGGCGATCTCCCGCACCGGCGCCAGCAGCGCCCCGTTCACCTTCGCGTTCTCGCCGCTGAAGCGCGGCTGGTGGCGCCGGAAGTCGCCCTGCGACAGCTCCGCCGAGGCGTCCGCGAACGCCCCCGTCAAGAAGCCCCGGCCCAGGGGGGAGTAGGGGACGAAGGCCACGCCCAGCTCGGCCGCCGCGCCCACCGCGCTGCGCTCCACGTCCCGGCTGAACAGCGACCACTCCGACTGGAGCGCCGCGATCGGGTGCACGGCGTGCGCCTCGCGCAGCTCCGCGCCGGTGACCTCGCTGAGCCCGAGGTGGCGCACCTTGCCCTCCCGCACCAGCTCCGCCATGGCGCCGACCGACTCGGCGAGCGGCACGGCCGGGTCGCGCCGGTGCATGTAGTACAGGTCGATGACCTCCACGCCGAGCCGGCGCAGGCTGTCCTCGACGGCCCGGCGCATGTAGGCCGGCTCGTTGCGGATGGCCCGGTAGGAGGGGTCGTCGCTGCGCTCTATGCCGAACTTCGTCGCGAGGGTGATCTCGTCCCGGTGCGCGGCCACGAACGGGGCGAGGAACTCCTCGTTGCGGCCCCGCCCGTAGACGTCCGCGGTGTCGAAGAGGGTGACCCCGGCGGCCAGGGCCGCGTCCAGGGTCCGGCGGGCGGCCACCTCGTCGGTGTCCCCGTAGAAGTCGCTCATGCCCATGCAGCCGAGGCCCTGGACGCCGACCAGCGGGCCGCCCTTGCCCAGTTCGGCCTGTTCGAGCCTCGTGGTTTCCGTCATGACTGTGCCTTCCCCGAGTAGATGCCGATCTTGAAGTCCAGAACGGCCAGTGCGTCCGTGAGCTCGGTGATCCGGGCCCGCACGTCGCGTCGCGTCCGCTCCAGCAGCTCGCGGCGCTCCGCGACGGTGTCCCGGCCCTCGCGGCCCTCGCGGACCAGTTCGGCGTAGCGGACCATGTCCGCCACCGACATCCCGGTGGCGCGCAGCTTGCCCACCAGGGCCAGCCAGTCCAGGTCCTTGTCGGTGAAGCGCCGCTGCCCCGAGTGCGAGCGGTCCACGTGCGGCATCAGGCCGATCCGCTCGTACCAGCGCAGGGTGTGCTGGGTCAGACCGGTCCGGGCCTCGACCTCGCTGATCGTGTACCGCGGCTGCGTCAGGCTCTGGCTCATGGCCCCCACGCTAAAACCCTGGAGTGCACTCCAAGCAAGTAGGCTCGGCGCCATGGAGAGCGCTCAGACCCTGGAAAGCCTGCGGATCATCGAGACCTGGCCGGTGGACACGGCCGCGGCGGCCGTCGTACGCGCCGACGGGAGCTTGGCCGGTTCCCACGGGCCCGTCGACCACCGCTTCGCCCTCGCCTCGGTCACCAAGCCGCTCGCCGCGTACGCCGCCCTCGTCGCGTACGAGGAGGGGGCGATCGAGCTGGACGAGCCTGCCGGGCCCGAGGGGTCGACGGTCCGTCACCTGCTCGCGCACACCAGCGGCCTGGCCTTCGACGAGCACCGGGTGAGCGCCCCGCCCGGGCAGCGCCGGCTGTACTCGAACGCCGGTTTCGAGGTGCTCGGCGACCACATCTCCAAGGCCACCGGGATCCCCTTCCCGGAGTACCTGCACCAGGCGCTCTTCGAGCCGCTGGGCATGACCTCGACGACCCTGGAGGGCTCGCCCGCCAAGGACGGCGTGTCCACCGTCCGCGACCTGGCGCGCTTCGCCGCCGAACTGCAGGCGCCGCGGCTGCTGGACGTCCGCACGGTCGCGGAGGCCACCTCGGTCGTCCACCCCGGGCTCAAGGGCGTCCTGCCGGGTTACGGACACCAGTCCCCCAACGACTGGGGGCTCGGCCTGGAGATCCGCGACGGCAAGTCCCCGCACTGGACGGGCACCACCTCCTCGGCCCGCACCTTCGGGCACTTCGGCCAGGCCGGCACCTTCCTGTGGGTGGACCCGGACGCGCGCGCCGCGTGCGTGGCGCTGACGGACCGCGCCTTCGGCCCGTGGGCGGTCGAGGCCTGGACCCCGTTCACGGACGCGGTCCTGGCCGAGCTGCGCTCGCGCTGAGCCCGGCCCGCTCCACAAGTCCTAGCGGGGCAGCTCCCAGATCAGCAGCTCCCCCGGGGATCCGGCGGTGATCTCCAGGTCCCGCTCGTCGGTGATCCGTACCGAGTCCCCAGGGCCCAGCTCCGCCCCGTCCAGGCGCAGGTCCCCGCGCACCACGTGCAGGTAGACCCGTTCCGCCGCCGGTACGGCGACCCGCTCGCCCGCGCCCGGCCGCCGCACGCGCAGGACGGCGCCGGCCCCGGGGATCTCGTAGGGCGCGCCGTCGGCGAGGCCGGTGACCACCTCGTACGAGGGCTCGCCGCCGGCGGTGAGCGGCGCGAGCCACATCTGCACGAAGCGCAGCGGCACCGGGCCCTCGTTGCGCTCCACGTGGCGCGCCCCGGATCCGGCGCTGAGCCGCTGTACGTCCCCGGGCCGGACCAGGCCCTTCTCCCCGGTGCTGTCCTGGTGGGTGAGCTCGCCCTCGATCACCCAGGTGACGATCTCGGTGTGGCTGTGGGGGTGCTCGTCGAAGCCGGCGCCCACGGCGAGCGACTCCTCGTTGCAGGCCAGGACGGGACCGAAGCGCAGATTGTCCGGGTCGTAGAAGGACCCGAAGGAGAAGGCGTGCCGGGTGGTGATCCCGGCGGGCAGGTCCCCGCCCTCGTACCGGTCGGCGGCTCGGCGTACATCAATCATGGGGGCCACCGTAGTCCCGGGCGTGGGCCGGGAACGGGACCGGACTCCGCACAGCGTTCCCGATAAGGCAGTCTTGTCCCGTGCCCCAACCCGAACGTGAGCATTCGCCCGCCACACACGCCGCGCATCCCGCTCCGGCCCATCCGCACGCCGCGACGCTGCGCCGACTGGAGAAGTCCTCCGGCCGGCTCGCAGCCAACGCGATCGCGCGGATGGACGAGACCCTGCCGTGGTACCGGGCGATGCCACCCGAGAACCGGTCCTGGATCGGCCTGGTCGCCCAGGCGGGCATCGCCGCGTTCACGGAGTGGTTCCGGCACCCGGAGACCCCGCAGGCGATCTCCACCGACGTCTTCGGGACGGCCCCGCGCGAGCTGACCCGGGCGATCACCCTGCGCCAGACCGTCGAGATGGTCCGCACGACCATCGAGGTCATGGAGACGGCGATCGAGGAGGTCGCGGCCCCGGGTGACGAGTCGATCCTGCGCGAGGCACTGCTCGTGTACGCCCGCGAGATCGCCTTCGCGACCGCCCAGGTGTACGCGCAGGCCGCCGAGGCGCGCGGCGCCTGGGACGCCCGGCTGGAGTCGCTGGTCGTCAACGCGGTGCTGTCCGGCGAGGCCGACGAGGGCGCGCTGTCCCGCGCGGCGGCGCTGGGCTGGAACTCCCCGGAGCACGTGTGCGTGGTGCTGGGCACCGCGCCGGAGGGGGACAGCGAGCTGACGGTGGAGGCGATCCGGCGCGCCGCCCGCCACCACAAACTCCAGGTCCTCACCGGTGTCCTGGGGGACCGTCTGGTCGTCATCGCGGGCGGCAGCGACAATCCGATGCAGGTGGCCAAGTCCCTGATCGGGCCGTTCGCCGCCGGTCCCGTGGTGGCGGGCCCGGTGGTGTCGGACCTGCTCAACGCCACGAAGTCGGCGCAGGCCGCGGCGGCCGGGCTGAAGGCCTGCACGGCCTGGCAGGATGCTCCACGGCCGGTCCTGGCGGACGATCTCCTGCCGGAACGGGCCATCGCCTCGGATCCCGCAGCCAGGGAACAACTGGTGGAGGAGATCTACAGACCGCTGGAAGAGGCGGGTTCGGCGCTGCTGGAGACCCTGAGCGTCTATCTGGAGCAGGCGAGCAGTCTGGAAGGGGCCGCTCGGATGCTTTTCGTTCACCCCAACACGGTGCGCTACCGGCTGCGACGTGTGACCGACGTCACGGGATGGTCTCCTTCTGATGTCCGCTCGGCCTTCACGCTGCGGATCGCCCTGATCCTGGGGCGTCTGGCCGACGGAGATCCTCAGTCCTAGACTTTTGTCGGACATCAACAATTACCCCGACGGTTCTTCGTCCCTGTCCCCACGGGCGGCAGGGACCATCCACAAGAGAGAGTGTGAGGGTGCTCGTACTCGTCGCTCCCGGCCAAGGCGCTCAGACGCCCGGCTTCCTGACTCCCTGGCTCGAACTGCCCGGTGCCGCTGACCGCGTCGCCGCGTGGTCGGACGCCATCGAGCTGGACCTTGCCCACTACGGCACGACCGCCGACGCCGACCAGATCCGTGACACGGCGGTGGCGCAGCCGCTGCTCGTCGCCGCGGGCCTGCTCTCCGCCTCGGCACTGGGTTCCTCCACGGTCTTCGGGGCCGTCGCGGGCCACAGCGTCGGCGAGATCACCGCCGCCGCCTACGCCGGCGTCCTGTCCGAGGCCGAAGCACTGTCGTTCGTCCGGACCCGCGGTCTGGGCATGGCCGAGGCCGCCGCCGTCACCGAGACCGGCATGGCCGCGGTCCTGGGCGGTGACCGCGACGTGGTCGTCGCCCACCTGGAGAAGCTGGGCCTGACCGCGGCCAACATCAACGGCGCGGGTCAGATCGTGGCCGCCGGCACCATGGAGCAGATCGCCGCCCTGGAAGCCGAGAAGCCCGAAGGTTCCATGAAGGTCGTCGCCCTCAAGGTCGCGGGCGCCTTCCACACGCACCACATGGCCCCGGCGGTCGCCACGCTGGAGAAGGCCGCCGAGGCCCTCTCCCCGGCCGACCCGGCGCTGAAGTACGTCTCGAACAAGGACGGCCTGGTCGTCGCCACGGGTGCCGACGTCGTCGCCCGCCTGGTCGGCCAGGTCGCCAACCCGGTCCGCTGGGACCTGTGCATGGAGACGTTCGCCGAGCTGGGCGTCACGGGGATCATCGAGCTGTGCCCCGGTGGCACCCTGACGGGTCTGGCCAAGCGCGCGCTGAAGGGCGTACCGAGCGTGGCCCTGAAGACCCCGGACGATCTCGACAAGGCCGCGGCGCTCGTCGCCGAACTGACGGCCTGAGAGAAGGAGCCCACACAGCATGTCGAAGATCAAGCCTGCCAAGGGCTCCCCGTACGCCCGCATCCTCGGGGTCGGCGGCTACCGCCCGGTCCGCGTGGTGCCCAACGAGGTCATCCTCGAGACCATCGACTCGTCCGACGAGTGGATCCGCTCCCGCTCCGGCATCGCGACCCGGCACTGGGCCTCGCCCGAGGAGACCGTCGCCGCGATGTCGGTGGAGGCCTCGGGCAAGGCGCTGGCCGACGCCGGTGTCTCCCCGGAGCAGATCGGCGCCGTGATCGTCTCGACGGTCTCGCACTTCAAGCAGACCCCCGCCGTCGCGACCGAGATCGCGCACCGGATCGGCGCGGCCAAGCCCGCCGCCTTCGACATCTCCGCGGGCTGTGCCGGTTTCGGCTACGGTCTGACCCTGGCCAAGGGCATGGTCGTCGAGGGCTCGGCGCAGTACGTGCTCGTCATCGGCGTGGAGCGGCTCTCGGACCTGACCGACCTGGAGGACCGCGCGACGGCCTTCCTGTTCGGTGACGGCGCCGGCGCCGTGGTCGTCGGTCCCTCGGACGAGCCGGCCATCGGCCCCACGGTGTGGGGTTCGGAGGGCGACAAGTCGGACACCATCAAGCAGACCGTGCCGTGGGACGAGTACCTCGGCCGGGATGGTGGCGAGAAGTTCCCGGCCATCACGCAGGAGGGTCAGGCGGTCTTCCGCTGGGCCGTCTTCGAGATGGCCAAGGTGGCCCAGCAGGCGCTCGACGCCGCCGGGATCACCGCGGACGACCTGGACGTCTTCATCCCGCACCAGGCCAACATGCGGATCATCGACTCGATGGTGAAGACTCTCAAGCTGCCGGAGCACGTGACGGTCGCCCGTGACGTGGAGACCACCGGCAACACCTCGGCCGCCTCGATCCCGCTCGCTATGGAGCGGCTCCTGGCGACCGGAGCAGCGAAGAGCGGCGACACCGCGCTCGTCATCGGCTTCGGGGCGGGACTCGTCTACGCCGCGACGGTCGTTACCCTCCCCTAGGGCCGGGATCCACATCCCGGTCTGATGTACCCAGTTATCCACAGAAGGAGCGCCACATGGCCGCCACGCAGGAAGAGATCGTCGCCGGTCTCGCCGAGATCGTCAACGAGATCGCCGGCATCCCCGTCGAGGACGTCGAGATCGACAAGTCCTTCACGGACGACCTGGACGTCGACTCGCTGTCCATGGTCGAGGTCGTCGTCGCCGCCGAAGAGCGCTTCGACGTCAAGATCCCGGACGAGGACGTCAAGAACCTCAAGACGGTCGGCGACGCCGCGAGCTACATCCTGAAGCACCAGGCCTGAGCCTGACGAGCGTTTGTCGCCACCTGGCGGTGGCGCCGTGACAATTCAGCACCCTTGAGACGTGGAGAAAGAATTCCTGTGAGCCCGACCAATCGCACCGTGGTCGTCACCGGTATCGGCGCAACCACTCCGCTGGGTGGCGACAGCGCTTCGACCTGGGAAGGTCTGCTGGCCGGACGTTCCGGCGTTAAGCCCCTGGAGGGCGAGCGCTTCGCCGAACTCCCGGTCCGTATCGCCGCCCAGGTCGCCGTGGAACCGAGCGAGGTCCTGCCCCGCCCGCTGACCCGCAAGCTCGACCGCTCGGCGCAGTTCGCCGTCGTCGCGGCCCGTGAGGCCTGGGCCGACGCCGGCTACACCGGCCCGGCCGACGAGGACGGGGCCGTCGTCCCCGAGCGCCTGGGCACCGTGATCGCCTCCGGTATCGGCGGCGTCACCACCCTGCTCGACCAGTACGACGTACTGAAGGACAAGGGTGTGCGCCGGGTCTCCCCGCACACCGTCCCCATGCTCATGCCCAACGGTCCGGCGGCCAACGTCAGCCTGGAGGTCAACGCCCGCGCGGGCGTGCACACTCCGGTCAGCGCCTGCGCCTCCGGTGCCGAGGCGATCGGCTACGCCGTCGAGATGATCCGTACCGGCCGCGCCGACGTGGTCATCGCGGGCGGCACCGAGGCGGCGATCCACCCGCTGCCGATCGCCGCGTTCGCCAACATGATGGCGATGTCGAAGAACAACGAGAACCCCGAGCAAGCCTCGCGCCCCTACGACAAGGCCCGTGACGGCTTCGTCCTGGGCGAGGGCGCGGGCGTCGTCGTCCTGGAGTCCGCCGAGCACGCCGCCGCGCGCGGCGCCCGGATCTACTGCGAGGTGCTGGGCCAGGGTCTGTCCGCGGACAGCCACCACATCGCGCAGCCGGAGCCGACCGGCCGCGGTGTCGCGGCCGCGGTGCAGAACCTGCTCGACAACACGGGTCTGGACCCGGCCGAGCTGGTCCACGTGAACGCGCACGCCACCTCCACCCCGCAGGGTGACACGGCCGAGCTGAAGGCCCTGCGCAAGGTGCTGGGCGACGACCTCGACCACATCGCGATCTCCGCGACGAAGTCGATGACCGGTCACCTGCTGGGCGGCGCGGGCGGTATCGAGACCGTCGCGACCGTGCTGGCGCTCTACCACCGGCTGGCCCCGCCGACGATCAACTGCGACGAGCTGGACGAGGACATCGACGCGGACATCGTGCGCGACGAGCCGCGCAAGCTGCCGGCCGACGGCCCGATCTCCGCGATCAACAACTCCTTCGGTTTCGGCGGTCACAACGTAACGCTGGCGTTCCGTACGATCTGAGCCCGGCTCACGCAGAAGGCCCACCCGATGACTCGGGTGGGCCTTCTGCGTGGCCGGCGGCTAGACCACCTGGTGCAGCCAGCGGACCGGGGCGCCCTCGCCCGCGTAGCGGAAGGGCTCCAGTTCGTCGTCCCAGGGCTTGCCGAGCAGTTTGGCGATCTCCGCCTCCAGGTCGGTCTCGCCGCCCGCCGACCGGGCGAGGGCGGCGCGCAGCCGGTCCTCGGGGATCAGGATGTCGCCGTGCATGCCGGTGACGGCGTGGAAGATGCCGAGCTCCGGGGTGGAGCTGTAGCGCTCGCCCTCGGCGGTCGGACAGGGCTCCGCGGTCACCTCGAAGCGCAGCAGGTGCCAGCCGCGCAGGGCGGAGGCGAGCTTCGAGGCGGTGCCCGCTTCGGCCTGCCAGGAGAACTCGGCTCTCCAGGTGCCCGGGGAGGCGGGTTGTCTGATCCAGTCGAGGTTCACCCGCACCCCGAGCACGCCCGCAACAGCCCATTCCACGTGCGGGCAGAGCGCGCGCGGTGCGGAATGCACGTACAGAACTCCACGTGTCGTCACCGGGACCTCCAGTGTGGGACGAGGTCGGGAATAAACTCCAGAAAACGGACAGTATGTGACGTGATGTAATGTAACGGAAATTATTTGACATTGCGCTACGGGACCTGCGGCCGAAACGCCACGGGAAAAAGCTACCGTGCGCCAGGGGTCCTGGTGTGACGTACGGTCGCTCAGAAGCCCGTCATCACAGAGCTTTCACTCACCAGGACCCCCCGAAGGAAGGGGGGCGACAAGGAGGCGTCCTTCCGATGCGCACCACCGCTCCGCGCCCCCGCGTGCGCCGGACCCTCGCGGGCGCGGGCACGGCGGTCGCACTGCTGGCCGCGGCGGTCACCGGGTGCGGCCCGGGCGGGTCGGGGACGCCGGACGAACGCGGGGCCCGGGGAGCGCCGCGCTGGAACACCGCGCCCGCCTCGATCGCGGCCGTGGGTGACTCCATCACCCGCGGTTTCGACGCCTGTTCGGTGCTGGCCGACTGCCCGGAGGCCTCCTGGGCCACCGGGAACGACCCCGCGGTCCGCTCCCTCGCCGCGCGGCTGCTGGGGGACTCCGAGGCGCCCGCCCGCAGCTGGAACTACGCGGTGACCGGCTCGCGGATGGCGGACCTGCCGGGGCAGCTGGCGGCGGCCGCCGTGCACAAGCCCGACCTGGTCACGGTCATGGTGGGCTCCAACGACGCCTGCCGGCCCACGGCTTCGTCGATGACCCCGGTCGCGGAGTTCCGGGCCGGATTCGAGAAGGCGCTGGCGGACCTGCGGGCCGCCTCCCCCTCCTCCCAGGTGTACGTCTCCAGCGTCCCGGACCTCCAGCGGCTGTGGGAGCAGGGCAAGGACCTCCCGATGGTCCGGCAGGTCTGGAAGCTGGGCATCTGTCAGTCGATGCTCGCCGACCCGCTGTCGGCGGCCACGGGGGCCACGGCCCGCCGCGAGCAGGTGCGGGCGCGGGTGGTCGAGTACAACGAGGTGCTGCGCGAGGTCTGTGCGAAGGACCCGCTGTGCCGCTACGACGGCGGCGCGGTGTTCCAGTACCCCTTCGCAGCGGAGCAGTTGAGCCGCTGGGACTGGTTCCATCCAGGCAAGGACGGACAGGCGCGGCTGGCGGAACTCGCCCACCGCCAGGTGACGTCCGCCGAACCGCCGCGTTGACGCCGGCGCGTCCGCGAGGTCCGGGGGCGAGTGTCAGGGCTCGCCCCCGGACCGGCTTTCAGGGGTGATTTCCGGCCATTGCGGTGATTACGGTGTGTTACGCGATCTCCAGCGCGGCCGTGAGGCGCGTGTCACCGTGTGAACGGCTCGCGCGGACCTCGTAGGAGCCGGCGATCCGCCGCCAGCCGCGGGCCTCCTCGTCCCAGATCTCGAAGGCCCGCGCCGGCAGGGGGATCTCGGCCTCGACGCTCTCGCCGGGGCCCGCCTCGACGCCCGCGAAGCCGGCCAGCCAGCTCGCCGGGCGCTCCACGCTGTCGGCCACGGGCGCCAGGTAGACCTGGACGACCTCGCGGCCGGGGCGGGAGCCGGTGTTGGTCACGCGGACCCGCACCCCGTCGGGGGTGGCCTCCAGGGCCTCGTACGTCCAGTCGGTGTAGCCGAGACCGTGCCCGAAGGGGAAGGCGGGGACGACGGCGTGCCTCTCGTACGCCCGGTAGCCGATGAAGAGGCCCTCGCGGTACTCCAGCCGCCCCTCGGCCGGCACGACGTCGGTGACCGGCGCGTCGGCGAACCGCGCGGGCCAGGTCGTGGGCAGCCGCCCGCCCGGCTCGGCGTCCCCGAGGAGTACGTCGGCCAGCGCGGCCCCGCCCTCCTGCCCGGGGAACCAGGTCAGGAGCACCGCGGCGACCTCCTCGCGCCAGGGGAGTTCCACCGGGGACCCGGCGTTGACGACGACCACGGTGTTCGGGTTGACGGCGGCCACGGCGCGCACCAGCTCGTCCTGGCGGCCGGGCAGGGTGAGGTCGCGGCGGTCGAAGCCCTCGGACTCCACGCGCTCGGTGGTGGCGACGACCACGACGGCGGTGTCGGCGGCGCGGGCGGCCGCCACGGCCTCGGCGATCAGCTCGTCGGGGTCGCGGCGCGGGCCGAGGTGCAGCAGCGCGAACATGACGGCCTTGAGCGGCAGGGCGGACACGTCAGGGACCTGGTAGGTCAGCGACACCTCCACGGGCTCGCCCGCGGTGAGCGTGATGCGGCCGCGCTCGCTGGGGGCGCCGAAGAAGGCCTCGAAGGGGTCGGCCTCGTCGCCCATCTCCTGGACGCCCTCCCAGAGGGTCCGGCCTCCGACGGCGAGGGTGAAGGCGCCGAGCCCGCGGGTGCCGAAGGCGTGTTCGCCGCTCTCGCGCGGCAGGAAGGTGCCGCGGACCTCGATGCTCGCCAGGGCCCCGTACGTGACGCCCGCGGGCAGGTCGTCCCCGATCCACTGGACCTGGCCGGTCGGCAGGCCGCCCTCGCCGAGGACGGCGCCGGAGGCGTCGCGGCAGACGGCGCGCAGCTCGAAGCCCTGGCCTGCGGGGACGAGTTCGTCGGAGGGGTCGGCGCCGACGGCGAAGGTGAGCGCGCCGGCCGGGAGGGCCGCGGCGAGGCCGTCGAGGGGGGAGACGATCCGTTCGGGGAAGACGGTGGCGGAGCCGCCGCCGAGGACGCGGGCGTCGCGGGCGGCGGCGCCGATGAGGGCGACGGTGCGGCCGTCGCCGGCGTCGAGCGGCAGGGCGCCGCCCTCGTTGCGGATGAGGACGAAGCCGCGGGCGGCGAGCTCGCGCGCCAGCGCCTGGCCGTCGATCGGGGCCGGGGGTGCGTCGACCACGGCGGGGGCGCCCTCCAGGGCGCCGACGCGGGCGGCGAGGCGCAGGACGTTGCGCACGGCCGCGTCGACGGCGGACTCCGGGACCTCGCCGGCGCGGACGGCCTCGGCGAGCGCGGGCCCGTAGACGGTCTGCGGGCCGGGCATGGCCACGTCGAGGCCGCCCAGGATGTCGCCGGTGGTGGAGCGGGCGGCCATCCAGTCGGAGACGTTGAAGCCGTCGAAGCCCCATTCGCCGCGCAGGACCTCGTTCACCAGGTACTGGTGCTCGGTCATGGTCGTGCCGTTGACCTGGTTGTAGGCGGTCATGATGCCCCAGGGGTGGGCGTTGGCGACGATGGCCTCGAACGGCGCCAGGTACACCTCGCGCAGCGGGCGCGGGGCGATGACGCTGTCCGCGGTGAAGCGTTCCGTCTCGGCGTCGTTGCCGACGAAGTGCTTGACGGTGGTGCCGACCCCGCCGTCCTGGACGCCGTTGACGTAGCCGCTGCCGATGGCGCCGGTCAGGTACGGGTCCTCGGAGTAGCACTCGAAGTGCCGGCCGCCCAGCGGGGAGCGGTGCAGGTTGACGGTGGGGGCGAGGAGGACGTGGACGCCCTTGCGGCGGGCCTCCTGGGCCAGGAGCCGGCCGGCCCGGCGGGCGAGGGCGGGGTCCCAGGCGGCGGCGAGCGCCGTCGGGGAGGGCAGGGCGATGGACGGGTCGTCGGCGGTCCAGCGCACGCCGCGGACCCCGATGGGGCCGTCGGACATGACCAGGGACTCCAGCCCGATCCCGGGAACGGCGGGCAGGGACCACATGTCCTGCCCGGCCAGCAGCCGGGCCTTGGTGTCGAGATCCAGCTTGCCCAGCGCCGTCTCGACGGCGTTCTCGCGGGCCTGATCGGCATCGGTCACGGCCGTGCCTCCTCGTGGGGGTGCGGGTGCGGGTGCGGTGGGGATGGCGGTGAGGGTGCGTTGCGGTGGGGCGCCCCCATCGTGGACCCGTTCCCTGGTGAGCGGTAGGGTTCGTCATCTGTTCGTTATATATGGATGGCGTACGGTCCTGCTGGCAGCTGTGAACGGAAGGGGCGCCGGGGCGATGGTCAGGGCGAGGAGTGAGGAACGCCGCGCGGAGATCATCCGCGCGGCCCTGGAGGTGATCGCGGAGCGCGGCTACCGGGGCGCGTCCCTGGGCGCGGTCGCCGAGCGCGTCGGCCTGACCCAGCAGGGGCTGCTGCACTACTTCCCGACCAAGGAGGCCCTGCTGGTCGCGGTGCTGGAGGAGCGCGACCGCTGGGACACGGGCGGCGGCTCGCGCGCCTCGGCGGACACCTGGCGCCTGGACCTGCTGGCCTCCCTGGTGGAGTACAACGCCATGCGCCCGGGCATCGTGCAGACCTTCTCGGCGCTGCTGGGCGAGAGCGTCACCGAGGGACATCCCGCGCGGGAGTTCTTCACCGAGCGCTACGCGCAGGTGCGCGGCGAGATGGCGGCGGTCCTGCGCGCCGAGTTCGGTGAGCGCCTGCCCTCGGGCCTCACGCCGGAACAGGCGGCCCCGCTCCTGACCGCGGTCATGGACGGCCTCCAGTACCAGTGGCTGCTGGCCCCCGAGTCGGTGGACATGCCGGCCGCGTTCCGCTCCTTCCTGACCCTGCTGCGGGGGCCCGCGGAGCTCTGACGGCATGTCCTAGGGTGAGGGGGATGAAGATCGCCGCAGCGCAGCTGACCTGCATACCCGCCGATGTCGAAGCCAACGCCGCGCAGGCCGCCGCCCTCGCCGTGCGGGCCCGCGAACGGGGCGCCGGGCTCGTGGTGTTCCCCGAGCTCGCGCTCACCGGCTACGAGCTGGACGCGCTGGCCGCCGACCCGGGGCTCATGACCCCCGCCGACGACCCCCGGCTGGATCCGCTGCGCTCCGCCGGCGTCGCCACCGCCGTCAACGTCGCCCTGCCGACCGACGACGGGCGGCCCGCCATCGCGACGCTGGTCCACGACGCGGACGGGGCGCACGTGACCACGTACCTCAAGCAGCACCTCTACCGGCACGAGCAGGACGTGTTCCGGCCCGGGGAGCGCGACGGGCGCTTCGAACTCGGCGGGATCCGCTTCTCCCTGGGCATCTGCTATGACAACCACTTCCCCGAGCTGCCCGGCCGGGGCGCGGCGGACGGCTGCCGGGTCCACCTCGCGAGCTCCCTGTACGGGACGGGCGAGGGGGTCCGCGAGCGCGCCGCCGTCCACCCGGGGATCGCCCGACAGCACGGCCTGTACGTGGTCCTCGCCAACCACGTCGGCCCGGCGGGTCCCTGGACGGGCTGCGGGGGCGCGGCCGTGTGGGCGCCCGGCGGCGCCCTGCTCGCCGCGGCGGACGACCGTACGCCCGGGGTGGTGACGGTGGAGGTGGCCGCCGCCTGACCCTCGCTCAGGCGGTGTCGTCCAGGAGGTGCTTGGCCCCCCACGCGCCGAGGGGTTCCAGGGCCGCGTTCAGGTCCTGTCCGAGCGGGGTCAGGGAGTACTCGACGCGCGGCGGGACCTCGTCATGGACCTTGCGGTGGACCGTGCCGTCGGCCTCCAGCTCGCGCAACTGCGCGGCCAGCACCTTCTCGGACACCCCCGGCACCAGCCGGCGCAGCTCGCCGAAACGCCGCGGGCGCTGGTTCAGCTCCCACAGGATCGACACCTTCCATTTGCCGTCGATCACGGACATCGCCGCCGCGATCCCGCAGTGATCCGCGCCGGGCCTGCGTGTCAGCGCCATCGGGCCCACCCCTCCCCACCTGCTCGCTCACTTCGGGGTAACCACCCACTCCGAAGTGCGTACTTGAGTGCCTCACGGCCTGCCACCAGGCTAAACGCCATGACCGACAACACACCGCGAAACCCTCTCACCCTGCTCGGACTGGGCGACATGGGCACGGCCCTCGCCCGCACCTGGCTCGCCGCCGAGCACCCCCTCACCGTCTGGAACCGCACCGCCGCCAAGGCCGAGGCGCTGGCCGCCGAAGGGGCCGTCGTCGCCCCGAGCCCCGCCGCGGCCGTCGCCGCGAACACGCTGGTGGTGGTCTGCCTGCTGGACGACCCCACCGTCGGCTCCGCCCTGGACGGCGTCGACCTGACCGGCAAGGACCTGGTCAACCTCACCACCGGCACCCCGGCCGAGGGACGCGCCCGCGCCGCCTGGGCCGAGGCGCGCGGGGCCCGGTTCGTCGACGGCGGGATCATGGCCACGCCCACGATGATCGGCGTCCCCGAGGCGGGCGGGTACGTCTTCTACAGCGGCTCGCGCGCCCTGTTCGACGCCCACCGCACGGCGCTGGAGGTCCCGGCCGGGGCCCGCTTCGTCGGCGCGGACCCCGGCCACGCCGCGCTGCACGACGTGGCGCTGCTCAGCGCGATGTACGGGCTGTTCGCGGGCATCTCGCACGCCTACGCGCTCATCGAGGGCGAGGACGTCGCCCCGAAGGACCTGGCTCCGCTGCTGTCCGAGTGGCTCGGCGCGATGGGCTTCTTCGTCGGCAACGCCGCCGAGCGGCTGACCTCGCGGGACTTCACCACCGGGGTGGTGTCCAACCTGGCCATGCAGGTCGCGGCCTCCGGCACCCTGCTGCGCACCGCCGAGGAGCAGCGGGTCAGCGCCGAGCTGATCTCGCCGTACCTGGACCTGATGCGCCGCCGGCTGACCGCGGACCCCGCCGCTCACGGCGGCGAGGACACGGCCGGGGCCATCACCCTCCTGCGAGCGCGGTGACGGGACGGTGCGGTGCGGTGCCGGGAGGGTCCGGTGCCGGGAGGGGGCTCAGTAGACCGGCGGGGGTCCGAAGCCGTTGGCGGGCGGGGCGGCCGGCTCCCGGCGCTCCGCCTCGGGTCCGGCCTCGGGTCCGGCCTCGCGCTCCGACCCGGCCTGCGGCGCCGGACCGGGCATGAGGTCCCGCGCCATCAGGGTGGCCCCCGCCACCGCGCCCGGCATCAGGAAGACCGCGACCAGCGGCACCAGGAAGGCCAGCACCAGCGGCACCCCGAAGCCCAGCACCAGCATCCGGCGCGAGCGCAGCAGCGCCAGCCGGGCGTGCAGGTCCACCTTGCGCCGCTGGAGGGCGACGGCCGTCAGCTCCTGGGTCAGGAAGTACCCGGAGACGCAGAAGCCGAGCACGGGTACCACGGTCTGCCCGATCACCGGGATGAAGCCGAGGGCGAAGAGCAGGATCCCGTACAGCAGGACCCGGCCGAGCACCTTCACGCTGTCCCGGGCCGAGACCCACAGCTCCAGCCAGAGCGGCAGCCCGGACCGGGGGACCTCGCCGCCCTCGCTGCGGTCGACCTGCTCGGAGAGGGACTCGTAGAAGGGCTGGCCGATCAGCAGGGTCACGGCGGTGAAGGTGATCACCGCGAGGAAGAGCCCGAGGCAGAAGACCAGCGCGGTCAGGAAGCCGCGCACGAGGCCGAGCCACGGCGAGGACCAGCCGTCGGCGAAGGGGGTGGCCCAGGCGACGAGGTCGTCGGCGCCGTAGCCGAGGCCGATCAGCGCTCCGGCGTAGAGGGCGAAGGAGACGAGCCCGGGCAGCAGCCCGAAGCCCAGCCACCGGCCGTGGCCCATCACCCACCGCTGTCCGGCCAACAGGTACCGCAGGCCACCCGCAAGATCACGCATGAGGGCAGTTTAGGGCGTGTCCTCTGGGTGCTCCCCGGCCCGCTCACGGCGAAGGCCGCACCCCGGTCGGGGTGCGGCCTTCGGCGTGCGGACGGGCCGGATCAGACGGCGAGCTCGACGGTGATGTTGCCGCGGGTGGCCTTCGAGTACGGGCAGACCTCGTGGGCCTTCTCGATGAGGTCCTTGGCGGTGGCGGCGTCCACGTTCGGGATGACGGCGGAGATCTTGACGATCAGGCCGAACCCGTCGGCGTTCTTGCCGATGCCGACCTCGGCGGTGACCGTGGAGCCGGAGATGTCGGCGTTCACGTTCTTGGCGACGACGCCGAGGGCGCCCTGGAAGCAGGCGCTGTAGCCGGCGGCGAACAGCTGCTCCGGGTTGGTGCCGGCGCCGCTGCCGCCGAGCTCCTTCGGCGGGTTCACGACGACGTCGAGCTGGCCGTCGTGGGTGGCGACGCGGCCGTCACGGCCGTTCTCGGCGGTGGCGATGGCGGTGTACGCGACGTCGGACTGCTGGATGGACATGTAAGGAAATCCTCCTGGTAATCGCCGCGACTCGCGCCCACGGTCACGACGGTGTGCAGTGAGCCTAACCGGTGAAAGAAACGATCATCTTTCCGGTGTTCTCGCCGCGCAGCATGCCGAGGAAGGCCGACGCCGCGTTCTCCACGCCCTCGACGACCGTCTCGTCGTACGTCAGCTCACCGGAACGCAGCCATCCGGCCACGTCCTGGACGAACTGCGGCTGCAGTGCCGCGTGGTCGTTGACGAGGATGCCCTGCAGGCGCAGCCGCTTGCCGATGACCTGCATCAGGTTGCGCGGACCGGGGGCGGCCTCGGTGTCGTTGTAGTGGGCTATCGCGCCGCACAGGGTGGCCCGGCCGTTGACGTTCAGGGAGGAGATCGCGGCCTCCAGGTGGTCTCCGCCGACATTGTCGAAGTAGACGTCGATGCCCTCGGGGGCGGCGTCCCGCAGCTGCTGGCCGACGGGGCCGTTCTTGTAGTTGAAGGCGGCGTCGAAGCCGTACTTCTCCGTGAGGAGCGTCACCTTCTCGTCCGAGCCGGCCGAGCCGATCACGCGGGACGCGCCCTTGATCTTGGCGAACTGGCCCACGAGGCCGCCGACGGCTCCGGCCGCGCCCGAGACGAACACGGCGTCGCCCTCCTTGAAGGAGGCGACCTCGAAGAGCCCGGCGTAGGCCGTCAGGCCCGGCATGCCGAGCACGCCGAGGTAGGCCGAGAGCGGGGCGAGCGAGGCGTCCACCTTGGTGGCGTGCTTCGCGTCGAGCTCCGCGTACTCGCGCCAGCCCAGACCGTGCAGGACGTGGTCACCGACCGCGAAGCCCTCGGCGGCGGAGGCGACGACCTCGCCGACCGCGCCGCCGTCCATGGGCCGCTCCAGCTGGAAGGGCGGGATGTACGACTTCACGTCGTTCATCCGGCCGCGCATGTACGGATCCACGGACATGTGCAGGTTGCGTACGAGGATCCGGCCGGGGGCGGGCTCGGCCGAGACGGGCACCTCGCGCAGGGCGAAGTCCTCGGCGACGGGCCAGCCCTGGGGGCGACGGACGAGGTGCCACTCGCGGCTGACGGCGGGGATCTCAGACATGCGGTGCTCCTGGGTAAGGAAGGAATTGCTTCACTAGGTGAAACAACCATGCGCCTAGATATTTCATGTTGTCAAGCAAATGGGTACGCTGGTCCCATGCCCAGTCGTCGCACAGACCCAGTGACCGTCGAGGTCGTCGAGCTCATCGGCGACGTCGTGGCCCGCTACCACATGGAGTACGAGCACGCGGCCGCCAGCCACCAGCTGACCGGCGCGCAGGCCAAGGTGCTCAACCTGCTCTCCCTGGAGCCGATGCCGATGCGCCGCATCGCGCAGAAACTGCGGTGCGAGCCGTCCAACGTGACCGGGATCGTCGACCGGCTGGAGAGCCGCGGGCTGGTCGAGCGCCGCCCGGACCCGGCCGACCGCCGGGTGAAGCTGGCGGCCCCCACCGAGGAGGGCGTGCAGACCGCGGAGCGGCTGCGCGAGTCGCTGGACTTCGCGCGCGAACCGCTGGCGGGACTGTCCCCGGCCGAGCGGGCGCTGCTGAGGGACCTGCTCAGGCGGATGCTGGGCTGATCCGGGCGGTCCCGCAGGTCCTGCCGGTCCCGCCGGCACGGCTGGACCAAGCGGTCACGAGCAGAAGATCCACAGCACGCAGCTCTTCGTCGGTTTGGGCGTGGGCGACGGCGACGGCGGGGGCGGCGGCTGCGCACTGCCGGAAGCCCCCGGCGAGGGCGTGCCCGATCCGCTCGGCTGTACGGACGTCCCGGGTGTCGGAGTGCCGGACACCGGCCCCGAGGTCGACGGGGCGGGGGGCGAGGTCGTCGGTCCCGCCTGCGCGGCGCTCCCGGAGGGCGCCCCGGCTCCGGACTTCTTCGTCCCCGCGGCCTTCGCCGTGGCCTTCCCCGACCCCGCGCCCGTGGGCGCGCCGGAATGCGGAAGATCGGGCAGCGGGGCGGGCTGCTGCGGACCCTCGTCGGTCAGCACCACCTTGGCGGCCCGGTCGGTGCGCTGTACCTCGGTGACCAGGTGGACCGCGGCCAGCGCGCCCCCGCACACGAGCAGCAGGCCGAGGCCGAAGGTGAGCACGGTCCGCCGGCGCTTGCGCTGCGTGGCCCGGCGGCGGGCACCGGCCCTGCGCTCGTTGGGGGCGGACAGCACGACGAGCGAGTCCGCGAACACGTCGGCCAGCGCGGTCGGCGGCTCGTCGACGACCGGCGCCGCCGGGGCCGGCACGAAGCCGGGCGCGGCGGGCATCAGGTACTCGGCCGGGGTCCCGCACCCGGCGCACGCCAGTGCGCCGTTGAGATGCCTCCGGCAGGCGTGGCAGTAGTTCATGGCGCCCGCAGGCTACGCGGTCGGCGACAACATCCGGATCCCGAGAACGTAAGGATCCTGTGTGGAATCGTTTCCTCCATGACTTTCTTCGGGCGGGACGCCTTTCAGTTGGTGCTGTTGCGGCGGATGTCCGACTTCCAGCCGGAGCTCGCCGACGAGGCCCGCCGCCGGCTGGGCGCCTCGCTCGCGGACCAGCGCGAGGCCAACAAGCGCTGGCAAGCGATGGTCCGCTCACCCCGCTCCCGCGGCGCCCTGGCCCGGTACCGCTCGGTGCTGGGCGCGCCGGAGTCCTCCGAGCGCCGCACGATCGGCGATCTGGAGTGCGAGGCCCTGCTGTGGCCGGTCTCGCTCTGGCCGGACCTGCGCTTCGAGGTGCTGGCCGCGCCGGACGGGGCGGTGTGGAACGAGTGGCTGGTACGGGCTCCGGGCGCGCCCGGGCCCGTACTGGAGTCGCCGGAAGACCTGCGGCCCTGGTCGGCGACGGTGGACGAGGTGGCGCGGGCCTTCGCGCCGGTGCGGCCGATGGAGGGCACCGCGCCCACCCGCTGGCGCCTGGCCTTCGCCGCACGCGGCGGACCGTACGTCGCGGAGTTCACGTACGGCCTGCTCCAGCGGGTCTCGTCCGGCGGGAGCGACGGCGCGCTCCGCCCGGTCTGATCCGGCCCGATCCTGTCTGACCCCGCCCGATCCGGCCTGATCGGCCCTGGCTCACCAGGCACCCGCTAAGCGGCCAGGAAGGCGCGGACGCCGGCCGAGGTGCCGTCGTCGCCGAGCAGGTCGTTGTGCTTGAGGCAGCCGACCGGCGTGTTGGCGGCTCCGGTCAGCGGGACGCTGTCGTCCGGGTTCACCACCTCGTCGCACCCGGACCAGAAGGTCGCGTACTTCACCGTGCCGGGGGTCTCGTCCCCGCCGTTCAGGTTCTTCGTGACGTACGAGCCGGGGGTCATGTCGCGGCACGCCTGGTCCCACAGGGCGCAGGCCCACGCGGTGGAGGTGCCGTGGTTGGTCCCGGCCAGCGAGACCCAGTGGTCCACGGTGGCCGCGCCGCCGCCGAACTTGACGTACCAGCGGCTGACCAGCGAACCGAAGGAGTGCGAGACGACGTCGACCCGGGCGGCGCCGGTCCGGCGGCGGACGTCCTCGACGTAGGCGGCGAGGCGTCCGGAGAGGACCTCGTTGACCGACTGGTGCGTGTCGTAACCGAAGGAGAAGAGCTGCGCGTCGTCGTACCCGTCGGCGCGCAGGTCCTCGCGCAGGGCTCCCCAGACGCCGGGGTCGGCGTTGTAACCGTGGACGAGCACCACCGGATTGCGCGGGGCCGCCGGGCCGGAGGCGGCGGCGCCGACCCGGTCGGCGGCATGGGCCGGGAAGGGCGCGAGCAGGGCCAGGCAGAGCGTCAGGAACGCCAGCGTCCCCTGGCGGGTCGTCAGCATCGGGTCCCCTTTACCTTGTTACGCGCGAGTAGTGCGTGTGGTGCGGGCATGGTGCTGCCTGTCGGTACAGAAATCCACCCCCATGCAGCCCCGCCCCACCCCCCGGCCGGAGCAGCACAACGGGCGATAAGTCCGAAAAACCCGAGATGATATGAAAGCGACCGGCAGTTCCGCCGGTCTTCTTGCGCCCGCGCTCTCGGGAGGATCTGCCGTGACCGTCAGTCTTGAGCAGTTGCGCCGCTGCCACGTCGCCGTCGACTTGGGGGCGGCTAGGACCCGCGTGTACGTCAAGGGCGCCGGCCTCGTCGTCGACGAGCCCAGCGTCGCCGCGGTGAACACCCGTACCGGTGCACTCATCGCCGTCGGGACCTTCGCCGAACGGATGACCGGCCGCACGCCCGACTACATCCGGGTCGTGCGCCCCGTCTCCGGCGGCACCGTCGTCGACATCGAGATGGCCCAGCGGATGCTGCGTCACCTGCTCGGCGAGAAGCTACGCCGGGCCCTGCGCCGCAAGCCCCGGCTGCGGGCCGCCGCCTGCACCCCGCACGACGCGGACCCGCTGGCCCAGCGGGCGACCGTGGAGACCCTCGTCGGGCTCGGCGCCCGCCGCGTCGAACTGGTCGACACCCTGATCGCGGCGGCCGTCGGCTGCGGCCTGCCCGTGGAGCAGCCGACCGCGACGATGATCATGGTGTGCGGGGCCGCCGCGACCCAGGTCGCCGTCCTCTCGCTCGGTTCGATCGTCACCGCCCAGCGGATCCCGGTAGGCGGCGAGGCCATCGACCACGCGGTCGTCCAGCACCTGCGCCACGCGCACGAGCTGATGCTGCCGAGCCAGGCGGTGCGGCCGCTTCAGCTGGCCCTGCACGGCAACGGCATCACCCCCGAGGGACCGGCCTCCACGCTCATCCACGGCCGCGACGTGGCCACCGGACTGGCCCGTTCCGTCCACGTGGACACCGCAGCGGTACGCGACGCGATCCACACGCCGCTGACCGCCGTCCTCGACGGCATCGGCAGGGTGCTGCGGGACTGCCCGCCGGACCTGGTCGCGGACCTGACGGACAAGGGGATCATGATGGTGGGCGGCAGTGCCCTGCTGCCCGGCCTGGACCAGATGCTGCGGGACGCCACCGGAATGCCCGTCGCCATCGCGGAACGGCCGGACGTGTGCGCCGTACTGGGTCTCGGCGCGATGCTCGAAGGGAAGATCGCCCCGATGGTCCTCAACCCACTGGCCGAATGACGGACGCCGGGCGCCGGCCCGGCGCACGGCAGCCCGGCGCACGGAAGCCGGATGAGCTGGAGACCGCCAGCCTGCCGCTCCTGCTGGAGGCGGTGCTCGGCGTCGGCTCCGAGCTGGAGCTGCGCGCCACCCTCCAGCACCTCGTGGACTCGGCGACCGAGCTGTGCTCCGCCCGGTACGGAGCGCTCGGGGTCATCGACCCCGAGCGCGGCCGGCTGACCGAGCTGTTCACGTCCGGAATGACCGAGGCGCAGCGGGCGGCGATCCCCCGGCTGCCGGACGGCTCCCGCGACCTGCTCGGCCCCCTCGGCCCCCTCGCCGACGATCCGCGCCCGCCGCTCCCCGACGGCACCGGCCGCATCGGCGTCCCGATCCGGGTGCACACCGAGGTCTTCGGGAACCTCTGCCTCACCGAGAAGCGGGGCGGTCCCTTCACGGACCAGGACCTCGCCCTGCTCCGCGTCCTGGCCTCGCAGGCGGGCATGGCGATCGGCAACGCCCGGCTCTACGAGACCGCGCGCCGCCGGGAGCGCTGGATCGAGGGCGCGGCCGCCGTGACCACGGCCCTGCTGGCCGGACGCCCGGCGGCGGACGCGCTGATGTGCGTGGCCGAACGGGCCCGGCTGCTGGCGGACGCCGCCGCCGGGGTGGTGCTCCAGCCGACCCCCGCGGGCGGCATGGAGATCGTGGCCGCCTCCACGCACGCGGACCCCGGGGACCTGGTGGGGACCGCGATCGCGCCCGGCTCCCCGGTGCTGGAACAACTCCTCGGCGGCGAGCCCGTCTTCATAGAGGACTCGGCGACGGACCCCCGGATGACCACGCACGTCCGCGAGCGGTTCGGACCCAGCATGATGCTCCCGCTGCAGAGCGGCGGCCAGCTGATCGGCACCCTGGCCCTGCCGCGCGCCCGCGGCGGCCCGCCGTACGACGCGGTGGACCGGCTGCTCGCCTCGCAGTTCGCCTCCCAGGCCGCGCTGGCCCTCGTCCTGGCGGACGCCCAGCACGACCGGGAGCAGCTCGCGGTGTACGAGGACCGCGACCGCATCGCCCGGGACCTCCACGACCTGGTGGTCCAGCGGCTCTTCGCCACCGAGATGATGCTGGAGAGCACCCGGCGGCGCTCCTCGAACGCGTCGGTCGCGGACCCGGTGGGCGAGGAACTGGCCCGCGCGGTCGACGAGCTGGACTCCACCATCCAGGAGGTCCGCACCGCCATCTTCGCCCTCCAGCAGCCGCCGAGCGACGCCCCGACGACCTTCCGGGGCCGGGTCCTGCGCGAGACGGGCGGGGCGGCGGTCCTGTTCGGCTTCCAGCCCTCGGTGCACTTCGCGGGCCCGGTGGACGCCCTGCTCCCGGAGCCGGTGGCCGGCAACCTGCTGTCCGCCCTGCGCGGCGCGCTGGCCGCGGCGCACCGGCGCGCCGAGGTCACCGCGATCGAGGTGGAGGTGGAGGCGCTCCCGTCCCGGGTCCGCCTGACGGTGGCGGATGACGGCCGTACGCCGTCGGGGGCGCGGGGCACGACGGTGACGTGGGAGTCGGCACTGTAACTCGCGCGGGGGACCGGGCAGCGCCGTCAGCGCGGGCGGCGCCGTCAGCGCGGGGCCGCCCGGGTGGCGGCGCGCAGGGCGATGCGCGTGCTGGACTGTGCGACGCCCGCCTCCAGCTTGAGCCGCCGCAGCAGCCCGTCGAGGGCGGCGGGGTCGGCGGCCCGGGCGCGTACGAGGTAGTCGTACTGGCCCGTCACGTGCACGACTTCCGTGATCCCGGGCAGCTTGGCGACCTGCCGCTCGAACTCCTCGTTGGTGGTGTCCTGCCGCAGCGTGAGGTCGATGAAGACGACGAGCCCGCCCGCGGTGTCGGCCGCGGGGTCCACCACGACGGTGAAGGCGCGGATCACCCCGTCCCGGCGCATCCGTCGCACCCGGTCGGCGGTGGCGTTGGCGCTGAGCCCGACGCGGACGCCGAGGTCCCGGTACGAGATCCGCGCATCCTGCTGCAGGATGCCGAGGATTTCCCTGTCGAGGCGGTCCATACCGCGATTCTCGCAGCCGGGCCCGATATGCGGGCGCATCCGCCGGGGGCACGGGCCGAGCCTCGCCGTATGAGCGAACTGATGACACCGGCCCTGGCGGGCGCGGTCGCGGGTCTGGGCGTGGCCATGCCGATGGGTGCGATGAGCGTGCTGCTGCTCCAGGAGGCGATGCGCGACCGTCGCGCGGCGGTGGCCGCGGCCGCGGGCATCGCCACGGTCGACCTCGGCTACGCGTCCCTCGCCACCGCGCTCGGCCCCTGGGTCGCCTCCCACGTCTCCCCGGTGGAGGCCTGGGTCCGCCTGGCCTCGGCGGCGATCCTCCTGGCCATCGCCGCCCACGGCCTGACCGGGGCCCGCCGCCCCACCCCGTCAGCAGAGCACGCCGTGTCGGGGGCGCGGGAGCCCGCCGCCCGCCCGGCCACCACCTTCGCGCGGTACGTCGGCCTCACCGCCGTCAACCCCACCACCGCCCTCTACTTCGCCGCCCTCACCACCGCCCAGGGCGCCACCCTCACGACCGGCGCGGCCGGAGCCGCCTTCCTCCTCGGCGTCGGCGGCGCCTCCCTCCTGTGGCAGGAGACCCTCGTCGTGATCGGCGTCCTCGTCGGCGCCCGCATCTCCGACACCGCCCGCGTCTGGACCTTCCGCCTCGGCTACGGCCTGGTCGCCGCCTACGCCGTCAAGATCGCCCTGCCGTTGCCGTGACGGCCCGTCGCGCGGGCGGGGCCGGGACCTTAGGGTGACCTCGTGACGACGACCCGCCTCTCGGCCCGTGCGGCCCTCGCGTCCGTGACCGACGCCGGCAGCTTCACCGAACTCCCCGCGCCCCGGCGGGAGTCACCGGCCGACGGCCCCCTGTCCTGGGCCGGCTACGACGACTCCCGGGCCCGCGCCGCCGAGCGGACCGGCGAGCAGGAGTCCGTCGTCACCGGCACCGCCCGCATCGGCGGCCGCGAAGCCACCCTGATCTCCTTCGAGTTCGGCTTCCTCGGCGGGTCCCTCGGCCAGCGCACCGGCGACCGGCTCGAAGCCGCCTACGCCCACGCCCGCGCGCACCGCCTCCCCCTCATCTCCCTCATCGCCACGGGCGGCTCCCGGATGCAGGAGGGCATGCTCGCGCTGACCCAGCTCCAGCGCGTGGCCCGCCAGTGCGTCCTGACCCGGGCCGCGGGGCTCCCCCAGCTCGCCGTCCTGCGCGATCCCACCACCGGCGGCGGCTGGGCGACCCTGGGGGCCGGGGCCGACGTCGTCCTCGCGCTCCCCGGCGCCCAGATCGGCTTCGCCGGGTCCCGGGTGCGCCCGGTGGACGCGGACCCGGCGGCGTACTGCGCCGAGGGACAGTACGCGGCCGGGCACGTGGACGCCGTCGTCCCCCCGGCCGACATCGCCGGGACACTGGCCGACTGGCTCCGCGTCCTGACCGCGCCCCGCCCCGCCGGGCCGGTCGAGCCCCCGGCCGCGCTGGCCGGCGTAGCACCGCCGCACACCGGATGGGACGCCGTCCGGCAGGCCCGTCACCCCGACCGGCCGCACGCCGAGGCGTACCTGGACGCGTACTTCGACCTCCGCCTGCCCCTCTCCGGGGACCGCGCGGGCGGCACCGACCCGGGCATGCTGTGCGGCTTCGGGCTGCGGGAGGGCCGGCCGGTGGCGTACGCGGCCCAGTGCGGCACCGCCACCCGCCCGGCTGGGTACCGTACGGCAGCCCGCGTCATCCGCCTCGCCGACCGGCTCGGCATCCCCGTGCTCACCCTGGTGGACACCCCGGGCGCCGCCAACGACGCCGCCGCCGAACACGCCGGGGCGGGCGCCGCCATCGCCGACACCTTCGCCGCGGTGGCCGCGGCCGCCGTCCCCGTAACCACCCTCCTCATCGGCGAGGGCGGCTCGGGCGGCGCGCTCGCGCTGGCGGCTCCGGGCAACACCTGGGTCACCCCCGACAGTTACTTCTCGGTGATCGCCCCCGAACTGGCGGCGGCCATCCTCAAGCGCCCCCCGTCGGCCGCCCCGGCGACGGCCGACCAGCTCCGCATCCGCCCCCAGGACCTGGTGTCCCTGGGCCTGGCCCGAGGGATCGTTCCTTCCTCGGCGCCCGCCCCACGCTCCGGCCCCGCCGACGGGTGAGGCGCGGGCGCAGCTCTCCGTACGGCCCTGTGATCAGGCCTGCGGGGAGCGCGCGTCGTACCGGGCGAAGCCCCGCCACCGGAGCGCGAGCAGCCCCAGCACCGCCACGCATGCCAGCCCGCCGCCCGTGACGGCCACGGTCGGGGAGGTCAGGTCGGCGACGGTCCCGGCGAAGAAGTCCCCGAGCCGCGGCCCGCCCGCGACGACCACGATGAACACGCCCTGGAGGCGGCCGCGCATCTCGTCCGGGGTGGCGGCCTGCATCATCGTGCTGCGGAACACCATGGAGACGGTGTCCGCCCACCCTGCCAGGGCCAGGAACAGCAGCCCGAGCCAGAGGTTGCGCGTGACCCCGAAGACGGCGATGGCCAGACCCCAGGCGGCCACGGAGATCAGGATCGCCAGCCCGTGCCGGCGCACCCGCCCCTGCCAGCCGGAGACCAGCCCGCCCAGCAGCGCCCCGGCGGCGATCGCGGACACCAGCAGGCCGACGGTCTTCGCGTCGCCGTCGAACCAGAGCACGGCCACCGCCGGGAAGACGGCCTTCGGCTGCGCCAGCACCATCGCGGCCAGGTCGGAGAAGAAGGTCATCCGGATGTTGGGGCGGGTCCCGAGGAAGCGCAGGCCGTCGACGACCGAGGCCCTCCCCCGCGTGCCCTCGGCGCGGTCGGGCTTCATCGACGGCAGCCGCCACATCGCGTACAGCGCGGCGGTGAAGGTGAGCACGTCGATCAGGTACGCCGCCTGGTAGCCCCACCAGCCGACGATCAGCCCGCCCAGCATGGGGCCGACCGTCGCCCCGGAGGTCATGGTCACGGAGTTCAGCGCGTTGGCGGCGGGCAGCTGTTCGGCCGGCAGCAGCCTCGGGATCATGGCGGAGCGCGCCGGTCCGGTGAGCGCCCCGCAGACCGCCTGGAGCGCGACGACGGAGTAGAGGAACCAGACCCGGTGGTAGTCGAGCAGCGCGGCGGCGGCCAGCGCGACCGAGAGCCCGGCGGCGCCCAGCGAGCTGTAGAGGCCGAGCGTGCGCCGGTCCACGGTGTCGGCGATGGCCCCGCCGTAGAGCCCGAAGACGACGAGCGGGACGAGGGAGAAGAGGCCGACGAGCCCGACGGAGAAGCTGGAGCCGGTGATGTCGTAGACCTGGAGCGAGATCGCGAGGGTGGTCATCGCCTGGCCGATCCAGGAGATGGTCCCGCCGACCCACAGGCGCCGGTAGTCGTGGGACGTGCGCAGGGGGGTGAGGTCGGCGAATATGCGACGGCGGGGGCGGGTGGGTGCGGTCGTCCGGGTCACAGCGGATGATAACCGTCGGCCGTCCGCCGCCCCCGGGCATTTTTCCGCCGTTCCGCTCTGCGGTCCCAGTCGCCCCGTCCGGCCCCGGGACCCCGCCGCGGGCGGTTGCTTGCCGGTAACTCGCCACCGTCACCTGACATTTGACTGAATCGGCGTGCGCTCCTCACCTCCTGTTCAGCTCATGATGAAAAGACTCGTATGTCCAGGGAGGCGTAGTGATCGAACCTGGCAAAGGCACCACGAGCACCAGCACCGGGCAGAACGCGGTGCGCTCCACCGTCCCCCTCACCGTCGGCGTCGAGGAGGAGTTCCTGCTCGTCGACTCCCGCACCTTCCGGGTGGTCCCCGCCGCCCCGCTCGTCCTCGCCACGGCCGGCGGACTGCCCGGCGAGATCCACCCCGAGGGCACCCGCTACCAGGTGGAGATCTCCACCCCGATCGCCCACTCGGCGGCTTCGCTGCGCACGGAACTGGCGGCCCTGCGGCGCACCCTCGGCCGGGCGGCCCGTGCGCACGGCTGCCGGCTGCTCGCCGCGCCCTCGCCGGTCCTTCCCGTGGAGGCGCCGCTGCACCTGACCGACGACGAACCGCGCCAGCGCGAGCAGCACCGCCGCTTCGGCGCGCTCACGGACACGCTCGTCAGCTGCGGCCGCCACATCCACATCGGCACGCTCGACGTGGACACCGCGGTGGCCGTGTCCAACCGGATCAGACCCTGGCTGCCCACCCTGATCGCGCTGGCCGCCAACTCGCCGTTCTGGGGCGGCCGTGACACGGGTCACGCGAGCTGGCGGGCGATGGCCTGGTCCGGCTGGCCCTCGGCGGGGCTGCCCCCGCACTTCACGTCCACGGCCCACTTCCGGCGCTCGGTGCAGACCCTGCTCGGCTCCGGGGCGGCCCTGGACACCAAGATGGTCTATTGGGACCTGCGCCCGTCCGGGCACTGGCCGACGCTCGAAATCCGGGCGCCCGACATGTCCCCGGACATCGACTCGGCGATCCTGCAGGCCGAACTGGCCCGAGCCCTGGTGACCACGGCCCTGCGGGAGATCGCCGAGCAGCGCCCCGATCCCCCGGTACGGGACGACGTCCTGCGCCTCGCGCGCTGGCGGGCGGCCCACGACGGCCTGGAGGGCTTCGGCCTCGACCCGTACACGGGCGCCGAACTCCCGGCGGCCGACCTCGCGGAGGCCCTGCTGGACCTGGTCGCCCCGGAACTGGCCGCCTCCGGCGACCTCGACCACGCGGCGAAGACCCTGGGCGGCCTCCTGCGCGACGGCTCGGGCGCCCACCGTCAACGCATGGTCTACGCCCGCCGCCAGGACCTGACGGACGTCCTGCGCCACCTCACGGACGAAACGGAGGACTTCTGACCCGGCGCCAGCCGCGGGAGGGCAGCCCTGCAGGCACGTACGCCGACGCCCGGCCGGTGTTCACCGGCCGGGCGCCGGCCTCGCCCCGAAGGGGCCGGGAGGGGCGTTTCGGTAGCGGGGCCCTCCGGGGACACACGTTTCACCGTTCCGGGCGAGGAAGGTCTCCTCTGGTTGAGGCGCTCGCCGGGGGTCAATGCGAGCGCGGTACCGGAAGCCCCGGTGAAGGGCGTGGCGTGAACCGATCGGCCGCCGCGGGCGGGCTGATGTACTGCGCGCGTGACAGATCAGAAGCAGTGCAAGGTAGTCCGAACCGGACAATACGAGGGGCTTCAGGGCGGCACCTTCGGTACGGGTGTCAGCGCGCAGTCGGCCGGAGCCGAGCGGCTGTGCCTCCATCGCCTGGTGATGCCGGCGGGTACCCGGGGCCGCCCGCACCTGCACGAGGGGCACGAGTCGGCCATCTTCATCCAGTCCGGGCAGATCGAGGTGTGGCACGGCGAGGACTTGGCCGAGCACACGGTGCTGCGTGCGGGTGACTACATCTACATCCCCGCAGACACCCCCCACTTGCCGGTGAACAGCGGCGCCGAGGACATGGTCTGCCTGGTCGCGCGGACGGACCCGAACGAGCAGGAGGGCGTCCGGCTGCTGCCCCTGCCCGCCCGACTGGAGCAGCGGCTCGGTCTGCTGCCCGTAGGGGCCGGCTGAGCCGGACCCATCGAAGAGCCCGGGGCACGAGGGGGCAGGGCTCGGCCCGACAGCAAAAAGCCCGCGCCCGGAGGAAAAACCTTCCTGCAGGCACGGGCGAACCGTGGGGCGGGTGGGACTCGAACCCACGGCCGACGGATTATGAGTCCGCTGCTCTAACCGGCTGAGCTACCGCCCCTTCACGGCGTGGCGCGTACACCTGTGCGCGCCGTCTGCCGCAGCATAGCCGCTCATACGATCTCCTGCCTCGGATGCCTCGCATGATCGGCTTCGCCTGTTCAGAGAGACCGCGCCGAGGCCTGCCCGGTTCCCGGACGGGCGGCAAAGAAAAGAAGAGGACCCCTCGGGGGCCCTCTTCTTCTTCCTTGCTCCCCCGGCTGGACTCGAACCAGCAACCCTCCGGTTAACAGCCGAATGCTCTGCCAATTGAGCTACAGGGGACCGCGCTCCCCCGACTGGACTCGAACCAGTAACCTGCCGGTTAACAGCCGGCTGCTCTGCCAATTGAGCTACAGGGGATTGCTGCGGTGCATCGAACGGCCCACCTCCGGCCTGGCCGGGGGGCGAGCGCCCGCTGCGAGTCATAGATTAGCGCAAGCAGGGGGGTGCTCCGCCAATCGGTATCGACAGCAGGCCGGGCACCACACGACGAAGGGTGACAGGCATGCGGTACAAGGTCACGTTCGTGGTCGGACTGACCCTCGGGTACGTGCTCGGGAGCCGGGCCGGGCGCGAGCGCTACGAACAGCTGAAGAAGTCCGCGCGGGAGATCTCGAAGAACCCCGCGGTGCGCAACGCCGCCGAGAGCGCGGGCCAGACCGGGCGCCAGTTCGCCGGGAAGGCCTTCGCCGCGGTGAGCGACAAGGTCGGCGACGCCGTCCCGCAGGCCCTGGCCGGGCGGGTACGGGCGCTGCGCGACCGGGCGGGCGGCGGCGCCGAGGACGACTGGGGCACCAGCAACACCTAACAGTCCCCCGGGCACACCCCTGGGTGTGCCCGGGGTACGCCGTGGTTCCCGGGATCTGTGAGGTTCCGGGGACCGCGGAGAGGTCAGGACCGGCCGTGCGTGCGGCAGAATTCACCGCATGGGGATAGTCGCCGGGCTGGACAGCTCTTCCGCCTTCACACGCATCATCGTCTGCGACACCGAGACCGGTGCCGTGCTGCGCCAGGGGTACGCCCCCCATCCGCAGCCCACGGGAGAACCCGACGGCGCCAGCCCCCACGAGACCGATCCGCAGGCCTGGCTGCTCTCGCTCGGCGAGGCGGCCGGCGGCGGGATCCTCGAAGGGGTCCAGGCGATCGGGGTCTCCGCGCAGCAGCACGGCCTGCTGGCGCTGGACGCGCAGGGCGCTCTGGTCCGCCCCGCCCTGGTCGGCAACGACAAGCGCGGCCAGGCCGCCGCGGCCGAGCTGATCGACTCGCTCGGCGGCCGCCACGCCTGGACCGAGGCCGTCGGCGGCGTCCCGCACGCCGCACAGCCCATCGCGAAGCTGGCGTGGCTGGCCCGCACCGAGCCCGAGGCGGCCCGCCGGGTGGCCGTGCTGATGTCCCCCCACGACTGGCTGGTCTGGCAGCTGCTGGGCCGGCCGGTCCGGCGGACCACCGACCGCGGCGGCGCCTCCGGCACGGGCTACTGGTCGGCGGCCTCCGGCTCCTGGCGGCCCGACCTCGTCGAGCGGGCGCTCGGCCACCAGGCGCTGCTGCCCGAGGTGCTCGGCCCGGCCGACGCCGCCGGGACCACGCCCGAGGGGCTGCTGATCTCCGCCGGAACGGGCGAGACGATGGCCGCGGCGCTCGGGCTGGGGCTGGGCCCCGGCGACGCCGTGGTCTCGCTCGGCGCCTCCGGCTCGGTGATGGCGGTGCACCACGAGGCGCTGTCGGAGCCGGGCGGGCTGATCACCTCCCTGGCCGACGCCACCGGCATGCACCTGCCCGTGGTGAACACCTCCAACGCCGTACGGGCCCTGCGCGGCACCGCCGAGCTGCTCGGCACCGATCTGGAGGGGCTGTCCGAGCTCGCGCTGAAGTCGACGCCGGGCGCGCACGGCCTCGTACTCCTGCCGTACCTGGAGGGTGAGCGGACGCCGAACCTGCCGCACGCCGCCGGGACGCTGTCCGGGCTGCGCCGGGACTCGATGAAGCCGGAGCACCTGGCCCGGGCCGCCTTCGAGGGCATGCTGTGCGGGCTGGTGGACGCGCTGGACGTGCTGCGCTCGCGCGGGGTCGAGATCCGGCGGGTGTTCCTGCTGGGCGCGGCGGCCGAGCTGCCCGCCGTACAGGCGGCGGCGCCGGGGCTGTTCGGGACGCAGGTCGTCGTGCCGGCGCCGGCCGACTACGCGGCGCTGGGCGCGGCGCGCCAGGCGGCCTGGGCGCTCGGTGTGGCGCAGGGCACGCTGTCCCCGCACACCCCGCCGCTGTGGCCCACCCCCGCGGCTCAGGTGTTCGAGCCGGGCGAGGAGCTCCCGGCGTGGCATGCGGTGCGCCAGCAGTACGTGGCGACGCGGGAGGAGCTCCACCCCGGGGCGTTCTAGGACTCCCGCTCGCAGCTCCCGCCGGAGGTCCTGGGGATCCCGGCACGGCCTAGTCCTTTTGACCGGCTTTTAGGAAATCCGCTGGGGATCGGACCCCCGGTTGGCCCAAGATGGGGGGAACCCCTCGATCTTGCCGACCGGAGCCTGCGCGTGCTCATACGACTTCTGCGGACCCATCTGGGGACGTACCGGAAACCGATCGCCGTGCTGGTCCTGCTGCAACTGCTGCAGACCAGCGCGAGCCTCTATCTGCCCACCCTCAACGCCGACATCATCGACACCGGTGTGGTCAACGGCGACACCGGCTACATCCTGCGCTTCGGCGCGCTGATGCTCGGCGTCTCGCTCGTCCAGCTCGTCTGCAACGCCGGCGCCGTCTACTACGGCGCCCGCACGGCGGCGGCCTTCGGCCGGGACGTCCGCGCCGCCGTCTTCGACCGGGTGCAGAGCTTCTCCGCACGGGAGCTCGGCCAGTTCGGCGCCCCGTCGCTGATCACCCGTACGACGAACGACGTCCAGCAGGTCCAGATGCTGGTGCTGATGACCTTCACCCTGATGGTGTCGGCGCCGATCATGTGCGTCGGCGGCATCGCCATGGCGCTCTCGCTCGACGTGCGGCTGTCCGGCGTCCTGCTCGCCGTGGTGCCCGTGCTGGGCCTCTCGGTCGGCGCGATCGTCTTCAGGACGCGGCCGCTGTTCCGTCAGATGCAGGACCGCCTGGACACCGTGAACCGGGTGCTGCGCGAGCAGATCACCGGCAACCGGGTGATCCGCGCCTTCATCCGCGACGACTACGAGAAGGACCGTTTCCGCGACGCCAACGCCGACCTCACCGGCGTCTCGCTGCTCGCCGGCAAGTTCCTCGCCCTGATGTTCCCCACCGTCATCGTGGTCGTGAACATCTCCAGCGTCGCCGTCATCTGGTTCGGCGCGATGCGCGTCGACAGCGGCGGCATGGAGATCGGCCAGCTGACGGCCTTCCTCGCCTACCTGATGCAGATCGTCATGGCCGTGATGATGGCCACCTTCATGTTCATGATGGTGCCGCGCGCCGAGGTCTGCGCGGAGCGCATCCAGGAGGTCCTGGACACCCGCTCCAGCGTGGTCCCGCCCACCGACCCGGTCCGCGAACTGGCCAGCCGCGGGCTGCTGGAGCTGCGCGGCGCCGACTTCCGCTATCCGGGCGCCGAGGCCCCGGTGCTGCGCGGCGTGAGCCTGACGGCCCGTCCCGGCGAGACCACCGCGGTGATCGGCTCCACCGGCAGCGGCAAGTCCACGCTGCTGAGCCTGGTCCCCCGGCTGATCGACGCGACCGGCGGACGCGTCCTCGTCGACGGGGTGGACGTCCGCCGGCTCGACCCGGAGCTGCTGGCCAGGACGGTCGGCATGGTCCCCCAGAAGCCGTACCTCTTCTCCGGGACGGTCGCTTCCAATCTGCGCTACGGACGCCCGGACGCGAGCGACGAGGAGCTGTGGCACGCCCTGGAGGTGGCCCAGGCCAAGGACTTCGTCTCCGCGCTGGACGGCGGGCTCGACGCGCCCGTCACCCAGGGCGGAACGAACGTCTCCGGCGGCCAGCGCCAGCGCCTGGCCATCGCCCGCACGCTCGTACAGCGTCCGGAGATCTACCTCTTCGACGACTCCTTCTCGGCCCTGGACTACGCGACGGACGCGGCGTTGCGCGCGGCGCTCGCCCGTGAGACCCGGGAGGCGACGGTGGTCATCGTCGCCCAGCGGGTCTCCACGATCCGCGACGCCGACCGGATCATCGTGCTGGACGAGGGCGCGGTCGTGGGCGAGGGACGCCATCACGAGCTGATGGACGGCAATGAGACCTACCGGGAGATCGTGCTCTCCCAGCTGACGGAGGCGGAGGCCGCATGAGCGGGCCCGGAGGACGGATGATGGTGGGACCGGTCCAGCGGTCCATGGACTTCAAGGGGTCGGGCAAGCGGCTGCTGGGCCAGCTCGCGCAGGACCGGGCGAAGCTGTGGGGCATGGTGGGGGCCGTGGTCGCCAGCGTCGGCTGCGCCGTCGTCGGCCCGAAGATCCTCGGCGAGGCCACCGACCTGGTGTTCGCGGGGATCGTGGGCCGGGAGATGCCGGAGGGCCTCACCAAGCAGCAGGCGCTGGACGGGATGCGGGCCGAGGGCCGGGGCGGGATGGCGGACATGCTGTCCGGCACCGACTTCACCCCGGGCCGGGGCATCGACTTCGGCGCGGTCGGGGTCGTGGCGGTGTGGGCGCTGGTGGTCTTCACCCTGGCGGGTCTGCTCATGCTGGTGGCGACGCGGCTGTCGAACCACGTCATGAACGACACCGTGTACCGGATGCGCGAGGAGCTCCAGGCGAAGCTGTCGCGGCTACCGCTGTCGTACTTCGACCAGCAGAAGCGCGGCGAGGTGCTCAGCCGTGCCACGAACGACATCGACAACATCGGGCAGACGCTCCAGCAGACGATGGGGCAGTTGCTGAACTCGCTGCTGACCATCGTCGGCGTGCTCGCGATGATGTTCTGGATCTCGCCGCTGCTGGCGCTGGTCGCGCTGGTGACCGTGCCGGTCTCGGTCTTCGTGGCCGCGAAGATCGGCAAGAAGTCGCAGCCGCAGTTCGTGGCGCAGTGGAAGACGACCGGTGCGCTGAACGCCCACATCGAGGAGATGTACTCGGGGCACACGCTGGTGAAGGTCTTCGGCCGGCAGAAGGAGTCCGCGGCCCTCTTCGCCGAGCAGAACGAGGCGCTGTACCGGGCCTCGTTCAAGGCGCAGTTGGTCAGCGGCATCATGCAGCCGGTGATGTTCTTCATATCGAACATCAACTACGTGCTGGTCGCGGTCGTCGGCGGTCTGCGGGTGGCCTCGGGCACCCTGTCGATCGGTGACGTGCAGGCCTTCATCCAGTATTCGCGGCAGTTCTCGATGCCGCTGTCGCAGGTCGCCTCGATGGCGAACCTCGTGCAGTCCGGCGTCGCCTCGGCGGAGCGGGTCTACGAGCTGCTGGACGCGGCGGAGCAGGAACCGGACGCCGAGGTTCCGGAGCGTCCGCAGGAGCTGCACGGCCAGGTCACCTTCGACAAGGTGGCCTTCCGCTACGAGCCGGACAAGCCGCTCATCGAGAACCTCTCGCTGACGGTCGAGCCGGGCCACACGGTCGCGATCGTCGGCCCGACGGGCGCCGGCAAGACCACGCTCGTCAATCTCCTCATGCGGTTCTACGAGGTCACCGGCGGGGAGATCGCCCTCGACGGGGTGGACATCGCGAAGATGACGCGCGAGGAACTGCGCAGCGGCATCGGCATGGTGCTCCAGGACACCTGGCTGTTCGGCGGCACCATCGCGGACAACATCGCCTACGGCGCCGCGCGCGAGGTCACGCGCGCCGAGATCGAGGAGGCGGCGCGGGCGGCCCACGCTGACCGCTTCATCCGCACCCTGCCGGACGGCTACGACACCGTCCTGGACGACGAGGGCGCGGGCGTCAGCGCGGGTGAGAAGCAGCTGATCACCATCGCCCGGGCGTTCCTGTCCGACCCGGTGATCCTGGTGCTCGACGAGGCGACGAGCTCGGTGGACACCCGTACCGAGGTGCTCATCCAGAAGGCGATGGCGCGGCTCGCGCACGGCCGTACGTCCTTCGTGATCGCGCACCGGCTCTCCACGATCCGCGACGCGGACGTGATCCTGGTGATGGAGAGCGGCTCGATCGTGGAACAGGGCACGCACGAGGAGCTGCTGGCGGCGGACGGCGCGTACGCGCGGCTGTACGCGGCGCAGTTCACGCAGGCGGTCGTCGAGGTCGACTAGGACCGCGGCGGGCGGTGGCCGGGGGCGCCCCGCGGGGCGCCCTCGCCGCCGTCCCCGTCGCCGTCCCCGTCGCCGTCAGTCCAGATATCCCCGCAGCTGGTCCGCGAAGGCGTGGTCGCGCAGCTTGTTGAGGGTCTTGGACTCGATCTGGCGTATCCGCTCGCGCGTCACGCCGAAGATGCGGCCGATCTCCTCCAGGGTGCGGGGGCGGCCGTCGGCGAGCCCGTAGCGCAGCTGGACGACCTTGCGTTCCCGCTCGCCGAGGGTCGACAGCACGGCTTCCAGGTGTTCGCGCAGCAGGAAGAAGGCGGCGGACTCCACGGGGGACGCGGCGTCGCCGTCCTCGATGAGGTCACCGAGCGCGACGTCGTCCTCCTCGCCGACCGGGGCGTGCAGGGAGACCGGCTCCTGGGCGAGACGGAGCACTTCGAGGACCCGCTCGGGGCTCAACTCCAGGTGGGCGGCCACCTCTTCGGCCGTGGGCTCGTAGCCGCGCTCCTGGAGCATGCGCCGCTGGACGCGGACGACCCGGTTGATCAGCTCGACGACGTGCACCGGGACGCGGATGGTCCGGGCCTGGTCGGCGAGGGCCCGGGACATGGCCTGGCGGATCCACCAGGTGGCGTAGGTGGAGAACTTGTAGCCGCGGGCGTAGTCGAACTTCTCAACGGCCCGGATGAGCCCGAGGTTCCCCTCCTGCACCAGGTCGAGCATGGTGAGCCCGCGGCCCACGTACCGCTTCGCGACGGAGACGACGAGCCGCAGGTTCGACTCGATGAGACGGCGCTTGGCCATGCGCCCCATGACGACGAGCTTGTCCAGGTCAACGGCGAGCTGCGAGTCGAGATCGGGGGTGCTGGCGAGCTTCTCCTCGGCGAACAGACCCGCTTCGACGCGCCGCGCGAGGTCGACCTCCTCGACGGCGGTGAGCAGCGGGATCCTGCCTATCTCGCGGAGGTACTGCCGGAACAGATCGGCGGAAGGACCCGCTCCGCTCCCGCTGTCCCCTGGGCTCCGCCTGCGCGCAGCGGGCACTGGTTCGATCAGCTCCAGTACCTCGGGCTCTTCGTCCACGGGCGTGGCCTCCGAGGACTCGCTCACGTTCACGGTCAGGGTCCGGGTCTGCACGGGGGCGACCTCCAGGGCTCCGAGGACGGGGGCACCGCCCTCAGTGTGGGGTACGGCACATCACCCCCACGAGGGTCGTGCGCCCACTTTCTGAGTCCGGTGCGTGACCGGATGGTTACCCCTTGGCGGGAACCCCGATGCAGATCGGACGTATGTCCGAGATGAGCTCCTCTAGACCAGCTCGACGCGGACGGCGCAGACCTTGAACTCCGGCATCCGGGAGACCGGGTCGAGGGCCGGGTTGGTCAGCGTGTTGGCGCGGCCCTCGCCCGGCCAGTGGAAGGGCATGAAGACCGTGTCCGCGCGGATGGCGTCCGTGATGCGGGCCGGGGCCACCGCGCGGCCGCGGCGGGAGGTCACCGCCAGGGGGCTGCCGTCGACGGCGCCGATGCGGGCGGCGAGGCGCGGGTGCAGCTCCACGAAGGGGCCGGGGGCGGCCGCGTTGAGCTCGTCCACGCGGCGGGTCTGGGCCCCCGACTGGTACTGGGCGACGACGCGGCCCGTGGTGAGCAGGAGGGGGTAGTCGGCGTCCGGGACCTCGGCGGCGTCGCGGTGGGAGACGGGGACGAAGCGGGCCCGGCCGTCGTCGGTGGCGAACCGGTCGAGGAACAGGCGGGGCGTGCCCGGCGAGCCGTCCGGGCAGGGCCAGAACACGCCCTGTTCGGCCTCGATGCGGTCGTAGCTGATGCCCGAGTAGTCGGCCGGGCCGCCCGCCGAGGCGCGGCGCAGCTCGTCGAAGACCTCCTCGGGGGCGGTGGGGAAGCCCTTCTCGACGCCGAGGCGGGCCGCGAGTCCGTGCAGCACGTACAGGTCGGTGCGCACGCCCGGCGGCGGGGTCAGGGCCCGGCGGCGCAGCAGGACCCTGCCTTCCAGGTTGGTGGTGGTGCCGGTCTCCTCCGCCCACTGGGTGACCGGGAGGACCACGTCGGCGAGGGCCGCCGTCTCGGACAGGACGACGTCGGCGACCGCGAGGAAGTCCAGGGAGCGGATGCGGTCCTCGACGTGCGCGGCGCGGGGGGCCGAGACCACCGGGTTGGAGCCCATGAGGAGCAGGGCGCGGACGTCCGTACCGAGGGCGTCGAGGAGTTCGTACGCGCTGCGGCCGGGCCCGGGCAGGCTGTCGGGGTCCACGCCCCAGACCCCGGCGACGTGCGCGCGGGCCGCAGGGTCGGTCAGCTTGCGGTAGCCGGGGAGCTGGTCGGCCTTCTGGCCGTGCTCGCGGCCGCCCTGGCCGTTGCCCTGCCCGGTGAGGCAGCCGTAGCCGGAGAGCGGCCGGCCGGCGCGGCCGGTGGCCAGGCACAGGTTGATCCAGGCGCCGACGGTGTCGGTGCCCTTGGACTGCTGCTCCGGGCCGCGGGCGGTGAGGACCATCGCGGTTTCGGGGGCGCAGAACATCGCCACCGCCTCGCGGAGCCTGGGGAGCGGCACGCCGGTGATGCGCTCGACCAGCTCGGGCCAGTGGGCCATCGCGGCCGCCCGGGCCTCCTCCCAGCCTGTGGTACGCCCGGCGATGAACTCCTCGTCCGTACGGCCCTCCGCGACGACCAGGTGCAGCAGCCCCAGCGCGAGGGCGAGGTCGGTGCCCGGGCGGGGGGCCAGGTGCAGATCGGCCTGCTCGGCCGTGCGCGTGCGGCGCGGGTCGATGACGATCAGGGTGCCGCCGTTGGCCTTGAGCTCGGTGAGGTAGCGCAGGGCGGGCGGCATGGTCTCGGCCAGGTTCGAGCCGACGAGGATCACGCAGCCGGTGCGCGGGATGTCCTCCAGCGGGAAGGGCAGGCCGCGGTCGAGCCCGAAGGCCCGCTGGTGCGCGGCGGCGGCCGAGGACATGCAGAAGCGGCCGTTGTAGTCGATCTGGGAGGTGCGCAGCGCCACGCGGGCGAACTTGCCGAGCGCGTAGGCCTTCTCGTTGGTGAGCCCGCCGCCGCCGAAGACGCCGACGGCGTCCGGTCCGTACGCGCGGCCCGTCCGGGCGAGGCCCTCGGCGACGGCGTCGAGCGCCTCCTCCCAGGTGGCCGGTTCGAGCCGCCCGGCGTGGGTGCGGACGAGCGGCTGCGTCAGGCGCACCCGGGAGGAGAGCACGGCGGGGGCGGTGCGGCCCTTGCCGCACAACGCACCCCGGTTCACGGGGAAGTCCGCGCGCTCCTCCACCGTCACGCCCGCCCCGCCCGGCTCCGGACGGAGGTTCATGCCGCACTGCAGCGCGCAGTACGGGCAGTGCGTGGCGGTGGCGGAGTCCGAGAGGTGCATGCGCCCCAGCGTGCGTCGGTGGTGTTACGCGGGGCGCCGCGGCGCGTTACAAGTCCGGGTGCTCCACCTCAGCGCCGCCCGCCGCCTGCGGTGAGGCAGGCGCCGGGCCGCCGCGGGCACGGCCGGGGGGGCCCGTCAGCCGCCCGCGGCCGCCAGGGCCTGCGACACGCCCGGCTCCTTCGGGCCGAGGAAGCGGGGGGCGGGCTTGAAGGCCGCGTCCAGGGCCGCCTTGCCCGCCGCGAAGACCTCGCGGGTCTCCCCGTAGTACCAGGTGGCGTCGTGCACGTCGGCCACGCCGACGCCGTAGGAGTCCAGGCCCGCCGCCTGGCACAGGGCGACGGCCCGGCGGATGTGGAAGCCCTGCGTGACCAGGACGGCCCGCTCGACGCCGAAGATCTTCTTGGCCCGTACGCAGGAGTCCCAGGTGTCGAAGCCGGCGTAGTCGCTGACGATCCGGCCGTCCGGCACCCCGTGCGCGGTCAGGTACGTGCGCATCGCGTCGGGCTCGTCGTACTCGCTGCGGCTGTTGTCCCCCGTGACCAGCACGACCTTGACCTTGCCGGTGCGGTACAGCTCGGCGGCGGCGTCGAGCCGGTCGGCGAGGTAGGGGGTGGGCTGCCCGCGCCACAGGCCCGCCCCGAACACCACCGCCACCCCGGCGGCGGGCGCGTCGGCGGTGGTCCGCAGCCGGTCGGCGGCCGCCGCGTGCATCCACGCCGAGGGCAGCAGCGCCAGCACGCAGCCCGCCATGACGCCCTGCACCGCGAGCCGCCGGCACCGCACGCTGCGCAGCGCCGCGGCCGCCCGGCTCCACGTGACTCTCGGCAGGCGCGCTCCGCGCATCGTCCGTCCCCCTGGTGTCTCGGCTGCTGCTTCCCTGGTCAGGACGCTCGTGGGGCCCGTGTGGTTCGCCCGGCGGCCCGATCCGCGCCGGTGCGGGTCCCCGCAGCCCCCGACATTCCGTGCCGACGGCGCTGTGAGCAACCGGAAAGAACACCCGTCACCCCGGCGCAACACGACGGCAACCTCCGGGGCGCAGGATCGGTGCATGACGGAGCCGGTGCACCCTCCCGAGTCCCCCGCCTTCCCCTTCGACAGTGCCGCCGAGCTGCTCGGCCGCATCACCATCCAGCTGGGCACCCAGCTCAGCGGCCTGCGCCGACCCGGAGTCCGCCCATGCAGCCCACCCTCGTCGCCGTCGCGCACGGCAGCCGCGACCCGCGCGCCCTGCACACCGCCCTCGCCCTCCTCGAACGGGTCCGTGAACTCCGCCCCCGGCTCGATGTCCGCCTCGGCCACATCGAGTTGAACGAGCCGCTCCTCGACGAGGTCCTCGGGGAGCTGACCGGCGAGGCCGTCCTCGTCCCGCTGCTGCTCGGCCGGGGCTACCACGTCAAGCGCGACCTGCCCGCGGCCGCCGCGCGGGCGGCCCACCTGCGCACCCGCGTCGCCGCCCCGCTCGGCCCGCATCCGCTGCTGGTCGAGGCCCTCTACGAGCGGCTCCTGGAGGCCGGCTGGAGCCCGGACCCCGGCCCGGGCGCGGCCGTCGTCCTGGCCGCCGCCGGCTCCCGCGACCCGGACGCCGCGACCGACACCCGCCGCACCGCCGAGCTGCTCTCCGAACGCCTCGGCGGGATCCCGGTGGTGCCGGCCTACGCCTCGGCCGCCGCGCCGAGCACCCCCGAGGCGGTCCGTGCCCTGGCCGCGCGCGGGCACCACCGGATCGCCGTGGCCTCGTACTTCGCCGCCCACGGCCGGTTCGCCACCCAGTGCGCCGCCGCGGCGCCCGCCCTCGCGGCCGCTCCGCTGGGCGACCACCCGGCCCTGGCCCGGCTGGTGCTGCACCGCTACGACGAGGCCCTGGCCCGCGCCGCCGCTCAGCCCGTGGCCGCGCCCCTCGGACCGGCCCGGCCGGAACTCGTCTCCGCCTGATCCCGATCTGTCAGTCGTTCCGGTTACCGTCTTGTCATGGAAGGCACCCCGTACGGCCCCGCAGACGACCCCGACGCCCTCTACGACGCAGCCGACACCGAGCGCTGGGCCGCCGAGCCCGACAAACGGCCCGGCCGGACCGCCTTCCAGCGCGACCGCGCCCGTGTGCTGCACTCGGCCGCGCTGCGCCGCCTCGCCGGCAAGACCCAGGTCGTCACCCCCGGCAGCCGGTCGTACGACTGGGACGCCAGTCCCCGTACGCGCCTCACGCACTCACTGGAGTGCGCGCAGGTCGGCCGGGAGCTGGGGGCCGCGCTGGGCTGCGATCCCGACCTCGTGGAAGCCGCCTGCCTCTCCCACGACATGGGCCATCCGCCCTTCGGCCACAACGGCGAGGAGGCGCTCAACGAGTTCGCCAAGGACTGCGGCGGCTTCGAGGGCAACGCACAGTCGCTGCGCCTGCTGACCCGGCTGGAGCCCAAGCGGTTCATGCCCGATCCGGCGAGCGGCGAGCTGGTCAGCGTCGGACTGAACCTCACCCGGGCCTGCCTGGACGCGGCGACGAAGTACCCGTGGGCCCGCGGGGACCACCCCACCGACCCCGGCTCGGTCAAGTTCGGCGCGTACGAGGACGACCTGCCGGTCTTCGCGTGGCTGCGGCGCGGCGCACCCGCCGACCGCAAGTGCTTCGAGGCCCAGGTCATGGACTGGGCCGACGACGTGGCGTACAGCGTCCACGACTTCGAGGACGGCCTGCACGCCGGCCACCTCGATCCCAACCTGCTGTTCGCCGAGCCGGAGCGCACGGCGATCTGGCGGGTCGCCATCGGCCGGTACGTGCCCGCCGACACCGAGCCCGAGGAGTTGCGGGCCGCTCTCGACCGGCTGATGGAGCAGGAGTGGTGGCCGCACGGGTACGACGGGTCGGCCGTCGCCCAGGCCCGCCTGAAGGACGCCACGAGCCAGCTGATCGGCCGTTTCTGCCTGGCCGCCGAGGGCGCCACCCGGGAGGCGTACGGCTCGGGCCGCCTCACCCGGTACGGCGCCGAGCTGGTGGTCCCGCGGGAGGCGCGCCACGAGTGCGCGGTGCTCAAGGCGGTCGCCGACCTGTACGTCATGCAGCGCGACGAGCAGGAGCGGATCCGCGCCGACCAGCGCGTCGTCCTGGCCGAACTGGCGGAGGCGCTCAGCGCACGCGCCCCCGAGGGCCTGGACCCGCAGTTCCGGGCGATCTTCGACGCGGCCCCGGACGACAAGGCCAGGAAACGGGCGGTCATCGACCAGATCGCGTGTCTGACGGACGCATCCGCCCGTTCCCTGCACGCGCGTCTCACGCGGCGCACCCGACGCGCCGAAGGGTGAGCTGATCGAGCCACTCCCCCTTCACGCGGCAGGCTCAGTGCGGGACGCTCGCATGTGGTGGCATGTGGCGGAGAGGTTATGAGGAGGCATCACGTGGTCGACGCACACCGGACGTTCGTCATCGTCGGGGCGGGGCTGGCCGGGGCGAAGGCGGCCGAGGCGCTGAGGTCGGAGGGGTTCACGGGGCGGGTGATCCTCATCGGGGACGAGCGCGACCATCCGTACGAACGGCCTCCGCTCTCCAAGGGATACCTCACGGGCAAGGAGGAGCGCGAGAGCGTCTTCGTCCACGAGCCCTCCTGGTACGCGGCCTCCGACGTCGAACTGCACCTCGGGCAGCCCGCGGTGCACCTCGACCGGGAGGCCAAGAAGGTGGTCCTGGGGGACGGTACGGCCCTGCACTACGACAAGCTGCTGCTGGCCACCGGCGCCGAGCCGCGCCGCCTGGACGTCCCCGGCACCGGACTGGCGGGGGTGCACCACCTGCGCCGCCTCGCGCACGCCGAGCGGCTCAAGGGCGTCCTGGCCGGACTCGGCCGGGACAACGGCCACCTGCTGATCGCGGGCGCCGGGTGGATTGGCCTGGAGGTCGCCGCCGCGGCCCGCGGGTACGGCGCCGAGGTGACCGTGGTCGAACCGGAGGCCACGCCGCTGCACACGGTGCTCGGCCCGGAGATCGGCCGGCTCTTCGGCGACCTGCACGCCGAGCACGGGGTGCGCTTCCACTTCGGGGCCCGGCTGACCGAGATCGTGGGTCACGACGGCATGGTGCTGGCCGCCCGTACGGACGACGGGGAGGAGCACCCCGCGCACGCGGTGCTCGCCGCGATCGGGGCCGCGCCGCGCACCGCGCTCGCCGAGACGGCCGGGCTGGCGCTGGTCGACCGGGAGCACGGCGGCGGGATCGCCGTGGACGCGTCGCTGCGCACGTCCGACCCGGACGTCTACGCGGCCGGGGACGTCGCCGCCGCCCACCACCCGGCGCTCGGGACCCGGCTGCGCGTGGAGCACTGGGCCAACGCCCTCAACGGCGGGCCGGCCGCCGCGCGGGCGATGCTGGGCCGGGAGGTCTCCTACGACAGGGTCCCGTACTTCTTCTCCGACCAGTACGACGTGGGTCTGGAGTACTCGGGGTACGCGCCGCCCGGCGGCTACGACCAGGTGCTGATCCGCGGCGACGTGGGCAAGCGGGAGTTCATCGCCTTCTGGCTCTCGGAGGGCCGGGTGCTGGCCGGGATGAACGTGAACGTGTGGGACGTCACCGAGCACATCCAGGCCCTGATCAGGTCAAAGGCGCCGGTGGATCGCGACGCACTGGCGGACCCGTCAGTTCCGCTTGAGTCGCTGGTCGGGGCCGAGGGGGCCTGACGGGTTTGTCGGCGCCCGGCCGTAGACTTCACGGGTGGCAGGACGGATCAACGACGACGACGTGAAGGCGGTACGGGACGCGGTCCCGATCGACGCCGTGATCTCCGACTACCTCCAGCTGCGCAACGCGGGCGGCGGCAACCTCAAGGGCCTCTGCCCCTTCCACGACGAGAAGTCCCCTTCCTTCCAGGTCAGCCCCAGCAAGGGCCTCTACCACTGCTTCGGCTGCCAGGCGGGCGGGGACACCCTCGACTTCGTCATGAAGATCGACCACCTCTCCTTCTCGGAGGCGGTCGAGCGCCTGGCGGGCCTGGCCGGGATCAGCCTGCGGTACGAGGAAGGCGGCTACACCGCCGGTACGAGCGGGCGCGGTGAGCGCATCCGGCTCGTCGAGGCGCACAAGGCGGCCGCCCAGTTCTACGTCGACCAGCTGGGCAGCCCCGAGGCGGAGATCGGCCGCAAGTTCCTGGCGGAGCGCGGCTTCGACCAGGCCGCGGCCGCGCACTTCAGCGTCGGCTACAGCCCGGCCGGCTGGGACCACCTGACCCGTTTCCTGCGCGGCAAGGGCTTCAGCGACAAGGAGCTGATCACCTCCGGGCTCGCCCAGGACAGCCGCAGCGGCAAGCCGATCGACCGCTTCCGCGGCCGCCTGATGTGGCCGATCCGCGACATCAGCGGCGAGGTGGTCGGCTTCGGAGCGCGCAAGCTGCGCGACGACGACAACGGCCCGAAGTACCTGAACACCCCCGAGACGGCGATCTACAAGAAGTCCCAGGTGCTGTACGGCATCGACCTGGCGAAGAAGGAGATCGCGAAGACCTCGCGGGCCGTGGTGGTCGAGGGCTACACGGACGTGATGGCCTGCCACATGGCCGGGGTCACCACCGCCATCGCCACCTGCGGCACGGCCTTCGGCGGGGACCACATCAAGATCCTGCGCCGGCTGCTGATGGACAACGCCACCGCCGAGGTGATCTTCACCTTCGACGGTGACGCCGCGGGCCAGAAGGCGGCGCTGCGGGCCTTCGAGGACGACCAGAAGTTCGCCGCCGAGACCTCGATCGCGATCACCCCGGGCGGGATGGACCCCTGCGACCTGCGCCTCGCGCAGGGTGACGCGGCCGTGGCCGGGCTGGTGGAGTCCCGTACGCCGCTCTTCGAGTTCGCGCTGCGGCACATCGTCGCCCGGCACAACCTGGAGAACCCGGCGGGCCGGGCGGCCGCCCTGGACGAGGCGGCTCCGGTCGTCGCGAACATCAAGAACATCGCGATCCAGCACGAGTCGGCGGTCCAGCTGGCGGGGATGCTGGGCATCCGCGACGAGCAGTTCGTGGTCAAGCGGGTGGCGCAACTGGCCCGCTGGGCCCGGGAGCGCGGGAACCAGCCCCCGCAGCAGGGCAGGGGCGGCGGCCGGCCCTCCCACCAGGCCGAAGCCCCCTCCGCGTCCGCCCCGAAGCCGGCCGGCGGCCCCGCGCTGAACCTGCGCAGCCCGGCCCACCGCACCGAGCGCGAGCTGCTGAAGCTGGCCCTCCAGCGGCCGGCCCTGGTCTCGCCGGCCTTCGACGCCTACGGCATGGACGAATTCACGGCCCCGCCGTACGCTGCCGTGCGCCAGGCGATCCTGGACGCGGGCGGCGCCTCGCTCGCCGCCGACGACTACCTGGCCCGCGTCCGCGCGGCCGCCCCGAACGACACCGTGCGCGCGCTGGTCACGGAGCTCGCCGTCGAGGCCATCCACGCCAAGACGGTGGACGAGGTCTACGCGGGGGTCCAGCTGGTCCAGGTGCGGCTGCGGGCCGTCGACCGGCGGGTCCACGAGATCCAGGGCACGCTGTCGCGCCTCGGCCCGCAGGCCCCGCCGGAGCAGCTGGCCGCGGTCCAGGAAGAGCTGTGGGTGCTCCAGCAGTACGGCCAGCGGCTGCGCAACCGCGGGGCCGAGGGCTTGTAGCCCGTTCCGGTCCGTTCCCGTCCGGTCCGTTCCGTTCGGCCGGCCCGTCGACCCGCTGCCGTCGCAGGTCGCTACCGCCGCAGCCAGTCCCCGCCGGGTATCTCGACGCCCGCCTGCGTCAGACGGCGCGCCAACGGCGGGGACGCCAGATAGACCCAGGCCCGCACCGTCGTGCCGTCGGGGCGCAGGGCCTCGCGGGCGATCCGGTCGTAGAGGTTGCCCGGGCGGCCGGGGCCCGCGTACTCCTCCAGCACGTCCAGCGCGGCCAGCAGCTCCCCGTACGCGTCCGGCGCCGCGGTGATCAGCTCCCCGACCACGGCCGAGCCGGGGCGGTGCAGGGCGTACGGGTAGCCGGGACCGTCGTAGAGCGCCGCGTCCGGCAGGGTGGCGGGCTCCTCCGAGGCGGTGCGGCCGCGCAGGAACAGGTCGTGGTTGACCTCGCCCGGGCGCAGGGTCCCGTACACGAAGAACGGGAGCGCGGCGCTCGGGTCCGATGGCCGTTCGACCGTGGGCACGGGCCCTCCTCCTTCGGCTCGGGGTGTCCGGTGGCCCCACCACGGTACGCACCGCCGTCGCCGAGGGGTCACCCGGACGGCGCGTGTGGCTCGTATGGCCGCTTGTAGGCCTGCGACCTGCGAGAACGGTCACGCGGCGGACCACGCCGGAGCAGACCTGACGAGACATCAGGAGGCGGGGGCGGGGCGGGGCGGGTTACCTCGGAGACACGACCCCGTGTCTCCAGGAGTGACCCCATGCGCCGACGTACCGCACACGTGCTGACCGCGACCGCGCTGACCGCCGCCGCGTTCATCGGCCCGGTCGCCGGCGCGGTCGCCGCCGTCGACCTCGGCATGGTGGGCTTCTCCCCCGGGGACTTCGCCCCGCTGGAGGTGTGGCCCAAGTCCGCCGCCCCCGGCGCCACCGTCACCGTGAACACCGGCGCCTGCGGGAAGGGCAGCCACGCCGACGGCGATGCGACGACGGTCGGCGGCGGCCGGTTCAAGCTGGTCCCGGGCACCCACAAGGAGGCGGTGGTGGGGCAGTTCCAGGTGTCCCCCAGCGCCCGCCCCGGCACCTACGGCATCGGCGCGACCTGCGCGAACGGCAAGTTCGCCACCGGCGACCTGGTCGTCACCGACCGCGGCCCGCAGGGCCACGTCAACACCGGGGTGGGCGGTGGCACGACCACCGCCTCCGACCCCGTCAAGATCGCGGCGGGGGTGGCCGTCCTGGCCGCGTCCGCCGTCGGCGGTACCTGGCTCCTGCGTCGCCGGGCGAGCGGCACGCGGAGCTGACGGACGCCCACCGCGGCTCCGGCCGCGGTCCGCCCGGTACCGTCCCCCGTCGCCCGCCCCGCGAGGTCCCCCCCGTTCGCGGGGCCGGGCGACGGCCATCACCCCGAAACGACAGCCGAGGGGGCACGCATGGGTGGCGATTTCGGCGCCTTCGGCGGCCGTGACCGGCAGCCCTGGCCCACGAACGCCGACCGCGCGGACCCCGCAGGGGGCGCCCGGAGAGACTCCGGAAGGGGATCGGGGTCCGGTGTGCGCTCCCCCGGCCGGGCCGGCCGCATCCGCACCGCCCGCCACGGGGGCCTCGTCGCGCTCGCCGCCTGCATCGGGATCTGGCTGGTGACCAGCGGTTCCCGCGAGCCGGTCGGGCCACCGCTGCCCTCCCCCGCCGAGGCCCTGACCGCCGCCGGCGCCGCCGCCACCGGCCCCGGCATCGCGCCCCTGCCCGGATCGCCCCCCAGCCGGATCCGGATCCCCTCCATCGGGGTCGACGCCGCGCTGGCCGGCCTGGGCCTGGAGCGCGACGGCAGCCTCCAAGTGCCCCCGCCCGCGCGGCGCGACCTGGCGGGCTGGTACCGCGAGGGCACCACCCCGGGCGCCACGGGCACGGCCGTCATCGCCGGGCACGTGGACGACGCGGCGGGGCCGGGGGTCTTCTACCAGCTGGGCGCCCTGCGCCGCGGAGCCGCGATCGAGGTGCCGCGCGCGGACGGGCGTACGGCCGTGTTCACGGTCCACGCCGTCGAGGTCTTCGACGCCAAGGCCTTCCCGGACACCCGCGTGTACGGGCCCTCGCCGCGGGCCGAGCTACGGGTGATCACCTGCGGCGGGGGCTTCTCCCCGCGCACCGGCTACCGCGGCAACGTGGTCGTCTTCGCGCACCTCACGGGGACGTACTAGTCGTACGGGCCTGCGGGACCGTGGCGGCGGGCACGGACCTCAGCCCCACTGCTCGATCCCGAGCTTGACCACCAGCGCGCCCACCACCGTCAGCAGGACGCCGCGCACGAAGCCGCTGCCCTTCCGCAGCGCCATGCGGGCGCCGATCATGCCTCCGGCCAGGTTGAACACCGCCATCAGCGCGGCCAGCTGCCACAGCACCATGCCCTGGTAGGCGAACATCGCGAGCGCCCCGGCGTTGGTGCAGCAGTTGACGATCTTGGCGGTGGCGGAGGCGGTGACCAGGTCGAGGTGGAGCAGGGCCGTCAGCGCGAGCACCAGGAAGGTGCCGGTGCCGGGCCCGATGAGGCCGTCGTAGAAGCCGATGCCGAGGCCCGCGAGGCCGATGGCCAGCAGTACCCGCCGCCGGCTGACGGGCGAGGCGGCCGGAGCGGTGCCGAAGGCCGGCTTGAAGACGACGAAGCCGGCGACGACCACGAGCACCGCCATGATCAGCGGACGCAGGGCGTCCTTGCTGATGCCGCCGGCGAGCGCGGCGCCGCCCATCGAGCCGGCCAGCGCGGCCAAGCCGATGCGGACGGCGAGCTTCACGTCCACCGGGGCCTTGCGGACGTACGTCACGGCCGCGCCCGCGGTGCCGACGATGGCCACGGCCTTGTTCGTGCCGAGGACGGTGGCGGGGTGGGCGTTCGGCAGGCCGAGCAGCAGGGCGGGCAGGAGCAGCAGGCCGCCGCCGCCCACCACCGCGTCGATCCAGCCGGCCGCCGCGGCGGCCACGCACAACACGATGATCATGGTCGTTGATATGTCAGGCACGCGTCCGACCTTATGGAGCCGGTGGGTGCAGTGGCCATCGATCACCGGAAAGTTGCGCAAAGGTTGAGCTTCGCCGCTCACCGCCCCTTCGGGCCACCGGTCGCGGCAGCCCTCACGGACGGGCGACCGGGGCGCTGAGGTCGGCGTTCCGTCCGGGTAACAGGAGCGATGCGGAGGGGAAACAGCGACCGCGCACGCTCATGGCATGACCTCGGAACAGCGTGTGGTGGTGATCGGCGGCGGCCTCGCGGGCCTGCGACTGGCCGCGCGGCTGACCGGTGGCGCGGAGGTGACCGTCCTCGGCGAGGAGCCGCACGTCCCGTACAACCGGGTGCTGCTCGCCGAAGTGCTCGCGGGCCGCTACGCGCCGGAGGTGACCGCCCTGCCCGCCCCCGGACCGGCGCTGCGCCGCGGCGTCCGGGCGGTACGGATCGACCGCGCCGACCGGACGGTGCTGTGCGACGACGGCACGGTGGAGCGGTACGACGCCCTGGTGCTGGCCACCGGTTCGAACGCGGTGCTGCCGCCCCTGCGCGGGCTGTTCGAGCCCGAGGGGCGCGACCTCCCGGACGGGGTCCACGCCTTCCGCACCATGGACGACTGCCTGGCCCTCTCGGCGGCCGTGCGCCCCGGCGGGCGGGTCGTGGTGATCGGCGGCGGCCTGCTGGGCGTCTCGGCGGCCCGCGCCCTGGCCGCGCGGGGCGCGCAGGTGGTCCTGGCCCAGCAGGGCGAGCGCCTGATGGAACGCCAGCTGGACGCCGACGCGGCCGCGCTGCTGCACACCCACCTGACCTCGCTCGGCGTGGAGATCCACACGGAGTGCCGGGTCCGCGGCCTGCTGTCGGCCCCGCCGCCGGCCGGGGCGCGCGGGCCGCGCCGGGTCACGGGAGTCGAACTCGCCGACGGCTACCGCCTCGACGCCGACCTCGTCGTGCTCGCCTGCGGCGTACGCCCCCGCATCGGGCTCGCGCAGGCCGCCGGGCTCGACGTACGCCGCGGCGTCGTGGTCGACGACCACCTGCGCACCAGCGACCCGCGCATCCACGCCATCGGCGACTGCGCCGAGCATGCGGGCCAGGTCTACGGCCTGGCCGGCCCGGCGCTGGAGCAGGCCGACGCCCTCGCCGCGACCCTCACCGGCCGCCCCACGCCGTACACCGGCACCCGCGCCCTCACCCGCCTCACCCTCGGCGGAGCCGACGGTCACTTCGACCTCGCCTCCTTCGGGGAGACCACGCCGCGCCCCGGCGACGACGTGGTCCGCCTCACCGACGCGACCCGCCGGACCTACCGGAAGGTCGTCCTGCGCGACGACCGCCTCGTCGGCGGGGTCCTGCTCGGCGAGCTCTCCACCGTGGGCGCCCTCGCCCGCACCTGGGAGGGCGAGGAATCACCGCACGACCTGTTCCACCTGCTCACCGACGACGGAGGCCACTGACATGACCGTGACCGAGCCCCTGCCCCACATCGTGCTCATCGGGCACGGCATGGTCGGCCAGCGCTACCTGGAGGCGCTCGCCGAGCGCGGCGCCACCGCCGGCCACCGGATCACCGTGCTGAGCGAGGAACCCCGGCCGGCCTACGACCGGGTGCACCTGACCTCGTACTTCTCCGGCAGCACCCCCGAGGACCTGTCGCTGACGCCCGCCGGGTTCATGGCGGAGCACGGCATCACCCTCCACCTCGACGACCCCGCCGAGAGCATCGACCGGGACGCCCGCACCGTCACCTCCCGCTCGGGGCGGGTCTTCCCGTACGACGTGCTGGTCCTGGCCACCGGCAGCTACCCCTTCGTGCCGCCCGTCCCCGGCAAGGACGCCCCCGGCTGCTTCGTCTACCGCACCATCGAGGACCTCCTCGCGATCGAGGAGTACGCCAAGACGCGCACGAGCGGCGCGGTCGTCGGCGGCGGCCTGCTCGGTCTGGAGGCCGCCGGCGCCCTCCAGGGGTTGGGCCTGACCACTCGCATCGTCGAGTTCGCCCCCCGCCTGATGCCCGTCCAGGTCGACGAGGGCGGGGGCGCCGCCCTGCTGCGCACCATCGAGTCCATGGGCCTGACCGTGCACACCGGGGTCGGCACGCAGGAGGTGCTGACCGGCGAGGACGGCCGGGTCAGCGGCATGCGGCTCTCCGACGGCTCGACCGTCGACACCGACCTCGTCGTCTTCTCCGCCGGCGTCCGCCCCCGCGACCAGCTGGCCCGCGGGGCCGGGCTGGAGGTCGGTGAGCGCGGCGGCATCGCGGTCGACGCCCGGTGCCGCACGAGCGACCCGCACGTCTACGCCATCGGCGAGTGCGCGCTCGCGGTCGACGGCCGGGTCTACGGCCTGGTCGCGCCCGGCTACGAGATGGCGGAGACCGCCGCCGAGGACCTGCTGGGCCGCGAGAAGGAGTTCACCGGCGCCGACCTCTCGACCAAGCTCAAGCTGCTCGGCGTGGACGTGGCCTCCTTCGGCGACGCCCACGGAGCCGCCGAAGGCAGCCTCGACGTCGTGTGGTCCGACTCCCGCTCGGGGATCTACAAGAAGCTCGTGGTCTCCCCCGACGGGGTCCTCCTCGGCGGGGTCCTGGTCGGCGACGCGGACTCCTACGGGCTGCTGCGCCCGCTCACCGGCAGCGTCCCGCCCGTCTCCCCCGAGCAGCTGGTGCTGCCCGCCGGTCTCGGCGCGCCCGTCGCGCTCGGCCCGTCCTCGCTCCCGGACCACGCGGTCATCTGCTCCTGCCACAACGTCACCAAGAAGGCCATCACCGCCTGCGCCACCCTCCCCGAGGTCAAGAAGTGCACCAAGGCGGGCACCGGCTGCGGCAGCTGCCTCAAGGTGATCGGCCAGCTGCTCCCGGCCGCCACCGACCAGGGGCTGTGCGGCTGCTTCCCCTTCACCCGGGCCGAGCTCTACGAGATCGTCCGCACCCGGCGCCTGACCTCGTACGAGGAGATCCTGGACGGCCACGGCCGCCCCGAGGCCCGGGGCGGCGACGGCTGCGAGGTCTGCAAGCCCACCGTCGGCTCGATCATCGCCTCCCTCGCACCGACCCTGGGCGCCAGCGGCTACGTCCTGGACGGGGAGCAGGCCGCCCTCCAGGACACCAACGACCACTTCCTCGCGAACCTGCAGCGCAACGGCTCGTACTCGGTCGTCCCGCGCATCCCCGGCGGCGAGATCACCCCCGACAAGCTGATCGTGATCGGCGAGGTGGCCCGCGACTTCGGCCTCTACACGAAGATCACCGGAGGCCAGCGCATCGACCTCTTCGGCGCGAGCGTGGACCAGCTCCCGCGGATCTGGGCGCGGCTCGTCGACGCCGGATTCGAGTCCGGGCACGCCTACGGCAAGGCCCTGCGGACGGTGAAGTCCTGCGTGGGGCAGACCTGGTGCCGCTACGGGGTCCAGGACAGCGTCAAGATGGCCATCGACCTGGAGCTCCGCTACCGCGGGCTGCGCGCCCCGCACAAGCTCAAGTCGGCGGTCTCCGGCTGCGCCCGCGAGTGCGCGGAGGCGCAGAGCAAGGACTTCGGGGTGATCGCGACGGCGAGCGGCTGGAACCTCTACGTCGGCGGCAACGGCGGGGCCACCCCGCGGCACGCCGACCTCCTCGCCCAGGACCTGTCGGACGCGGAACTGGTCCGGCTGATCGACCGGTTCCTGATGTTCTACATCCGCACCGCGGACCGCCTGGAGCGGACCTCCACCTGGCTGGACCGGCTGGAGGGGGGCCTGGCCCACCTGCGGGACGTCGTGGTCCACGACTCGCTCGGGCTGTGCGCGGAGCTGGAGTCGCTGATGGCCGAGCACGTGGCGCACTACCGGGACGAGTGGGCCGAGACGCTGGAGGACCCGGAGCGGCTGCGCCGGTTCGTGTCCTTCGTCAACGCACCCGGCGCTCCCGACCCGACCGTGAAGTTCGTACCCGAGCGCGACCAGGTCAAGCCCGACCTGGCCGTCCTGACGATCGGAGGAGTCCGATGACCGTGGAACTGCAGGTGGCGCAGGGCTGGCTGACGGTGTGCGAGCTGTCCGCGCTCGTGCCCGGGCGGGGGGTCGCGGCGCTGCTGCCCGACGGGAGCCAGGCCGCGGTGTTCGTCGACCGCGCGGGGCGCCCGTACGCCATCGGCAACCAGGACCCCTTCACCGGGGCGCACGTGCTCTCGCGCGGGCTGGTGGGGGCCGTGGGGGGCCGGCCCTTCGTGGCGTCACCGCTGCTCAAGCAGCGTTTCGACCTGGAGTCGGGGCGCTGCCTGGACGACGAGGAGGTGGCGGTCCGGACCTACCCGGTGCGGACCGCCGCGACCTCCTGAGCGCGCGGGCGGGGGCTCAGGCCTGGACCATGGCCGGGTCCATCCACATGATCTCCCAGGTGTGGCCGTCGAGGTCGTCGAAGGCGCGGCCGTACATGACGCCGTGGTCCTGGGCGGGGCGGGGCTCGGTGGCGCCGGCGGCCAGCGCCCCGTCCACCAGCTCGTCGACCGCGGCGCGGCTCGGGGCGCTCAGGCAGAGCAGCACCTCGGAGGTGGTGGTCGCGTCCGCGATCTCCTTGTGCGTGAAGTCCTTGTAGCGGGCCTCCGCGAGGAGCATGGCGACGATGGTGTCGCTGATGACCATCGAGGCGCAGTTCTCGTCGGTGAACTGGGCGTTGAAGGAGTAGCCCAGCTTGCTCCAGAAGGCCTTGCTGGCGTCCAGGTCCTTGACCGGCAGGTTGACGAAGATCATCTGGGCGTGGGACATGTCGGGGTCTCTTCTCTCGTGGGTGCTGCTCGCTGCTGTCGAGAGGTAGACCGGGGCGCCGGGGAGAACTCATCGCCCGACCGCGAAGTTTTTTCGTCCGGGCGTCATGCGGCGTTATGGCCATGTCAACTCGGCTCTCCTAGGTTCCTCCACGCGTGAGATCGCGCGCCCGACCGGGCGCGGGACCCTCCCTCCCCCAGGAGTGACCGTGGAACGTCGTAATTTCCTGCGCGGCGCCGTCATCGGCTCGACGGCCGCCGCCTTCGGCGGCACGCTGATGCACGGCGCCGCCTACGCGGCGCCCGCCCAGCCCGGCGCGGGACCGTACGGAGCCCTCGGCGCGGCGGACGCGAACGGCATCATGCTGCCGAGCGGCTTCAGCAGCCGGGTGATCGCCCGTTCGAGCCAGACCGTCAGCGGGACCTCGTACACCTGGCACAGCGCCCCGGACGGCGGCGCCTGTTTCGCGGACGGCACGGGCTGGATCTACGTGTCGAACTCGGAGATCAACCCCTCCGGCGGCGCGAGCGCCGTGAAGTTCAACTCCTCGGGCACGATCACCGGCGCCTACCGGATCCTCTCCAACACCCGCCAGAACTGCGCCGGCGGCAAGACCCCCTGGAACACCTGGCTGTCCTGCGAGGAGGTCAGCCTCGGCTACGTCTACGAGACCGACCCGTACGGGGTGAACGCGGCCGTCCAGCGCCCGGCCATGGGCCGCTTCAAGCACGAGGCCGCGGCCGCCGACCCGGTGCGCCGGGTGATCTACCTGACCGAGGACGAGACGGACGGCTGCTTCTACCGGTTCGTCCCGAGCACCTGGGGCAACCTCTCCTCCGGCACCCTCCAGGTCCTCAAGGCGGGCACGGCCACCTCCGGCTCCTTCACCTGGCAGACCGTGCCGGACCCGGACGGCGCCCCGACCACGACCCGGAACCAGGTCTCGGGCGCCAAGCGCTTCAGCGGCGGCGAGGGCTGCCACTACGCCAACGACACCGTCTGGTTCACCACCAAGGGCGACAACCGGGTCTGGCAGCTCAACCTCGCCGCCGGCACGTACGAGCTGGCCTACGACGACTCGCTGGTGCCCGGCGGCGCGGCCCCCCTGACCGGCGTCGACAACGTCACCGGCTCCTCGTACGGAGACCTGTACATCGCCGAGGACGGCGGCAACATGGAGATCTGCCTGATCACCCCGGACGACGTGGTCGCGCCCTTCCTGCGGATCACCGGGCAGTCCTCCTCGGAGATCACCGGCCCGGCCTTCTCGCCCGCGGGCAACCGGCTCTACTTCTCCAGCCAGCGCGGTACGAGCGGCAGCTCCTCCGGCGGCATCACGTACGAGGTCACGGGCCCGTTCCGCGTCTGACCCGGCGTCTCACCGCGTCCAACCCCCGCGCCGGCGCGCCGCACGCCCACCACCGGCCGCACCCCGAGGCTCCACCCCGGGGTGCGGCCGCCGTCATGAGGCCACGGCCCCGCCCTTGAGCAGCGCGGCGCCCAGCGGGGTCACCGTGTGCAGCACCGCGTTGCCGTGGCGCAGCGTCGTCACCAGCCCCGCCTCGCGCATCACGCAGGCGTGCTGGCTCGCGGAGGCCAGCGACACCCCGGCCCGGCGGGCCAGTTCGCTGGTGGTCGCCCCGTCCCCTATGGCCCGCAGCACCACCGAGCGGGTGTGCCCGACGAGCTTGCCCAGGGTGCGCACCCGCTGCTCCTCCACCGCCGGCCGGGCGGTGTCGCCGCCCGCCGGAGCGGAGGCCAGGTGCGCGGCGGCCGGGTAGACCAGCACCGGCGGCAGCTCCGGGTCGTGCAGGGTCACCGCCGTGCGCCGGCAGAAGAAGGACGGCTGGAGCAGCAGCCCTCGCCCGCGCAGCCGTACGTCACGGTCCACCGGATAGTCGCACTCCAGCACCGGGGCGCGCCAGCGCAGCATGGGCGGCAGCGAGGCCAGCAGCTCGTCCGCGCCCCCGTCCAGCAGGGCGCGCCCGCGGGCGGCCCGCTCGGCCTCGATCTGGGCCTGGATGTGCGTCCAGTACGGCTCCACGGCCGCCCGGTGGTACGCGCGCAGCTCGCCGAGCACCCTGGGCAGGTGGGCCGGGGCGGCGTCCATGAACTCGCGCAGCCTCGGCTGCACGGACGCACCCGTACCCGCGCCCGCGCTGAGCAGCGCGAGCTCGTGCCGCATGCGCTCGGGGTGGATGCCCCGTATGGCGTCGAGGCCCACGTCCCACCCGTACTGCCCCTCGACGGGGGTCAGGAAATCTGGGAAATAACCCCTTCCCGGTATAAGCATACCGAGCGTACGTGTTTCACCATTCAACCTGCTCCGGGTTTCCGTCCGCCATTCACCGAACAACCGGGCGTCGCGCCGGTCTCTTAAGCGGTGAAAGCTCAGAATCGTTTCCCACAACGCATCGGGACGCCCTGCCATCCGTACGCGTGCCAGGTCCACTCCAGTGAAATGGATACGCAGCACCGAACCCCCACCTGTGCAACCGCAATCCCCCCGCCCCATGAGTATGCATGCCGTCACACGTGGTCACCACGCCCTTTCGGCCACAGTTGAAACCCCTTTCGGCAGGGGCGTGACAACCGAAATCCTGTACTCCGCCGGGCACACTCCGATGCGACCGAAACGCTCCGCGAAGGCCGTGGGGGGCTTTGCGGGGCCTGGCGGTCGGTCGCACGGGAAGCGCCGACGTGCCCGGCAGAATGACAGCGGCGGTGGACGGGTGGGGATCCGTCCACCGCCTGCTGGCGTAAAGATTTGGCGAACAACGAAATAGTGCGCGCCCGCCCCCGGGCAGTCAGGGAACCCGGGGACAGGCGCGGTCTATGGGGCCCCTCGCGGGGCCGGCGGGTCAGCGGCTGTCGCTGCCCTTGGACTCGGCGGCCGCACGACCGGCCTCCAGGCGCGCCACCGGGATCCGGAAGGGCGAGCAGGAGACGTAGTCGAGACCGACCTCGTGGAAGAAGTGGACCGACTCGGGGTCACCGCCGTGCTCGCCGCAGACGCCGAGCTTGAGGTCGGGGCGGGTGGCCCGGCCCTGTTCCACCGCGTGGCGGACCAGCGAGCCGACGCCGTCCTTGTCGATGGTCTCGAAGGGCGAGACCCCGAAGATGCCCTTCTCCAGGTACGCGGTGAAGAAGCTGGCCTCGACGTCGTCGCGGGAGAAGCCCCACACCGTCTGGGTCAGGTCGTTCGTGCCGAAGGAGAAGAACTGCGCGGCCTCGGCGATCTGGGCGGCGGTCAGCGCGGCGCGCGGCAGCTCGATCATCGTGCCGATGGTCAGCTTGAGGCTGGTGCCGGTGGCGGCCTCGACCTCGGCGATGACCTGGTCGGCCTCCTCGCGGACGATCTCCAGCTCCTGGACGGTGCCCACGAGCGGGACCATGATCTCGGCGCGGGGGTCGCCCTTGGCGTTCATGCGCTCGGCGGCGGCCTCGGCGATCGCCCGGACCTGCATCTTGAACAGACCGGGGATGACCAGGCCGAGGCGCACGCCGCGCAGACCCAGCATCGGGTTCTGCTCGTGCAGCTTGTGCACGGCCTGGAGCAGGCGCAGGTCGTTCTCGTTGGCGTCCTGGCGGGCCTCGGCGAGGGCGACGCGCACCGACAGCTCGGTGATGTCGGGCAGGAACTCGTGCAGCGGCGGGTCCAGCAGGCGGACGGTGACGGGCAGGCCGTCCATCGCCTCGAAGAGCTCGACGAAGTCCTTCTTCTGCAGCGGCAGAAGGGCACTGAGTGCCTCGTCGCGCTCCTCGTCGGTGTCGGCGAGGATCAGGCGCTCGACGAGCTCACGGCGCTCACCGAGGAACATGTGCTCGGTGCGGCACAGGCCGATGCCCTGGGCGCCGAAGCGACGGGCGCGGGAGGCGTCCTCGGCGTTGTCGGCGTTGGCGCGCACCCGCAGGCGACGGACGCGGTCCGCGTACGCCATGATCCGGTGCACGGCGGCGACCAGCTCGTCGGCGTCGTCGGCGCCCGCGTGCATGCGGCCCTCGAAGTACTCGACGACCGGGGAGGGTACGACGGGTACCTCGCCGAGGTACACCTTGCCGGTGGAGCCGTCGATGGAGACGACGTCGCCCTCTTCGATGACCGTCTCGCCGACCGTCATGCGGCGGCGCTTGGTGTCGACGTCGAGCTCCTCGGCGCCGCAGACGCAGGTCTTGCCCATGCCGCGGGCGACGACCGCCGCGTGCGAGGTCTTGCCGCCGCGCGAGGTCAGGATGCCCTCGGAGGCGATCATGCCGTCCAGGTCGTCCGGGTTGGTCTCGCGGCGGATCAGGATGACCTTCTCGCCCGAGCGGGACCACTTGACGGCCGTGTACGAGTCGAAGACGGCCTTGCCGACCGCCGCACCCGGGGAGGCGGCGATGCCGCGGCCGAGCAGCGTGGTCTTCGCGCCCTCGTCGAAGCGGGGGAACATCAGCTGCGCCAGCTGGTGACCGGTGACGCGCTGGAGGGCCTCGGCCTCGTCGATCAGGCCCTGGTCCACGAGCTGGGTGGCGATGCGGAAGGCGGCGCCGGCGGTGCGCTTGCCCACGCGGGTCTGGAGCATCCACAGCTGGCCGCGCTCGATCGTGAACTCGATGTCGCAGAGATCCTTGTAGTGGTTCTCCAGCGTCGTCATGATCGTCATGAGCTGGTCGTAGGAGGCCTTGTCGATGGTCTCCAGGTCCGCGAGCGGCACGGTGTTGCGGATGCCCGCGACCACGTCCTCGCCCTGGGCGTTCTGGAGGTAGTCGCCGTAGACGCCCGCGTGGCCGCTGGCCGGGTCGCGGGTGAAGGCGACGCCGGTTCCGGAGTCGGGGCCGAGGTTGCCGAAGACCATGGAGCAGATGTTGACGGCGGTGCCCAGGTCGCCGGGGATGCGCTCCTGGCGGCGGTAGAGCTTGGCGCGGTCGGTGTTCCACGAGTTGAAGACGGCCTCGACGGCGAGGTCGAGCTGCTCGCGGGCGTCCTGCGGGAACTCCCGGCCGGCTTCCTTCGCCACGATCTTCTTGAAGACCTTGACCAGCTTCTTGAGGTCGGCGGCGTCGAGGTCGGTGTCGACGGCGACCTTCTTGGCGGCCTTGGCCTCGTCGAGGGCGTCCTCGAAGAGCTCGCCCTCGATGCCGAGGACGGTCTTGCCGAACATCTGGACGAGGCGGCGGTAGGAGTCCCACGCGAAGCGCTCGTTGCCGGCCTGGGCGGCGAGGCCGGCCACGGACTCGTCGGAGAGGCCGATGTTGAGGACGGTGTCCATCATGCCGGGCATCGAGAACTTGGCGCCGGAGCGTACGGAGACCAGCAGCGGGTCGTCCGACTGTCCGAGCTTCTTGCCCATCTTCGCCTCGAGCGCCGCGAGGTGGGCGCTGACCTCTTCGCGCAGCGCGGCCGGGGCCGAGCCGCTCTCGAGGTAGACCTTGCAGGCCTCGGTGGTGATGGTGAAGCCGGGAGGGACCGGCAGACCCAGGTTGGTCATCTCGGCGAGGTTGGCACCCTTGCCACCGAGAAGGTCCTTGAGGTCGCGGTTGCCCTCGGTGAAGTCGTAGACGAACTTCTGATCTTTGTTTTCCGACACGGGTCTCGACTCCTCGAGGCTCGGTGGCTGCCCTGACGGCCAGGAACATACCCAGATCGAAGGCTTATGGGTACGTCCACTTGGTCGTCATACGGCTGTAACCACCCGTGCGCCAGCAGATCGAAAGTAACTCATGGGTAGTCAGAACCCTCGCTCAGCGTTCAGATCCCGAAGCCGGAGGCGGCTCCTGAGGCTCATACCTGCTCCGATGAGCGATCATCGATACATTTGCGTTCAAGTATTGAACGAACAAAGGGTGGCACCCAGTGCCACCCTTTGAAAGTCTTACCCGTGATTTATCTGCTCATCTGAGCGAAACCCCTCCCATGCGTGGCGTATATCACGCGCCACGGAGGGCGATTTGTCAGCCTCCGGAGGTGTCCAGTTCGGCGTCCTCGCTGATGCCCGCGCAGTCGTACGGGTCCTTCAGCCAGCCCTCCGGCAGGACAACTCGGTTGTTTCCGGACGTCCGGCCGCGCGGACCGTCCGCGCTCTCGGGCCAGGCCTGGTCCAGGTCCAGCTCGCTCAGATGAGCGTCCAGTTCGGCCAGGGAAGAGGTCACCGCGAGCTTCTGCCGCATCTCGGATCCCACCGCGAAGCCCTTGAGGTACCAGGCCACGTGCTTACGGAAGTCGATCACCCCGCGCGCCTCGTCGCCGATCCACTCCCCCAGCAGCTGGGCGTGGCGGTGCATGGTCACCGCGACCTCGCGCAGCGTCGGCTTGTGGAAGTCCTCCGGGCGCCCCTCGAAGGCCGCCACCAGGTCGTTGAACAGCCAGGGCCGCCCCAGGCAGCCGCGGCCCACGACGACGCCGTCGCAGCCGGTCTCGCGGACCATGCGCAGCGCGTCCTCGGCGCACCAGATGTCGCCGTTGCCGAGCACGGGGATCTCCGGCACGTGCTCCTTGAGCCGCGCGATGGCGTCCCAGTCGGCGGTGCCGCCGTAGTGCTGGGCGGTGGTGCGGCCGTGCAGGGCTATCGCCGTGATGCCCTCCTCGACGGCGATCCGGCCGGCGTCGAGGTAGGTGAGGTGGTCGTCGTTGATGCCCTTGCGCATCTTCATGGTCACCGGCAGGTCGCCGGCGCCCGCGACGGCCTCGCGCAGGATCGCGCGCAGCAGGTTGCGCTTGTACGGGAGGGCAGAGCCGCCGCCCTTGCGGGTGACCTTGGGGACGGGGCAGCCGAAGTTCAGGTCGATGTGGTCGGCGCGGTCCTCTTCGACGATCATGCGGACCGCCTTGCCGACCGTCGTGGGGTCGACCCCGTACAGCTGAATCGAGCGGGGCTTCTCGGTCTCGTCGAAGTGGATCAGCTGCATGGTCTTCTCGTTGCGCTCGACCAGGGCGCGGGTCGTGATCATCTCGCTCACGAACAGCCCCTTGCCGCCCGAGAACTCCCGGCAGAGGGTACGGAACGGGGCATTGGTGATGCCGGCCATGGGCGCGAGCACCACCGGGGGCTGCACGGTGTGCGGGCCGATCGCGAGGGGCGGAGGGAGCGTGGTCATCCGCCCATTGTCCCGCATGCCGAGGGGGTGGGGCGGACGTAGCATCGGCGGCATGATCGAGCCGAGTCACCGGCAGCGCACGCTCGTCCTGTCGATCTGCTGCATGAGCCTGCTGATCGTCAGCCTCGACAACACCATCCTGAACGTCGCGCTCCCCTCGATGCGCCGCGAGCTCGACGCCGACGTCGCGGGGCTGCAGTGGAGCATCGACGCGTACACCCTGGTCGTGGCCTCGCTGCTGATGCTGGCGGGCTCCACGGCCGACCGGATCGGGCGCCGCAAGGTGTTCGTCGCCGGGCTGGTGGCCTTCACGCTCGGCTCGCTGCTGTGCTCGCTCGCGCCCAGCCTCGGCTGGCTCATCGTCTTCCGGATGGTGCAAGCGGTCGGCGGCGCGATGCTCAATCCGGTGGCGATGTCGATCATCACCAACACCTTCACCGATCCGGCCGAGCGGGCCCGGGCCATCGGCGTCTGGGGGGCGGTCGCGGGCCTGTCCATGGCCGCCGGCCCGCTGATCGGCGGACTGCTGGTGGACTCCGTGGGCTGGCGCTCGATCTTCTGGGTCAACCTGCCGATCGGCCTGGCCGCGCTGGCGCTGACCCTGCGCCACATCCCCGAGTCCCGGGCCGCGCGGCCGCGCCGGCCGGACCCGGTGGGCCAGCTGCTGGTCATCGCCCTGCTCGGCAGCCTGACCTACGGGATCATCGAGGGACCGGCCGCCGGCTGGCGCTCGCCGCTGATCATGGGGTGCGCCCTGGTGGCCGCCTGTTCGTTCGTGGGGCTGCTGGTCTACGAGCCGCGGCGCGAGGAGCCGCTGATCGATCTCCGGTTCTTCCGGAGCGCGCCGTTCAGCGGCTCGACGGTGATCGCGATCAGCGCGTTCGCCGGACTGGCCGGGTTCCTCTTCCTGAACACGCTCTACCTCCAGGACGTGCGGGGGCTCAGCGCCCTGCACGCCGGGCTCTACATGCTGCCGATGGCGGCGCTGACCTTCCTGTTCGCGCCGGTGGCGGGGCGGCTGGTGGGCAGCCGCGGGCCGCGGATCTGCCTCCTGATCGCGGGCGTCGCCATGTCGGCGAGCGGGCTGCTGTTCGCCCTGTTCCAGGCCGAGACCTCCACCCCGCTCCTCTTCACGGGATACGTGCTCTTCGGGCTCGGCTTCGGCATGGTCAACGCGCCGATCACCAATACGGCCGTCTCCGGGATGCCGCGCTCCCAGGCGGGCGTCGCGGCCGCCATCGCCTCCACCAGCAGGCAGACCGGCGGCACCCTGGGCGTCGCGGTCATCGGCTCGGTGCTGGCGGCCGGACTGGCGGGCGGCGCGGACTTCTCCACGGCGGCCCAGCCGGCCCGGTGGATCATCTCGGTCTGCGGGCTGCTGGTCCTGGTGGTGGGCGCGGCGACGAGCGGCGCCTGGGCCCGCGCGACGGCGGACCGCACGGCCCGCACGCTGGAGGTTCCGGTGGGACCGGCCGCGGCGGCGGACGTCCCGCGGGTCTGACAGACACCACTTCCCCCTTCCGCCACTGGCACCCTGCCTTGCCCTGCCGTGCTGTGCCCTATGTCCCGACACTGACGAGTGACAGATATTGAAATCTGTCACTCGTCATGCCATTCTCGTTGTCATGACGACGAACGAGAGCACCACCGCGACCATCGACACCCCCCGCCGCCGCACCCTCGGCAGCACCGGCCCCGCCGTGTTCCCGCTGGGGCTGGGCTGCATGGGGATGTCCGCCCTCTACGGGACGGCCGACCGGGCCGAGTCCCTCGCGACCATCCACGCCTATCTGGACGCGGTCCCCGACGGCACGAGCGCGCTGCTCGACACGGGCGACTTCTACGGCATGGGCCACAACGAGCTGCTGATCAACGAAGCCCTGCGCACCGCGCCCGCCGCGGCCCGCGAGCGGACGCTGACCAGCGTCAAGTTCGGCGCCCTGCGCACGGTCGAGGGCGGTTTCACCGGCTATGACGGACGGCCCGAGGCCGTCAGGAACTTCCTCGCCTACTCGCTCCAGCGGCTCGGCCGGGACCACATCGACGTCTACCGGATCGCCCGCGTGGACCCGGCCGTGCCGATCGAGGAGACCGTCGGGGCCATCGCCGAGGCGGTCGAGGCCGGACACGTGCGGCACATCGGCCTGTCCGAGGTCGGCGCCGACACGCTGCGCCGGGCCGCCGCCGTGGCCCCGATCGCCGACCTCCAGATCGAGTATTCGCTGATCTCCCGCGGCATCGAGGACGAGATCCTGCCGACGGCGCGGGAGCTCGGCATAGGCATCACGGCGTACGGGGTACTCTCCCGCGGCCTGATCAGCGGCCACTTCGCCCGGGACCGAGCGCTGGGCGCGGGCGACTTCCGCGGCATGAGCCCGCGCTTCCAGGGCGAGAACCTCCACCGGAACCTCGACCTGGTCGAGGCCCTGCGCAAGGTCGCCGAGGGCAAGGGCGTGAGCGTCGCCCAGACCGCCATCGCCTGGGTGCTCTCCCGGGGCGAGGACATCGTGCCGCTGGTCGGGGCGCGGAGCCGGGACCGGCTGGCCGAGGCACTGGGTGCCATCGAGATATCCCTCAGCGCGGCCGACCTGGCCGCCATCGAGGACGCCGTGCCGGCGGGAGCCGCGGCCGGCGAGCGGTATCCGGCGGCCCAGATGGCCCACCTCGACAGCGAGCGCTGAGCCGGGCGGTACGGTCATACCCATGTCCCCCGCCGCGGCCGAGCCCCTGACACCCGAGCGCATCCTCGAAACCACCGAGGAGGTGCTGCGCCGCTTCGGCCCGACCAAGGCGACGGTGGTGGACGTGGCCCGCGCCCTGGGGGTCAGCCACGGCAGCGTCTACCGGCACTTCCCGTCGAAGGCAGCGCTGCGCGAGGCCGTGACGGACCGCTGGCTCGCCAGGAGCGTCGCCGCGCTGGAGGAGATCACCTCGGCTCCCGCCGCGAGTGCGCCCTCCAAGCTGGAGGCGTGGCTGGAGGCGCTCTTCGAGGCCAAGCGTCACAAGGCGGGTGACGATCCCGAGCTGTTCGCCACCTACACGGTGCTGCTCACCGAGAACAGCGGCGTGGTCGACACGCATCTGAACCAGCTGATCGACCAGCTGGCCCGGATCATCGCCGAGGGCGTCGCGTCGGGCACGCTCGCCGCCGACGACGTACCGGCGGCCGCCCGCGCGGTCTTCTACGCCACGGGCCGCTTCCACGACCCGCAATACGCGGCGGACTGGCTCTCCCCCACGATCCTCGCCGAGTTCGAGGCAGTCACCGCTCTGGTCATCCGGGGCCTGCGCGCCTGACGGGCCTGGCGGGACACAGGCGGCCGGCGGAACCCGGCGACACCCGGCGGGACCTGTCCGGAATCCTTTGGTCCGGACAGCTTGATGATCATTTGGGGCGCCTTCACCTTGTCGCCGCCCCCGCGGTGTCCTTACGGTCCCCTTACCGCACTCATCAGGCACGTTCCAGGGGGAAACTTGTCCGTCCACGAAGCACAACCCGCGCCTCCAGCCCGCTCGGGGGCCGCGGCCGCCCTCGGCTGGATCCTGACCATCGGCCTCAACGTCGTGGCGCCGATCATCACGTACAACACGCTCGTCGACGACCACGGCTGGAGCGAGTTCCGGGCGCTGCTCCTCAGCAGTGCCTGGCCGGTGCTCGACAGCGCCATCAGCCTGGCCTGGCGGCGCAAGCTGGACGAGTTCGCCGTCGTCACGCTGGTGTTCCTGGGGGTCACGGCCGTCGTCTCGCTCGTCGGCGACCACACGGCCCGGACGCTGCTGATCAAGGACTCCGCCGTGACGGGGCTGTTCGGGCTGCTGTGCCTGGCCACGCTGGCCGCGGCGCGACCGCTGATGTTCTACTTCGGCCGCAAGTTCGCCACGGACGGCACCCCGCAGAGCACCGCCTGGTGGAACGGCCTGTGGCAGTACGAGGGGTTCCGGACCACCATGCGCACCATGACCCTGGTCTGGGGCGTCGCCTACGTGGCGGAGGCCGCCGTCCGGATCGTCCTCGCCTACGCGCTGGACACCAAGACGATGGTGACCCTCAGCCCGATCATGATCTACGGGGTGCTGGGCGCCCTGGCCCTGTGGACCACGCTCTACGCGAAGCGGTCCCGGGCGGCGGGCGAGCGCCGCGCGGCCGAGGCCGCACGGGCAGCCGAGGCCCCGGGCGCCCCGGGAGCCACGGCCTGACGAGGGCGGTACGCGAACGACCGGTGGCCCGGTGCGCAGCGAGCGCACCGGGCCACCGGTCGTTCGGGCCGAGCCGGCCCCAGTGGTCCTAGCAGCCGAGCAGACGGCTGCCGAGGTAGGCCTGGATCTGGTCCAGGGAGACGCGCTCCTGCTTCATGGTGTCGCGCTCGCGCACGGTCACCGCGTTGTCGTCCAGGGTGTCGAAGTCGACGGTGACGCAGAACGGCGTACCGATCTCGTCCTGGCGGCGGTAGCGGCGGCCGATGGCGCCCGCGTCGTCGAACTCGATGTTCCAGTTCTTGCGCAGGTCGGCGGCGAGGCCCTTGGCCTTCGGCGACAGCTGCGGGTTGCGGGACAGCGGCAGGACGGCGACCTTGATCGGGGCCAGGCGCGGGTCGAGACGCATCACGGTGCGCTTCTCCATGACGCCCTTGGCGTTCGGGGCCTCGTCCTCGATGTACGCGTCGAGCATGAAGGCGAGCATGGCGCGGTTCACACCGGCCGCCGGCTCGATGACGTACGGGGTGTAGCGCTCACCGGCCTCCTGGTCGAAGTAGGTGAGGTCCTGGCCGGAGGCGGCGGAGTGGGCCTTGAGGTCGAAGTCGGTGCGGTTGGCCACGCCTTCGAGCTCGGAGAACTCGTTGCCACCGAAGTTGAAGCGGTACTCGATGTCGGCGGTGCGCTTCGAGTAGTGGGACAGCTTCTCCTTCGGGTGCTCGTACCAGCGGATGTTCTCCTCACGGATGCCGAGGTCGCGGTACCAGTTCCACCGCTCCTGCATCCAGTACTCCTGCCACTGCTCGTCCTCGCCCGGCTTGACGAAGAACTCCATCTCCATCTGCTCGAACTCGCGCGTGCGGAAGATGAAGTTGCCCGGAGTGATCTCGTTCCGGAAGGACTTGCCCATCTGCGCGATGCCGAACGGGGGCTTCTTGCGCGAGGTGGTCTGCACCATGGCGAAGTTGGTGAAGATGCCCTGGGCGGTCTCGGGGCGCAGGTACGCCTTGGAGCCGGTGTCCTGGGTCGGGCCGAGGTGGGTCTCCAGCATGCCAGAGAACTGCTTGGGCTCGGTGAACTGGCCCTTCACGCCGCAGTTGGGGCAGTTGACGTCGGCGAGGCCGTTGGCGGGCAGGCGGCCGTGCTTGGCCTCGTACGCCTCTTCCAGGTGGTCGGCGCGGTGGCGCTTGTGACAGGAGGTGCACTCCGTCAGCGGGTCCGAGAAGGTGGCGACGTGGCCGGAGGCCACCCAGACCTCGGGGGCCAGGATCACGGACGAGTCGAGACCGACGACATCCTCACGCCCGGTGACCATCGCCTTCCACCACTGGCGCTTGATGTTCTCCTTGAGCTCGACACCCAGCGGGCCGTAGTCCCAGGCAGCCCGGGAGCCACCGTAGATGTCACTGCACGGGAAAACGAAGCCACGGCGCTTGCTCAGGCTGACGATGGTGTCGATCTTGTCGGCGGCCACGGTGCTCTCTTCATTACGAGGACGAACGGCGAAGTCTTTAGGTTACCGGCGCCCGCACCCCCCCTTTCAAATCGGTTCCCCTCCAAGGCACGCGGGCACGACCCCCCTCGCCTGGGCTTTTGACAATCGTTTCCATTTTTGATGAAAATGGATGTCATGAACGTACGACGCCTCATACCCACCGCCGCCCTCGCCGGCGCCGTCGCCCTCGGCGCCACGGCCCTCACCGCCTGCTCCGCGACCAGTGCCACGGCAGGCAAGGACGGCAAGGTCGGCGTGACGGCGTCGTTCTACCCCCTGCAGTTCCTCGCCGAGCAGATCGGCAAGGACCACGTGAAGGTCGACTCCCTGACCAAGCCGGGCGTCGAGCCGCACGACCTGGAGATCACCCCGAAGCAGACCGCGAAGCTCGGCGAAGCCGACGTGGTCCTCTACCTCAAGACCCTGCAGCCCGCCGTCGACAAGGCCGTCGCCCAGTCCGGCGTGAAGAACGTCGTCGACGCCGCGACCCTCACCACCCTCGAAGTCCACAGCTCCGAGCCGGGTCACGCCGAGGAGGGCGAACACCACGACGGCGAGGAGCACGCCGCCGAGGGCCACGACCACGGCCACGGCGAGGCCGGCGCGGACCCGCACGTGTGGCTCGACCCCACCAAGTACGCGGAGATCGCCAAGGGCGTCGGCGCGGCCCTGGAGAAGGCCGACCCCGACCACGCGGCGGACTACAAGAAGAACACCGACGAGCTGGTTGCCAAGCTGAACGGCCTCGACGGCGAGTTCAAGGACGGCCTGAAGAACGCGGCCACCCGGACCTTCATCACGACCCACTCCGCCTTCGGCTACCTCGCCGAGCGCTACGACCTGGACCAGGAGAGCATCTCCGGCGTCGACCCCGAGTCCGAGCCGAGCCCGGCCCGGATGAAGGAGCTCCAGGACGTCGCGAAGAAGGAGAACGTCTCCACCGTATTCTTCGAGACCCTGGCCAGCGACAAGACCGCCAAGGTCCTCGCGGCGGACACCGGCCTGAAGACCGACGTCCTCGACCCGCTCGAGGGAATCACCGGCACCTCCCAGGGCGCTGACTACTTCGAGGTCATGCGGTCCAACCTGAAGAACCTCCAGAAGGCACTCGGTAGCAAGTAATGGCAGCAGCAACGGAGGCGCGAGCCATGCAGTCCACGCCCCGCCCGGCGGACGGCGAGTCCGTCATATCCCTGCGCGCGGCCACGGCCTCGCTCGGCTCGCGACCCGTGCTGCGCGGGATCGACCTCACCGTCCGCCGCGGTGAGGTCGTCGCCCTGCTCGGCGCCAACGGCTCCGGCAAGTCCACGGCCGTGCGTGCCGTGGTCGGCCAGGTCCCGCTGAGCGGCGGCGAGCTGTCCCTCTTCGCAACGGACTTCAAGCGCTTCCGCGACTGGTCCCGCATCGGGTACGTCCCGCAGCGCACCACCGCCGCCAGCGGTGTGCCCGCCACCGTCCGCGAGGTCGTCTCCTCCGGCCGGCTGGCCCGCTCCCGCTTCGGCCTCCTGCGCAAGGCCGACAGGGCCGCCGTCGACCGCGCCCTGGCCCTCGTCGACATGGACGCCTACGCCGACGCCTCGGTCAACGCCCTCTCGGGCGGCCAGCACCAGCGCGTGCTCATAGCCCGGGCCCTCGCCGTCGAGCCCGAGCTGCTGATCATGGACGAGCCGATGGCGGGCGTGGACCTCGCCAACCAGGAGGTCCTCGCGAGCGCCCTGCGCGAGCAGGTCGCCGCCGGCTCCACCGTCCTGCTCGTCCTGCACGAACTGGGCCCGCTGGAGCCCCTGATCGACCGGGCGGTCGTCCTGCGCGACGGCTGCGTCGTGCACGACGGACCGCCTCCGGAGGCCGTGGGCCAGCACGCCCTGCCCGGCCACGACCACGTACACCCCCACGCGGCGCACGACGCCGAGCCCCTGCGGACGGGACTGCTGAGCTGATGGACCTCCTCGCCTCCCCCTTCATGGTGCGCGCGCTGATCGCCGCCGCGCTGGTGGGCATCACCGCGCCCGCGATCGGCACGTACCTCGTCCAGCGCCGCCAGGCGGTCATGGGTGACGGCCTCGGCCACGTCGCCATGACCGGTGTCGCGCTCGGCTTCGTGATGAACACCAGCCCGGTGTGGATGGCCACGCTGGTGGCCGTCCTCGGCGCCGTCGCCATGGAGCTGATCCGCTCCCGCGGCAGGACCAGCGGCGACGTCGCGCTCGCCATGCTCTTCTACGGCGGCCTGGCCGGCGGTGTGATGATCATGCACGTGGGCGGCGGTTCCCCGACCAAGCTCCTCAGCGCCATGTTCGGCTCGATCACCGCCGTCGCGCCCGAGGACGTCACCGCGATGGCGATCCTCTCCGCCTTCGTCCTCGCCGTCACCATCGGCCTGCGCCGCCAGCTCTTCGCCGTCTGCCAGGACGAGGAGTTCGCCCGGGTCACCGGCCTGCCGGTGCGGGCGCTGAACCTGCTGATCGCCGTGACCGCCGCCGTCACCGTCACCGTCGCGATGCGCATCGTCGGCCTGCTGCTGGTCAGCGCCATGATGGTGATCCCCGTCGCCGCCGCCCAGCGGCTCACCCGCGGCTTCGCCGCCACCCTGGGCACGGCCATCGCGATCAGCCTCACCGTCGCCCTGACCGGCACGGCCACCACGTACTACGTCGACGCGCCCTCGGGCGCCATGATCGTGCTGCTCGCCATCACCGTCTTCATCGGCATGACGGCGCTGTCCGCGCCCCTGGCCCGGCGCCGGGCCGAAGCGGCCCGCGCCGCCGCCGACGGCGTCTGCACGGGGGACGACGTCAAGGTCTAGGGGATCAGGCCCGTGAGGGGGCGTACTCCGGCCATGATCCACGCGAGGCCGCCTGGGAGTGACGGCCGCCTGGCACAATGGCCGGAGGCCTACACGAGGAGGAACCGGTGGCGACTGCGCCTGGCGAGATGAATACCGCGCCAGTACGAGGACGATCCACCCGGCAGCGGGCCGCCGTGGCCGCTGCCCTGGACGAGGTGGACGAGTTCCGCAGCGCCCAGGAGCTCCACGACATGCTCAAGCACCGCGGCGATTCGGTCGGCCTGACCACCGTGTACCGCACGCTCCAGTCGCTCGCGGACGCCGGCGAGGTCGACGTGCTGCGCACCAGCGACGGCGAGTCCGTCTACCGCCGCTGCTCCACCGGGGAACACCACCACCACCTGGTATGCCGCAAGTGCGGCAAGGCGGTCGAGGTGGAGGGCCCGGCGGTGGAGAAGTGGGCGGATTCCATCGCCGCCGAGCACGGCTACGTGAACGTGGCCCACACGGTGGAGATCTTCGGCACCTGTTCGGACTGCGCGGCCGCCGCGGCCTGAGCCCGCGGTTCGGTCCAGCAACGCCCGGACCCGGTCCACATCGGACGGGCCCGGGCGTCTTCGCGTACGGGGCCGCGCGCTCCGGCGCGGCGGGACCCTGAGGTCAGGCGGAGCCCTCGGCCTGGTTCGGGACCGCTCCGCCGAAGCGGCGGTCGCGCTGGGCGTACTCCAGGCAGGCCGCCCAGAGGTTGCGGCGGTCGAAGTCCGGCCACAGCACGTCCTGGAAGACCATCTCCGCGTACGCGCTCTGCCAGAGCAGGTAGTTGGAGGTGCGCTGCTCGCCGCTGGGGCGCAGGAAGAGGTCCACGTCCGGCATGTCCGGGTAGTACATGTACTTCGCGAAGGTCTTCTCGTTCACCTTCGACGGGTCGAGCTTGCCGGCCGCCACGTCGCGGGCGATCGCCTGGGCCGCGTCCGCGATCTCCGCGCGGCCGCCGTAGTTGACGCAGAAGTACAGGGTCATCGCGTCGTTGTCGACGGTCTGCTCCTGAGCGACCTGGAGCTCCTGGACGACCGACTTCCACATCTTCGGCATGCGGCCGACCCAGCGGATGCGGATGCCTAGTTCGTTCATCTCGTCGCGGCGGCGCCGGATGACGTCGCGGTTGAAGTTCATCAGGAAGCGCACCTCGTCGGGCGAGCGCTTCCAGTTCTCCGTCGAGAAGGCGTACAGGGAGAGGTTCTTGACGCCCATCTCCAGGCAGCCCTTGAGCACGTCGAGCACGACGCCCTCGCCCACCTTGTGGCCCTCGGTGCGGGGCAGACCGCGCTCCTTGGCCCAGCGGCCGTTGCCGTCCATGACGACCGCGACGTGGTTCGGGACCAGCTCGCCGGGGATCCGCGGGGGGCGCTCACCGGACGGGTGCGGCTCGGGAACCTTGTACTCGCGGCGGGAGCGTCCCAGAATTCCGCGTCGTGCCATGTGCCCAGCTCCTATTTCTCGACGTATCGCAGGGAGCGTAGCCCGCGCTCCAGATGCCAGTGCAAATAGGCCGAGACCAGCCCGCTGCCCTCCCGCACGTGGCGTGCCTCGCACGCGTCGGCGTACCCCCAGTCGCCCGTCAGCAGCGCGCTGAGCAGGGCGATGGCCTCCGACGAGGGTACGACGCTGCCGGGCACCCGGCAGTCACCGCATATCACTCCGCCCGCGGCGACGGAGAAGTGCCGGTTGGGGCCGTGGATCCCGCACTTCGCGCAGTCGTCGAAGCTGGGCGCGTAGCCGTTGACGGCGAGGGAGCGCAGCAGGAAGGCGTCGAGGATCAGGTGCGGTTCGTGTTCGCCGCGCGAGAGGGTGCGCAGGCCGCCGACGAGCAGCAGGTACTGCTGGACCGCGGGCTCGCCCTCGTTCTCGGCGAACCGCTCGGCGGTCTCCAGCATGGCGGTGCCGGCGGTGTAGCGGGCGTAGTCGGTGACGATGCCGTTGCCGTACGGGGCGATGATCTCGGTCTGGGTGCAGAGCGGGAGGCTGCGGCCGATGAGCTCGCTGCCGCGGGCGAAGAACTGCACGTCGGCGTGGGAGAAAGGTTCCAGCCGGGCCCCGAACTTGGACTTCGTACGCCGGACGCCGCGCGCGACGGCCCGCACCCGGCCGTGACCCCGGGTCAGCAGCGTGATGATGCGGTCCGCCTCACCCAGCTTCTGGGTGCGCAGCACGATGCCGTCGTCGCGGAACAGACTCATGCGCCCATTGTCCCGTACGGGGACGGGGCGACGGGCGAGGCGGTCACGGGACGGTCAGGGGCGGTCCGTGGACGGCAGCGTCCCCGGCCGGGCTGGCGCCGGCCGGGGACACCCCTTGGGAGGGTCAGGCGGTCGACGCGGGGGCGGTTTCGCCCTCGTCCGACGGGGCCGGGATGGCTGCCGGGGAGTCCTTGGACTCGGGAGCGGACTCGGCAGCGTCCTCAGGAGCCGCCGCCTCCTCGGCCTCCGCCTCGGGCACGGCTACGGCCGCGGCCACGGCCATGGCCTCGACGGCGCCCGCGACGCCGTGGGCGTCGTCCTTGGCCGGGCCGTTGAAGATCAGGTTCAGGACGATGGCGGCCGTGGCACCGAGGGTGACACCGCTGTTGAGGAGCGAGGACAGGTCCGGGTCCATGTGCTCGGAGAAGAAGACCGGGACGGTCGCGGGGAGCAGGGCGAAGGCGAGGGAGACGCCCACGATCAGCGCGTTCTTCTCCTCCTTCAGGTCCACCTTGCCCAGGGTCTGGATACCGGCCAGGGCGACCATGGCGAACATGACGGTCGCGGCGCCGCCGAGGACTCCGTGCGGGACGGCGGCGACGATCGCGGCCGCCTTGGGCAGGAGACCCAGGACGATCATGAAGACGCCCGCGGCGACGACCACGAACCGGCTCTTCACCTTCGTCATCCGCACCAGGCCGACGTTCTCCGCGAAGGCGACGTACGGGAAGGAGTTCAGGACGCCGCCGAGTGCGGTGGCCGCGCCGTCGGCCCGCAGGGCGCGGGCCACGGTCTCGCTGTCGACGTCCTTGCCGACGATGTCGCCGACGGCGTAGGTGTCACCGGTCGTCTCGACCATGGTGATCAGCATGACGATGAGCATCAGGACGATCGGGAACCACTCGAACTTCGGGACGCCGAAGTGGAAGGGCGTGGTGATCCCCACCCAGTCGGACTGGCCGACGTCGCCGAACTTCGCGTCCCCGAGGAGGAAGGCGACGGTGGTGCCGACGACCAGGCCCAGGAGGATGGAAATGCTGGAGAGGAACGGCCTGCCGATCTTCATCAGGACGAGGATGAAGAGCATCGTGCCGCCGGCGTAGGCGAAGTTCTTCGGGTCGCCGAAGTCGGGGCTGCCCAGGCCGCCCGCCGCGTCGTTGAGGCCGACCGGGATCAGGACGATGCCCAGGACGGTGATGACCGTGCCGGTGACGACGGGCGGGAACAGCCGCATGACCATCCGGAACGCCTTGGCGGGCAGCCAGGCGAAGGCGAAGGTGGCGATGCCGGCCGTGATGACGGCGCCGTAGATGACGAGCAGGGCCGCGGTGCCGCCCCCCGCGCCGAGGCCGATGGCGATCATCGGGGACACGGCCGTGAAGGTCACGCCCTGGATCAGCGGCAGTCGCGCGCCGATCCGGCCGATGCCGAAGGCCTGGATGATCGAGGCGATGCCGCAGGTGAAGAGGTCCGCGTTGATCAGGTAGACGAGCTGTTCAGGGCTCAGCTTCAGCGCGTTGCCGACGATGATCGGGACGATCACCGCACCGGCGTAGAAGGCGAGTACGTGCTGGAAGCCGTACAGCGCGAGCTTGGGGAGGGGGAGCACCTCGTCGACCGGGTGCGTGCTCCGCTCTCCATCGGTGGAAAGCCGGGCGGCGACACGTGCCATCTCTGCCTTGCCCTTCAAAGAGGTAGGTAACCGAGAGGAGATCTGGGTGACCCCTGGCCGGAGTGGGTCGCTAACCCGTTGGTCCGCCAGGGTCGTCTGTGGGTTCACGCTCAGGAGGATCGAAGCCGCGCTCTGTTAACGGCGCCGTCTTGTCGTGTGACCGGAATTGAACGCCTGTGGGGGGCCTCACAGATATCGTCGACTTCCACAAATTGTTGACCCTCTGGTCGTCCCGATCTGTAGCTTTCTCCAGTGGTGCGGGCTCGCGCACAGGGGTATGCGCCGAGCCGTCCACAGCGGTCCGCCCGCGCGGCGTCACCGCCCGGCGCACCCACGATGACGTGCGCGAATGGGCCTGACGGCGGCGCGGATCCACACACGGGAAGCCGTCGCTCCGGCCGTCCGACAGGTGGACACCAGGGGCACGGAGAGATCGCCCGCGCCGTTCACTTGACCTTCACAGGGCCCGGAATCGGCCGCACGAGGCCGGATCGTTACGTCCTACCGCGCAGTTTCGGACGGATCGAGTCCGCATCGCGGACGCGGCGCGGCACGCGGACGCCCTCCGACAGGCGGGCGGCCTGCCGGAGGGCGTCACGCGAACCGGGTCTCACACGAACCGGGTCTTACGCGAACCGGGCCCCTCTACGGCGCCCGCACCGCCGACAGCAGCCGGGCCACCTCGTCCGCGTCGATCCGCAGCGCCGCCCCGACGGTCGACAGCACCTCGCGCTCGGCCGGGATGTACGGGCCGTCCGCGAGGGCGATACGGGCCCCCTGGAGCAGGATCGACTCGCGGCCGGGGCCCGCGAGGTGCGGAGCCAGCGGCTCCAGCGCCTCGTGGAGCTCGATCGACAGGGCGGCCCCGCAGCACTCCGGGACGCCGTACAGCCCGAGCCGGCCCTCGTCGGCGGACAGCGCCTCCACGAGGCACTCCAGCTGCTCCTCGCCGCAGTCCTGGAAGCCCGCGGCCCGTACGGCGGACGCGGCGGCCTCCAGCGCGCTGCGCGAGGCCGTCCCGCCCGCGGCGAGCACGGCCAGCGCCACGGTGTGCACGGCGTCGCGCAGGAGCGCCGTGAACCGGGTGGTGGTCAGGTGGTCCAGGACGTCGGTGCCGAAGCGCGCCCGGCAGCCCTGGCACTCGACGACCGGCCCCTCCTCGCCGCGCGGCAGCAGCGGCACCCCGAGGACGGTGAAACGGCGCCGACCGGTGCGTCGGCGGTAGTTGCGGTCACCACCGCAGCCGGGGCAGAAGAACTCCCCATCGCCCACGGTGCTCCAGGTGGTACGGATGCCCCAGACCGTCAGCTTCCGGCCGTCCCCACCCCGAACTGGCAGCACGTCGCACCTCCGCGCGTAACCTTCCGGCAACGTCGCCGGGTTGGCGTGATGTTAGCCACATCGGTGAGGATGCGTCAGTCGTGTGACGAGACAACATGGGCCCGCGCGCGGACTTGGCCGATCTGCGCCCCACCGCCCCCGCGGCGTTTCCCGAGGTCGCCGCACGGGCGGCAGGCCCGTCCGGCGGCCGGCGCCGCCCACGGGATCGGCCGGGGACCGCGTCAACGCGGTGGCGTCCGGCACCATCCGTACGGAGCCGGTGCCCGAGCCGGAGACGGTGCGGGACGACAGGCCGCCGGCGTGCGGCCGGGAGCGGCGGAACCCCGCCCCTCCGGCAGGAGGGACGGGGTCCACGCAGGCGTGTGTACGTGCTCCGGGGTCAGCGGCCCGCGCGGTTGACGGCGGAGATGACCGCCTTCAGGGAGGCGCGGGTGGTGTTGGCGTCGATGCCGATGCCCCACAGGACACGCCCGTCGATCGCGCACTCGATGTACGAGGCGGCCACGGCGGAGGCGCCCTCGCTCATCGTGTGCTCGGTGTAGTCCAGCAGGCGGGCGTCGACGCCGATGCCGGCCAGCGCGTCGAAGAAGGCCGAGATGGGACCGTTGCCGGTGCCGTTCAGGACCGTGTCCATGCCGTCCACGACCGCCTCGACGGTCAGCGTGTCCGTGCCGTCCTTGTCGGTGGCGGTGGAGCCGGAGCGCAGCTGGATGCGGCCCCACGGGTTCTCGGGGTTGGGCAGGTACTCGTCCTGGAAGACGTCCCAGATCGCCTTCGGCGTGACCTCGCCGCCCTCGGCGTCGGTCTTGGCCTGGATGATCCGCGAGAACTCGATCTGCATGCGGCGCGGCAGGTCCAGCTTGTGGTCGTTCTTCAGGACGTACGCGATGCCGCCCTTGCCGGACTGCGAGTTGACCCGGATGACCGCCTCGTAGGAGCGGCCGACGTCCTTGGGGTCGATGGGCAGGTACGGGACGGCCCACTCGATGTCGTCGACGGTCTTGCCCTGGGCGGCCGCGTCGGCCTCCATGGCGTCGAAGCCCTTCTTGATGGCGTCCTGGTGGGAGCCGGAGAAGGCGGTGTAGACCAGGTCGCCCGCGTAGGGGTGGCGCGGGTGGACCTCCATCTGGTTGCAGTACTCGCTGGTGCGGCGGATCTCGTCGATCTGCGAGAAGTCGATCTGCGGGTCGATGCCCTGCGAGAACAGGTTCATGCCCAGGGTGATCAGGTCGACGTTGCCGGTGCGCTCGCCCTGGCCGAACAGGCAGCCCTCGATGCGGTCGGCGCCGGCCATCAGGGCCAGCTCGGCGGCGGCGACGGCGGTGCCGCGGTCGTTGTGCGGGTGCACGGAGATGCAGATGTGCTCGCGGCGGGTCAGGTTGCGGGCCATCCACTCGAAGCGGTCCGCGTGGGTGGACGGCGTCGAGCGCTCCACGGTGGCGGGCAGGTTCAGGATGATCTCGCGGCCCTCGGCCGGCTGCCAGACGTCGCAGACGGCCTCGCAGACCTCCAGGGCGAAGTCCAGCTCGGTGTCGGTGAAGATCTCGGGGCTGTACTGGTAGCCGAAGACGGTCTCGGGGCCCAGCAGCTTGCCGGCGTACTCCATGACCAGGCGGGTGCCGTCGACGGCGATCTGCTTGATCTGCTCCTTGGAGCCGCGGAAGACGACCCGGCGGAAGGTCGGGGCGGTCGCGTTGTACAGGTGCACGGTGGCGCGCTTGGCGCCGACCAGGGACTCGACGGTCCGCTCGATCAGGTCCTCGCGGGCCTGGGTCAGTACGGAGATGGTGACGTCGTCCGGGATCGCGCCCTCTTCGATGATCGAGCGCACGAAGGCGAAGTCGGTCTCACCGGAGGAGGGGAAGCCGACCTCGATCTCCTTGTAGCCCATGCGCACCAGCAGGTCGAACATCTCGCGCTTGCGGGCGGGCGTCATCGGGTCGATCAGCGACTGGTTGCCGTCCCGCAGGTCGGTGGACAGCCAGCGGGGAGCCTTGGTGACGCGGGCGTCCGGCCAGGTGCGGTCCGGGATGTCCACTTGCTCGTACTGGCCGTACTTGTGGATCGGCATGCCGGAGGGCTTCTGGGTGTGGGTCGCGTTGGTGATGGGCGTGGGGCGACCGACAAAAGGCTGCTGGCTCATGGCGTTGGGCTCCTCGCGTGTCCGCGGTAGTTCGCTGGGACGGCCGACGGCGGTCGTGAAAACCGCAACACCAAACTCCGCGGGGAGGGGGCCGGCCTACGACTACAGACCCTCGCCGCGGCAGCTAAGGAGAAGCAGCCCGAAACGCATGATGGACCGAGCCTAACCGAGCCGCGCCGTAACGCGAGGACCTGTGTCAGTATGCAAGACCGACCCGTCCGTTTTGCACCAATTGTGAGCTACACCTCTTTTCTTCCTCCACAGGTCGGGACGATCCGTCAACCGCGCGCCACCCCTTTAAGACCACCGAATGAATCATGGTGGCAGGTAGTGACAGCGTCGTGACCCGCTGCCACATTGCGGAGATGGATGCCTCCCACACTCACCGCCACCCCGTCTTCTGCACCGTCGTGCCGCCGCACCTCCTCGACAGGGCCGCCCGCTCCGAGGACTCCCGGCGCGCCGACCTCGCGCAGCGCACCCTCGAACACGACTCCCTCCTGCGCACCCGGCGCCGGATGACCACCGTCCGCGGGATCACCGCCACCCCGGACGCTCCCGCCTCCGACGCACCGAACCGCACCATCTACGACGCACAGCACCGCACCCGCCTGCCCGGTACGCAGGTGCGCGCCGAGGGGGACCCCGCGGGCCAGGACGCCACGGTCAACCGGGCGTACGCCGGGCTCGGCGCGACCTTCGAGCTGTACCTGAAGGGATTCGGCCGGCACTCGATCGACGACGCCGGGCTGGCCCTGGACGCGACCGTCCACTACGGCGAGGACTACAACAACGCCTTCTGGGACGGCCGGCAGATGGTCTTCGGCGACGGGGACGGGGACCTCTTCCTCGACTTCACCGTGTCGCTGGACGTCATCGGCCACGAACTGACCCACGGGGTCACCCAGCACACGGCGAACCTGGAGTACTACGGGCAGTCCGGCGCCCTGAACGAGTCGATGTCCGACGTCTTCGGCTCCCTGATCAAGCAGTACTCGCTGGAGCAGACGGCGGAGGAGGCCGACTGGCTGATCGGGGCCGGTCTGCTGGGCCCCAACGTGTCCGGGGTCGCGCTGCGCTCGATGAAGGCGCCCGGGACCGCGTACGACGACGACGAGCTCGGCAAGGACCCGCAGCCCGCGACGATGGACGACTACGTGCGGACCTCCCGTGACAACGGCGGGGTGCACATCAACTCCGGCATCCCCAACCACGCCTTCTACCTGGCCGCGACCGAACTGGGCGGCAAGGCGTGGGAGCGGGCGGGGCGGATCTGGTACGCCACCCTCACGGGCGGGGAGCTGGCCCCGGACGCCGACTTCGCGGACTTCGCCCGGCTGTCGGTGGCCGCGGCCGTGAGCCTGTATGGAGAGGGCGGCGCGGAGCACCAGGCGCTCCAGAAGGCCTGGTCCACCGTGGGCCTGGGGTAGCGGGGGCCTGGGGTAGCGGGGCCCGTCTGGAGTAGAAAGACGGTCATGCGGATTCAGGTGGAGCGGACGGGCGGTTTCGCGGGCATCGAGCGCCGGGCCGAGGTGGACACCTCGGGCATGCCCGACGAGGAGGAGTGGCGGGCCCTGGCCCACCTGGCGCTGCGGTCCGGTCCGCCGGGCCACGCGGCGGACCGGGTGCGGGACGGGTTCTCGTACCGGATCACGGTGGACGGCCGGACCGTCTCCTGCCACGAGCCGGACCTGTCGGACGCGCAGCGGGCCCTGATCTCGCGCGTCCTCAAGGAAGGCGCCTGACGGCGGCCCTCGGCGCGGAGCGGCTCGGGCGGGCCTGAAAGCAGGTGCCCGAGGGGCGGCTCTTTGCTTGGATGTCCGGATGACCGACCACATGATCGATTCCGTGCTGTCCGAGCTCGAGCGGTACTACGACACCGTGCCGCGGGTGGGCGGGGCCCGCGCCGAGGACTTCGGGTCCCTGACCCTCTTCGTCCAGGAGGGCCAGGGCTGGCCGTACTACGCGCGCCCCGCGCTCGGCGGCCCGGACGCGACCGCGGCCGACGTCGAGCGGGTCCGGGTCCGTCAGCGGGAGCTGAAGGTGCCCGAGGCCTTCGAGTGGGTGGCCGAAACCAGCCCCTCGCTGCGCGCGGCGGTGGAGGCGGCTGGGCTGCACGTCCACGCGCACCCGCTGATGGTGCTGGAAACGGCCGAGGAACTGCCCCCGCACCCGCTGGTGCACCTGCTCGAAGCGGACGACCCGCTGCTGGCGGCCGCGGTGACGGTGCCCGCCCTGGCCTTCTCGGACCCGGGCACGGCGATCGGCGAGGCCGGCCCGGAGGAGCTCCGGGCGGCGATGCAGGACCCGTCGGCCGAGGAGCGGCGGGCCCGGGTGGCCTCGATGCTCGCCTCGGGCCGCACGGGTCTGGCGGCGGCGGTCCGGGACGGCGCCGTGCTCTGCTCGGGGCAGTACAACCCGGTCGGGGACGTCGCGGAGGTCGTGGGCGTGGGCACGCTCCCGTCGGCCCGCCGCCAGGGCCTGGCCCTGGGCGTCACCGCGGCCCTGGTCGCACGGGCCCGCGCGCGCGGGGCCCGCACGGTCTTCCTCTCCGCGGGCGACGAGGACGTGGCCCGCATCTACGGGCGCGTCGGCTTCCGCAGGGTGGGGACGGCCTTGATCGCGGAGCCCGCGGACGCCTGAGGGACCCTGCGGGTTTGCCGGAACGGCAACGTTATTTGCCCCGGCCCGGGCTCCGGCGCAGCATCGGACGCGTACCGGCGAACCCGCAGAGGAAGAGGCCCGCATGTCCGAGCACGAGCACCGGCACCAGCACGGTCACCAGCACCACGCGCACCAGGACCAGTCCGGGGACGAGGAGTTCTGGGACGCCCGCTACAGCGAGAGCACCCGCATCTGGAGCGGCCGGCCCAATGAGGCCCTGGTGCGCGAGGTGTCGGACCTGACCCCCGGCCGCGCCCTCGACCTGGGCAGCGGCGAGGGCGCCGACGCGGTGTGGCTGGCCCGGCAGGGCTGGCAGGTCACCGGAACCGACATCTCGAAGGTGGCCCTCGGCCGTGCGGCCGAACACGCCGAGGAGGCCGGGGTCGGCGAGCGCGTCGACTGGCAGCGGCACGACCTCACCGAGTCCTTCCCCGACGGGGAGTTCGACCTGGTCTCGGCCTGCTTCCTGCACAACTACGGGGACTTCCCGCGCGACCGGGTGCTGCGCTCGGCCGCCGCCGCCGTGGCCCCCGGCGGGATCCTGCTCGTGGTCGGCCACGCGGGCGGGCCGTCGTGGGACCCGGACAAGCACGCCGAGATCGGCTTCCCGACCCCGGAGGAGGTCCTCGGGCAGCTGGAGCTGCCGCAGGGCGACTGGGAGGTCCTCCTGGCGGAGGACTACGTACAGCCCCTGACCGGCCCGGACGGCCGGCCCGGGACTCGTCCGGACAACGTGCTGAAGGTGCGGCGCCTGCGCTAGCGGGTGTTCCCCCGGGGGACGACCCCCGGGGACACCCTCAGGTCAGAAGCCGAGCTTGCGGAGCTGCTTGGGGTCCCGCTGCCAGTCCTTGGCGACCTTCACGTGCAGGTCGAGGAAGACCGGGGTCCCGAGCAGCGCCTCGATGTGCTTGCGCGACTTCATCCCGACCTCCTTCAGGCGGGAGCCCTTCGGGCCGATGATGATGCCCTTCTGGCTCGGCCGCTCGATGTAGACGTTGGCGTGGATGTCGAGCAGCGGCCGGTCGGCCGGGCGGTTCTCCCGCGGGATCATCTCCTCGACGACCACGGCGATGGAGTGCGGGAGCTCGTCCCGTACGCCCTCCAGCGCGGCCTCGCGGATCAGCTCCGCGACCATGACCATCTCGGGCTCGTCGGTGAGGTCGCCCTCCGGGTACAGCGGAGGGCTCTCCGGCAGCAGCGGCGCGATCAGATCGGCCAGCAGCTGGACCTGGCTGTCACCAACCGCCGAGACGGGCACGATCTCGGCCCACTCGAAGCCCAGCTCCTGGGCGAGCTGGTGGACGGCGATGAGCTGCTCGCCCACCACCTTGGACTCGACGAGGTCGGTCTTGGTGATGATGGCGATCTTGGGGGTCTTCTTGATCCCCGCCAGCTCCTTGGCGATGAACTTGTCGCCGGGGCCGAGCTTCTGGTCGGCCGGCAGGCAGAAGCCGATCACGTCGACCTCGGCCCAGGTGGTCCGTACGACGTCGTTGAGCCGCTCGCCGAGCAGGGTGCGCGGCTTGTGCAGGCCGGGCGTGTCGACGAGGACGAGCTGGGCGTCGGGGCGGTGCACGATGCCGCGGACGGTGTGGCGGGTGGTCTGCGGCCGGTTGGAGGTGATCGCGACCTTGGTGCCCACGAGTGCGTTGGTGAGGGTCGACTTCCCCGCATTGGGGCGGCCGACGAAGCAGGCGAAGCCCGCACGGTGCGGGGCGGTGGACTCGGGGGAACGATCGCTCATACGGGCCATTCTCCCCGATGCCGCTCCCAGCGCCGACCAGATCACCGCGGTGAGGGCGTGTACGGGCGTGAGCCAGGGGCGCACGGCGTCGACCGCACGGCTCTGAGCTGTGGTTCCGCCGACCCGGGGTGAGATTGCCCGTCACGACAGCGTCAGGCTCAGCACCGCCGCGTACGCGCCGGGCGGGGTGTACCGCGGGAGCTGGAGGGTGACCGTGGCGTCGACCGTGAAGGTCCCGCCGACCAGCGGCGCGTCGGGCGTGGAGGCCAGCACCGCGCCCTCCGGGCCGACCACGCCCGCCCTGCCCGGCGTACAGCGGCTCGCGCTGCCCGCGGCCGCCACGCACGACGGGGTCCAGGACAGGGAGGCTCCCGGGACGCGGATCCCGCCGGGCCCGCGGAAGTCGGTGAGCCTGCCGGTCAGCGACCAGCCGGCCGGACCGCCGCGGCCGTCGGTGACGGTGACGGTCCCGATCCGGCCGGAGGCGGCGCCGCCCGCGCCGTACGGGACCGCGCCCAGGGTGATGCCCTGGCCCGTCTGGGTCATGCCCAGGGCGCCCGGTTCCACGGTCGCGGTGACCGTCACGGTGCCCGGCGGCGGCCCGGCGGCGACGACGACCGTGTACGCGGCCGGGCCGGAGCCGCGCCGCGCGGACCAGGCCGCGCCCTCGTAGGCCACGACCGCGGTGGTGGCCCGGTCCGTGACCGGCAGCCCGACCACGGCCGTGCCGTGAGCGTCGGCGACGGCGGTCACCCGGTCGGTGGTCTCCGCGGCCCCCGCCCGCCCGGCCACCGTCACGGCGGCGCCCGGCGGGAATCCGGCGGTCGTCACCTCGACCTCGGCGCCCGGCTTTCCGTGGGCCGCGGCGAGGAAGACGCTGCGCAGGTTGGCCGTGGGTAGCTCGGCGGCGGTCAGGCGTTCGCCTACGGGGACGCCGGACGGGGCGGCCGGGATGCAGGGGGTGTCGAGGTCCAGCAGGTGGCCGGTGTGCAGGGTGTAGGCGCCCGGGGCGAGGGTGATCTCGCCGGGCGCGGTGACGGTGAACGTGCCGGTCATGACGACGGCGGGCAGGGGCGCGCCGGGTTCCACGGGGTCGTTGCGCCGGGCCCCGACCACGGTGACCTCGCCGCTCTGGGCGCCGGCGAGGAGGATCCGCCCGGTCGGGGTGAGCGTGTCGGCGGGCAGGGGGCCGCCGGCCGGGTTGACGGCGGGGCTGCGCAGGACCTCGTAGGTCACGGTGACGGTGTCCCCGACCCGCGGAGCGGGGTCGTCGACGCTGATCCGGGCGGTGGTCGGCCCGTCGGCGGGCGGAAGTCCGGCTTCCCGGGGCGGCAGGCACTGCGTCGGGAAGTCGATCAGGCCCGGCGGCGGCGGTTCCCCTTCCGCGGCCGCCGGTGCGCCCAGCGCGCTGCCGCCCGCGGCCGCGAGCACGGCCAGGGCGACGGCCGCCCACCGTCTTGTGCTGCGCGCCCCTGTTCGCACCGCCCGCCCCCTGGGTCCGCGTCCCGCCGACAGGGGGCCATTGACGAGCGGGCGGCGGGAGAAGTCAATGCACGGATCCGCCACCGACTGATGGCCCATCAGGAGACGGCGGGGTGGCCGCGGCTTTGAAGGTGCGCCGGTAGGCCGTGGGGCTCACCCCCAGGGCCGCCTGCACGTGTTTGCGCAGCGACTGCGCCGTCCCGAAGCCGCTCTCCTGCGCCACGCGCTCGATCGAGAGGTCCGTCTGCTCCAGCAGCCTGCGGGCCCGCTCCACCCGCTGGCCCAGGATCCACTGGCCGGGGCTGACGCCCGACTCCTCCCGGAAGCGGCGCGTGAAGGTCCGTACGGACATGGCCTCCTGACGGGCCATGTCGCTGAGCCGGAGCGGCTCGTGCAGCCGGTCCAGCACCCACGCGCGGGCCGCCGTGGTGGTGGCGAGCTGCGGCTCGGGCACCGGGCGCTGGATGAACTGCGCCTGCCCGCCGTCGCGGTGCGGCGGTACGACGGTCCGCCGGGCCACCTCGTTGGCGACGGCCGCCCCGTGGTCGCGGCGCACCACGTGCAGGCACAGGTCGATGCCGGCGGCGACCCCGGCGGAGGTCAGCACGTCACCGTCGTCGGTGTAGAGCACCCCGGGGTCGACCCGTACCGCCGGGAACAGCCGCTGGAAGTGCTCGGCGCTGGCCCAGTGGGTGGTGGCGGGGCGGCCGTCGAGGTACCCGGCGGCGGCCAGCACGTAACCGCCGGTGCAGATGGAGACGAGGCGGGTGCCGGGCCGGATGTGCGCGAGGGCCGCGGCGAGCTCGTCGGTCAGCCTGCCGTGTTCGTGGACCGGGCCCAGTTCGTAGGAGGCCGGGACCACCACCGTGTCGGCGGTGGCCAGCAGCTGCGGACCGTGCTCCACCTGGATGGCGAAGTCGGCGTCGGTGCGCACCGAGCCGGGGGCGAGCGCGCAGGTCAGGATCTCGTAGAGCGGCCGCCCGGCCGGGTCCTTGGCGCGGCCGAAGATGCGGTGCGGGATGCCGAGCTCGAAGGGGAGCAGTCCGGCGAGGGCGAGGACGACGACGCGGTGGGGGTGCGGCTCGGACTCCATGGCCCGATCGTATCGAAGCGTGACAGTCAGGCCACTGTCGTACGGCGCGCCGTGGACCGGAGGCTGTCCGCGTGACCCAGACAGCCTCCGCCTCTGCCGCCACCCCCGCCCCGCACGGCACCCCACCCGGCACCCTGCCCGGCGCCCTGCAGGCCCCGCGCCGCCCCGGGCGCGTGCACCGCGCCTGGTTCGTCGCGGCCGTCGCCTTCGTGACGATCGTCGGCGCCGCCGGCTTCGCCTCCCTGCCCGGGCTGCTCATCGAGCCGCTGCACGCGGAGTTCGACTGGTCGCGCGGCACCATCGCCCTCGCCGTCTCGGTGAACCTCGCGCTGTACGGGCTCACCGCGCCCTTCGCGGCGGCCCTGATGGACCGTTTCGGCATCCGCCGGGTCGTGGCGCTGGCCCTGCTCGTCATCGCGGGCGGATCGGTGGCCACGGTGTGGATGACCGCCTCCTGGCAGCTGGTGCTGTACTGGGGCGTACTGGTGGGCCTGGGCAGCGGCTCGATGGCCCTGGCGTTCGCGGCGACGGTGACCGGACGCTGGTTCACCGCCCGGCGCGGCCTGGTCACGGGGATCCTGACGGCGGCGGGGGCGTCGGGCCAGCTGGTGTTCCTGCCGCTGCTGGCCTGGCTGGTGGAGCGCCACGGCTGGCGCCCGGCGGCGGTGACGGTCTCCCTGGCGGCGCTGGCCGTGGTCCCCTTCGTCTGGCTGCTGCTGCGCGACCACCCGGCGGACGTGGGGCTCGCGCCCTACGGGGGCACGTACACGGCCAAGCCGGCGCCCGTCCCGGGCGCGGCCCGCCGGGCGCTGACGGTGCTGTTCCGGGCGGCCGGTACCGGCCCGTTCTGGCTCCTGGCGGGCACCTTCGCGATCTGCGGGGCCTCCACCAACGGGCTGGTCAGGACCCACTTCGTCCCCGCCGCCCATGACCACGGCATGCCGGTGACGGCGGCGGCCGGGCTGCTGGCGGTGATCGGCGTGTTCGACGTGGTCGGCACGGTGGCCTCGGGCTGGTTCACGGACCGCTTCGAGGCCCGGCGGCTGCTGGCCGTCTACTACGCCCTGCGCGGGGTGTCGCTGTTCCTGCTGCCGATGCTGCTGGCGCCGTCGGTACGGCCGCCGCTGCTCTTCTTCATCGTCTTCTACGGCCTGGACTGGGTCGCGACGGTCCCCCCGACGATCGCGCTGTGCCGCGAGCACTACGGGGACGACGGCGCGATCGTCTTCGGCTGGGTCCTGGCCTCGCACCAGGTCGGCGCGGCGGTGGTGGCCTTCCTGGGCGGCGTGGTCCGGGACCTCACCGGCTCCTACGACGTCGTCTGGTACGCCTCGGGCGCGCTGTGCGCGATGGCCGCGACGATGGCGATGGTGATCCGGCGCGGCGGCGCCGGGCCGGCCCTCCCGGCGGCGGCCGGGTGAGGAACGGCCCGGGCCACTGCCCATGACCATGGCACCGACTGCGGGTCAGGACCCCGCGGGCGTCGTGGACTTCAGGGTGCCGTCCGGCGCCGCCAGCAGGACCGGGGTGTCCGGTCCGCCGAGGTCGCTCACGGCCGCGCGGTCCGCGTCCGCGGGGGCGTCGGCCGCGGTGACGACGGCGGCGGCCTCCAGGGACCGGGCGCCGCTCGCCACCGCCATCGCCACCGCGGTCTGCAGCGCGCTCAGCTTCAGGGAGTCGAGGTCCACCGTCCCGGCGACGTACGTACGGCCCGTCTCGTCCCGCACCGCGGCCCCCTCGGGCACGCCGTTGCGCGCCCGGGCGCTGCGCGCCAACGTGATGATCTTGCTGTCCTCGGGGTCGATCCCCGTGCTCTCGCTCATGGGCGAAAGCATATGGTCAGGTCACGGCCGGTCGAGGCGCAACCGCTCCGCTCGCGGCAGACCCGCCACCACCAGGTCGTAGGAGTCCTCCACCAGCTCGCGGACCATGGCGTCGGGCAGGCCGTCCACGGTCACCGTGTTCCAGTGCCGCTTGTTCATGTGCCAGCCGGGCACGATCGCCTCGTGCTCGGCGCGCAGCCGCACCGCGAGCTCCGGCTCGCACTTGAGGTTGATCTTCAGGGGCGCGGCGTCCAGCGCGCTGAGCGCGAACACCTTCCCCAGGACCTTGAACACCGAGGTCTCCGGCGTGAAGGGGAACTCCTCCACCGCCGCGTTGAAGCTCAGGCAGAACTCCCGCAGCTGTTCCGGCGTCATTCGCCCTCCTCGCCCTCGACCGGGGTGGCGGCCACCGGCTCCACCAGCACCGTCACGATCTTGTTGCGGCGCCCCGCCGGGGACTCCGCCGTCAGCCGCAGCGGACGCCCGTCGGGCAGTTCCAGCACCGCCGAGGCACCGGCGATCGGCACCCGGCCCAGTGCCTTGGCCAGCAGCCCTCCGACCGTCTCCACGTCCTCGTCGTCGAAGGCCTCGACCTTGAACAGCTCGCCGAGGTCGGTGATGTCCAGCCGCGCGGTCACCCGGTAGCGGTCATCGCCCAGGTCCTCGACCGGCGGGAGCTCGCGGTCGTACTCGTCGGTGATCTCGCCGACGATCTCCTCCAGGATGTCCTCGATGGTGACGATGCCGGCCGTGCCGCCGTACTCGTCGATGACGACGGCCACGTGGTTGCGCACCTGCTGCATCTCGCGCAGCAGGTCGCCGGCGTTCTTGGTGTCCGGCACGAAGACGGCCGGCCGTATCGCCGTCGAGACCAGGTCGGACTCGGACTCGCGGCTGATGTGGGTCTTGCGGACCAGGTCCTTCAGGTACACGATCCCGACGATGTCGTCCTCGTTCTCCCCGGTCACGGGGATGCGCGAGAAGCCGGACCGCAGCGCGAGCGTGGTCGCCTGACGGACCGTCTTGTACCGCTCGATGCACACCAGATCGGTGCGCGGCACCATCACCTCGCGCACCAGGGTGTCCCCGAGCTCGAAGACCTGGTGGACCATCCGCCGCTCGTCGTCCTCGATCAGCGACTCCTTCTCCGCGAGGTCCACCATCGCGCGCAGCTCGGCCTCGGAGGCGAAGGGACCCTTGCGGAAGCCCTTCCCGGGCGTGAGCGCGTTGCCGATGAGGATCAGCAGCTGGGGGATCGGTCCCATGACCCTGGCCAGCGGCACCAGCACGTACGCCGCCGCCGTCGCGGTGTTCAGCGGGTGCTGGCGGCCGATCGTGCGCGGGGAGACGCCCACGGCCACGAAGGAGACGAGCACCATGACGCCGATCGCCACGAGCAGCGCGGTCCAGTTCTCGCCGAACTCGTCGAGGCACACGTAGGTGACGAGCACCCCCGCCGCCATCTCGCAGGTGACGCGGACGAGCAGCGCCACGTTGAGGTAGCGGGTCGGGTCGCCGGCGACCTGGGCGAGCTTCTCGCTGCCGCGCCGGCCCTCGCGTACGGCCTGCTCCGCGCGGAAGCTTGAGATGCGGGCGATCCCTGACTCGGCGCAGGCCGCGAACCAGGCCACGACCACCAGCAGCACCGCTCCGGTGATCAGTTGAGGTGCGTTCACGAGACGGTCGGCGCCGGGGACGGGCCGGTGATGCCGCGCTCGGCGCGCCAGCCGTCGACGATGGCCGCCTGGAGACCGAACATCTCGGCCTTCTCGTCCGGCTCCTCGTGGTCGTAGCCGAGCAGGTGCAGCACCCCGTGGACGGTCAGGAGCTGGAGCTCCTCGTCCATGGAGTGCTGCGTGGGGGCGTCCTCACCCTGCTTCTTCGCGACCTCGGGGCAGAGCACGATGTCGCCGAGGAGCCCCTGCGGGGGCTCCTCGTCGTCCTTCGTCGGCGGACGGAGCTCGTCCATCGGGAAGGACATGACGTCGGTGGGGCCGGGCAGGTCCATCCACTGGATGTGGAGCTGCTCCATCGCCGCCTCGTCGACGACGATGACGGAGAGCTCCGAGAGCGGGTGGATCCGCATCCGGGTGAGCGCGTAGCGGGCGATGTCGAGGATCGCCTGCTCGTCGACCTCGGTTCCGGACTCGTTGTTGACGTCGATCGACATGGTGCGCTGAGCTCTACTTCCGCTGATGGCCGTTCGGGGCCGGCTGGCTGTCGTCGTACTTCTCGTACGCGTCGACGATACGGCCGACCAGCTTGTGGCGGACGACATCCTCGGACGTGAGCCGCGAGAAGTGGATGTCGACCACCCCGTCGAGGATCTCCTGGACCTGGCGCAGACCGCTCTTGGCGCCACCCGGCAGGTCGATCTGCGTGACGTCACCGGTCACGACGATCTTCGAGTCGAAGCCGAGCCGGGTCAGGAACATCTTCATCTGCTCGGCGGTGGTGTTCTGCGCCTCGTCGAGGACGACGAAGGCGTCGTTCAGGGTGCGGCCCCGCATGTAGGCCAGCGGGGCCACCTCGATCGTGCCCGCGGCCATCAGGCGGGGGATCGAGTCCGGGTCGATCATGTCGTGCAGCGCGTCGTAGAGCGGGCGCAGGTACGGGTCGATCTTGTCGAAGAGGGTGCCCGGCAGGAAGCCGAGCCGCTCCCCCGCCTCCACCGCGGGACGGGTCAGGATGATGCGGCTGACCTGCTTGGACTGCAGCGCCTGGACCGCCTTGGCCATGGCGAGGTAGGTCTTGCCCGTACCGGCGGGACCGATGCCGAAGACGATCGTGTTCTTGTCGATCGCGTCGACGTACCGCTTCTGGTTGAGGGTCTTGGGCCGGATGGTGCGGCCACGGCTGGAGAGGATGTTCTGGGTGAGCACCTCGGCGGGCGTCTCGTCCGGGCCGTTGCCGTTCTCACTCGCCTTGAGCATGGCGATCGAGCGTTCCACTGCGTCCTCCGTCATCGGCTGCCCGGTGCGGAGCACCAGCATCATCTCGTCGAACAGGCGCTGGATCAGGGCGACTTCCGACGCCGCACCGATCGCGCTGACCTGATTGCCCCGAACATGGATGTCGGCCTTCGGAAAGGCCTTCTCGATCACGCGCAACAGCGCGTCACCCGAACCGAGCACGGTCACCATCGGGTGCGTGGCGGGCACGGTGAAGTGGGCTCGCGCCTGCCCCGGCGCTGGGGGTCCCCCCTCGCCCTCGGGGCGCTGGGGGAGAATCTGGGCTGTCGGTGTCTGAGTCATGGGCCGGCACTGTGGCCTGCACATACCTCCCGCTGAGGGGCCGCGCCGTTCGACGACCTCCGGAGTACCAAGCCTACGTCTCCGCGGCCGCATCCCCGAGAGGTTTTCGCCTCCGTGGAACCAGGGGTCACGCAGAGTGCCGGAAGCCGATGGTCGGCACCGCCCGGCGGCGCGCGGCCGGGGTCGAGCCCGGCGGGATCAGGTCGTCCAGGAAGCCGTAGCGGCCGTGCAGCGCCTCGGGGGCGGCCCGCCACCAGTGGGCCACCTCGGGCCAGCCGGGGGCAGACAGGGAGCCGCCGAACTCCTGGACCGACAGGGCCGCCGTCAGCCCGGCGAAGGCCAGCCGGTCCGCGAGCGGCCAGCCCGCCAGGGTGCCGGTGAGGAAGCCCGCCACGTACACGTCCCCCGCGCCCGTCGGGTCCAGCTCGTCCACGATGATCCCCGGGACCTCGGCCGTCTCCCCCGTCCGCCCGTCCACCGCGTACGAGCCTTCGGCGCCCATGGTCACCACCGCGATGGGGACCTTGCGCGCCAGCGCCCGGGCCGCCGCCCGCGGGCAGTCGGTCCGCGTGTAGCGCATGGCCTCGCCCGCGTTCGGCAGGAAGGCCTCGCAGTGCTCCAGGTCGGCCAGGGCCCCCAGGTCCCACCGCCCGCTCTCGTCCCAGCCCACGTCGGCGAAGACGCGCGAGCCCCGCCGGGCGGCCTCGCCGATCCACTCCTCGCCGCGGCCGGGCCCCAGCGAGGCCACGGCGGCGCGGGCTCGGGGCGGGCACTGGGGGAAGGGGCCGGGGCCCGCCGGGGGCGGGGCCTCGTGGCCGTGCGAGACCATCGTGCGCTCGCCCTCGTAGGCCATCGAGACCGTGACGGGGCTGTGCCAGCCGGGGATGGTCCGCGACATGGACAGGTCGATGCCCTCGCCCTGTTCGAGGGCGTCCCAGCAGTACTCGCCGTAGTGGTCGTCCCCGAAGGCCGCGGCCAGCGAGGTGCGCAGGCCCAGGCGGGCCAGGGCGGTGGCCATGTTGGCGACGCCGCCGGGGCTGGAGCCCATGCCGCGCGCCCAGGACTCCGTACCGCGTACCGGCGCGGAGTCCAGGCCCGTGAAGATGATGTCGAGGAAGACCGTGCCGGTCAGGAAGACGTCGCAGCCCGGTTCCTGGGGATCGCGCAGCGGACCGAGCGGGTCCACCGCGGGTGAGCGGCTGTCGTCGTCCTTACTGGTCACGTCTACTCCCCGATGGGTTTCCGGCGGAAAGCTGCCAGCCCTGCCCACGCGCGACAGGACCAAACCCAGTGTGGCCCAGATCACCCACCGGTCCAGCCGTCGGCGTGCCGGGGACCGGGCCCGCCGGGGGGCGGCGCCCAGGCGGCCGCCGTCGCCCGGCTTCGGCCCGGCCTCAGCCCCGCTTCGGCAGCGGTACGCGCACCAGGTCCGCGGCCACCGTGAGCTCGCCCTCGTAGCCCGCCGCGCGGGCCTGGCGCTCGAACTCCGCCGGGTCGGTGTAACGCTGCGAGAAGTGCGTCAGCACGAGGTGGCGCACCCCCGCGTCCCGCGCGACGCGCCCCGCCTGGCCCGCGGTGAGGTGGCCGTGGTCGGTGGCGAGCCGCTCGTCCTCGTCGAGGAAGGTCGACTCGATCACCAGCATGTCGCACCCCTCGGCGAGTGCGTCCACGCCGGGGCACAGCCGGGTGTCCATGACGAACGCGAACCGCTGGCCGGGCCTCGGCTCGCTCACCTCGTCGAGGGTGACCTCACCGAGCCGGCCCTCGCGCTGGATCCGGCCCACGTCGGGCCCCTTGATCCCGTGCCGGGCGAGCAGCTCCGGCACCATGCGCCGCCCGTCGGGCTCGGTGATCCGGTAGCCGAAGGACTCCACCGGGTGCGAGAGCAGCCGCGCCTCCAGGACGTACGAGGGCCCGTGCGCCAGCTCCCCGTCCCGGGTCACCGGTTCCTCGCGCAGCGGCACGGTCTCCCGGTAGGCCGTGGCGTACCGCAGCCGGTCGAAGAACTTCTGCCCGGAGGCCGGGTAGTGCGCGGTGACGGGGTGCGGGACCTGGTCGAGGTTGATCCGCTGGATCACCCCGGCGAGGCCGAGGCTGTGGTCACCGTGGAAGTGGGTGATGCAGATCCGGTTGATGTCGTGCGCGGCCACCCCGGCGCGCAGCATCTGGCGCTGGGTGCCCTCGCCCGGGTCGAAGAGGATGCCCTCGCCGTCCCAGCGCAGGAGGTAGCCGTTGTGGTTGCGGTGGCGGGTGGGCACCTGACTCGCGGTGCCCAGGACCACGAACTCGCGTACGGACACGTCCGTCTAGCCGGGGGGCCACTGGAGGCCGCGGCCCCCGAGGACGTGCAGGTGCGCGTGGAAGACGGTCTGGCCGGCGCCGGCGCCGGTGTTGAAGATGACCCGGTAGCCGTGGTCGTCGATCTTCTCGTCGGCGGCGATCCGCCCGGCCTCGGTCAGTATGTCGGCGACGACGCCCGGCTCGGCGGCGGCCAGGGAGGCCGCGTCGGGGTAGTGCGCCTTGGGGATGACGAGCACGTGCGTGGGCGCCTGCGGGTTGATGTCCCGGAAGGCGAGCGTGGTCTCGCTCTCCCGGACCACGTCCGCGGGGACCTGCCCCTCGACGATCTTGCAGAACAGGCAGTCGGCCTGCGGTTCCCCGGCCATTGCTTCGCCTTCCGTGACGTTGATCGGTTCGGGCATCGTATCCAGCGGGCGCTGGCGCGGGCGTCCCATTCCCAGCAGCGGGTCAGGACCGGCGGGTCAGGACCAACGGGTCAGGACCAGCGGCCCGTGCGGGCCAGGAGGACAGCCGTGGCGGCCGTCCCCGCCGTGGAGGTGCGCAGGACGGAGCGGCCCAGGCGGTACGGGCGGGCGCCCGCCTCGGCGAAGACGGCCAGTTCCTCCGGGGAGACCCCGCCCTCCGGACCGACCACGAGCACCACGGAGCCGCTCTGCGGGAGCTCGGCCGTGGCCAGGGCCCCGGAGGGGGTGTCGCGGTCCTCGTGGAGCACCATCGCCAGGTCGGCGCCCGCCAGCAGCGCCGCCACCTGCTTGGTGGACATGGCCTCGGCCACCTCCGGGAAACGCACCCGGCGGGACTGCTTGCCCGCCTCCCGGGCCGTGGCCCGCCACTTCGCCAGGGACTTGGCCCCCCGGTCGCCGCGCCACTGCGTGATGCAGCGCGAGGCCTGCCAGGGCACGATCGCGTCCACGCCCGTCTCGGTCATCGTCTCGACGGCCAGCTCGCCGCGGTCCCCCTTGGGCAGGGCCTGGACCACCGTGATGCGGACCTGCGGCTCCGGTTCCCGTCCGGCCGAGGAGACGGCCACGACCAGCCGGTCCTTGCCCTCCGCGGCCTTCACGACGGCCTCGGCCCAGCCGCCGCGACCGTCCGTGAGGACCACCGCCTCGCCCGGGTTCAGCCGTTTCACGGACACCGCGTGCCGGCCCTCCGGACCGTCCAGGACGAACTCCGGTCCCGCCGGGACCTCCTCGACCACGAACACCGGGGCCGTCATGACGCACTCCTCATCTGCCTGCTCTTCAACGTGCTCTGCGCCTCGGCCAGTTCGGCCGCCAGCACCTCCACCAGCTCCCCGGCCGGCAGCGCCCGCGCCAGCCGGTGGCCCTGGCCCGCCCACAGGGCCATGCCCTGCGCGTCCCTGGCCGCGGCGGCCGCCTTGCGCAGCCCCGAGGTCAGGTGGTGGACCTGCGGGTAGGCGGCCGGGGCGTACGGCCCGTGCTCGCGCATGAAGCGGTTCACCAGCCCCCGCCCCGGTCGGCCGGAGAAGGCCCGGGTCAGCTCGGTGCGGACGAACAGCGGATCCGTCAGCGCCTTCTTGTGCTCCGGGGCGGCGCCCGACTCCGGGCAGGCCAGGAAGGCCGTCCCCAGCTGCGCCGCCTCCGCGCCCGCCGCCAGCAGCGCCGCGATCTGCGCGCCCCGCATCAGGCCGCCCGCGGCGATGATCGGGAGGGCCACGGCCTCCCGTACCTGCGCCACCAGCGCGAGGAGGCCCACGGCGGCCGTGCCGTCGGCCTGCGGGTCGTCGCGGTGGGTGCCCTGGTGACCGCCGGCCTCGACGCCCTGGACGCAGACGGCGTCGGCGCCGGCCTGCTGGACGGTACGGGCCTCGTCGTCGGAGGTCACCGTGACGACCGTGTACGTACCGGCCTTGCGCAGGGCGGCGAGGGTCGCGGAGGAGGGACAGCCGAAGGTGAAGGAGACGACCGGGACCGGGTCTTCGAGGAGGATGGCGAGCTTGGCGTCGTAGCCGTCGTCGCTGGTGCCGATGATCTCCTCGTCGGCGAGGGAGATCCCGTACCAGCTCGCCTCCCCCGCCAGCTGCCCGCGGTACGCCTCGACGGCGGCCGGGTCCACGTAACCGGTCTGCGGCATGAAGAGGTTGACGCCGAAGCGGCGCCGGGTCAGCGCCCGCAGCTGCTTGATCTCCTGGTACATCCCGTCGGCGGTCTTGTAGCCGCCGGCCAGGAAGCCCAGTCCGCCCGCCTCGCACACGGCCGCGGCCAGCTGCGGGCCGGAGCCGCCGCCCGCCATGGGTGCCTGCACGATCGGGTGGGGGGAGAGACCGTTCGGTGCCGTGGACATGGACATGGACTGCATCGTGCCATGTCCCGCTCAGCGGACCGAATCACGGCATTCGCCTGGCATAGTCCGCTTCCCCAGCTGGCGGAGGACTCCCCTCCGGTCCACCTCCGGCCCTCGTCCGGCCGGCTCCGGCCCGATGCGACGAGCCCGGCCCGGGGAATCCCCGGGCCGGGCTCGTGGCGGTGCTCGCGGGCCGGTCAGCGGCCGTTGAACGCGTCCTTCAGGCGGCTGAACAGCCCCTGCTGACCCGGCGCGAACTGCCCGGTGGGCCGCTCCTCGCCGCGCAGCTTCGCCAGCTGGCGCAGCAGGTCCTCCTGCTGGGCGTCCAGCTTGCTCGGGGTGGTGACCTCGACGTGGACGATCAGGTCGCCGCGTCCGCCCCCGCGCAGGTGGGTCACGCCGCGCCCGTGCAGCGGGATCGCCTGGCCGGACTGGGTGCCGGGCCGGATGTCGATCTCCTCCAGCCCGTCCAGCGTCTCCAGCGGGCACTTGGTGCCCAGTGCGGCCGCCGTCATGGGGATGGTCACCGTGCAGTGCAGGTCGTCCCCGCGCCGCTGGAACGTCGGGTGCGGCAGCTCGTGGATCTCCACGTACAGGTCGCCGGCGGGGCCGCCGCCGGGGCCGACCTCGCCCTCGCCCGCGAGCTGGATGCGGGTGCCGTTCTCGACACCGGCCGGGATCTTGACCGTGAGGCTGCGGCGGGAGCGGACCCGGCCGTCGCCCGCGCACTCGGGGCACGGGGTCGGGACGACGGTGCCGAAGCCCTGGCACTGCGGGCAGGGGCGCGAGGTCATGACCTGGCCCAGGAAGGACCGGGTGACCTGCGAGACCTCACCGCGGCCGCGGCACATGTCGCAGGTCTGCGCCGAGGTACCGGGCGCCGCGCCCTCGCCGGAGCAGGTGGTGCAGACGATGGCCGTGTCGACCTGGATGTCCTTGGTGGTCCCGAAGGCCGCCTCGTCCAGTTCCAGGTCGAGGCGGATCATGGCGTCCTGGCCGCGCCGGGTCCGCGAGCGCGGGCCGCGCTGCGAGGACTGGCCGAAGAAGGCGTCCATGATGTCGGAGAAGTTGCCGAAGCCACCCGCCCCGAAACCGCCCGCGCCGCCGCCACCGCCGGAGGCGGACAGCGGGTCGCCGCCGAGGTCGTAGACCTGCTTCTTCTGGGCGTCCGAGAGCACCTCGTAGGCCGCGTTGATCTCCTTGAAGCGCTCCTGCGTCTTCGGGTCCGGATTCACGTCCGGGTGGAGTTCACGCGCGAGGCGCCGGAAGGCCTTCTTGATCTCGTCCTGCGATGCGTCGCGGCGCACGCCGAGAACGGCGTAGTAGTCCGTGGCCACTTACGACTCCGCCAGGATCTGTCCGACGTAACGTGCCACTGCGCGTACCGCTCCCATCGTTCCGGGGTAGTCCATGCGGGTCGGTCCGACCACGCCGAGTTTGGCGACTGTTTCGCCGCCCGAACCGTAACCGACCGAGACGACGGACGTGGAGTTCAGTCCCTCGTAGGCATTCTCATGCCCGATCCGTACGGCCATTCCCGACTCGTTGGCCTCGCCCAGCAGCTTGAGGAGCACGACCTGCTCCTCCAGCGCTTCGAGCACCGGCCTGATCGTCAGGGGAAAATCGTGTCCGAAGCGGGTGAGATTGGCGGTACCGCCGATCATCAGCCGCTCCTCCGCTTCCTCGACCAGGGTTTCGAGGAGGGTCGACAGCACCGTGGAAACGGTGCCGCGGTCCTCGGCCTCGAAGGATTCCGGAAGGTCCTGGACGAGGGGCGGCACATCGGTGAAACGCCGGCCGACGACGCGGCTGTTGAGCCGGGCGCGCAGGTCGGCCAGCGAGGTCTCGCTGAAGGGGCTCGGACAGTCGATCAGCCGCTGCTCGACGCGGCCGGTGTCCGTGATCAGTACGAGCATCAGGCGCGCGGGAGCCAGCGAGAGCAGCTCCACGTGCCGCACGGTCGACCGGGTCAGGCTCGGGTACTGGACGACGGCGACCTGCCGGGTGAGCTGCGCGAGCAGCCGCACCGTGCGCCCGACGACGTCGTCGAGGTCGACCGCGCCGTCGAGGAAGTTCTGGATGGCCCGCCGCTCGGGCGTCGACAGCGGCTTGACCCCCGCCAGCCGGTCGACGAAGAGGCGGTAGCCCTTGTCGGTGGGGATCCGGCCGGCGCTGGTGTGGGGCTGGGCGATGTAGCCCTCCTCCTCCAGCACGGCCATGTCGTTGCGCACGGTGGCGGGCGAGACTCCGAGCCGGTGCCGCTCGGTGAGCGCCTTGGAGCCGACCGGCTCCTCCGTCCCGACGTAGTCCTGGACGATGGCGCGCAGCACTTCGAGTCTGCGTTCGCTGAGCATGCGCACACCTCCAGCTGTGGTCCGTTGCCGTGTACGGCCGTGGTCGTTACTGCCGTGGTCGTTGGCACTCTGGGCGTTCGAGTGCCAGACATCCCCCGCTCAGTGTACGGCCGGGCGGTGAGCCCCTGGCAAGGGAGGCCCGCCAGGTAGCGTCGCCGTATGGACGTGCATTGGGAAGAGGCGGGCTGGGAACGGCTGACCGGACGGGCCGGCCGGCGACGGCTCCCGGTGTGGGACTGCACGGTGGGACTGGTGGTGGGGGACGATTCGGTGCTCCTCGTCGATCCCGGTTCGTGCGTCCGGGAGGGCGCGCAGGTGCGGGCCGAGGCCGAGCGTCTGACGGGTCGGCGCGTGACCCATATCGCATTCACGCACGGCCATTTCGATCACGTCCTGGGCGCGGCGGCCTTCTCCGGGGCCGAGGTGTTCGGGGCGGTCGGACTGGCCGCGCTGCTGTCGGCGGACCGCGACGGGCTGCGGGCGGACGCGGTGCGCCACGGGCTGGCGCCGGCGGAGGCCGCCGAGGCGGTGGACCTGCTGGTGGCGCCCGGGCATCCGGTGTCGGGTGAGTGGACGCTGGAGCTGGGCGGGGTGCAGGTGCTGCTGGCCAATGTGGGGCCCGGGCACACCGGTCACGACCTGGCCGTCTTCGTGCCGGGCGAGCGCGAGGTGGTGTTCTGCGGGGACCTGGTGGAGGAGTCGGGCGAGCCCTTGGCGGGCCCGGACGCGGTGCCCGGCCAGTGGCCCGCCGCCCTGGACCGGCTGCTGTCGCTGGGCGGGGACGACGCGCTGTACGTACCGGGTCACGGTGCGGTGGTCGGGGCGGACTTCGTGCGTGCGCAACGCGCCACACTGGCGGATCGTTTCGGCGTGTCGGGGGCATGACGCCCGCGGCTCTCCTAGTGTCGGCCGGATGCGCGAGTACTCCCCCGACCTGACCCCGCAGTGGAAGCGACCCGCGGCCGTGCCGCAGGTGCCGGCCGAGCCCGACCTGGTGGTCGAGGTGGCGGGTACGGACTTCTGCGGCGCGGTGGTGGCCTGCGAGGCGGGCACGGTGACCCTGGAGGACCGCTTCGGCAAGCGGCGGGTGTTCCCGATGGAGCCGCGGGGCTTCCTGCTGGAGGGCGCCGTCGTCACGCTGGTCCGCCCCTCCCGGGGCCCGTCCGCGCCCGCCCGTACGGCGTCCGGGTCGATCGCCGTGCCGGGCGCGCGGGCCCGGGTGGCCCGGGCGGGCCGGATCTACGTCGAGGGCCGGCACGACGCGGAGCTCGTGGAGCGGGTCTGGGGTGACGACCTGCGCATCGAGGGCGTCGTCGTGGAGTACCTGGAGGGCGTCGACGACCTCCCGGCGGTCGTGGCGGAGTTCGCCCCGGCCCCCGACGCCCGCCTGGGGGTCCTGGTCGACCACCTGGTGCCGGGCTCGAAGGAGTCCCGCATCGCGGCGTCGGTGACCTCGCCGGACGTGCTGGTCGTGGGCCACCCGTACGTGGACGTCTGGCAGGCCGTGAAGCCGTCCGCGCTGGGCATCGCGGCCTGGCCGGTGGTCCCGCGCGGCCAGGACTGGAAGACGGGCGTCTGCCGGGCCCTGGGCTGGCCGCAGAACACCGGGGCCGCCTGGCAGCACATCCTGTCCCGGGTGACCTCGTACCGCGATCTGGAGCCGACCCTGCTGGGCCGCGTCGAGGAACTCATCGACTTCGTGACGGCCCCATAAAGCCCTGTCGGCCGGGCAGGGCGTCAAGGCCGCTCCGGCACACGCTCACCTTCGGGTGACAGTCCGTGTACGGCGGACCACGCGGGGCAAGGGTGCTGATCATGATCACCACTGCCTCGTGGCGGCGCTTCGCCGTCGCCGCCGCGCTCGCCGCCGCCCTGCTCCCGTCCGCCTCCGCCCAGGCGGCCCCCGCGGCCTCCGCCGCGGCCGCCGCTCCGGCGAACTCCTGCCCGGTCGTCGAGGACCACCTCTTCGCCGCCGCCGACCAGCGGGCCGACCTGGACCGCATCACCCCGGCCCCCGCCTGGCGCACCGACTGCAGCCAGCTCTACCGCGCCGACAGCCGTCCGCCGTCGACCGTCTTCGAGGAGGGCTTCCACCCGAAGGACACGCTCACCGGGCAGTACGACATCGAGCAGTACGTCCTGGTCAACCAGCCCTCCCCGTACGTCTCCACGACCTACGACCACGACCTGTACAAGACGTGGTGGAAGAGCGGCTGGAACTACTACATCGACGCCCCCGGCGGGGTGGACGTCAACCGGACCATCGGCGACACCCACAAGTGGGCCTCCCAGGTGGAGGTCGCCTTCCCCGGTGGCATCGACCGTTCCTTCATCGTCGCGGTGTGCCCGGTCGACAAGGTGCGCAAGGTCGAGATCATGAACGAGTGCCAGGACAACCCGTACTACCGCCCCTGGCGCGAGAACTACCCGGGCTGAGCCCCGCCCCGGGACCTGGTCAGTCGACCAGGTCCCGGACCACCGCGTCGGCCAGCAGCCGCCCGCGCAGGGTCAGCACCGCCTGCCCGGCCTCGTACGGGCCGGGCTCCAGCAGTCCGTCCGCCAGGGCGCGGCGGGACGCCGCGAGCCCGGTGGGCGCGAGCAGCGACAACGGGACGCCGTCCACCAGGCGCAGCTCCAGCAGGATCCGCTCGACCCGCCGGTCCTCCTGCGAGAGCAGCTCGCGTCCGGCGCCCGGGGAGCGGCCCTCGGCCAGGGCGGCGGCGTACGCGCCGGGGTGCTTCACGTTCCACCAGCGCACCCCGCCCACGTGCGAGTGCGCTCCCGGTCCGGCGCCCCACCAGTCGGCGCCGCGCCAGTACAGCTCGTTGTGCAGGCAGCGCCCGGCCTGGGAGGTGGCCCAGTTCGAGACCTCGTACCAGGAGTAGCCGGCCTCGGCCATCACCGAGTCCGCGATCAGGTACCGGTCGGCGTGCACGTCGTCGTCCGTCATCGGGACCTCGCCGCGGCGGATCCGCCGCGCGAGCTGCGTGCCCTCCTCCACGATCAGCGCGTAGGCGCTGATGTGGTCGGGCCCGGCGCCCAGCGCCGCCGCGAGGGACTCCCGCCAGTCCTCGTCGGACTCGCCCGGGGTCCCGTAGATCAGGTCCAGGTTCACGTGCTCGAAGCCGGCCGCGCGCGCCTCGGCGACGCACTCCTGCGGCCGTCCCGGCGTGTGCGTGCGGTCGAGCACCTTCAGGACGTGCTGCTTGGCGCTCTGCATGCCGAAGGAGATCCGGTTGAAGCCACCGGCGCGCAGCTCGGCCAGGTAGGCCGGATTGACGGACTCCGGATTGGCCTCGGTGGTGATCTCGGCGTCCTCCGCCAGGCCGAACTCGTCCCGGATCGCCGCGAGCATCCGTACGAGGTCCACGGCGGGCAGCAGCGTCGGCGTGCCGCCGCCCACGAAGACGGTACGGACGGCCCTCGGGTCGTCGCCGAGCACCTTGCGGGCGAGGCGGACCTCGTCGATCAGGGTGTCGGCGTAGTTCTCCCGGGAGGCGAGCACACCGCCGGTGCCCCGCAGCTCGGTGGCCGTGTAGGTGTTGAAGTCGCAGTACCCGCAGCGCGTGGCGCAGTACGGGACGTGCAGGTAGAACCCGAGCGGCCGCTCCCCGGCACCCACCAGGGCGTGCGACGGCAGCGAGCCGTCTTCGGGCATGGGTTCACCGTCGGGCAGTGCGGAAGGCATACCCCCATTGTCCCGCACCGATCCCACCCCTCAGCCCCGCTGGCGCCCCTCCAGCCTCGCCGGCGCCCCTCCAGCCCCGCCGGCGTTTGAGGCGCGGGGTCCGGGGCGGAGCCCCGGCACACGGCCCGCACCGCAGCCAGCCACGCCCCGGCAGGGCAGGGTCCGAGGGCCGCGCCCCCACACCCCACCCCGCCAAGCCCGCGGCCGGCGTCACGCCTCGCGCGACCCCTCGTACATCTCCTCGATCAGGTGCTTGAACTCACGCTCGACCACCGGCCGCTTCAGCTTCAGACTCGGCGTGAGGTCCCCGTGCTCGACGTCGAGATCGCGCGGCAGCAGCCGGAACTTCTTGATCGTCTGCCACCTCTGCAGGCCCTCGTTGAGCGTCTGCACGTACGTCTCGATGAGCCGCACCGTCTCCGGCGCGGCCAGCACCTGCCCGTACGTCTTGCCCTCCAGCCCGTTCTCGGCCGCCCAGACCATGATCGACGGCTGGTCGAGCGCGATCAGGGCCGAGCAGAAGTTCCGGTCGGCGCCGTGCACGACGATGGTCGACACATACGGGCAGATCGCCTTGAACTGGCCCTCGATCTCCGCCGGCGCGACGTACTTGCCGCCCGAGGTCTTGATCAGGTCCTTCTTGCGGTCGGTGATGCGCAGGTAGCCGTCGGCCGAGAGCTCGCCGATGTCCCCCGTGTGCAGCCAGCCGTCGGACTCCAGGACCTCGGCGGTCTTCTCGGGCTGCTGGTGGTAGCCCTGCATGATGCCGGGGCCGCGCAGCAGGATCTCGCCGTCGTCGGCGATGCGGACCTCGGTGCCGGGGAGCGGCTTGCCGACGGTGCCGGTGCGGTAGGCCTCGCCCGGGTTGACGAAGGAGGCCGCGCTGGACTCCGTCAGGCCGTAGCCCTCCAGGATGTGGATGCCCGCGCCGGAGAAGAAGAAGCCGATGTCCGGCGCCAGCGGGGCGGCGCCGGAGACGGCCGCGCGCAGCTTGCCGCCGAAGGCCTCGCGGAGCTTGGAGTAGACGAGCGCGTCCGCGATCTTGTGCTTGGTCGTGAGGCCGAAGGGGGCGCTCGCGCGGCCGGTGCGGCGGTAGTTGTCCTGCGTGACCTTGGCGTACTCGCGGGCGACGCCGACCGACCACTGGAAGATCTTGTATTTGGCGCCGCCGGCGGCGCGCGCCTTGGCGGCCACGCCGTTGTACACCTTCTCGAAGATGCGCGGGACGGCCGCCATGTACGTCGGCTGCACGACCGGCAGGTTCTCGATGATCTTGTCGATGCGGCCGTCGACGGCGGTCACGTGGCCGGCCTCGATCTGCCCGGAGGTCAGCACCTTGCCGAAGACGTGGGCCAGCGGCAGCCACAGGTACTGGACGTCGTCCTTGTGGATCAGGCCGGTGGCGACCATGGCCTTGGCCAGGTACGACCAGTTGTCGTGCAGCAGCCGGACGCCCTTGGGGCGGCCGGTCGTGCCGGAGGTGTAGATGAGGGTGGCGAGCTGGTCGGAGGTGATCGCCGTGATCCGCTCCTTGACCGCCTCGGGGTGCTTGGCGAGGTACTCCTTGCCGCTCGCCTCCAGCTCGGCGAGCGAGAGCACCCAGCCCTCGGGGTCGCCCGGGGCGGCGACGGCGTCGGCGGCGTCCAGGACGACGACGTGGGCGAGGTGCGGCAGGTCGGCGCGGCGCTCGCGCGCCTTCGCCAGCTGCTTCGCGTCCTCGGCGATGAGCACCCGGCTCTCGGAGTCCGCGAGGATGAAGGCCGACTCGTCGGCGTTCGTGCTGGGGTAGATGGTGGTGACCGCGCCGCCGGCGCACATCACGCCGAGGTCGGAGAGGATCCAGTCGACCCGGGTGTTGGAGGACAGCGCGACGCGTTGCTCCGACTCCAGGCCGAGGGCGATCAGCCCGGCGGCGATGGCGAAGACGCGCTCGGCCGCCTGACCCCAGCTGAGCGACTTCCAGTCGTCTGTGGCGCCCTGGCCGCCCGCCGCGGGCACCGGGTACCGGTAGGCCTCGTCGTCGGGCGTCGCGGCGACGCGCTCAAGGAAGAGCGCCGCCACGCTGGGCGGGCGGTTCTCGAGATAGGTCTGTGTGTCGCTCACGACATCCTCCGGACCGGCCCGTGCGGCTGTGCGCGGGCGTAGGGCGCTTGCGGGGCGCTTGGGACTGGCGGGTTTGAGACGTGCCGGCTAGTGACTGGCGAGTAACCGTCGAGCAGTGATCAGACTAGAGCGCGCTCGGCGCGTGCGTAAGGGCCCGCAAGCGGCCGGTTCATAACGAAACAGGCCCCCGCGCCGGAGCGCGGGGGCCTCTTCCGTACCGGACGGCCGGGGGGCGGCTACTTCTTCTTGCCGCTGGACTCGTCGCTGGAGAGGACGGCGATGAAGGCCTCCTGCGGGACCTCCACGGAGCCGACCATCTTCATGCGCTTCTTGCCTTCCTTCTGCTTCTCCAGGAGCTTGCGCTTGCGGGAGATGTCACCGCCGTAGCACTTGGCGAGGACGTCCTTGCGGATGGCGCGGATGGTCTCGCGGGCGATGACGCGGGAGCCGATCGCGGCCTGGATCGGCACCTCGAAGGCCTGCCGCGGGATGAGCTCGCGCAGCTTGGCGACGAGGCGCACACCGTAGGCGTAGGCGGCGTCCTTGTGCGTGACGGCGGAGAAGGCGTCGACCTTGTCGCCGTGCAGCAGGATGTCGACCTTGACGAGGCTGGAGGACTGCTCGCCGGTGGGCTCGTAGTCGAGGGAGGCGTAACCGCGCGTCTTGGACTTCAGCTGGTCGAAGAAGTCGAAGACGATCTCCGCGAGCGGGAGGGTGTAGCGGATCTCGACCCGGTCCTCGGAGAGGTAGTCCATGCCGAGCAGGGTGCCGCGGCGCTGCTGGCAGAGCTCCATGATGGCGCCGATGAACTCGGTCGGGGCGAGCACCGTGGCCCGTACGACCGGCTCGAACACGTCCGAGATCTTGCCCTCGGGGAACTCGCTCGGGTTGGTGACGCTGACTTCCTTGCCGTCCTCCATGACCACGCGGTAGATCACGTTGGGGGCGGTGGCGATCAGGTCGAGGCCGAACTCGCGCTCAAGGCGCTCGCGGACCACGTCCAGGTGCAGCAGGCCGAGGAAGCCGACGCGGAAGCCGAAGCCCAGGGCGGCCGAGGTCTCCGGCTCGTAGACGAGCGCGGCGTCGTTGAGCTGGAGCTTGTCGAGGGCCTCGCGCAGGTCGGGGTAGTCCGAGCCGTCGAGCGGGTACAGGCCCGAGAAGACCATCGGCTTCGGGTCCTTGTAGCCGCCGAGGGCCTCGGTCGCGCCGTTGCTCAGGCTGGTGATCGTGTCACCGACCTTGGACTGACGGACGTCCTTCACGCCGGTGATGATGTAGCCCACCTCGCCGACGCCGATGCCGTCGGCCGGGGTCATCTCCGGGGAGGAGACGCCGATCTCCAGCAGCTCGTGCGTGGCGCCGGTCGACATCATCCGGATGCGCTCGCGCTTGTTGAGCTGGCCGTCGACGACACGGACGTAGGTCACGACACCGCGGTACGAGTCGTAGACCGAGTCGAAGATCATGGCGCGGGCCGGGGCGTCCTTGGGACCGACCGGGGCCGGGACCGTGGCGACGATCTTGTCGAGCAGGGCGTCCACGCCGAGACCGGTCTTGGCCGAGACGCGCAGGACGTCCTCGGGCTGGCAGCCGACCAGGTTCGCCAGCTCCTCGGCGAACTTCTCCGGCTGGGCGGCCGGCAGGTCGATCTTGTTCAGGACCGGGACGATCGCGAGGTCCTTCTCCATCGCCAGGTACAGGTTGGCGAGGGTCTGCGCCTCGATGCCCTGGGCGGCGTCCACGAGGAGGACCGTGCCCTCGCACGCGGCGAGGGAGCGGGAGACCTCGTAGGTGAAGTCGACGTGCCCGGGGGTGTCGATCATGTTGAGGACGTGGGTCTTGCCCTGGCCCTCGCCCGTGGTCGGCGCCCAGGGCAGCCGGACCGCCTGGGACTTGATCGTGATGCCGCGCTCACGCTCGATGTCCATGCGGTCGAGGTACTGAGCGCGCATCTGCCGCTGGTCGACGACACCGGTGAGCTGGAGCATCCGGTCGGCAAGGGTCGACTTGCCGTGGTCGATGTGCGCGATGATGCAGAAATTGCGGATCAGCGCCGGGTCGGTACGGCTCGGCTCGGGCACGTGGCTGGGGATCGCGGGCACGCAGTGTCCTGATTCTCGGTCGCAGTCGGAACTCGGAACGGAGTCTGAGTACTCCCATGGTCCCATGGACGGGGTAGTGCGCTCGGTTTGGGCCACCAGAAGCGTGGCTGGTACCCTGGGCAGCTGTGTCTCGTATGCCCTCTCAGCTGTCGAGGCACAATCCGAAGATCAAACTCTGAACCTGAAAAGGCTCTTTCGTGGCGAACATCAAGTCCCAGATCAAGCGGAACAAGACGAACGAGAAGGCGCGCCTGCGCAACAAGGCCGTCAAGTCTTCGCTCAAGACCGCGATCCGCAAGGCCCGCGAGGCCGTCCTCGCCGGTGACGTCGAGAAGGCCACCGTGGCTTCCCGTGACGCCGCGCGTGCGCTCGACAAGGCTGTCTCGAAGGGTGTCATCCACAAGAACGCCGCCGCCAACAAGAAGTCGGCGCTGGCCTCCAAGGTTGCCTCCCTCCAGGGCTGAGCTCTGATGTGATCGCCGGAACGGATCCAGCGGGCCCTCTCTCCCGCTCCTGACCGGCACCCCGCGCCGCACACGAAGCGTTCGCCACGCGGGTGCGGCGCAACCGAAGCAGTGACCGAAGGCCCCGGCCGCCACCCTTCCCCAGGGTGCCGGCCGGGGCCTTCGCGTTACCCGGGACGTCCGGGGCCGTTCCTAGGACCGGCGGGGGCGGGCGGCTCGGGCCACCGCCACGACGGCCTTCTCCAGGGCGTATTCGGGGTCGTCGCCACCGCCCTTGACCCCCGCGTCGGCGGCGGCCACGGCGCGCAGCGCCTCCGAGACCCCGTCGGCCGACCAGCCCCGCATCTGCTGGCGGACCCGGTCGATCTTCCACGGCGGCATGCCGAGGTCCCGGGCGAGGTCGCCGGGGCGGGCTCCGCGCGGGGCGGAGGCCAGCTTGCCGATCGCGCGGACCGCCTGGGCCAGGGCGCTGGTGATCAGGACCGGCGCGACTCCGGTGGACAGGGACCAGCGCAGGGCTTCCAGGGCCTCCGCCGCACGCCCCTCGACCGCCCGGTCGGCGACCGTGAAGCTGGAGGCCTCGGCCCGGCCCGTGTAGTAGCGGCCGACGACCGCCTCGTCGATGGTGCCCTCGACGTCCGCGCACAGCTGCGCCGCCGCGCTCGCCAGCTCCCGCAGGTCGCTGCCGATCGCGTCGACGAGGCTCTGGCACGCCTCCGGGGTCGCCGACCGGCCCAGCGCGCGGAACTCGCCCCGAACGAAGGACAGCCGGTCCGCCGGCTTCGTCATCTTCGGACAGGCGATCTCCCGCGCGCCCGCCTTGCGCGCCGCGTCCAGCAGGCCCTTGCCCTTGACGCCGCCCGCGTGGAGGAGGACCAGGACGATCTCCTCGTAGGGCGCGTCGAGGTAGGCCTTGACCTCCTTGACCGAGTCCGCGGACAGGTCCTGCGCGTTGCGCACAACCAGGACCTTGCGCTCGGAGAAGAGGGAGGGGCTCGTCAGCTCGGCCAGCGTGCCGGGCTGGAGCTGCTCGGGGGCGAGGTCGCGGAGGTCCGTGTCGGCGTCGGCGGCGCGGGCGGCCGCCACCACGTCCCGTACGGCGCGGTCGAGCAGCAGCTCCTCCTGCCCCACCGCGAGGGTGAGCGGGGCAAGCGGATCGTCGGTGGAATTCTTCCTGGTGGCCATCGCCTCCAGCATCCCACGCCGCACCGACAGTCCCCCGCGCCACCGCCCTCAGCCGATCCTTGAGAATGGTCGGGTGAACGTGCGACATGTACTCGTCCTGCCCGACCGCGACGCCGCCGAGGAGGTGGCCCAGGAGGTCGTCGACCGCTTCGGCCTGCCCGAGGAACCGCAGTTGGTCCGCGACGCGCTGGCCGGCGAGGACGACGCCGAGGACGCCCAGTGGCTGGTGGTCGTCGAGGATCCGCAGGAACGCCTGGAGCCCTCCTCGCTGGACGACCTCGCCGCCGAGTACGAAGGCTGGCTGGAGACCTCGTAGGAGCCGGGGCGTCCCGCGGTCCGTCAGGCCTTGTGCACGATCTGCACGTCCAGGGTCACTTCCACACTGGAGCCGATCGCCGCGATCCCGTGGGCCAGCAGCGACTGCCAGTTCAGGGTGAAGTCCCCGCGGTCCAGCTCGGTGGTGGCCCGGCAGGCGGCCCGCACCTCGCCCTCCATGCCCGTGCCCAGGCCCAGGTACTCGGTGTCCAGGGTGACGGCGCTGCTGACCCCGTGCAGGGTGAGGGCGCCCGCCACGGCCCAGCGGCTGCCGACGCGGTGGATGAACCGTTCGCTGTAGAACTCCACCGTGGGGTGCCGGGCCGCGTCCAGGAAGTCCCCCGACCTCAGGTGCTCGTCGCGCAGCCGCGCCCCGGTGTCGATGCTCGCCGCATCGATGATCACGTGCATGGTGGAGTCCTCCATGCGCTCGGCTATCCGTACCGCGCCGGCGAACGTGTTGAACCGGCCGCGGATCCGGGCCAGGCCGATGTGCCGGGCCGTGAAGCCGATGGACGAGTGCGCCGGGTCGAGCTCCCAGTGACCGGGCTGCGGCAGCAGCGGCGGTTCCACCGCGTCGAGGACGATCTCCGCGGTCCCGGGCTGCGCCGGGTCCCCCACGAGCGTCGCCCCGTGGAACGGCGCGTACCCCTCGGCCGTGACGGACAGCCGGTACTCCCCCTCCGGGACGGCGGCCGTGAATCCGCCGTACGGATCGGTCTCGCCCCGGACGATCCGGCGGCCGATCGGGTCGGTCACCTCGAAGGTGGCCTGGCGTATCGGCTGGTGGACCGTGTCGAGTACGCGGCAGCTGAGCAGACGCGCCGTCGGCGGAAGCGTCAGTGTCGCGGATGACCGCTGACCGGGACTTCCGGCCGTCTCCATCCCCCGTCGGCGACCGAACATGGTTGTTGCACCCCCGTGCTGTGTGGACTTGTACCGCTCTGGCGAGAACGAATTCGATCATGCTGTCGGGGCGGGGGCAAACAGGACGGTCCCGCCCGCTTCGACTGGGCCGCCCGCGCCGCCTCCGCGGCCTCTTGGCTGGAAACGCCCGCAGCCGCCCGCCGGTTCCACTGACCGCGATCGAGCCGTCGGTATCGGTGCGCAGTACGGTCGCCCCCAGGTCCCGCAGCCGGGCGAGCGTACCCGGGGCGGGGTGCCCGTAGCGGTTGGCCACGCCGACGGGGACGATCGCGAGCCGTGGCCGGATCCGGGCGTGCAGCCCGGGGTCCTGGTGCGCGGAGCCGTGGTGCGCGACCTTGAGGACGTCCACGGGGCCCAGGTGCGGGTGTTCCCTCAACAGGGCCTGCTGCGCAGGTGGTTCGAGATCGCCGAGCAGCAGCAGGGTCAGCCCCGCGCCCCGCACGAGCAGGGCGACGCTCGCGTCGTTGGGCCCCTCGGGCGGCGCTCCGGCGGACGGCGGCCACAGCACCTGCCACTCCAGCGGCCCGGCCCGGCGCCGCTCCCCCTGCGCCGCCCGCACCACCGGCACCCCGGCGGCGGAAGCGGTGCGGCGGACGAACTCCGCCTGCCCCGGCGGCTCTTCCAGGCCGGTGACCTGAATCACTCCCACGGAGCGGCCCTTCAGCACCCCGGACAGCCCTGCCACGTGGTCGGCGTGAAAGTGCGTCAGCAGGAGCATCGGCACCCGGTGCACCCCCAGGGCGCGCAGGCAGCCGTCCACCGCGACCGGATCCGGGCCCGCGTCCACCACCAGGGCCTCTCCCGGGCCCACGGCGAGTACGGCGGCGTCCCCCTGGCCCACGGCGCACTGGACGTAGCTCCAGTCGGGCGGGGGCCAGCCGGTGAGCGTACGGGTGAGCTGCGGTGGCCGCAGCACGGCGAGGAGCAGGAGCGCCGCGAGCGCGGAGCAGAGCCATCGCCGCCGCCGGTGGCGGAGCCTCGCCACGCCTACGACGGCCACGGTCGCGGCGGCCAGCAGCACGCCCCCGGTGAGCCCGCCCGGCCAGGGCGACTCCGCTCCCGGCAACCGCGCCCCGGCCCGGGCCACGGCCGCGATCCACCCGGCCGGCACCCCGGCGCACCGGGCGAGCACCTCCGCGGCGGGCATCCACAGCGGAGCCACCGCGAGCGCCGCGAAGCCCAGCACCGTCGCCGGTCCCGCCGCGAGCTCGGCCAGCAGATTGCACGGCACCGCCACCAGGCTGACCCGGGCCGCGAGCACGGCGACCACCGGCGCGCACACCGCCTGGGCGGCCGCGGCGGCCGCCAGTGCGTCGGCGAGCCGGGGGCCCGTCCCCCGCGCCCGCAGGGCTTCGCTCCACCGGGGGGCGAGGGTGAGCAGGGCCCCGGTGGCCAGGACGGAGAGCAGGAAGCCGTAACTGCGGGCCAGCCACGGGTCGTAGAGCACCAGGAGCAGAACGGCGGCGCCCAGCGCGGGAATCAGCGACCTGCGCCGCCCGGTGGCGAGGGCGAGCAGGGTCACCGCTCCACAGGCCGCGGCCCGCAGCACGCTCGGCTCCGGCCGGCACACCACCACGAACGCCAGCGTCAGTCCCGCCCCGCACAGGGCGGTCGCCCTCAGCGAGAGCCCGAGGCGGGGCGCCAGCCCCCTCCGCTCGGCCTGCTGCGCGCGGGACGGGGGCCCGATGAGCAGGAACAGCACCACGGTCAGGTTGGACCCGGAGACGGCCAGCAGGTGCAGCAGATCGGTGGCCCGGAAGGCCTCGTGGAGATCGGGCGGGACCCTGGAGGTGTCCCCGACGACCAGCCCGGGCAGCAGGGCCCTGGCGTCCGGCGCGAGCCCGGCGGTGGCCTCCCGCAGCCCGGCCCGCAACCGCCCCGCGAGCCGCTGCGCCCGGTCCGGGCCGCCGCTCACCCGGGGCGGGGTGTCCCCGGCCGGGCGGATCAGCGCCACGGCCCGCTCCCCGCCCCGCGCCGGCGCCAGCCGGGCGACCACGGCCACCCGCGTGGAGGGAAGCAGCGCGGCCCATCCCGGATGCCCGGCCAGTACCCGCACCGGGGTGCGCACTCGGGTGCTCTTCCCGTCGGGCCCGCTCACACGGGTCACCACCGCGTCCAGCAGCACCACCGGTGGCCCGCTCCCGCTCCGGGCGGCCCGCGGGTCGGAGGCGACGGTGAGCTCGGCGAGCACGCGGGCATGGTCCCGGGCCAGCCCCGCGACGGGCCCGGCGCGGGCCTCGGCCCGCTGGAGCCCGGCCACCCCGGCCCCCGCGGCCGCGCACAGCAGGGCCGCCGCCACGGCGGGGACGATCCGCCAGCGCGGCCCCGGCCGCCGCCCCGCCCCCAGCATCAGCAGCCCCGCGCAGACCACCCCGAGCCCCACCCCGAGGGCGGTCCGAGCGGCGGGCGCGTCCAGGGCGAGGGCGGCCGCCGCCCAAGCGGCCACGGCGGGCCCGGCGAGCCGGAGATCCGCCGGGCCCCGCCCCTCGGGCCCGTTCACGGCCGCACCAGCTTGCGCAGGTCGGCGAAGCGCCGCTCCCCGATGCCGGTCACCTGGCGGAGCTCCTCCACGGAACGAAAGCCACCGCGGGCGGTGCGGAAGTCGACGATGTGCTGCGCCAGCACCGGTCCGACCCCGGGCAGGCCGTCCAACTGTGCGACCGTGGCCGTGCCCAGGCTGAGCGGGCCGGCGCCCGAGCCTCCCCCGACGGGCCCGCCCGGTGGCGGCGGCGCCGGTCCGCCCACCCACACCTGCTCCCCGTCCACCAGCACCCGGGCCCGGTTCAGCCCGGTGGTGTCCGTGCCCGGGCGCACTCCCCCGGCGGCGGCCAGCGCGTCCTCCACCCGCGAACCGGCGGGCAGGCGCAGCACACCCGGCCGCAGGACCTTGCCGCTGACGTCGACGACGATGCGCACGGCGGCCCCGCCCGCACCGGCCCCGGCCCCGGCCCCGGCCCCAGGCGCCCCGGTCGCCCCGGTCGCCCCTGCGCCCGCAGCGGCCAAGGCGGGTGGGGGCGCAGGCCCCGGAGCGACCACCGCGGGCGCGGTCACCGGCCCCGGCCGGGCCGACCAGAACTGCTGCGCGGCGAATCCGACCGCGGCGACCAGCACCACCGCTACGGCGGCGACCGTGCGCGGCTCCATCCCGCACCGGGCCTGTAACCACAGCGGCAGCCGCTCCCGCACGGCCAGCCTTCGCGCGTCCCCGGAGGACAAGCCGGCCGCGTCCCCGGAGGACAGCCCGGCCGCACCCTCCGGCGGGGCATGAGGCTCGACCCCGGCTTCCACCACGGCCCGCGGCGGGCTGCTGCCGCCCAGCAGGGCTTCGGCTCTGAGCCGCACCCCGTCCGGCTCCGGATGAGCAGCCCGACGCCCCGACGGCCCGGCCGGGTCCGGACGACCGTGGCGGCCAAGGCGGCCCCGGCGGTGCCGCAGACGGCTGTCGGAGAGGCGGGATCGGCCCGGGCCGCTGGTGGCGCCCGACGGATACGGAGTACGCGTGCGAAGAGTCATTCCACGACCGTAGGGGCGCCTCCCGAAGCCCGCTCGGAGCCTTCAATTCCGGTGGACAACCGACCCGTTGTGGATAACCTCGCCACTCGTTCCGGTGATCAGCGGGGTGAGACGACCGCCGCCAGCAGCCCCGGTCCGGTGTGCGCGCCGATGACCGCGCCGACCTCGCTGACGTGCAGTTCGACGAGCCCCGGGATGCGCTCGCGGAGCCGCTCGGCCAGCTTTTCGGCGCGCTCCGGCGCCGCGAGGTGGTGGACCGCCACGTCGACGCTCGCGGACCCGGCCCGCTCGACGGCCAGTTCCTCCAGGCGGGCGATGGCCTTGGAGGCCGTCCGCACCTTCTCCAGCATCTCGATCCGCCCGCCCTCCAGCGTCAGCAGGGGCTTCACCGCCAGGGCCGAGCCGAGGAGCGCCTGCGCCGCCCCGATCCGGCCGCCGCGACGGAGGTAGTCGAGGGTGTCGACGTAGAAGTACGCGGACATGTCCGCCGCCCGCTTCTCGGCGGCGGCCACGGCCTCGTCCACGGAGCCCCCCGCCTCGGCCACCTCGGCGGCGGCGAGCGCGCAGAAGCCGAGCGCCATCGCGACCATTCCCGTGTCGACGACGCGTACGGGCACCGCCGCGGTCCGGGCCGCGACCACGGCGGCGTCGTAGGTGCCGGAGAACTCCGCGGACAGGTGGAGGCTGACGATGCCGGTGGCGCCGGCCTGCGCCGCCTCCCGGTAGGCCTGGACGAACTGCTCCGGGCCGGGGCGCGAGGTGGTGACCGAGCGGCGCTTCTGCAGGGCCGTGGCGAGGCTGCGCGCCGAGATCTCGGTGCCCTCCTCCAGCGCCTCTCCGCCGAGCACCACGGTGAGCGGGACGGCGGTGATTCCGTGCCGCGCCATGGCCGGTCGGGGCAGGTAGGCCGTGGAATCGGTGACGATGGCGACATGGCGGGACATGAGCCGGAGGTTACCGCCAGTGGGGGCGTGACGGCAGCCCGGACTCATCGTCGGGGCTGTACGGCGGCCTTGCGGGGGGGCTGGACCTACGTCGTGCTCTCGGGCCGCCGGGCCTTCTCCCACGGGTACGGGCTCGGCGCGGCGGCCGGGTTCAAGGCGGCCGGCCGCGGCTGCGCGTGCCCTTGCGCCTGGCCCTGCCCCTGGGTCTGCCTCTGTGTCTCCGCCTGGCCCTGCGCCGCGTCCCACGCCGCAGCCGCCGCCGTCAGGTCGTCCACCGACCCGCGCGACCAGTCGCGCAGCGCGCCCGACTCGACCTCGATCTGGGCCGCCAGGACGGACAGGTCGTCCTCCGCGAAACGGCGCGCCCGGTCGCGCGCCGCCCACCGCAGCGAGTCGGCGGCCTGCGTGATCTTGGCCGTCCGTTCCCGCAGGTCGGGCAGCCTCTCCGCGATCCGCTTCCGGTCGGGATCCTGCTCGAGCCGCTTCAGCTCGTCGTCCAGTTCACGCCCGTGGGCGCTCAGCCGCTCGAACAGCGCGATCGATTCCTTCAGGGACGCGTCCGCCTTGGCCCCGTCGTGCAGCGCCTGCTGCGTGGCCCGCAGCGAGGTCCTCAGGTCGAGCCGCAGCTGCGCCAGCGCGCCCGGGACGCCGACCTGGCCCAGGCTCTTCGCCTTCAAGGTGGTGTCCTCCACCGTCCGGCGGGCCTGCGTCAGGGTGCGGTCCACCCCGCGCTTGGCCGCTCCCACCACCTTGACGGTCGCATACACGCCCAGCCCCAGGAAGGTGAAAAGCACCATCAGCGCGAAGATGATCAACGCGACCTCCATGAGTGTCCCTTCCCCAGTCCCGCGCGTCGTGTCCGTCCCCTCCACCGTAAACGCCACGGGCAGGCCGGGGGTTCCCATCGAACCCCCAACCTGCCCGTACGGGATGTCCCCCATGGGGAGCGGGTGACGTCAGATGACGATGTTCACCAGCTTGGGCGCGCGCACGATCACCTTGCGGATCTCCGCACCGCCCAGCGCCGCGACGACGCCCTCATCGGTCACGGCCAGCTGCTCCAGCTCCGCCTCCGAGATCGTCGGCGGGACCTCCAGCCGCGCCTTGACCTTGCCCTTGACCTGTACGACGCAGGTCACGGTCTCGTCCACGACGTACGCCGGGTCCGCGACCGGGAAGTCCTGGTGGACCACCGACTCGCTGTGACCCAGCCGGTGCCACAGCTCCTCCGCGATGTGCGGGGCCAGCGGGGCGACCAGCAGCACCAGGGACTCCGCGACGGAGCGCTCCAGCGGGCGACCGGCCTTCGTCAGGGCGTTGTTCAGCTCGGTGATCTTCGCGATGGCGGTGTTGAAGCGCAGCCCGGCCAGGTCCGCGCCGGCCCCGTCGATCGCCTTGTGCAGCGCGCGCAGGGTGTCCTCGCCCGGCTCGCCGTCGACGACGGTGACGGCGCCCGTCTCCTCGTCGACGATGTTGCGCCACAGGCGCTGCAGCAGCCGGTACTGGCCGACGACGGCCCGGGTGTCCCACGGACGCGAGACGTCCAGCGGGCCCATCGCCATCTCGTACAGGCGCAGCGTGTCGGCGCCGTACTCCTCGCAGATCTCGTCCGGGGTGACGGCGTTCTTCAGGGACTTGCCCATCTTGCCGTGCTCACGCTTGACCGGCTGGCCCTGGTAGAAGTAGCCGCCGTCGCGCTCCTCGACCTCGGCCGCCGGGACGTACACACCGCGCGCGTCGGTGTAGGCGTACGCCTGGATCATGCCCTGGTTGAACAGCTTGTGGAACGGCTCCGCCGAGGAGACGTGCCCCAGGTCGAAGAGGACCTTCGACCAGAAGCGCGCGTACAGCAGGTGCAGCACCGCGTGCTCGGCGCCGCCCACGTACAGGTCGACGCCGCCGTGCGGAGCGCCCTCGCGCGGGCCCATCCAGTACTGCTCGATCGCGGGGTCGACCAGCGCCGACGCGTTGTGCGGGTCCAGGTAGCGCAGCTCGTACCAGCAGGAACCGGCCCAGTTCGGCATGGTGTTGGTCTCGCGCCGGAAGGAGCGGGTGCCACGGCCGTCGCCCAGGTCCAGCTCGACGTTGACCCATGCCTCGTTCCGCGACAGCGGGGTCTCCGGCTTGGAGGTGGCGTCGTCCGGCTCGAAGGTGCGCGGCGAGTAGTCCTCGACCTCCGGCAGCTCCAGCGGCAGCATCGACTCGGGCAGCGCGTGCGCGACGCCGTCCTCGTCGTAGACGATCGGGAAGGGCTCGCCCCAGTAGCGCTGGCGGCTGAACAGCCAGTCGCGCAGCCGGAAGTTGACGGTGCCCTCGCCGATGCCGCGCGACTCCAGCCAGGCGGTGATCGCGGCCTTGGCCTCGGCGACGTCCAGGCCGTCCAGGGAGATGCCCTCGCCGACCGAGTTGACCAGTACGGCGTCGTGCGCGACGAAGGCGTCGTCCCACTCCGCCGGGTCGGTGCCGCGCCCGTCGGTCGGGGCGACCACGCAGCGCATCGGCAGCTCGAAGGCGCGCGCGAACTCGAAGTCGCGGCTGTCGTGCGCCGGGACGGCCATGATCGCGCCGGTGCCGTAGCCCATCAGCACGTAGTCGGCGATGAAGACGGGCACCTTGGCGCCGCTGACCGGGTTGACCGCGTACTCGCCGGTGAAGACGCCGGTCTTGTCCTTGGCCTCGGCCTGCCGCTCGACGTCCGACTTCGAGGCGGCCTGCTTGCGGTAGGCGGCGACGGCCTCCGCCGGCGTGGCGTGCCCGCCGGTCCACACGTCGTGGGTGCCCTCGGGCCAGGCGGCCGGGATGAACTTCTCGACCAGCGGGTGCTCGGGCGCCAGCACCATGTAGGTGGCGCCGAACAGGGTGTCGGGGCGGGTGGTGAAGACGGTGATGGCCTCGTCGCCCAGCGCGAAGTCGACGCGCGCGCCCTCGCTTCGGCCGATCCAGTTGCGCTGCTGCAGCTTGATGGCCTCGGGCCAGTCCAGCGCGTCCAGGTCGTCCAGCAGCCGGTCGGCGTACGCGGTGATCCGCATGTTCCACTGGCTGAGCCTGGACTTGAAGACGGGGAAGTTGCCGCGCTCGGAACGGCCGTCGGCGGTGACCTCCTCGTTGGCCAGGACGGTGCCCAGCCCGGGGCACCAGTTCACGGGCGCGTCCGAGGCGTACGCCAGCCGGTACTCGTTCAGTACGTCGGCCCGCTCGGCCGCGCTCAGCGCGGCCCAGTCACGGCCTGCGGGAACCTCGCGGGAGCCGTCCTCGAAGGCGGCGATCAGCTCGCTGATCGGCCGGGCCTTGCCCGCGTCCGCGTCGTACCAGGAGTTGTAGATCTGCAGGAAGATCCACTGCGTCCACTTGTAGTAGTCCGGGTCGATGGTCGCGAAGGAGCGGCGCTTGTCGTGGCCCAGGCCCAGCCGGCGCAGCTGGACCTTCATGTTCTCGATGTTGGCCTCGGTCGACACGCGCGGGTGCGTGCCGGTCTGCACGGCGTACTGCTCGGCCGGCAGGCCGAAGGCGTCGAAGCCCAGGGTGTGCAGGACGTTGTGGCCGGTCATCCGCTGGTGGCGGGCGTAGACGTCGGTGGCGATGTAGCCGAGCGGGTGGCCGACGTGCAGGCCCGCACCGGAGGGGTACGGGAACATGTCCATGATGAACTTCTTGGGCCGTGCGACCACCGAGGGGTCCCCGGCCAGGTCACCGGTCGGGTTCGGGGCCTCGTAGGTGCCCTGCGCGTCCCATACGTCCTGCCAGCGTGCCTCGATGTCGGCGGCCATGGCAGCCGTGTAGCGGTGCGCCTCGGCCGCCTCGGGGGCCGGGGTGTTCGTCTCGCTCATGATTTCTGAAGCTCCATCGATCGTCTCTGCCGTCTCTGCCTGCCCAAACGAAAAAACCCCTCGCACAGGAGGGGGCGCCGCGCCGAGGCCGACCGTCTCGTGGGGTCGGTACTGATCAGCGCGGCTCGGTAAGCAGAAGGCGTACGGCACGCATGGCGTCAGGGTACCGCAGCACCGCTGGCGCCCGCTCGGACGACCGCACAACGAGAAGCGGGCCACCCGATCCGGGTGGCCCGCTTCTTCACTGTGGAGCTAAGGAGAATTGAACTCCTGACCTCCTGCATGCCATGCAGGCGCTCTACCAACTGAGCTATAGCCCCTTGTTCCGCTTGCCGCTTCGGTTCCCCTTGCCGGTTCCCCTTGGCGACGTCCCAAACATTACACGGTCATGGCCCTGGTCCAAAAATCGGTTTCCGTGCACCACGGGCCATGTCCGCTTTGATCCGAATTGTCACGCTCTCGCAAACTGATAGAACCGCTTCAGCGTGCAGTGCTCGTCGAGCAGCCGCCCGTAGATCGGCTCCCCTTCCAGCTCTCGGTACGTCTCGATCGGGTCGCCCTTTATGATCAGCGCCCGCGCGCATTCCTCGCACCAGTACTGGTAGTCGGGGTTGACGGGGTCCATGTCCCGCACGATCGGCGTGCCGTTGTTGCACCAGTCGCACCGGCGCCGGTGTGCACCCATCCGTCAGCGACTCCCTCCCGCGTCGGGGCCGTGATCTCCCCCTCCGGCGGTCCGATTCTGCCATGCCGGTGCGGGCCGGGTCAGCAAACGCAAAGGGCACAAAAACAAGGATCCCGCCCCCTGTTGGGGACGGGATCCTGATTGTGGAGCTAAGGAGAATTGAACTCCTGACCTCCTGCATGCCATGCAGGCGCTCTACCAACTGAGCTATAGCCCCGCTCTCCGCCGCGCTCCCCCCGTCTCCGGTGTTCCGCGCTGCGAACAAGAAGAACTCTAGCCTGTGACCAGCCGGAAAGTGAAATCCGGGTGGTGGCCCGGGCGGGGAGCGCCGGGGAACGGCAGTGAGCTGCTCAGTCGTCGTCGCCGAGCACCGGTTCCGGCAGCGTGCCGGCGTTGTGCTCCATCAGACGCCAGCCGCGCGCGCCCTCACCGAGGACGGACCAGCAGCAGTTGGAGAGCCCGCCCAGGCTCTCCCAGTCGGACGAGTCCAGGCCCAGCAGGCGCCCGATCGTCGTCCGGATGGTGCCGCCGTGGCTGACCACGACGAGGGTGCCGTTCTGCGGCAGCCGGGCGAGGTGTTCCAGCACCACCGGCGCGGCGCGGTCGGCGACCTCGGTCTCCAGTTCACCGCCGCCCCTGCGGACCGGCTCGCCGCGCTTCCACGCGGCGTACTGCTCGCCGTACTTCGCGAGGATCTCGTCGTGCGTGAGGCCCTGCCACTCACCGGCGTACGTCTCGCGCAGCGCCGCGTCGTGAGCCACGGGCAGTCCCGTGACGGCGGCCAGCTCGGCTGCCGTGGCGGAGGCGCGCCGCAGGTCGGAGGCCACGATGGCGTCCGGCCGCAGCGAGGCGAGCAACCGCGCGGCGCGGCGCGCCTGGCCCACACCCGCTTCGGTCAGCTCGATGTCCGTGGAGCCCTGGAAGCGCCGCTCCAGGTTCCACGCGGTCTGGCCGTGCCGCCAGAGGACGATCTTCCTACCGGACTTGCCCGTGGTGGTCGCGCTCAGAACAGATCACCGTCCTGGTCCTCGTCGCCCGCCGCCTCACGCAGCTTGGCGTGCTCCTCGGCCTTGCCGAGGGTCAGCTTGGCGTCCTCGGGGAGCTCGATCTCGGGGCAGTCCTTCCACAGGCGCTCCAGCGCGTAGAAGACCCGCTCCTCGCTGTGCTGGACGTGGACGACGATGTCGATGTAGTCGAGCAGGATCCAGCGGGCGTCGCGGTCGCCCTCGCGGCGCACCGGCTTGGCGCCGAGCTCCTTGAGCAGGCGCTCCTCGATCTCGTCGACGATCGACTTGACCTGGCGGTCGTTGGGCGCCGAGGCGAGCAGGAAGGCGTCGGTGATCGACAGCACGTCGCTGACGTCGTACGCGATGATGTCGTGCGCGAGCCGGTCGGCCGCGGCCTGGGCGGCGGCGGTGATGAGCTCGATGGAGCGGTCCGTGGCGGTCACTGGCCATGCTTTCGGGTTGGCGGGCAGATCCATACAAGGGTCTCACGTACCGCGGACACCGCCCGCGCGGAGCGTCCCGCGCGGGCGAAGGCGTCTGCCAGTGCCGCTCAGGACGCCTTGTAGTCCTTGCCCAGGATGACCACGACGTCCGCGTTCACGGCGTTCTCGGCCTTCTTCACGACCGTCTCGGGCAGCCCCAGCGTCTTGGCGACCTCGATGGCCCGGTCCCGCTGCGCGTCGTCCTGGTAGGTGATCTGCGAGGCGGCCGCGGTCTTGTCGGCCTTGCCGCCGTCGACGAAGGTGTAGCCGCTGTTCATCAGCGCCGCCTTCGCCGCGACCTGCGTCTTCTCGTCGCCGTTGGCGTCCTTGAGTCCGACGCGCGGGGCGGCGCCGGGCTGCGCCTGCGCGGCCGAACCGCCCAGCACCTCCTTGACGACGCCCTTGTTCGCCTCGTCCGTGAGGGCGCCGTCCGGCTTCACCGCGAGGAGGTCGGTGCGGTACGCGCCCACCTTGGCGTGCGCGCCGAGCCGCGACAGCAGGGCGCCGAGGGTCTGCGCGTTCAGCGCCGGGTCGAGGATCTGGCCGATGCTCTCGACCATCACGGCCGCCGCCTTCGGGTCGCCCGGGACCTTGCGCAGCACCGCCTGGAGCACCTTGCCCATGCGCTCCAGCTGCTTGGCCTCCGGTTCGCCCTGGCCGCGGTACGTGGCGTAGGCGACGGCCATCGCGCCGCTCAGGCTCTGCTTGGGGCCCTGGGCCACGGCCGGGGCCTTGACTGCGTCGTCGGCCGGGACCGCGGCGTCGGTGTCGACCTCGATGCCGCCGACCAGCTCGACCAGGTTCTCCAGGAAGGGGGTGTCCAGGCGCCAGGTGCCGCCGATGTGGGTGCCGAGGACGGAGTCGAGGGCCTCGCGGGTGCCGAGGCCGCCCTCCTCGACGGCCTTGCCCAGGGACGTGGCGGTCCCGTCCTGGTGGGTGACGGCGAGGGCGTTCGGCAGCAGGACGGTCGCGCCCTGCTTGGTGGTGACGTTGTCGACGAGCAGCGCCGAGGCGGTGCCGCCCTTCTTGGTGTTGTGCAGGTGGACGACGATCATGTCGCGCTTCTGCGCCGCCGGATCGGCGCTCGCGGCGTTCTTCTTCTGGCCGGGGCCGTCGAGGAACGGCAGCCCGCCCGTGTACCAGAGGTAGCCGAGGCCGCCCACGGTGAACAGGGCGAGGGCGACGATCAGCGCCACCACCCGGTTGCGGCCGCGGCGGCGGGCCTCCTCGCGGCGCTCGGTCCGGCTCTCGGTGAACTTGAGCCAGTCGATGACGTCCTCGGACTCCTCGTCCGGCTGGTCGATGAAGGCGAACATCTCGGTGCGGTAGTCCCGGCCCGCCTCGGGCTCGCCGTCGGCCCGGCGCGGCGGCTCGGGGCTGCGCGGCTCCGGGACGTGGGCGGCCGGGGGCGCGGGCGGCGCCTCGGGCTCCGGGGCGGTCTGCTGCGGGATCCACTGCTGGGTCTGCTGCGTGTCGTACCCGTAGGCGGGGGCCTGGGCGTACTGCTGCTGCCCGTACCCCTGGGCGGCCGGCTGCTGCGGGTAGTACGGCTGCTGGGGCTGCGGCTGCTGCTGGGGCTGCTGGGCGTAGCCCTGGTAGTCGTAGCCGTAGTCGTACTGCTGCTGGTCGTACTGCTGCTGTTCGTACTGCTGCTGTTCGTACTGCGCGGGGGGCGGAGCGGGCTGGGCGGGCGCCTGGCCGTACACCGGCCGCCCGTACGCGTCGTAGCCGATGAGCTGCTGCTCCTGGGCGGCATACGGGTCGTACGGATCCTGTCGGTCGTTCACCGCGGGGCCCCTCTCTCCGGAAGCTCAGGCTCCCCGGTACAGCTCACGCTTGTCGATGTAGCGCACGACGCCGTCCGGCACCAAATACCAGACGGGATCCCCCTGGGCGACCCGCGCACGGCAGTCCGTGGACGAGATGGCCAGCGCGGGCACCTCGACCAGGGAGACGCCGCCCTTGGGCAGCCCGTCGTCGGTGAGGACGTGGCCCGGCCGGGTGACCCCGATGAAATGGGCGAGCGAGAAGAGCTCGTCGGCGTTCCGCCAGGTCAGGATCTGTGCGAGCGCGTCGGCACCCGTGATGAAGAACAGGTCGGCGTCGTCGTTCAGCGCCTTCAGGTCCCGCAGGGTGTCGATCGTGTACGTCGGCCCGCCGCGGTCGATGTCGATGCGGCTCACCGAGAACTGGGGGTTCGAGGCCGTGGCGATGACCGTCATCAGGTAGCGGTCCTCGGCGGGCGAGACCGCCCGCTGGGACTTCTGCCACGGCTCGCCGGTCGGCACGAACACCACCTCGTCGAGGTGGAAAAGGGCGGCCACCTCGCTGGCGGCCACCAGGTGTCCGTGGTGGATCGGGTCGAACGTCCCGCCCATCACGCCGAGCCGGCGCTTGACCGGACCGGTAGGCATCTCCTGCTCTCCCATGAGCGCAGAGCCTACTGGCCCGGCGGACGGTGCGGTCCCGGCGGGCTCAGCGGTCGGGGTTCACCGGTCGCGGTTCAGCGGTCGCGGTTCAGGCGCGTGGTGACCCAGAGCATCAGCATCAGGATGACGAAGGCGCCGCCACCGGTCAGGTAGGGGTTGAGGCTGTCGTGGTTGCCGCCGTGCTGCTCGGCCCCCTCCGAGGCGAGGACGACCAGGTTGTGGGCGGTGGAGGAGAGGCTCATCAGGCAGGTACCTATCGAGTCGGGGAGCGGGCGGAGACTTCGCTCACATCGTATGCGGGGGCCTGGGGCACGCTCACGCCGACTCAGGCGTTGGAGAGGATAGACGCAAGGTCGGTCAGGTCAATCCAGGGGAGGGCGCTATGACGGCGACGGGTTTCGAGAAGGCACCGGCGCGGGACCGCAGGAGGTTCCCCGGCATCTCCTCGCGGGCGTACGAACATCCGGCGGACCGCTCCGCCCTCGTCGCCCTGCGCAGGCTGAGCGGCTTCGACACGGTGTTCAAGGCCCTGAGCGGGCTGCTCCCGGAGCGCAGCCTGCGCCTGCTGTTCCTGTCGGACTCGGTGCGGGTGGGCGAGACGCAGTTCCCGCACCTCTACGACATGCTCCGCGACGCCTGTCACATCCTGGACCTGGAGAAGGTCCCGCAGATGTACGTGCAGCAGGACCCGAAGCCCAATGCCATGTGCATCGGCCTGGACGAGCCGATCATCGTGGTGACCACGAGCCTGGTCGAGCTGCTCGACGAGGAGGAGATGCGGGCGGTGGTGGGCCATGAGGTGGGCCACGCGCTGTCGGGGCACGCCGTGTACCGCACGATCCTGCTGTTCCTGACGAATCTGGCACTGAAGGTCGCGTGGATCCCGCTGGGCAACATGGCGATCATGGCGATCGTGACCGCGCTGCGGGAATGGTTCCGCAAGTCGGAGCTGTCGGCCGACCGGGCGGGGCTGCTGGTGGGCCAGGACGTGCACGCCTCGATGCGGGGGCTGATGAAGGTCGCCGGCGGCAACCACCTCCATGAGATGAACGTGGACGCCTTCCTGGCCCAGGCCGAGGAGTACGAGGAGAGCGGCGATCTCCGCGACTCCGTCCTGAAGATCATGAACGTGCTGCCCCGGACGCACCCGTTCACCACGGTGCGCGCGGCCGAGCTGAAGAAATGGTCGGAGAACCGCGACTTCCAGCGGATCATGGACGGCCACTACCCGCGGCGCGAGGAGGACAAGGACACCTCGGTGTCGGACTCCTTCCGGCAGTCCGCCGCGCACTACGCCGACTCGGTGCGCACCAGCAAGGACCCGCTGATGAAGCTGGTCGGCGACCTCGCCGGGGGCGCGGGCGACCTGGGCGGAAAGCTCCGTGACCGGTTCACCGGCACCGGGCCGGCCAACGGCTCCGAGGGCAAGGGCGGGACTACGGGCCAGGGCTGACGGGCGGGGCTTGTGGGGCCACCGGAGTCTGCGGGGCCGCCGGGGTCTGTGGGGACGGCGGGGTCGTGGGCTGCGCCAGGACGCCGCACAGCCCGGCGGTGCGCCGCGGCTGGCCGCTGACGTACGGGTCGCTCGCGGGCGGCCCCACCGTCGTCGGCCCCGCGCCCGCCAGGAGCGGGCGGAAGCCCGCGGCCGGGTCGGCGGAGCAGTCCTGCGGGCCGGCCATCACATGGGCCGAGGCCAGCTCCAGCCGCCGGGCCGCGAGGTCCTCGCGGTCGAAGCGGATCCGCAGCTCGCGCCGGACGGTGAAGAGCGAGGCGCCGTCGGCCGCGGCCGGGGCTCCGGTGGCCGGGCGTACGGCGTAGACGAATGTGTGGTCGGTGGTGACCTCCAGCACCTCCGGGCCCAGCTCCTCGAAGGCGAGGGTTCCACTCACCCGCACCCGGGGGTCGGCCACGACGGCGGTGGCCGGGTCGAAGCGGACCAGCCAGCCGGTGGCCGCGTGCCGGCCGTCGCCGGAGGGCGAGGCCATGCTGCGGTCGAACTGCGCCAGCTGGTCCGGGTCGAGCAGGACGCGCACGGGCCGGGAGCCGGCGCCCGACAGGACGTCGGGGTCCAGCGAGGACTGCACCAGGTAGTCCTTGGCGATGGACAGCGCGGTGATGACCTGGACGTCGGTGAAGTGGTGCGTGCGGCGCACCGCCGGCAGGGTGATCCCGGCCGCCCCGATGCGGTAGTCGGCCGCGGGGCTCTGCGCGTACAGCTCGGCCGGCCGGCCGCCGGGCACGGGGGTGGCGGGCGCTAGCGGGACCACCGTGCTGCTGAGCGCCTCGGCGGGTGAGCCGGGCGGGGGCACGTAGGGGTTGCGCAGCCCGAGGTAGACGGCGGCGGCGAAGGCCGTGGCGATGAGCAGCACGAGCAGCATGCCCTGGCGGGCGGCGCGGCCGGGGGTGCCGGTCCCGGACAGGGAGCCGCCGCCGGACCACAGGGAGCGGCTGCGCACGGCCCGGGCGTGCTCGCCCATGCGTTCCTGGGCCGAGTACTCCTGGAGCCGGGCAGCGCGGACGAAGTCCTCGTCGAACACCACCGAGCGGTATTCGTCCGAGCGGTACTCGTCCGACCGGAATTCGTCGTCGCCCCCGCCCATGCCCTCGGGGGTGCCGTTGGGTGGATCTCCTGGCACGGCCATCGCTTCTCCCCGCTGTCCCCGCTTCAGAGAAGCCCCCAGCTCCGACGTGTGCGAGTGGGGTCGTTACCTTCAGGGTTGGCGGTCGGAGGGGTACGTAAACGCGCCGACGCCGGTGACTTCGCGCAGCGGGGTGCTGGCGGGCGCCGGGGCGGGCTCCGCCTCGCCCGAGGCGGAGCGGTAGACGGCGCTGAAGGCGAGCGCGACCATGCCGAGGCCCATCACGAAGGCGAGCACCCAGGCGACCGGGCGCAGCCAGGGCGAGCGGCCGCGGTAGGGGCGCAGGCTGCCGCCGTACGCTCCGTAGGGCCCGTCCGGGTAGCCGTAGCTGCGATCGTGGTCCCAGCCGTGGTCGTCGGTCTCGTACCCGTCGGGGTAGCCGTATCCGTAGCCGTCGTAGTCGTCGTCGCCCGTCCAGCCGCCGGCGACGGCGCGGGCCGCTTCGGCTTCCGCGCGGGCTCGGTCGGCCGCCCGCTGGCGCTCGGCGGCGCTCGGTTCATGGAACTCGGCATTCCGGACGAAGGCCTCATCGAACACCACGGAGGCGAAGTACTGATCCGCGCCTCCGCGGTCGTCGTCGGGCTCCCCGTCGTCCGGGAACGGCTTGCCCCCCACGTCGTCCGGCACAGGACCAGCCTAGACCCGGGGGGCGCCTTTGGGCAGGGTGTGCGCCGAATTCCGGCCACACCGTGTCCAGGGAGCGGCTACCTGACGTGACCGTCGCCGGTGACGATGTACTTGGTCGAGGTGAGCTCGGGAAGGCCCATGGGGCCCCGGGCGTGCAGCTTCTGGGTGGAGATGCCGATCTCGGCGCCGAAGCCGAACTGACCACCGTCCGTGAACCGGGTGGATGCATTCACGGCAACCGTGGTCGAGTCGACCAGCTGGGTGAAGCGGCGCGCGGCGGCCTGCGAGGTGGTCACGATCGCCTCGGTGTGACCGGAGGTCCAGCGCCGGATGTGGGTGACGGCGTCGTCCAGGGAGTCCACGACGCCGGCGGCGATGTCGTAGGAGAGGTACTCGGCGGCCCAGTCCTCGTCGGTGGCGGGCAGCGCGGTGGCCTTGGTGCCTTCGGCGGCGGCGAGGACCCGGGCGTCGCCGTGGACGGTGACGCCGGCGTCGGCGAGCGCGTCGAGGGCGCGCGGCAGGAAGGCGTCGGCGATGTCGCGGTGGACGAGGAGGGTCTCGGCCGCGTTGCAGACGGAGGGCCGCTGGGCCTTGGAGTTGATGAGGATGTCCACGGCCATGTCGAGATCGGCCTGGGCGTCGACGTAGACGTGGCAGTTGCCGGTACCGGTCTCGATGACCGGAACGGTGGACTCCTCGACCACGGTCTTGATGAGCGAGGCGCCGCCGCGCGGGATGAGGACGTCGACCAGGCCGCGGGCGCGCATCAGCTCGCGGACGGAGTCGCGGGACTCGCCGGGGACGAGCTGGATCGCGTCGGCGGGCAGGCCCGCGCCGGCGACGGCGTCGCGCAGGATGGCGACGAGCGCGGTGTTCGAGGAGTACGCGGAGGAGCTGCCGCGCAGCAGGACCGCGTTGCCCGACTTCAGGCAGAGGGCGGCGGCGTCCACGGTGACGTTGGGGCGGGCCTCGTAGATGATGCCGACGACGCCGAGGGGGACCCGGATCTGCCGGATGTCGATGCCGTTGGGCAGGGTGTTGCCGCGCACGACCTCGCCGACGGGGTCGGGGAGGGCGGCGACGTCGCGCACGTCGGAGGCGATGGCGGCGACGCGCTCCGCGGTGAGGGTCAGGCGGTCGATGACGGTCTCGCTGGTGCCGGCGGCGCGGGCCTTGTCCGTGTCCACGGCGTTGGCCGCGATGATCTCGGCCGTACGGGCCTCCAGCGCGTCCGCGATCGCCAGCAGGGCGGCGTCCTTGGCGGACCGCGGGAGTGGCGCGATGGCCGCGGCGGCGGTGCGGGCGGCGTGCGCGGTGGCGAGGACGGGCGAGGTGGCGGCATCGAGCGAGGTCATGCCGCCAGGGTAAGCCCCCGCAGGCACCCCGCCGCTGGGGGTTTCACCCCCCGAGACGGCCCCGAGACGGCCTCCGGGCACCCACGCGACGGCCCTGCGGCCGCAGGCGCCGCTCAGTACGGGTGGACGCCCACCGGGTGGGCCGGCGGCGGCCCGTAGCCCTCCGCGACCCGCAGGTGGTAGGTGGCCCGGTCGATGACCTCCAGCCCGACGATCTCCCAGGGCGGGAGCTTCGCCGAGGAGCGGTGTTCGCCCCACAGGCGCAGGGCGACGGCCGCCGCGTCGTGGAGGTCGCGGGCCTCCTCCCAGTAGCGGATCTCCGCGTGGTCGTCGGCGTACCGGCTCGTCAGCAGGAAGGGGTGGTCGTGGGCCAGCTGTTCCAGCCCGCGCCGGACCTCGGACAGGGGGGCGGGCTTGCCGGAGACGCTCAGGGTCACGTGCCACAGGCGTGAGGTGTGGTGCTGCTCCTCCCCGCCCCCGACGCCGTCACCGTCCCCTGCGCCTACGCTGGTCAGCGCTCGTCTCACCAGCCGCCTCCTGTCTCCGCCGCGTGCGTCGGTCCGCCTTCACAGTTGACCAGTCCCAGGGCCGCCGCGCTGCGGTTTTACCTAACCTCAGCCCTCCAGCAGGACCAGATCGTCCCGGTGGACGACCTCCCGTTCGTACGCGGGTCCGAGTTCCCGCGCGAGCTCGCGAGTGGAGCGGCCGAGGAGCTGCGGGAGCTCCTTGGCGTCGAAGTTGACCAGGCCCCGGGCGACGGCCCGGCCGTCGGCGGAGCGCAGTTCCACCGGGTCCCCGGCGACGAAGTCGCCCTCGACCGCCGCGATCCCCGCGGGCAGCAGGGAGCTGCCGCGCTGGGTCACCGCGCGGACGGCTCCCTCGTCGAGCACGAGGTGGCCCTGCGGGGTCGACGCGTGCTGGAGCCAGAGCAGCCGGTCCGCCGAGCGGCGCCCGGTGGAGTGGAACAGGGTGCCGGTCGCCCGCCCCGCCAGGGCGTCGGCGGCCTGGCTCGCGGAGGTGAGGACGACGGGGATGCCCGCCGCGGCGGCGATCCGTGCCGCCTCGACCTTGGTGACCATGCCTCCGGTGCCCACGCCCGCCTTGCCGGCGCTGCCGATGGAGACGTGCGCGATGTCCTCGGGCCCGTGGACCTCGTCGATGCGGGTGGTGCCGGGCAGGGACGGGTCGCCGTCGTAGAGCCCGTCCACGTCGGAGAGCAGGACGAGCAGGTCGGCGCGCACGAGGTGGGCGACGAGGGCGGCCAGGCGGTCGTTGTCGCCGAAGCGGATCTCGTCCGTGGCCACCGTGTCGTTCTCGTTGACGACCGGGAGGGCTCCCATGGCGAGGAGCTGGTCCAGGGTCCGGTAGGCGTTGCGGTAGTGGGCGCGCCGGCTGGTGTCGTCCGTGGTCAGCAGGACCTGGCCGACGCGGACGCCGTACCGGGCGAAGGAGGCCGTGTAGCGGGCGACGAGCAGTCCCTGGCCGACGCTGGCGGCGGCCTGCTGGCGGGCGAGGTCCGTGGGACGACGGCGCAGGCCGAGCGGGGAGAGTCCGGCGGCGATGGCTCCGCTGGAGACGAGCACGATCTCCTTCTCGCCGCCGCTGCGCGCCTTGGCCAGGACGTCGACCAGCGCGTCCACCCGGTCGGCGTCGAGTCCGCCGGCCGCGGTGGTCAAGGAGGAGGAGCCGACCTTGACCACGATCCTGCGGGCGTCCACGACATCTTGCCTAGCCGCTGACACGTCTGTCCCCTTGCCCCTTGCCGGAATCTGCCACCTCAATCTACGGGGTGGCCCGCGGGGGCCGCTCGGGGGTTTCAGACCGTGGACGAGCTGCCGGCCGGCTCCGGCCGCGGCTCCCGGTCCCGGGCGGCTTTGGGGACGAGGATCTTGCGGGAGAGCAGGAAGGTGAAGGGGATGGCGACGACCGCCGCGACCAGCGGGGCGATCCGGGTGTCCATCCCGGCCCAGGTCACCAGGGCGTAGAGGCCGGCCGACTGGATGACGTAGTTGGTCACGTTCGTCAGCGGGAAGAGGAGGAACTTCTTCCAGGTCGGCCGGGTCCGGTAGGTGAAGTAGGTGTTCATGAAGAACGAGCCGACCATCGCCAGGACGAAGGCGAGGGAGTACGCGGCGAAGTACGGCATCCACGGGTGCAGGAGGAGGTAGATGCCGAAGAAGGTGCCGGTGTTGACCCCGCCGACGAGGGCGAAGCGGAAGATCTGGCCCAGCTGGTCCCGCCTGCCCGTCATGCGCTGCGCTCCGCGATCGTCGGCTCCGCGGCGCGTGCGGTCCCCGGAGTACGGGCGCCCCGTGCGGCGGAGCCGGCCAGGGAGGCCTGCGGGTCACGGTCGGCGGACGGCGCGCCGTGCGATTCCTGCACCAGGAAGTGCGGCCGGCGCTTGGTCTCGTAGTAGATGCGGCCGATGTACTCGCCGATGAGGCCCAGCATGATCAGCTGGACGCCGCCCAGACCGGTGATGATCGCCACGAGGGTGACGTAGCCCGGGGACTCGACCCCGTTGGTGATGGCCGTGATCGTGATCCACAGCGCGTACAGGCCGGTCAGGGCGACCAGGGACACGCCGAACCAGATCCCGATGCGCAGCGGCCGGTTGTTGAAGGAGATCAGGCCGTCCATGCCGTAGTTCAGCAGGGAGCCGAACTTCCACTTCGTCTCGCCGGCCTCGCGCTGCGCGTTGCGGTAGTCGAAGTGGACGGTGTCGAAGCCGATCCAGGAGAACAGGCCCTTGGAGAAGCGGTTGTACTCCGGCAGCGACAGCAGGGCGTCGACGGCGGGGCGCGACAGCATGCGGAAGTCGCCGACGCCGTCGGTGAGTTCCACGTCCACCCAGCGGTTGACGCCGCGGTAGTACAGGCGGCTGAGGGCGGAGCGGAGCTTCTTGTCGCCCTCGCGGGTGCGGCGGGCGATGATCTGGTCGTGGCCCTGCCGGTAGTGCTCCAGCATGGTCGCGATGAGCTCCGGCGGGTGCTGGAGGTCCGCGTCCATGATCACGACGGCGTCGCCGGTGGCCTCGCGCAGGCCCGCGAGCATGCCGGCCTCCTTGCCGAAGTTGCGGCTGAAGGAGACGTACCGGGTCTGCTCGCCGTGCGCCGCCGCGATCTTCCGGAGCTTGCCGAGGGTGCCGTCGCGGCTGCCGTCGTCGACGTAGCAGACCTCGTACTCGACGGGAAGGGCGTCCAGGACCCTGCGGATCTCCACGTCGAAGCGATCGATGACCGCTTCCTCGTTGTAGCAAGGGACAACTACGGACAGCTTCGTCATGAACACTTCCTGCTGGCTCCGAACGGGTGATTGTGGGCGACCGGGCCCGCCATTCACCTCTTCCTCAGAAGTATGCACGGCGGGGGTGGGCCGGGCGTCGGCCTGCCTGAGGCGAGGGCGGCACACGGTAGCGTGGACGAGATAAGCGGAATGAGCTGACCGAAACGCAACGAAACGAATCGAAGGGATCGAGGTGCACGTGCCCGACGTCTCCGTGGTCGTCATCGTCTACAACGACGCAGAGCGTCTGTCGACAGCAGTCCAGTCGGTTTTGGACCAGACCCTGCACGGTGTGGAAGTCGTGATCGTCGACGACTGCAGCAAGGACCGCTCCTACGCGGTCGCCCAGGAACTGGAGTCGGCGCACCCCGGGAGAGTGCGCGCCTTCCAGCTGCCGGAGAACAGCGGTGGCTGCGGCGCGCCCCGCAACCACGGCATCCAGCAGGCCACCGGCACGTACGTCATGTTCCTGGACAGCGACGACGTCCTGGAGCGCAACGCCTGCCGCAACATGCTGGACGCCGCCGAGCGCACCGGCTCCGACCTGGTCTCGGGCATGTGCGTACGCGTGCACCTCGACAACCGGTGGGGCAAGACCACCGAGTGGTACCCCTGGATCTACGCCCGCACGCGCACGCTGGAGTCGATCACCGAGTTCCCCGACCTGCTGGTCTACGACACCCTCTCCACGAACAAGTGCTACCGGCGCGACTTCCTGCTGGAGCAGGGCCTGGAGTTCCCGGTCGGCATCCACTACGAGGACCTGCTGTTCTCCGCGCAGGCGTACGTGGCGGCCCGCCGCATCACCCTGATCCCCAACCACGTCTACTTCTGGAACGTGGTCGAGAAGGCCGCGGCCAAGTCGATCAGCAACCGGCGCCATGAGATCGCGAACTTCGTCCACCGGATGGAGATCCACCGCCGCGTCGACGAGCTGCTCGCGGCCAAGGGCCACGCGGACATCAAGTCCGCGAAGGACGCCAAGTTCCTCAAGCACGACCTGGTGCTCCACCTGCGTGACCTGCCGCTGCTCAGCGACGAGTACCGCCAGGAATTCGCCCGCCTCGCCAACGGCTACCTCGCGGGCATCGACCGGGCCGCGTACGAGAACGTCACGTACCTCCAGGCCATCTGCGCCTACCTGCTGGGGAAGGAGGACTGGGCCAACCTGCTCCCGGCCGCCGACGCCATGACCAACAAGGGCCGGCTCTCCTCCTCGCTCGCCGAGCGCGACGGCCGCGTCTACTGGTGCGCCGAGCACCTCGACGGCCCCGACGCCGCCGAGGCCCGCCGGATACTGGACGTCACCGAGCAGGGCTTCCACACCACCCCGCTCACCTCCCTCCAGCTGGGCAACCGCCTGACCTCCTACGAGGACGACGGGCGCGGCACGGTCACGCTCGCGGGCGCCGTCGTGAACCCGCTGGGCCGGATCCCGGCCGACGCGGAGCTCAAGGCCTCGCTCGAATTCCGGGCCCGCCGGCAGATCGGCGTGCGCTCGTTCAGCTTCCCGGTGACAACCGTGCGCCACGCGGGTGACACGATCGAGTGGTCCGGCAGCGCCGACGTCGCCGGCACCGTCCGGCCCCTCGGCATCATCGACGCCGTCTGGGACGTCCGGCTCAAGCTGACCGCCGGCGGCCAGAAGATCACCACGCGCGTCTCGGTCGGCGGACTCGACCTGGAGTCGGCGGCCCGCCTGCGCGTGCGGCCGCGGCTGACCCGGCTGGTCTCCGACCGCTTCGAGCCGGAGATGACCAAGAAGGGCAACCTCAGCTACGTCCTGACCGCCGAGAGCGCCGCCGCCGTCCGCACCCAGGCGCTGATCAACGGCGCCATACAGGGCAAGGCGGCCGGTGTGGTCAAGCGGGGCCTGCGCAAGGCCCTGCGGGCCCGCCGGAACATGGGCTCCGGCGAGCAGAAGGTGAAGGTCTACCACGAGGTCTTCTCGAAGCTGCCGCTCAAGAAGGGCACGGTCGTCTTCGAGAGCCACATGGGCAAGCAGTACAGCGACAGCCCGAAGGCCATCTACGAGGAGATGGTGCGCCGGGGCGCGCCGTTCGAGGCGATCTGGTCGTACGCGGGCGCCAAGCCCACCGGCTTCCCCAAGGAGGCCACCTTGGTGCGGCGCTGGAGCTGGGCCTACCTGCGGGCGCTGGCCCAGGCCGAGTTCTGGGTCGACAACCAGGGCTTCCCGCTGGCGCTGACCAAGCGCCCGGGGACCACGTACATCCAGACCTGGCACGGGTCCGCACTCAAGCGGATGGGCTTCCACGAGCCCCGCACCAAGGCCCAGGGCCGCGCCGGCCAGGCCCGCTTCCAGGCCGCCGTCGACCGCTTCGACCACTTCCTGATCCGCTCCGAGCACGACACCCGCACCCTCGCCAAGGGCTTCCGGCTGCGCGACGAGGTGCTGCTGCGCACCGGCTACCCGCGCAACGACGCCCTCGTCGAGGCGCACCGGGCCGAGGTGCAGAGCGGCGAGCGGGTCCGCGGACCCCTCGCGGCCGAGCTGGACATCGACCCGGACAAGAAGGTCCTGCTGTACGCGCCGACCTTCCGGGCGGCCGCCGACGGCACGGTGGAGGGCTTCACCTTCCCCTTCGACGTGGAGGAGTTCGCCGACCGGCTCGGCGACCGCTTCACGCTGCTGGTGCGGACCCACTACCTGAACAGCGTCTCGCTGCCGCCGTCCGTGCGCGGGCGGGTCCTCGACGTGTCGGGCCACCACGACATCACCCCGCTGCTGGCCCTCGCCGACGGACTGATCACCGACTACTCGTCCGTGATGTTCGACTACGCGGTCCTGGACCGGCCGATGCTGTTCTTCGCGTACGACTACGAGAAGTACGCCACGGACATCCGCGGCACGTACTTCGACCTGAAGGAGAAGGCCCCGGGCCCGGTGGTGGCCACGGCGGACGAACTCCTGCAGGCGCTCGCCGCCTTCGAGGAGGCCGACGCCAAGTACGCCCAGGCGCGGGAGCGTTTCCTCGCCGAGTTCGGCGAGTACGACCGCGGGGACGCGGCCGGCCAGATCGTCGAGAAGTTCTTCACCAGGAGCGGCAAGTGAGCCAGCAGACCGCCACCCCGGGCGGCCGTGACATCTTCATCGTCTCCAACAACGTCGACGAGCTCGGCGGCGTCACCACCTGGTCGCACCAGATGGCCCGGGAGTTCACCGGCCGCGGGCACCGCGTGCACATCGTCGGCATCGCCCCGGTCGCCGAGGAGATCCGGCAGAAGCTGCCGCAGGACCTGCCGTACGAGATGACCACGCTCTACGACGCCCACCCGCCGTCGGCGCGCCGGCTGCGCGGGGTCAAGGGCCGGCTGAACGCACCCGAGCGGCGCCGCCAGGCGGCCCGGCGGGCGCAGATGCGGGCCAAGGCGGAGCAGCTGAGCGAGCTGCTGCGGGCGGCGCGTCCGGGCGGTGTCGTCATCGTGACGCAGGTCTGGGCGATGGAGTGGGTGGCGCTGGCCGACACCAAGGGCTTCAGCGTCATCGGGATGAGCCACGAGTCGTTCGAGGCCAGCCAGAAGTCGACCCGCGGTGACCGGGTCCGCCGCTACTACTCCCAGGTCGACCGGCTGCTGGTGCTGACCCCCGAGGACGCGGACCTGTGGATCCGGGCGGGCATGGAGAACGTGGGCAGCATGCCGAACCCGCTGCCCTTCATGCCGGACTCCCCCGCCCCGCGCACGGAGAAGGTCGTGGCGTGCGTCGGGCGCCTCGCCTTCGAGAAGGGCGTCGACCTGCTGCTCGACGCCTGGGCGGACGCCGCGCCGCTGCACCCCGACTGGAAGCTGCGGATCTACGGCGCGGGCGTGGAGGAGCCGACGCTGCGGGCGCACTGCACCTCGCTGGGGCTGGACGACTCCGTGGAGTGGATGGGCAGCACCGACGACGTGCTGGGCGCGCTGCGCGGGGCCTCGGTCTTCGCCCAGGCCTCGCGGGCCGAGGGCTTCCCGATCACCCTGCTGGAGGCGATGGCGGCGGGCGTGCCGGTGGCCGCCTTCGACTGCGCGCCCGGCGTACGGGAGATCGTCGAGTTCGGCGAGGACGGGCTGCTGGCCCGGCTGGGCAACACGATGGAGCTGGCCGGGCACCTGCACACGCTGATGTCGGACCCCGAGCTGCGCGACCGGCTCGGGGACCAGGCCTTCCGCGCGGTGCAGCGGTACTCCAGCAGCGAGATCACCGACCGGTGGGAAGAGCTGTTCGCCTTCCTGGAGCGCTGAGTTCCCGGCGCCCGACACACACGAAGCCGCCCGCCCCGGATCGCATCCGGGGCGGGCGGCTTCGTCGGTGTCCGGGGCGCTCAGGCCTGGTGGACGTCCTTGTGGCGGTCCGTGCGGGCGACCTTGTTGGCCTCCCAGCCCGCCCAGGCGGAGGTGACCATCTCACGGACGTCGTGCCGGGCCTTCCAGCCCAGCTCGCTGGTGATCTTGTCGGCGGAGGCCACGACCTTCGCCGGGTCGCCGGCTCGCCGGGGGCTGATCACCGGCGGGTAGTCGTGCCCGGTGTTCTTGTTCAGGAGCTCGACCATCTCGGCGACCGAGACGCCCTCGCCGCGCCCGATGTTGACGGTGAGGTCCTTGTACTCGCCGGCCGCGCCCCACTCGGCGAGCTTGCGGGCCGCCGCCACGTGGGCCTCGGCCAGGTCCTCGACGTGGATGTAGTCGCGGATGCAGGTGCCGTCGGGCGTCGGGTAGTCGTCACCGAAGATCTTGGCGCCCTGGCCGGCGTCGTAGCGCTCGAAGACCATCGGCACCAGGTTGAAGACGCCGGTGTCGGCGAGCTCGGGGGTCGCGGCGCCCGCCACGTTGAAGTAGCGCAGGCAGGCGGTGGAGATGCCGTGCGCCTTGCCGGCGGCGCGGACCAGCCACTCGCCGGCCAGCTTGGTCTCGCCGTAGGGGCTCAGCGGCGCGCACGGGGTGTCCTCGGTGACCAGGTCCACGTCGGGCATGCCGTAGACGGAGGCGGAGGAGGAGAAGAGGAAGTTGCGGATGCCGGCGGCGGCCACGGCCTGGAGCAGGACCGTCAGGCCGTGCACGTTCTCGTGGTAGTAGTACAGCGGCTTCTCGACGGACTCGCCGACCTGCTTCTTGCCCGCGAGGTGCACCACGCCGGTGATCTTGTGCTCGGCGATGGTCTCGTCCAGGATCAGCCGGTCCAGGACCGAGCCGACCACCAGCGGGACGCCTTCGGGGACGCGGTCCTCGTTGCCCGTGGACAGGTCGTCGAGGACGACGACCTTCTGGCCAGCGAGCAGCATCGCCCGGACGACGTGTGCGCCGATGTAGCCGGCGCCGCCGGTGATCAGAAACGTCATGTGTATCTCCTTGGTCCTGTCCGACTTCGATGGGGAAAGCGAAGGCCTTCAGCGCGCCCCGCGGGCCGCCCGGGCCCGGTGGAGGCGGTTGCGTACGAGGTAGAGCGCGCCCTCGGGACCCGGCGCGAGGCGCAGCGCGAGGGCGCCGGCCCCCGTCCGGTAGGGCTGCGCCAGCAGAACACCGTACCGGCTGCTGGGCAGGGCGCGGCGGCGCAGGAGCCTGCCGCGGGGGCGCAGCGCGGTGGTCACCTCGCTGCCGTCGGCGCACCGCACGCCCACGCGCACGTTCCAGGCCTGCATCCGGCGCAGTCCCTGGCGGCGGCCGGTGACGGCCAGGTCCGCGAGGCGGAAGGGCAGCAGGGCGCTCCAGCCCCCCTGCGCGTCGGGGCGCAGCTCGACGGCCTGGGCGCGTACGGGCTCACCTCCCGCCCGGGGCAGGAAGCTCAGCTGGACCGTGCGGGGCCCGGCCTCGGCGAGGCGCCCGTACAGCTCGTGCACGCGGATCCGGACGGCGCCGCGCCCGGCCGGTTCGGCGTCGACGGTGACGGGCAGTGCGGTGACCGGCAGCCCGGGCAGCCCGTCCAGCTCGACGGGGAGCTCCTCGCTCCACACCGGCCCGCCCGTGGCGCCGACGGCGTACGGGGGCAGCAGGCGCGGCGGGTCGGCGGCCAGCCGGGTGAGCCGCTCCACGTCGGCGGGCGGGGTCGCGGTGGCGCGCAGCACCCCTACGATCCAGCGGGCGGGGGCGGCGGCGGCCTCGACGTCCTCCTGCGCGAAGGTGGCGAGGTACTCGCGGGTGAGGCTCCACCAGGCGGCCTGGTAGGCGGGGTCCTTGCCGAGCTCGCGCAGGTACATCGGCAGGTCGTACTCCAGGAACTTCACCTGGCAGGCACGGCCGAGCACCGGGGAGGCCGCGGCGAGGTTCCGGGCGGCCGTGCGGTGGGCCTCGATGCGGGAGCGCCAGTTGCCGACGTCCTTGCGGTCCAGGGAGATCGACACCTGGGCGGCGCCGCGGCGCACGTGCCAGACGTAGACGAGCTCGCCGGTCACGGCGATGCGGGGGGCCGCGGCGAGCACCCGGGAGGTGAAGACGAAGTCCTCGTAGACGAACCGGCCGTCGGGGAAGCGCAGGCCGTGCTCCTCCAGGAAGGCGCGGGCGTAGAGCTTGTTGACGCACAGGGTGTCGCGGACGAGCTCGGGCCGGTCCGCCGGCCGTTCGATGACGTCGCCCGGGGTGTAGAGGCCGGGCATCCACGGCACGTCGTGGCGCTGCGGGAGCTCGCGCCGTACGGCGGCTCCGACGGCGACCGGGGCGCGGTGCTCCTCGGCGGTGCGCACCAGGGCGTCGGCCGCCCCCGGTGGCAGGATGTCGTCGCTGTCGAGGAAGAGCACGTACGGGGCGGTCGCGGCCGCGATCCCGTCGTTGCGCGGGGTCCCGCACCCCCCGCTGTTCTCCGTGCGGTGCACGACCCTGACCCGGGGGTGGGCGGCGGCCAGCTCGTCCAGCACCCGTGCGGTGTCGTCGGAGGAGGCGTCGTTCACCGCGATGACCTCGGCGACCACCGGGCCCTGGGCGAGGGCCGAGGAGACGGCCTCGCCCACGAGCCCGGCGTCGTTGTACGCGATCACCACGACGGAAACGGTGGGGAGGTTGCTGCTGTTCACCCGGAGGATCCTAGGCGACCGACGTAAAGGCGCCTTCAAACCCTCCGGGGCGGATCCCCTCGGGAGGGGACTAGAACGGCCGGAACTCGTCGTACTCCTGCTGGGCCGAGTCCCCGCGCTTGGCTTCCTTCTCCTTGCGGCGCGTGGTCGCCGGGCGCGGCGCCTCCAGCCGGTGGTCCTCACCTCGGCGGCCCAGCATCTCGGCGCCGGCCATCATGGTCGGCTCCCAGTCGAAGACGACCGCGTTCTCGTCGGAGCCGATGGCGACGCCGTCACCGGCGCGGGCGCCGGCCTTGCGCAGCGCGTCCTCGACCCCGAGGCGGTTGAGGCGGTCGGCGAGGTAGCCCACGGCCTCGTCGTTGTTGAAGTCGGTCTGGCGCACCCAGCGCTCCGGCTTCTCGCCGCGCACGTTGTAGACGTCCTCGGCCTCGTCGTAGGTGACGGTGAAGCCGGAGTCGTCCACGGCCTTCGGGCGGATGACGATGCGGGTCGCCTCCTGCTTCGGCTTGCGGGCGCGGGCCTTGGCGATGACCTCGGCGAGGAAGAAGGAGAGCTCCTTCAGGCCCGTGCGGGCGACCGCGGAGACCTCGAAGACCTTGTAGCCGCGCGCTTCGAGGTCCGGGCGGACCATGTCGGCGAGCTCCTGGCCGTCGGGGATGTCGACCTTGTTGAGGACGACGAGGCGCGGGCGCTTCTCCAGGCCGCCGCCGTAGAGCCGCAGCTCCTCCTCGATGACGTCGAGGTCGGCGATCGGGTCGCGGTCGGACTCCAGCGTGGCGGTGTCCAGGACGTGCACGAGCACCGAGCAGCGCTCGACGTGGCGCAGGAACTCCAGGCCGAGGCCGCGGCCCTGGCTGGCGCCGGGGATCAGGCCCGGGACGTCGGCGATCGTGTAGACGGTCGAGCCGGCCGTGACGACGCCCAGGTTCGGGACGAGGGTGGTGAAGGGGTAGTCCGCGATCTTCGGCTTGGCGGAGGACAGCACCGAGATCAGCGAGGACTTGCCGGCGCTGGGGAAGCCGACCAGCGCCACGTCGGCGACGGTCTTGAGCTCCAGGATGATGTCGCCGGTGGTGCCGGGGACACCGAGGAGCGCGAAGCCGGGCGCCTTGCGGCGGGCGGAGGACAGCGCGGCGTTGCCGAGGCCGCCACGACCGCCTTCGGCGGCCACGTAGGTGGTGCCCTGGCCGACGAGGTCGGCGAGGACGTTGCCCTCCTTGTCGAGGACGACGGTGCCGTCCGGGACGGGCAGGACCAGGTCCTGGCCGTCCTTGCCGGAGCGGTTGCCGCCCTCGCCGGGCTTGCCGTTGGTGGCCTTGCGGTGGGGGCTGTGGTGGTAGTCCAGCAGGGTGGTGATCGCCTGCTCCACCACGAGGATGACGTCGCCGCCACGGCCGCCGTTGCCGCCGTCGGGGCCGCCGAGCGGCTTGAACTTCTCCCGGTGAACGGAGGCGCAGCCGTGGCCCCCGTTACCCGCGGCGACGTGCAGCTCGACGCGGTCCACGAAGGTGGTCATGGGTGTTCCTCCAGATACATACGGGAATGTCCCGGGCAGGCCTTGCTGCCCATTAAACGTGTCTATGTGACAACGCGCCGAGGGCGGACCTCTCTTCCCGGCTCGCGCCGGGAAGAGCTGAGATCCGCCCTCGGGAGGTTACGTTCGCTTGATCAGCAGAAGCTGGATCAGGCGGCCGGAACGATGTTGACGACCTTGCGGCCACGGTGCGTGCCGAACTGCACGGCACCCGCCTGCAGCGCGAACAGCGTGTCGTCGCCACCACGGCCGACACCCGCACCGGGGTGGAAGTGGGTGCCACGCTGGCGGACGAGGATCTCGCCGGCGGAAACGACCTGACCGCCGAAGCGCTTCACGCCGAGCCGCTGGGCATTGGAGTCGCGCCCGTTCCGGGTGGACGATGCGCCCTTCTTGTGTGCCATGTCTCAGTCCCTCTTACTTCGCAGCCGCGGGGATACCGGTGACCTTGATCGCCGTGTACTGCTGGCGGTGACCCTGGCGACGGCGGTAGCCGGTCTTGTTCTTGTACCGAAGGATGTCGATCTTGGCACCCTTGTGGTGGTCCACGATCTCGGCCTGGACCTTGATGCCGGCCAGGACCCACGGGTCGCTGGTCACGGCTTCGCCGTCGACAACGAGCAGGGTCGAGAGCTCGACCGTGTCGCCAACCTTGGCAGTGGGAATCTTGTCAACCTCAACGATGTCGCCGACAGCAACCTTGTGCTGGCGACCACCGCTGCGCACGATGGCGTACACGCGGATCTCTCTCTCACTCGGGACGGATGCCCCTGAAGCCAGCCGCTCAGGCAGGCCCCTCTTCACGACGGGGACCGCACTGATCCGGATTGGACGAGCGGCCTCTCCGGGCAGAGCCTGGAGGAAGGTGCTCAGGAGCGCGGCGCGCACTAAGACACGCCGACGGTCTAGGTTACGGGGCCGGTTCCGGAGGGTCAAACCGGGCCCCCGCAGGCCGTGGGCCCCGCCGTTCGGCGGGGCCCACGGTCATGCCGCTGGGATGCGGACGGAACGCGCGATCAGGCTTCGGTCGGAGCCGAGACGGACGGCGGCGTCTGCTGCTCCGCCGCCGAGGTCTTCTTCGTCGCCCGCTTCGCCACGGTCTTCTTGGTCGTGGCCGCCTTCTTGGCCACGGTCTTCTTGGCGGCCGCCGCCTTCTTGGCCGGAGCCTTCTTCGCCGTGGTCGCCTTCTTGGCCGGAGCCTTCTTGGCGGCCTTCTTGGCGGGGGCCGCTTCCTCGACGGGGGTCGCGGTCTCGGTCACCGGGGTCTCGACGACCACCACGGCGGCCTCTGCCGCCCCTGCCGGGGAACCGGCGGGTGCGGTGGCCTTACGGGTGGCACGGCGGCGCGGACGGGCCGGTGCGGCCTCCGCGACGGGGGCCTCCTCGGCGACGGGCGCCGGCGCGGCCTCCACGACCGGCTCCGGCTCCACGACGGGCTCCGGCTCCACCACGGGCTCGGCCTCCACGACGGGCTCCGGCTCCGCGACGACGACCGGCTCCGGGGCCGCCTCGGCCGCGGGGGCCGGGGCACCCGCCGGGGCGGTGGCCTTACGGGTCGCACGGCGACGGGTACGCCCCTTGGGCGCGGCCTCCTCGACCGGCGCGGCCTCGATCGTCTCCGCTGCCTCGACGGCCTCGGCGACGACCTCGGCGACCGGCTCCAGCACGGTGTCGGCCGGCTCGGTCACGGGCTCGGCGATGACCTCGGCCACGGGGGCCGGTGCCTGCGCCGGGGTGTGCGCACCGCGCGGGGCGCCCGCCGGGGCGGTGGCCTTGCGGGTGGCGCGGCGCCGGTTGCGGCGCCCGCTCACGCCCGCTGCGGCCTCGGCCTCGGCCGGGCTGCTGTAGAGCTCCTCGTCCGCGACGAACTCCGGCTCGGGCAGGGCCCGCGGCGCGGCGGCCTCGGCGGCCACCTCGGCCTCGGTCTCGGTCTCGAAGCCCTCGACCTCGGCCGTCTCGACCGTCTCGATCGTCTCGACCTCGTGGTCGTGCTGGTCGAACTCGCCCCGGCCGCCGCGGCGCTTGGCGCGCTTGCCGTTGCCGCCGCCGCCGATGGTCGTCGGCTGCTCCATGTGCACGATCACGCCGCGGCCGTTGCAGTGGACGCAGGTCTCGGAGAAGGACTCCAGCAGACCCTGGCCGACCCGCTTGCGGGTCATCTGGACCAGGCCCAGCGAGGTGACCTCGGCCACCTGGTGCTTCGTACGGTCGCGGCCCAGGCACTCCAGCATGCGCCGCAGGACCAGGTCGCGGTTGGACTCCAGGACCATGTCGATGAAGTCGATGACGACGATGCCGCCCAGGTCGCGCAGCCGCAGCTGGCGCACGATCTCCTCGGCCGCCTCCAGGTTGTTCCTGGTGACGGTCTCTTCGAGGTTGCCGCCCTGACCGGTGAACTTGCCGGTGTTGACGTCGATGACGATCATCGCCTCGGTCTTGTCGATCACAAGCGAGCCGCCCGAGGGCAGCCACACCTTGCGGTCGAGCGCCTTGGCGAGCTGCTCGTCGATCCGGTACGTCGCGAAGACGTCGACCTCGGAGGTCCAGCGCGACAGCCGGTCCGCCAGGTCGGGGGCGACGTGGTTCACGTAGCCGTGGATGGTCTCCCAGGCGCTGTCACCGCTGACGATGACCTTGGAGAAGTCCTCGTTGAAGATGTCGCGCACGACGCGGACGGTCATGTCCGGCTCGCCGTACAGGAGGCTCGGCGAAGAGGTCGAGATCTGCTTCGCCTTCTTCTGGATGTCCTCCCACTGGGCCTGCAGACGCTCGACGTCGCGGCGCAGCTCGTCCTCGCTCGCGCCCTCGGCGGCGGTGCGCACGATGACGCCCGCGTCCTCGGGGACGATCTTCTTGAGGATGGTCTTCAGGCGCGCGCGCTCGGTGTCGGGCAGCTTGCGGCTGATGCCGGTCATCGAGCCCTCGGGCACGTAGACCAGGTAGCGGCCGGGCAGCGAGACCTGGCTGGTCAGGCGGGCGCCCTTGTGGCCGATCGGGTCCTTGGTGACCTGCACGAGGACCGACTGGCCGGACTTGAGGGCGGACTCGATGCGGCGCGGCCCGTTGGCCATGCCGAGCGCCTCGAAGTTGACCTCACCGGCGTACAGGACGGCGTTGCGGCCCTTGCCGATGTCGATGAAGGCGGCCTCCATGGACGGCAGCACGTTCTGGACCTTGCCCAGGTAGACGTTGCCGACGTACGAGGTGGCTTCCTCCTTGTTGACGTAGTGCTCGACGAGCACGTTGTCCTCGAGGACGCCGATCTGGGTGCGCTCGCCGCTCTGGCGGACGACCATCACGCGCTCGACGGCCTCGCGGCGGGCCAGGAACTCGGCCTCGGTGATGATCGGGACGCGACGGCGGCCCTGCTCGCGGCCCTCGCGACGGCGCTGCTTCTTCGCCTCCAGGCGGGTCGAGCCCTTGATGGACTGGACCTCGTCCGCGCCGGTGCCCGGTTCGGCCTTCTCGCGGGCCGGGCGCGGCTCGCGGACCTTGACGACCGTACGCACGCCGTCCTCGTCGCCGGCTTCGGCGGAGTCGGCGGCGGTGTCACCGGTGCGGCGGCGACGGCGGCGACGGCGGCGGCTGGAGCTGGAACCGAGGGCCTCTTCGGCCTCCTCGTCCTCCTCCTCGCCCGCCTCGTGCTCGGCGCTCTCCTGCTCGGCCTCGGTCTCCTCCTCGGCGGACTCGTCGAGGTCGGCGGCCTCACCGCGACGGCGGCGGCGGCCACCACGGCGACGGCGGCGCGAGGGGCGCTCGCCCGACTCGTCGCCCTCGTCGAACTCGGCGCTCTCCTCGTCGAGCTCGGCGGCCTCGGCCTCCGGCTCCTCCTCGGCGAGCACCTCGGGCAGGGAGACCGGCGCGGACTCGGGGGCGCCACGGCCACGGCGACGGCGACGGCCGGCCGGCTGCGGGGCGGCGGCGGCCTCGGTCTCGGCGGTGACCTCGGTGAGCTCCTCTTCCTCCTCGGCCTCGGCCGGGGCGGCGGCGGCAGCGGCCGCGGCGGCCATGGCGGCGGTCTCGGGGGTTTGGAACATCGGCTCGGCGAAGACCGGGGCCTGGAAGACGGCCACGGCGGGACGCGCGGCGCGGCGGGCGCCGGCCGGGGCGGCGGGCTCGGCGCTCTCGGCGGGCTGGGCGGCCGGCTGCGAGGGGGCGGCCGGGGCCGCGGAGCGGGTGGCGCGGCGACGGCCGCCGCGCTTCGGGGAGTCCAGGGCGTCGGCCACGGTGAAGGAGCGGGCGGCGGCCTTGGGGGCCTCCTCCACGACGGCTTCGGCCTCGGCGGCCTCGTCCTCGACGGCGGCAGCGGGAGCCTCGGCGGCCGGAGCTGCCGGAGCGGCGACGGCGCGGGTGGCACGGCGACGGGCACGCGGCGCCGGAGCGGCGGGCTCCTCGGCGACCGGGGCGGCGGTGGCCGGAGCCTCGACGACGACCTCGGCGGCGGGAGCCTCCGGGGCGGTCACGGCGCGGGTGGCACGGCGACGGGCACGCGGGGCGGGAGCGGCCGGAGCCTCCTCCTCGACCACGGGCGCGGCCTCGGCCACGGGCGTCGGCTCGGCCACGGCGGCGGGAGCCTCGGGCGCGGTCACGGCGCGGGTGGCACGGCGACGGGCACGCGGGGCGGGAGCGGCCGGAGCCTCCTCCTCGACCACGGGCGCCGGCTCGGCCACGGCGGCGGGAGCCTCGGGCGCGGTCACGGCACGGGTCGCACGACGACGGGCACGCGGCGCCGGAGCGGCGGGCTCCTCGGCGACCGGGGCGGCGGCCGGAGCCTCGACGACGACCTCGGCGGCCGGAGCCTCCGGGGCGGTCACGGCGCGGGTGGCACGGCGACGGGCACGCGGCGCGGGAGCGGCGGGCTCCTCGGCGGCCGGGGCCGCGGCCGGGGCGGCCTCCGTCACCGGGGTCGTCTCCGCGGCGGTCGCGCCGGGCGGGCCGGCGGGGCGGGAAGCGGCGCGGCGACGCCTGCGCGGGGGCAGGTTGTCACTCGGGCTGGTGTTCTCGGTGGTGTCGTTTTCGTTGTTGGGCATTGCGGGCGGTTCTCCCGTCACGCTCCCGGGCGCCGCGGCTGACTTCCGGTCCGGCTCGGCTCCGCGTAATGAGCGCGGAACCGGCCTCCGGGGCGCGTTCGCCACACGGGAGCTGTAGTCCATGGCCGCCGGTTCCGTACGTGTTGTCCGTACGGCCTGGCGGAAGTCTTCAGGTCAGTGCGCGGCCCGACCCAGGTGGCTCCCGAGTGCCAGGGCTGCGCGACGACGACGTTCCTTACGCGGCGGGACCTTCCGGCGCCTTCGCGTCGGCTGCTACGGCGGCCGTGGGTGGGGCGGCCGTGTCAGCCTCGCGGTCGGGCGCGAGCGGGTCGGTCACCGTGCCGGACTCCTCGTCGAAGAGCCCCTGCGCCAGCCTGGTCACCGCTGAGGGGACCGGCGGCGCCAGGTCGGCCACAGCTCGGAGACCGGACAGGACGTCGTCGGGTCGCACGGCAGGTGTCAGATGCCGAACAACCAGCCGCAGTATCGCACAGGCCTGGTCCAGGGGCCTATCAGCCGGGGCGGGAAGCGTTTCGAGACTGACGACCGCGCCGCGCGTGTCGAAGGTCCGCATGCCGTTCTTGGTGCGGCGCTGGACCTCCACGGTCTCGGCGGCGAGGAAGGCCGCCACGGCCCGCTCGGCCTCGGCGGGCTCCACGCCGTCCAGGCGCAGCTCCCACACCGAGGCGGTCAGCCGGTCGGCGAGGCCGGAGGTGCGGGCCTCGACGGCGTCGATGATGTCGAGCCCGGTCGGCATCGACTCGTCGAGCAGCTCGCGCAGCTTCTGCGGGTCGCGGGGCGCGGCGAGGGCGATCTCCAGGTACTCCGCCTCGCTGCCGGTCCCGGTCGGGGCGGCGTTGGCGTAGGAGACGCGCGGGTGCGGGGTGAAGCCGGCCGAGTACGCCATCGGCACCTCGGCGCGGCGCAGCGCCCGCTCGAACGCGCGCTGGAAGTCACGGTGGCTGGTGAACCGGAGGCGGCCGCGCTTGGTGTAGCGCAGTCGAATGCGCTGCACCACCGGTGCGGGAGGCGGGCCTTCGGGCTGTCGCTTGCCCAGTGGTTCTTCTCCTTGTGCGGGGCTCCGCGGCTCGCGCGTCGCCCTGAGGTCTTCTCGACCCGCTCCGGCTCACCCCTGCCGTCGGGGCTGGGAGATCTCGTCTGCGGGTGCCGCGTCGGCGGCTGTCGTACTACCCAGAGTACGCGCCCGTGACCTCGCCGGTTCCACGGGAGGAGTACCGAGGAGCGCACGGCGCACGGTGGCCCGTGCCTCGCGGACGGCTGCGCGGGCGCTGCGCCAGACCTCGCGCAGGGCGTGTCCGGCGGGGGTGAGCACGTGCCGGTGGATCCGGGAGGCGGGCCAGCCGACGAGCACCCAGCCGACCCACTTGAGCCCGCGCCACAGGGCGGCGGTGAGGCGCCCGGCCACGTGCCAGGCCCACAGCAGCGCCTGCCCGGCCGGTGTGAGGACGTACCGGTACAGGGCGACGGCCAGCCAGGCCACGCCGAGCCCGACCGGCCGCAGCAGGTAGCGGTACACGGCGGCCGCGAGCCATACGAGGCCCAGCCCGACCGGCCGCAGCAGGTACTGGTAGACGGCGAGCGCCAGCCAGAGCAATGCGTGCCCGACGGGGGTGAGGACGTACCGGTACAGGGCCGCGGCCAGCCATGCGATCCCGCGGCCGACGGGCGCGAGCACGTACCGCCACAGTGCGACCCACGGCCACACGAACAGCGTCATGCCGAGGACCCACAGGGTCCGGGTCACGCCCTTGGCGAGGGGGGCGAGCAGGTAGCGCACGCCGCCGCGGCCGATCCGGGCCAGCGCCTGTCCGAGCGGACGCAGCACGGAGGTCCACAGGATCCGCCCGGCCGGCGCGAGCAGGTGCTCGTACGCACCGCGGCCCAGCCACGCCAGCCCCTGGCCGACCGGGACGATCACGTACCGCCACAGCCCGAGCCACGGCCAGACGAAGACCAGCTTCAGCAGGGTGGTCAGCAGCCATCCCAGCGCGCGGAGCAGCGGCTGGAGGACATGGACGTACAGCGGCCCGAGGACACGGCGGTGCACGGCCCGGCCCGCGGCGGCCAGCAGGTCCCAGACCACTCGTACGGGCAGTACGACGAGGAGGGCGACGATCTTCACGGGGATCCTGATGACGCCCGTCAGGCACCCGTCGCCGCCGTCGGCGGGAGGCCGTTGGTCCATGTCCATGCAGGGGAGGACACGGCGAAGGCCCCCACCCGTTGCGGGTGGGGGCCTCTCGTGACCCAAGGGTTACGTCAGGGCGCCGCTACTTGTTGACGACCGAGAGCGGGAGCAGCTTCTTGCCCGTGGGGCCGATCTGGATCTCGGTCTGCATCTGAGGACAGACGCCGCAGTCGAAGCAGGGGGTCCAGCGGCAGTCGTCGACCTCGGTCTCGTCGAGGGCGTCCTGCCAGTCCTCCCAGAGCCAGTCCTTGTCGAGACCGGAGTCCAGGTGGTCCCAGGGCAGGACCTCCTCGTACGTGCGCTCACGCGTCGTGTACCAGGCCACGTCCACGCCGTAGGCGGGCAGCGTCTTCTCGGCCGCCTCCATCCAGCGGTCGTACGAGAAGTGCTCGCGCCAGCCGTCGAACCGGCCGCCCGACTCGTACACGGCGCGGATGACGTCGCCGATGCGGCGGTCGCCGCGCGACAGGAGGCCCTCGACGATGCCCGGCTTGCCGTCGTGGTAGCGGAAGCCGATGGAGCGGCCGTACTTCTTGTCGCCGCGGATCTTGTCGCGCAGCTTGCCCAGGCGGGCGTCCGTCTCCTCGGCCGACAGCTGCGGCGCCCACTGGAACGGGGTGTGGGGCTTCGGCACGAATCCGCCGATCGACACCGTGCAGCGGATGTCGTTCTGCCCGGAGACCTCGCGGCCCTTGGCGATGACGTTGACCGCCATGTCACCGATCTGGAGCACGTCCTCGTCGGTCTCGGTCGGCAGGCCGCACATGAAGTACAGCTTCACCTGGCGCCAGCCGTTGCCGTAGGCGGTGGCGACGGTGCGGATCAGGTCCTCTTCGGAGACCATCTTGTTGATGACCTTGCGCATGCGCTCGGAGCCGCCCTCGGGGGCGAAGGTCAGGCCGGAACGGCGCCCGTTGCGGGTCAGCTCGTTGGCCAGGTCCACGTTGAAGGCGTCCACGCGGGTCGACGGCAGGGACAGGCCCACCTTGTCGTCCGAGTAGCGGTCCGCGAGGCCCTTGGCGATGTCCGCGATCTCGGTGTGGTCCGCGGAGGACAGCGAGAGCAGGCCGACCTCCTCGAAGCCGGTCGCCTTGAGGCCCTTCTCCACCATCTCGCCGATGCCGGTGATGCTTCGCTCCCGCACGGGGCGCGTGATCATGCCGGCCTGGCAGAAACGGCAGCCGCGGGTGCAGCCGCGGAAGATCTCGACGGACATGCGCTCGTGGACGGTCTCGGCGAGCGGGACCAGCGGCTGCTTGGGGTAGGGCCACTCGTCGAGGTCCATGACGGTGTGCTTGGACACGCGCCACGGCACGCCGGAGCGGTTGGGCACGACACGGCCGATGCGGCCGTCCGGCAGGTACTCGACGTCGTAGAAGCCCGGCACGTAGACGTTGCCGGTCTTCGCCAGGCGCAGCAGGACCTCCTCGCGTCCGCCCGGCCGCCCCTCGGCCTTCCACGTCCGGATGATCTCGGTCATGTCGAGGACGGCCTGCTCGCCGTCGCCGATGACCGCGCAGTCGATGAACTCCGCGATCGGCTCGGGGTTGAAGGCCGCGTGGCCGCCCGCGAGGACGATGGGGTGGTCGACCGTACGGTTGCGGGCCTCCAGCGGGATGCCCGCGAGGTCCAGGGCCGTGAGCATGTTGGTGTAGCCCAGCTCCGTGGAGAAGGACAGGCCGAACACGTCGAAGGCCGACACGGGGCGGTGGCTGTCCACGGTGAACTGCGGCACCTTGTGCTCGCGCATCAGTTCTTCGAGGTCGGGCCACACGCTGTAGGTGCGCTCGGCGAGGACTCCCTCGCGCTCGTTGAGCACCTCGTACAGGATCATGACGCCCTGGTTGGGCAACCCGACTTCGTACGCGTCCGGGTACATGAGCGCCCAGCGGACGTCGCAGCTCTCCCACTCCTTGACCGTGGAGTTGAGCTCACCGCCGACGTACTGAATGGGCTTCTGCACATGCGGAAGCAGGGCCTCAAGCTGAGGGAAGACCGACTCGGTCATCACGCGACTTTCGTGAAGCGGGCAGGGGGCAGCTCTCAAGCGTACCCCGCGCCCCGGACGGCCCCACCCACATGATCATCCCAGCGCCGACCGCAGCCCCGGGTCCGAGGCCTTCGCCCAGAGGTCCGGGAGTTCGCCTTCGCGCCGCTCGGCCAGGGCCTCCTCGCGGGCGTGGAGCACGCCCCAGGTGAAGGACGACTCCCCGGCGCCGTCCGCCTGGAGGGCCAGGCCGCGCAGGGCCTCGCGGGCGACCACGCTGTCCTGGTGGTCGCCGAGCAGGGACTGGACCTTCTTGACGGCCTTGGCCAGGCGTTTGGCCGGTTTGCCGAGGGCTGGCGCGGCCGCCTCCGCCGCGTACCGGGCGCGCTTGGCGGCCTTGCGCGCCTCGTGCAGGGCCAGGTCGCGCTCCGAGCCCGCGGTGAGGGCGAGGGCGGCGTCGACGCGGCCGGCGAGGCGCTCGTAGTCGTGCAGGACGGCCTTCGGCAGGACGCGCTCCGCCCGGCCGCGGGCGGCCTTGCGCAGCGGCGGATCGTCCAGCAGGGCGTCGAGGGAGTCGAGCAGGGTGAGGTAGCGCGGGCTGTCGAGCGCGGCCAGGGCCCGGCGGCGCGACGCGGAGCGGCGGGTGGCGTTCCAGGTCCGCAGCCGGCCGCGGACCGGGCCGGACAGCTGGGTGCGGGGCAGCTCGTCGAGGTGGGCCTGGATCCGCTCCATCAGGACCTCCTGGTCGCGGTCGACGCCGAGTTCGGCCGCGAGCCAGCGCAGTTCCTCGCCGAGTGGGTCGGTGACGCCCCGGTCCAGCACCTTGCGGTACGTCTTGAAGGCGCTGCGCATGCGGCGGGTGGCGACCCGCATCCGGTGCACGGAGTCCGGGAGGTTGCGCCGCACGGCCGGGTCCTGGGCGACCAGGGCGTCGCGCTGGGCGCGCAGGTACGCCAGGACGTACGCGCCCGCCGTCCCGTCCGTGCCGTCGTCCCCGGGCCGGGTGGGCGGCTCCGCGCCGGTCTCGGCCAGCGCCCGGGCGAGCTTCGAGGGGGCGTCGCTGACCTTGAGCCCGGCCTTGCGGAAGGTCTTCTCGACGGCGTCGAGCAGGTCGGGGTCGACCCCGTCGGCGAGTTCCACCTCGACCTCGGTCCAGGCGGCGGTGGCCTCGCCCCGCTCGGCGCGGACCGTGTCGGTGCTCAGCTCCGCGAGCAGGGCGCCGTGGGCGTCCAGGAGGTGGCTGATCCGGCGCGAGGAGCGGAGCCTGACCAGCGGCTCCAGCTCGGCCCCCCGCACCCGGGAGCGCAGCAGGGCGGCCAGCGTGCGCGGCACGGCGTCGCCCAGCGCGGCGCCGATCTCGTCGCGCACGCCCGGGGAGACGGGCAGTTTGAGGTGCCAGCCGGCGTCGGAGCCGCCGGTCCGGCGCCGCAGGGTGAGCCCGTCGGCCGCGAGTCTGCGGTCGGGGGTGTCGTAGTAGACGGCGTCGAGCTCGACGGTGCCCTGGTCGCGAACGGTCGCGACCGCGGCCGTGCCCGTCAGGTCCGGCACTCCCCGCCGGGCCGGCTTCGCCGGGGAGAACTCGAATTTCCGCTCGATCTCGCGCTTCGTGTCCGCCATAGACGGAACTTACCCGGACGGATCGCGTCGGAACGGTGAACGGGACATCAGGCCGACAAGGGACGCTGCACCTTGATCGACTGGAGCAGCCCGATCGCCACCCACACCGCGAACATCGACGAGCCGCCGTACGAGACGAACGGCAGCGGGAGCCCGGCCACGGGCATGATCCCCAGCGTCATCCCGATGTTCTCGAAGGACTGGAAGGCGAACCAGGCGATGATCCCGGCGCACACGATCGTCCCGTACAGCTCGGTGGTCTCACGGGCGATCATGCAGGCCCGCCACAGCACGACGCCGAGCAGCAGCAGGATCAGCCCGGCGCCGATGAAGCCCAGCTCCTCCCCCGCCACCGTGAAGACGAAGTCGGTCTGCTGCTCCGGCACGAACTGGCCGGTGGTCTGCGAGCCCTTGAAGAGGCCCGAGCCGCTCAGTCCGCCGGAGCCGATCGCGATGCGCGCCTGGTTGGTGTTGTAGCCGACGCCCGCGGGGTCGAGCTCCGGGTTGGCGAAGGCCGCGAAGCGGTTGATCTGGTACTCGTCGAGGACGCCGAGCTGCCAGATCAGGACGGCCCCGGCCGCGCCCGAGCCGATCAGGCCCAGCACCCAGCGGTTGGAGGCGCCGGAGGCCAGGAGCACGCCGAGGACGATGACGACCATGACCATGACCGAGCCCAGGTCGGGCATCAGCATGACGATGCCCATCGGGGCGGCGGCCAGGCACAGCGCCTTGACGACCGTGCGGTGGTCCGGGTGGGTGAGGTCGCCCGCGTCCACCCGGGTGGCCAGCAGCATCGCCATGACCAGGATGATCGTGATCTTCACGAACTCGGAGGGCTGGAGCGAGAAGCCGCCGCCGATCACGATCCACGCGTGGGCGCCGTTGATGGTGGCGCCGAGCGGGGTCAGCACGGCGAGGATCAGCACGAGGGAGATCCCGTACAGGACCGGGACCGCGCCGCGCAGGGTGCGGTGGCCGAGCCAGATCGTGCCGATCATCAGGACGAGGCCGATGCCGGTGTTCAGGGCGTGCCGGGCCAGGAAGTAGTACGGGTCCCCCTGGTTCAGCTGCGTCCTGTTGCGGGTCGCCGACCACACCAGCAGGGAGCCGATGAAGGACAGGGCGAGCGAGGACAGGAGTATCGGCCAGTCGAGCCGGCGCACCACCGAGTCGCGGGCGGTGAGCTTGGCCATCGCCCCGCGCTCGGGCGCGTACCGGGAGACGGAGAACTTGTTGGCGGTCTGCATGGTGGTGGGTCCTCAGTCCTGCCGCGCGGGCGGCGGGGCGGGCGGCCCGGCGAGCACGGGCGGCGCCAGCTCCTCCGGGGACGGCGGCACGTACGGCCGGATCTCGGGCGAGTCGATGGAGCCGTCGGGGCGGATCCTGGGGAGTTTCGCCTCCGGCCGCAGCAGCAGGGCCTTCTTCAGGTCCTGCTTGCCGGCCATGTCGAGGCCGTAGATGGCGTTGTAGATGTTGCGGACGGCGGGCCCGGAGGCTCCGGAGCCGGTGCCGCCCTGGGAGATCGTCATGACGATCGTGAAGTCGTCGGTGTAGGTGGCCAGCCACGAGGTGGTCTGCTTGCCGTAGACCTGGGCGGTGCCGGTCTTGGCCCGCATGGGGATCTTGTCGAGCGGCCAGCCGATGAACCGCCAGGCGGCGGTGCCGCCGGGCTCGACCACCATGCGCAGGCCCCGGTCGAGGTCACTGATCGTCTTGGCGTCGACCGGCAGCCGGCCGTGCGGCTTGGGCTTGATCATCTCGACGCGCTTGCCGTCGGGGCTGATCACCGCCTTGCCGACGATGGGGTGGAAGAGGGTGCCCCCGTTGCTGATGGCGGAGTAGGCCGTGGCCATCTGGATCGGGGTGACCAGGACGTCGCCCTGGCCGATCGCGAAGTTGATGCTGTCGAAGGCCTTGAGCTGGTTGCCTTCGAGGCAGCTCTCGTAGGCGATCTGCTCGACGTAGGTGCCGCCCTTCTTGCCCTGCTTGCACCAGGAGTCCTTGTTGGCCGCCCAGAAGCTCTTCTTCCAGCGGCGGTCGGGGATGCGGCCGGTGACCTCGTTCGGAAGGTCGATGCCGGTCTCGGCGCCCAGGCCGAACTCGCGGGCGGTCCGGTAGAACCAGTCGTGCGCGTCCTTCTTGGGCTTGAGGCCGCCGTCGCGCTGCCACTCCTTGTGCCCGAGGGCGTAGAAGACGGTGTTGCAGGAGAACTTGAGGGCCTCGGCGAGGGAGATGGGGCCGTGCCCCTTGGACTCGAAGTTCGCGAAGCTGCGGCCGCCCATGTTGTAGGAGGCGCTGCAGTTGTACTTGTCGTCGAAGTCGTAGCCGGCCCGCACGGCCGCGCTCGCCGAGACCACCTTGAAGATGGAGCCGGCCGGGGCCTGGCCCTGGATGGCCCGGTTGAGCAGCGGGTAGTTCGAGTCCTTGCTGGTGAGGTTGGCGTAGTCCTTGCCGGAGATGCCGCCGACCCAGGCGTTGGGGTCGTAGTCGGGCTGGGAGGCCATCGCGACGACGCGGCCGGTCTTGGCCTCCATGACGACGACGGCGCCGGAGTCGGCCTCGTACTTGCGGCCGGTGATGTTGTCGGTCTCCTGGCGGACGGTCTTCATCGCCTGCTGGAGCTCGTACTCGGCGACGGCCTGCACCCGGGCGTCGATGCTGGTGACGAGGGTGGACCCGGCCACGCCCGGGTCGGACTTCGTCTGGCCCATGACCCGGCCGAGGTTGTCGACCTCGTAGGAGGTGACCTCCGCCTTGCCCCGCAACTGCTTGTCGTAGGTGCGCTCGATGCCGGAGCGGCCGACCTGGTCGGACCGCAGGTGCGGCGAGTCGGTGTCCTTGGCCTTCTGGATCTCCTCGTCGGTGACCGGCGAGAGGTAGCCGAGCACCTGCGCGGTGCGGCCCCCGCCGGGGGCCGGATAGCGGCGGACGGCGGTGGGCTCCGCGGTGATCCCGGGGAACTCCTCGGGGCGTTCGCGCAGTTGCAGGGCCTGCTGCGTGGTGGCTTCGAGGGTGACCGGGATCGGCTGGTAGGGGGAGCCGTTCCAGCAGGGCTTGGGGGTCTGGGAGTCGCAGAGGCGGACCTTGTCCATGACCTCCTTGGGGCTCATGTCCAGGACGTCGGCCAGGCGGGTCATGACGCCCTTGCCCTTGTCCTTCATCTTCATCAGGGCGGTGCGGCTGGCCGATACGACCAGCCGGGTCTCGTTGTCGGCGAGGGGGACGCCGCGGGCGTCGAGGATCGAGCCGCGCACGGCGGGCTGCACGACCCGCTGGACGTGGTTGCTCTTCGCCTCGTGGTAGTACTCCGCTCCGTTGCGGATCTGGAGGTACCACAGCCGCCCGCCGAGGGTGAGGAACATCGAGAAGACGAGCACCTGGATCATGATGAGCCGGATCTGCACCCGGGAGGTGCGGCCGGTCTCCGGAACGTTGCTCACGCCTGCTCCTCCCTCACAGCTTCTTGATGCTCTTCACACCCTTGACGGCCTTGACGCCCTTTATGCGCCCCGCCTTGTTGGCGCGCGAGCGCGCGGTCTTCAGGCGCAGGCCGCCGCGCGGGCTCCCGAGGCGCAGGCCGGTGCCGCCGCTCAGCCAGCCGGCGGAGACGTCGGCGGCCTTGTTCGCGGGACCGCCGCCGGCCTCGACGGCCATCGGGTCGTTCTCGGCGCGCCGGGCCAGGGCCATGATGAACGGCACGGTGAAGGGCGCGAGCAGCAGGTCGTAGAGGGTCGCGGTGAACAGCAGCCCCGTCAGCCCCACGTGACGGGCGGCGGTGTCGCCGACGAGGGCGCCCACGCCCGCGTAGAGCAGGGTGGAGCCGATCGCGGCGGCCACGACGGTGAGCATCGGGCCCCAGGCGGAGCGGAACCGGCCGGAGTCGGGGCGGACCAGGCCGACGACGTAGCCGATGACGCACAGGACGAGCGCGTACCGCCCGGCGGCGTGGTCGGCGGGCGGCGCCAGGTCGGCGAGGAGGCCGGCGGAGAAGCCGATGAGGGCGCCGCTGACGTGCCCGTACACGAGCGCGAGGGCCACGACGGTGAGCAGCAGCAGGTCGGGGACGGCGCCGGGCAGTTGCAGCCGGCCCAGGATGGAGACCTGGACGACGAGGGCGACCACGACGAGCGTGCCCGAGAGCAGGATCCGGTTGAAGGGCATGGCGGTCGGCTCCTACTCGTCGGCCGGCTGGGCGGGCGCGCTGGCGGACCCCGACGGGGTGACCGTGACGGTGACCGTCGGAGTGGGCTTGGGGGCCTCGGGCTTGGGCGGCAGGACGGCGTCGCGCGGGTCCTCGCGCGGCGGCATGACCACGACGCCGACGATGTCCAGGCGGGAGAAGCCGACGAACGGACGCACCCAGACGGTGCGGGTCAGGTCGCCGCGCGAGGGGTCGACCTTGACCACCTCGCCGATCGGCACGCCGGGCACGAAGGGCTTGTTGCCGCGCGAGCCGAAGGTGACGAGCCGGTCCCCTGGGTTGATCTTGGCCTTGCCGTTGAGCATCTGGACGGACAGGGCGCGGTCGCCCTGGCCGGTGGCGAAGCCGAGTTCGCCCGTCTTCTCCAGGCGGGTGCCGACGGTGAAGTCGGGGTCGTTGGCGAGGACGACGGTGGCGGTGTCGGGGCCGACGGTGCTGACCCGCCCGACGAGCCCGTCCCCGTTCAGGACGGTCATGTCGCGCTCGATGCCGTCCTTGCTGCCGGCGTCGATGGTGACGGTCCAGGAGAAGCCCTGGGCCGCTCCTATGGCGATGACCTCGGCGCCCTTGATGCCGTACTGGCCCGCGCCCGCCCGCTTGAGCATCTCGTCGAGCTCGTGGATGCGGCTGCGCGTCTGCTCGTCGCTGCCGAGCTTGGCCTTCAGGGCCGCGTTCTCGCGCTCCAGTGCGGCGATGCGGTTGTGACGCTCGCCGGAGTCCCGTACCGCCCCTATGGCGTGGGCGACCGGATCGACCGCGGTCGCCACACCCTTCTCGACCGGGCCGAAGACCGCTGCGGCGGCCTGTCGGGCACCGTCGACCGGAGACTCCTCGCCCGCCCTGATGTCCACCGTGATCAATGCGAACGCGATGGCGATCAGAAGCACCAGGAGCAGCCGGCTTTCTCGTGTGTCCCTCACGTGCGGCGGCCGTGCCTTCCTCGTGATAGCTGTGCCGGCGCGAGCGGCTCCGGGGAGCCGGCGCGCGCCGGGGTTCTTTGCCTGTATATCAACGATCCGCCGCACGGACGCGGCAGCACCCGTACGGCGGATCCTTGTGTTCCACACGGCCCCCGGCAGGGGGTGTCCCCGTCAGCGACGGGGCTGGGCGTCCAGGACCTGCTGGAGTGCCTCGAACTCCTCGACGCACTTGCCGGAGCCGAGCGCGACGGAGTCGAGCGGGTCCTCGGCGATGTGGATCGGCATGCCGGTCTCACGGCGCAGCCGCTCGTCCAGGCCGCGCAGCAGCGCGCCGCCGCCGGTCAGGACGATGCCGCGGTCCATGATGTCGCCGGACAGCTCCGGCGGGCACTTGTCGAGCGTCGTCTTGACCGCGTCCACGATGGCGTTGACCGGCTCCTCGATGGCCTTGCGCACCTCGGCGGCCGAGATGACGACCGTCTTGGGCAGGCCGGAGACCAGGTCGCGCCCGCGGATCTCGGTGTGCTCGTCCTTGTCGAGGTCGTACGCCGACCCGATGGTGATCTTGATCTGCTCGGCCGTGCGCTCGCCGAGGAGGAGCGAGTACTCCTTCTTGATGTGCTGGATGATCGCGTTGTCGAGCTCGTCACCGGCCACCCGGATGGACTGTGCCGTGACGATTCCGCCGAGGGAGATGACGGCGACCTCGGTGGTGCCGCCGCCGATGTCCACGACCATGTTGCCGGTGGCCTCGTGGACGGGCAGGCCCGAGCCGATGGCGGCGGCCATGGGCTCCTCGATGATGTGCACCTGGCGGGCGCCGGCCTGCGTGGACGCCTCGATGACGGCGCGGCGCTCGACTCCGGTGATGCCGGAGGGGACGCAGACCACGACGCGGGGGCGGGCCAGGTAGCGGCGCTTGTGGATCTTGAGGATGAAGTACCGGAGCATGCGCTCGGTGATCTCGAAGTCGGCGATCACGCCGTCCTTGAGGGGCCGTACGGCGACGATGTTGCCGGGCGTGCGCCCGATCATCTTCTTCGCCTCGGAGCCGACCGCCAGAATGCCACCGGTGTTCGTGTTGATGGCGACCACGGACGGCTCGTTCAGGACGATCCCCCGGCCCCTCACGTACACCAGCGTGTTGGCGGTCCCGAGGTCGATCGCCATGTCACGGCCGATGAACGACATATTGTTCCCCTTGTTCCCCATGAGGAGCGTCTGGCCTTCCAGTTGATAGCGGCTGCTGTCAGGTCGGCGAGTGGGTGTGTGGGTGGAGGCCCCATCGTAGTGCCGGGAGTGCTGACACCGCGCGACGGGACTCCGGCAATCGCGCCGGAATGGATACCCGCCCCCTTAGTGGTGACGTCGTGTCCTGTCGATGCGTTCCCCAAAGCGCCCGGTCATACCGAAGGGCGACCGAAATTACTTCGGTCGCCCCAGGTCATGAGCGCTATTCGGCTGATGTTGCGTCAGGAGGGAGTGCCCCGGCGCGGCTCAGAGAGCGGGAAAGAAGAGCTTCAGCTCGCGCTCCGCCGACTCCTCGGAGTCCGAGGCGTGGATCAGGTTCTCGCGCACGATGGTGCCGAAGTCCCCCCGGATGGAGCCGGGCGCCGCGGCGATCGGGTCGGTGGGTCCGGCCAACTGGCGGACACCCTCGATCACGCGTTCCCCTTCGACGACCAGGGCGACGACGGGACCGCTGGCCATGAAGCCCATGAGGGGCTCGTAGAACGGCTTGCCCTTGTGCTCGCCGTAGTGCGCCTCAAGGGTCTCCTGGTCCAGCGTGCGCAGCTCCAGCGCGGGAATGGTCCAGCCGGCCTTCCGCTCGATGCGGCCGATGATCTCGCCGATCAGGCCGCGACGGACGGCGTCGGGCTTGAGCAGGACGAGGGTGCGCTGGGTCATGTTCGGGCTCCTTGCGGCATACGGGTGCGGTAGGACGAATCTACAGGGCCCTACGGGGTGCCCTGCGGGCGCCCGTCACGCAGCGTCAGGCGAACCGGGTGCCCCGGACGCCTCCTGCGCGGCCGCCCAGCGGGCCTTGATCGTGTCGATCTTGCGGCCGTAGTGCACCGAGCACCACCACAGACCGGCGAACACCGCGCCGAGGAAGAACATCGTGGGAACGACGAACCCGCTCACGACCAGGCCGATCTGCAGGGCCCAGCCCAGCTGGACCGCCCCGGGACGCGACAGCATCCCGCACAGCAGCACCGACAGCACCATCGAGACCCCGCACACCGTCCAGACCGTGGCCTGGGTCAGATCGGGGTTCTTCATCGCCACCAGGCCCGCGAAGCCGATCACGAAGAACTCGCCGATCAGCGTGCTCGCACACAGCGTGCGCATACCTCAGCCCCTCTTCAGCAGCAGGCGGGCCTCGCCCACCGTGATCACGGAACCGGTCACCAGGACCCCGGCCCCTCCGTACTCGGCCTCTTCCTCCGCCAGGGTGATCGCCGCCTCCAGGGCGTCGTCCAGCCGCGGCTCCACCTGCACCCGGTCCCCGCCGAAGACCTCGACCGCGACGGCGGCCAGCTCGTCCGCGCCCATCGAGCGGTGGCTGGAGTTCTCCGTGACCACCACCTCGGCGAAGATCGGCTCGAAGGCCTCCAGCACCCCGCGGACGTCCTTGCCCTCGCTCGCGGCCACGACACCGATCAGCCGGCTGAAGCCGAACGACTCGGTGACCGCCTCCGCGGTCGCCGCCGCGCCCGCCGGGTTGTGCGCCGCGTCCAGGACCACCGTCGGGCTGCGCCGCACGACCTCCATGCGGCCCGGCGAGGTCACCGACGCGAACGCCTTGCGTACGGTGTCCGGGTCCAGGACGCGCGCCCGGTCCTGGCCGATCCCGAAGAAGGCCTCGACGGCCGCCAGCGCCACCGCCGCGTTGTGCGCCATGTGCGCGCCGTACAGCGGCAGGAAGATGCCGTCGTACTCCCCGCCCACACCGCGCAGCGTCAGCTGCTGGCCGCCGACCGCGACCTCGCGCGAGACGACGCCGAACTCCATGCCCTCGCGGGCGACCGTGGCGTCGACCTCCACGGCCCTCTTCAGCAGCACCTGCGCCGCGTCGACCGGCTGCTGGGCCAGGATCACGGTCGAGTCCTGCTTGACGATGCCGCCCTTCTCCACGGCGATCTCGCCGGGCGTGGAGCCGAGCCGGTCGGTGTGGTCCAGGCTGATGGGGGTGACCACGGCGACCGAGGCGTCGATGACGTTGGTCGCGTCCCAGCTGCCGCCCATGCCGACCTCGACCACGGCCACGTCCACCGGGGCGTCCGCGAAGGCCGCGTAGGCCATCCCGGTGAGCACCTCGAAGAACGACAGCCGGAACTCCTCGGAGGCGTCGACCATCTCCACGTACGGCTTGATGTCGTGGTACGTCTCGACGAACCGCTCGGCGCTGATCGGCGCCCCGTCGAGGCTGATCCGCTCGGTGATCGACTGCACGTGCGGGCTGGTGTAGCGCCCGGTGCGCAGCTCGAAGGCGTTGAGCAGGGACTCGATCATGCGGGCCGTGCTCGTCTTGCCGTTCGTGCCGGTGACGTGGATGGACGGGTACGCGCGCTGCGGCTCGCCCAGCACGTCCATCAGCGCCGCGATCCGGGACACCGACGGCTCCAGCTTGGTCTCGCCCCAGCGGGTGGAAAGCTCCTGCTCCACCTCCAGCAGCGCCTGGGCGACCTCGGGGTCGACGGGCCGGGCGGGTACCGGGTCGCCCTGGGGCGGACCGGCCTGGGCCCGCAGGGTGCGGCTGCCGGCCTCGATCACCGCCAGGTCGGGGTCGCGGTCGGACTCTTCCGCCACGATGTGGTCGAACTCGTCGAAGGTACCGGCGAGGTCGTCGTTGTCGTCGCGGTCGTGGCTCTCGGGCTGCTGCTCACTCACAGGGCCAGTCTACGGACGGGGACCCGGAGGATTTCCGGCCCGGCCGTTTCGGGGCCTGCGGCGCCGCCCGCGGCCTGCTGCCTGCCAGCCGCGCGGGAGCGTCGCCACGACCTCGGAGCCGTCCGCCGTGCGCGTCGCCGTCAGCGTCCCGCCCAGGCTGCGCACGCGCTCGGCCACGCTCACCGTGCCCGAGCCCGCCGAGCAGGCCCGAGGTCCCGGGCGGGGAAGACACGAAGCGAAGGCCCCCACATCGACCGACGGTGTGGGGGCCTTCGCACCCTCACGGGCGCGGCTACGGGCGCTTACGCGGCCGGCAGCGCGTCCAGCTGCGCCTGGATCCGCGCGATGTCCGCCTCGGCCTTGGCCAGGCGGCCCTTGATCTTGTCCACGACGTTGTCCGGGGCCTTGGCCAGGAAGGCCTCGTTCCCGAGCTTCGCCTGCGCCTGCTGCTTCTCCTTCTCGGCGGCGCCGAGGTCCTTGGAGAGGCGGTTGCGCTCGGCGGCCACGTCGATCGTGCCCGACAGGTCCAGCGCCACGGTGGCGCCGGCGACCGGCAGGGTCGCGGTGGCGTGGAAGTCCTCGCCCTCCGGCTGCAGGCGCAGGAGCTGGCGGATGGCGCCCTCGTGCGCGGCCAGCGCGGTGCCCGACAGGTCCAGACGCGCCGGGACCTTCTGGCCGTCCTGCAGGCCCTGCTCCTTGCGGAAACGGCGGACCTCGGTGACCACGGCCTGGACGAGCCCGATCTCGGCCTCGGCGGCCTCGTCGCGGAAACCGCTGTCGGCCGGCCAGTCGGCGATCACGAGGGACTCGCCGCCGGTCAGCGTGGTCCACAGCGTCTCGGTGACGAAGGGGACCACCGGGTGCAGCAGGCGCAGCATGACGTCGAGGACCTCACCGAGGACCCGGCCCGAGACCTTGGCCTGCTCGCCGCCCGCGAAGAAGGTCGTCTTGGAGAGCTCGACGTACCAGCTGAAGACCTCGTCCCACGCGAAGTGGTAGAGGGAGTCCGACAGCTTCGAGAACTGGTAGTCCTCGTAGAACGCGTCGACCTCGGCCACGGTCTTGTTCAGCCGCGACAGGATCCAGCGGTCGGTCGCCGACATCTGCTCGGGGGCCGGCAGCTCGCCCTCGATCGTCGCGCCGTTCATCAGCGCGAAGCGCGTGGCGTTCCAAATCTTGTTGGCGAAGTTGCGGGAGGCCTGGACCCAGTCCTCGCCGATCGGGACGTCGACACCGGGGTTGGCGCCGCGGGCCAGGGTGAAGCGGACCGCGTCGGAACCGTAGGCGTCCATCCAGTCCAGCGGGTTGACCGCGTTGCCGAAGGACTTCGACATCTTCTTGCCGCGCTCGTCGCGGACCATGCCGTGCAGGGCGATGGTGTGGAACGGCGGGGTGCCGTCCATCGCGTACAGGCCGAACATCATCATCCGGGCGACCCAGAAGAAGAGGATGTCGTAGCCGGTGACCAGGACGGAGTTCGGGTAGAACTTCGCGAGGCTCTCGGTCTGGTGCGGCCAGCCCAGGGTGGAGAAGGGCCACAGGCCCGAGGAGAACCAGGTGTCGAGGACGTCGGTGTCCTGGGTCCAGCCCTCGCCCGTCGGCGGCTGCTCGTCCGGTCCGACGCAGACGATCTCGCCGTTCGGGCCGTACCAGACCGGGATGCGGTGGCCCCACCACAGCTGGCGCGAGATGCACCAGTCGTGGAGGTTGTCGACCCAGTCGAAGTAGCGCTTCTCCATCTCCTGCGGGTGGATCTTGACCCGGCCGTCGCGGACCGCGTCACCGGCGGCCTGGGCGAGCGGACCGACCTTGACCCACCACTGGAGGGACAGCCGCGGCTCGATGGTGGTCTTGCAGCGCGAGCAGTGCCCGACCGAGTGGGTGTACGGACGCTTCTCGGCGACGATCCGGCCCTCGGCGCGCAGCGCGGCGACGATGGCCGAGCGGGCCTCCAGCCGGTCCAGGCCCTGGAAGGGGCCGTGCGCCGTGATGATGGCGTGCTCGTCCATGACGGCGAGGTTGGGCAGGCCGTGGCGCTGGCCGATCTCGAAGTCGTTCGGGTCGTGCGCCGGCGTCACCTTGACGGCGCCCGTGCCGAACTCGGGGTCGACGTGCTCGTCGGCGACGATCGGGATGCGGCGGCCGGTCAGCGGCAGCTCGATCTCGGTGCCGACCATGTGCTTGTAGCGCTCGTCCTCGGGGTGGACCGCGACGGCGGTGTCACCGAGCATCGTCTCGGCGCGCGTGGTCGCGACGACGATGGAGTTCTCCCCCTCGCCGTAGCGGATGGAAACGAGCTCGCCGTCGTCGTCCTGGTACTCGACCTCGATGTCGGAGATCGCGGTCAGGCAGCGCGGGCACCAGTTGATGATGCGCTCGGCGCGGTAGATCAGCTCGTCGTCGTAGAGCTTCTTGAAGATGGTCTGGACGGCCTCGGAGAGGCCCTCGTCCATGGTGAAGCGCTCGCGCGACCAGTCGACGCCGTCACCGAGGCGGCGCATCTGGCCGGAGATCTGCCCGCCGGACTCGTTCTTCCACTGCCAGACGCGCTCGACGAACGCCTCACGGCCCAGGTCGTGGCGGGACTTGCCCTCCTTGGCGAGCTCGCGCTCGACGACGTTCTGGGTGGCGATGCCGGCGTGGTCCATGCCGGGCTGCCACAGCGTCTCGTAGCCCTGCATGCGCTTGCGGCGGGTGAGGGCGTCGATCAGCGTGTGCTCGAAGGCGTGGCCCAGGTGGAGCGAGCCGGTGACGTTCGGCGGCGGAATGACGATGGTGTACGGCGGCTTGTCGCTCTTCGCGTCGGCCTCGAAATACCCACGCTCTACCCAGCGCTCGTAGAGCTTCCCCTCTACCTCGGCCGGCGCGTACTGGGTCGGCAGTTCGGAGTTGGGGCTGCTGGGTGTCTGCGTGTTCTCGGTCACGGACCACAGTTTAAGGGCGTAACAGTCCAGTCATGAAACCGGTAATGAGGGGGCCCGGCGCCCCGCACCGCATCGGCTTCCGCCAGGATGTGTGGAACATATAAACGACCTCATGGGGGGACGCGGGATGAGCTACAACCAGCCGGGACCTTACGGACAGCCGCAGCAGCCGGGCCCGTACGGGCAGCAGCCCCCGCCGCCTGGCCCGTACGGCCAGCCCGCCCCGCAGCCCGGCTACGGCTACCCGCAGCAGCCGGGTGTGCCGCCGCAGGGCTACCCGCAGCAGCCGCCTACGCCCGCCTACGGCTACCCGCAGCAGCCCCCGTACGGCGGCACGCCGCCGAAGAAGTCGAAGGCCGGCGTCATCATCGGCGTGGTCGTCGCGGTCGCGGTCATCGCGGGCGGCGGCTGGTACTTCCTCCAGGGCGGCGGCGCGGGCGGCGACATCGCGGCGGACACGAAGGGCTACAAGCTGGCCTACCCCGCTGCGGTCGACAGCTATCAGAAGGCGCCGGACGCCTCTGGTGCCCCTGCGGCCGACGCCCCGGTCACTGGTGAGGGCAAGGCCAAGGCGGAGGCGCTCGGTGTGCAGAACGCACACAACGCGACCGCCAAATACCAGATCGGTACGGACGGGAAGGGCAAGCAGCTCGCGGCCAACGGCCTGTGGGGCGAGATCGCCGATGCAGAGAAGGCGGTTGACGGTTACTACGCCGGCATCGGCCAGAACAACAAGGAAACCGAGAAGCTCGGCTTTAAGTACGAACTGGCCGGGACTCCGAAGGAGTTCAGCCCGGCCGGGTTCAAGGGCGCCGTAATGAAGTGCGCGAACATCAAGATGATCAGCACCAAGCCCACGAGCAAGACGCCGAAGGACATCGAGGTCCCCTCCTGCGCCTGGGCCGACCACTCGACCCTGGTCGGCGTTAACGCCGCCGACCCGGCTACGTTCCTCCTCGGCGGGAGCAGCGGCACCCTCGACGAGGTTGCAGCCCTGACGGCGAAGCTCTACAACACCTCGCGCACCAAGGCCTGATACCGCCAAGGGCCCAGCACCCGCTGGGCCCTTGCGCCAGGACGTCAGTCACGCGCCGCCTGGTAGCACGCCTCCTTGGCGTCGTCCCACTTCACGTTCAGCTGGATCAGGATGTTGAAACAGACCTGCTCGCCGACGAAGCCGCCCTCACCGTTATTGCAAGCGCTGACGACGTAGGATCCGACGTTGTAGCCCAAGTTCCGCATGTAGTTGGTGCAGTCCCCGGACGTAGCCTGCGCGGGCGATGCCGCGAGCACGGGCAGCGCACCCGCCATTGCCGTCGCCGCCGCCATGCCGATGATCCGTCGCGTCTTGCTCATGCACCTACTCCTTGCGGGTTGTGATTTCTACCAGTCGGTAGTCAACCCATTGCGGGGTAGGAGCTCCACGGGGAATCGAACTGATGGCCGGGTCTCGCACTTCTTTGGCCGGTCCCCGCATGGCGGGAGGGCCGCTGCCAGCCATCTGGCTGGCAGCGGCCCTCCCGTGTGATGCCTGGTGCGGCTACGCCGACTTCTCCTGCGGGCCCTGGTCCTTCGGGACGATGCGGGGGACCAGCGTCGGGTTGACGTTGGAGCGGACCACGTCGGCGGTGATGACCACGCGGGCCACGTCCTTGCGGGACGGGACCTCGTACATCACCGACATCAGGACCTCTTCCATGATGGCGCGCAGCCCGCGCGCGCCCGTCTGGCGCAGGATCGCCTGGTCGGCGATGGCTTCGAGGGCCCCGCGCTCGAAGTCCAGCTCCACGCCGTCGAGTTCGAACAGCCGCTGGTACTGCTTCACCAGCGCGTTGCGCGGCTCGATGAGGATCTGGAGCAGGGCCTCGCGGTCCAGGTTGTGCACGGAGGTCAGCACGGGGAGGCGGCCGATGAACTCGGGGATCATCCCGAACTTCACCAGGTCCTCCGGCATGACCTCCTGGAACTGGTCGCTGGCCTCGATCTCGCGCTTCGAGCGGATCGTCGCCCCGAAGCCGATGCCCTTGGCGCCCGCACGCGACTCGATGATCTTCTCCAGGCCGGCGAAGGCGCCGCCCACGATGAAGAGCACGTTCGTCGTGTCGATCTGGATGAACTCCTGGTGCGGGTGCTTGCGGCCGCCCTGCGGCGGGACCGAGGCGGTCGTGCCTTCAAGGATCTTCAGGAGGGCCTGCTGAACGCCCTCGCCGCTCACGTCGCGCGTGATCGACGGGTTCTCGCTCTTGCGGGCCACCTTGTCGATCTCGTCGATGTAGATGATCCCGGTCTCGGCCTTCTTGACGTCGTAGTCGGCCGCCTGGATCAGCTTCAGCAGGATGTTCTCGACGTCCTCGCCGACGTACCCGGCCTCCGTCAGCGCCGTCGCGTCGGCGATGGCGAACGGGACGTTCAGCATGCGGGCCAGGGTCTGGGCGAGCAGGGTCTTGCCCGAGCCCGTGGGGCCCAGCAGCAGGATGTTGGACTTCGCCAGCTCGATGGCGTCGTCCCGCCCCTGGGCGCCGCCGTTCTCCCCGGCCTGGACCCGCTTGTAGTGGTTGTAGACCGCTACCGAGAGCGCCTTCTTCGCCGGCTCCTGGCCGACGACGTAGCTCTCCAGGAACTCGTAGATCTCACGGGGCTTGGGGAGTTCCTCCCACCGGACCTCGGAGGTCTCCGCGAGCTCCTCTTCGATGATCTCGTTGCAGAGGTCGATGCACTCGTCGCAGATGTACACACCGGGTCCTGCGATGAGCTTCTTCACCTGCTTCTGGCTCTTTCCGCAGAACGAGCACTTGAGCAGGTCGCCGCCGTCACCGATGCGTGCCACGAGGTGCTTCCCCTTCGCCTGGGAGACGCCTGGTTCAGCGCTCCTGGTGCCTCATATCCGACGGTACCTTGCCGGGGGCCCCGTGCGGGGCCCCCTTGACGTGGTTCACATCGCCGGATCCGGCTGCGTGATCACGCCAACTGTCGGCAAGGATCAGTGGGAGTTCTTGCGGGTCGAGACGATCTGGTCGATCAGGCCGTACGCGAGCGCGTCCTCGGCAGTGAGGATCTTGTCGCGCTCGATGTCGTCGCGGATCTTCTCGATCGGCGTCGTCGAGTGCTTGGCCAGCATGGTCTCCAGCTGGTCACGCATGCGCAGGATCTCGTTGGCCGCGATCTCCAGGTCGGAGAGCTGCTCACGGCCGGTGCCGCCGGAGGGCTGGTGGATCAGCACGCGGGCGTTCGGCAGGGCCATGCGCTTGCCGGGGGTGCCGGCGGCGAGCAGGACCGCGGCGGCGGAGGCCGCCTGGCCCATGCAGACCGTCTGGATGTCCGGCTTCACGAACTGCATCGTGTCGTAGATCGCCGTCAGCGCGGTGAAGGAGCCGCCGGGGCTGTTGATGTAGATCGAGATGTCGCGGTCCGGGTCCATCGACTCCAGGCACAGCAGCTGCGCCATGACGTCGTTGGCGGAGGCGTCGTCGATCTGAACGCCGAGGAAGATCACGCGCTCTTCGAAGAGCTTCGCGTACGGGTCGTACTCGCGCACGCCCTGCGACGTGCGCTCGACGAAGCGCGGGATGACGTAGCGGTTGTCCACCTGCGGGCCGGTGTAGAGGCCGCTTGCGGAGAAGTTGTTCTGCATCTGGGTGTTCACCATCCTGGTGGCGTTCTGCGGGCTGTCGGCTGCTCGGTGCTTGCGGTGGGGGCCGGGATCAGGCCCCGGTGCCGCCGCCGCCCGGCACGTTGGACGCGGCCGAGATGATCTCGTCGATGAGGCCGTACTCCTTGGCCTCCTCGGCGGTGAACCAGCGGTCGCGGTCGCCGTCGCGGATGATCGCCTCGACGGTCTGGCCCGAGTGGAACGCGGTGATCTCGGCCATGCGCTGCTTGGTGCGCAGCAGGTACTGGGCCTGGATCTTGATGTCCGACGCGGTGCCACCGATGCCGGCGGAGCCCTGGTGCATCAGGATGTCGGTGTTCGGCAGGGCGAAGCGCTTGCCCTTGGCGCCGCCGGTCAGCAGGAACTGGCCCATGGAGGCCGCCATTCCCATGCCGATGGTGACGACGTCGTTGGGGATGTACTGCATGGTGTCGTAGACCGCCATGCCCGCCGTAACGGAGCCACCCGGGCTGTTGATGTACAGGTAGATGTCCTTCTCCGGCTCGGCGGCCAGGAGGAGGAGCTGCGCGGTGATCTTGTTGGCGATCTCGTCGTCGACCTGCTGGCCGAGGAAGATGATGCGCTCGCCGAGCAGCCGGTTGTAGACATGGTCGCCGAGGCCGCCACCGATGGACGGCTCACCCGCGGCGTAAGGCTTCAGATTCGTCACGTATCCACCTGCTCGTCTCCGACGGCCATGTGCCGTCTCAGCGTCTCGTTCTGGGGCACGGTCCGGCCGGTGCGGACGAGTCCGCCGGCGCCCGGGTGCTCACGTGCCCTCGTATTCATGGACCCTAACGCGCAGGTAGGACAACGCCATCCCGCTTCCCGAACTGTTCGCTCGGAGCGCAAGCTCCCGGAGCCTTCGGGCGCCATGGCGAAGGGCCCGGACGCGGCTGCGTCCGGGCCCTTCGGGGCACTGCTCAGCGGGCTTGGCCCGGGGTGTTACTTGGCCTCGTCGGCCGCGGCCTCGGCGTCACCGTCGACGGTGGCCTCGACGGTCTCGGCGGCCTGCTCCTCGTCCTCGTCGGACAGGTCCACGACCTCGCCGTTGGTGTCGACGACCTTGGCGGCCTCGACGACGACCGCGAGGGCCTTGCCGCGGGCGACCTCGCCGACGAGCATCGGGACCTGGCCGCCCTCGACGACGGCCTGGGCGAACTGGTCGGGGGACATGCCGGAGGAGGCGGCGCGGCGCATGAGGTGCTCGGTGAGCTCCTCCTGGTTGACGCCCAGCTTCTCCTTGTTGACCAGCGCGTCGAGGACGAACTGGGTCTTGATGCCCTTGATCGCCTGCTCGGAGGTCTCGGCGTCGAACTCCTCGACCGTCTTGCCCTGGAACTCCAGGTACTTCTCGATGGTCAGGCCCATCTGGCCGAGCTGGTGGTGCTCGAGGTTGTGCTTGCGGGTCTGGACCTCGTCCGCGAGGAGCTTCTCGGGGATCGGGACCTCGACGAGCTCCAGCAGCTTCTCCAGGACGCGCTCCTGGGCCTGCGTGGCCTGGTCGTACTGCTTCATGTTCTCGAGGCGCTTGCGGCTGTCGTCCTTGAGGGCCTCAAGGGTGTCGAACTCGCTCGCCATCTGTGCGAACTCGTCGTCCAGCTCCGGCAGCTCGCGGGCGGAGACCTTGGTGACCTTGACGGTGACCTCGGCGTCCTTGCCCTCGGCGGAGCCGCCCTTCAGCTGGGAGGTGAAGGTGGCCTCGCCACCGGCCTCCAGGCCCTTGACGGCCTCGTCGATGCCTTCGAGGAGCTCGCCCGAGCCGATGGTGTAGGAGACGTCGGAGGCGACGCCGTCCGGCAGCACCTCGCCGTCGACCTTGGCCTCCAGGTCGATGGTGACGACGTCGCCGTCCTGGGCGGCGCGCTCGACGTCCTTGGTGGACGCGAAGCGGCCGCGCAGCTGCTCGACGGACTTCTCGACGTCCTCGTCGGAGACCTCGATGGCGTCGACCTCGACCTCGATGCCGGAGTAGTCCGGGATCTCGATCTCGGGACGGACGTCGACCTCGGCGGTGAAGGCCAGCAGCTCGCCGTCCTTCAGCTCCGTGATGTCCACCTCGGGCTGGCCCAGCGGGTTCAGGTCGGCCTCGTTGACCGCCTCGGTGTAGAACTTCGGGAGGGCGTCGTTGACGGCCTCCTCCAGCACCGCACCGCGGCCGAAGCGCTGGTCGATGACGCGGGCCGGGATCTTGCCCTTGCGGAAGCCCTTCACCGTGACCTGCTGGTTGATCTTCTTGTACGCCGCGTCGAGGCTGTCCTTGAGCTCCTCGAAGGGCACCTCAACAGTGAGCCGAACCCGAGTCGGGTTCAGGGTCTCCACGGCGCTCTTCACGGTTCGGTCTCCTTGGTGGCTGACTGCTGGGGATTCTGCCGTCACGCTGCGATTCAGCGGTTCGGCGGACTTCGGCCCGGTACATCAGACACACGGGCACGCAGCTTGCATAGTAACCGCAAGCGGCAATCAGCCCACAACGCGATCTTGTGGTGACCCTCGCAGAACCCGGAAGGATCTCGGAGGGGGACAGTGCTGGTGGTCGGGGTGGCCGGATTCGAACCGACGACCTTCCGCTCCCAAAGCGGACGCGCTACCAAGCTGCGCCACACCCCGTCGGTGCGACACGTAGGGTACATGCCCGGAGACCCTCTGATGCGCGGGATATCACGACGCCTTTCGGCCGGTTCCCCGGCGCGGGCGCGCAATGTGGTGTGCGCTCCCCCGGCGCGACCCGCTAGGATGCTGTCCGTGCCGCGGTCCCCGGACCTGCGGCGCACGTGCTGCGGGTGTAGCTCAATGGTAGAGCACTAGTCTTCCAAACTAGCTACGCGGGTTCGATTCCCGTCACCCGCTCTGAAGCACAAAGGGCCAGGTCAGAGGACGCTTCCTCCGCCTGGCCCTTCGTCGTTCCCGGGGCCGCGACCCGCTCCGCGTGCCCCCTGCGTGCCTCTTGCGCGGTGGATCTTCCTTCGTGCCCTTGGCGGCCGCCTTTCGCCCCTTCTTCGCGAGCCCGCTCAGAGTGTCGGCGATCAGCCGGTCCCGATCGGCGCTCGCGTGCTGGTAGATCAGCGCCGCGCGGGCGGTGCTGTGGCCCATCCGCGTCATCAACTCCCGCGTGCTGGCACCCGTGGAAGCGGCCAGCGTGTTGCCCGTATGCCAAAGGTCACGGAAGTGCAGCCCCTTGATCCCCGCCTCACTGCACGCCTCGTGACTGCGCAGACCAGTGCACCGCATGGCCGCGTGTCGTAGTACGGGGTCCTCGACCGGAGGTCTCCAACGGCGAGGGCGCGTACGCGATCTAAGGCGGATTGAGGCGCAGTCAGTGCTTCTGCTGGGCCCATTGCTTTAGAGTTGCACGATTTACCGGTGGCTAAATACGGGCCCCGAGGTGACTGAAACTATCCAATCTTCCGACGGTGCCGAAATACATCGCCAACCAAGCTCAAGGTTTGCTCAACTAGGGTTCCGAACAAATTGACCGGCGAGTAGCTTCACACGTGATCAAGAAGACGCGGCACCTGACCAGTGCCGCTCTGAATAAACAGTTGAATCGGGGAAGATCGATAATGAAGAGCCTTGTTTCGGGCGCTCTGTCCGCTGCCATCATGGCAAGCGTGATTCTGGCCAGTGGCGCTGGCGTGGCCAACCGATTCGGGTCCGCAGCCCGTAGTTGAGTCTGCTCAGGTGAATCCGCTCGAAGAGGCGCGTTCGATGTGCATCATGTACAAGAACAAGAGCAACTGCGAGTACCTGATGACCCACACCAAGATGAATCAGATGGTGAAGGACTGCCTGATCAAGGGCGGGATCGGCGGAGCTGGCGCTCTGGTCGTCAGCCGGTTCATCAGCAAGGACGTGGCCAGGGACATAGTGAGCAAGACCGTCGTCGCCGGCGCCACCGGCTGCCTCGCAGCTCTCGCCTAAGGTAGGAATTCAGATGGCCAAGATAGTGTTTACCCTTCTCTGGGCCGGAGTGCTCATCGTAGCGAACAGGGCACTCGACAACATCACCTGGGCGCAATATCTGGCGACATTCCTCCTTGGGGGAACCTATGCCCTCGCTCTCAGTAAGGTGAAGATCCTCCGCGGCAACCCGACCCGGGAAGGCGCAAGGTAACCGCACTTTCTTGGCCTCACGTCGGCCGGCGTTCCTCTCCCATGCCTTATCCGTCTTACCAAAAAGAGGTTGAGCAATAGGAGAGTGAAGGCCGGATGAGAATGCGCTGGCGGTGCCCTGCTGGGCGCCGCCAGCGCAGCCAGATTCTGAGGGCACGGGACTGCAATGGCTAGCGTCCCAGGGAAGGCGACGGCGAGCGGACTTGCCGCGCCCTGTGGCGGTGGGCGGTCCAGCACCAGGTAGGAGGATGTCTTCTCCGCCTGGGCCTTCGTCGTTCCCGGCTGGCCGGGGCGGGGCGGTCAGAGTTTGATGTTGGAGATCATCGTCGCGAGGGAGTTCAGGAAGCGGTTCACGTCGTCCGCGATCGAGCTCGACGCCAGGAAGAAGCCGAAGAGGGCCGCGACGATGGCCGGGCCCGTCTTGATGTGGTTGCCGCGGATCAGCACCACCAGGATGACCGCCAACAGAACCACCACTGACAGCGAAATGGCCACTTCTGATCACACCTTCGGTCGTCCCCTGGTCGGCCCGGGGCGCACGGCCGCGCACACCCCCACATGCACCATCCTCCCACCAACCTGCCCCGCCTATCCGCCCCGTGACGAAGAGTCCGGGTTCGGTTTCCGCCAACGCCCCGCGCATCGGGAACATTTCGGACGTGACGGGCGGGTCACGGGGCGGTGAGCCCCAGGAGGGAGCGGACGTACGCGTACTTCGCCGTCAGCCGTTCGCGCGTGGGGTCGTCCAGTACGCGCAGGCGTACGGGGTCGGCGTTGTGCGCGAGGTCGGCCTCCTTGACGAGCAGGGCGCCGGGGGTGGCGAGGATGCGGGCCGCGTACTGCTCGACCGGCTCGCCGGGGCGCTTGGTGACCGCGAGGACCATGTCCTTGACCGGCTGCGGGAGGGCCGCCGCGTCCAGCCACGCGCGGCTGAGGGCCCCGTCCTCGATCGCGTCGTGGAGCCAGGCCGCGGCCTGCTGTTCGGGGGTGCCGCCGCGCACGCGGACGCCCTCGGCCACGGCCGCGAGGTGCTCGGCGTACGGCCGGCCGGCCTTGTCCGTCTGGCCCTCGTGCGCGCTGCGCGCCAGGGCCTCGACTTCCGCGAGTGTCAGGGGCCGGTCCGTCATGCGATCTCCTTCGCTGCTCTGCGCAGGGCCTGGGCGGCCCGGCGCACGTCCGCCGGTGTGGTGCGCCAGTTGGCGAACGCGGCGCGCAGGGCGGGGATTCCCCCGTAGCGGGTCGGGGTGACGAAGACGTCGGCGGCCGCGGCCTCGCGCAGGGCGCTCAGGCGGTCCGGGGTGGGGGCCTCGGTGAGGGTGAAGCACACCACGTTGAGGCGGACCGGGGCGAGCAGGCGCAGGGCGGGGTCCTCGGAGAGCTGCTCGCCGAGGGCGCGGGCGCAGGCGATGTCGCGCTCGACGATCTCCCGGTGGCCCTGGCGGCCGTACGCGCGCAGCGTGAACCAGGCGGCGAGGGCGCGCAGGCGGTGGGAGTTCTCCGGGGTGAGGTGGACGAGGTCGGGGTGGTCGCCGAGGGGGCCGAGGTAGGCGGCCGCGTTCTGGAAGACGCGGGCCTGCAGGTCACCGCGGCGGGTGAACTGGACGGCGCTGTCGTAGGGGACGTTGAGCCATTTGTGGAGGTCGACGCAGAGGGAGTCGGCGGCGTCGAGGCCGTCGACGAGGTGGGCGTGGTCCGGGGAGAGGGCGGCGAAGGCGCCGAAGGCCGCGTCGGTGTGCAGCCAGAAGTCGTGGCGCTCCTTGAGGGCGGCGACGGCCCGCAGGTCGTCGAAGTCGGCGGTGTTGACGGTGCCGGCGTTGGCGACGACCACGGCCGGGCCGGGGGTGGCGGCGAGGGCCCGGTCGAGGGCGGCGGGGTCGACGGCCTCGCGGCCGGGGAGGGTGGGGACGGGGACGAGGGAGTTGCGGCCCATGCCCAGGACGGAGAGGGCCTTGGCGATGGAGGAGTGCGGGGCGCCGGACAGCACGCGGACGGGGCCGAGGGCGCCGGCGCCGTCGTCGGCGGGTGAGACGCCGAGGCGTTCGCCGAGCCATTCGCGGGCGACGGCGAGGCCGGTGGTGTTGGACATGGTGGCGCCGCTGACGAAGGCGCCGGTGTGCTGCGGCCCGAGGCGCAGGAGGTCCCGGAGCCAGCCGACGGTCTCGCGTTCGAGGTCCTGGCCGGCGCCGTCCAGCGAGGAGTTCGAGTTCTGGTCGTGGGCGGCGGTGAGCCAGTCCCCGGCGAGGGCCGCGGGGGTGGCGCCACCGGTGACGAAGCCGAGGTAGCGCGGGCCCGCGGAGGCCGACAGCCTCGGCTCCCAGCGCTCGCGGAAGGCGGCGAGGGCGGCGTCCGCTCCGACGCCGTGCTCCGGGAGGGGTTCGGGGGCGTACGAGGTCCCGGCGGGCGGGCCGGGCGGTACGACGGGACGCGCGTCCAGCGTGCCGAGCGCGTCGGCGGCGGCGCGGCGGGTGGCGTCGAGCAGGTCGGGGAGCCGGGCGAGGTCGTCGGCGAGCGTGCGGTCCATGGGGGCACGGTAGGGCCCGCCGGGGCCGGCCGGGCGGGCCAATCCGGGAGGAGTGGCCCGCCCCGTGCGAGGCAGGACCGCGTGGCGCGTGAGGGCTCCTGCGCCTCCGTCAGGGCGCGCGGCGGATCAGCAGGAGCGCGCGGTCGTCGTTGACGTCCTTGGCGACCTTCTCGATCAGGTGCCAGGTCGCGCCGTCCCAGCCGGAGGCGACGTAGCGGTCGGCTTCGCCGGTGAGGCGGTCGATGCCCTCGCTGATGTCGCGGTCGGCGGTCTCGACGAGGCCGTCGGTGAAGAGCATGAGGACGTCGCCGCGCCGCAGGTTCCCGCGGGCGGGGGTGAAGTCGGCGCCGTCGTAGACGCCGAGCAGCGGGCCCTCGCCGGTCTTCTCCTCCCAGCGGCCGGTGCCCGCGGAGAGCTGGAGCGCCGGGAGGTGGCCGGCCGAAAGGAGTTCGTAGTCGCCGGTCTCCAGGTCCAGGACGAGGTGGATGGAGGTGGCGAAGCCCTCCTCCCAGTCCTGGCGCAGCAGGTAGCGGTTGGCGGCGGGCAGGAAGCCGTGCGGGGGCAGGGCGCCGAGGAGGCCGCCGAAGGCGCCCGAGAGGAGCAGGGCGCGGGAGCCGGCCTCCATGCCCTTGCCGGAGACGTCGGTCAGGACGATCTCCAGGGTGCGGCCGCCGTTGGTGCGGGCCGCGACCACGAAGTCGCCGGAGAAGGACTGGCCGCCGGCGGGCCGCAGGGCCATCTCGCGGTGCCAGCCGCGCGGCAGGGGAGGCAGTTTGCTCTGCACGCGGATGCGTTCGCGCAGGTCGAAGAGCATGGTGCCGCCGCGCCGCCAGGGCACGCCCACGCGGCTGCGGAACTGCGCGATGACCAGCCCGAAGAACCCGCAGGCCGCGACCACCAGGACGGTGCCGGGGGTGACGCGCGCGGGGCCCTGGGTATAGGGGCCCAGGACCAGGGCCTCGACGATCAGCGCGGTCGCGGAGGCCGCGTACAGGGCGAGCAGGCTGGCGGGGCGCAGCAGCAGTCCCCCGGCCACGATGGGCAGGACGAGCGCGGAGGACGAGAACCAGACGGGCAACATGAGCGTGCCGCAGGCGATCGCGGGAATGGTGAGCAGGAGCCCGCCGAAGGCCAGCCAGTCGGAGCCGTCGCCGCGGAAGTAGTCGACGGCGGATTTGCGCAGGGTGGTGCGGGCCCGGTGCGACAGCATGCGCATCCGGGCCGTCAGGGTCTCCACGCGTGCTCCGGCCATTGTTTCGGGACCCTATCCATCCTGACTGCGGATGCGCAGCGGTACCCCTGCACCCGGGGACCTCCGGCCGTCCGAAAACGCGTCGACTGGGCCGGAATGCCCTGATAGGGATGGCCGTATGGCTCTTGAGACGCGCGTATTGCAGGGTGATGAGTGGGATGTCTGGTACGACAACCTGGAACTGGCGTTCGGTGGCGTGCCCGAGCCCTCCGAAGAGCGGGAATTCTCCAGGGCGGTGACGGAAGCGGAACGTTCCCTCGGTGTCTGGGACGGCTCCACCTGCGTCGGCTCGGCCGGCGCCTTCACCTTCCGCCTCTCGGTGCCCGGCGGGACCCTCGTCCCGGCGGCCGGCGTCACGATGGTGGGTGTGGCCCCCACCCACCGCCGGCGCGGGGTGCTCACCTCCCTGATGCGGCGCCAGCTGGACGACATCCAGGCGGGTGGTGAACCGCTCGCCGTGCTGACGGCGTCGGATCCGGCCATCTACGGGCGCTTCGGCTACGGCACCGCGACCTACGCCCTGTCCGTGGACGTCGACACGACCCGCGTACGGCTGTCCGTCCCGCCGGGGACGGACGACGTGCGGCTGCGCCTCGTCGACCCGCAGGAGGCGCTGGCCGACTGCGAGCGCGTCTACGCGGCGCTGGTCCCCACCCGGCCGGGTATGCCGGCCCGCCGGCCCGGCTGGGAGCGGCAGGCGCTGCTGGATCCGCCCGAGGGGCGCGACGGCGCCTCGCCGCTGCAGTGTGTGGTCGCCGAGCGGGCGGACGGCGAGGTGGCCGGGTACGCCCGCTACCGGGTCAGGGCCGACCGGGACGCGGCCGGTGCGGACGGCAAGGTCGAGGTGGGCGACGTGGACGCGCTGGACCCGGCGGCGTACGCGGCGCTGTGGCGCTACCTCTTCGGGATAGACCTGGACGGTGCGGGCGCCCCGGCGGCCGGTGGACGACCCGGTGCTGCACCTGGTCAGCGACGTCCGGCGGTCGGGGGCGCGCACGCGGGACGCGCTGCACCTGAGGGTGGTGGACGTGGCCGCGGCGCTGGAGGCGCGCACGTACGGGGCGCCGGTGGACGTGGTGCTGGAGGTCGAGGACGCGTTCTGCCCGTGGAACGAGGGGCGCTGGCGGCTGGTCGCGGACGCCGAGGGCGCCGCCTCCTGCACCCGCAGCGCGGAGCCGGCGGACCTGTCGCTGTCGGTCCGGGAGCTCGGCTCGGCGTACCTGGGCGGGATCACCCTCACCTCGCTGGCGGCGGCCGGTCTCGTACGCGAGCTGCGCGCGGGCTCCCTGTCGGAGGCGTCCCGCGCCTTCGCGGGGGACGTCGCCCCGTGGCTGCCGCACGGCTTCTAGCGCTCCGCGCCAACGGGACTGGCTGACGGGCCTCCCTCACGGGACCGGCTCACGGGACCGGCTAACGGGACTGGCAGGTCGGGCACCAGAAGAGGTTGCGGGCGGCGAGGGCGGCGGTGCGGATCTCGCTGCCGCAGACGTGGCAGGGCATGTTCGCCCGGCGGTAGACGTACACCTCGCCGCCGTGGTCGTCCACCCGCGGCGGGCGGCCCATCGCCTCCGGGAGGTGCTCGTCGCGGACGGTGTCGATGCGGTTGTGGCGAACGCCCTCGCGCATCAGCGCGGCCAGGTCCGCCCACAGGGCGTCCCACTCGGCGCGGGAGAGGTCCTTGCCCGCGCGGTAGGGGTCGATGCCGTGCCGGAAGAGGACCTCGGCGCGGTAGACGTTGCCGACGCCCGCGACGACCTTCTGGTCCATCAGCAGGGCGGCGACGGTGGTGCGGGAGCGGGAGATGCGGGCCCAGGCGCGGCCGGGGTCGTCGGCGGGGCGCAGCGGGTCGGGTCCGAGGCGGTCGTGTATCGCCTTCTTCTCGCCCTCCGTGACGAGGGCGCAGGCGGTGGGGCCGCGCAGATCGGCGTAGTGCTCCTCGTTCAGCAGGCGCAGCCGGACGGTGTCCGTGGCGGGCGGCGCCGGGGCCGGTCCGAAGCCGAGCTTGCCGAAGAGGCCGAGGTGGATGTGGATCCAGGCGTCGCCGAGCTCCAGGAAGAGGTGCTTGCCGTGCGCCTCGGCGCTTTCCAGCTCACGGCCGTCGAGCAGGGCGGCGCTCTCGGCGAACCGGCCCTGCGGGCTGCTGACCCGGACCGGGCGTGCGGCGAACCGCTCGGTGTGGTCCTGGGCGAGGCGGTGGATCGTATGCCCCTCGGGCACGGCGAAGCTCCTCGAAGCTCAAAGGAATGACAACGGCCGTGCCACCCCCGGGCGGGAGCGGCACGGCCGGACGTGGGGTCAGCCCTGCGGGTGGTGGGCCGGGATCGGGGGGAGCTCGCCGGTCTGCTCGTAGGCGGAGAGCATGTCGATGCGGCGGGTGTGCCGCTCCTCGTCGGAGTACGGGGTCTTCAGGAAGGCGTCGACGAAGCTGACGACCTCTTCCTGGGTGTGCATGCGGCCGCCGACGGAGATGACGTTGGCGTTGTTGTGCTCGCGGCCGAGCTCGGCGGTCTGGACGCTCCACGCGAGGATGGCGCGGATGCCCTTGACCTTGTTGGCGGCGATCTGCTCGCCGTTGCCGGAGCCGCCGATCACGATGCCGAGGCTGTCCGCGTCCGCGGCGGTCTTCTCCGCGGCGCGGAGGCAGAACGGCGGGTAGTCGTCCACGGCGTCGTAGATGTGGGGCCCACAGTCGACGGGCTCGTGGCCGTTGTTCTTGAGCCAGTCCACCAGGTGGTTCTTGAGCTCATAACCGGCATGGTCGGATCCGAGGTACACGCGCATGGGACGAGTGTGGCACGTGGCCCCCGCACGGACGCCGGTGGGTGTCGCGTAAGTCACTTCTAAAGCTCAAGTAAACCCAAAGAGCGCAGATGGGACAGGGCGGGGCCGTTGTCCTGGAGGTTCGTCCCAGCGCAACGATCCGGATTGAGGTCTTCCGTACTGCGTTCATCTCAGGTTTGAATGCCGGGGCTCGCAACCCGAGAACCTAAGGATCCGTCCATGAGCTCCACGACGACCCTCCAGAAGGAAGGCGGCCCCACCGGAAACAACGGTGAAGGTCAGCCCTCCGACGGTCTGAAGGCCGGTCTCAAGAACCGCCACCTGTCCATGATCGCCATCGGCGGTGTCATCGGCGCCGGCCTCTTCGTCGGCTCCGGCGGCGGTATCGCCAAGGCCGGTCCCGCCATCCTGATCTCCTACGCGCTGGTCGGCGCGATGGTGGTCTTCGTGATGCGGATGCTGGGCGAGATGGCCGCCGCCAGCCCGAACTCCGGTTCCTTCTCCGCTTACGCCGACCGGGCGCTCGGCCGCTGGGCCGGCTTCTCCATCGGCTGGCTGTACTGGTTCTTCTGGGTCGTCGTGCTCGCGGTGGAGGCCACCGCCGGTGCCTCCATCCTGGAGGGCTGGATCCCGGCCGTCCCGCAGTGGGCCTGGGCGCTGATCGTGATGGCGGTGCTGACCGCCACCAACCTCGGCTCGGTCGCCTCCTACGGTGAGTTCGAGTTCTGGTTCGCGGGCATCAAGGTCGTCGCCATCGGCGCGTTCGTGATCGTCGGCATGCTCGCCGTCTTCGGCCTGCTGCCGGGCTCCGACAACCCGGGCGCGGGCTTCGCGCACCTGACCGACGCGGGCGGCTTCTTCCCCAACGGCTACGGCGCCGTGCTGACCGGTGTGCTGATGGTCGTCTTCTCCTTCATGGGCAGCGAGATCGTCACGCTGGCCGCCGGTGAGTCGGAGAACCCCCGCAAGGCGGTCACCCAGGCCACCAACTCCGTCATCTGGCGGATCGGCGTCTTCTACCTGGGCTCGATCTTCATCGTGCTGACCCTGCTCCCGTGGAACGACAAGTCGATCACCGAGAAGGGCTCGTACGTCGCCGCCCTGGACTCGATCGGCATCGCGCACGCCGGCACCATCATGGAGGTCATCGTCCTGACCGCCGTGCTGTCCTGCCTGAACTCGGGCCTCTACACCGCCTCGCGCATGGCCTTCTCGCTCGGCGAGCGCGGTGACGCCCCGAAGGCGTTCGCCAAGGTCAACTCCCGCGGTGTGCCGGTCGCCGCGATCCTGGGCTCGACGGTCTTCGGCTTCGTCGCCGTCTACTTCAACTACGCCTTCAAGGACACGGTCTTCACCTTCCTCCTGAACTCCTCGGGCGCCATCGCGCTGTTCGTCTGGCTGGTGATCTGCTTCACCCAGCTGCGGATGCGCGGGATCCTGGTCCGCGAGGCCCCGGAGAAGCTGACCGTGAAGATGTGGCTCTTCCCGTGGCTGACCTGGGCCACCGCCGCACTGATCATGTTCGTGATCGGCTACATGTTCGTGGACGACGCCAACCGCGAGGTCGTCACGCTGTCCACCCTGGTCGCCGGCCTGGTCGTGGCCGTCGGTGTGGTGCTGGACTTCCGCCGCAAGCGGGCCGCGCTCCAGGGCTGACACCCCCTGGTCGCGTACGTACGCACGACAGAGCCCGGCCCGCCGTCACAGGCGGGCCGGGCTCCGGCGCGTGGGGGACCGCTCGGCCCGGGACACCTGCCCGGGGGCCGCTCGGCCGAAGGGGGCTCAGCCGCGGCGGCCGACCAGCTTCCAGGCCGCCGGCAGCAGGCCCATGGCCAGTGCGGCCTTGAGGGCGTCGCCGATCAGGAACGGGGTCAGGCCCTTCGCGACGGCGAGCCCCAGGGGCATCCCGGTGGCGGCCATCAGGTACGGGACGCCCACCGCGTAGACCACGGCGGAGCCCAGCACCATCGCACCGGCCGTGCGCAGGACCGACCGGTCGGCGCCGCGCCGCGCGAGCGCGCCGACGAGGGTGGAGGCCAGCAGCATGCCGAGCACGTACCCGAAGGTCGCGCCGCCCGCGCCGGAGGTGCCGCCCGCGAACCACGGCACGCCGGCCATGCCGACCAGGGTGTAGAGGGCGAGGGAGAGGAAGCCGCGGCCGGCGCCGAGCGCGGTGCCGACGAGCAGCGCGGCGAAGGTCTGGCCGGTGATCGGCGCGGCCAGGCCGTCCACGTGGACGGAGAGCTGGGCGGCGAGCCCGGTGAGGGCGGCTCCGCCGACGACGAGCGCGATGTCGCGGACGCGGCTCGCGGGCAGCAGGTCGGCGAGAACGGTGCCGGGCCGCAGGGTGACGGAAGCAGTGCTCATCGGGGGCTCCGTGGGGTGGTGGGGGCAGGACGATCACCGACGTTAGTGCGCGGCCGGCCACCCTCCCCCCGCTGCCGGGGACAAAGCCCGGCTCCCCGGCTTGGTGGGGATTTGACAAATCTCCCGCTCCCCCGCCGAGTCGGCGTGATCCTCGTCACGAGGAAGATCTGACCACACGTCCGTTTTGCGCGGACGGCCGCCGCCCGGTGAGACTGTGGGGTCCCGCCAAATCCTGATGCGGAGCCCCCACCGCCGCCGGGCCGAACGAGAGTACGAGCGATCCCTTCATGCGTGAGCGCCTGCAAGAAGAAGCACCTCCCACGTCGGGCGAACTGCCCCCGGAACCCCTCAGCCACAGCCTCAAGCAGCGCCACCTGACCATGCTGGGTCTCGGCGGCGTGATCGGAGCCGGGCTCTTCGTCGGCTCCGGGGCCGGCATCGGCGTCGCCGGTCCCGCGATCATCTGCTCCTACCTGCTCGCGGGCGTCCTCGCGATGCTGGTGATGCGGGCGCTGGGCGAGATGTCGGCCGCGATGCCCGCGTCGGGCTCCTTCTCGGTCTACGCGGAGAAGGCCCTGGGGCGCTGGGCCGGCTTCTCGGCGGGCTGGCTCTACTGGTTCCTGCTGGTCGTGGTGCTGGCGGTGGAGGCCACCGGCGCCGCGGACATCGCGAACACCTGGGTGCCCGCCGTCGACCAGTGGGTCTGGGTGCTGATCTTCATGGTGGTCTTCACCGTGACCAACCTGGCCGCGGTGCGCAACTTCGGCGAGTTCGAGTTCTGGTTCGCGGCGCTGAAGGTCGGCGCCATCGTGCTGTTCCTGATCCTCGGCACCCTGGCGATCTTCGGCCTGCTCCCGGACACCGAGCCCGCGGGGCTCACCCACCTCACCGGCCAGGGCGGTTTCTTCCCCGCCGGCGCCGGCGGCGTGGTCGCCGGCATGCTCGCCGTCGTCTTCGCCTTCGGCGGCCTGGAGGTCGTCACCATCGCCGCCGCCGAGTCGGACGACCCGGCGCGGTCCGTGGCCCGCGCGGTGCGCAGCGCCGTGTGGCGCATCCTCTTCTTCTACGTCGGCTCCATGCTGGTCATCGTGACCCTGCTGCCGTGGGACTCGCTGAAGCCGGGCCAGAGCCCGTACGTGGCGGTCCTGGACTCCATCGGCATCCCGAAGGCCGGGACGATCATGCAGATCGTCGTCTTCGTGGCCCTGCTGTCGGCGCTCAACGCGAATCTGTACGGGTCCTCGCGCATCGTGTTCTCGCTCGCCGAGCGCGGTGAGGCGCCGAAGGCGCTGCTGAAGGTCTCGGGCGGCGGGGTGCCGCGGCGCGCGGTGTTCGCGTCGGTGGCCTTCGGCTTCGTGTCGGTGGTGCTGAACCTGCTGTGGCCGGACACGATCTTCCTCTACATGCTCAACGCGGTCGGCGCGGTGCTGCTGTTCGTGTGGGCGCTGATCGCGGTCTCGCAGCTGAAGCTGCGCCGCCGGATCGAGCGGGACATGCCCGAGCGGCTGACCCTGCCGATGTGGCTGTTCCCGTACGCGACCTGGGCGGCGCTGCTCGGCATGGCGGCGGTGCTGGTCCTGATGCTGTTCGACGACTCGGCCCGGCCGCAGCTGCTGTGGTCGAGCGGGGCCGCCGCGGTGATCCTCGCGGTGGCGGGGGTCCGGGAGCTCCGGGCCCGTCGGGGCTGAGCCGCCGCCCGTACCGCCTGACGGTTCCTTCTCGGCGTACACGGCCCCCTGAGGGGCCCGCCCGGAATAGATGCTGCTAGCGTGCAGTTGCGCATTAATTGCAATAAGCAGTTGGCACGCCGAGGGGACCGCAACGCATGGCCATCTACACGCTTCCTGAGCTTCCGTACGACTACGCGGCGCTGGAGCCGGTGATCAACCCGCAGATCATCGAGCTGCACCACGACAAGCACCACGCGGCTTACGTCGCGGGCGCCAACACCACGCTGGAGCAGCTGGCGGAGGCGCGCGACAAGGAGAACTGGGGCGCCCTCAACGGGCTGGAGAAGAACCTCGCGTTCCACCTCTCCGGCCACATCCTCCACAGCATCTACTGGCACAACATGGCCAGCCCCAAGACGGGCGAGGGCGGTGGCGTCCCGGACGAGAAGGACGGCCTCGGCGAGCTCCCCGCCGCGATCACCGAGTCCTTCGGTTCCTTCGCCGCCTTCAAGAAGCAGCTGACCTTCGCGTCCTCGGCGACGCAGGGCTCCGGCTGGGGCGTGCTCGCGTACGAGCCGATCAGCGGCCGCCTGATCGTCGAGCAGGTCTACGACCACCAGGGCAACGTGGGCCAGGCCTCGGTGCCGATCCTGGTCTTCGACGCCTGGGAGCACGCCTTCTACCTCCAGTACAAGAACCAGAAGGTGGACTTCATCGAGGCCATGTGGAACGTCGTCAACTGGCAGGACGTGGCCAGGCGCTACGCCGACGCCAAGGCGAACACCCCGCTGCTCATCCCCGCCAAGGGCTGACCGGCACCCCGCGAACCCGTCCGCCTCGTGATCGTCTTCTCACCTTTCACCGGCGGGCGTGCACAGCACAGGACCCCCGCGAGGACATGACTCGCGGGGGTCCTGTGGTCTGCGCCGGCGGGGCCGTACGGGCGTGCGGCCTACTCGAAGGAGGGGCCCTTGGTGCGCGTGCGCTTGATCTCGAAGAAGCCGGGCGTGGAGGCGACGAGCAGCGTGCCGTCCCACAGCCGGGCGGCGGCCTCGCCGCGCGGGGCCGGGGTGACGACCGGACCGAAGAAGGCCACGTCCTCGCCGTCGGCGCCGGGCACCGAGATCACCGGGGTCCCGACCTCCTGGCCGACCCGGTCGATGCCGTCGTTGTGGGAGGCCCGCAGCGCCCAGTCGTACTCGTCCGAGTCGGCGTACGCGAGCAGCTCGGCCGGCAGGCCGACCTCGGCCAGCGCCTCCGCGATCACCTCGCGGGTCGCGCCCCGGCCCTCGTTGTGGATGCGGGTGCCGAGCGCGGTGTAGAGCGCGCCGGTGATCTCCTCGCCGTACTTCTGCTGGGCGGCCACGGCCACGCGCACCGACGCCCAGCCCTTGGTCTCCAGGGTCTCGCGGTAGACCTCGGACAGCTGGTCGAGCTTGTCCTCGTTGAGGACGGCCAGGCTCATGACGTGCCAGCGGACCCGGACGTCGCGCACCTTCTCGACCTCCAGCATCCAGCGGGACGTCATCCAGGCCCACGGGCACAGCGGGTCGAACCAGAAGTCCACGGGGGTCTTCTCGCGCACCTGGGTCTCGGTCATGGCTCTCCTCGGTCGGTCATGTTCTCCGTCCCCAACCAGGACGGGGTCGCCCGCATTCCCCGTGCGAGGATTCGTCACACGAACGCGATCACGCACGAAGGAGTGCACGTGCCCGGAGAGAATCTGTCCCGCGACGAGGCCCGCGAGCGGGCCGAACTGCTGTCCGTCGACGGGTACGAGGTGGTCCTCGACCTCAGGTCCGCGGTGGACGAGGCCGAGCCGGCCGAAGGCCCCCGGACCTTCCGCTCGGTGACGACGATCCGCTTCCGTGCCGCGGCCGCCGGCGGCGCCACCTTCGCGGACCTGATCGCGCCCTCGGTGAACTCCGTGACCCTCAACGGCCGCGCGCTGGACGTCGCCGCGGTCTTCGACGGGGCGCGGATCGCCCTGGACGGCCTGGCCGCGGAGAACGTCCTGGTGGTGGACGCGAACTGCGCCTACAGCCGGACGGGCGAGGGCATGCACCGCTTCGTCGACCCGGAGGACGGCGAGGTCTACCTTTACACCCAGTACGAGCCGGCCGACGCGCGGCGGGTGTACGCGAACTTCGAGCAGCCGGACCTGAAGGCGCCCTACCGCTTCGAGGTGACCGCACCCGAGGGCTGGCAGGTGTGGAGCAACGGCGCGGAGGAGTCGCGCGAGGGCGGCGTGTGGCGGTTCGCCGAGACCGCGCCGATCTCGACGTACATCACGTGCGTGGTGGCGGGTCCGTACCACTACGTCACCGACACCTACACGCGCGGGGACCTGACGATCCCGCTGGGCGCGATGTGCCGCAAGGGGCTGGCGAAGCACTTCGACGCGGACGACGTCTTCCTCGTCACCAAGCAGGGCTTCGACCTCTTCCACGAGATCTTCGACTACCCGTACCCCTTCGGGAAGTACGACCAGGCCTTCGTGCCGGAGTACAACCTGGGCGCGATGGAGAACCCGGGCATGGTGACCTTCCGGGAGGAGTACATCTTCCGGGGGAAGGTCACGCAGGCCTCCTACGAGCGGCGCGCGAACGTCATCCTGCACGAGATGGCGCACATGTGGTTCGGCGACCTGGTCACCATGAAGTGGTGGGACGACCTGTGGCTGAAGGAGTCCTTCGCCGACTTCATGGGTTCCTTCGGTCTGGTGGAGGCCACCCGCTTCGACCAGGCGTGGGTCAGCTTCGCGAACGGCCGCAAGGCGTGGGCCTACCGCGCCGACCAGCTGCCGTCCACGCACCCGATCACGGCCGACATCCGTGACCTGGAGGCCGCGAAGCTGAACTTCGACGGGATCACCTACGCCAAGGGCGCGGCCGTGCTCAAGCAGCTCGTCGCCTACGTGGGGCGGGAGGCGTTCCTGGAGGGCGCGCGACGCTACTTCAAGGCCAACGCGTACGGGAACACCACGCTGGACGACCTGCTGTCGGTCCTCGCCGAGGTCTCCGGGCGCGACATGAGCGAGTGGTCGCGGGCGTGGCTGCAGACCGCGGGAGTGAACGCGCTGACGCCGGTGGTGACGCTCGACGAGGTCGGGCGGATCAACGAACTCGCCGTGGTGCAGGAGGGCGAGGAGCTGCGGCCGCACCGGGTGGCCGTGGGCCTGTACCGGCTGACGGCGGACGGCTCGCTGGTCCGGTACGCGCGGGCCGAGGCGGACGTGGCCGGGGCCCGGACCGCGGTCGCGGAGCTGGCCGGGCTGGAGGGGCCCGACCTGGTCCTGGTCAACGACGAGGACCTCACCTACTGCAAGATCCGCTTCGACGAGGGCTCGCTGGCGACGCTGCGCTCCCACCTGGGCAGCGTGACGGACCCCCTGGCCCGGGCGCTGTGCTGGTCGGCGCTGTGGAACCTGACGCGCGACGGCCTGCTGCCGGCGCGTGACTTCGTCTCGCTGGTCCTGGCGCACGCGGGCCGGGAGACGCACGTCGGCGTGCTGCAGATGCTCCACTCGCAGACCCTGACGTCGGTCACCCACTACGCGGCCCGCGACTGGCGCGAGCAGGGCGGCCGGGAGGTGGCGGCGGGCGCGCTGCACGAGCTGCGGCTGGCCGAGCCGGGGTCGGAGCACCAGCTGACCTGGGCGCGCTTCTTCGCGGCGAGCGCGGCGACCGAGGGCGACTTCCAGCTGCTGCTGGGGCTGCTGGACGGGTCGGCGCGGATCGAGGGGCTGGAGGTGGACCAGGAACTGCGCTGGGACTTCCTGCTCCCGCTGGCCGCGCACGGCGTGGTCGACGAGGGCGCGCTCAGCGCCGAACTGGCGCGGGACGACACGGCGTCGGGCAAGCGGCACCAGGTGCGCTGCCTCGCGGCGCGGCCCTCGCAGGCGGTCAAGGACCAGGCGTGGGCGGCGGTGGTCGAGTCGGACGCGCTGTCCAACGCGCTGGTGGAGGCGACGATCGCGGGCATGCAGCAGTCCTCGCAGCGGGACCTGCTGACGCCGTACGCGGAGCGCTACTTCGAGGTGATCGAGCGGGTCTGGGCCGAGCGGTCGATCCAGATCGCCATCGACGTGGTGAAGGGCCTGTACCCGTCGCTCCAGGACTCCGAGTCCACGGTCGCGGCGACCGACGCCTGGCTCGCCGCCCATGCGGACGCGGCCCCCGCGCTGCGCCGCCTGGTGCTGGAGTCGCGCGACGACCTGGCCCGCGCCCTCGCCGCGCAGCGCTGCGACGCGGCGGCCGCCAGCTAGCCGGCGCCGCCGCTGCCGGGGGCTCGGCCTGCGAACCCCCGGCAGCGGTCCCCGTACGGGCGCACCCCATCGGCACTCGAACGCCCGTACTTTAGCCCCAGCTTGTCCCGATTTGCCGACGGGCGTGTAACAGGGGTTAGCAAGGCCATGGCCTGAGGGAATCACCGCGTCATGAACCAGAACGCACCCCTCCCCCTCGCCCACCTCACCGGCACCCGCCCCCGCGTGCTGAGCCTCGCCCAGCTGCGGGAGCACGGAGTCACCGCCTCCGACGCCGCCGGCCGGCCCTGGCGGCAGATCCTGCCGGGGGTGTTCCTCCTCCACTCCGGGCCCGCGACCAGCGAGGAGCGGCTGCACGCCGCACTGCTGTACGCGGAGCGGCGCGGCAGCGGGGAAGCCATGATCACCGGGCTGGCGGCGCTGGCCCTGTACCGATTCACCTCCGTGCCGGCGCTGACCGCTCTCTCGCACGTGGACGTGCTGGTGCCCGGCACCCGGCGGCTGCGGTCCACGGGGGACGTACGGATCGTGCGCTCCCACACCCCGCCCCGGCCCCAGGAGGTCACCGGGCTGCCCGTGGCGCCCGTCGCGCGGGCCGTGGCCGACGCCGTCGCGCAGCTGGAGGACGCCATTACCGTACGCCGCCTGCTCAGCGAGGCCGTGCGCAGCGGCCACTGCGAACCGGCCGCGGTCGTACGGGAGCTGACGGTGGGACGGCTGCTGAACCGGCCGCACGTGGTCGACGCCGTCGAGTCGCTCCTCGCGGAGGGCCGGGCCCTCGCCGAGGACCGGCTCTACCACCTCGTACGGGGCTACGGGCTGCCCGAGCCCGTCTGGAACGTGGACCTGCGGCTGCCCGGCGGCCCGCACCTCGGCGGGGTCGACGCGTACTGGCCCGAGCACGCCGTGGCCGTGGAGATCGACACCCGGGCCCCGCGCCAGGGCGAGGACGAGGACTGGTCCGAGTGCGTGCGCAAGCGGGAGACGCTGGAGCGGCTCGGGGTGACCGTCATCCACATCACCCCGCGCAAGCTGTGCGACTGGCCCGAGCAGCAGGCCGCGGTCGTGCGGACCGCCCTGACGGCCTCCGGTGACCGCGAAGCCGCCGCCTACCTGGTGGTGCTGCCCAGGTGAGGCGAGTACTCCGGGGCGCTCCACCGCAGCCGCCCCGGATGCGCACTCTCCACCACCGCCTCCACGTGGAAGCGGACGCGCCGCTCCCCGTCGGCCCCGAACTCGGTCTGCGCCCGGCCGCTGAGCTGGAGCAGCGCCCCGCTCTCCCAGTCCGGGAAGAGCAGCCCGGCCCGCGGATCGGCCGCCAGGTTGCCCAGGGTGAGGAACATGGCGTTCCCCGCGTAGTCCGGCCAGGTCAGCTCTCCCGGCGAGGACACCTCCACGAAGCCCGGCAGCCCGCCCCGGTGACTGGCGTCCACCCCGTCCGCCTCCGCCGTGGTGGCGACGAAGAAGGTGTCGGCGGCCCGGACGGCCCGCTCCTGGCCGGGTGTCAGGGCGTCCCCGCGCCGCAGGACACCGGCCCCTTCGGCGACCGGCTCCAGCGGCTGCCGCTTCTGCAGGTACTTCGGGCAGTTGGAGAACACCTGCTCGGCGCGGACGGCGAAGCCGCGCCCGGTCACCTCCAGGGTCCCGTTCAGCCTCATCCGGCGGCGGGTGCGCGGATCGAGCGCGATCGTGCCGACCCGGGTCCCGGCGGTGGCCAGCGCCTCCTCCAGCGGGTCCCCCGCCGGCAGACCCCCGGCGACCGTGATCCGGTCCGGCCCGGTGGCCCGTACGAAGCCGGGCTCCCCGGTGAGCAGCGAGGCCCACACGCGGCCCGCGCCGTCGGCGGCGCCGACGACCAGGTGCGGCTGGAGGGCGAGGAACGCCGCGGCGACGTCCCGGATGCCCGTGCCGATCGAGCGGCCAACGTGCTCGGCCAGCTCCCGTACGCCGACCCGTTCCTGCACGGCCAGCGGGCCCGCGTGGTAAGCGCTGCTGCTCATTAGAAGAATCCGCAGGTCGGAGCCCCTGTGACAGGGGCGGAGGAGCCTTCGGCGCCGGTCGGTACGGAGATCTCCAGGCGGGTGCCGTCGGGGTCGTGGAAGAAGATGCCGCCGGAGGACGCGCCCTCGCGGTGGGCGACGACGCCCTCGTACGCGAACTCCACACCCAGCGCGCGCAGCCGCTCCTCGTACTCCCGCACCTCCTCGATCTCACCGGCCGAGAAGGCCAGGTGGTGCAGTCCGGCCGAGGCCGGCGCGAAGGCGCCGTCCGCCTGCTGCCACAGGGTGAGGACCAGCTCGCCGTCCTGCCCGAGCAGGGCGAAGCGGCGGCCCTCCTCCTTGCCCTCGGTCAGCACCTGGAAGCCGAGGGCGTCCCCGTAGAAGGCGAGCGAGCGGTCCAGGTCGGTGACGTTCAGGCCCACGTGGCCGGTGCGGAGCTTGCTGATGACGCGCGTCATGGAAGTGCCTTCCCCAGAGGAATGTTCTAACCTTCTAAGCTCAAGTTAATGGTTAGAGGAGGGGACGTCAACCGGTCACGTACGCTTAAGGGGTTAGCGGCGCGGCGACGGGAGGTGCGGAGGCATGACGGCGGTGGACCCACGGCCCCTGACCGGGGAGCCGGTCGCCCTCGACCTGCTGAACACCCGCTGGGCCGGCGAGGAAGGACCGCACGACCTCTTCGCGGGCGCCGCCGGGCTGTCCCGGCTCGAAGGGCTCGCGGTGTGGCTGGAGAGCACCGGCCTGGCCGGCCGCTTCCGCGCGGACGCCCCGACCCTCGTCCACCTGCTGACCGCCCGCGAGGCCCTGGCCCGGGCGGTGGCCGACCCGGCCGACGAGAGCGCGCGGGCCCTGGTCGACGCGGTGCTGGAGCACGGCCGGATCCGGCCCACGCTCAGCGCCCAGGGCATCGGCGAGCGCACCGAGTTCGACGACCGGAGCTGGGGTCCGGCCTGGACGGCCGCCCGGAACTACCTGGAACTCCTGGAGTCAGGGCCCGACCGGATCCGCAAGTGCGCCTCCGCGACCTGCCTCCTGCACTTCCACGACGTCTCGCGCAACGGCACGCGGCGCTGGTGCTCGATGGCCGTCTGCGGAAACCGGGCGAAGGCCTCTCGCCACTACGCGCGCACGCGCGAGCGCTGAACGCGCGAAATCTGTCACACCCCCACCGGGACGCGACCGCGTTCCGGTGCTGACGCATGGCCGCCTTGTCGACAAGTCAACTCATCAGCCGCTGAGGTTCGCACCACTGTGCCCCGGTACGGCCGCGATGGCGCATGTCCCGCGCTGGCGAGTCTCCGCCATGACAGGTCTCGGTCAATGACAACCGTTCCCAAACAGCTGTCACGTACGACAGTCTGACCGGTCATCCGGCACCGAAATCCGGACCGTATCTTTCACTTACCAGGGATGCTGATGACCCTCGAATCCCCCAGCTCCATACCCGGGGCCAGACGCGTCGCACGCGTCGCGGCCGCGGCCGGCCTGGTCGCCGCCCTCGCGGCCACCGGCGCCGCGCCCGTCTTCGCCGCGACCGGCTCCGACGCGCCCGGCACCAACCCGGCGGTCAAGTCGGCGGACCAGAAGCTCGGTTCGGCCGACGCCGAGCTGCTCCAGGAGGCCAAGGCCAAGGGTGACGCGAACGTCACCGTCATGGTCGCGACCGCCCCCGGCCAGACCAAGCAGGTGGCCGACCAGCTCGACGCCGTCCCCGGCGCCTCGGTGGGCCAGACGTACGACAAGCTCGGTTACGTCCGCGCCACCCTGCCCACCGGCGGGGCGGAGGCCGCCCTGAAGGCGGCCGCCAAGCTGTCCTCGGTGCACGGCATCGACCTGCGGCACGAGATCCAGCTGCCGGACCCGCGTCCCGACGCCGACCGCGAGAGCGGCACGGTCAAGCGGACCGCGGCCGAGACCTACCCGGCGCCGGACAAGAACACCCCGGCGAAGAACCCGTACAACCCGTCCTTCGAGACGGGTGCGGTGGAGTTCGTCGAGAACAACCCGCAGGCCGACGGGCGCGGCGTCACCATCGGCATCATGGACTCGGGTGTCGACCTCGGCCACCCGGCCCTGCAGAAGACCACCACCGGCGAGCGCAAGATCGTCGACTGGGTGACGGCCACCGACCCGATCGCCGACAGCGACGCCACCTGGCGCGCCCAGATCACCCCGGTGACCTCCGCCGGCGGCACCTTCACCGCGGGCGGGGCCAGTTGGAAGGCCCCCGAGGGCTCCTTCCAGTGGAGCCGCTTCACGGAGTCGATCACCGCCAACGGCGACATGAAGGGCGACGTCAACCGGGACGGGGACACCACCGACCGGTTCGGCATGCTCTACGACGTCGCCGCCGGCACCGTCCGCGTCGACACCGACCAGGACAACGACTTCACGAACAACGAGCCGATGAAGCCGTACAAGGACGGCTACCAGGTCGGCTACTTCGGCACGGACAACCCGGCGACCGACGTCGCCGAGCGCATCCCGTTCGTGATCGAGATCCGCAAGGACGTCCCGATGGACCCGCTGGGCGGTGACTGGGTCGGCAAGAAGGCCGACTTCGTCAACGTCGGCATCATCGAGTCCGAGCACGGCACGCACGTCGCCGGCATCACCTCCGCCAACGGCCTGTTCGGCGGCAAGATGAACGGCGAGGCGCCCGGCGCGAAGCTCGTCTCCTCGCGCGCCTGCTCCTGGTCGGGCGGCTGCACCAACATCGCGCTGACCGAGGGCATGATCGACCTCGTCGTCAACCGCGGCGTGGACATCGTCAACATGTCCATCGGTGGTCTCCCGGCGCTGAACGACGGCAACAACGCCCGTTCGGAGCTGTACCGCAACCTCATCGACACCTACGGCGTCCAGCTGGTCATCTCGGCCGGCAACTCGGGCCCGGGCGTCAACACGATCGGCGACCCGGCCCTCGCGGACAAGGTCATCTCCGTGGGCGCCGCGGTCTCCAAGGAGACCTGGGCCGCCAACTACGGCTCCGGCGTGGCGACGAAGTACAACATGTTCCCGTTCTCCTCGCGCGGTCCGCGTGAGGACGGCGGCTTCACGCCGACCATCACCGCCCCCGGCGCCTCGATCAACACCATCCAGACCTGGCTGCCCGGCGCGCCGGTGAAGGAGGCGGGTTACGACCTGCCGGCCGGTTACGGCATGCTCCAGGGCACCTCGATGTCCTCGCCGCAGGCGGCGGGCGCCAGCGCCCTGCTGATCTCGGCCGCGAAGCAGCAGAACATCAAGCTGACGCCGGCCTCCCTGCGGGTCGCGCTCACCAGCACCGCCAAGAAGATCGCCGACGTTCCCGCGCACGCACAGGGCTCCGGTCTGATCAACGTCCCCGGCGCGTGGGAGTCCATCCAGCGCGACGCGAAGGCCAACGAGTACACGGTCAAGGCGCCGGTCGACACCGCGATCGACCAGTTCCTGAAGACCCCGGGCTTCGGCACCGGCCTGTACGACCGCGAGGGCGGCCTCAAGGTCGGCCAGAAGAAGGTCTACAACGTCGTCGTCACCCGCACCACGGGCGTCAAGTACGGCACCCGGCACAACCTGAGCTGGCGCAACAACGACGGGACCTTCAAGGTCATCGGCGGCTACGACTACGTCACCCTGCCGCTGAACAAGCCCGTCACCATCAAGGTCGAGGCCAACGCCACGTCGGGCGGCGTCCACAGCGGCATCCTGCAGCTGGACGACGAGACCACCGAGGGCATCGACAAGCAGATCCTGACGACCGTGGTCGCGGCGGCTCCGCTGGGCTCGCCGTCCTTCGCCCTGTCGGAGACCTCCTCCGTGCAGCGCAACAGCCACAAGTCGTACTTCGTGACCGTCCCGCAGGGCGCGAAGAGCCTCGAGGTCGCCCTCGGCGGTCTCGCGGCCGGCAGCCAGACCCGCTTCATCTCGATCCACCCGTACGGCACGCCGCTGGACCCGACGTCCACGGTCAACTGCTACCCGAACTACGACAACCCGGCCAACACCTGCCGCCCCGACGTGCGCTCGTACCCCGAGCCGACGCCGGGCGTCTGGGAGATCGAGGTCGAGGCGCGCCGTACGTCCGCGGTCCTGGACAACCCGTACAAGCTGGACGTCTCCGTGCTCGGCGCGGCCTTCGACCCCGCGGTCAAGGTCCTGCCCGAGGTCAAGCAGGGCACCCCGGCTCCGGTCCAGTGGAGCGTCAAGAACGAGGGCGCGGCCATCACCGGCGGCAAGCTCAAGGGCGGTCCGCTCGGCTCGGCGAAGGTCGCCAAGCCGACCATCGCGAACGGTGAGACCCACACCACCGAGGTCACCGTCGCCGAGGGCACCTCGCGCCTCGACGTCGCCATCGGCAAGGTGTCCGACACCGCCGCCGACCTCGACCTGGAGGTCTACAAGGACGGCGTCAAGGTCGGCTCGTCCGCCGACGGCGACTCCGAGGAGGCCGTGAGCCTGGTGAACCCGGCCGCGGGCACCTACACCGTCAAGGTGATCGGTTACGCGGTCCCGTCGGGCTCCACCACCTACGACTACCGCGACGTGTTCTTCTCGGCCGCCCTGGGCTCCGTCCAGGTCGACGAGGCCGCCGCGGTGAACCTCGCCACCGGCGCCACGGCGCAGGTCTCGGCGAACGTCCTGGTCAGCAGCCCGGCTCCCGAGGGCCGGCAGTTCTTCGGCCAGGTCCAGCTGCTGAACGCCCGCGGCACCGCCGCCGGCACCGGCAGCGTGCAGATCGAGAAGGTCCTGCCGTAACGCGCCCCGCGCACGTCACCGTGTGACCGCATGACCGCATGACGGAGGGGCGGGTGCTCGCAGCGAGCACCCGCCCCTTCGCGCTGCCCCGGCCCGGGAACCCGTCCGCTGCGCCAGATCGTCCGTACTACGGACAATGGATTGGACAAGGCTCATGGGGTCGAACGCATGATGGCTCCACGCGCGCCCGCGTCGTACGTACCAAAGGAGTCACCGTGAGGGTCGGAATCGTCGGAGCCACCGGACAGGTCGGCGGAGTCATGCGCACCATCCTCGCCGAGCGGAAGTTCCCGGTGGACGAGCTGCGGCTGTTCGCCTCGGCCCGTTCCGCCGGATCCACCCTCGTGTGGGAGGGCCGGGAGATCACCATCGAGGACGCCTCCACGGCCGACTACTCCGGCCTTGACATCGTGCTCTTCTCCGCGGGCGGCGCCACCTCCAAGGCCCTGGCCGAGAAGGTGGCCTCGCAGGGCGCCGTCGTGATCGACAACTCCTCCGCCTGGCGCAAGGACCCCGAGGTCCCCCTCGTCGTCTCCGAGGTCAACCCGCACGCGATCAAGAACCGCCCCAAGGGCATCATCGCGAACCCGAACTGCACCACCATGGCCGCGATGCCCGTGCTGCGCCCGCTGCACGAGGAGGCCGGCCTGTCCGCGCTGGTCGCCACCACCTACCAGGCCGTCTCCGGCTCGGGCCTGGCGGGCGTCGCCGAGCTCAAGGGCCAGGCCTGCGCGGTGTCCGAGGCCGCCGACCAGCTCACCTTCGACGGCGACGCGGTGGACTTCCCCGAGCCGGCCGTCTACAAGCGCCCGATCGCCTACAACGTGATCCCGCTCGCGGGCTCGATCGTCGAGGACGGCTCCTTCGAGACCGACGAGGAGCAGAAGCTGCGCAACGAGTCCCGCAAGATCCTGGAGATCCCGGAGCTCAAGGTCTCGGGCACCTGCGTGCGCGTGCCGGTCTTCGCCGGCCACTCGCTCCAGGTCAACGCCCGCTTCGAGCGTCCGATCAGCGTCGAGCGCGCCTACGAGCTCCTCAAGGACGCCCCCGGCGTCGAGCTCTCCGAAATCCCGACCCCCCTCCAGGCCGCCGGCAAGGACGCCTCGTACGTGGGCCGCATCCGCGTGGACGAGACGGTCGAGAACGGCCTCGCGCTGTTCCTCTCGAACGACAACCTGCGCAAGGGCGCGGCCCTGAACGCGGTCCAGATCGCCGAGCTCGTGGCCGAGGAGCTCCGCGGCTGACCCTGCGGGCGGACGACCGAGGGGCGGCACCGTGACGGTGCCGCCCCTCGGGTGCGTTCAGAGCGCCAGGTGGCGCCGAAGCGCCGCGTCGATCTCCGCCATCCGCTGACGGGGCACCACACCGACGCGTTGGAGGATGCGGTCCGGCGAGACCGCACGGACCTGCTCGCACTGGACCTTGGAGTCCTTGGGCAGGCGCGTTTCATCGCCGCGGAGGAACACCTGGAACGTGAGAACCCGTGTCGTGTTCGACGTGAGCGGCGCAACCGTGATGACACCACGGCCGTTGCGGGACACGGACTCGTTGGCCGGGTTGCTCGAGACGATCACAGCCGGCCTGATCTTGTTGGCCTCGCTCCCTCGCGCCGGCTCCAGGTCGACCATGTAGATGTCACCACGCCTCATCGGTGATCCCGTCGCCCGATGTCCGGTCCCAGAGCTTCGCGTCCTCGCTCGCGTCCCATTCCGCGAAGGCCTCCGTGTACTCGGCCTCCAGCTCCGCGGCCCGCAGCAGGTCGATGGCCGCATGTATCACCGCTGACCGGGACTCGGCCTCCGTTCGTGTGGCGTACTCGTCGACGAAGGCGACATCCTCCTGCGGCAGGCTCACACTAATCTTCATACCTCGATGCTACCGAGGTAGGGCATGGGGCGCTACCGAGACGGGCTCGCACCGGACCTCGGCGTGTTCGCCCGTGGATTACTCCGGCGCGGTGACGCGCCCCCCGTGGAAGGATGGCGGGGCAACGTCACCATCAAAGGAGATGACCGCGTGCCCGGCACGAACCTCACCCGTGAAGAGGCCCAGCAGCGGGCCAAGCTGCTCACCGTCGACTCCTACGAGATCGAACTCGATCTCAGCGGGGCGCAGGAGGGCGGGAGCTACCCTTCCGTCACCACCGTGCGCTTCCAGTCGGCCGAGGCCGGGGCCGAGACCTTCATCGACCTGGTCGCCCCGGCGGTCCACGAGGTCGTCCTGAACGGCAGGTCGCTGGACGTCGCGGAGGTCTTCCGGGACTCCCGGATCGCCCTGCCCGGTCTCGCGGCCGGTGCCAACGAGCTCCGGGTCGTCGCGGACTGCGCGTACACCAACACCGGCGAGGGCCTGCACCGCTTCGTCGACCCGGTCGACCAGCAGGCGTACCTGTACACCCAGTTCGAGGTGCCGGACGCGCGGCGGGTCTTCGCCAGCTTCGAGCAGCCCGACCTGAAGGCCACCTTCCAGTTCACCGTGACGGCCCCCGAGGGCTGGACGGTCATCTCGAACTCCCCGACTCCGGACGCCGCGGACGTCAAGGACAACGTCTGGCGCTTCGAGCCGACCCCGCGCATCTCCTCGTACATCACGGCGCTGATCGTCGGTCCGTACCACGCGGTGCACAGCTCCTACGAGGGCCCGGGCGGGCAGATCGTGCCGCTCGGCATCTACTGCCGTCCCTCGCTCGCCGAGTTCCTCGACGCCGACGCGATCTTCGACGTCACGCGGCAGGGCTTCGACTGGTTCCAGGAGAAGTTCGCCTACGACTACCCCTTCGCCAAGTACGACCAGCTCTTCGTCCCGGAGTTCAACGCGGGCGCGATGGAGAACGCGGGCGCGGTCACCATCCGCGACCAGTACGTCTTCCGCTCGAAGGTGACGGACGCGTCGTACGAGGTGCGCGCCGAGACGATCCTCCACGAGCTCGCGCACATGTGGTTCGGCGACCTGGTCACCATGGAGTGGTGGAACGACCTGTGGCTGAACGAGTCCTTCGCGACCTACACCTCGATCGCCTGCCAGGCGTACGCGGAGGGCTCGAAGTGGCCGCACGCGTGGACCACGTTCGCCAACTCGATGAAGACCTGGGCGTACCGGCAGGACCAGCTGCCCTCGACGCACCCGATCATGGCGGACATCCGTGACCTCGACGACGTCATGGTCAACTTCGACGGGATCACGTACGCCAAGGGCGCCTCGGTGCTCAAGCAGCTCGTCGCCTACGTCGGCATGGACGCCTTCTTCAAGGGCGTGCAGGCGTACTTCAAGGCGCACGCGTTCGGGAACACGCGCCTGTCCGACCTGCTGGGCGCCCTGGAGGAGACCTCCGGCCGCGACCTGACCGCCTGGTCGAAGGCGTGGCTGGAGACGGCCGGCATCAACGTCCTGCGCCCGGAGATCACCACCGGGCCGGCCGGTGTGATCACCGCCTTCGGCGTCCGCCAGGAGGCGCCCGCGCTGCCCGCCGGCGCCAAGGGCGAGTCCACGCTGCGGCCGCACCGGATCGCGATCGGCCTGTACGAGCTCCAGGACGGCGCGCTCGTGCGCACCGACCGGATCGAGCTGGACATCGACGGCGCGCTGACGTCGGTGCCCGAGCTCGTCGGCCGCACCCGCCCGGCGGTCGTGCTGCTCAACGACGACGACCTGTCGTACGCGAAGGTCCGCCTGGACGAGGAGTCCCTGGCCACCGTCACGGCGCACATCGGCGACTTCACGCAGTCCCTGCCGCGCGCCCTGTGCTGGGCCTCGGCCTGGGACATGACGCGTGACGGCGAGCTCGCCACCCGCGACTACCTCGCGCTGGTCCTCTCGGGCATCGGCAAGGAGTCCGACATCGGCGTCGTCCAGTCGCTGCACCGGCAGGTGAAGCTGGCCATCGACCTGTACGCCGACCCGGCGTGGCGCGAGCAGGGCCTGGCGGCCTGGACCGAGGCCACCCTGGAGCACCTGCGGGCGGCCGAGCCGGGCAGCGACCACCAGCTGGCGTGGGCGCGTGCCTTCGCGGCGACGGCCCGCACCGAGGGGCAGCTGACCTACCTGTCGGCGCTGCTGGACGGCGCGGCCGAGATCGAGGGCCTGGTCGTCGACACCGAGCTGCGGTGGGCGTTCCTGGAGCGGCTCGCCGCGACGGGCGTCGCCGACGAGGCGGCCATCGCGGCGGAGCTGAAGCGGGACGCCACGGCGGCCGGTGAGCGCCACGCAGCGACCGCGCGGGCTGCGCGGCCGACGGCGGAGGCAAAGGCCGCGGCCTGGGCTTCGGTGGTGGAGTCCTCCGACCTGCCGAACGCGGTGCAGGAAGCGGTGATCGGCGGCTTCGTCCAGACCGACCAGCGCGAGCTGCTCGCCCCGTACACCGAGAAGTACTTCGCGGCGGTCAAGGAGGTCTGGGACACCCGCAGCCACGAGATCGCGCAGCAGATCGCGGTGGGTCTGTACCCGTCCCTCCAGGTGTCCGAGGACACCTTGGCCGCGACGGACGCGTGGCTGGCCTCGGCCGAGCCGAACGCGGCCCTTCGCCGCCTGGTCTCGGAGTCCCGCGCGGGCGTCGAGCGGGCGCTGAAGGCGCAGGCGGCCGACGCCGCCGCCGCTGCCGCTGCCGCTCAGGTCTAAGGGCCTCTCCGGGCTCTGCCCGCACCCGCGGGGGTGATGTCGTCCCGCGGGTGCGGCGCCGTGGCCGGGGGCCAGCCCCCGGGCCCCCGCGCCTCAAACGCCGGCGGGGCTGTCATCGCGCGGCGGTGTGCAGGGCGTTCAGGACGTGCGCCACCGCGGGAGCGGATTCGGCGCCGCGGCGGACCGCCGCGATCACGTGCCGCGTCGGCCGGTCCCGCGAGAGCACCCGTACGGCCACGCCCGAGGCCCGGCTCGACACCATCCGCGGGACCAGCGCCACGCCCATCCCCGCCTCGACCATGGCCAGGATGGCCGTCCAGCCGGAGGCCGAGTGCGCCTGCTCGGGGACGAAGCCCGCCGCCTCGCACGCGCCGACCGCGATCTGCGACCACGGGCCGCTGCCCCCGTAGATCCACGGGTCCCCGGAGAGATCGGCCAGCCGCAGGTCCGCCGCGTCCGCCAGCGGATGGTCCGGGGGCAGGGCCACGTCCAGCGGGTCCTCCAGCAGCGTGACCCGGGTGAAGCGGGGGTCGCGCGCGGTCGGCGCGTGCGCCGCCAGGGACAGCGCGAGGTCCACGCCCCCGGCCGACAGGAGCTCGTACGCCTCCGCGGCCTCCGTCTCCCTGACCCGGACCTCCACCCCCGGGTGGGTCCGGCGCAGGGCCGCCACCGCGGGGACCACGAGCGCCGGTACGGCGGTGGAGAAGGCACCGACCCGTACCTCGCCCGCGTCCCCGGTGAGGTACCCGGCCAGCTCCGCGTCGGCCCGCTCCAGCTGCGCGAACACGACCTCCGCGTGCCGCAGGACGAGGTGGGCCGCGTCGGTGAGCCGGACCCGGCGGCCCTGCGCCTCCAGCAGTACGACGCCCAGCCCCCGGGCGAGGTTGGTCAGCTGCTGCGAGACGGCCGAGGGCGTCATGTGCAGCGCCTCGGCCGTCGCGGTCACGGTGCCCCGTTCGGCGAGGGTCCGCAGGATCCGCAGCTTCTTGATGTCCCACTCGGTCATGGGGGCGAACCTACCGCCGGGCGCTGCCCAGCCCGACGCCGCCGAGGATCAGCGCCATGCACAGCAGCTGCGCCGGGCCGGTCTCCTCGCCCAGCAGCAGGAAGCCGAGGCCGGCCACGCACACCGGCTGGAGGTAGTAGACGACTCCGGCGCGGGCCGCGCCGATGATCGCGATGGCCTTGTTCCAGGCGAAGAAGGCCACGGCCGAGGAGAACACCCCGACGTACAGCAGCGGTCCGACGGTCCCGGCGGTGACCTCGAAGCCGCCCTGGACGGTGACGGAGACGGCGTAGGCGGGGGCCAGCATCAGCGCGCCGAGCACGAAGGTGGTGATCAGGAAGGCCAGTTGGCCCAGTTCGGCGGGCTTGCGCCGCAGCAGGGCGCTGTACGTGGCGAAGGACAGGGCGGCGGCGAACATCCACAGGTCGCCGGCGCCGAAGTCGAAGCCGAGGGAGCCGTCCCCGACGAGCAGCAGCACCCCGAAGGCCGCGAGCAGCAGGCCGAAGGTCCGCCGGAATCCGAGGCGTTCGCCGCCGAGGCGGGCGTAGAGCGCCATGACGACGGGCGAGGCGGCCATGATCATGCCCATGTTGGAGGCGGAGGTCGTCAGTCCCGCCTGGTGCACGAGGGTGTTGTAGAGGGCGACGCCGAACAGCGAGGCGAGGGCGATGGAGCCGAGGTGCTGCCTGATCAGGGCCCGCTGCCGCCAGGCCTGGCGGGCGGCGAAGGGGGCGACGGCGATCAGGGCGATGACCCAGCGCCAGAAGACGGCCTGCACGGGCGGGACGGTCTCGGCCATGCCCCGGGTGGCGACGAAGCTGCCGGACCAGACGACCGTCGCGAGCAGGGCGAGGAGCACGCCGAGCCCGGCGGCTCCCTTCTTCCCCGTGCTGCCGGATGCGGCGTGCGAAACGGTGCGGACGCGGTCCATGACGGCCACTGTGGGTCTCCCCCTCGGGGTCGGATCTGATGGGTGCCGGACTACCGTCGCACCCGCTCAACCGTCAGGTCCATCGAAATGTTCTGATCAGATTGTTCAGCAGAAGTGAACGTTCGGGTAGCGTGGGCGGCGGCCAGCTGTCCGGCGACGGTGGCACCGAAGGCGAGAGCCATCCCGGTGAGCTGGACGGGTGACAGCGCCTGCCCGAGGGCGGCCCAGCCGATGACCGCGGCGGTGAGCGGGGAGAGCGGGCCGAGCAGGGTGACCGAGGTGGCGCTGAGCTGTCCGATGCCGCGGAACCAGAGCCAGTAGGCGATCCCCGTGTTGATCAGCATCATGTAGCCGTAGCCGAGGAGGGCGTTGCCGTCGAGCGCGGGCGGAGCGCCTTCGACGAGGACGGCGACGGGGATGATGACCAGCCCGCCCGCCGTGAGCTGCCAGCCCGTCATCGCGAGGGGTCCCACGCCTTCGGGGCGGCCCCAGCGCTTGGTCATGACGGTGCCCGCGCCCATGGAGGCGGAGGAGACCAGGCCGGCGACGATCCCGAGGGCGTCCAGCTCCGCCTCGGCGGTGAGCACGACCATGCTCACCCCCAGCGCCGCCACGACGGCCGACAGGACGGTGCGCAGCCGCGCGCGCTCCCCGAGGAGCAGGGCGGCGAGCCCTACGACGAACAGCGGGCCGGCGGAGCCCAGTACGGCCGCGACTCCCCCGGGCAGCCGGTAGGCGGAGAGGAACAGCAGCGGGAAGAAGGCGCCGATGTTGAGCGTGCCGAGGACGGCGGACTTCCACCACCACTGGCCCTTGGGCAGGGTCCGGGCCAGGGAGGTCAGCAGCAGTCCGGCGGGCAGGGCGCGCATGACCCCGGTGAACAGCGGCCGGTCGGGGGGCAGCAGTTCGCTGGCGACGAAGTAGGTGGAGCCCCAGGAGACGGGGGCGAGGGCGGTCAGGGCGACGGTGGCGAAGCGCTTCATGGCGGGGAACTCCTCGGGCGGATGAGGAACGCGGGACGTATGGGACCCGGGCGGCGGGCCGGTCGGCTCAGGCGGCGCGGCTCAGGCGGCGGTCTCAGGCGGCGGCGGGCACCGGCGTGCGCGGGGCGGTGATGACGGGCGGCTCGGCGTGTACGGCCTCGGCCGGCAGGTGCGGCTCCAGCCGGACCAGGGCCAGGGCGGCGCCGAGCGCGGCGACGGTGAGCACGGCCCAGGGCAGGCGGCCGTCGACGGCGAGCAGGGCGGTGAAGAGCGAGGGGGCGAGGGCGCCGGCCAGCGAGTAGGACAGCTGGTAGGTGGCGAGGTAGCGGCCCCGGACCGGCTCGGGGGCGGCGGAGACCGACAGGGCGCCGCCGGAGGGGCTGTGCACCAGCTCGCCGAGGGTGTAGACGACGACGATGACCAGCAGGGCGACCAGGGTGGCGCTCTGGCCGGGGCGCAGCGTGCCGAGCACGATCTGCCCGACGAAGGCGGCGGCGAAGAGCAGGGCGCCCAGGGCGGCCGAGCGGGTGCGGCGGGCGCCGGAGCGGCGCACGCGGCCGGCGATCAGCACGCCGACCCCGGCGCACAGGACGGTGTTGACGGTGAAGGCGGCTCCGGTGAGGGAGTCGGGGGCCGCCAGCCAGGTGGAGAGGTAGAGCGGGAAGAGGACGGAGAGGGCGGAGTAGCCCAGCGCGGTGAGGAAGTTGGCGGCGGTGAGCCCGAGGAAGGGCCGGTCGCGCAGGACCATCCGGTACCCGGCGGGTGCCCGCCCGGCGGAGCCGGTCGCGGTGTCGCGGACCGGGCGGACCCGGCTGACGAGCAGTCCGGCGAGGGCGAAGGCCAGCGCGTTGCCCCAGGCGGTGTAGGTGAAGCCGCCGGTGCCCCACAGGGCCAGCACTCCGGAGACGAGCAGGGCGCCCGCGCCCATCCCGGCGTTCTGCAGGGCCCGGGTGGACGCCTGGAGCCGGTCGCGGGCGGCGCCGCGCGCCACCTCCCCGATGAGGGACTGCTGGACGACGGCGAAGGACCGGTCGGCCAGCGCGGTGACCAGGGCGACGGCGGCGAAGGCGGGCAGAGAACCGGCGAAGGGGTAGAGGGCGAAGCCGAGCGCCCGGATCCCGTAGAGCACCAGGTTGACCCGCTTGGCGCCGAACCGGTCGACGGCCGAGCCGGCCAGCGGCATGACGGTCAGTCCGGCCACGCCGGTGACGGTCATGACCAGGCCGACGAGGGCGAAGGAGAGGCCGGTGACGTGGTGGAAGAAGACCAGCGAGAAAGGGACGTACATCCCGATCCCGACGGCGCTGATGCCGATGCCGGTGAGCAGGGCCCGCTCTCCCGCGACTCTCTTTTCCATGTGACTTCCCCCCGAAGTAGGTCGATGGAAAGTAGCTTACTCCTAAGCTACTTTCCGTCAAGCAACTTTCTTGCGAACGACTTGGGGAAGGCTGGATACTGCGGGACATGACCGAGGCCAACAAGGACGCCGTCGACGCCATCACCGCCCAGTGGCACGTGGTGCGCCCCGACCTGAACACCGAGCCCATGGCCGTCTTCGGCCGCATCTACCGGATCGCCCGGGCCATGGGGGACGAGATGGAACGGGCCTACGCGCGCTTCGGCATCTCACGCGGGGAGTTCGACGTCGTCGCCACCCTGCGGCGCTCCGGCCCCCCGTACACGCTGTCGCCGCGCCAGCTGTCGGCCACGCTGATGCTGACCACGGGCGGCATGACCGGGCGTCTGGACAAGCTGGAGAAGGCCGGGCTGCTGTGCCGCAAGCCCGATCCGCACGACCGGCGGGGGCTCCAGGTGACGATCACCGACCGCGGCCTGGCCCTCATCGACGAGGCCGTGGCCGCCGGCCTGGAGGTGCAGCGCGCCGCGCTCACCGGGCTGAGCGAGGAGGAGGTCGAGGTCCTCACGGGCCTGCTCCGCAAGCTGATGGCCGGCCTCTAGGCCACGACCAGACGACCCGAGGGCACCCGAGGGCACCCGAGAAGAGGACATGACAAGGCGCCGGGGGTCGACGCACGGCCGAAACGCGATCGGCGTGCGGACCCCCGGCGCCCGGAAGTCGTACGGGACCGGCGGGGCCGGCCCGTGTCGGCTGACGTAGGTCAGCCGGTGTTACTGCTGCTTGCGCGACTTGTCGCCGACCATCACGAGACCCGCGATGATCAGGAACAGCACGATCGGCGCGGCCACGTACAGGCCGAGCGTCTCGCCAATGCTCAGGCCCGGGCCCGGGTCGTCACCGTCGTCGCGGGTCACCGCGAGGGCGGGAGACGTCATCAGCAGCATCATCAGCGTCGTTCCGGCCGTGACGGCGCCGGCGCGCAGAGCGTTCTTCTTGTCCACGGTGCAAACGTAGCGAACACCTAAACGGGGCGCGCGCCCGGGGGTGCCGTACGGGGCCGCGCGCCCTGCCGTACCGCCTCCAGCAGGGCGTTCGCGCGGGGCGAGGCGGCCAGTTCCTCCAGGGTGAGCGGCCGCCCCCCGGCATCGGCGAGCGGCAGCCGCCAGTTGGGGTACTGGTCCCAGGTGCCCGGCAGGTTCTGCGGGCGCCGGTCCCCCACCGCGTCCGGCAGCCACACGCCGACCAGCCGCGCGGGGGTGCGCAGCAGGAAGGCGTACAGCGCCTGCACGGCGGCCTCCTCGCCCTTCGTCTCCAGGCCCAGCCGGTCCAGCAGCTCCAGCCATTCGGCGGTGTCGGCCGCGTCCTGCGCCCGTTCCTCCTCGGCCGGACGGGTGAGGAGCCCGAGCCGGTCGCGCAGTTCCACGTGGCCCCCGGAGAGTTTGGCCGCCGTGGGCGGCAGGTCGTGGGTGGTGGCGGTGGCCAGGCAGTCGGCCCGCCAGGCGGCCGCCGGAAGCGGACCGCCGTCGCCGTCCCAGTCCCGCTCGAACCACAGCACGGACGTGCCGAGCACCCCGCGCCGGGCCAGCTCCTGACGCACCCGCGGCTCCACCGTGCCGAGGTCCTCGCCGATGACCAGCGCGCCGGCCCGGTGGGCCTCCAGGACCAGGACCGCCAGCATGGCCTCGCCGTCGTAGCGCACGTACGTCCCCCCGGCGGGCGGGGTGCCCTCGGGGATCCACCAGAGCCGGAACAGGCCCATCACGTGGTCGATCCGCAGCGCGCCGGCGTAGCGGAACACCCCCCGCAGCAGGGACCGGAAGGGCGCGTAGCCGGTGGCGGCCAGCACGTCCGGGCGCCAGGGCGGCAGTCCCCAGTCCTGGCCGCGCGCGTTGAAGGCGTCCGGCGGCGCCCCGACGGAGATGCCCCGGGCGTGCAGGCAGCCGGTGCGGGCGTCCGACCCGTCGGGATGCACCCCCACTGCGAGGTCGTGCACGATGCCGACGGCCATGCCGGCCTCCCGGGCGGCCCGCTGGGCGGCGGCGAGCTGGGCGTCCGTCAGCCAGACCAGCCAGCGGTGGAAGTCGGTCCGCTCGCCGGGGTCCTCCCCCGCCGCGGCCGCGCACCAGGCGGCGTGCCGGTCCAGTGCCGGGCCCTGCGCGGCGCGGAACGCCCCGTAGGCGGCCTCGCGCTCGGGCGTGCGCGGGACGGCGTACAGCAGCTCCAGGGCGGTCCTCTTCAGCGCCCAGACGGCGTCGCGGTCGATCAGCGCGCCCTTCTCCAGCACCTCGCGGCGCAGCTCGCCGCCGCGCGCGGCCAGTGCGGCGAGGGCCGCGCGGTCGGGGCAGTGCGCGTACTCCGGGACGTCCTCGATCCGCAGGTGCACCGGGTCGGGGAAGCGGCGCGAGGACGGCCGGTACGGGGAGGGGTCGGTGGGGCTGCCGGGCACGGCCGCGTGCAGCGGGTTGACCTGGATGAAGCCGGCGCCGTGGGTCCGGCCGGCCCAGCGGGCGAGCTCCGCGAGGTCGCCGAGGTCGCCCATGCCCCAGGAGCGTTCGGAGAGCAGGGAGTAGAGCTGGACGAGCAGTCCGTGGGCCCGCTCGGGCGCGGCCGGGGCCCGGTCCGGGGCCAGGATCACCGTGGCCTCGGCGCTCCGCCCGTCCGGCGTGGTGACGGCCATCCGGTGGACGCCCAGCGGCAGGCCCTCGGGCAGCGGCCCGTGGGGGCCGCTGACCCCCTCGACGACCTCGGCTGCCCCCTCCTCGGCTTCCTCCTCCAGCTCGACGCGGATCCGGGTCCCGGCCGGCAGCGCGGCCAGCTCGTCCGGCGGTGGCGAACCGGCCCACCACACCAGCACGTTGGGCAACAGCCTTCCCCGCGCCTGCCCTTCGGCCTCCGCCAGGCACACCCGGATGTCCTCGGGGGTGTCGGTCACCGCGCCGAGCGTCCCGAGCACGGTGGCGACCGTGGCGCGCGGCACCTCGACGGTGACGTCCGCGGCGGGCTGGTAGGCGGTGGCCACGCCGTGCAGGTTCGCGAGCCGGGCCAGGTCGTCCATGGACGCACTCCTTTGTGCATGAGGGTGGGTCAGCGTCCGGTCAACACCGGGCGAGCACCCTGGGACACGGCCGGGGAACACCGCAGCCCTACCCAGTCCGGGGCACCGCATTCCTGGCGTTTCCGGGTGAGATCACCCACGCGCATTGACACCCCAGCCGCACGGGTGGTGGGCTCGGGCTCATTCGTACGAGTGGGTGACGTCTCGGGACGAGGAGAATCCGTGCAGCTCAGGGGCAGGAAGCGGACCACGGCGGCCGCCGTCGCCGTGATCGGGAGCTTGCTGGGCGGTGCGGTGGCCTCCGCGCCGCCCGGGGTCCTCGCGACGCCCTCCTCCCCGCTCGAACCGGTCCGCGAACCCGCCTCCGGGGACGTCCTGTTGCCCGCGCTCGACCCCGGCGCCGACACCCCGCGCACGGCCGCCGAGGGGCCCGCCGTGTGGCCGCGGCCGCAGTCGATGGCCGCCGACGCGGCGCGCGAGGTGCCGCTGGGCGGGGAGGCCGTGCTGCTGGCGCCGGCCGACGCCGATCCGTACGCGGTCCAGGTCGTGCGCGACGCCCTGCGCGCGGCGGGCGTGCGCACCCTCCACGAGCCCGCCCCCGGGGCGCCGCTGCCCGCGCGGGGCACCGTCGTACGGCTCCAGGACGCGGGCGCGCAGGAGGCGTTGCGGGCGCTCGGCGCGGCGCCGGCCGGGGACCTGCCCGACGGGGGCTACCGGCTGGCCGTGGGGCGGCCCGGCGGCCGGGACACGGTCGCCCTGTCCGGGGTGGGGGAGGCGGGGCTGTTCCACGCGGCCCAGACGCTGCGCCAGCTGCTCGCGGCGGGCGGCGGGAAGGTCCCCGGGGTCATGGTGCGGGACTGGCCGGCCGCGCCGGTCCGCGGCATCACCGAGGGCTTCTACGGGGAGCCCTGGACCCGGGAACAGCGCCTCGCCCAGCTCGACTTCATGGGCCGCACCAAGCAGAACCGGCTGCTGCTCGCGCCCGGCGACGACCCGTACCGCACGACGGCCTGGCGGCAGGACTATCCGAAGGAGCAGCAGGAGGAGTTCCGCGCGCTGGCCGAACGGGCCCGCGCCAACCGGGTCGTCCTGGCCTGGGCGGTGGCCCCCGGGCAGTCGATGTGCCTGTCCTCGGAGGCCGACCGGGCGGCGCTCGCACGCAAGCTGGACGCGATGTGGGACCTCGGAGTGCGCGCCTTCCAGGTGCAGTTCCAGGACGTCAGCTACACCGAGTGGGGCTGCCGGGCCGACCGGGAGCGGTACGGGAAGGGCCCGGCGGCGGCCGCGAAGGCGCACGCGGAGGTCGCGGGCGTGCTGGCCGCGCACCTGGCCGCCCGGTATCCGGGGGCTCCCGTGCTGTCGCTGCTGCCGACGGAGTTCTACCAGGAGGGCGCCACCGCCTACCGGACGGCCCTGGCGGGCGCTTTGGACCCGCGGGTGGAGGTGGCCTGGACGGGCGTGGGCGTGGTGCCGCGCACCATCACGGGCAGGGAGCTGTCCGGGGCGCGCTCGGCGCTGGGGCACCGGCTGGTCACCATGGACAACTACCCGGTCAACGACTGGGACCCGGGCCGGATCTTCCTCGGCCCGTACGCGGGCCGCGAGCCGGCGGTGGCGGGCGGCTCGGCGGCGCTGCTGGCCAACGCGATGCCGCAGGGCACCCTGTCCCGGATCCCGCTCTTCACGGCGGCGGACTTCGCGTGGAACCCGCGCGGTTACCGGGCCGGGGAGTCCTGGGCGGCGGCGGTCCGCGAGCTGGCGGGACCCGACCCGCGCACCCGCGAGGCGGTGGCGGCGCTGGCCGGGAACACCACGTCCTCGGGGCTGAAGCTGGAGGAGTCGGCGTACCTCAAGCCGCTGGTGGAGCAGTTCTGGCGGGCACGCGCCGCGGGCGACCCGGCGGCCGGGACCGCCCTGCGCAAGGCGTTCACGGTGATGCGCGAGGCCCCGGCCCGGCTGCCGGGCCTGTCGCAGGAGGCGGGGCCCTGGCTGGAGCGGCTGGCGCGCTACGGAACGGCCGGCGAGCTGGCGGTGGACGTCCTGCAGGCCCAGGCCCGCGGGGACGGGACGGCCGCCTGGCAGTCCGCCCGGGCCCTGGCCGAAGCCCGCGAGGCGCTGGCGGAGCCGGGGACGGCCCGCGTGGACAAGGCCGTCCTGGAGCCCTTCCTGACGAAGGCGGCGGCGGAGGCCGACGCCTGGACGGGGGTCTCTCGCACGACGGGCACGGTGACGAAGGAGGACGGCGCCTGGACGGTGCGGCTGGACGCGCCGCGCCCGGTGTCGGCGGTGACGGTGATGACCGACCCGCTCCCGGCGGGGACCCGCGGCGCGGCGGTGGAGGCCCACGTACCGGGCGAGGGCTGGCGCAAGGTCGCCGATGCGGCGGCGTCGGGCTGGACCCAGGTGGACACGCCGGGGCTGCACGCCGACGCGGTACGGCTGTCCTGGGCCCGCGCCGGGGCCGCGCCGGCCGTGCACCGGGTGGTGCCGTGGTTCGGCGACGGCCCGCGGGCCCGCTTCGAGCTGGCGGACGGGGCCACGGCCGACGCCGAGATCGGCGGCGCCCCGCGGCGGGTCACGGCGCAGCTGTCCGCCCTGGGCCCCGGCGAGGTCCGCGGCCCGCTGTCGGCCCGGCCGCCCGCGGGCATCGAAGTGCGCCTCCCGCAGGCCGTGGTGGCCCCGCGCGGCGGCCAGGTCGCGATCCCGCTGGAGGTCGTCGTGGCGCCGACGACCGCGCCCGGCACCTACCAGGTGCCGGTGACCTTCGACGGGGAGACCCGCACGCTGACGGTGCGCGCAGTGCTCCGTACCGGCGGCCCGGACCTGCTGCGCACCGCGCGGGCGTCCTCCTCCGCGGACGAGACCCCCGGTTTCCCGGCCTCGGCGGCCGTGGACGGCGCCGCCTCCACCCGCTGGTCCTCACCGCCGGTGGACGGCGCGTGGTGGCAGGCGCAGCTGCCCGCTCCGGCCCGCATCGGCCGCCTGGAGCTGCACTGGCAGGACGCGTACCCGTCGGCGTACCGGGTGGAGACCTCCGCGGACGGGGTGACCTGGCGCCCGGCGGTCACCGTGCCGGCCTCCCGGGGCGGGCACGAGTCGCTGCGGCTGGACGCCCCGGACACCCGCTTCCTGCGCGTGACGTGCGAGCGCCGCGCGACGCGGTACGGCTGCTCGCTGTGGTCGGCGGAGGCGTACGCGGTCACCCCTTAGCCCGCGGGCCCGCGCGGCCCCCGCGGCTCAGGACGCCGCGACGCCGATCCGCTCCAGCGCGTCCTGCGCCCCGTACGGCTGGAGGTACGGCATCCAGCGGGGATCGCGGTGACCGGTGCCGATGATCCGCCAGGCCAGGCCCGAGGGAGGGGCCGGCTGGTGGCGCAGGCGCCAGCCCAGTTCCAGCAGGTGCCGGTCGGCCTTGACGTGGTTGCAGCGACGGCACGCGGCGACGACGTTGTCCCAGGCGTGCTGACCGCCCCGGCTGCGCGGAATGACGTGGTCGACGCTGGTGGCGACGGCGCCGCAGTACATGCAGCGGCCGCCGTCCCGCGCGAACAGGGCGCGCCGGGTGAGTGGAACGGGCCCCCGGTAGGGGACCCGCACGAAGCGCTTGAGCCGTACCACGCTGGGAGCGGGGACGACCCTGGTCGCGCTGTGCAGGTAGGCGCCGCTTTCCTCCAGGGAGACAGCCTTGTTCTCCAGGACGAGGACGAGCGCGCGGCGGAGCGGTACGACGCCGAGGGGTTCGTACGACGCGTTGAGGACCAGGACGTGCGGCACGGGCTGCCTCCTTGTACGCCGGCGGCGCGTGGCTCGCGCCGGGACGATCTGCCTTCAGTCTCTCCTTACGGCTGGTCGAAGCGCCACCACTCGCCCGTAACGGGTCGGAGGTGTTTTCAACCACAGTCCAGTCATCCCCAGGTGAGCCTCGTCTCTCCCTCGAACAGGAACCCCCTCGGCAAACATGGTGAAGGGATTGCCCCGTTAGTGTGGTTGGTCTGCCCCGCCCACAGTTCCGCGAGCAGACCGCTATACCTGGAGGTTCCCGTCGTGCCCTGGCCCGCCGCCGCGCTGCCGCTGGCAGCCGAAGTCCCGGACGCGCCCGCCTCGGTCAAGGAGGCGCAGACCAGCGTCACCGAGGCCGCCAGCTTCATCGAGCAGAACTGGGCCACCTGGCTGAGCATCGGCCTGCGGATCCTGCTGATCGTCGTGATCGCGGCCGCGCTGCGCTCGGCGGTCCGCAAGGCCCTGACCAAGCTGATCAACCGGATGAACACCAGCGCGGAGGCGGTCGAAGGCACCGCGCTCGGGGGCCTGCTGGTCAATGCCGAGCGGCGCCGCCAGCGTTCGGAGGCGATCGGCTCGGTCCTGCGTTCGGTGGCTTCCTTCGTGATCCTCGGCACGGCCGCGCTGATGGTCCTGGCGGCGCTGAAGATCGATCTGGCCCCGCTCCTGGCGAGTGCCGGTGTGGCCGGTGTGGCCATCGGTTTCGGCGCCCGCAACCTGGTGACCGACTTCCTGTCCGGCGTCTTCATGATCATGGAGGACCAGTACGGCGTCGGCGACAAGATCGACGCCGGTGTGGCCTCGGGCGAGGTCGTCGAGGTCGGGCTGCGGGTGACCAAGCTCCGCGGCGACAACGGCGAGATCTGGTACGTGCGCAACGGCGAGATCAAGCGGATCGGCAACCTCAGCCAGGGCTGGGCGACCGCGGGCGTGGCCCTCCAGGTCAAGCCCACGGAGAGCATGTCGCGGATCCGCGAGGTGATCCAGGGAGTCGCGGACGGCCTGGCGAAGGAGTCCCCGTGGGACGAGCGCCTGTGGGGTCCGGTGGAGCTGCTGGGCCTGGACGAGGTGCTGCTGGCCTCGATGACCGTGAAGGTGTCCGCGAAGACGATGCCGGGCCAGCAGTTCGCGGTGGAGCGGGAGCTGCGCTGGCGCATCAAGGAGGCCTTCGACGCGGCGGGCATCGGCATCATCGGCGGACTGCCGGCCGGGGACGAGGAGGAGGCCCCGGCGGATCCGTCGGCCTCCGTCGCCCCGCCGTCCGCGCTGGCGAACCCGGCCTCGCCGCAGTCGCTGGCCACCGTCCCGATCCCGCAGTCGGGCGGCCCGCGCATAACCAAGTAGCGGCGCCGGCCGCGCGCCGCCGTACGAGACGGCTTCGGCACGACCCGCTGCCCCGCAGGTGAATCCTGCGGGGCAGCGGCATTGACACAGCTCAGAACGTAATAGGAAACTTACCTAACAGATCGCCTCGGTGAGGGAGAGACCGCTCCATGCCCGCCGCCACGCCCGGAACGCCCAGCCTGTTGCGCGCCATGAACGACCGGGCCGCACTCGAACTCCTGCTGACGCACGGCCCGCTGTCCCGCACCCGCATCGGGCATCTGACCGGACTGTCCAAGCCCACCGCCTCCCAGCTCCTGGCACGCCTGGAGAGCGCCGGGCTCGTCGTCGCCACCGGCACCGACGGCGGCCGTCCCGGCCCCAGCGCCCAGCTGTACGCGATCAACCCGCGGGCGGCCTACGTCGGCGGCCTCGACGTGACCCCCGGCCGCGTACTGGCGGCCGTCGCCGACCTCACCGGCACGGTGATCGCCACCCACGAGGTCCCGTACGCCGAGGGCGCGCAGGCCGTCGACCAGGTGACCGCGGCCCTCGACGGGGCCGCCGCGGCGGCCGGACTGCACCGCGGCGACCTGCGCCGGGTGGTCATCGCCACGCCCGGCGCCTTCGACCCGCAGACCGGCCGGCTGCGCTACGCCAGCCACCTCCCCGGCTGGCACTCCCCCACCCTCCTCGAAGACCTGGCGGCGGCCCTGCCGATGCCCGTCGGGTACGAGAACGACGTCAACCTCGCCGCCGTCGCCGAACAGCGCCTCGGCGCGGCACGCGGCCACGAGGACTTCGTGCTGCTGTGGAACGAGGAGGGCCTCGGCGCCGCCCTGGTGCTCGGCGGCCGGCTGCACCGCGGCTGGACCGGCGGCGCGGGCGAGGTGGGCTTCCTGCCCGTCCCCGGCCGCCCCCTGGTCCGCCAGGTCACCCGGGCCAATTCCGGCGGCTACCAGGAACTGGCCGGCGTGGAGGTGCTGCCCGGGCTCGCCGCGGACCTGGGCGTCGAGCCCGAGCCCGGACCGGTCACCGGGGCCCCGGGCGCCGGACAGGGCGGCGGGCCGGAGAGCCCGCACAGCCCGGAGGTCGCCGCGGCCGTCGCGCTGCTCACCCGGGCCGCCGCCACGCCCGAGGGGCCGCACCTGCGCTTCCTGGAGGCGTACGCCACCGCGCTCGCCACCGGTCTCGCCTCGCTCGTCGCCGTGCTGGACCCGGAGATCGTGGTGCTGGCCGGGGCCGCCATCGGCGCGGGCGGCGAGCCGCTGCGCGCGCTGCTGGAGGCCGAACTGGCCGAACTGGCCCCCTCCCGGCCGCGCCTGGTCCCGGGCGAGGTCCTGGAGCGGCCGGTCCTGCACGGCGCGCTGGAGAGCGCGCTCGCCGCCACCCGCGACGAGGTGTTCGACACCTCCCGCTGACCCGGTCCCCCACGACCCCCGCCCCCGCACGTCCCCACCGGCACCCCCGTCAGCACCCCCTGTCGACACCCCCCATCGGCACCCCCGGCACCCCCCACGGAACGTTCCTCCAGCAGAGAGTGAGCCCCGCCATGCCCAGATCCGGACGCCTGACCACCGCGGCCGCCGTCCTCGCCGTGATATCCGCGCTCGCCACCGCCTGTACGGGGCAGAGCTCCGACACCGCCGCCGACGACCCGAAGGCGGACGTGACCCTCAACTTCTGGCACGGCTGGTCCGCTCCCGGCGAGGTCAAGGCGATCGAGGAGAACATCGCCCGCTTCACGAAGGCGCACCCGAACATCAAGGTCCAGGTCACCGGCAACATGACCGACGACAAGATCAACCAGGCGCTGCGGGCCGGCGGCGACAAGGCCCCCGACGTGGTCTCCTCCTTCACCACCGACAGCGTCGGCAAGTTCTGCAACTCCCGCGCCTTCACCGACCTGAACCCCTTCCTGCGCAAGTCCGGGATCGACAAGGCCAAGGTCTTCCCCAAGACCCTGCTCGAGTACACCCAGTTCGACGGCAACCAGTGCACGCTGCCGCTGCTCAACGACGCCTACGGCCTCGTCTACAACAAGACCGCCTTCGCCGCCGCCGGCATCACCGAACCCCCCAGGACCTGGAGCCAGTTCACCGAGGCGGCGCGGAAGCTGACGAAGCCCAAGGGCGACTCGTACGAGCAGGTCGGCCTGATGCCCACCTTCCACGGCTACGAGACCACCCCCATGCGGCTCGCCGCGCAGTGGAGCCCCACCTACTTCGGCGCCGACGGCTCGTCCAACCTGGCCGAGGACCCCGCCTTCGCGAAGATGCTGACCGCGCAGCGCGACCTGGTCGCCCAGCTCGGCGGCTACGAGAAGCTGGAGCGCTTCCGGAGCACCTTCGGAGACGAATGGAGCGCCGAACACCCCTTCCACACCGGCCAGGTGGCCATGCAGATCGACGGCGAGTGGCGGGCGCCGATGGCCAAGGAGGCCGGTGTCACCTTCGAGATAGGCACCGCGCCGCTACCCGTCCCCGACGAACAGGCCGCCGACTACGGCAAGGGCTACCTCTCCGGCACGATCATGGGCATCGCGGCGGGCAGCAAGAAGCAGAACGCCGCCTGGGAGCTGGTCAAGTACATGACCACCGACACCGAGGCGGTCGTGGCCTTCGCCAACGCCATCCACAACGTGCCCTCCACGCTGGCGGCCCTGGAGTCCCCGCAGCTCCAGGTGAGCCCGGAGTTCAAGACCTTCCTGGACATCGCGCGGCACCCCAAGTCCAGCACCACCCCCGCCCAGGCCGACGGCGGCACCTACCAGCTGACCTTCACCGACTTCGCCTACGCCGTCGAGAAGGGCGAGGTGGCCGACCTCCCGGCCGGCCTCGCCAGGACGGACCAGCAGATCGACACGGACATCGCGAAGGCCAAGTAGCCCCGATGGCCTCCCCCACCCTGCGGACCAAGCGCCGCCGCTCCGCCCTGCGCACGGCGGCCTTCATGTCGCCCTGGCTGATCGGGTTCTGCGTCTTCTTCGCCTACCCGCTCCTGTCCACCGTCTACTTCTCCTTCACCAAGTACGACGGCTTCCGCCAGCCCGCCTTCAACGGCCTGGACAACTGGTCCTACGTCTTCACCGACTATCCGCTCTTCTGGCCCGCCCTGCGCAACACGCTCTGGCTGGTCGTGGTGATGGTCGGCTGCCGGGTCCTCTTCGGCTTCGGCGTCGGCCTGCTCATCACGAAGATCAAGACGGGCACCGGGGTCTTCCGGACCCTGTTCTACCTGCCCTACCTCGCGCCCCCGGTCGCCGCGACCCTGGCGTTCGTCTTCCTACTCAACCCCGGCACCGGCCCCGTCAACACCCTGCTGGACGCGGTGGGGCTGCCCACCCCCGGCTGGTTCACCGACGCCGACTGGTCCAAGCCCGCCCTGACCGCCCTCGCGCTGTGGGGAGTGGGCGACCTCATGGTCATCTTCATGGCCGCGCTGCTCGACGTACCGAAGGAGCAGTACGAGGCGGCCGAGCTGGACGGGGCCGGGGCCTGGGCGCGGCTGCGGCACATCACCCTGCCGAACATCGCGCCGATCATCCTCTTCGCGGTGGTCACCGGGATCATCCAGGCCATGCAGTACTACGCCCAGCCGCTGGTGGCGGGGAAGGTGGCGGCCGGTGTGATCGGCGGCTCGGGCCAGCAGTTCGAGCCCGGCTACCCCGACAAGTCCACCCTGACCCTTCCCCAGCTCGTCTACAACCTCGGTTTCCAGCGCTTCGACTACGGCACCGCGTGTGTCGTCGCGCTCGTCCTGTTCGCCCTCTCCATGGCCTTCACCGCGTTCCTGATGCGGCGCCGCGGCGGACTGATCGGAGCAGGTGAATGACTACGCGCAGCCAGGGCCGCAGGGCGGCCTTGCACTGGATCGGGGTGCACTCGCTCGGCGTGGCCGCCGCCCTCTTCTTCGTCCTGCCCTTCGTCTTCCTCTTCCTCACCTCGCTGATGGGCGACCGGCAGGCCCTGACGCGCGACCTGTGGCCGGACACCTGGGAGTGGGGCAATTACGCCACGGTGTGGCACACCCCGGGCTTCCTGACCTGGTGGCGCAACACCCTCTTGTACGCGGGACTGGGCACCCTGTTGACCGTGGTCTCCTCCGTGCCCGTCGCGTACGCCCTCGCCAAGTTCCGCTTCCGCGGGCGGCGGCTCTCGCTGCTGCTCGTGATCGCCATGATGATGCTGCCGCCCCAGGTGGTGGTCATCCCGATGTACCTCTTCTGGGCCAAGCAGCTCGACCTGTCGGGCACCCTGTGGCCGCTGATCATCCCGATGGCCTTCGGCGACGCCTTCTCCGTCTTCCTGCTCCGCCAGTTCCTCCTGACGATCCCCGACGAGTACCTGGACTCGGCGCGCGTCGACGGCTGCGGGGAGGTGCGCACCCTGCTGCGCGTCGTCCTGCCGATGGCCCGGCCCGGGATCGCCGCCGTCGCGCTGTTCCAGTTCTTCGCCGCGTGGAACGACTACTTCGGCCCGCAGATCTACGCCTCCGACAACCCGGCCGCCTGGACCCTCAGCTACGGGCTGGAGTCCTTCAAGGGGGCGCACCACACCAACTGGAACCTGACCATGGCCGCGACCGTGCTGGTCATGGCCCCGGTGATCGTCCTCTTCTTCTTCGCCCAGAAGGCGTTCGTCGAGGGAGTCACCCTGACCGGCGTGAAAGGCTGACAACGGATGAAACTCGCAGTGGTGGGCGGCGGTTCCACCTACACCCCCGAGCTGATCGACGGCTTCGCACGGCTGCGCGACACCCTGCCGGTCAGCGAGCTCGTGCTGATCGACCCCGCCGCCGAACGGCTGGAGCTGATCGGCGGCCTGGCCCGGCGGATCCTCGCCCGGCAGGGACACCCGGCGCGGGTCAGCACCACCTGCGACCTGGACGCGGGGGTCGCCGGGGCCGACGCGGTCCTGCTCCAGCTGCGCATCGGCGGCCAGGCGGCCCGGCTGCAGGACGAGACCTGGCCGCTGGAGTGCGGCTGCGTCGGCCAGGAGACCACGGGCGCCGGCGGCCTCGCCAAGGCGCTGCGCACCGTCCCGGTCGTCCTCGACATCGCCGAGCGGATCCGTCGGGCCAGCCCGGACGCGTGGATCATCGACTTCACCAACCCCGTCGGGATCGTCACCCGGGCCCTGCTCCAGGCCGGCCACAAGGCCGTCGGGCTGTGCAACGTCGCCATCGGACTCCAGCGCAAGTTCGCGGCCCTGCTCGGCCTGGCTCCGGCCGACATCCACCTGGACCACGTGGGCCTCAACCACCTCACCTGGGAGCTGGGCGTGCGCCGGGGCGGCCCGGACGGCGAGGACCTGCTGGCGGACCTGCTCGCCGCGCACGGCGAGGCCGTAGCCGCGGACCTGCGGCTGCCGCGCGCGGTCCTGGACCGGCTCGGCGTCGTCCCCTCGTACTACCTGCGCTACTTCTACGCCCACGACGAGGTCGTACGGGAGATGGGCGCCAAGCCCTCGCGGGCCGCCGAGGTCGCGGCGATGGAGCGCGAACTGCTCGCGCTGTACGGGGACCCCGCGCTGGACGAGAAGCCGGCGCTGCTGGCGAAGCGGGGCGGGGCCTTCTACTCGGAGGCGGCCGTGGACCTGGCGGCCGCGCTGCTGGGCGACGGCGGCCCGGCGGTCCAGGTGGTCAACACGCTGAACCAGGGCACCCTGCCGTTCCTCCCCGACGACGCGGTGATCGAGGTCCAGGCACGCGTCGACGGCTCCGGCCCGGTCCCGCTGCCGGTGCCCCGGCTGGACCCCCTGTACGCCGGGCTGGTCTCGCACGTGAGCGCGTACGAGGACCTCGCGCTGGACGCGGCGCTGCGCGGCGGGCGCGAGCGGGTCGCCAAGGCGCTGCTCGCGCACCCGCTGGTCGGCCGGTTCGACGTGGCCGAAGGGCTGACGGACCGGCTCCTCGCGCACAACAAGGAGTACCTGCCGTGGGCGTGAGCCGGCCCGCCGTGCTCGCGGTCGACGCGGGCAACAGCAAGACGGACGTGGCGCTGGTCGCGGCCGACGGCACGGTGCTGGGCACCGGCCGGTCCGGCGGCTTCCAGCCGCCGCGCCACGGCGTCGAGGCGGCCGTGGACGTCCTCGGGCAGGCCGTCGCCGAGGCCGCGGCGGCCGCCGGGCTTCCGGCGCCCGCGCCCGGAACCCCGTACGCCGCCCAGGTGTCGGCGTGCCTGGCCAACGCCGACCTGCCGGTGGAGGAGCGCCGGCTCGCGCAGGCCATCGGCGCGCGCGGCTGGGGCGCGGCCACCGCGGTGCGCAACGACACCTTCGCGGTCCTGCGGGCCGCCGTGGACGAGCCGCGGGGGGTCGCGGTGGTGTGCGGGGCGGGCATCAACTGCGTCGGGATGACCCCCGACGGGCGCACCGCGCGCTTTCCCGCGATCGGCCGGATCTCCGGCGACTGGGGCGGCGGGGGCGGCCTGGCCAAGGAGGCGCTGTGGCACGCCGCCCGGGCCGAGGACGGCCGGGGCGAGGCGACGGAGCTGGCCCGGGCGCTGCCCGCGTACTTCGGCCACGACTCGATGGCCGCGCTGATCGAGGCGCTGCACCTGGGCGGGATCCCGGCCGCTCGGCGTCATGAGCTCACCCCGGTGCTGTTCGCGGTGGCGGCGGCCGGGGACGCGGTGGCGCTGTCGCTGGTGCACCGGCAGGCGGACGAGGTCGTGGCCATGGCCGCGGTCGCGCTGGGGCGCCTGGGGCTGCTGGGCGAGGAGGTGCCCGTGGTGCTGGGCGGCAGCGTGCTGGCGGCCCGTCACCCTCAGCTGAACGACCGGATCCGTGCGGCCCTCGCCGAGCGGGCCCCGCGCGCCCTCGTCCGCGTGGTGACGGCGCCGCCGGTGCTGGGTGCGGGCCTGCTCGGCCTGGACGCGCTCGGGTCCCCGCCCGAGGCCCACGGAAAACTCCGTGCCCATTTCGGATGAACCTGCCCCAGGAGCGGCAGGGTCTGGAACCGTGGCGCTCGCGCAGACGTATTCAGGGCTAGAGGCAGACGTACGGGCTGCTGGACGGCCCGGTGCCGTGTGATCGGATCTCCGCGGGAGCGGATCACCCGAGATCCGGTACCAGGTGCTGTGGCCGATCGGCACTACGGCCATACTGCTGCGCAGGGGGTACCTTCCGGCGGTTGTCCGGGGGGGGACGACAGGACCGAGGGGGAGGTCACGGTGGCGATCACATCACGTGCGCCCGCGCCCGGGGGCGGTGTCTCCGTGCCGCCCGCCGCGGCGCCGGCGCCGCCGCCCGTCGCGCCGCCCGGGCGGAGCACCGCCTGGGCCGAGGGCGTGGAGCGGCTGCGCGAGGCCGCGACCACCGAGCCCGGCCGGCTGCGGATCATCGGCGCCGCCCTGGCCGCCCTGATCGTGCTGTTCGGCGCGGTGAGCGCGGTGCAGATCTCCGACCGGGCCTCGGCGGCCGACGACGTGGTGGGCCGCAGCCAGCCGCTGAGCGCGGACGCGGCGAGCATCTACCGCTCCCTCGCCGACGCCGACACGACCTCCTCCAGCGGCTTCCTCCTGGGCGCGCAGGAGCCGCGCGAGGTCCGCCAGCGCTACGAGAAGGACATCGCCAACGCCTCCAGGCTGCTGGTGAGCGCCGCCGCCAACGCCGGCGGCAACGCGGACTCCCGCGAGCAGATCACCCTGCTCAGCGAGCAGCTGCCGCGCTACACGGGCCTGATCGAGCAGGCCCGGGCCACCAACCGGCAGGGCCTGCCGCTGGGCGGCGCCTATCTCCGCTACGCCAACGAGCAGATGACGACCCAGCTGCTGCCCGCCGCGCAGCGGCTGTACGAGGCGGAGACCGCCCGGCTCTACACGGACCACGACGACGCCCGGTCCTGGCCGCTGGCCTCGCTCGGTACGGGCCTGCTGGCGATCGGCGCCCTGGTGTGGGTGCAGCGGCGCAACTACCGGCACACGAACCGGGTCTTCAACCACGGGCTGGTGGCCGCGACGGCCGCCTCGGTGGTGGTGCTGCTGTGGCTGGCCGTGGGGCACACGGTGGCGCGGTCCTCGCTGAGCGAAGCCCGGGCGGACGGGCAGGAGTCGATGAAGGTGCTCAACGACGCCCGGATCGCCTCCCTCCAGGCGCGCGCCGGTGAGAACCTCACGCTGATCGCGCGGGGCGCCGTACTGGCCGAGGACAAGAAGTCCGACAAGTACGACGTGGACTTCACCAACAACATGAAGCAGCTGGACGCCGGCCTGGCGCTCGCGCTGCACCTGGCCGACGACGAGGCCGGCCGGGAGCCCGTGAGCCGGGCCGTCGGCGGCGTCGAGCAGTGGAAGCAGCGGCACGCGGCGGCCCGGGAGGCGGACTTGAAGGGCGACTACGAGGCCGCGCTGCCCCAGGTCGTCGGGGACGAGACGCACAAGGAGAGCAGCGGGGCCGCCTTCGACACGGTGGACGCCTCCCTGGAGCAGGCGGTGGCCCACGAGCAGCGCGAGTTCACCCGCTCGGCCCGGGACGGCCTCGACGCGCTGGGCGGTCTGGTGGCGGGATCGGCGGTCCTGGTGGTCCTCGGTGCGGCGGCGGCTCTGCTCGGTATCGGGCGCCGGCTTTCGGAGTACAGGTGAGAGCGATGCGGATACGGGCGGGGCGGGCCGCGGGCCACGAGGGGTACGAGGGCCGTGCGGGCCGTGAGGCGCACGGGGCGGCCGGGGGCGCCGTGCCCGGGCTGCGCCGGGCCGCGGGCCGGCTGCGCGGCTGGGGCGGCGTGAGCGCGATGGCCGCAGCCTGCGCCATGACGGCCGCGCTGGCGCTGCTGCCGCTGGCCCACGCCACGCCGGACACCGGCCGCCCGGCGGCGGTCCGCGAGCCCGCGTCGCTGGCCGCGGCCCCCGCCACGCCGTGGGTGCTCTCCGACACCTGCGCGGACCCGGAGGCGAGCCTGCGCCCGTCGGGCGTGGACGGGGCGGCGATCGCGCGGATCAAGGCGGCGGGCAAGCTCGTCGCGGGCGTGGACCAGAACAGCTTCCGCTGGGGCTACCGCAACCAGACGGCCGAAGGCGGCCTCGACGGCTTCGACATCGACCTGGTCAAGGCCATCGCCAAGGACATCCTCGGCGACGAGAACGCGGTCATCTACCGGGCCATCCCCACCAGCCAGCGGGTCCCGGCCCTCCAGGAGGGCCGCGTCGACATCGTCGTGCGGACCATGACCATCAACTGCAAGCGGCTGGAGGACGTCGCCTTCTCGACGGCCTATTTCGAGGCGGGGCAGCAGGTGCTGGTCCCCAAGGGCTCGCCGATCACCGGCTACGACTCCTCGCTGAAGGACAAGCGGATCTGCTTCGCCGCCGGTTCGACGGCGCAGGCCGCGCTGACCTCCCAGTCGTACGGCTCGGTGCCGGTCACCGTGGCCAACCAGCTGGACTGCCTGGTCCGGCTCCAGCTCGGCGAGGTCGACGGCATCGTCACGGACAACGCCCTCGCGGCCGGCCAGGCGGCTCAGGACCCCTCGGTGCGGCTGGTGGGCTCGCCCTTCACCCGCGAGTTCTACGGTGTGGCGATGAACAAGGACGCCTCCGATCTGGTCCGCCGGGTCAACAAGGTGCTGGAGAACTACCGGGCGGGCGGCAGCGGCAGCCCGTGGATGAACTCCTACCGCAAGCACCTCGAGCTGGTGCTGCCCGGTGTGGCGGCGCCGCCGGCGCCCAAGTACCGGGACGGCTGAGGCCGGTGACGGTTTCGGGCACGGGACGGGGCGCAGGACCGGGCGCGAGGCGGGACACGCAGGCGGGCACGGAGGCGGCAGCGGAAGCGGAGGCACAGTCGGTGGAGCCGGGGGCGGCATGGATGGACCGGGACGAAGTCGACCGCGCCCTGGTCCGGCTGGGCGCGGAGCACGAGGCCGTGGAGACCTCGCTGCTCGCCCTCCAGGACCACGCGGGGCGCAGGCTGCTGGAAGGCGCCGCGCTGACCGGGGTGACCAAGGAGCGGTGGTCGGCCGCCGACGCGGACATCACCCGGCTGTGGACGTACTTCGACGCCTACAGCGGGGCGCTGACCGCCGCCCGGGAGGTCCGCGAGCGGCGCCGCTGGCCGAACCGCGACGACCTGATCGAACTGACCGAACGGCTGCGCGGGCCCGGGGTGCTGATCGCCGGGGCCGCGGCGGAGGGCGTCGCGCTCGCGGAGCGCCTCTCCCTGGCCGAGCTGGTCGCCCGGATGAACGCGCTGTACGCGAGCTCCCTGGACGTGGTGGTCGCCGCCGACGCGGTGTGGTCGACGCTGCCCGCCCGGATCGACCTGCTCGCCGCCGAACTGCACCGCACCCGCTCGCTGGCCCACTCGGTGGGCGTGCGCCCGGGCGAACACCCCTCGGGCGACGACCTGGAGGACATCACCGCCGAGCTGACGCTGCTGCGGGAGCAGGTGATCGCGGACCCGCTGGCGTTCTGGCTTCCGGCGACGGGCAGTTCGGCGCCCGGCGGCGGCCGTCCGGACACCGGGCGTTACGACCGGGCCGCGCTCGCGCTGGAGGACGTACGCCGGGAGGTCGAGGCGGTGCTGGACGTCCGGCAGGACTCCGAGCAGCGGCTGATCAGCCTGCGGGACGTGCTCTCGCGGGCCGACCGGACCCTGGCGGAGGCGCGGACGGCACGCGGCGAGGTGCTGGCGAAGATCGCCGCGTCGGAGGTGCCCGCGGTGAGCGGACCGCCGACGGTCCTGCAGGAGCAGCTCGCGGCGGCGGCCGAGCACCGGCGCCACTCCCGCTGGCACCGGCTCTCACCGCTGCTGGAGTCCCTGGAGGAGCGGGCCGAGGAGGAACTGCGCCGGGCCCGTGAATCGTTGACCGCGGTGACGGCTCCGCTGGCGGTTCGGGCCGAGCTGCGCGGGCGCCTGGACGCGTACAAGGCGAAGGTGGCCCGGCACGGTCTGGCGGAGGACCCGCTGCTGATCGAGCGGTACGACACGGCCCGGCGGATGCTGTGGAGCGCGCCCTGCGACCTGCGGGCCGCCGAGCAGGCGGTGCTGCGCTACCAGCAGGCGGCGGCGGAGTCCCTGGCTCCGCAGCAGCCCCGACCGCAGGACCAGCGGCCCGAGCAGCCGCACGACGAGGAACAGCGGCCCGACGGGCCGGGGAAGGAGGACGCATGAGCCTGATCGCGACCACGTGCGTGCGTCCCGGCTGCCCGGGGGCGTACGAGGACATGGGCGGCGGCGAGCTGTACTGCGACACGTGCGGCCTGGCGCCGGTCGGCGCGGTCTCGGCGGGCGCGGAGGAGCTGGTGTCGCCGCCGACCGGGATGACGAGCGCGGCCCGCGGCTCACTGGGCTCCGGCGGGTCCCGCGGATCCCGGGGGTCGCAGGGCTCCCACGGTTCGGCGCGCTCCTCGGCCTCGGCCCGCTCCTCGCGGTCCTCCACCTCCCGCCGCTCGGTGTCGGGGCGGCTGTCCCGGGCCCTGTCGGGGACCGCGTCCACCCGTTCGGTGTCGGTGCGCAGTTCGGGCTCGGCCTCGTCCTCGGGGCGCAGCCGGCTGGGGGCCGGGCTGGTCACCGTGCCGGAGGTGCCGCGGCCGAACCCCTCGACGGCGGTCCTGGACAACCCGGAGGTGCCGGAGCGCAAGCGGTTCTGCTCGCGCTCGGACTGCGGGGCTCCGGTGGGCCGGGCCCGCGGCGACCGGCCGGGCCGGACGGAGGGGTTCTGCACCAAGTGCGGGCACCCGTACTCCTTCGTGCCCAAGCTGAACGCCGGTGACGTGGTGCGCGGTCAGTACGAGGTGGCGGGCTGCCTGGCGCACGGCGGGCTGGGCTGGGTGTACCTGGCGGTGGACCGCGCGGTCGCGAACCGGTGGGTGGTGCTCAAGGGCCTGCTGGACACCGGGGACCAGGACGCGATGGAGGCCGCGATCTCGGAGCGGCGCTTCCTCGCGGAGATCGAGCACTCCAACATCGTGCGGATCTACAACTTCGTGGAGCACCTGGACCAGCGGACCGGTTCGCTGGACGGCTACATCGTCATGGAGTACGTCGGCGGCAAGTCGCTGAAGGAGATCGCGAACGAGCGGCGCCGGCCGGACGGGCGGCGTGACCCGCTGCCGGTGGAGCAGGCGTGCGCCTACGGCATCGAGGCGCTGGAGGCGCTCGGCCACCTGCACAGCAGAAACCTTCTGTACTGCGACTTCAAGGTCGACAACGCGATCCAGCAGCAGGACCAGCTGAAGCTGATCGACATGGGCGCGGTGCGGCGGATGGACGACGTGGAGTCGGCCATCTACGGCACGGTGGGCTACCAGGCACCGGAGGTCGCCGAGCTGGGCCCGTCGGTCGCCTCCGACCTCTACACCGTGGCGCGGACGCTGGCCGTGCTCACCTTCGACTTCCAGGGCTACACCAACGTCTTCGTGGATTCGCTGCCGGACCCGGAGCACATCGAGGTCTTCAGACGGTACGAGTCCTTCTACCGGCTGCTGGTGCGGGCGACCGACCCGGACCCGGGGCGGCGGTTCGCCTCCGCGCAGGAGATGGCGGACCAGCTGACGGGCGTGCTGCGGGAGGTGGTTGCCCTCCAGACGGGCCGGCCGCGGCCGCAGCTGTCGACCCTCTTCGGTCCGGAACTGCGCGTCCCGGACACCCGGCTGTTCGCCGACGCGGCGGGAACGGCCGTGTCCCGCCTGGGCTACCGCACGCCCGCCCCCCGGCGCGGCGGCGGGCTCCTCGGCGCGCTGGGCCGCGGCCGGACGGCGACCGGGGCCCCCGCGCCCGCCGGGACGGCCCTGCCCGCGGACCCGGGCGGCGCGGCCCTGCCCGCGGCGGCCCCCGGCTCCTGGACACCGGGCGCCGCGCCCCTCCCCGGGGCGCCCGCGACGCCGCTCCCGCCCGGGCATCCCGCCGGGGCGCCGCTGCCCGCGCTCGGGAGCGCGGCCACGCACGTGGCGGGCGCCCCGGTGCCCGGTCCGCGGCCCGCGCCGGCGGGCCCGCTGCCGCCGTCGGCTCCGGCTCCGGCCACGGCCACGGCCACGGGCAAGGGAGCGGGCTCCGCCCTTGGCGACGGACCGTCACCCGTGTCCCCGCTGGCCCTCGCGGGGGCGACCGCCCGTGACACCGCGCTGGCCCTGCCCGTACCGCTGGTGGACGCGGGCGACCCGAACGCCGGTTTCCTGACCGGCCTGCTGTCCTCCGCGCCGGGCGAGCTGCTGGGCGCGCTGGGCGCGGCGCCCGCCCCCGATTCGGCGGAGCTGCGGCTGCGGGAGCTCCGGGCGCGCCTGGAGCTGGGCGAACTGGCCGCGGCCTCCCGGACCCTGACGGAGCTGGAGGACCGCCACCCCGACGACTGGCGGGTGGTGTGGGCCCGCGGCATCGCCTCGCTGGCCACCGGGGACGACGAGGTGGCCGCCCTGTCCTTCGACGCGATCTACGACGCCTTCCCGGGCGAGCCCGCGCCGAAGCTGGCCCTCGGGGTGTGCGCGGAGGTGCTGGGTCAGCTGGACAACGCCGCCGAGTACTACCGCCTGGTGTGGATCACCGACCCGGGATTCGTGAGCGCGGCCTTCGGGCTGGCCCGGGTCCAGTTGGCCGCCGGTGACCGGGACGCGGCCGTGCGCACGCTGGAGTCCGTGCCCGAGGCGTCCATCCACTACACCGCCGCGCGGGTGGCCGCCGTACGCGCACGTCTGCGCGACCGGTCCCCTGAGGAGCCGCTGCTGGCCGACCTGGCGGCCGCCGCCGACCAGGTGGAGGCCCTGCGCCGGTTCGGGCTGGACCCCGAACGCCAGGAGCGTCTCGCCACGGAGGTTCTGGGCGCGGCCCTGGACTGGGTACTGTCGGGTAGCCGGGGTTCCGACCCCGGCCGGACCTCGCTGCTCGGCAGTCAACTGGACGAGCGGGGCCTGCGCTTCGGACTGGAGCGCTCGTACCGCGTGCTCGCACGGCTGGCCCGGCGTGGCGAGGAGAGGATCGAACTGGTGGAGCGGGCAAACCGTTTCCGTCCCCGGACGTGGGTGTGATTGATGTCGATGCATCGGCTGTCGGGCTGCCCCAGCTGCGCGGAACCCCTGGAGGAGGGTGACCGTTTCTGCGGCGTCTGCGGCTACGCCGTGACCACTCCTCCCCCGGCCGCGGCGGTGGACCACCCGACCGTCCCCCTCCCGACGGCTCCGCCGGCTCCCCCGTCCCCGCCGGCGTCACCGGTCGCCGCGGGCGGCTACGGGGCCCCGGCCGCGGGCGGTTCCCGCACCGGCGCCGAGCCCGCCCCCGGCTGGGGCAGCGTCGCGGCGGCCGCGCCGACGCTGGTCGGCGAGCCGGGCGGCTGGGCCGCCACCCCGCCGGAGCCCGCGCCCGAGCCGGAGCCGACGCCCGCGCCTGCGCCTGCGCCCGAGCCGGAGGCCGTGCCCGTCGCCCAGGCCCCGTACGCGGCCGCCGGCCACGAGAACCCGTACGGCGGCCCCGGCACGCCGCCGGAGGGAACCCCGTGGGGCGCCGCGCAGCACCCGTACGGCGCGGCTCCCGACGGCCCCCAGGCTCGGTACGACCTGCCCGGCGGCGGAACTCCCCCGGACGGGACCTCTCCGGGCACTCCTTCGGGCACTCCTTCGGGCGGGGCTCCCTGGGGCGCCGCCGAAGGCCTGTACGACAGCGGAGAGAGCGCCCCCGGCGGCCACCCCGTCGCATCCGGCGGGCCCACCGCCCCGGCCGAGCCCCCGCAGGGCGGCGGCGGGAGGACCTGCGTCGCCTGCCGGGCCGGTCACGTGGACCCCGACGGGTACTGCGAGCACTGCGGGCACGCGCAGCCCCGGGAGCGTGACCACCTGGAGGAGGAGCTCGGGAGCGTCGCGGCCGTCAGCGACCGGGGGCTGCGTCACCACCGCAACGAGGACTCGTTCGCCGTGTCGGCCACCGCCCTGCCCGACGGCTCCGCCGCCACGGTGGCGATCGTCTGCGACGGCGTCTCCTCCGCGAGCCGCCCCGACGAGGCGTCGGCCGCCGCGGCCGGCGCCGCCAACGAGGCGCTGCTCGACGCGCTTCCGCGCGGGGCGCACCCGCAGGAGGCCATGCACGAGGCGATCCTGGCCGCGGCCGCCGCGGTGAACGCGCTGGCCCCGGAGGTCCCCGGCGCGCAGAACGCCCCCGCCTGCACCCTGGTCGGCGCCGTCGTCAGCGGCGGCCTGCTGACCATCGGCTGGGTGGGCGACAGCCGTGCGTACTGGGTGCCCGACGACCGCGCCGCCCTGCCCCGCCGCCTCACCGAGGACGACTCGTGGGCCGCCCAGATGGTCGCCGCCGGCCTGATGGGCGAGGCCGAGGCCTACGCGGACGTCCGCGCGCACGCGATCACCGGCTGGCTGGGCGCGGACGCGTACGACCTCGAACCGCACACGGCGACCTTCAAGCCGGACCACCCCGGCGTGATCGTGGTCTGCACCGACGGCCTGTGGAACTACGCCGAGTCCGCGCGGGAGATGGCCCAGGTGCTGCCCGCGGACGCCGCCACCCGCCCGCTGCACAGCGCGCAGGTACTGGTGGGACACGCCCTCGACGGCGGCGGACACGACAACGTCACTGTGGCGATCGTGCCGTTCGCCGCGCACCCCGAGCAGGAACCGGGACCGGAAGCGGAGCCGCGCCCGGCAGCACAACCGGAAGCGCGCCCGTAGGTCTGACCCGCCTGCCCAAGCCCTAGGAGTCCCACCGATGGCGAACTTCGCCAAGCCGAGCGCCCCGCGGTTCAGCGTGGAGGTGTACCAGAACGAGTTCCTCCCCGAGGGCGGGCGCGACGTCCACGCCATCGTCACGGTCACCTCCACCGGCGGCGCCACCGCCACCCGTGCCACGCCCGTCGACGGCTCGGCAGCGGTTGTGATCATGGTCGACTGCTCGGGGTCCATGGAGTACCCGCCGGACAAGATGCGCGGCGCCCGCGAGGCCACGGCCGCCGCCATCGACACCCTGCGCGACGGCACCTCCTTCGCCGTGATCGCCGGTACGCACGTGGCCAAGGAGGTCTACCCGGGCCAGGGCCGCCTCGCCGTGGCCGGCCCGGCCACCCGCGCGCAGGCCAAGGAGGCCCTGCGCGGGCTGAGCTCCGGCGGCGGCACCGCGATCGGTACGTGGCTGCGCCTCGCCGACGGCCTGCTGCGCCAGGCACCCGCCGTCATCCGGCACGGCATCCTGCTCACCGACGGCCGCAACGAGCACGAGGAGCCGGAGTCCCTGCGGGCCACCCTCGACGCCTGCGCGGGCCGCTTCACCTGCGACGCACGCGGGGTGGGCACCGACTGGGAGGTCAAGGAGGTCACCGGGATCGCGAGCGCGCTGCTCGGCTCCGCCGACATCGTGGCCGACCCGGCCCACCTCACCGAGGACTTCACGCGCATGATGGAGAACGTCATGGGCAAGGAGGTCGCGGACGTCGCGCTGCGCCTGTGGACCCCGGTCGGCGTGGAGATCCAGTACGTCAAGCAGGTCGCACCGGCCGTCCAGGACCTGACGGAGCGCCGTACGCAGGCGGGCCCGCGGGCCGGTGACTACCCGACCGGGTCGTGGGGCGACGAGTCCCGCGAGTACCACGTGTGCGTGCGGGTGCCGAGCGCGGCCGTGGGCCAGGAGATGCTCGCCGCCCGCGCCTCGCTCGTACTGCCGGGCGCGGCGGGCGAGCCCGCGGCCGTCCTCGCCCAGGGCCTGGTGCGCGCGGTGTGGACGAACGATCTGGCCGCCTCCACCGCCATCAACCCGCAGGTCGCGCACTACACAGGGCAGGCGGAGCTGGCGCAGGCCATCCAGCTGGGACTGGAAGCCCGCAAACTGGGCGATGTGGACGGGGCCACGGCCAGGCTCGGCCGGGCCGTTCAGCTGGCGAGCGCCTCCGGAAACGCCGACACCGCGAAACTCCTCGCGAAGGTGGTGGATGTCGTCGACGCGGCTGCGGGTACTGTGCGGCTGAAAGCGAAGGTCGCCGATGCCGACGAGATGACTCTTGAAACGCGTTCGACACAGACCGTCCGAGTGAAGAAGACCTGAGAAGACCTGACGCGATGACGCAGGGAGAAGAAGGGGGAAGCGCCGCCATGCCGACCTGCCCGAACGGGCACCAGTCCGCCTCCGACGACTGGTGCGATGTCTGCGGCCACCGCATGGCCGCCCCGGCGGGCGCGCCCGCGGCGCCCTCCTACGGCTACGGCTACCCCCCGGCCGCCGGTGAGCCGACCGCCCAGGCCGAGCTCTGCCCGCAGTGCCGGACCCCGCGCGAGGCCATGGCCCCGTTCTGCGAGGAGTGCCGGTACAACTTCCTGACGCGCACGCCGACCTCCTACGCCCCGCCGGTCCCGGACCACGCGCCCCAGGGGACCGGCGCCGGCGGCCCGCCGCCGCCCCCTCCGCCGCCGCCCGTGCCCGCTCCCGGGAACTACGCGCAGGACCACTTCGAGTACCAGGGCTCCCGGCCGTCCCGGGTCAACCGCCCGGCCGAGCCGCTCCAGCGCGAGGACGACTGGCTGCTGCCGCCGCCCGCATCCGAGCCGGCGCACGAGTACCAGCAGCCTCCGCAGCCGCAGTACCAGCAGCAGCCCCCGCAGCCGCAGCAGTACCAGCAGCAGCCCGCGTACCAGCAGCAGCCTTCGCAGCAGCAGCCGTCCCACCAGCAGCCTCCGCAGCACCAGCAGCCCCTCCCGCCCCAGGGCGGTGCCTGGAGTGCGACGATCGGCCCCGACCGCTCGTACTTCATGGCGATGATGCAGCGCAGCGGCCCCGAGGCGGCCGGGCTCAACCTGCCCGCGTACTCCCCGGAGCAGCACCTCGCGCTGTCCGGCGGCCAGATCACCATCGGCCGGCGCCGCGCCTCCACGGGCGAGTCCCCCGACATCGACCTGTCGGTGCCCCCGGAGGACCCGGGCGTCTCCCACCAGCACGCGGTCCTCGTCCAGCAGCCCGACCTCAGCTGGGCGGTGGTGGACCAGAACTCCACCAACGGCACCACGATCAACGGCGGCGAGGAGCCGATCCAGCCCTACGTGCCCGTCCCGCTCGCCGACGGCGACCGCGTCCACGTGGGCGCCTGGACCACGATCACCATCCGCCGCGGCTGATTCACGCCTCGCCCAGGGGCCACACGTAGGGCCCCTGGGGGTCGTCGAGCCACGCCCACTGGCCGCCGGGGCCGACCGTCACCCCGAAGCGCTCGCGGGCCGGCCGGCCCTCGCCGCGCCACAGGTCCAGGGCCTCGCGGGGGTGCAGGACGCCCGCGGTCAGCACGAGCATGAACTGGAAGCGCTCGTTCTCCACCAGCTCGTACGGAAGCCCGTGCGCCGGGTCGGCCGGGTCGGGCGGTGGCTGCGCCGTGGCCCCGCGCAGCGGGACGAAGTACGCCGGCGTGTGCAGGAAGCGGCCCTCGGCGAAGTCGGCGTCCCGCACCGTGAGCGCGATCAGCCCCGTTGACAGCGGGGCCAGGATCCGGGCCCCCGGCCGGCACTGGGCGAGCCAGGCGTGCGGGATCAGCGGCAGCGTGCAGGTCACCATGATCCGGTCGAAGGGGGCTCGCGCGGGGCAGCCGCGCGCCCCGTCCCCGGTGACCACGGCCGGGTGGTAGCCGAGCCGGGCCAGGTGCGTCCGGGCCGACTCGGTGATCTCCTCGTCCAGGTCCACGGTGGTGACGTGCTCGTCGCCGAGCCGGTGGCAGAGCAGCGCCGCGTTGTATCCGGTGCCCGCGCCGATCTCCAGGACGTCGTCGCCGTCGCGTACGTCGAGCGCCGCCAGCATCTTCGCCATCAGCGAGGGCTGGCTGCTGGAGGAGACCAGGCGGCCGTCGCGCAGCCGGGTGGCGAGGGGGGTGTCCACGTAGACGCCGCGCAGCCAGCGGGCCCGGCGCTCCGGGTCGGGGTCCTCGGCCCAGAGCCGTTCGTGACCGGCGCCGCGGCCGGTCCAGAAGTAGGGCACGAAGACGTGCCGGGGCACGGCTTCGAAGGCCGCCCGCCAGCGTGGGTCCTCCAGCACTCCGGCGGCGGCCAGCTCCCGTACCTGGGCGGCGTGCGCGGTCTCCCGCAGGTCCCTGATCCCGGTGCGGGGGGTGGTGCGAAAGGTGTGTGCGCCCATGCCTCCACTGTCCTGCGGGCGGCCCGCGCATGCGAGCCCGGGCGGGGCCGGGGAGGGGTCCTAGGACTCGGGTCCTCCGTCCGGGCGTCTGAGACGATGGTCGGGTGAATGAGATTCCGCGGGGCACGCTTCAGGAGCAGACCTTTTACGAGCTGGTGGGCGGCGAGGACACCTTCCGCCGCCTCGTCCGGCGTTTCTACGAGGGGGTCGCGCAGGACCCGCTGCTGCGCCCGATGTACCCGGAGGAGGACCTGGGGCCCGCCGAGGAGCGGTTCGCCCTGTTCCTGATGCAGTACTGGGGCGGTCCCACCACCTACAGCCAGCATCGCGGCCACCCGCGCCTGCGGATGCGGCACGCACCGTTCCGCGTGGACGCGGCGGCCCATGACGCGTGGCTGAAGCACATGCGGGTCGCGGTGGACGAGCTGGGCCTGGCGCCGGAGCTCGAAGCGCAGCTGTGGAAGTACCTGACGTACGCCGCCGCGTCGATGATCAACACGGCGGACTAGACGTCGGACGGACCCGGGGGGCGGCGGTTCGGGAGGCCGGGGGGCCGCCGGTTCAGACCGGCCGGACCTGGAAGGCGCCCAGGCCGCCGGTGGCGCCGGGGCGACGGGTGGCGACCGAACCGTACGGGGTGCGCAGCCGCAGCCAGCTCCCGGCGGCGAGCAGCGCCAGCGGCTCGGGCCCGGCGGGCGCGGGGGCGGCGGACGCGGGGGCGGCCACGGTGGCCCGTACCGGCCGCAGGAAGCCCAGGGAGTGCGCCGCGTGCACGGCGCGCAGCGGGAGCTCGGTGTCGCCCAGGCAGCGGGACCAGATCTCGCGGCCGATGCGGTCGCGTTCGGAGCGGGTCCGGTGCTGCGGGGGCAGCGCCTCGTCACGGGCCCGGAACTCGGCGACGGCGGCCGCCACAGCCCGTCCCATGGCCTCGGGGCCGGGCAGCCCCGCGAGCTGCCGCCAGCCCCCGCGCGGCGGGAGCACCCCGGTCCAGGGCGGTCCGGTGACCGCGCGGGGCACGGTGACGGCGGCCGTGGCCTCGTCCACCGACTCCAGCAGCTCACCGGCGGACACGGTCACGTCCAGCGGCGCCGCGACGGGTGCGGCGAGCCGCACCGTGCGGACGGCCAGGACGTCGAAGGACGGCGGCCGCCCGAAAACGGCGACCGCGCCGCCCCCCGCCTGAAGGCGGACCGCGGCGGCGCGGTCGTAGTGCACCAGCCGCCCCAGGAAGGCGGCGAGGTCCGCCGCCTCCCCGGAGTCGGCGAAGTGCAGCTGCTCGTTCATGCCGCGAGGCGCCCTTCGGAGCCGTGCCGGACCTCGGGCGCGTCCATGTACTCCTCCAGGAAGCGCCTCTCCTCGGCCGTGATGCGGCGGGGCCGCCCCGCGGCGAGGTCGTAGGGCACGACCACGGTCTCGGCGCGCACGTAGACCGTCTCGGGCGCGTCCGCGGTCGCCTCGTCCTTGACCTCGTAGCGGATGGTCAGCGAGGCGGCGCCTATCCGGGTCACCCAGGACTCGATGAGGACCGGCTCGTGACGGTGCACGAGGGGCAGCTTGTAGTCGATCTCGTGACGGGCCACGACGGAGCCGCCCGTGAACGATTCGCTGCCCTCCCCCGGCGCGAGGCGGAACATGAAGTCGATCCGCGCCTCCTCCAGATAACGGAGGAAGACGACGTTGTTGACGTGCCCGAAGGCATCCATGTCCGCCCAGCGCAGGGGGCACCGGTAGTGGTGTCTGGCCATGACCGCTGCCTCAGCCTCGCGTGAGCTTCTTGTAGGTGGCGCGGTGCGGACGGGTGGCGTCCGGGCCGAGCCGCTCGACCTTGTTCTTCTCGTACGACTCGAAGTTGCCCTCGAACCAGAACCACTTGGACTCGCCCTCGTACGCCAGGATGTGCGTGGCGACGCGGTCCAGGAACCAGCGGTCGTGGGAGACGACCACAGCCGCACCGGGGAATTCGAGGAGCGCGTTCTCCAGCGAGCCCAGGGTCTCGACGTCGAGGTCGTTGGTGGGCTCGTCGAGGAGCAGCAGGTTGCCGCCCTGCTTGAGGGTGAGCGCGAGGTTCAGGCGGTTGCGCTCACCACCGGAGAGCACGCCGGCGGCCTTCTGCTGGTCCGGGCCCTTGAAGCCGAACGCGCTGACGTACGCGCGGGAGGGCATCTCGACGTTGCCGACGTTGATGTAGTCCAGCTCGTCCGACACGACCGCCCAGAGGGACTTCTTGGGGTCGATGTTGGCGCGGCCCTGGTCCACGTACGAGATCTTGACGGTCTCGCCGACCTTGATCTCGCCGGAGTCCGGTGCCTCCAGGCCCTGGATCATCTTGAACAGCGTGGTCTTGCCGGCGCCGTTCGGGCCGATGATGCCGACGATGCCGTTGCGCGGCAGCGTGAAGGACAGGTCGTCGATGAGGACCTTGTCGCCGAACGCCTTCGAGAGGTTGTTGACCTCGACCACGATCGAGCCCAGGCGCGGGCCCGGCGGGATCTGGATCTCCTCGAAGTCGAGCTTGCGCATCTTGTCGGCCTCGGCCGCCATCTCCTCGTAGCGGGCGAGGCGGGCCTTGGACTTGGCCTGGCGGCCCTTGGCGTTGGAGCGGACCCACTCCAGCTCTTCCTTGAGGCGCTTGGCGCGCTTCTCGTCCTTCTTGCCCTCGACCTTGAGGCGCTCGGCCTTCTTCTCCAGGTAGGTGGAGTAGTTGCCCTCGTAGGGGTGGGCGCGGCCGCGGTCGAGCTCCAGGATCCACTCGGCGACGTTGTCGAGGAAGTACCGGTCGTGGGTGACGGCCACGACGGCGCCCTTGTACTGGGCCAGGTGCTGCTCCAGCCAGTTCACGGACTCGGCGTCGAGGTGGTTGGTGGGCTCGTCGAGGAGCAGCAGGTCGGGGGCTTCCAGCAGCAGCTTGCAGAGCGCCACGCGGCGCTTCTCGCCACCGGAGAGGTTGGTGACCGGCCAGTCGCCGGGCGGGCAGCCCAGGGCGTCCATGGCCTGCTCCAGCTGGGCGTCGAGGTCCCACGCGTTGGCGTGGTCCAGGTCGTCCTGGAGCTTGCCCATCTCCTCCATCAGCTCGTCGGTGTAGTTCGTCGCCATTTCCTCGGCGATCGCGTTGAACCGGTTGAGCTTGCCCTTGATCTCGGCGACGCCGTCCTCGACGTTCTCCAGGACCGTCTTGGACTCGTCGAGCTTGGGCTCCTGCATGAGGATGCCGACGGAGTAACCCGGCGAGAGGAAGGCGTCGCCGTTGGACGGGTGCTCGATGCCCGCCATGATCTTGAGGACGGTGGACTTGCCGGCGCCGTTCGGGCCGACAACGCCGATCTTCGCCCCCGGCAGGAAGTTCAGGAAGACATCGTCAAGGATCACCTTGTCACCGTGCGCCTTGCGCGTCTTGCGCATGGTGTAGATGTACTCAGCCAAGAGAAACCGTCCGGCAGATCGATGGTGGGCAGATACACCCCATCTTGCCTGACGTCCATACCCACGGGCGAATGGGTAGGTCAGAGGCGTTGAGCTGCGGCGCGGCCGGTGCCTCCCGAAATCCGCACGCGGGCGGCGCACCGCGGGGCAGGATGCCGCTGACATGACGGTTTCGGTCGGCCAGGGGGTTCAGTGGGAAGCGCGCTCATCGGATTGGCGGCGGCGGTGGTGGGAGTCACCGGCACGCTCGTCGCGTCCGTCCTGTCGCAGCGCCTCACGGCGCGCGTGCAGGCGGAACAGTTCACCCGGCAGCAACAGGTGGCCGAAACCCAGTGGCTACGGGAGCAGCGGGTGGTCGAGCTGACCCGTCGGCGCGAGGGCTACACGAACGCCAACGCGGCCATCCGCCGCTATCGCACCCACCTCCTGAACTTCCTCTGGACCGTGCACAAGGGCGCGGTGACGGCGGAGGCGAGGGAGACGGTCGAGGAGGCCCGGCGTGATCACCACTCCGTCCTGGCCGAGGCGCAGATGGTGGCGTCCGGGGCGGTCCTGGCCGAGCTGAACGACATGACGAAGTCACTGTCGGAGACCTACCGCCGGATCATGTGCCTGGAGGAGGGCGAGCCCGATCCGGACGGGTCGTTCGACGAGATACGCGGGGACTTCGCCCGGATCTGGGAGCAATGGGAGAGGATGCTCGGCGCGATGAGGGCCGATCTCGGGGTGGAGGACCGCCCGGCCGCGTCGGCCAACTCCACGCCGGCGACTTCTGCGCCCTGACCGCGGGGAGGCGGCCAGGGCGCGGGAGCCAGGAGCCAGGAGTCAGGAGCCCGGAGTCAGCGGGGCCGGTAGACCGTGAGGGCGTCGGGGAGCTCGTCGAGGACCAGGGAGGGCGGGGCCTCGGCGTACTCCCCGTCGTAGGCGAGCGGCGTGCCCGGCGGGATGTCCGCGAGGCGCAGGCTGCGCAGGCGGGTGGCGGTGTGGACCGGCGAGCGGCTCAGGGGGCCGGCGAGGGCGGCGGCCAGCAGGCGGGGTCCGGGCCGGCCGCCGCCGTAGACGAGCCGCAGGTCCAGCAGGCCCTCGCCGAGGCTGTCACGGCGGCGGGGGGTGGGGCCGGTGCCGTGGTAGGTGCCGTTGCCCGCGAAGAGCAGCCATACGCTCCGGGGCCGTCCGGCCAGCCGCAGCCTTACGGGCCGCTCGGCGCGCAGCACCCGCCAGGCCGCCAGCAGCGCGGCCGGGCCGCCGCCGATGCGCGGACCCCAGCGCAGCCGGTGGCCCAGCAGCTCCGGGTACGCACCGATGCTGAAGTTGTTCACGAAGTAGCCGGGCTCTCCCCCGGGCCCCGGGGAGAAGCGGCCCACGCCGATGCGGACGGCGTGCCCGTCGGCCACCGCGCGGCAGGTGTCCTCGGGGCCGAGGAGGCCGAGGTCCATGGCGAAGTGGTTGAGGGTGCCGCCGGGGAACACGGCCAGCGGTACCCCGGCCCGCAGGGCGGCGGTGGCGGCCGCGTTGATCGTGCCGTCGCCGCCGCAGACCCCGAGCACGGTGGCCCGCGAGGCGGCCTCCGCCAGCGCGGGCGCCACCTCGGCGGGCTCGCACTCGATGACCTCGGCCTTGGGGAGCCGGGCGCGCAGGACGTCGAGCCCCGCGATCGCGGCCGACCCCGACCCGGTGTTGACCACGACCGTGAGCCCCGCCCCGTCGGGCAGCGCGGGCGCCCCGCGGGCCGCCCGCTCGTCACCGGGCACCACCCGGGCCTCCTGCACGTCCCGGGCGAGCCGGCGTACGACCAACGCGGCCGCCACCCCCAGCGCCGCGCCGGTGAGCACGTCGGAGGGGTAGTGGACGCCGGTGTAGACCCGGGAGAACGCCACCGAGGCGGCCACCGGGGCGAGCGCGGCGCCCAGCGCCGGGGACTCCAGCGCCAGCCCGGCGGCGAAGGCGAAGGCCGAGGCGGAGTGCCCTGACGGGAAGGAGGTGGTCTGCGGCTGCGTGGCCAGCTGCCGCACCGCGGGCACGCCGTCCAGCAGCGGCCGCGGCCGGCGTACGGACCACTTGCCGACGGTGTTGATGGTGGCGGAGGCCAGCGCCAGCGAGGCCACTGCGCGCACGGCGGCCTTGCGGGCCCGGGCCGATCCGAAGACGGTGATCGCCGCGGCGGCCCCGCCCCACAGCACGCCGTGGTTCGCGGCGCGGCCGAGCCGGGGCAGCACCCGGTCGGCCCCGGGCCAGTGCCGCCGGGCCACCGCGTCGAACAGCCCTCGGTCCCATCGCGCGAGGACGCCGGGCAAGGTCAGTTCTTGATCAGCCATTTCCTGCCCATACCCCGGTCGGCGGATCCGAATCGGGCCCCTCGGCCTTCCGGCCCTACGGCCTACGCCTCGTCCTCACCCTCCAGCGGGCGCTTGCGGAGCAGCAGGACCACCAGGCCGCCCAGGACCACCAGGCCCACCGCCAGGGAGGCGATGACCGGGGTGGCCGCCGAACTGCCGCTGGTCGCCAGGCGCTCCTCCTCCGGGGTGGTCAGCGAGGCGGTCGCGGCCTGCGCGCCGAGTGCCACCGTGCCCGTCCCGGAGGTCGTGCCCGAGGCGGGGGCCGCCTCGGGTGCGGGGGCCGGCGGCCAGGCCGCCGTGGCCGTGGCGGCGGCCGCGGACTCGCTGGAGCCGGCCACGATCTGCGCCTGGGCGGGCACCCCGCTGGTGAAGACCCGCCCGACCGGCACCTTGGTCGCGCCCTGCACGGTGACCGAGGCCGTCCCGTCCGGGGTACCGGGCGGCACCTCGAAGTACAGCCGGGTGCCGTTGACGGCGGTGTCGAGCGGCTGCCCCGCCGCGTCCACCACCCGCACCCCCATCGCGACGGCCGCCGCGTCCGGGATCACCGAGACGCTCCGCGCCCCGGTCCGCACGGTCACCGGGCCGAGCCGGGTGCCGACCGGCCCCGACACGGCGCCGGGGTCCAGCCCCAGCGAGGACGGCGGCTCCGGCAGCTGTCCCGCCTCCCGCTGGAGGTAGTCGGCCAGCTTCTCCGCCGCCGGGTCGGCGGCCTCGACCTTGACGCCGTCCGCGAGCCGCCAGATCGCCACCTGGGTGCCTGCGGCCGCGCTCTGCGCGGTCAGCGCCCCGGCCCCGGCCGCCTTGGCGAGCCCGGCCAGATCGTTCAGCTGCGGGTAGGAGTGCTCCAGGACCCAGCGGATCCGGCCCGCCTCCCGGTTTCCGGCGAGCGGGCTGCCGCTCCAGCCGCTCTCGGTGTACCGGGCCTGCGGCTGGGCGTTGCCCGCCACCCCGACCCCGTACGTCTGGAGCATGCCGCCGCCGTCGACCCGCATCTCGTAGAGCCCGGCGGGGATGGTGCGGACCGAGCCGTCCCCGGCGTGGAGGACCGCCTGCCCGTACGTCTTCAGCCCGTCCAGCACGGCGCTCGCGCCCTCCGGGGACCTGGCCGCCACCGCGTCGGAGTCGGCGGCCGCCGTCGCTCCCGGCGCGGCGGTGAGGGCCGCGGCCAGCAGCGCCACCGCCAGCGGCCGGCGCGCGGAGCTCCGGGCCGCGGCAGGTGGTTCGAGCGCGGGCGCGAGCGCGGATCTCGGCGCCGGAGCAGGACCAGGAGCAGGGACAGGAGCGGAGCCAGGAGCGGATTGAGGAGCGGAGGATGCGGGAACGGCAATCGACACAGTCTTCCCCTTCGGGCCAAAGACCCAGGTGCCCGTGAGTACCGGGGAATCCTATCCGCCTCGAACACTCAGACCACCGCCGCCTTCTGAGTGGCCATCAGCGGTGTGTCGGTCTTCACCACGCGCCGGAACGCGGCCGTCCCGCGGTTCAGGTCGTGCCCGATGGCGGTCGCGTCGATCTCCGCGGAGATCCAGCGCTTGCCCTCGCCGTCGGGCGGGTCCTCCCGCACGCGCAGCCTGCCGTGGACCACGAGCGGTTCACCGACCGATACGGAACCGGCGAGGTTCACCGCGAGCGCCCGGCGCGCCCACACCGTGTAGAAGCTGGTGGTCCCGTCGGTCCAGGCCTCCGTGCGCTTGTCGAAGTACCGCGGTGTCACCGCGAACCGGAACCGCGCCGACGGTCCGTTCACCGTGTCCTTGTAGTCGATCCGCGTGGCCACACACCCCACCAGCGTCACCTGGGTGTCGTTCATCCGGCTCGCCCTCCCCCGTGTTCCGTGCCCGCGCGGACCATCCGTACGAGCTACGAACCATGCTGGGTCAGGCCGCCGGATCCCGCTCGGGCCTGTGGATTACTGGCGGGTTGTGGACAACCTCGTCCCCCCTGCGGCGACCGTGGCGTACTGCTCGCGCACCTCCCGGTAGCGCAGCAGCTCCGCCGCGACCGGCTCCAGGACCCGGGCCCGCCCGCAGCCCGCCGCCGCCTGCCGCAGCCTCCGCTCGGCGTCCTGCCCGTACCGGCGCGCCGGGCCGCGGGCCGCGATCGAGCAGGCCCATTCCACGAGCGGCCCGCCGATGATGCCCGCCACCATCAAGAGCACGGGCGGCAGCAGCTTCGGCTCCAGTACTCCCGCGATCTGCCCGACGAGCCACAGCCCGCCGTAGATCTGGAGCAGGGTCATGGCCGCCTGGCCGAGCACCGCCGCCGGCCACCACGTGGGCCGCGGCGGTTTGACGCTCGGCACCGCGACCGCCGCCCCCAGGGTCACCGCGATCTCGTCCAGCGCCTCCGGAAGCCGTTCCGCGCCGCGCACCGCGGTCTCCCGCACGGCCTGCGCCCACGGTTCGGGCAGGCCGGTGACCGCCTCGTCGGCGACCGCCCGGACGGCCTGTTCCACGCGCTGACGTGCGGTCACCTCCTCTTCGACCGGGGCCGGCTGGGCCGGCGCACCCCGGTTGCCGATGGCCGCCAGGGCGGCCAGGCCCGCCAGGGTGCGGGGCGCGCGCCGGCTCTCGTACCAGCGCCACAGCCGCAGCCACGGCGTCCCGCACGCCTTGCCGGCGTTGCGCCGCCAGGCGCGCTCCGCAGCCAGCCCGGCCGCGAACGCCCCGACCGCCTCGGCGAGCCGGTCCTCGAACTCGGCGCGCGCCGCCTCCCCGATCTCGGGCCCGCGGTGCCCGTCGGCGACGTAGAGCGGCCGCAGGCGTACGGCCGCGCGGTCCACGTCGGCGGAGATCCGGCGGGTCGCGGCGCCCTTCTCCTGGGTGAACTGTGCGAGGAGTTCGCGAAGTTCCCCCACGCCTTCACCCGTAAGAGCGGACAGTCCGAGCACGGTGGCCCCCGGCTCGCCGTGCTCGCCGAGCGCGATCCCGTCCTCGTCGAGGAGCCGGCGCAGGTCGTCCAGTACGAGGTCGGCGGACTCGCCGGGCAGCCGGTCCACCTGGTTCAGCACCACGAAGGTCACCTCCGCGTGCCCGGCCAGCGGCCGCAGGTACCGCTCGTGCAGGACGGCGTCCGCGTACTTCTCCGGGTCCACCACCCACACCACCGCGTCGACCAGCGCCAGGACGCGGTCCACGTGGTCCCGGTGCGCGCCGACGGCCGAGTCCAGGTCGGGCAGGTCGACGAGGACCATGCCGCGCAGCGTCTCCGCCTCCGCGGTCTCGCGGGGGCGGCGCCGCAGCCGCCCGGGGATCTCCAACCGGTCCAGCAGTCCGGCGGCTCCGTCCGACCAGCTGCACGCGATGGGCGCCGCGGTGGTCGGGCGGCGCAGTCCGGTCTCGGAGATCTGCACTCCGGCGAGTGAATTGAAGAGCGTGGACTTGCCGCTTCCGGTGGCGCCGGCGATCGCGACGACCGTGTGCTGCGGGGACAGCCCGCGGCGTGCGGCGGCCTCGTCCAGGACCCGCCCGGCCTCGGCGAGGGTCTTGCCGTCGAGCCGGGTCCGGGACAGCCCGACGAGCTGGCGCAGCGCGTCGAGGCGCAGCCGCAGGGCGTAGCCCTCGGGGCTGAGCGGGGGCGCGGTGGACTTGCCGCCGTCGCTGCCCGCGCCGGAGACGGCCCGGACGAGCGCCTCGTCGCCCTCGTCGCCGTCGTCGGCGGCGTCGGCGTCCTCGTCGCCCGGCTCCCGGCCGGCGACCTGGGGCCGGGATCGTGCGATGAGTCCGTCGTCCCAGCGGTCGTCGGTGCGGTCGGTCAGGGCGGTCACTGCGTCACCTCTCCTTCTGCAGTAGGGACAGCGCGGCAATCAGCTCGGCCTGCGGTTCCGGGGTCACTTCGAGTGCTTCCAGCGGGGCGAGCCGGCGGTCGCGTTCGGCGCGCAGCACCTGGTCGAGGTGGTCGCCGACCAGTTCGGCGCCGCGGTCGCGCAGGCGCAGGGCGGCCTGGGCGCCGATCCGTTCGGCGAGCCGCTCCCCGGCGGGCCGCGCCCGCTTGCCGCCGAGGAGGGCGGCGACGAGCAGGGCCGCGACGCCGTCGGCGTCGGGTGTGGGCTGCTTGTCGAGCCGGGCGACCTCTTCCTCGGCGAGTTCCTCCAGCACGCGCCGCCAGCGCCGTACGGCCATGCCGATGCGTTCCCCGGCCTCCCGGTCGGGCGCGGGCAGCGCCAGCGCGCCCGCGGCCGGCTCCCGCCGCCAGGCTTCGGCGATCCGCTCGTCGGCGGCGGCGACGGCGCACTGCAGGAGCGCGGCCAGGGATTCGGCGAGCGAGTCGAGCAGTTCGTCGGCGCTCGTGTCGAGCGGGTAGCCGCGCCACCGGGTCAGGGCGTCCCCGGCCAGGACGGCGCCGTGGTCGAGGCGGCCGCGCACCCGCTTGCCCTCCCGTTTGTACGCGTCCTCGACGGCCGAGGTCAGCCGTACGGCGGCGGCGTGCTGGGCCGCGACGGCGGAGGCGAGCTCGGGCATCCGGCGCCCGAGGGAGTCCAGCGCGCCGAGCGCGGTCCGCCCGACGGCGTACTGGCGGGCGGCGGGATCCTGCGCGTGGTGGGCGAGCCAGGCGAACAGCGGGGCGACGGCGCTGGCCGGCAGCAGCCCGCCCCCGCCGGCCGATTCGGGCAGCTCCGGGACGGTGAAGCGCGGTACGTCGCCGAGCCCGGCCTTGGTGAGCAGCGCCCCGTACTGCCGCGAGACCTCGGCGAGCACCTGGTGCGGGACCCGGTCGAGGACGGTGACGAGGGTGGCCTTGTACTGCTTGGCGGTGCGCAGCAGGTGCCAGGGGACGGCGTCGGCGTACCGCGAGGCGGTCGTGACCATCACCCAGACGTCGGCGGCGCAGATGAGCTGGGCGGCGAGTGTCCGGTTCTCGACCACGAGGGAGTCGATGTCGGGGGCGTCGAGGATGGCGAGCCCGCGCGGCAGGGTGGAGACGGTCTCGATCCGCATCTCCCGGGTGGAGTGGCCGCCGCCGCGCCGGGTGCGGTCGCCGGCCCGGGTGCGTTCGCGGGCCCGGGAGGCGGGCGCCGGGGGTGCGTCCTCCTCCGCGTGCGGCACCCAGACCCGCATCAGGTCGGGCAGGACCCGCATCCCGGCGAACCAGTGGTGGTCATCCGGATGGCAGACGAGCACCGGCGTGCGCGTGGTCGGGCGCAGCACCCCGGCTTCGCTGACCTGTCGTCCGACGAGGGAGTTGACGAGGGTGGACTTACCGGCCCCGGTGGACCCGCCGACGACGGCGAGCATGGGCGCCTCGGGCGCCTTCAGCCGGGGTACGAGGTAATCGTCGAGCTGCGCGAGCAGCTCGGCTCTGGTTTGACGGGCGCGCGGAGCGCCGGGCAGGGGCAGCGGCAGACGCACGGACGCGACCCGGTCGCGCAGGGCGGACAGGGCATCGAGCAGCTGAGGCCGAACATCCAAGGTCACCACATGCGAAGAATGCCCAATTTAGGACCATTTTTGAAGCTTATAAGTCCTCTGCGCGCCGAGCGCGACTCCAGTGGGACATTCTGGTCACGGCGGACGAGTGGGGCGCAGGCATAACGAGTGCACAACACCAGGGGGCGCCGCGGCGCAAAACCGATGCGAGAATCGCACCTGCCTGCGATTATCGGGACCGCTTCACCGAACCTCCACATCGTGGCCCGCGAGTGAAGCAACCGGGACAAGGCAACCGGAGCCCTATCCTTGACCCGGCACGGACCGCAGTCCCACCCCCACCAGGGGCTCCAGGCCACCACGGCCACCTTCCGGCCCCCGTAGCTCAGTGGATAGAGCAGGTGCCTTCTAAGCACTTGGCCGCAGGTTCGAGTCCTGCCGGGGGCACTCTTCTCCACCACCCCGAGCCCTCCTTCGCGGAGGGCTTTCGTACAGGTCGGCGGCATACCCGCTTCGGACGACTCCTGACGGCCGTCCTTCAGGAAGCCTCCCGAAGTTGCGCCCCGATCAGTCCCCCGACGCGCGGGCGCGCACCCCCGTACCCTTCGAGTACGGCCTCGAGAGCCTTGCTCCAGACGCGCCGGAAGAGCTCCTGCGAGCCGTCCACCGACCCTCCTGGAGTACGGAGGCCGCCGGGCAGAGCCGCCGTGACGCCCACGAACTCGCCCAGGACCGCGACGAGCGCCGGATGGCAGGAACCGGACGGGCATCGGCGACGCCCCGCCCCTTCAAGTGGCAGCTCTCCATGGACCTGGCCGTCGTGCCCACCTCAGGCTCGGCCGCACGCCGAGCACCCGCAGGCCTCCGCCGATAACCCTTAGGGCGACTTCAGCGAGGGAATCGGCACCTTTCCAAAATTCATCGCCAGAAGGGGATCGCGGGATCCAGAATAGACAGGTCACCGCCGGGAGTAATCTTGGCGAGGCTCTGGCCACCCCGGAAGTACTGACGGCCATGGAACTCACCCAAGTCAACCAAGCCGGTAGCTCCCACATACCCGCCGGTTCCACATGCCCTTATAAAACCGAAAACCGGCTATCGCGATGCGGTCATCCATGCAAACGGCGGATGCTATTTCGAGCCGGATCGGGCGGGGGATACGAGCCCCTCCCATATCGCTGAAGCGATTCGAAACAATCCACACTATGATGGCGTCCCCGTTCGTCGCATATCACGCCACACCAGAGCCCGACGGCCGGAGTTGAACGAGGCGGCCGCTGCTCAAAGTGCGCCAACCACACCTGAGATTGCGATGGAGGGTACTGAGAAAATGGGAATGAACATGAAGGTACTAGGTCTCTGCAAAGAGCTTTGGCCGACGAAAGCCGGTGAATCGATGGTGAGCCTCCGGGATCTCGTTCGCGAGTCTGGCGAACCTGACGAGTCGGCTCTGCTTGAATATCTTGACGAGGGCCACGAGATCCTCTCCATCATGGGGTCCGTGAATGATGCTCTGGGATCCGATGAACGAATCCTGGGCGGGGACAACATTCTCACCGATGGGGAATGGGTATGGCGTGGCGACTTGGGGTTTTATGTGGCCACCTACCACGTTTCCCTCCCTGATGAATTCCTTCAGCAGGTGCGCGCCCGCCGCTACGTCATGCCGCAAGCAAGCCGAGATGACCGACTGGCCGTCTACGAGGAAGTCCGTCGCGTCTTGTAGGACGGGGAGGCAGGCGACTACCGGCCATGGAGGGCTTTTTGGTTGGGTGGCGGGGCCGCCGAATGGCCGATGGTCACGGCGCGCCGTTGCTTCGGGGCTCGGGTCAGGCTGTAGGGCAAGGGGTGCAGGCTCGGCGGCGAAGCTCTCTGGAGGACGGATGACGTCGGTGGACCGTTCACCCGAAGGGGCAACGCCCGAAGGGGCAACACCCGAAGGGGCAACGCCAGACGACGCGGCGGCCGATGATGCGGCGTCGCGGGCGGAGGCCTGGCGCGGGAGTGGGCGGCGGGTCGGGCAGGGGGGCGCCGTTCTGAGGTGGCTGTCGACCACCGACCACAAGGTGATCGGCAATCTCTACCTGGTGACGGCCTTCGCCTTCTTCCTCTTCGCCGGCGTGCTGGCCATGCTCATGCGGGCCGAACTCGCCCGCCCCGGCCTGCAGATCGTCTCGAACCAGCAGTACAACGAGATGTTCACCATCCACGCCACGATCATGATGCTGCTGTTCGCGACGCCCACCTTCACCGGTTTCGCCAACGCGATCATGCCGTTGCAGATCGGCGCGCCCGACGTCGCCTTTCCGCGGCTCAACGCCTTCACCTACTGGGTGTACCTCTTCGGGGGCCTGCTGGTCGTCTCGGGATTCCTGACCGCGCACGGGGCGGCCGCCTTCGGGTGGTTCGCCTACGCGCCGCTGAACGGCGCCCGCTACTCCCCCGGTACGGGCCCCGACCTGTGGGCCATGGGGCTGGCGGTCTCCGGTCTGAGCACGATCCTCGGGGCGGTCAACTTCATCACCACCATCGTCTGCCTGCGCGCGCCCGGCATGACCTTGTTCCGCATGCCGATCTTCACGTGGAACGTCCTGTTCACCTCCATCCTGGCGCTCCTGGCCTTCCCGGTGCTCACGGCCTCGCTGCTGGTCCTGGAGGCGGACCGCAGGTTCGGCTCCCACGTCTTCGACCCGGCCAACGGCGGCGCCCTGCTGTGGCAGCACCTGTTCTGGTTCTTCGGGCATCCGGAGGTCTACATCGTCGCCCTCCCGTTCTTCGGCGTGGTGACCGAGATCCTCCCCGTCTTCAGCCGAAAGCCGATGTTCGGCTACGTGGCTCTGATCGGCGCCACGATCGCCATCACCGGCCTGTCCGCGACCGTGTGGGCGCACCACATGTTCGCGACGGGGGCCGTGCTGCTGCCCTTCTTCTCCCTGCTGTCCTTCCTCATCGCCGTGCCGACCGGAGTGAAGTTCTTCAACTGGATCGGAACGATGTGGAAGGGATCGCTCTCCTTCGAGACGCCGATGCTGTGGTCCATCGGCTTCCTCGTCACCTTCCTCCTGGGAGGTCTGACCGGGGTGCTGGTGGCCTCGCCGCCGCTGGACTTCCACCTGACGGACAGCTACTTCGTCGTCGCCCACCTGCACTACGTCCTCTTCGGCACCATCGTCTTCGCCACCTTCGCCGGCTTCTACTTCTGGTGGCCGAAGCTGACCGGACGGATGCTGGACGAACGGCTGGGCGTGCTCCACTTCTGGACCCTGTTCACCGGCTTCCAGACCACCTTCCTGGTCCACCACTGGCTCGGCGAGGCGGGCATGCCGCGCCGCTACGCGGACTACCTGGCGAGCGACGGCTTCACCCTCCTCAACACCATCTCCACCCTCGGGTCCTTCCTGCTGGGCCTTTCCACGCTGTTCTTCGTCTACAACGTCTGGAAGACCCATCGCTACGGCGTACGGGTCACCGTCGACGACCCCTGGGGCTGGGGGCGTTCCCTGGAGTGGGCGACGAGCTGCCCGCCGCCCCGGCACAACTTCCACACGCTGCCCCGGATCCGCTCCGAATCCCCGGCCTTCGACCTGCACCACCCGGAGGTGTCCCGTGAAAGGTGAGGCCTGGCTCTTCACCGGTACGGCCCTGTTCTTCGGGGCGACCACCGTCGTCTACGGCTGGTTCTCGCGCGAGCCGGCGGGCAGCGCCGCCCTCTGCGTCTCCTTCGTCATGGCGAGCCTGGTCGCCGCGTTCCTCTGGCGCCAGTACCGGCGGGGCGGCGCGCGGCCGGAGGACCGCGAGGGGGCCGAGGTCCGGGAGGCGGGCGGCCGTACGGCCTTCTTCCCCGCCCGCAGCTACTTTCCCGTCCTGGCGGCCGTGGGCACCGCGCTGATCGGCCTGGGGGTGGTCCAGGGCCTGTGGCTGTGCCTCATCGGCTTCGGCGTCCTGCTGCCGGGCGTCCTCGGCTTCGCCTTCCAGAACCTCGGCCACGAGGAGTAGCCAGGGGTCAGGCAGGAGTGGGTCAGTCGTTCGCTCTCGCGGGTGGCCTCGGGTGGTCCGGGCCCGCCGTGGTCTCGGCGATCTTCCGGCGCTGCTCGGCGGTCGTGGGGTAGGGGACGCTGTCCCGGTAGTACCAGCGGCTGAGGGCCGACCGCGCCTTGTGCAGCAGCGCCCCCAGCCGGCCCCCGCCCGCGCCCCCGTGGGGCGCCAGCGGCCGGGGCCGTTCCCGGGCGAGGACCGCGTACCGCTCGCCGGGCGTGAGGGCCCGGTGCTGTGGCCGGAAGCCGCCCTCGACTCCCTGGACCACCAGCCCGGAGGCCTCGCCGTCGGTCAACAGGCGGCGCTCGCGCTCCTGGAGGCCCAGGCACAGCCGCCTGGTCAGCCAGAAGACGGCCACCGGGACGGCGACGACCGCGACGCGCAGCGTCCAGGTCAGCGCCGGCAGGGCCACGTCGAAGACGAAGGCGAGGACGTCCTGGGCCCCGGCGAGCAGGAGCACGGCGTAGCAGGACAGGGCCGCCGTGCCCAGGGCGGTGCGGACGGGCCGGTCACGCGGGCGGTCGCACAGGTGGCGTTCCCCCGTCGCACCGGTGATCCAGCGTTCGAAGAAGGGATAGGCGTACAGGACGGCGAAGAGCAGGCCGGGCAGCACCACGGCCGTCAGCAGGGGGTTCCACATGACGGTGTGCCCCCACAGCCGGGTCTCCACGCCGGGCATCAGGCGCAGCGCCCCTTCGAGGAATCCGACGTACCAGTCGGGCTGGGCGCCGGTGGAGACCACGTCGGCGCGGTAGGGGCCGTAGCTCCAGATGGGGTTGATCTGCGCCAGCGCTCCGAGGGCGGCGAGCAGCCCGAACACCATGAGGAACAGGCCGCCGGACTTGGCGACGTACTGCGGGTGGAAGGGCAGGCCCACGACGTTGCGGCCGGTCCTGCCGGGTCCCGGCCACTGGGTGTGCTTCAGGGCGAAGACGAGCAGGACGTGCACGGTGATCAGGCCCAGCAGCAGGCCGGGGACCAGCAGGATGTGCACGGGGTAGAGCCGGGACACGATGTCGTCCCCGGGGTATTCACCGCCGAAGGCGAAGAAGCTCAGGTACGTGCCGACGAGCGGGACCGACAGCATGATCCCCTGGGCGATCCGCAGCCCGGTGCCCGACAGCAGGTCGTCGGGGAGCGAGTAGCCCGCGAAGCCCTCCAGGAGGGACAGCAGGAAGAGGGTGACGCCCAGCAGCCAGTTGACCTCCCGGGGGCGGCGGAAGGCGCCGGTGAGGAACACCCGCAGCATGTGCGCCCCGATGGAGGACAGGAAGAGCAGCGCCGCCCAGTGGTGGAGCTGACGGATCAGCAGCCCGCCCCGTACGTCGAAGCTGATCTCCAGGGTGGAGAGGTAGGCCTGCGACATGGGCACGCCGCGCAGTGGGGCGTACGAGCCCTGGTACGCGCTCTCGCGCATGGACGGGTCGAAGAAGAAGGCGAGGAACACCCCGGTCAGCAGCAGGACGACGAAGCTGTAGAGCGCCAGTTCGCCCAGGAGGAAGGACCAGTGGTCGGGGAAGACCTTGCGGACGAGCGACCGGGCCACTTCCGAGAGCGGGAGCCGTGCGTCCAGGGCCTCGGCGCCCCGGACCACCGCGCCGCGCGTCCCTCTTCCCGGTTCCTCCGGCCGCTTCCCCGGTCCCTCCGACCGCTTCCCCGGTTCCTTCGGCCGTGTTTCCCGCTCGCTCGGACCAGGCACCGGCACGCACCTCCTGTCCGAAGCGTCCGGACCCCCGCCACTGGATCGAGCGGGCCGGCCGCCCGGAACTCACGCAAAGCTACCCAAATTCACTCTTCGCTATCAATTCAGACACGGCGCGCCGACGGGCCCCGCCGCGAGGACGCGCGCGGACTTGCGAGGAGGTCGGGCATGGGGTTGCGTCGAAGTAGGCGTAGAGGTGGATGCGTGGCCTGACGTTTCCCCGGGTTGGGGGTGAACCCTCGTGCAGTTCACCGATCGCGCGGACGCGGGTGCGCGTCTCGCCGAGGCGTTGCGCCACCTGGCGCCGGAGCGTCCCGTGGTCCTGGGCCTCCCCCGCGGCGGGGTCCCGGTCGCCTTCCAGGTGGCGCGGGCCCTCGGCGTCCCCCTCGATGTGATCGTGGTGCGCAAGCTCGGCGTCCCCTACCACCGTGAGCTGGGGTTCGGCGCGATCGGCGAGGGTGGCGTACGGGTCATCAGCGAGGACATCGTCCGCAGCAGCCGGGTCGGACAGCAGGACCTCGCGGCCGTCGAGCGCGCCGAGGAGGCGGAGCTCGCACGGCAGGCGGCCAGGTTCCGCGGCGACCGGCCGCGGGTGGACCTCACCGGCCGCACGGTGATCCTGGTGGACGACGGGATCGCGACCGGGTCGACGGCCGCCGCCGCGTGCGAGGTCGTACGGGCGCAGGGCGCGGGGCGGGTGGTCCTGGCCGTCCCCGTGGCGCCGCCGGACGCGATCGCGTGGCTGGCCACCGAGGCCGACGAGGTGGTGTGCCTGTCCACACCGCGCGCCTTCCGCGCCGTCGGCGAGTGGTACGCGGACTTCTCCCAGACGCCGGACGAGGAGGTCGTCGACCTGCTGGCACGGGCGGCGGCCGCGACCTCCGCGTCCGGTCCCTCCGGCGGTGCGTCCCGCGAGACGTCCGGGTCCTCGGCGGTCGAGGTGGACGCCGGCGGCACCGCACTGGCCGGTGACCTCACCCTCCCCGAGACCGCCGGGGCGGTCGTGATGTTCGCCCACGGCTCCGGCAGCAGCCGCCACAGCCCGCGCAACCGTGCGGTGGCGGCGGACCTGAACCGGGCGGGCCTCGGCACCCTCCTCTTCGACCTGCTCACGCCCGCCGAGGAGGCCGACCGGGCCAACGTCTTCGACATCGAGACCCTGGCCGCGCGGCTCGCGGACGCCACCCGCTGGCTGCGCCGGCGCACCTCCGTCCCGATCGGCTACTTCGGGGCCAGCACCGGGGCCGCCGCAGCCCTGTGGGCGGCCGCGGATCTCGCCGCTGCCGCCGGGAACGGGCCCGGCGACGGTCCGGACGTCGGCGCCGTGGTGTCCCGGGGCGGGCGGCCCGACCTCGCCGGCCCGCGGCTGGCCGGCGTACGGGCGCCCACGCTCCTGATCGTGGGCGGCCGGGACACCACGGTGCTCGAACTGAACCGGCAGGCCCAGCGCGAGCTGCGCTGCGAGAACCGGCTGGAGGTCATCCCGGGCGCCACCCACCTCTTCGAGGAGCCGGGAGCACTGGACGAGGTGGCCGACCTGGCGCGGAGCTGGTTCAACGAGTACCTGTCGCGCTAGGCCTTTTCGGCCGACGACGTGCCGCGCCGCGCGGTGCGCGCGACCATGAGGAGATGGAGCAGGCACCCTTGCAGGAGGTCAGCACCCCGGGACGGATCGCGGCGCCCGGCGAGGGGATCAGCGCGGAGGAGCTGGCGCTCGCGGCCCGCAACCACGGCCTCCCGCTGGAGGCCCTGCGCTACGAGGTCACGCCGCCGGGGCTGCACTACGTCCTGGTCCACTACGACATCCCCGCCGCCGACGCGGACCACTGGAGCCTGACGGTCGGCGGCCGGGTCGCCACCCCGCTGACTCTGGACCTCGCCGCCCTGCGCGGATTTCCCGCCGTCACCCACCGGGTCACCATGGAGTGCGCGGGCAACGGCCGGGCGCGCCTGTCGCCCCGCCCGGTCAGCCAGCCGTGGCTGGTCGAGGCGGTGGGCACCGCCGAGTGGACCGGCGTACCGCTGCGCCTGGTGCTCGCGGAGGCCGGGGTGCGGCCGGACGCCGTGGAGGTCGTGTTCACCGGGGCCGATCACGGGGTCGAACGCGGAGTCGAGCAGGACTACCAGCGCAGTCTGCCCCTGTCGGCGGCCACCGGCGACGACCCCGAGGTGCTGATCGCGTACGCCATGAACGGCCGGCCCCTGCCGCCGCAGCACGGGTATCCGCTGCGGCTGGTCGTCCCCGGCTGGTACGGCATGGCGCACGTCAAATGGCTGCGCGAGATCACCCTCGTCGACGCCCCGTTCACCGGGTTCCAGCAGTCCGTGGCCTACCGGTACCGGCAGGACCCCGACGAACCGGGCGACCCCGTCACCCGCATCGCCCCGCGCGCCCTGATGGTCCCGCCGGGTTTCCCCGACTTCATGTCGCGCACCCGCATCGTGCGCCCCGGCCCCGTACGGCTGGAGGGGCGCGCCTGGTCCGGGTACGGGGCCGTGGTCGGGGTGGAGGTCAGCGCCGACGCGGGCCGCTCCTGGACTCCGGCCCGGGTCGAGCCGCAGGGGGCGCACCGCTGGGCGTGGCAGGCCTGGAGCTGCGACTGGCGGGCCACGCCCGGGAGCCACACCCTCACTGTCCGGGCCACGGACGGCGCGGGCCGCACCCAGCCCGTCGAACAGCCCTGGAACCGCGGCGGCTTCGGCAACAACCTGGTCCAGCAGGTCCCCGTGGTGTGCTGTTGAGCCGGGCGACCGGGAGCCCAGGAACCCCGGACCCCAGGAACCCCAGGAACCCCAGGAACCCCAGGAACCCCGGAGCCTAGGAGATGCCGAAGAGCCTGACGGCCTGGTAGTAGGTCCACGCGGTGCTGTCGCACGAGCTCTTGCGGGGGCCCCGGTACGCCGCGCAGACCCTCTTCATGTCCGCGTGGAACGCCTCGTCCAGCCGTGCCTTGGCGGCGGGGAACAGCCCAGCCGCCCGGTGGTTGCGGTAGCCGAAGTCGTGGCGTGCGCAGGCCGCTTCGAAGGGGAAGCCGAAGGGGTTGTCCGGGGAGGTGGTGCAGAGGTCCGTCGACCAGTCGAAGCCGTACGCGGCCCACGCGGCCCGGTGCTCGCGCGCGTCCGCCCAGGCGCGGTAGCTGCGGGCGCTGCTCTGCGTCCAGCGGCTCAGCACCTGCGGCTTGTCCGCCGGCGCCCCGGCTGCGGCCCAGGCCGGTGACGCGAGGGCGAGCACCGCGGTGGCGGCGGCGAGGGCGGGGAGGGGGCGGGGACGGCGCATGGCGTTCCTCGGGGGCCGGAGCGGGCGGGTCACCCCGGCCAACGCCCCGCACGGCGCCCGGTTACTGCACCGCCCTGCGCCGGTCACCGCACCACCCTGCGCCCCGTCACTGCACCGGGCAGCTCCCAGGTATGAGGCCGTGTGCGACCTCCGGCAGAGGCGCGGATCGTCCTGCGGAAGGACGCGCGGAGAGGCGCTCACCGCCCAGACTGGAACGCATGAACCGCCGCCCGCTCGTGATCGCCGCCGCCACCGTGGGAGCCCTCGCCACCGCCGCCTTCGCGCTGCCCAACCTGCCGCCCAATCCGGTGACCGACGCCGTCCACGCCCGGGTGTCCAAGGAGAAGGGCAAGCGGTTCGCGACCGCGGCCGACGCGCCCACCCGCGCCGGGGCCCCGTTCGCCCTTCCGTCCTGGATACCCAAGGACGCCACCGACGTGCGCATACGGGTGCGCACCACGGGCGGGTCCCGGCTGATCCGGTTCACGCTCGGCGCGACGCCGCTGGACGGCCCGCAGTGCGGCGCGGCCGCGACGAAACAGCCGGGCGCCCCCGATCTGCACGCCAAGTGGTGGCCGCGCAGCCTGCGGTCCGAGGTCCGGCCCGAGTGCCGCGACGCCCGGCAGTACCAGGTGGCCGTCCGCGGCAAGCGGGTCTACGCCTGGACGGACGGCGCCTCCTCCCCGACCGCTCCCTGAGACCGCCCCGCCCCCGCCTCGGCGATCGGCCCGGCGCCCCGCCACGCCGTACCGACATACCGCTCGCCATCCGTCGGCTACGCCTTATCGTGGCCGCCATGGACATCCGCCGGGCCTTCACCCCCGCCGAACTCTCCGCCGCCGAAGCCCTCTTCGACGGGCCCGTCCGCAAGGACTGGTCCGAGCGCTTCCTCTCCGCCCCCGGGCACGTGATGCTCATCGCCTACGTCGACGGCGTGCCCGCCGGAATGGTCTCCGGGATCGAGATGTGCCACCCCGACAAGGGCACCGAGATGTGCCTGTACGAGCTCTCCGTGGACGAGGGGTACCGCCGCCGCGGGATCGGCCGCGCCCTGACCCTGGCCCTCGCCGACGAGGCGCGGGGACGCGGCTGTTACGGCATGTGGGCGGGGGTCGACACCGACAACGAGCCCGCCCTGGCCACCTACACCGCCTGCGGGGCGCGCGACGAAGGGCTCTTCGCGATGCGCGGCTGGCAGCTCGCCCCGTAACCAGGGGGTGTCTGGTGGGTCAGGCCGGCTCCCTGATCCGGCCTGACCCACCAGACACCCCCTCACCGCACGAGGGCGTGTCGTGCGCCCACACGGCGCACCCTCCGCGCGCCCGCGCCGCCGCTCGCCGAGCATCGGCCGCATGACCCCTTTCGCCGCGTTCCTCCCCGCCGCCGCGCTCCTCGTGGCGGCCACCACGGCCACCACCGCCGCCACAGCCGCCGCGTCCACCACAGCCGCCACTCCCCTGCCCCCGCACTCCGTCACCTCCTCCGCCACCTCGGACTCCGCCCCCTACGTCGTCGTCCTCAAGGACACCGGCTCCCGCGCCACGACCCGTGCGCTCGTCGCCGAGGCGGAAGACGCCGGGGACGAGGTCGGGCCGGTCTACGACGCGGCCCTCCACGGCTTCGCCGTCCGTACCACCGCCGCCCGCGCCGCCGCCCTGGCCGCCGACCCCCGGGTGGCCTCCGTGGAGCCCGACGCGCGGTTCCACACCATGGACCTCGCCGACGCGCAGTCGCAGAGCCCCGCGCCCTGGCCGCTGGACCGGATCGACCAGCGCGAGCTCCCGCTCGACGGCTCGTACACGTACCCCACGAAGGCCGAGGGCGTGACGGTCTACGTGATCGACACCGGGATCAACACCCGTCACCAGGAGTTCGGCGGGCGCGCCCGCTTCGGCTACAGCGAGCTGTTCCCCGGCAGCTCCGGCGACTGCAACGGCCATGGCACGCACGTCGCCGCGACCATCGGCGGGCAGCGGTACGGGGTCGCCAAGGGGGTGTCCCTCGTCGGGGTGAAGGTGGCCGACTGCCGTGGTTCCGGGAGGCTCTCGGCCATGCTCAAGGGCATCGACTGGATGGTGAAGGACGCCGCCAAGGCGCGGGCCACCCCGGCGGTGGCGAACATGAGCATGGGCGGTACGCGCAGCTCCGCCCTGGACCGGGCGGTGATCCGGGCCGTGGCCTCCGGGATCACCTTCACCGTGGCCGCCGGGAACGAGGGCAAGGACGCCTGTGGCGGATCCCCGTCCTCCGTCCGCCAGGCCATCACGGTCGGGGCGACCGACGCCCGGGACCGGCGCGCGCCCTTCTCCAGCTACGGCAGGTGCGTGGACCTCTGGGCGCCGGGCGTGTCCGTGACCTCGGCCTGGAAGGGCTCCACCACGGCCACCGCCCGCTCCTCCGGCACCTCGATGGCCTCGCCGCACGTGGCCGGGGTCGCCGCGCTCATCCTGGCGCGCGGCCTCGCGAGGACTCCGGCCCAGGTCTCCGAGGCGCTCGTACGCAGTGCCGTGCCCGACCGGATCACCGCCCTGCCGGCCGGCAGCGCGAACCTGCTGCTCCACCTGCCCACCGAGCGCTAGCCACCAGCCACCGACCTCCGGCCACCGGGCCACCCCGACCGGCCGGTATGCGAGGGGCCATCAGACCGCCCCTGATGGCCCATCAATTTATGTGTGCTTCGGGCGAAAGCAAGTCATTGACTTCTCATCACGGCGACGCGTCAATATCGGCCACCGCACCGGCTCGGCCTCCCCCACACAGCGGGTGGGGGGAGGGTTCGTCATGACGAAGGAGTCGCGACCCAGTGAGTACGAGAACGCATCGACGAAGAGTACTGGCCGGGGCGGCAGCCCTCTCCCTGGCCCTGTCGGGCGGCGTGGTGGGCCTGGCAGGCTCCGCGCAGGCCGCGACCAAGACCACCGCCGTCTTCGAGAACTGCGACGCCCCGGCGCCGCAGTCGGACGGCTCGGGCAACCAGAACTACACCGTCACCCTCCCGGACGGCGCCAAGGCCGGCGACGTCGTCCCGATCACGATCGACCCGGGTGCGAGCCCGCTGGTCCCCGCGTTCTCCGTCACCACGGTGAACACCTCCAAGATCACCCTCAAGGTCGGGACGACCACCCAGGTGGTCACCAGCCCGCCCGAGACCGTCACCGTCGTGGCCGGGCAGCCGCTCGACCCCAAGGCGTTCTCCGGAACGATCAGGATTCCGGACGGCACCGAGGGCACCGCGGTCAACGTCGCACTCGACCTGGCGGTCACCGACGCGGACCTCTCCGGTTCGGTCTTCACCACCACCTGCACCCCGGCGCCGCGCCCGAGCGCCTCGCTCGGCTCGGTCGCGGTCGAAGCCCTGCCCAAGGACCCGGTCACGACGAAGCTGACGCCTAACAGCGGCCCGGCGGGTACCGCCGTCGTCGTCAACGGCGCCAACTTCCCGGCCGGCGCGGTCACCTGCTCCGCCCTCCTCGGGGGCGTGGCGACGGGTGATGCCGGTGCGGGCACCGCGGACGCCTCCGGCGCCGCGACCTGCACCGTCACGGTCACCAAGAAGGCCGACGCGATCAGGATCGACGGCGCGGTCACCCCGTACAAGGCCTTCGTGTTCCTGGAGGACCAGCCGGGCGTGAAGAACCCGGTCGACGTCGAGGTCCTGCCCGGGCCGCTGGGCCTCGGCCCGAAGGACGGGCAGCCGGCCGTCAGCTTCGGCTCGGTCACCATCAACGGAAAGGCCCAGTCGGTGGTCGGCGTCTTCAACGCCGCGACCGTGCAGGACTTCCGCGGCGGCTCGCTCGGCTGGGACGTGACGGCGACGCGCACGCCGTTCCTGAACCAGACCACCGGTCACTCGATGGCCAAGGCGCAGATCGGCATCCAGCCGTCCTGCACCGTGACCAACCCGGACAGCCCGAGCACCTGCACCGCGGGCGCGCCCGGCGCGATCTCCGACACCCCGATGAAGGTGGCCTCGCAGGCCGCCGGCGGGGAGGAGCTGACCGGTGGTGAGTTCGCCGTCGGCGGCGCCGGGATGATCCAGCTCCCGCCGTTCATGTTCGCCGACACCTACCAGACGGTCGTCACCTTCTCGATCGCCTGACCCGTACGGCCCCGCTCCGTCCCGGGTGGTGCGGCGCTCCGGCGCCGCGCCACCCCTTTCCCCGCGCCGCGCCGACTGGAGAGACCGCCCATGCGCATCCGCACCCCCTCGTACGGTCCGCACGTCAGCCGGCTCCTGGCCCTGCTCGCGCTCGCGCCCCTGCTCGCGCTGGTGACGGGCACGGGCCTGCTGTCCGCCACGGCCGCCAGGGCGGCGGACAACGGCACCTGGAGCGTCTTCCCGACACCGGCGGCCGGAGCGGCGACGACCGACCGCGCGTACTTCTTCCACCAGGGCGAGGCCGGGACCACCCTCGGCGACAGCGTGACGATCCTGAACTCCTCCGAGAAGGAGCTGACGTTCCAGGTCTTCGCGACCGACGCCGTGAACACCCCCTCGGGCGGTGCCTTCGCCCTGCTGCCGGTGGAGAGCCCGCCCAAGGACGTCGGCGCGTGGATCACGCTGGCACCGCAGGCCGCGCGCCCCGTCACCGTGCCGCCCAAGGGCCGCACGGACATCCCGTTCACGGTGAAGGTCCCGGCGGACGCGACACCCGGCGACCACGTCGGCGGGATCGTCGCCCTGGGCACGGCGGTGGAGGGCGTCCAGCAGGAGGGCAAGGTCCAGGTCGGGGTGAAGCGCTCGGTGGGCGCGCGCCTCTACTTCCGGGTGCCCGGGCCGGTGACCCCGGGCCTGAGCGTGGAGGACGTACGGGTCACCCGCGCGGCCCCGCTGCTGCCCTGGGTCAAGAACGCGCGGGCCACGGTCTCGTACACGCTGGTCAACCGGGGCAACCTGGTCGTCGAGCCCACGGTGGCGGTGTCCGCGCGCGGCCTGTTCGGGCGCGAGCTGCTCAACCGCCCGACCCGCGAGCTGAAGCTGTCCCTGCTGCCCGGCCAGCGCATCGAACTGACCGAACCCTGGCCGGACGCGCCCCAGTCGGACCGGGTGAGCGTCACGGTCACGGCGGGCGCGACGGCCCACCCCGATCTGCGCTCGCAGTCCGGGACCCGGTTCACCGCCGTCCCCTGGCTGGCGGTGGGCGCGCTCCTGCTGGCGGCGGGAGCGGCCCTCGCCCTGCGGGTGCTGCGCCGCCGGCGCAGCCGGGTGGAGGAGCACCCCGAACCCGCCCCGCACCTGACGCCCGCGCCCTGAAAGGCAGGGCACGGAACGGGACGGAGCGGAACGGAGCGAGACGGAAACGGGACAGCGGGAACCCCCGGCCCGTGAGGGGGTGGGCCGGGGGTTCTCGCCGTACGGGGTCCGGGGGTCCGGGGGTGTCAGTGGTTGCGCGGGAAGCCCAGGTCCACGCCGGACGGGGCGTCGGCCGGGTCCGGCCAGCGGGTCGTGACGACCTTGCCGCGGGTGTAGAAGTGGATGCCGTCGTTGCCGTAGATGTGGTGGTCGCCGAAGAGCGAGTCCTTCCAGCCACCGAAGGAGTGGTAGCCCACCGGCACCGGGATCGGGACGTTGACGCCGACCATGCCGGCCTCGATCTCCAGCTGGAAGCGGCGGGCGGCGCCGCCGTCGCGGGTGAAGATCGCGGTGCCGTTGCCGAACGGCGAGGCGTTGATGAGGGCCACGCCCTCCTCGTAGGTCTCCGTGCGCAGGACGCACAGCACCGGGCCGAAGATCTCGTCGCGGTAGGCGTCGGAGTCGGTCCGGACGTTGTCGAGCAGGGAGAGGCCGATCCAGTGGCCGTTCTCGTTGCCCTCGACGGTGTAGCCGGTGCCGTCCAGCACCACGTCGGCGCCCTGCGCCGCCGCGCCCTTCACGTACGAGGCGACCTTGTCGCGGTGGGCCGCCGTGATCAGCGGGCCCATCTCGGACGTCGGGTCGTTGCCGGGGCCGATCTTGATCTTCTCGGCGCGCTCGCGGATCTTGTCGACCAGGGTGTCGGCGATGGAGCCGACGGCCACGACGGCGGAGATCGCCATGCAGCGCTCACCGGCCGAGCCGTAGGCCGCGGACACCGCCGCGTCGGCCGCGGCGTCCAGGTCGGCGTCCGGGAGGACCAGCATGTGGTTCTTGGCGCCGCCCAGCGCCTGTACGCGCTTGCCGTTGGCCGAGGCGGTGGTGTGGATGTGGCGGGCGATCGGGGTCGAGCCGACGAAGGAGACGGCCGCGATGTCGGGGTGGGCCAGGAGCGCGTCCACGGCCACCTTGTCGCCGTGCACGACGTTCAGCACGCCCGCCGGCAGGCCCGCCTCGCTCATCAGCTCGGCGAGCTTGTTGGACGCCGACGGGTCCTTCTCGCTCGGCTTGAGGATGAAGGTGTTTCCGCAGGCCACGGCCAGCGGGAACATCCACATCGGCACCATCGCCGGGAAGTTGAAGGGGGTGATGCCCGCGACCACGCCCAGCGGCTGGCGGATGGAGGAGACGTCCACCCGGCTGGAGACCGACGTCGACAGCTCGCCCTTGAGCTGCGTGGTGATGCCGCAGGCCAGCTCGACGATCTCCAGGCCGCGCGCGACCTCGCCCAGCGCGTCCGAGTGGACCTTGCCGTGCTCGGCGGTGATCAGCTCGGCGATGTCGTCGCGGTGGGCGTCGAGCAGGGCGCGGTAGGCGAACAGCACCTTGGTGCGGGCGGCCAGCGAGGACCGGCCCCAGGTCTGGAAGGCCTCCTTCGCGACCTGTACCGCCGCGTCGACCTCTTCGGCCGAGGCGAGCGCGACCTGCGTGGTGACCTCGCCGGTGGCCGGGTCGGTGACCGGGCCGTAATTGCCCGACGCGCCCTCGACGGTCTTGCCACCGATCCAGTGGTTGACGGTCTTCATGTGCCTTGCTCCTTCACAGATGGCGACGTCGCTGCGCGGCTTGCCGGTCGTACTCTTCACGGGCCTCGGCCGCCGCCTTACGGGTCGCGGTCTCGGCCACAGGAACATCCCACCACGCCTGTGCCGGGGGTGGGCCCGACACAGTGTCGGGTGTTCGGGTCTGCGCGTAGACACATGTGGGACGGTCCGCCGAGCGTGCCTGCGCCAGGGCTTTCCGCAGGTCACCGAGGGTGCGGGTGCGGATGACGGCCATTCCCAGGGAGGCCGCGTTGGCCGCCAGGTCCACCGGAAGGGGGTCGCCCGTGTACGTGCCGTCGGGCGCCCGGAAGCGGTATCCGGTGGCGAACCCCTCGCCGCCCACCGCCCCCGACAGGCCGCCGATCGAGGCGTAGCCGTGGTTGTCGAGGATCACCACCTTGATCGGGATCCCCTCCTGCACGGCGGTGACGATCTCGGTCGGGTTCATCAGGTAGGTGCCGTCCCCGACCAGCGCCCACACCGGCCGGCCGGGTGCGGCGAGTGCGACGCCGATCGCCGCCGGGATCTCGTAGCCCATGCAGGAGTATCCGTACTCCACGTGGTACTGGTCCGCGGACCGGGCCCGCCACAGCTTGTGCAGGTCGCCGGGGAGCGAGCCGGCCGCGTTGATCAGGATGTCGGTGTCGTCGACGAGGGCGTCGAGCAGGCCCAGCACCTGGGTCTGGGTGGGCGCCGCGTCCTCGTCGTCGACGGCCCAGGCCCGGTCGACGCGGCTCTCCCACTCCTGATGGCGCTGCCGGTACGCCGTCTCGTACGCGGGATCCACCCGGTACCCGGCGACCGCCTCCCGCAGCTCGTCGAGCCCCTCGCGCGCGTCGGCCACCAGCGGCCGGGCGGCCAGTTTGTGGGCGTCGTACGGATCGAGGTTGAGGCCGATGAACCGGACGGCCGGATCGCGGAAGAGGGTCGCGGAGGCGGTGGTGAAGTCCGTCAGGCGGGTACCGGCGGCGATGACCAGATCGGCCTCCCGGGCCAGGGCGGCGGCGGTGGCCGTCCCGGTGTGGCCGATCCCGCCGACGTCGGCCGGGTGGTCGTGCGGCAAGGCCCCCTTGCCCGCCTGGGTAGCGGCCGCCGGGATCCCGGTGGCGTCGGCGAAGGCGGCGAGGGCTGCCTGGGCCCCGCTGTGGCGGATCCCGCCACCGGCGACGAGCAGGGGGCGCGCGGATCCCCGTACGGCCTCGGCGGCCGCGGCGAGCTCCGTGCGGTCGGGCCGGGGGCGGCGCACGCCCCAGACCCGCTCGGCGAAGAACTCCTCGGGCCAGTCGTAGGCCTGCGCCTGGACGTCCTGCGGCAGCGCGAGGGTGACGGCGCCCGTCTGCACGGGGTCGGTGAGCACCCGCATGGCCTGGAGCGCCGCCGGAACGAGGGCTTCGGGGCGGGTGATCCGGTCGAAGTGGCGGGAGACGGGCCGCAGGGTGTCGTTGACGGAGACGTCCCCGGCGTAGGGGACCTCCAGTTGCTGGAGCACGGGGTCGGCGGGCCGGGTGGCGAAGGTGTCACCGGGCAGCAGGAGCACCGGGATCCGGTTGATGGTGGCGAGGGCGGCCCCGGTGACGAGGTTGGTGGCGCCGGGCCCGATGGAGGTGGTGACGGCGTGTGCGGAGAGCCGGCCGCACTGGCGGGCGTACCCGACGGCGGCGTGCACCATGGCCTGCTCGTTGCGCCCCTGGAAGAAGGGCATGGCGTCGGGGCCCTCCTCCAGGAGGGCCTGGCCGATGCCGGCGACGTTGCCGTGCCCGAAGATCCCCCAGGTGGCGGCGATCAGCCGGCGGCGCCGCCCGTCGCGCTCCGTGTACTGGCGGGCGAGGAAGCGTACGAGTGCCTGGGCGACGGTCAGCCTCACGGGGTGGCCTCCTCGTGGTGGAAGGGCAGCCGGGGGTCGATGTCCTGCCCGTCCCAGCTGTCGCGGATCCAGCTGTGGTCGGGGTGGTCCCGGATCAGCCACTCCCGGGGCTCGCCGGGCGGCCCGGCCATGACGTTCAGGTAGTACATGTCGTGCCCGGGGGCGGCGATGGACGGCCCGTGCCAGCCGTCCGGAATGAGCACGGCGTCGCCGGAGCGCACCTCGGTGAGGATGTCGGTCTTTCCGGCGGGGGACGGGGTGACGCGCTGGTAGCCGAGGCCGGGGGTGTTCCCGTGCGGGGCGATCTCGAAGTAGTAGATCTCCTCCAGGCGGGACTCCTCGCCGGGGTGGTGCGCGTCGTGCTTGTGGGGCGGGTAGGAGGACCAGTTCCCGCCGGGGGTGAGCACCTCCACGGCGATCAGCCGGTCGCAGTCGAAGCCGCCGGGGCCCGCGGCGGCGAAGTTGTTCACCTGGCGGGAGCACTGGCCCGCGCCGCGGAGCTCCACGGGCACGGCTCCGGCCGGGCCGTAGCGTGCGGGGAGCTGCCGCGCGCACCGCGCCCCCGCGAGGGCGAAGCGCCCTCCCCGGGCCGAGGCGACCTCCGCGTGCGCGTCCCGTGGCACGTACGCGAAGTCGGTCACGGCGTCGAACACCCCCGTCCGCCCGCGCAGTTCGAACGTCTGCGGACCGCTGTTGCGGGCGCCGGCCCCAGACCCCCGCGCCTCACACGCCGGCGAGGCTGGAATGGCCGGCCCCGCCGCATCCTCCGGCCCCCGGCAGCGGACCTCGCAGCCGCCCGACAGCGGGAGCACGATCCACTCCGACTCCCCGCACGCGAACCCGTACACCTCACCGGGCGCCAGGTCGAGGACGACCAGCCTCGTCCAGGACATCCCCCACTCACTCACCACCGGCACGGACCAGCACCTCCTCGACCTCCGCCGCGAACGGCATCGCGCTGGAACACGCCAGCCGCCCCGCGACGATGGACCCCGCCGCGTTCGCGTACCGCATCACCCGCGCCAGCGGCCAGCCCTCCAGCAGCCCGTGGACCAGCGCGCCCCCGAACGCGTCACCGGCGCCCAGCCCGTTGACCACCTGGACGGCAACCGGCGGTACCTGCGCCTCCGTTCCGTCGCGGTGGACGGCCAACACGCCCTCCGGGCCCTGTTTGACCACCGCCAGTTCCACCCCGGCGGCGAGCAGCGCCCGCGCCGCCGCGTACGGCTCGGACTCCCCCGTGGCGATCTCGCACTCCTCCAGGTTCCCGACGGCCACCGTCGCCCGGGCCAGCGCCCGCTCGTAGTACGGCCCGGGTTTCTCCCGCCACAGCATGGGCCGCCAGTCCAGGTCGAACACCGTCGTCCCCGCCTCCGCACCGGCGCCGCCGCGGGCGTCCAGCGCCGCCAGAGTCGCCTCCCGCGAGGGCTCCTCGCTCAGGCCCGTGCCCGTCATCCAGAACACCCGGGCCGCGCGTACCGCGTCCAGGTCCAGCTCCTCCACCGCGATCTCCAGATCCGGGGCCTTCGGCAGCCGGTAGAAGTACAGGGGGAAGCGGTCCGGCGGGAACATCTCGCAGAAGGTCAGGGGCGTGGGCAGGTCCGCGACCTCGCCGACCCACCGGTCGTCGACCCCGAACCCCCGCAGCTCGGCGCGCAGATACCCGCCGAAGGGGTCCGCGCCGGTACGGGTGATCAGCGCCACCCGCCGTCCCAGCCGGGCCGCCGCCACGGCCACGTTGGCCGGGGAGCCGCCGAGGAACCTGCCGAAGGTCTCCGCCTCGGCCAGTGGTACGCCGGTCGCCAGCGGGTAGAGATCCACCCCGATCCGGCCCATCGTGATGAGGTCGAACTCCAACGGATCGCCGGTCCCGGTCACAGTCAGTCCTCCCGCTCTCGTCCCAGCCTAAGGTGGTCGTCATGACGTCCTCCCCGCCCGCGTTGACGCGTATCCGTGTCGGTTCGGCTCCGGACTCCTGGGGTGTCTGGTTTCCCGACGACCCCCGGCAGACCCCCTGGGAACGCTTCCTCGACGAGGTCGCCGACGCCGGGTACGAGTGGATCGAGCTCGGCCCCTACGGCTATCTGCCCACCGATCCCGCCCGCCTCACCGAGGAGACGGCCCGGCGCGGGCTGCGGGTCAGCGCCGGAACGGTCTTCACCGGACTCCATCACGGCCCCGCCGTGTGGGAGGAGACCTGGGACCACGTGTCGCGGATCGCGGCGCTCACGCAGGCCGTGGGCGCGGCGCACCTCGTCGTCATCCCCTCCTTCTGGCGGGACGACAAGACGGGCAAGGTGCTGGAGGACCGCACCCTCACGCCCGCCCAGTGGCGTGAACTGACCTCCCAGACCGAGCGGCTGGGCCGCGAGGTCCAGGACCGCTACGGGCTGCGGATCGTCGTCCACCCGCACGCCGACACCCACATCGACACCCCGCAGAACGTGGCCCGCTTCCTGGACGCCACCGACCCCGACGTGGTCTCCCTCTGCCTGGACACGGGGCACTACGCCTACTGCGGCGGCGACAGCGTCCAGGCCGTCGAGACCTTCGCCGAACGGATCGGCTACCTCCACCTCAAGCAGGTGGACCCGCGGATCCTCGCCGAAGTCCTCGCGCAGGAGCTGCCCTTCGGGCCGGCCGTGGGCCGCGGGGTGATGTGCGAACCGCCGTCCGGGGTGCCCGCGCTGGAACCCGTACTGGCGGCGGCCGGGCGGCTCGGCGTGGACCTGTTCGCCATCGTGGAACAGGACATGTACCCGTGCCCGCCCGACCAGCCGCTGCCGATCGCCCGCCGCACCCGTGCCTATCTGCGCTCCTGTGGCGTCTGAAGGAGGAATCGCATGAGCACCAGCACCCTCGGCATCGCCGTCATCGGCACCGGGAAGATGGGCGCCGACCACGTGCGCCGGATCGGGCGGAGCGTGGGCGGGGCGCGGGTGGTCGCCGTGGCCGACCCGGACGGGGACCGGGTCAAGGAGGTCGCGGGCGCCCTGGACGGCGCGAGCGCCCACACCGACCCGGCGGCCGCGATAGCCGCGCCCGGGGTGCGGGCCGTACTGATCGCCTCACCCGGGCCCGCCCACGAGGAAGCGATTCTGCACGCCCTGGAGCGGGAGCTGCCGGTGCTGTGCGAGAAGCCGCTGACCCCGGACCCGGCGGGGGCGCTGCGCGTCATGGAGGCCGAACAGCGGCTGGGGCGGCGGCTGGTGCAGGTGGGGTTCATGCGGCGGCACGACGCCGAGTACGAAGGACTGAAGCAGCTGCTGGACGCGGGCGGGATCGGGCGGCCGCTCTTCCTGCACTGCCGCCACCGCAACGCCTCCTCCCCGTCCTTCTTCACCAGCGACATGCTGATCAGCGACTCCGTGGTGCACGAGGTGGACGCGGCCCGCTGGCTGCTGGGGCAGGAGATCACCGCCGTCACCGTGCTGTCTCCGAGGCCCTCGGCGGCCGCCCCCGAGGGGCTGCGCGATCCCCGGCTGGTGCTGCTGGAGACCTCCGGCGGGGCCGTCGTCGACGTGGAGATCTTCGTGAACTGCGGTTTCGGCTACCAGGTGCAGTGCGAGGCGGTCGGCGAGGCGGGCACGGCCCGGATCGGCGACGGCCACGCGATGGTGGTGCAGTCGGCGGGCCGGTGGGGCGGCGCGATCGACCAGGACTTCACGGTGCGCTTCGCCGACGCCTACGACCGGCAGCTGCGGCGCTGGGTGGAGGCGGCCGGCCGTGGCCGGGTGGCGGGACCCGACGCGTGGGACGGCTACGCGGCGGCCGCCGTCTCGGAGGCGGGCCTGACGGCCGCGCGCAGCGGCGTACGGACCGTGGTGGAGCTGGTGGAACGGCCGGCCCTGTACCGCTGACGGCCCGCGCCCGGCGCGCGTACGGACCCTCGGCCGGCCCCCACGACTGCCCTCGGCTGACCCCACGACTGGCCCCTCGACCCCTGTGGCGCTCCTGTCACAGGGGTCGCCTTCGTGTCACACATGTCCGCACTACGCGGGTTTTCCGTCACAGGCGGTCAACAGCCCCTCCCCTGGCCTCACTCTGCGTCGTTCCCCGGGCACAACGCGAGTGATCGTCACTGCCCACGCGCCGGCTCCCCCGACGGCCTCCCGGCCGGCCCCGCCGCGTGGACAAGGAGGTGTCCTGCATGGCCGACCGTCAGCTCTGGTCGTACAAGGAAATCGCTGCCCACATCCGCGTCCAGCCGGACACCGTGCGCTCGTACCGCAAGCACGGCCTGCTCCCGGCGCCCGATCACGTGGAGGGCGGCAAGCCCTACTGGTACGCCGACACCGTGCGCGCCTGGGTGGCCCGCCGACCCGGCAACCGGGGCCGGCGCGAGGACTGAGGGGGCGCGCGGCGCGAGAAAGGGGCGCCGACGCTCGCATTTATACCCCCCAGGGGTATAGTCTCGAACTGTCGCAGGGACGGTGGAGGCATGCCGCCGCCCCGCCCGGCGACCGGACACTGCCCCTGAAGAGGAGAACGACATGACCGCCGAGACGGACACCCAGACCACCACCGTCTACCGGGTGACCGGCATGACCTGCGGACACTGCGAGGGCGCGGTGACCGGGGAGATCTCCGCCCTGCCGGGCGTCAGCTCGGTGAAGGCCGTCGCCGCGACCGGCGAGGTCACCGTCGTCTCCGAGGCCCCGCTGGCCGACGAGGACGTGCGCGCCGCCGTGGACGAGGCCGGTTACGAGTTCGCCGGCCGGGTCTGAGGCTCCGCAGCTTCCATTCCGGAAGCACCCCGCACCACCGGCACCACACGCACCACCCGCTGCATCCCGCCGGGCCGTACCGGCCAGCTCATACTGGTTCCGTACGGCCCGGCCCTCCCCCTGGAGCCGCAACATGACCAGCACAGTGCACGACGGACCCATAGCGGCGGTCGAGCTCTCCATCGGCGGAATGACCTGCGCCTCCTGCGCGGCCCGCATCGAGAAGAAGCTCAACCGGATGGACGGCGTCGAGGCCACGGTGAACTTCGCCACTGAGAAGGCCAAGGTCTCCTACGGCGGTGACGTCCGGGTCGAGGACCTGATCGCCACCGTCGTGAAGACCGGCTACACCGCGGAGCAGCCTCCGCCGCCCGCCGCCCCCACCCCCGCGGCCCAGGCCGAGGCCGTGGAGGAGGACCGGGGCGAGGCCGCGCGCGACCCCGAGCTCGCCGCCCTGCGCCAGCGGCTGCTGGTCTCCGCCGCGCTCGCCCTGCCCGTCGTCCTGCTCGCGATGGTCCCCGCCCTCCAGTTCGACAACTGGCAGTGGCTCTCGCTGACCCTCGCCGCCCCCGTCGTCGTGTGGGGCGCCTTCCCCTTCCACAAGGCCGCCTGGACCAACGCCCGGCACGGCGCCGCCACCATGGACACCCTGGTCTCGGTCGGCACCCTCGCCGCCTTCGCCTGGTCGCTGTGGGCCCTGTTCTTCGGCCACGCGGGCATGCCCGGCATGCGGCACGGCTTCTCCTTCACGATCTCCCGTACCGACGGCTCCTCCGCCCTCTACCTGGAGGTCGCGGCCGGGGTCGTCTCCTTCATCCTGCTCGGCCGCTACCTGGAGGCCCGCTCCAAGCGGAAGGCGGGCGCGGCCCTGAAGGCCCTGATGGAACTGGGCGCCAAGGACGTGGCCGTCCTGCGCGAGGGCCGCGAGGTCCGCATCCCGGTGAGCGCGCTGGCGGTGGGCGACCGGTTCGTCGTCCGGCCCGGCGAGAAGATCGCCACCGACGGCACGGTCGTGGAGGGCAGCTCCGCCGTGGACGCCTCCATGCTGACCGGCGAGTCCGTCCCGGTCGAGGTCTCCGTCGGCGACGCCGTCACCGGAGCCACCGTCAACGCCTCCGGACGCCTGGTCGTCGAGGCCACCCGGATCGGCGCCGACACCCAGCTCGCCCGGATGGCCCGGCTGGTGGAGGACGCCCAGAACGGCAAGGCCGAGGTGCAGCGCCTCGCCGACCGGATCTCGGGGATCTTCGTGCCCGTCGTCCTGGTCCTCGCGCTCGGCACCTGGGTGAGCTGGCTGCTGATCACCGACGACGCCACCGCCGCCTTCACCGCCGCCGTGGCCGTCCTGATCATCGCCTGCCCGTGCGCCCTGGGCCTGGCCACGCCCACCGCCCTGATGGTGGGCACCGGGCGCGGCGCGCAGCTCGGGATCCTGATCAAGGGCCCGGAGGTGCTGGAGTCGACCCGGCGCGTGGACACCGTCGTCCTGGACAAGACGGGGACCGTGACCACCGGCCGGATGACCCTCGCGGGCGTGTTCGCCGCCGAAGATGTCGACGAACGCCGGCTGCTGCGTCTGGCCGGAGCGCTGGAGCACGCCTCGGAGCACCCGATCGCCCGGGCCATCGCCTCCGCGGCGGCCGAGCGCGCTGGCGCCCCGGCGCTCGCCGGGGGCGTCGAGGCCGCTGCCTTCGAAGCGCCCGCCTTCGAGGCCCCGGCCTCCTTCACGAACGTCTCCGGACTCGGTGTCCAGGGCGTGGTCGAGGGGCACGCCGTCCTGGTGGGCCGCGAGCAGCTGCTCGCCGACTGGTCGATCACCCTGCCCCCCGAGCTCGCGGAGGCCAAGGCGGCCGCCGAGGCCGAGGGGAGCACCGCCGTCCTGGTGGCCTGGGACGGCGAGGCGCGCGGGGTGCTGACGGTGGCCGACGCGGTCAAGGAGACCAGCGCCGAGGCGGTCGCCCGGCTGCGGGCCCTGGGTCTGACCCCGGTCCTGCTGACCGGCGACAACAAGGCCGTCGCGGAGACCGTGGCCCGCGCGGTGGGCATCGACGAGGTGATCGCCGAGGTGCTGCCCGAGGACAAGGTGGACGTCGTGCGCCGCCTGCAGGCCGAGGGCCGTACGGTCGCCATGGTCGGCGACGGGGTCAACGACGCGGCCGCGCTGGCCCAGGCGGACCTGGGCCTGGCCATGGGAACCGGCACCGACGCGGCCATCGAGGCGGGCGACCTGACGCTCGTACGGGGCGACCTGCGGGTGGCGGCGGACGCGATCCGGCTCTCCCGCCGGACCCTGGCCACGATCAAGGGGAACCTGTTCTGGGCCTTCGGCTACAACGTGGCGGCCCTGCCGCTGGCGGCCGCCGGCCTGCTCAATCCGATGATCGCGGGGGCCGCGATGGCCTTCTCCTCGGTCTTCGTGGTGAGCAACAGCCTGCGGCTGCGGTCCTTCCGCTAGTGGATCTCCTCCTCCCCCTCCACACACTTCCTTCACGGGAGACGCAGATCACAGTGACCGCAACGTAACCATCCGGGGTCGTCATGGGTCTAATGGGGCGATGCCATGAACGTCTTGGGGGACGTTTCACGGAAACCTTGGGGGTTTTCCGTGGTGTCAGCCGCCGGGACACGTGCCCGCGGGAGGCTTTGAGCGGCCCTCCCGGCCCGAACGGGTCCCGGCACACCGACGCCCCGGCTCGGATCCCGTGGGGGGAGTCCGTTTCGGGGAAATGGAAAGCGCCCCGACCGTCGACCCGTGGGGGGATCGACGGCGGGGCGCTTTTCGCGTTCCCGGCACCGTGCGGTGCGTGGGGTGGCCGCGCGGGATCAGGCCGCGCGGCCGTGAGGCTCGGGTCAGCGGGCCTCTACGGGCACGAAGTCGCGCAGGACCTCGCCCGTGTAGATCTGGCGCGGGCGGCCGATGCGGGAACCAGGCTCCTTGATCATCTCGTGCCACTGGGCGATCCAGCCGGGGAGCCGGCCGAGCGCGAAGAGCACCGTGAACATCTCGGTGGGGAAGCCCATGGCCCGGTAGATCAGGCCGGTGTAGAAGTCCACGTTCGGGTAGAGGTTGCGCGAGACGAAGTACTCGTCGGCCAGCGCGTGCTCTTCCAGCTTGAGCGCGATGTCGAGCAGCTCGTCGCTCTTGCCGAGCGAGGAGAGGACGTCGTGCGCCGCGGCCTTGATGATCTTCGCCCGGGGGTCGAAGCTCTTGTAGACGCGGTGTCCGAAGCCCATGAGGCGGACGCCGTCTTCCTTGTTCTTCACCTTGCGGATGAAGGCGTCGACGTCGCCGCCGTCGTTCTTGATGCCTTCGAGCATCTCCAGGACGGACTGGTTGGCGCCGCCGTGCAGCGGACCCCACAGCGCGGAGATGCCGGCCGAGATCGAGGCGAACATGTTCGCCTGCGAGGAGCCGACCAGACGCACGGTGGAGGTCGAGCAGTTCTGCTCGTGGTCCGCGTGCAGGATCAGCAGCTTGTCGAGCGCCGCGACGACGACCGGGTCCAGGTCGTACTCCTGGGCCGGCACGGAGAAGGTCATGCGCAGGAAGTTCTCGACGTAGCCGAGGTCGTTGCGCGGGTAGACCACCGGGTGGCCGACCGACTTCTTGTACGCGTAGGCCGCGATGGTCGGGAGCTTGGCCAGCAGCCGGATCGTCGAGAGGTTGCGCTGGGTCTCGTCGAACGGGTTGTGGCTGTCCTGGTAGAACGTCGACAGCGCGCTGACCACGGAGGACAGCATCGCCATCGGGTGCGCGTCGCGCGGGAAGCCGTCGTAGAAGCGCTTCACGTCCTCGTGCAGCAGCGTGTGCTGGGTGATCTCGTTGCGGAAAGACGCGAGCTGGTCGACGGTCGGCAGCTCACCGTTGATCAGCAGGTACGCGACCTCGATGAAGGTCGAGCGTTCGGCCAGCTGTTCGATCGGGTAACCGCGGTAGCGCAGGATGCCCTGCTCACCGTCGAGGTAGGTGATCGCGGACTTGTAGGCGGCGGTGTTGCCGTAGCCACTGTCCAAGGTGACGAGCCCGGTCTGGGCCCGCAGCTTCGAGATGTCGAAGCCCTGGTCACCGACGGTGCTCTCGACCACCGGGTAGGTGTATTCACCGTCCGCGTACCGGAGTACTACAGAGTTGTCGCTCACGTCATCCCTCACCGACGTAGTGCCTCTTCTTCGAGGTGCCCTGACTGCCTCTACCTTCCCCCATTTGGCGCAGGAGAGTGCACTCGGGGTCGGCCTTTGGTGCTTTTGGCGGCACTGAGTGCCGCCAACCTGAACATCCTGCCCCCTCCGCCCTGCGGGTGGAACCCCAAATGATCGATCATTTAGGTGATGTTTCCCACCGGTAGGCGGCCGGCCAGTCGGGGGGCCACCGCCGTGTACCTCCTGCCTGCGGAAACGGTACGCACCGCCTGGCCGAGCGCCTTGCGGGACCCGACGAGGACGACGAGTTTCTTCGCCCTGGTGACCGCCGTGTAGAGCAGGTTGCGCTGGAGCATCATCCAGGCCCCGGTGGTGACCGGGATCACCACCGCCGGATATTCACTCCCCTGGGAACGGTGGATGGTCACGGCGTACGCGTGGGCCAGCTCGTCGAGCTCCGCGAACTCGTACCCGATCTCCTCGTCCTCCTCCGTGCGCACCGTGAGGCGCTGCTCGTCCGCGTCGAGCGCGGTGACCACGCCGACCGTGCCGTTGAAGACGCCGTTCGCGCCCTTCTCGTAGTTGTTCCTGATCTGGGTGACCTTGTCGCCCACGCGGAAGACGCGGCCGCCGAACCGCTTCTCCGGCAGGTCCGGCCGGGCCGGGGTCATGGCCTGCTGGAGCAGCCCGTTGAGGTGTCCGGCTCCGGCCGGGCCGCGGTGCATGGGCGCGAGCACCTGGACGTCCCGCCGGGGGTCGAGGCCGAAGCGGGCGGGGATCCGCCGGGCCGCCACGTCCACGGCCAGCACCCCGGCCGCCTCGGTGTCCTCCTCGGGGAAGAGGAAGAAGTCCGGCAGCCCGTCGGTGATCGGCGGCAGACCGGTGTTGATCCGGTGGGCGTTGGTGACCACGCCCGACTGCTGGGCCTGGCGGAAGATCCGGGTCAGGCGCACCGCGGGCACCGGGCCGCCTTCGGCCAGCAGGTCGCGCAGCACCTCCCCGGCGCCGACCGAGGGCAGCTGGTCCACGTCCCCCACGAGCAGCAGGTGCGCTCCGGGCGCCACCGCCTTGACCAGCTTGTTGGCCAGCAGCAGGTCCAGCATCGAGGCCTCGTCGACCACGACCAGGTCCGCGTCCAGCGGCCGGTCCCGGTCGTACGCCGCGTCCCCGCCGGGCTTGAGCTCCAGCAGCCGGTGCACGGTGGAGGCCTCGGCCCCGGTGAGCTCGGCCAGCCGCTTGGCCGCCCGGCCGGTGGGCGCGGCGAGCACCACCTTCGCCTTCTTGGCCCGGGCCAGTTCGACGATCGAGCGCACGGTGAAGGACTTCCCGCAGCCCGGCCCGCCCGTCAGGACGGCGACCCGGCGGGTCAGCGCCAGCCGGACCGCGTCCCGCTGCTCGGGGGCGAGCGTGGCCCCCGTCCGCCCGGCGAGCCAGCCCAGCGCCTTGTCCCAGTCCACGTCCTGGAAGCCGGGCATCCGGTCGTCCTCGGCGTGCAGGAGCCGGCGCACCTGCCCCACCAGCGACAGCTCGGCCCGGTGGAAGGGCACCAGGTACACGGCCGTCAGGGGGTCCGGGCCGCCCTGCGGATCGGGCACCGGTTCCCGTACGACCCCTTCCGGATCGGCTGCGAGCTCGGCCAGGCAGTCGATGACCAGCCCCGTGTCCACCTGGAGCAGCTTGACCCCGTCGGCGATGAGCTTCTCCTCGGGCAGGAAGCAGTGCCCCTGGTCGGTGGACTGGGACAGGGCGTACTGGAGCCCGGCCTTGACCCGCTCGGGGCTGTCGTGCGGGATCCCGACGGCCTGGGCGATGCGGTCGGCCGTGAGGAAGCCGATGCCCCAGACGTCGGCGGCGAGCCGGTAGGGCTGGTTCTTGACCACGGAGATGGAGGCGTCGGCGTACTTCTTGTAGATGCGCACCGCGATGGAGGTGGAGACGCCGACTCCCTGGAGGAAGACCATGACCTCCTTGATCGCCTTCTGCTCCTCCCAGGCGGCGCCGATCAGCTTGGTCCGCTTGGGACCGAGCCCCGGCACCTCGATCAGCCGCTTCGGCTCCTCCTCGATGACGTCGAGGGTGTCGGTGCCGAAGTGCTCCACGATCCGGTCGGCGATCTTCGGGCCGATGCCCTTGATCAGCCCGGAGCCGAGGTAGCGGCGTATGCCCTGGATGGTGGCGGGCAGGACGGTCCTGTAGTTCTCCACCGTGAACTGTCTGCCGTACTGCGGGTGGGAGCCCCAACGGCCCTCCATGCGCAGCGATTCGCCGGGCTGCGCGCCCAGCAGCGAGCCGACCACGGTGAGCAGGTCCCCGCTGCCGCGGCCGGTGTCGACGCGGGCGACCGTGTACCCGCTCTCCTCGTTGGCGTAGGTGATGCGCTCGAGCACCCCCTCGACCACCGCCATCTGCACCGCCGTGCCCCGTGCCCCGTCCATCGCCATGACCCGAAGCTACCGCCCGGCGCCGACAGCGCGTCAGGCCTGTGGACAACCCCTGGGACAGCGCGAAGGGGGTCCCGCCTCGCGGCCGGACCCCCTCACGGTTACCCCTCCCTCGTCGGACTTCCCGATCCCCCCAGATCCCTCCCCGGAAGTCCCGACGCTTCATACGACCCACGATTCGCCCGGAGGGTTGCATCCGGAGTCACAGCTTTACGTTTCCGTTACCCAACGCCGACGCACTGGCCACACAAAGTGCTGGTAAATCGGCATACAAGTAGCGTTCCGGGCATGAGTGAATCCTCTTTCCAGGACGACGTCCTGGGCGAGCTCGGCGATGAGCAGCTGACCGAGATCGCCGGGCTGCTCGGCACAGACGCCGACGGCGCCCGCGACACCGTCGCGCAGACGGTGGGCGCGATGACCGGCACCCTCCAGGAGAAGGCCGACGACGACGAAGTGCGCCAGGCCTTCGCGGAGGTCTCCGAGCCGCCGCTGCAGGGCGTCGCCACGCTCGGCGGCGGCCTGCTGGGCGGCGGGCTGATGGCCGGCGTGCTCGCCAAGGTGAGCAGGCCCGTGGCCGAAGCCGTCTCGAAGAAGACCGGCATCCCCGCCCCCACCATCAGCCGGGTCATCGAGATGCTGATCCCGGTCGTGCTGGCGGTCTTCGCCAAGCGCGCGGCCTCGGGCACCCCCGCGGGCGCCCCGAAACCGGGCGCGGCCCCCACCCCGGGCGGCGCCCTCGGCGACCTCCTGGGCCGGATCCTCGGCGGCGGCGGGAAGTAACCGTTTCGAAGACCCCCCGCCACCCGTACGGCCTAGAGTTGGCCCATGGCTGAAACGGTGCGGCTGCGGGCTCCGGAGCCGGGTGACCTCGGGTGGATCGTGCAGCGCCACGGCGCGCTGTACGCCGCCGAGTACGGCTGGAACGCCGACTTCGAGGGGCTGGTCGCCCGGATCGTCGCGGACTTCGCCCAGGACCACGACCCCTACCTGGAGCGGGTGTGGATCGCGGAGCTGGACGGGCGCCCCGTCGGCTCGGTGATGTGCGTACGGGAGGACGGCGCCCCCGGCACCGCCCGGCTGCGGCTGCTGCTGGTCGACCCGGAGGGGCGCGGCCGCGGCATCGGCGCCCTGCTGGTCGACACGGTCGTCGCCTTCGCCCGCTCGGTCGGCTACCGCGAGCTGGTGCTGTGGACCAACGACGTACTGACAAGCGCCCGCGAGATCTACCTGCGGGCCGGGTTCACGCTGGTCGCGCAGCGGCCGCACCGCTCGTACGGAGTGAGTCTGACGGGTCAGGACTGGCGGCTTCCGCTCCAGCAGGACCAGCCGCGCTGAGCGCGGCCCGCGCGGGGGCCAGGGAGGTGAGCGCCACCCCTCCCACCAGGAGCAACGCGGCCAGCCACCGCAGCCCCGACACGGACTCCCCCAGGACCAGCGCGGCCGAGGACATCCCGAACACCGGGACCAGCAGGGAGAACGGGGCCACGGCCGAGGCCGGGTAGCGGCGCAGCAGGAACCCCCAGGCGCCGAAGCCGAAGACCGTCGACACCCAGGCCACGTAGCCGATGACGCCCACCCCGGACCAGTCCAGCGCCCGCAGCGCGGCCAGGTCCCGGTCCGGCCCCTCGAACAGCAGCGACAGCGCGAACAGCGGCAGCACCGGCACCGTGCACACCCACACCATGAAGTTCAGCGCGTCGGGCGGCGAGGCCTGGCGGGTGAGCACGTTGGACACGCCCCAGCACGCGGCGGCCGCCACGACCAGCACGAAGCCGAGCACGGGCCCGCCCGTACCCCCGTCCACGGCGGCCACCGCGATCCCGGCGAGCGCCACGCCCATCCCCAGCACCCGCACCCTCCCGGGCCGTTCGCGCAGCACCACGGCGGCGAGGACGGCGGTGAACACCGCCTGCACCTGGAGCACGAGCGAGGACAGCCCGGCCGGCATCCCGGCGTCCATGCCGGTGAAGAGCAGGCCGAACTTGGCGATGCCGAGGGCCACCCCGACCCCGAGGATCCACTTCCAGGCGACCTTGGGCCGCCCGACGAAGAACACCGCGGGCACGGCGGCGACGAGAAAACGCAGGGCGGACAGGAGCAGCGGCGGGAAGTGGCCGAGTCCGATCTGGATGACGACGAAGTTGAAGCCCCAGACGGCGGCGACGAGCACGGCCAGCGAGGTGTGTACGGGACGCATGCTCCGAGCATCGACGCCCGGACCATGTAGCACCAGCGCGAATCTCTTCCGCCACTGATGAAGCGTTGCTTACGAATCCCCCTGCTGCCACCATGAAGGCATGCTCGATCTCGCCCGGCTGCGCGCCCTGCACGCCGTCTCGGTCCACGGCTCGGTCGCGGGCGCGGCGGCCGCCCTCGGCTACACCCCCTCCGCCGTCTCCCAGCAGATCGCGAAGCTGGAACGGGAGACCCGCACCACCCTCCTGGAGCGACGCGGCCGCGGCGTCGCGCTCACCGAGGAGGCCCGCCATCTGGCTTCGACGGCCCAGGAGTTGCTGGCGATCGTGGAGCGCGCCGAGACCACCCTGGAGGAGCGGCGCGGGCAGCCGAGCGGGCTGCTGACGGTGGCCGCCTTCGCCTCCGCGGCCCGCGGCCTGCTGCCGGCGGTGCTCGCCGACCTGTCACAGCGCCACCCCGCGCTCGACGTCCGCCTGACCGAGGTGGACCCCCACCTCTCGGTGGACCTGGTCGCCCGGGGCGTCACCGACCTGGCGGTGGCCCACGACTGGGACATCGCCCCCCTGCCGGCGCCCGAGGGCATCGAGCAGGCGGTCATCGGCGACGACCTCTGCGACCTGGTCGTCCCGGCCGGCCACCCCTTCACCACCCGGCGCGTCATCCGGCGCGCCGACCTCGGCGGCGAACGCTGGATCTGCCAGCCCCCGGGCCGCGTCTGCCACGACTGGCTCGTACGGACCCTGCGCACCGCGGGCTTCGAACCGGACATCGCGCACGTGGCCGAGGAGAACCACACCATCGTCGCCCTGGTCGCAGCCGGCCTCGGCGTGGCCGTCGTCCCCCGCCTGGGCACCGGCCCCCTCCCCCCGGGCGCGGTCACCGTCCCCCTCGAACCGGGCCCGGTCCGCCGCCTGTACGCCCTCTGGCGCACGGGCGCCGCCCGCCGCCCCGCCATCACGGAAACAGTAAAAACCCTCCGCCACCACTGGCCCACCTAACCTCACCGCCACCAGCACTCCACGCCCACCCGGACGCGGCCTACGCCGGTTCCGACGAGCCGGGGATAGCCAGGCGCGGCCCACACCAGCCCTGGCGGGCCAGGACGCCCGGGCTGGGATAGCCAGGCGCGGCCCACACCAGCCCCGGCGGGCCACGACGCCCGGGCGCGTTCCACCCCCGCCCCGGAGGGCCGGAATTGGGCCACCGCGGCGCACCGCCCGGCCGGTGTCGGCGGGGCCGGGTGTGTGGCGGGGTGTCCCCGCAGGGCGTCGAACGCACCACCGCCGCACCCCCCTACCCCCCGAACCGTTCGGCGCCCGAGGAGACACCCCGGCGCGCACCCGGCCCCGCCGACACCGGCCCCACCTCCGACCCGCCGGCACCGGCCCCCCGGCCCGACCCCGGCCGACACCGGCCCCACCCCGACCCACCCCGGGAGGGCCACGGCCCGACACGCCCCGACACACCCGGTGCTCCCCCGACCGCAGCGGTAAGGTCCCGGCCGTGCCGAACCACGCCTCGCGCCGGACCCTGCTCACCGCGGCCGCCATCGCCGCCGTCACGGCCACGGGAGCCGTCCCCGCCACGATGCGCACCCCCCGCACCCCCGACGACCCGCACTCCCCCACCGAAGCACCCGGCGGGACCCCCACCCACCCCGACCGCGCCCGCCTCCGCCGCCACATCACGGCGATGAGCCTCGAAGAGCAGATCGGCCAGCTCTTCGTCTCCCGCGGGTACGGACATTCCGCCACCAACCCCGACCCGGCCGACGCCGAGCAGAACCAGCGGACGTTCGGCGTGCGCACCGCCGCCGAGCTCGTCTCCCGCTACCACCTCGGCGGGGTCATCTACTTCGCCTGGGCCCACAACACCCGCACCCCGCACCAGATCGCCGCGCTCTCCGTCGGCCTCCAGCAGGCCGCCCTCAGCACCGGCGCCCGCATCCCCCTCCTCCTCTCCACCGACCAGGAGCACGGCGCCGTCGCCCGCATCGGCCGCCCCGCCACCCTCCTGCCGGGGGCGATGGCGCTCGGGGCGGCCGGCGACACCGCCGCCGCCCGGCGGGCGGCCCGCATCGCGGGCGCCGAGCTCGCCGCCATGGGCATCCGCCAGGACTACGCCCCGGTGGCCGACGTCAACGTGAACCCGGCCAACCCGGTCATCGGCGTACGCTCCTTCGGCTCCGATCCCCAGGCCGTGGCGGCCCTGGTCGCCGCCCAGGTGCGCGGCTACCAGGGCGCCGGCGTGGCCGCCACCGCCAAGCACTTCCCGGGCCACGGGGACACCGAGACCGACAGCCACGTCGGCCTGCCCGTCATGCGGCACACCCGCGCGCAGTGGGAGGAACTGGACGAGCCGCCCTTCAGGGCTGCCGTCGAAGCGGGCGTCGACGCGATCATGACCGCGCACATCGTCTTCCCCGCGCTCGACCCCTCCGGCGACCCGGCGACCCTGTCCCGGCCGATCGTCACCGGCATCCTGCGCGAACGCCTCGGCTTCCAGGGGGTGGTGGTCACCGACGCCCTCGACATGGCCGGGGTCCGACAGAAGTACGGGAACGACCGCGTCCCGGTGCTGGCCCTGCTGGCGGGCTGCGACCAGCTGCTGAACCCGCCGGACCTGGGGCTGGCGTACCGCAGCGTGCTGGCGGCCGTCGAGGCGGGCGAGCTGACGCGGGCGCGCATCGAGGAGTCGGTCCTGCGCATCCTGGAACTGAAGGCGCGCCGGGGCCTGTTCGAGGAGCCCTACCCCGCGGCCGGGAAGGTGGACGAGACGGTCGGCATCCGCAAGCACCTCGACGCGGCCGACACGATCGCGGCCCGTACGACGACCGTCCTGGCCAACGCGGCGGGGCTGCTGCCCCTGGACGCGTCGGCCGGGCCCCGGCTGCTGGTCACCGGGACGGATCCGGTCTCCCCCTCGGGTACCACCGGTCCTCCCACGGCCGTGCTGGCCCGCGAACTGACCGCGCTGGGCTGCCGGGCCACGGCGCTGCCGCCGGCCCGGGCGGTGGCCGCGGCGGCCGGTCACGCGGCGGTGCTGGTGTGCACGTACAACGTCCCGGAGGGGGATGATCCGCAGCGCACGCTGGTGACGGACCTGATCGCCACCGGCGTCCCGGTGATCCTGGTGGCGGTCCGCAACCCGTACGACTCCGCCCGGCTGCCGGCCTGTGCGGCGGAGCTGGCGACGTACTCCTGGACGGACGTGGAGATGCGGGCGGCGGCCCGGGTGCTCACCGGGGCGGTACGGCCTTCCGGCCGCCTGCCGGTCCCGGTGCCGGGCCGCTACCCGCTGGGCCACGGGCTGACGTACTAGACGTACTAGACGTACTAGCTGTGCATGACGAGCACGTCAGCCCGAGCCCCCGCAGGGGGTGGTGCTACGGCCGCAGCTGCGGCTCGCGCTCCAGGTCCCGCTGGTCGAGCTGCGCGTCCGGCGCCGCCAGGGGCTGCGCCTTCGCCGTGCCGAACAGGTTCGTGGCCTGTGCCACGCCCGCCCACTGGAGGATCTTCTGGGTGGCGAGGGCCTTCTCGCCGTCCAGCAGACCCGCGACCTTCGCACCGTGGTTGGCGCCCGGCGCGGTCATCACGTAGCTGTCGCGGGCCCCGTACCCGAGGCGGAACGGCTCGGCTCCCCACGGGTCGTTCTGGCCGTACACGAACAGCATCTGGTGCGCGTTGTTGCGCACCCAGGTGTCCACGTCCCGCATGACCTGCGGCTGGAAGGTCATCGGGATGTCGCGGGGCACGAAGTTGCGCGGCGGCTGGTAGCCGTAGCGGCTGAGGTCGCCCAGGTGCGCCTGCTTGATGTCCGGGGAGCCCAGCTGCGTGCCCGCCTGGTAGTAGTACGGCACGTACGTCTCCAGGCCCTGGTCGGTGTAGGCCGAGAAGCCGGAGATCGCGTCGACCGAGTCCCAGATCTCCTGGTCGCTCGCGGTCGCGGCGGCGGGGATCGTGGCGCAGTCGGCGAGCATGCTGTACTGCCAGAAGGCCCACACGTAGTCGAGGACGACGGCCTCGTAGGCCTTGTCCAGGTCACCCACCGTGTTGAAGGTCCAGCCGTTCTCGGCGGCGGCCGCGGCGTACTTGGCTTCCAGCGGCTCGCGGCGGACGAGCGCCTCGCGCTGCACCGCGTTCAGCTTGTCGCGGCACTCCTTGGTGCCGACCTTGGCGAAGAACCGGTCGTAGGCCGAGTCCTCCTTGTTGACGACGTCGTTGGGCGTGACGTAGGCGACCACGCCGTCCATGTCGCGGGGGTAGAACCGCTCGAAGTACGTCGCCGTCATACCGCCCTTGCTGCCGCCCGTGGCCAGCCAGTTCTTCGTGTAGATCTTCTTCAGGGCGGTGTAGATGCGGTGCTGGTCGCTGGCGGCCTGCCAGATGTCCAGGTTGGCCCAGTCGGCCGGGTCGGGCCGGGAAGGGTTGAAGAATCGATACTCCATCGACACCTGGTTGCCGTCGACGATGGTCGTCGGCTCACTGCGGCGCGGGTTGGTGTTGAGGTTGTAGCCGGAGGTGAAGAACACCGACGGCCGTGAGACGTCCTTGTGCAGCAGGGTCAGGCGCTGCTTGAAGGTGCCCTTCGACGGCTGCCGGTGGTCGACCGGCTGCTCGTAGTTCAGGACGAAGAAGCGGTACCCGGGGTACGGCTTCTCCTCGATCAGGCTCATCCCGGGAATGCCGAGGATCTGGTCCTTGATGTCCGTGGCAGCCGCCGGCTCCGCGGCTGTGGCCGCTTGCGCCGTGGAGCCGGCCGCGCCCATGGTGCCGATGAGCACCACGAGTGACAGCAGCCATCCGAGCGTCTTGCGCATTCACCCTCCCCTTGAGTCCACTTCGGTCGCCGTGAACCTAGCGGGGTCAACGCACCGCTGAACAGACCCAGTTGGGAAGCGCCATACGGGACCTCAGCACAGGATCCAGCCGGAATCGGTCGATCCGGCCCCCACGCTCCCCCTGACGTACACGCACCGGCTGATGGAACCGACCGTGACAGGACCGGCATACCGGGCGAACAGACCGCCGTCGCGGACCGGGACCCCGCCGCGCGGCTGGATGCTCACCGCCATGTGCCGCCGCGGGCCCGGGACCCGCGGCACGGTCACGGCGCAGGCCCGGGTGCGGCTCTTGTAGACGCGCACCTCACCCGTCTCGAACGGCAGCGTCCGGACCAGCCGGCCGCCGCAGCCGCCGGTCGCGGCCTGCGCCGGCGGCGCCGCGGTGAACAGGCCGCCGACGCAGAGCCACAGCGCCGCGCCGAAGACCCCCAGGGCCAGGGCCCGTCGGCCCCTCCCCCTCGATCCCTGCACCACCTGATCCCCCGATCGTGCGTGCGCACGACGTACGCACGCACGTACGACACCCGAGCCCGCCGGAAGGTTGCGGCCGGCAAGGACTCAGCGCGCCGGACCGGCCACCGCCCCCGCCGCGCCCCACATCACGTCCGCCGCGTGGTCGAAGACCGCCTCGCGGGGCCGGACCGGGGTGGCGACGGCGATCGACTGGAGGTGGGTGGTGCGCACGGCGGGCTGGTTGGCCTCGCCGAAGATCCCGCCCGTGGCCCCGGTGCCGCCGTTGTACGGGAGCACCGGCAGACAGCCGATGTGCGAGTCGTTGACCTTCAGCATCCCGCCGTTGACCACCTCCCCGCAGAACCGGTCGACGACCCGCTCGTCCTGCGTCCACAGGGAGTTGCGCAGCCCGTAGCGGTTGGCGTTGAGGAAGCCGATGGCGTCGTCGAGCGAGACGGGGGTCTCGGGGACCACCACGCACAGCAGCGGGAAGAAGGTCTCCTCGCGGAACGCCCGCAGCCGGGCGGCCGCGGCCAGTCCGTCCACCCGTACGACCGCCGGGCGGATGAAGGGCCCCTCCCCCGCCGGTACGTCGTCCACGTCGACGAACTCGCCGCCGCACAGCAGTTCACCGCCGGCCGCCAGCACCTCGTCGAGGAACTCGCTGAACTCGGCCCGCTTCACCACCGGGCTCAGCACCGTGTCCGGGTCCTCGGGCGCGGCGGGCCGGATCCCGCGCGCCCGCTCCACCAGTTCCTTCAGCAGCCGGTCCGCCGCCTCGGGGTGGACGATCGCGAACTTGGGCGTCATGCAGATCTGTCCGGAGCCGTAGTACCGCTCGCACAGGGCCCGCGCGGCCAGATCGGTCTCCGCGTCGGCCCACACCAGCACGCCGTCGTTGCCGGACAGTTCGAGTACGGGCTTCTTGCCCGCGGCCACGCACTCCCGCTCCAGCTTGAGGCCCTGCTCGGAGCCGCCGAAGAAGACGACGTCGTCGCAGTCGGGGCTGTCGAGCCACTGCCGCATCACGGCGCGGGCGTGGGTCGAGACCACGTTCAGGATGCCGGGCGGGGCGCCGAGTCGCTCCAGCAGCGGGGCCACGATCTCGCGGTAGACGAAGCTGACGCCGAGCGGGGCGGTCGGCGGCGCGTTGACGACCAGGCCGTTGCCCGCGGCCAGCGTCAGCGCCCCGTAGAAGGAGTTGGAGGTCGGGGCGTTGCGCGGCGGGCTCAGGCACACCACTCCGTCGGGCTTGCGCACCATGCGGATGCGCCGGCCGGCCGCGGTCCGCTCCGGCTGCCGCAGCTGGGCGGCGAAGTCGGCGACCGAGTCGGGGTGGAACGCGCTGGCCACGGAGGCCAGTTCCCAGGCCGCCAGCCGTACCGGGTGGCCCTCGGCGACCAGCAATGCCTTCAGTTCCGCGTACCGCTCGGTGACGGCCCGGTGGATGCCGTGCAGCAGCTCCAGCCGGTCGTCGAGCGGGACCCGGGCCCAGCCGGGCTGGGCGGCCCGGGCGGCGGCCAGGGCGCGCAGCCCCTGGCCGGGGGTGGACATGGCGACGCGTCCGGCGAGGAGCCGGTCGTCGTACGGGAGGTCCTCGCCGCGCTCCAGCCGCGCCTTGAGGGCGAGCACCTCGAAGGGCTCGCGGAGCAGTTGACCCACCCGGGGCCAGTAGACCCAACGGGTGCCGGGCTCCGCGGCGCCGGCCACCCATACCTCGTAAGAGTGCATCCACAACTTCCTAGCGGGAGAACGGGAATCCACGATCACGACGGAGATTACGGTAGGTGATCAACAACCCGCACACCGTAGCCGTTGAAAGGCACCGCCATGACGAACGCCCTCCTCGAACGCAAGCTGGACCGCGCCTTCGCGCACCTGGACGCCGACGGCAGCGGGGTCATCGACTCCGACGACATCATCGCGCTGGGGTCCCGCCTGCTGTCGGCCCTCGCGGAGCCGGCCACCTCGCCGAAGGCGACCCTGGTGATGGGCGGGCTGGCCGACTTCTGGCAGGACCTGTTCACCGAGCTGGACATCGACCGGGACGGCAAAGTCACGCCCGAGGAGTACAAGCAGGGCATGACCCGGCTGTACGCGCAGGGCGGGCCCGCCTACGACCGCTCGTTCAGGCCGATGGTGCAGGCGATCCTCACGATCGTCGACACCGACGGCGACGGGCGCATCAGCCCGGCCGAGTTCCACAAGGCCCAGGAGGCCTTCGACACGAAGCTGAGCCCGGCCGACGCCGAGGCGCTGTTCCAGCGCATCGACGCGGACGGGGACGGCACCCTGACCGTGGACGAGCTCCTGCACGCGGTGCGCGAGTACTACACGGGCACCGAAGAGGACGCCCCGGGCAACCTGCTCTTCGGCGAACTCTGAGCCGGCAGGACGGTAAGCCGGTGCGCCGGGCGCGGGCCCGGCGCGACCACCCGCCTAGGCGGCGGCGCGCTCGTCCTCTCCGACGAAGGTGCGCCACAGCGCGGCGTACCGGCCGCCGCGCGCCAGGAGTTCGGCGTGCGTGCCGTCCTCCACGACCCGGCCGTGGTCCATGACCACGACCCGGTCGGCGCGCGCGGCGGTGGTCAGCCGGTGCGCCACCACCAGGGTGGTGCGCTTGCCCGCGAGGCGGTCCGTCGCGCGGTTGACCTGGGCCTCGGTGGCCAGGTCGAGGGCGGCGGTGGCCTCGTCGAGCAACAGGACGTCCGGGTCGACGAGTTCGGCGCGGGCCAGCGCGATCAGCTGGCGCTGCCCGGCGGAGAGGTTGCGGCCGCGCTCGGCGACGGTGTGCAGGTAGCCGCCGTCGAGGGTGGCGATCATGTCGTGGGCGCCGACCGCGCGGGCGGCGGCCTCCACCTCGGCGTCGCTCGCCTCGGGCCGCCCGTAGGCGATGGCGTCGCGCACGGTCCCCGGGAAGAGGTAGGGCTCCTGGGGCACGACGCCGAGCCGGTGGCGGTACGCCGTCAGGTCGAGCTCCCGCAGGTCGGTGCCGTCGGCGGTGATCCGGCCGGAGGTCGGATCGTAGAACCGGGCCACCATCTTGACGAGGGTGGACTTCCCGGCGCCGGTCTCGCCGACGAAGGCGACGGTCTGCCCGGCGGGGATGCGGAGGTTGATTCCGGCCAGCGCCTCCCCCTTCTCGCCGCGTTCCTCCGCCGTCCCGTACTGGAAGCGGACGTCCTCGAAGGCGATCTCCCCGCGCAGCGCGGACGTCTCGCGGGGGTGTTCGGGGCGCGGTGTGGTGGTGGGCTCGCGCAGCAGCCCCTGGATGCGGCCCAGGGAGACGGTGGCCTGCTGGTAGCCGTCGAAGACCTGGGAGAGCTGCTGGACGGGGGCGAAGAACAGGTCGATGTAGAGCAGGTACGCGACGAGCGCGCCGGTGGTGAGCGTACCGGCCTCCACCCGCCCGGCTCCGACGATCAGCACGACCGCGGCGGCGGCCGAGGACAGCAGCTGGACGAAGGGGAAGTAGACGGAGATCAGCCACTGGCCGCGGACCCGGGCCTGGCGGTAGGCGTCGCTGCGCTCCGCGAAGCGGCGGGCGCCCGCGTCCTCGCGGCGGAAGGCCTGGACGATGCGCAGTCCCGAGACGGACTCCTGGAGGTCGGCGTTGACCAGGCTGACCCGGTCGCGGGCGAGCTCGTACGCGGCGACGGACTTCCGGCGGAACACGATCGTGCCGACGACCAGGACGGGCAGGGTCGCGAAGACGATCAGCGCGAGCTCGACGTCGAGGACGAGCAGGGCGATCAGGATGCCGAAGAAGGTGAAGACGGAGACGACGGCGGTGACGAGCCCGGTCTGCAGGAAGCTGGACAGGGAGTCCACGTCGGTGGTCATCCGGGTCATGATCTTGCCGGTCAGTTCGCGCTCGTAGTAGTCGAGGCCGAGGCGCTGGAGCTGGGCGAAGATCTTGACGCGCAGGGCGTAGAGGACGCGCTCGCCGGTCCTGCCCGTCATACGGGTCTCGGCGACCTGCGCGGCCCACTGCGCGACGACCACGGCCAGCGCGAGGCCGGCCGCCGCCCAGACGGCGCCGAGCACGGCCTGCTCGACGCCCTGGTCGATGCCGTGCCGGATCAGGATCGGCAGGAGCAGCCCGGCGCCCGCGTCGACGGCGACGAGCAGGAGGCTGATGACGAGGGGCGCCCAGAAGCCGCGGAGCAGACGGCGCAGGCCGTAGCTCTCCTCGGCGGCCGCGGCGCGGGTCTCGTCCACGTCGGGCCGGTCGTCGGCGGGCGGCAGCGCGGCCACCTGCGCGAGGAGCTCGGGGGTGGCCGGCGCACCGGCGACCGCGCCCGCCATGGAGTGCCCGGCTCCGGGCACGGCGGTGGCGGCAGCGGCGGGGGCCGGTCCGGGCTTCTCCTCCCGGCGGCGCCAGAGCTCGGGGGTGATCCCGCCGGCGACCCTGCGCTTGGCGTTGACGGGCTCGGAGTCGATCTCGGCTTCGAGTTCGAGGTCCCGTTCGAGGTCGCGGTCGAGCTCGCGCTCGTACTCGCTCATCACGGGGGCGTCGGGGGTCCGCGGCGAGCCGGCGCCGAGCGCGTCGGGGTCGGTGAGCAGCCTGCGGTAGAGCGCGGAGCGGCTCTCCAGCTCCTCGTGCGTGCCGATGTCGGCGAGCCGCCCGTGTTCGAGCACGGCGATCCGGTCGGCCAGCGCGAGCGTGGAGCGGCGGTGGGCGATGAGCAGGGTGGTCCGGCCGGCCATGACGGCGCGCAGCGCCTCGTGGATCTCGTGCTCGACGCGGGCGTCGACCGCGGAGGTGGCGTCGTCGAGGAGGAGCAGGCGGGGGTCGGTGAGGATGGCGCGGGCGAGGGCGATGCGCTGGCGCTGGCCGCCGGAGAGGGTCAGTCCCTGCTCGCCGACCTTGGTGTCGTACCCGGCGGGCAGGGCCTCGATGAACCCCTCCGCCTGGGCGGCGCGCGCGGCGGCCCGGATCTGCTCCTCGCCGGCCTCGGGGTGTCCGTAGGCGATGTTGGCGCGGATGGTGTCGGAGAAGAGGAAGGAGTCCTCGGGGACGAGGCCGATCGCGCCGCGCAGGGACGCGTAGGTCAGCTCGCGGACGTCGTGGCCGCCGACGCGGACGGCGCCGCGGTCGGCGTCGTAGAAGCGCGGGAGCAGGAGCGAGAGGGTGGACTTCCCGCTGCCGGAGGCGCCGACGACGGCGACGGTCTCGCCTTGCGCCACGGAGAGCGAGAACCCGTCGAGGACGGGACGCGCGGGGTCGTAGCCGAAGTGGACGTCGTCGAAGTCGACGGTGGCGGGCGCGTCGGCGGGCAGCTCGTGCGCGCCCTCCCGGATCGCGGGTTCGGTGTCGATGAGCTCGAACACCCGCTCCACGCCGGCGCGGGCCTGCTGTCCGACGGTCAGCACCATGGCGAGCATGCGCACGGGTCCGACGAGCTGGGCGAGGTAGGTGGAGAAGGCCACGAACGTACCGAGGGTGACCTGCCCCCGGGTGGCCATCCAGCCGCCGAGGGCCAGCATGGCGACCTGCGCCAGCGCGGGGACGGCCTGGAGGGCGGGGGTGTAGCGGGAGTTCAGCCGGATGGCCCGCATCCGCCCCGCGAACAGGCCGCGGCCGGCCTCGCGGAGCTTGGCGGTCTCCTGCTCCTCCTGCCCGAAGCCCTTGACCACGCGGACGCCGGTCACGGCCCCGTCGACGACGGTGGCGACGGCGGCGGCCTGGCCCTGGGCGTACCAGGTGGCGGGGAAGAGCTTCTTGCGGCTGCGCTGGGCGATGAACCAGAGGGCGGGGGCCATCAGCAGGGCGACGAGGGTCAGGAGCGGCGAGAGCGCCAGCATGATCCCCAGGGATATCCCGAAGAGCAGGAAGTTGCCGATGGTCATGGGCAGCATGAAGAGCAGCCCTTGGATCAGCTGGAGGTCGCTGGTCGCCCGCCCGACGACCTGGCCGGTGGACAGCTCGTCCTGCCGCCGCCCGTCGAGGCGGGCGATGGTGGCGTACATGTCGGTGCGCAGGTCGTGCTGCACGTCGAGGGCGAGGCGCCCGCCGTAGTACCGGCGGATGTAGGTCAGTACGTAGACGAGGAGGGCCGCGCCCACGAGCATGGCGGCCCAGGGCCCCATGGGCTTGCTCTGATCGCCGATGACGTCGTCGATGATGACCTTGGTGACCAGGGGTACGAGCGCCATGACGGCCATACCGGCCAGCGAGGACCCGAGCGCGAGCAGCACATTGAGCTTGTAGCGCCAGGTGTAGGCGGCGAGCCGCCTGCCCCAGCCCTGTTCGTCCCCGGTCGCCGTCTCTGCCGCCGTCACGTGAGGCCTCCCCGTTCGCCTTGTCCTGCCGGAAGCCCCAACGCCCCGACCGGCGGATTTCATCCCGCCGCAACAGTTCGAACGTGGCGGGCGGGCGGCCGGGGCGCACGCGGGGAGCGCCGGATGGGGGCCGGTCGGGTTCAGTCGCGGCTGCGGTGACGGCTTGGGGTGCGGCTGTGGTCCCCGGGGCGCGCCCGTCGGTTCAGCCGGGCGCGCCGCCCCGGGTGCGGGCCCGGGGGGCGGGGGACAGACTGGGCGGCATGTCGGAGCCGCAGGAGCAGCCCCCGCCCGGACCACGGGCGCCTGCCGCGCACACCGCGGGCCCGTCGAGGGCGTTCCTGGAGAAGGTGACGTACATCGCGGCGCCGGGGACCATCGCCCTCGGCCTCCTCTACTACTTCGGCAGCACCTACACCGAGGCGTACTACGCCACCTTCGGCGTGCCGACGGCCGACTTGCAGCTCTCCGTCCAGGCCTATCTGGTCCGCAGCCCCGGCGCGATCTTCTTCCCGCTGTGGTTCCTGCTGTGCTGCGGGCTGGTCACGCTGCTGGCACTGGGGTGGGCGGGGCGGTGGCTGGCCCGGTCCGGGCACCGGGACCGGCGCGAGACGGTGGCCGCCTGGCTGCTCGCGGCCGGGCTCTTCCTGGTGCTGCTGGGCTTCCCGGTCTTCTTCTGGGAGGACCGGCTGCCGCGGCTCCCCCGGGGCTGGCTGCGCGAGTTCGCGCCCTGTCTCGCGGTGGCCCTGGGCGCCACGCTGGCGTTCGCCGCCGTACAGCTGCGCCTGGGCGACGGCCTGGACGGCCAGCGGGCCCCGGACCGGCAGAACCGTACGGCCGACCGGCTGTGGCTGGCGGCCGGGGCCCTGCTCCTGGGGGTGCTGACGATGAGCCTGTTCTTCGGGATGGCGCGCTACGTGGACGCGGCGGGCCGCACCGACGCCAGGAACTACGCCTGGGAGGGCTACGTCTCCAGCCCGAGGGTGGTCCTCTACTCCCGGGTGCCCGTGATCCACCACGCCCCGGGCATCCACGTCGAGGACCTGGGCCCGGCCAGGGGCCCGTACCGCTACCAGTACACGGGCTTCCGCCTCTTCGCGAAGGCGGCGGCCCGTCTCTACCTCGTCTCCTACCTGCCGGGGCAGCGGGAGCGCACGCTGGTGGTCCTGCCCGACGACGGGACCGTCAGGATGGAACTCCGGGCGTGACGGGCGTCGGCGTTCGGTGAGGGCCGTCAGCCTTCGGTCGGGAGCGGTTCGATGTCGGTGTAGGTCTCCTCGGGGGTCGGCGAGGGCGATGCGGACTCCGGGGTGACCTCCTCGCTGGGGGTGGCCGCGCCCACTGCCTCACTTGCCTCACCGGTGATGCCGACGGTCACGACCTTGCCGTCGGAGGTCGTCGCGGTCAGCTCACCGCTGTAGGAGCCGGCCTCCGTGGCGATGTGCCGGACCCTGATCCGGCAGGTGCCCCCCGGTGGCAGCGCGACGCCCGTACAGGTGTCCTCGATGACGGAGGTCTCGCCGCTGGTGGTGGAGGCCGCGACGTTCTGGACGGTGGCGGTCTCGCCCTGCGGGTTGGTCACGGTGAGGTCCGCGCTGGCCGGCTGGCCCACCGGCGCGGTCGGCACGTTGAGCCCCGCCGTGGATTCGTCGGTCCCCTGGCCCAGGAACACCGACGCCGAGGAGTCGGGGGTGTCCTCCTGCACCTCGGAGGTGGGCGGCGGCGTGGGCTGCCCGCTCGCGTTGCCCGACCCTCCGTCCCCGTCTCCGCCCCCGCACCCCGCGGCCGCGGCCAGCACGCCCGCCACCACCGTTGCCACAAGACCGCGGACGACTGCGCGCATCACGGCACCACCACCTCTGCTCGGGTCCGGTCCGCCGGCCAACGTCGCACACCGCGGCGCCCGGCCCCGGTCTCCCGGCCCGGTGACACAGCGTCATCCCCCGAAGGGGGGCTCCTCCTGGGCCAGGTGCGTCGGGGCGAACATCCTGAGGGTGGCCGTGAGGACCAGGACCGAGGGCCCGGGGGTGGTGAGGGACTTCTTGAGGTCGTCCTTCAGGGTGTCCGGGGTGGTGGTGGCCGCCGGGACGCCGAAGGACTGCGCCAGGGCGACGAAGTCGGGCCCGGGCAGGTCCGTTCCGGTCGTACAGCCGTACTCGCGCAGGATGCCGTAGCCGCCGTCGTCCACGATCAGCCAGGTGACGTCCAGGTCGTGCTGCTCCGCCGTGGCCAGCTCCGCGATCGAGTACATCGCGCCGCCGTCGCCCGAGACGGCGAGGACCGGGGTGCCCGGCTCGGCGACGGCCGCGCCGAGGGCCGCCGGGAAGGCGTAGCCGAGGCCTCCCGCGCCCTGCGCCGAGTGCATGGTGTTGGGGTGCTTGGGGTCGAAGGCGGACCAGGCCCAGTAGGACAGGATCGTCATGTCCCAGAAGGACGGGGAGCGCGGGGGCAGGGCCGCGCGGACCGAGGCCAGGAGGGCCTGCTCCAGGGTGAGGTCCTGCGCCGCCAGACGGGCCGCGATGTCGGCCAGTACGAGGCGCACGCGCTCGGGGGCGCCGGGGTCCTCGCGCTCGGAGACCGTCTCCAGCAGGGCCTGGAGGGCCAGGCGGGCGTCCGCGTGGATGCCGAGCGCAGGGTGGTTGGACTCCAGCTTGCCGAGGTCGGCCTCGATCTGGACGACCCGGCCGGTCGGGAAGAACGTGTGGTAGTTCGAGGAGAGTTCACCGAGGCCGGAGCCGACGACCAGCAGGACGTCGGCGTCCTCCAGGAAGTCCGTCATGTGGCGGTCCTCCAGCCAGGACTGGAGGGACAGCGGGTGCGTCCAGGGGAAGGCGCCCTTGCCGCCGAAGGTGGTGACCACCGGGGCGTTGAGGCGTTCGGCCAGCTGCCTGAGCTTGCCCGCCGCGTCGGAGCGGATGACTCCGCCGCCCGCGACGATCACCGGGCGCGAGGCCCGCGACAGCCAGTGGGCCGCCACCGCCGTCAGCTCGGGGCGCGGCGCCAGCTCGTGCGGGGTCGCGTCCATGCCCGTGACCTGGGGAATCAGGGTCTCGGCGCGCAGGACGTCCTCGGGGATCTCCACCCACACCGGGCCGTGCGGAGCGGTGAGCGCCGACTCCCACGCCTCGGCGATCACCGACGGGATCTGCGAGGGGGTGCGGGCCTGGTGGACGGACTTCACCACGTCCCGGAAGGACGCCGACTGCTCCCGCAGCTCGTGCAGGTGGCCGCGCCGGCCGCCGCCCAGGCCGGGCGTCGGCACCTGCGAGGAGATCGCCAGGACCGGGGCGGAGGCGGCCGCGGCCTCGGCCAGGGCCGGCAGGGCCGTCAGCGCGCCCGGGCCGGTGGACAGCAGGAGCGGGACGGCCTCGCCCGTGAGGCGGCCGTACGCGTCCGCCGCGAAGGCCGCGTTGTTCTCCACCCGGAGGGTGACCAGGCGCAGGTCGCTGCGCCCGACCGCGTCGAAGAGGCCGAGCGCGTGCTGCCCCGGCAGTCCGAAGACGGTGGCCGCGCCGAGCGAACGCAGCGTCTCCACGACCAGGTCCCCGCCCGTGCGGCCCGGCGGCGGCGCGAGGGCGGCGGCCGTCTGGGCCTCGGTGGGACGGAGAACCAGGTCGTGGTCGTGCGTCACGTGTCCTACTTGCCCTTCGACTGCGCGATCTGACGGCTCATGATCGTGGTGAGCTCGTACGCGGTGTGCGAGGCCGCGACGGAGGTGATCTCCGCGTGATCGTACGCCGGGGCCACCTCGACCACGTCGGCGGAGACGAGGTTGCAGGAGGAGAGGCCGCGGATGATCTCCAGCAGCTCGCGGGAGGTCATGCCGCCCGCCTCCGGGGTGCCGGTGCCGGGCGCGTGCGCCGGGTCCAGTACGTCGATGTCGATCGAGATGTAGAGCGGACGGTCGCCGATGCGCTGGCGCAGCTGGTCGGCGACCTCGTCGGCGCCGCGCCGGTAGACGTCCGCCGAGGTGACGATGCCGAAGCCCATCTTGGCGTCGTCGTCGAGGTCCTGCTTGCCGTACAGCGGGCCGCGGGTGCCGACGTGCGACAACGCCTCGGTGTCGAGGATGCCCTCCTCCACCGCCCGGCGGAACGGCGTGCCGTGGGTGTACTCGGCGCCGAAGTAGGTGTCCCAGGTGTCCAGGTGGGCGTCGAAGTGCAGGAGCGCGACCGGGCCGTGCTTCTTGGCGACGGAGCGCAGCAGCGGCAGGGCGATGGTGTGGTCGCCGCCGAGGGTCATCAGGCGGGAGCCGGCGTTCAGCAGCTCGTCCGCGGCCGCCTCGACCGTCTCGACGGCCTCGTTGATGTTGAAGGGGTTCACGGCGATGTCGCCGGCGTCGGCGACCTGCGCGAGGGCGAAGGGGGAGGCGTCCTGCGCCGGGTTGTACGGGCGCAGCAGGCGGGAGGCCTCGCGGATCGCGTTGCCGCCGAAGCGGGCGCCGGGGCGGTAGGAGACACCGGAGTCGAAGGGCACGCCGACGACGGCGACGTCCGCCGTGCCGACCTCGTCCAGGCGGGGCAGCCGGGCGAAGGTCGCGGGGCCCGCGTAGCGCGGGATGCGGGAGGAGTCGACGGGGCCGCGCGGCTGCGTGCTCATGGGGGGTGCCCTTCTGTGGTCCTACGGGTGCGGTCCTTCGAGCGTAAGCGGCAACCCCGGGGGCGCGAAGTGTACGGTTCATCCATCAGCAGCCGCCGCTATGTACGGAGCATCCATGCAGCCGCCTGCGGGTGACGCGGACCGGATGGGCGCGCGGCCCACTCCCCCCACCGAGCCGGTGCGGCTCTCCGCCCTGCTCGGCCCGGACGATCTGGGTCTGCGGCTGCTCGCGGGCCCGGCCGGCATCGGGGACGTCGACGTCCACGGGGTGCACGCGTCGGAGATGGCGGACCCGTCCCCCTACCTGCTGGGCGGCGAGCTGCTGCTGACGGCGGGCGCGGGCCTCGCGGGGACGGAGCCCGGAGAGAGCGGCGAGGCCGAGGAGTACGTACGGCGGCTGGTGCGGGCCGGGGTGGCCGGGCTCGGCTTCGGGGTGACGCCCGTGCACGAGGTCGTACCGCGGGCCCTCGTCGAAGCCTGCGACCGGCACGGGCTGCCCCTGCTGGAGGTCCCGCCGCGCACCCCGTTCACGGCGGTCGCCCGCGCGGTCTGGCGGCTGATGGCGCAGGCCCGTACGCGCGAGCTGCGCCGGGTCACCGAGGCCCAGCAGTCCCTGGCCGCCGCCGCGGCCCGGCCCGAGCCGGTCCCGGCCGTCCTGTCCCGTCTCGCGGCGAGCCTGGGCGGCCATGTCGCGCTCTGGCCCGACGGCCGCGCGGCGGGGAGCCCGCCCCCGCCGGAGGCGGAACGCGCCCTGCGCGCGCTGCTGGCCCGCGCCGGTCAGGCGGGCGGCCCGGCGACGGCGACCGACGAGGCCGACGGCTGGCACCTGGCCGCCTACGCCTTGGGCCGTCACACGCCTGCGGCAGCCGCCGTACCGGAGCCGTCCCCGGGCGGCGGCGCCCCCGCCGGGACCTGGTCCGGGCCGGGTCCCGCGGCGGCGCTCGGCACCGCCACCCCCGGCCGGGCGCCGGGCGACCACACCATCGCCTCGGTCGCCGCCGTCCTGCTGGCGCTGCTCACCGCGGACCGCCCGTCGGGGGAGGGCACCGCGGCCCTGACCCGGCTGCTCCTGGGCGGTTCCCCGGCCGAGGCGCTGGCCCCGGGACCCTGGTACGCGGTCCACGCGCGCGGCGGCGGCGATGCGCGGGCCCTCGCGGCCGCGCTGGGCACCGTACTGCTCGACGTGCGGGGGCAGGACGTACGCCTGCTCACCGCGCGGGAGCCCGCACCCCAGCCGGGCTGGCGGCTGGGGGTCAGCGCGGCGGCCCCGCCCGAGGCACTGGCGGCCGCCGACGCGCAGGCCCGGCGGGCCCTGGAGCGGGCGGAGGCGGCCCGCACCCCGCTCGCCCGGCACGCGGACCCCGGCTTCGCGGGGCTGGTCGGCGAGGCCGAGGCCCGCGCCCACGCCGAGGCCCTGCTGGCCCCGCTGAGCCCCGCGCTGCGCGCCACCCTGCGCTCCTGGCTCGCCCACCACGGCAGCTGGGACCGCAGCGCCGCCGCGCTCGGCGTGCACCGCAACACGGTCCGCCAGCGCATCGCCCGCTGCACGGCCCTGCTGGGGCGCGACCTGGACGACCCGGACACCCGGATGGAGCTGTGGTTCGCCCTGCGCTACGAGGCGGGCGTCTGAGCGGGCCGGGTGTACGGCGACCGGCCGGCGCGGGGTCCCCGGACCTCAGCGCGCCGCCCGGCGGATCGCCGCCACCGTCGGGACGGGGTCATGGGTGAGGAAGTCCAGGACGATCGCGTTGACGAGCGCGGACTTCTCCTGGGTGAGGAAGTGCGAGGTGCCGGGCACCACGGCCAGTTCGGCGTGCGGCAGTGCCTCGTACATCTCCACCACGTGGCCCATGGTGACGAGGTCGTCGTCGGAGAACATCACGAGCGCGCGCTGGGTCACGGCGGCCAGGTCGGAGGCCTGCAGGTTCGGCTCCTTGGCCGCCATCTCGCCGATCTTCGCTGCCACCACCCTGAAGTGGTCGATGCCGTCCGGGGAGACCTCGCCGTACGCCGGTCCGAGGAACTGGAAGATCTGCTCGACGTCCCATTCCATGTCGGGCACGGCCTCGCCCGCCTTGTTGAAGCCGCCGCTGATCATCACCAGCCGCTTGACGAGCTCCGGGCGCCGCATCGCCACCAGCATGGCCACGACCGCCCCGTCGCTGTGGCCCACCAGGTCGGCGGGGCCGCCCACCACCGTCTCCAGGAAGGCGATCGTGTCGTCGGCCATGAGCTGGTAGGTGATCGGACCCGGTACGTCCGGGGTGTGGCCGTGGCCGCGGCGCTCGGGCGTGTAGACGTGGAAGTGCTCGGTTAGCGGGCCGAGGTTCGGCGCGAAGAAGCGGGCGTCCACCAGACCGCCGTGCATCAGCACCAGCGGGTCGCCCGCGCCGTGCTCCTCGTACCAGGTCTTCACATCGCCGAGCTGGACGTACGTACCCATCGTGATCTCCCCTGCCGGCCGCGTCGTCTTGATCGCCTCTTGTGACGGTAGACCGCTGGTCACGGCGAAACTCATCGGCGCGCGCCGGGTCGGAGCGGGGGTGGCGTACGGCACTCTGGACAGCGAGGACAACTCGCCGGTAACTTAATCTGAGCAAGCGCTTAGATAAGGCGGCGGACTGCCGCGACCGAAGGGAGCCGGCCGTGCGCCGTACGGTGTTCAACGAGGACCACGAGGCGTTCCGCGAGACCATTCGCGCCTTCATCGAGGCCGAGGTCGTCCCGGTCTACGACGAGTGGTTCGCCGCCGGTCAGGCACCTCGCGACTTCTACTACAAGCTCGGCGAGCTGGGCATCTTCGGGATCAACGTCCCCGAGGAGTTCGGCGGCGCGGGCCTGGACACGCACAAGTTCGAGGCCGTCCTCTACGAGGAGACCTCGCGCGCGGGCGTGAACTTCGGCGGCTCCGGCGTGCACGTGCTGCTCGCCCTGCCCTACATCAAGATGCTGGCGAGCGACGAGCAGAAGAAGCGCTTCCTGCCGAAGTTCGTCTCCGGCGAGGAGATGTGGGCCCTCGCGATGACCGAGCCGGGCACCGGTTCCGACGTCGCGGGCATGAAGACCACCGCGAAGCTCTCCGAGGACGGCACCCACTACGTCCTCAACGGCGCCAAGACCTTCATCACCGGTGGCGTGCACGCCGACCGCGTGATCGTCTGCGCCCGCACCTCCGCCCCGCGCGAGGACGACCGCCGCTTCGGCATCTCCCTCTTCGCCGTGGACACCAAGTCCGAGGGCTACTCCATCGGCCGCAAGCTGGACAAGCTGGGCCTGCGCACCTCCGACACCGCCGAGCTGGCGTTCGTCGACGTGAAGGTGCCGGTCGAGGACCTGCTCGGCGAGGAGAACAAGGGCTTCTACTACCTCGGCGCCAACCTGCCGTCCGAGCGCTGGGGCATCGCGTTCGGCGCGTACGCGCAGTCCAAGGCCGCGATCCGGTTCGCCCAGCAGTACGTCACGGAGCGCACCGTCTTCGGCAAGCCGGTCGCGCACTTCCAGAACACCAAGTTCGAGCTGGCCGCCTGCCAGGCCGAGGTCGACGCCGCCGAGGCCGTCGCCGACCGCGCCCTGGAGGCCCTGGACGCCGGTGAGCTGACGGCGGCCGAGGCCGCGTCCGCGAAGCTGTTCTGCACCGAGGTCGCGCACCGCGTGATCGACAAGTGCCTCCAGCTGCACGGCGGTTACGGCTACATGAACGAGTACCCGATCGCCCGCCTGTACGCCGACAACCGCGTGAACCGCATCTACGGCGGCACCAGCGAGGTCATGAAGTCCATCATCGCCAAGTCCATGGGCCTGTAAGGAAATCCGGGCCCTTACCCTTCCCCCATGAACGAGGCACTGACGTCGCTCCTCGATCTGCTCGACCTGGAGCAGATCGAGGAGAACATCTTCCGCGGTACCAGCCGCCCTTCGCTGGTACCGCGCGTGTTCGGCGGTCAGGTCGCGGCCCAGGCGCTGGTCGCGGCCGGCCGGACCGTCCCCGCGGACCGCACCGCGCACTCGCTGCACTCGTACTTCCTGCGCACCGGGGACACGAGCGCGCCCATCGTCTACTCGGTGGACCGGATCCGCGACGGGCGCTCCTTCACCACCCGCCGGGTCGTCGCCGTCCAGCACGGCCAGCCGATCTTCCACCTCTCGGCGTCGTTCCAGACGTACGAGGACGGCCTCGACCACCAGGTCGCCATGCCGCCGGCCCCGGACCCGGAGTCCCTGCCCACCGCGGCCGAGTCCCTGCCCGCGTACCGGGAGATCTTCCGCGACCCGGGCACGGTGGAGCGGCTGATCGAGACGCGCGAGGCGGTGGACCTGCGGTACGCGACGACCCCGCCCTGGGGCAGCGTCGGCGAGCCGCTGGAGCCCCACAGCCAGGTGTGGTTCCGCACGGCCGGCAAGCTGGACAGCGCGGACCCGCTGCTGCACACCTGCCTGGCCACCTACGTCTCCGACATGACCCTGCTGGACTCGGTCCTGCTCGCGCACGGCCGCGGCGGCTGGGCGGTGGGCGACGTGGTCGGCGCCTCGCTGGACCACGCGATGTGGTTCCACCGCCCCTTCCGCGCCGACGAATGGCTCCTGTACGACCAGGAGTCCCCCTCGGCCCACGGCGGCCGCGGCCTGGGCCAGGCCCGCATCTACACCCAGGACGGCCAACTGGCGATCACGGTCATCCAGGAGGGCGTCGTCCGCGTCCCCCGCGCGTGACCGGCTCCGCCGCCGAGGGGAAGGCCCTGCGGACCCTCCCCGGTACGAGAGGGAGCGCTCCGTGAACGTCCGCCCCCGGCAGTTCCTCTGGTGGTTCCTGGTCGCGGCGGGGCTCTTCGTGGCCGTGCTGGCCGCCTTGCGGGTGGACCTCGGCGGGGACCGCGAGGCCTCCCTCGCGGTCACCGATGTGCAGGGGAGCTGGCAGGGCTCGGACGGCGGTCGTCTGACGGTTCGGGCCGACGGGTCCGCAGAGCTGGAACGGGTGACGCGGCCCGGGCCGGACTGCGGCCAGTCCACCGGAGCGGCAGGCCGGACCTACACCGGGCCGGCGACCTGGGTATTTGACACCTACCCCGACGAGGAGCCGGGGATCAGGTTCGACTTCCGGGGACCCGACAGCGGTAAGTCGTGCAAGATCTACCTCGTGGTCTTCGCCGGCGAGTACGGCAGAAAGGGGTTCCTGCCCCACAACGCTGACGTATGGTACGTGCGCTCGGCCGAGCCGGAGGGCTGACCGGAGCGGCCAGCGCCCCGCCGGGCTACGCGTCGCCGAGGCCCGCCGCTGCGAGGACGTAGGCCACCATCGGGTCGTAGTGACGGGGGTCGCGGACGTGGTCGTCCAGGGGGATCGCGACCTGGAGGGTGCCTTCGGCCTCCGCGAGGAAGAGGGCCGGGTCGTTGCAGTCGGCGTAGCCGACCGCGTCCAGGCCGCGCTGGGCCGCGCAGCCCGCCCAGCCGTGGTCGGCGACGACCAGGTCCGGCTGCGGGCGGCCCGCCGCCGTCAGGCCGTCGAGGATCGCGGCCATCGGCTCCGGTGAGTGGGTGTGCCACAGGGTCGCGCCCCGCTCCAGCACCGCGACGTCCGCGAACTGCCACACCGAGCCCTCGTCCGCGACCAGGCCCTGCGGGATGACGACGATCTCGCAGCCCGCGGCGCGCAGGGCCGCGGCCGTGGCCCGGTGGACGTCCAGGAGGCCGCCCGGGTGCCCGGTGGCGAACAGCACGCTCTGCCGGTCCAGCGCGGCCTTGCGCAGCCGCGCCGCCAGCCGGTCCAGGCCGGCCACGGTCAGCTCGGGGTCGATGGTGTCCTGGCCGTGCCGGAAGCCGGGGTCGTCCACGACCCCGCACCGCTCCGCCATCACCGCGAGCACGTCCTGCTCGTCCGCCCAGCGGTCGCCCAGCTCCAGGCCGAGCCAGTAGTGCCGGTCGCCGTTGGCGAGCTTGCGGTAGTGGCTGAGGTTGTTCTCGCGCGGGGTCGCGACCTGCCCCGCGATCCGCGTGCGGACCAGATGGTCGATGAGTTCGGCGCGGCTCGGCGTTCCCACGGGCTGGTCGGGCGTCTCTATCGGCTTCGGCATACGGGCCATTCTGCCGCCGCCGGGGCGGAGGCGGCGCGTCCATTCCGATCACCGGGCGATCGGCGGGCGACCGGCGGGCGCATGAGCGAACCCCCGCGCGCCCCCTACAGCGCGCCGAAGGCCCCGTGCGCGATGCGCCGCAGCAGCGACTCCGTCGCCTCCCGGCCCAGCGCGGCCAGGTGCGGGGTCGAGTTGAGCAGGCCGAACACCGCGTGCACGCAGACGCGTACCTCGGCCTCGCCGACCTCGGGGTGCAGTTCCCGTACGACGGTCACCCACAGCTCGACGTACTGGCGCTGGAGCTGGCGCACCAGCTTGCGGTCCTCCTCCCGCAGCCGGTCGAGCTCCCGGTCGTGCAGGGTGATCAGCGCCCGGTCGTCGAGCGCGAAGTCGATGTGCCCGTCGATGAGGGAGGACAGCACCCGCGCCGGGTCGCCCGCCGCCTGCGCCACCCGGTGGCGGCCGCCGGTCAGCAGCCGCTCGCTGATGCCGACGAGCAGCTCGGCGAGCATCGCGTCCTTGCCCGCGAAGTGCCGGTACAGGCCGGGGCCGCTGATGCCCACCGCGGCCCCTATCTCGTCGACGCCGACCCCGTGGAATCCACGCGCGGCGAACAGGCGAGCGGCCTCACTGAGGATCTGCTCGCGACGGGTCGGGGCGGCCGCTCTGGTGCTCATGGGAAACCATTCTAGACAGGGCCGTTAGCGGTCGTTAACCTAGGCCTCAGACACGTTAACGCTCATTAACAACGTGTACCGAGCAAGTGGAACGAGCAAGGGAGCTCGACCGATGCAGCAGGCACCAGTGCTGACGAGCGCCGCGGACCCGGCGTCCGAGGCCTGGCGGACCAACGAGGCCGCCCACCGCGCGCTGACCGAGGGGCTGCGGGCCCGGCTCGACGCGGCCCGGCTCGGCGGCGGCGAGAAGGCCCGCGCCCGCCACACCGCGCGCGGGAAGCTCCTCCCGCGCGACCGCGTCGACACTCTCCTCGACCCCGGATCCCCCTTCCTGGAGCTGGCCCCGCTGGCCGCCGAGGGCATGTACGGGGGCGCGGCGCCCGCCGCCGGGGTCATCGCGGGCATCGGCCGGGTCAGCGGCCGCGAGTGCGTGATCGTCGCGAACGACGCCACCGTCAAGGGCGGCACGTACTACCCGATGACCGTCAAGAAGCACCTGCGCGCCCAGGAGGTGGCCCTGGAGAACCGTCTCCCCTGCCTCTACCTGGTCGACTCGGGCGGCGCCTTCCTGCCCATGCAGGACGAGGTCTTCCCCGACCGGGAGCACTTCGGCCGCATCTTCTACAACCAGGCGCGCATGTCGGGGGCCGGCATCCCGCAGATCGCCGCCGTCCTCGGCTCCTGCACGGCGGGCGGTGCGTACGTACCGGCCATGAGCGACGAGGCCGTCATCGTCCGCGGCCAGGGCACGATCTTCCTCGGCGGCCCGCCGCTGGTGAAGGCGGCCACCGGCGAGGTCGTCACGGCCGAGGAGCTGGGCGGCGGCGAGGTCCACTCCCGGGTCTCCGGCGTCACCGACCACCTCGCGGAGGACGACGCGCACGCGCTGCGGATCGTACGGAACATCGTGGCGACCCTCCCGGACCGCGGGCCCCTGCCCTGGTCGGTCGAGGCTCCCGAGGAGCCCAAGGTGGACCCGCAGGGGCTGTACGGCGCGGTCCCCGTCGACTCCCGCACCCCGTACGACGCCCGCGAGGTCATCGCGCGGATCGTGGACGGGTCCCGCTTCCAGGAGTTCAAGTCGGAGTTCGGGCAGACGCTGGTCACCGGCTTCGCCCGGATCCACGGGCACCCGGTCGGGATCATCGCCAACAACGGCATCCTGTTCTCCGAATCGGCCCAGAAGGGCGCGCACTTCATCGAGCTGTGCGACCAGCGCGGGATCCCGCTGCTCTTCCTCCAGAACATCTCGGGCTTCATGGTCGGCCGTGACTACGAGGCCGGCGGCATCGCCAAGCACGGCGCGAAGATGGTGACGGCCGTGGCCTGCGCCCGGGTGCCGAAGCTGACCGTGGTGGTCGGCGGCTCGTACGGCGCGGGCAACTACTCAATGTGCGGGCGGGCGTACTCGCCCCGCTTCCTGTGGATGTGGCCGAACGCCAAGATCTCCGTGATGGGCGGCGAGCAGGCCGCCTCGGTCCTGGCGACGGTCAAGCGCGACCAGATCGAGGGCGCGGGCCAGGAGTGGCCCGCCGAGGACGAGGAGGCCTTCAAGGCCCCGGTCCGCGCGCAGTACGAGGAGCAGGGCAACGCCTACTACGCCACCGCGAGGCTGTGGGACGACGGGGTCATCGACCCGATGGAAACCCGGCAGGTGCTGGGACTGGCCCTGACCGCGTGCGCGAACGCCCCTCTGGGCGACTCGGGCTTCGGCATCTTCCGTATGTGACGTGAGGACCTCACTGATGTTCAGCACTGTTCTGGTCGCGAACCGGGGCGAGATCGCGGTACGCGTCATCCGCACGCTGCGGGAGCTGGGAGTCCGCTCCGTGGCGGTCTTCAGCGACGCGGACGCGGACGCGCGCCATGTCCGGGAGGCCGACACGGCCGTCCGGATCGGGCCGGCCGCGGCCGCAGAGAGCTACCTGTCGGTGGAGCGGCTGCTGGATGCCGCCAAGCGGACGGGCGCCGAGGCGATCCACCCGGGCTACGGCTTCCTCGCGGAGAACGCGGCCTTCGCACAGGCCTGCACGGACGCCGGACTGGCCTTCATCGGGCCGCCCGCCTCCGCCATCTCCCTGATGGGCGACAAGATCCGGGCCAAGGAGACGGTGCGCGCCGCCGGCGTCCCGGTCGTGCCGGGCTCCTCGGGCAGCGGCCTGTCGGACGCGGAACTCGTCGCGGCGGCCGCGGAGATCGGCATGCCGGTGCTGCTGAAGCCCTCCGCGGGCGGCGGCGGCAAGGGCATGCGACTGGTGCGCGACGAGGCGGTGCTGGCCGAGGAGATCGCGGCGGCCCGGCGCGAGGCGCGGTCCTCCTTCGGTGACGACACCCTGCTGGTCGAGCGGTGGGTGGACCGGCCGCGGCACATCGAGATCCAGGTGCTGGCCGACTCCTTCGGGAACGTGATCCACCTGGGCGAGCGGGAGTGCTCGCTCCAGCGCCGCCACCAGAAGGTCATCGAGGAGGCGCCGTCGGTCCTGCTCGACGAGGAGACCCGTGCCGCGATGGGCGCGGCGGCGGTCGAGGCGGCCCGCTCCTGCGGGTACGTCGGCGCGGGCACGGTGGAGTTCATCGTCCCGGGCAAGGACCCCTCCTCCTACTACTTCATGGAGATGAACACCCGCCTCCAGGTCGAGCACCCGGTGACGGAGCTGATCACGGGCCTGGACCTGGTGGAGCTCCAGCTGCGGGTCGCCTCCGGCGAGGCGCTGCCGGTCACGCAGGAGGACGTCCGGCTGACCGGGCACGCGATCGAGGCCCGCGTCTGCGCGGAGGACCCGGCGCGCGGCTTCCTGCCGTCGGGCGGTACGGTCCTGGCCCTGTCCGAGCCCTCGGGCGGCGCGGTCCGCACGGACTCGGGCCTGACGGCGGGCGTGCCGGTGGGGTCGACGTACGACCCGATGCTGTCGAAGGTGATCGCGTACGGTCCCGACCGGGCCAGTGCCCTGCGGTTGCTGCGGGGGGCGCTGGCCGACACGGTGATCCTGGGCGTCCAGACCAACGCCGGTTTCCTGCGGAGGCTGCTGGCCCACCCGGACGTCGTCTCCGGCGACCTGGACACGGGCCTGGTCGAGCGCGACCTCTCCGGGCTGCTCCCGGACGGCGTACCGGCCGAGGTGTACGCGGCGGCCGCGCTGCTGTCTGTCCCCCACCCCGGTCCTCAAACGCCGGACGGGCTGAAGTCGTGGGTCGACCCCTTCGACGCCCCCACCGGCTGGCGCCTCGGCGGCACGCCCGCCTGGACGGTGCACCACTTCCGCCTCCCGGGCCAGGACCCGGTGACGGTCCGCACCCGGCGGTCCGGCACCGACACCGAGCTCGCACTTCCAGCCTCGCCTGGGGGTCCCCCCGGACGGAGTCTGGGGGAGATTGAGGCGCCGGGGTCCGGGGGCGGCGCCCCCGGCGCACCGGCCCGCGGCCGGATCATCACCCGCACGCCGGACACCGTCACCATCGAACTCGACGGCGTCACCCACCGATTCAGCCACGCCACCTCCCCGGAGGGGACCTGGCTCGGGCGCGACGCCGACAGCTGGCACGTGCAGGCGTACGACCCCGTCGCCGCGAACCTCAGCGGCGCGGGCCGGACCGGCGCCGACACCCTGGCCGCCCCCATGCCCGGCACCGTCACCGTCGTCAAGGTGGCCGTCGGGGACAAGGTCGCGGCCGGGCAGAGCCTGCTCGTCGTCGAGGCCATGAAGATGGAGCACGTCATCTCCGCCCCGCACGCCGGCACCGTCACCGAGCTCGACGTGACCCCCGGCGCCACCGTCGCCATGGACCAGGTCCTGGCCGTCGTCACCGCGGACGAGGAGGAGGGCGCGTGAACCGGCTGCCCATGAACGTCCCGGCCCCCGGGCTCCCGGCCCGGGTCCGCATCCACGAGGTCGGCGCCCGCGACGGCCTGCAGAACGAGAAGACGGCCGTGCCCACCGAGGTGAAGGCGGAGTTCGTCCACCGTCTCGCCGCCGCCGGGCTCACCACCATCGAGGCGACCAGCTTCGTGCACCCGAAGTGGGTGCCCCAACTGGCCGACGCGGAGCAGCTGTTCCCGCTGCTCGCCGACGTGGAGGCCGCGCTGCCCGTCCTGGTCCCCAACGAGCGGGGGCTCGACCGCGCGCTCGCCCTGGGAGCCACCCGCATCGCGGTGTTCGGTTCGGCCACCGAGACCTTCGCCTCCCGCAACCTCAACCGCACCGTCGCCGAGTCCCTCGCCATGTTCGAGCCGGTCGTGGCCCGGGCCCGGCAGGAGAAGGCACACGTCCGGGGTTATCTGTCGATGTGCTTCGGCGACCCCTGGGAGGGGCCGGTCCCGGTCCACCAGGTCGTGCGGGTCGCCAAGGCCCTGCTCGACCTCGGCTGTGACGAGCTGAGCCTCGGGGACACCATCGGCGTCGCCACCCCGGGCCACGTCCAGGCCCTGCTCACCGCGCTGAACGAGGCCGGGGTCACGACCGACCGCATCGGCGTGCACTTCCACGACACCTACGGCCAGGCCCTCTCCAACACCCTCGCCGCCCTCCAGCACGGCGTGAGCACCGTCGACGCCTCCGCCGGCGGCCTCGGTGGCTGCCCGTACGCCAAGAGCGCCACCGGCAACCTCGCCACCGAGGACCTGGTGTGGATGCTCGACGGCCTCGGCATCGACACCGGGGTCGACCTGGCCGCCCTCACCGCCACGAGCGTGTGGATGGCCGAACGGCTGGGGCGCCCCAGCCCCTCCCGTACCGTCCGCGCCCTCTCCCACAAGGAGTAACGAAGACCATGTCCCTCGACCACCGGCTCACCCCCGAGCACGAAGAACTCCGCCGTACCGTCGAGGCATTCGCGCACGACGTGGTCGCGCCGAAGATCGGCGACCTGTACGAACGGCACGAGTTCCCCTACGAGATCGTCGCCGAGATGGGCCGCATGGGCCTGTTCGGCCTGCCCTTCCCCGAGGAGTACGGCGGCATGGGCGGCGACTACCTCGCCCTCGGCATCGCCCTGGAGGAGCTGGCCCGCGTCGACTCCTCGGTCGCCATCACCCTGGAGGCCGGCGTCTCCCTCGGCGCCATGCCCCTGTACCTCTTCGGCTCCGAGGAGCAGAAGCGGCAGTGGCTGCCGAAGATGTGCTCCGGCGAGATCCTCGGCGCCTTCGGTCTGACCGAGCCGGGCGCCGGCTCCGACGCCGGCGGCACCCGCACCACGGCCGTCCGCGAGGGCGACCAGTGGGTGATCAACGGCTCCAAGTGCTTCATCACCAACTCCGGTACGGACATCACCGGTCTGGTCACGGTCACCGCCGTGACGGGCCGCAAGGCCGACGGCCGCCCGGAGATCTCCTCGATCATCGTCCCGTCCGGCACCCCCGGCTTCACGGTCGCCGCCCCCTACTCCAAGGTCGGCTGGAACGCCTCGGACACCCGTGAGCTGTCCTTCCAGGACGTACGGGTCCCCTTGGCCAACCTGGTGGGCGAAGAGGGCCGCGGCTACGCCCAGTTCCTGCGGATCCTCGACGAGGGCCGGATCGCCATCTCCGCGCTCGCGACCGGTCTGGCGCAGGGCTGCGTGGACGAGTCGGTCAAGTACGCCAAGGAGCGCCACGCCTTCGGCAAGGCGATCGGCGACAACCAGGCGATCCAGTTCAAGCTGGCCGACATGGAGATGCGCGCCCACATGGCCCGCATCGGCTGGCGCGACGCGGCCTCGCGGCTGGTGGCCGGTGAGCCCTTCAAGAAGGAGGCGGCGATCGCGAAGCTGTACTCCTCGACGGTCGCCGTCGACAACGCCCGCGAGGCGACGCAGATCCACGGCGGCTACGGGTTCATGAACGAGTACCCGGTGGCCCGCATGTGGCGCGACTCCAAGATCCTGGAGATCGGCGAGGGCACCAGCGAGGTCCAGCGCATGCTGATCGCCCGCGAGCTGGGCTTCACCGCGTAGCCGCGTCCGCGCCGCGGCGTCTCGTGCCGAGTGCCGTGCCGTGCCGTGCCGGAGGGGGCCCTCAAGGAAACTTAGGGCCCCCTTACCCATCCAGGGGAAGGTTAGGCTAACCTTCCCTCCGAACGGCCGAGTGGCCGCCCGGCACGCACGAAAACGGACACCGACATGCCCAAGTCCCGCACCTCCTCCTTCACCCGCCGCGGATTCATCGCGGCCGGCGGCGCCCTCGGCCTCGTCGCGGCGCTCGCCGCCTGCGGTGGCACCGACTCGGCGAAGGGGGACGGCGGCAAGGACAACGGCGCCGCGGCCTCGGGCCCCTGGACCTTCAAGGACGACCTCGGCAAGGAGGTCAGCCTGAAGTCCAAGCCGAAGAACATCGTCGCCTTCACCGGCACCGCGGCCGCCCTGTACGACTACGGCATCCCGGTCAAGGGCGTCTTCGGCCCGACCAGGACCGCCGACGGCAAGGCCGACGTCCAGGCCGGATCGATGGACATCTCCAAGGTCGAGATCCTCGGCAACGTCTACGACGAGTTCAACGTCGAGAAGTACGCCGCCCTCCAGCCCGAGCTGCTCGTCACCAACACCTGGGACGGCAGCTACTGGTACGTGCCCGCGGCCTCCAAGGACAAGATCCTGAAGCTGGCCCCGGCCGCCGCGATCTCCGTGGGCGGCGACGCCACCCTCGACAAGGCCCTGGAGCGCACCGCGGAGCTCGCCAAGTCCCTGGGCGCGGACATGAACGCCAAGACCACCGTCGACGCCAAGGCCCGCTTCGAGGCCGCCGCCGCGAAGGTGCGCGAGGCCACCAAGGCCAACCCGGGCGTCAAGGTCCTCGTCGGCTCCGGCTCCGCCGACCTGTTCTACGTCTCCACCCCGGAGACCTCGGCCGACCTGAAGTACTTCAAGTCGCTCGGCGTCGAGTTCGTCACCCCGGAGAAGCTGGACGAGGGCGGCTTCTTCGAGAGCCTCAGCTGGGAGAACGCCGGCAAGTACAAGGCCGACGTCGTCCTGCTCGACAACCGCACCGGCACCCTGCAGCCGGAGGACCTGAAGGCTAAGGCCACCTGGGCCGAGCTCCCGGCGGTCAAGGCCGGCCAGATCACCCCGCGCGTCACCGAGCCGATCTTCTCCTACGACAAGTGCGCCCAGATCCTGGAGAACCTCGCGAAGGCCCTCCAGAGCGCCAAGAAGGTCAGCTGACGCTCCGACCGCCGCGCACGGCCCGCGCCGCACCGACCTCCAGGGGGACCCTCCGCATGACCGCCACCGCGTCCGACGCCGCCGCGCCCACCGCGCACTTCCGGTTCTTCGCGCTCGACGTGCTCCGCACCCGCCGGCTCGGCCGCTCGTTCCTGCGGGTCACGTTCGGTGGTGAGTCCCTCGCGGACTTCCGCTCGGGCGGCTTCGACCAGAGCCTGTCGCTCTTCCTGCCACCCGCCGGCCAGGAGCACACCCGGCTCCCGTCCACGGACGAGGACACCTGGTTCGCCGCCTGGCGCGCGATGCCGGACGAGGAGCGCCCCGTGATGCGCTCCTACACGGTGCGCGAGCAACGCCGTACGCCCGAGGGGACGGACGAGGTCGACGTCGACTTCGTCCTCCACGGGGACGCGTCCCCGGCCTCCCGCTGGGCGGGCCGGGCGGTCACCGGCCGCCGGATCCTGGCGATCGGCCCCGCCGTCGCGCGGAACAAGTCCGTACGGTTCCAGCCGCCGCCCGCCACCGACGCGGTCTGGATGTACGCGGACGAGACCGCCCTGCCGGCCGCGGCCGCGATCCTGGAGGCACTGCCCGCCGGGACCCCGGTCCGGGCCTGGTTCGAGGTCCCGCACGAGGACGACCGGCTCGCCCTGACGACGCCCGCCGACGCGGACATCACCTGGATCGTCCGCCCGGGTACGGGCGCGGGCGCTGGCGGCGGCCGGGACCGCGCCGAGCAGGTGCTGGGCGCGCTGCGCACGGCCGCCCCGCCCGCGGCCGAAGCCCCGTACGCCTGGCTGGCGGGCGAGGCGGGCACCGTACGGGCGGTGCGCCGCCACTTCGTGCAGGAACGGGGCGTCGACCGCCGCGCGGTGCGCTTCACGGGGTACTGGCGGCTCGGCGCGAGTGAGGAACAGCTCCTCGCCGAGGCGTACGCGGGTCAGGCTCCCAGTGAGGACCCGGCCTCCGACTTGTAGTCAACTTCCTTTCCTGGAGGGGCATTTGTGAGATGGGCCCCGGCATGATGCCGGGGCCCATCTCTGTTTTGCAGTGCAATTAGGTTAGGCTAACCTAACTGCATCACCCCCCACCCGCCGCTTCCCCTGCCCGGAGGAATGTTGATGCGCTCGCATCTGCTGAACGAGACGACCGCGGACCTCTACCGGCGTTCCGTCACCGAGGGAGTCGAACGCGTCGCCGCCCGGCTCGCGACCACGCAGCGACCCCACACCGGGATCTCCGTCGACGAACTCTCCCCGGTCATCGACGCCATCGACCTGGACCGGCCGCTCCACGACGCGGCCGCCGCCCTGGACGAGCTGGAGGACGTCTACCTGCGCGACGCGGTCTACTTCCACCACCCGCGCTACCTGGGGCACCTCAACTGCCCGGTGGTCATCCCCGCGGTGCTCGGCGAAGCGGTCCTGTCGGCCGTCAACTCCTCCCTCGACACCTGGGACCAGTCCATCGGCGGCACGCTGATCGAGCGCCGCCTCATCGACTGGACCGCCGAGCGCATCGGCCTGGGCCCGGCCGCGGACGGCGTCTTCACCTCCGGGGGCAGCCAGTCCAACTTCCACGCGCTGCTGCTCGCCCGCGACGAGGCCTGCCGCATCCTGATGCAGCGGGCCCGGAGCGAAGGCCGCGATCTCGCCAAGTCCGAGGTCCTGCCCGCACTGCGCATCTTCACCTCCGAGGCCAGCCACTTCAGCGTGAAGAAGTCGGCCGCCATGCTCGGCCTCGGCTACGAGGCCGTCATCTCCGTCCCGGTCGACCGCAACCGCCGCATGGACACCGCGGTGCTCGCCCTGGAGCTGGAGAACTGCGAGCGCGAGGGCGTCTTCCCGATGGCCGTCGTCGCCACCGCCGGCACCACCGACTTCGGGTCCATCGACCCGCTCCCCGAGATCGCCCGGCTGGCCGCCGAGCACTCCGCGTGGATGCACGTGGACGCCGCGTACGGCTGCGGACTCCTGGTCTCCCCCACCCGCCGGCACCTCCTCGACGGCATCGAGCACGCGGACTCGGTCACGGTCGACTACCACAAGTCCTTCTTCCAGCCGGTCAGCTCCAGCGCGGTGCTGGTCCGCGACCGCGACACCCTGCGGCACGCCACGTACCACGCGGACTACCTCAACCCGCGGCGGATGGCGCAGGAGCGCATCCCCAACCAGGTCGACAAGTCCATCCAGACCACGCGCCGCTTCGACGCGCTCAAGCTCTGGATGACCCTGCGCGTCATGGGCGCCGACGGCATCGGCTCCCTCTTCGACGAGGTCGTCGACCTGGCCGCCGCGGGCTGGGACCTCATCGACGCCGACCCGCGCTTCGAGGTCGTCGTCAAGCCGCAGATCTCCACGCTGGTCTTCCGCTACGTGCCGGCGGCCGACGGCGAGGTCCGCGGCGACCTGGTCGACGAGGCCAACCTGCACGCCCGCAAGGCCCTGTTCGCCTCGGGTGAGGCCGTCGTCGCCGGCACCAAGGTGGACGGGGACCAGTACCTGAAGTTCACCCTGCTCAACCCGCAGACCACGACGGCCGACATCGCGGCCGTCCTCGACCTCCTCGCGTCCCACGCCGAGCAGTACCTGGGAGAATCCCTTGCCCACGCCTCGTGACTTCATCGGAATCGGCCTCGGTCCCTTCAATCTGGGACTCGCCTGCCTGACCGCCCCGATCGACGAGCTCGACGGCCTCTTCATCGAGTCGAAGCCGCACTTCGAGTGGCACGCGGGGATGTTCCTGGACGGCGCCCACCTCCAGACGCCGTTCATGTCGGACCTGGTCACCCTCGCCGACCCCACCTCGCCCTTCTCCTTCCTGAACTACCTGAAGGACAAGGACCGGCTGTACTCCTTCTACATCCGGGAGAACTTCTACCCGCTGCGCGCCGAGTACAACGACTACTGCCGCTGGGCCGCCGACCGGCTCGACAACGTCCTGTACTCCACCTCCGTCACCGAGGTCACCTACGACGAGCGGGCCGGGCTCTACGAGGTCCACACCGACCGGGGCGAGACCCACCTGGCCCGGCGCCTGGTCCTGGGCACCGGCACCCCGCCCTTCGTCCCGGAGGCCTGCGCCGGACTCGGCGGCGACTTCCTGCACAACTCCGTCTACATGCAGCACAAGGCGGAGCTCCAGCGGAAGAAGTCGATCACCCTGGTGGGCTCCGGCCAGAGCGCCGCGGAGATCTACCACGACCTCCTCGCCGAGATCGACGTCCACGGCTACCAGCTCAACTGGGTCACGCGCTCACCGCGGTTCTTCCCGCTGGAGTACACGAAGCTGACGCTGGAGATGACCTCCCCCGAGTACGTGGACTACTTCCACGCCCTCCCCGAGGAGACCCGCTACCGGCTGGAGAGCCAGCAGAAGAACCTCTTCAAGGGCATCGACGGCGAGCTGATCAACGCCATCTTCGACCTGCTCTACCAGAAGAAGATCACCATGCCGGGCCCGGTGCCGACCACCCTGCTGACCAACACCTCGCTGAACAGCGCGGCGTACGACACCACCACCGGCACCTACACCCTGGGGCTGCGCCAGGAGGAGCAGGAGCGGGACTTCTCCCTCGCCTCCGAGGGGCTGGTCCTGGCCACCGGCTACAAGTACCGCGTGCCCGACTTCCTGAACCCCGTCCGCGAGCGCCTCAACTTCGACGGCCACGGCCGCCTCGACGCGGCCCGCAACTACAGCGTCGACACGACCGGCCGCGGGGTCTTCCTCCAGAACGGCACGACGCACAACCACTCCCTGACCTCGCCCGACCTGGGCATGGCCGCGTACCGCAACGCGTACATCATCGGTGAGCTCCTCGGCCGCGAGCACTACAAGGTCGAGAAGTCCATCGCGTTCCAGCAGTTCGCAGTACCGGAAGGCAGCCACGCATGAGCACCCCGCCCGAGACCCTCTACGCCCGCACCGACGCGGCCCTGGGGACCTTCTCCGTCCGCCCCCTGGACCCCTTCGCGGACGCCGAGCTGCTGCACGGCTGGGTCACCCACCCCAAGGCCGCGTTCTGGATGATGCAGGACGCCACGCTGCCCGACGTGGAGCGCGAGTACATGCGCATCGCCGCGGCCGAGCACCACCACGCCTTCATCGGCCTCCACGAGGGCCGCCCGGCCTTCCTGATGGAGAGCTACGACCCGGCCAAGGTCGAACTGGTCGGCCTGTACGAGCCCCGGCCCGGCGACGTCGGCATGCACTTCCTCGTGGCGCCGACCGACACCCCGGTCAGCGGCTTCACCCGCGCGGTGATCACGACGGTGATGTCCTGCCTCTTCGCCGACCCCGCCACCCAGCGGGTCGTGGTCGAACCGGACGTCCGCAACACCGCGGTCCACGCCCTGAACGAGGCGGTCGGCTTCGTCGCCGACGGCCCGGTCCGCAAGCCCGAGAAGGAAGCGCTCCTGAGCTTCTGCACCCGCGCCCAGTTCGAGGCGGCCACGATATGAGCCTGTCCGACGCCGTAGCCCACCTCTCCCCCGAACTGTGGGCCCGGGCGAACCGCGCCCTGGTCCGCAAGGCGCTGGCGGAGTTCTCCCACGAGCGCCTGCTCACCCCCGCGCCGCTCGGCGACGGGCTGTACTCCGTCCTGAGCGACGACGGCGCGGTCGAGTACCGCTTCCGCGCCGAGCTCCACGCCCTGGACCACTGGGCGGTGGACGAGGACTCGATCACCCGCCACCGCGACGGCGAACCGGCCGAGCCGGACGCCCTCGACTTCCACATCGAGTTCCAGCGGACCCTGGGCCTGAGCGACCGGGTGCTGCCCGTCTACCTGGAGGAGATCTCCTCCACCCTGGCCGGCTCCTGCTTCAAGTACACGAAGCCGCAGGTGCCCGCCGCCGTGCTCGCGAAGTCCTCCTTCCAGGACATCGAGACGGGCATGACCGAGGGCCACCCCTGCTTCGTCGCCAACAACGGCCGTCTCGGCTTCGGCGTGCACGAGTACCTCTCGTACGCGCCGGAGACCGCGAGCCCGGTCCACCTGGTGTGGGTGGCGGCCCGCAAGGACGTCTCCACCTTCACGGCGGGCGCGGGGCTGGACCACGACGCGTTCATGCGCGAGGAGCTGGGCGAGACGGCGATCGCCGGGTTCGGGGCGAAGCTGGCGGCTCTGGGCCTGGACCTGGCGGACTACCACCTCTTCCCGGTCCACCCCTGGCAGTGGTGGAACAAGACGACGGTCACCTTCGCCGCCGAGATCGCGGCCCGCCGTCTGGTGCTGCTCGGCGAGGGCGAGGACGCCTACCTCGCCCAGCAGTCGATCCGTACGTTCTTCAACACCACCACCCCCACCAAGCACTACGTCAAGACCGCCATCTCGGTCCTGAACATGGGCTTCATGCGGGGGCTCTCCGCGGCCTACATGGAGGCCACCCCGGCGATCAACGACTGGCTCCACCAGCTGATCGAGGGCGACGAGGTCCTGCGGTCCGTCGACTTCTCGATCATCCGCGAGCGGGCGGCGATCGGCTACCACCACCGCCAGTACGAACGCGCGACGGACCGCTACTCCCCCTACCGCAAGATGCTCGCGGCCCTGTGGCGCGAGTCCCCGGTGGCCTCGCTCCGCGAGGGCGAACGCCTGGCCACGATGGCCTCCCTGCTCCACGTCGACGCGGAGGGCCGGTCCTTCGTGGGCGCGCTCATCGCCGAGTCGGGCCTGACTCCCGAGCAGTGGCTGGCGCCGTACCTGAAGGCCTACCTCCTCCCCCTCCTGCACTGTTTCTACCAGTACGACCTCGCCTACATGCCGCACGGCGAGAACACCATCCTGGTCCTCAAGGACGGCGTCGTGCAGCGGGCGATCTTCAAGGACATCGCCGAGGAGATCGTGGTCATGGACCCCGACGCGGTCCTCCCCCCGGCCGTCGAGCGCGTCAGGGCCGACATCCCGGAGGACATGAAGCTGCTGTCGGTCTTCACGGACGTGTTCGACTGCTTCTTCCGCTTCCTGGGCTCGATCCTGGTCACGGAGGGCATCTGCACCGAGGAGACCTTCTGGAAGGCCGTGGCCGACTGCGCCCACGCCTACCAGGACTCCATGCCGGCCCTCGCCGACCGCTTCCGGCGCTACGACCTCTTCGCCCCCGAGTTCCAGCTGTCCTGCCTCAACCGCCTCCAGCTGCGCAACAACGAGCAAATGGTCGACCTCGCCGACCCGTCGGCAGCCCTCCAACTGATCGGCACCCTCAAGAACCCCGTCGCGCCCTTCGCGCGGCGGTGAACAAGGAGGCGGGCGCGCGCCCGACTACGGTCCCTCGGCCGCGCGCCCGCCTGCCCTTGCACCTCCTCGACCCCTTTGAGGCGAACAGGCTGGCGATACCCTTCGCATGCGCATACGATCGCTGCGATCACAGGAACAACGGGGAGGGCGTTCCATGGGGTGGGACCAGAACGTGTCACAGGCAGACCTGCGCGCATCAGCCGGGGCCGTGGACACGCTGGTGGCGGATCTGCAGCCGGTCCTGAAGAAGGCCTTGACGGACCTGGCTGATGCAGGAACCTCTTTCGCGCCCTGGGCGGCCGGACCTCGGATGACGGGCGCGGGCAAGGGCTGGGGGGAAGCCCTGGAAACCCTCCAGCAGACCTTCTCGGACCACGCAGAGGGTCTCCGGCTCCTGGCCAACGGGCACGCCATCCTCGAGCAGGAACTGCTGTCCAAGTTCCGGGGCTGGTGAGCAACCGCAATGCCCGAACTCTTTGCACAGTTGCTCCGCCAGGACTTCTCCGACATTGACGCCGCGACCGCTTCCTGGAAGAGGCTCGCCAAAGCGCTCGATGACACCCAGGCCGGCAGTCGCAAGCGGGTGACAGGCCCGCTGCACAAGGCCGGCTGGGCGGGTGTCAGCGCTACCTACGGGTTTGCGGCCATGGAAGCGACGGAGTCCAAGCTGGGCACGGCCGAGCTCAACGCCCGCCTGATCGCGGTCATCTTGGACACACTCGCCACGAAGATGCGCAACGCCCAGCGCAAGCTTCGCAGTGCGGTCACCGATGCCGAGACGGCCGGTCATACGGTCCGGGACGACGGCTGGGTCGAACCCCGGCAGGTTATCGACCAGCGGTACCACAACGATCCGGACTACCAGGGTCTGCAACAGCAGGCGAACTCCTCTCTGGGCGGGTTCCGAGCCCGCATCGACGAGGCGGTGACGGAAGCCAAGAGCGCCAGCCAGACCGCCGCTGAGGCTTTGCACCAGTTGGATCCCTTCGACCTCGACAAGCGGTACGGCGGTGCGCACGCCCAGGAAGACGTGGCGCGCGTCGCCGAGTTCGCCGGCATCAACCCCAAGGACATCCCGGACGGCCAGAACCCCCAACAGTCCAAGGACTGGTGGGCGAGCCTGGACGAGGAGAGGCGTCAGTTCTACCTCGCCGCCTACCCGGACAGGATCGGCGCTCTGGACGGTCTGCCCGCGCCGACGCGTGACGAAGCCAACCGCTCGGCCCTGGACCTGCGCCTGAACGACTACGCGCTGCGGGAAGGCAGCCTCGGCTACCACGACCGGTACAACTATCGAAACCTGGCCACGCTCAAGGACCGCCTGGACGAGACGGACAGCGGCCCGCCCCACAAACAGATGTACCTGCTCGGCTTCGGCACCGAGAAGGACGGCCGTGCCATCGTGGCCCTGGGAAACCCGGACACCGCCCGCCACACCGCGGTCCTGGTGCCCGGGACGGACAACCAGCTGGACAACTACGGCGGCCAGCTGAACCGCATCGACAAGCTGCAGAACGCCGCGGGGAAAGCGGCTGGGAACGGAGAAGGCGTCTCCGTGATCAGTTGGATGGACTACGACGCCCCTGAGATCGACCTAAGTGTCACCACCCAAGGCCGGGCGCGGGCAGGTGCGGAAGACCTGCGGGACTTCACCCACGGCCTCCGATCCGCACACGAAGGCGAGCGCGGGCACCTGACTGTCATCGGCCACAGTTACGGGTCTTCCATGACCGGAGCCGCTGATGCCGGCGGCGCAGGGCTCGAGGCGGACGACATCGTGGTGGTCGGCAGCCCCGGCCTCACGGTGGAGCGCGCAGATCAGCTGCACGTGAATCCCGGCCATCTGTGGGTGGGAGCCTCCACAGACGACTTCGTCTCCAACTGGACCTCCGGTCTCTCGCTCTCGGTAGACCCGAAGGAACCTCGCTTCGGAGCCCAGAGGATGTACGTGGACACCTCCGGACACAGTGGCTACTGGGATGATGGCAGTCAGAGCCTCGACAACCAGGGCCGCATCATCGCCGGATTGAAGCCCCGCCCCGGGCCGTCCAGATGATCCGAAGGAGACCGCGACCCATGCCCCCAACCCGAAGGGCAGCCCTCGTTGTTGCCCTCACACTGATGCTCGGAGGCTGCATGTCCGACAGCGGCGTCAACGACGCCCTTCCCCGCATGAGCAAGGAGAAGGCGGAGGCCTGGGCCCGGCACTGGGTCGAGTCCATGGCCCGCACCACCAAGTCCGAGATCATCCCGGGCACGCCCCAGGCGAACTTCACCAACTGCACGGGACAGAATGGCGAGACGGCTGAAGACGGCCGGTTCACCCTGATGTACGACGCACGCGCCAAGTTGCCCCGGGCTCAGTACACCGAAGCCATGAGGGCATTGAGGGCCGAACTCGAAGCCCAGGGGTTCAAGATCGTCGGCTACCAGGAAGGTCCCGCGCAGGAGCGTGGCGCCTTCGGCGTGCAGGCGAAACACCCGAAGGACAAGCAGTACATCTCCGCGGGCGACGTAGACGAGGACACCTTGACCCTGTCCATCGACACCCCCTGCCTCCTCCCGCCCGACGCCAAGCAGCAGCAGTTCTGACGGGAAGGGACGGCAGGCGGCGGCGCGGGCGTCCGCTTCCCGCGGGCGCCCGCGGCTGAAACGCCGGGCTACGACCAGGGGACCTCCGGGGCGCGGTAGAAGGTGATGCCCTGGGCCTCCAGGCGGGGGGCCTGGGCGGCCAGGCGGCGGCTGTACGCGGTCCAGTCGAGGGCGGCCGCCGGGGACCAGCCCAGTTCCGCCAGACCCAGGACGCGGGGGAAGGCCATCAGTTCCCACTCCGCGCGCGTCGTGACCGCCTCCGTCCACAGCGGGGCCTCCACGCCGAGGACGGCGGACTCCGGGACGCCGGCCAGGTAGGCGCCCGGGTTCCAGTCGTACGCGCGCTTGACCGGGACGTATCCCGCCCACGCCAGCCCCGGCTTCGTCGCCGCCTCGTACTTCATGTCCAGGTACAGCCGGTCCGCGGGCGAGAGGACCAGCGGGTGGCCCGCCTTCGCCGCCGCGGCCACCTTCGTCTTCTCCGCGGCCGTGGTCCGGTCGTGGCCCCAGTACTGGAGCACCGCCCCCGGCGCCGGCCGCGCCGCCGCCAGCTGGTGCCAGGCCACCACCGTCTTGCCGTAGCGCCCCACCACGGCCTGGGCCCGGTCCATGAAGGCGGCGTAGTCCGCCGCCGGCGTCGAGTGCGCCTCGTCGCCGCCGATGTGGAGGTAGCGGCCGGGCGTGAGGGCCGCGATCTCGCCGAGGACGTCGTCGACGAACTCGTACGTCCGCTCCTTGCCGACGCACAGGGAGCTGAAGCCGACCTTGACGCCGGTGTAGCGGGCCGGGGCCTTGCCGTCGCAGTTCAGCTCCGCGTACGAGGCCAGGGCGGCGTTCACGTGACCCGGCATGTCGATCTCGGGGACCACGTCCACGTACCGCTCGCCCGCGTAGGCCACCAGGTCCCGGTACTCCTCCTTCGTCCAGTGGCCGCCCGGGCCGCCGCCGACCTCGCCGGCGCCGCCGTACTCGGCGAGCCGCGGCCAGGAGTCGATCGCGATGCGCCAGCCCTGGTCGTCGGTGAGGTGCACGTGCAGGGTGTTGACCTTGTACTGGGCGAGCTGGTCCACGTACCTCTTGACCTGCTCCACGCTGAAGAAGTGGCGTGCGATGTCGACCATGGCCCCGCGGTAGCGGAACCGCGGCCGGTCGGTGACCGTGCCGCCGGGCACCGTCCCGCGACCGGTCACCGGCAGCAGCTGGCGCAGGGTCTGCCCCGCGTGGAAGAGCCCCGCCGGCGTCCGCGCGGTGAGGGTGACCCCGCCGGGGCCCGACTCCAGCCGGTACCCCTCGTCCCCCAGGCCCGCCGCGTCCTCGTCGATGCCGAGGCGGATGCCGTCCCCCCGGCCGCCGTCCACCACCGGCAGCGGCAGCCCGCTGGGGCCGCGCAGCTGCTGGGCGAGGAGCTCGCCGACCCGGCGGACCTCCCCGTCGCGGCCGGCGCCGGTACGGATGACCGTGCCCGGCCCGAGGGCGTAGCCCGGGCCCGCCGCCCGTACGGAGGCCGGCGCCGGCAGCAGCGCCTCGAAGGGGGTGAGCGCGGCGGGCGGGTCGTCGGCGGGTCTGGCGTCGTCCCCGTGGGCGGCGGTGCAGGAAACGGAACCACCCAGGACGCCGAGGGCCAGGAGCGTACCGAGCGTGCGTCGCAGTCGCAGGACTCTCATGGCCCAGGTATAGGCCAACTGGCCCGTCCAGGACGGTGGGAGAATCGCCGGATGGCGGAAATCATCCAGAAGGACGGCACTTGGAGCTTCGACGGGGACGCGGTGCGCATCGTGCCGGGCCGCGACAAGGGGGTGGCGCTGCTGCGGCAGACCCTCGGCGAGGTGGTCGTACCGCTGCACGCGCTCGCCGGGATCTCCTACGAGCCGAGCCGCAAGGCGGGCCGGCTGCGCCTGCGGCTGCGTGAGGGCGCCGACCCGCTGCTCCAGGTGACGGGCGGGCGGCTGCCGGAGGCCTGCGACCCGTACCGGCTGACCGTGGAGGCCGACCGCAGTGGGGTCGCGGAGTACTTCGTGGAGGAGGTGCGCACCGCCCTGCTGCTGGACCAGGTGGACCCCGGCCCGGTGGACCGGTACCTGCTGCCGGGGCCGGCCGTACCGATCTCGGTGGGCGCGGGCGACGGGACGGTGTCGTTCGACGGCGACCGGGTGGCCCTGGAGTGGAACTGGACCACGGAGGAGGCCAAGCGCTCCGGCGGGCCCCGGGAACTGCGGGTCGCGGACCTGCGGACGGTGGAGTGGTCGCCGTCGAAGGGGCTGGAGAACGGCTGGCTGCGGTTCACCCCGACGGGCGCCCCGCCGGCGCCGGCGCCCAAGTACGACCCGCACACGGTGGAGCTCTTCGGTTTCAAGAAGGACCCGCTGATGGCGCTGGTCGCGGCGGCCGTGGCCGTACGGATGCCCCACCCGGCCGCGCCGCAGGAGGGCCCGGCCGACGCGGCCGGCGACCCGGCCGGCAAGCTCGGGACGGCGGCCGCCCCCGGCGAGGACCACGACGCCCTGCTCAGGCGGCTGCGGGAGCTGGGCGATCTGCACCAGGCGGGTGTCCTGACGGCCGAGGAGTTCACGGCGGCGAAACAGGCCGTTTTGCGATGTTTCTAACCGGACCGACCCATTCCTGCGGTCCAGACCAGGGCCATCCTGCCCGGATTCGGGCAGGATCTTTGCTTTCAGCGCCTGAAGCCGCCAGTATCTACGGGTGCTCGATCGCCGCCCGTCGCATGACGACCTCGTCGACCACCTGGTGCGCAGCACCTCGCTGCAGCGAGGCGAAGCCGCCCGGGTGGTGCTCGACGTGCTCGCGTACTTCGACGAGACGACCGAGGAGTTCGTCCGCCGACGCCACCGTGAGCTGCAGGCCGGCGGAGCGGTGAACGCGGAGATCTTCGAGCGGATCGCGGCCGAGCTGCCGCACCGCGCGGTGGCACCGCCGGACCTCTCGCTGCGGCAGCTGCGCCGCATCGTCTACGGCTGATCCGGCGCCGCGCCCGCGGCCTCGAACGCAACGCGAACACGAACGCGAACGAGCACTTTGAACCGAACTTCAGGAGGGGCTACACCGTATGTGCGGAATCGTCGGTTACATCGGCAAGCGTGACGTCGCACCGCTGCTGCTGGAGGGTCTGCAGCGGCTGGAGTACCGCGGATACGACTCCGCGGGCATCGTCGTGAACAGCCCCAAGGCCGCCGCCCTGAAGGTGGTCAAGGCCAAGGGCCGGGTCCGCGAGCTGGAGTCCCGCGTCCCCAAGCGCTTCGCCGGCACCACCGGCATCGCCCACACCCGCTGGGCCACCCACGGCGCCCCGAGCGACATCAACTCGCACCCGCACCTCGACGCCGACAACAAGGTCGCCGTCGTGCACAACGGCATCGTCGACAACGCCTCCGAGCTGCGCGCCAAGCTGGAGGCCGACGGGGTCGTCTTCGTGTCGGAGACCGACACCGAGGTGATCGTCCACCTGATCGCCCGCTCGGTGGCCGACTCCCTGGAGGAGAAGGTGCGCGAGGCCGTCAAGGCGATCGAGGGCACCTACGGCATCGCCGTCATGCACGCCGACTTCCCCGACCGCATCGTCGTCGCCCGCAACGGCTCCCCCGTCGTCCTGGGCATCGGCGAGAAGGAGATGTTCGTCGCCTCGGACGTCGCCGCCCTGGTCGCCCACACCCGCCAGATCGTCACCCTCGACGACGGCGAGATGGCCACCCTGAAGGCCGACGACTTCCGCACCTACACCACCAGCGGTGCCACCACCACCGCCACGCCGGAGACCGTGGAGTGGGAGGCCGCCTCCTACGACATGGGCGGCCACGACACGTACATGCACAAGGAGATCTCCGAGCAGCCCGACGCGGTCGACCGCGTGCTGCGCGGCCGGATCGACGACCGCTTCAACACCGTGCACCTGGGCGGCCTGAACCTGGACCCGCGCGAGGCGCGCGGCATCCGCCGGGTCAAGATCCTGGGCTGCGGCACCTCGTACCACGCGGGCCTCATCGGCGCCGGTCTCATCGAGGGCATGGCCCGCATCCCCGCGGACGCCGAGCCGGCCTCGGAGTTCCGCTACCGCAACCCGGTCGTGGACCCCGACACCCTCTACATCGCGGTCTCGCAGTCCGGTGAGACCTACGACGTCCTCGCGGCCGTCCAGGAGCTCAAGCGCAAGGGCGCCCGCGTCCTCGGCGTCGTCAACGTGGTCGGCTCCGCGATCGCCCGCGAGGCCGACGGCGGCGTGTACGTGCACGCCGGCCCCGAGGTCTGCGTCGTCTCCACCAAGTGCTTCACCAACACGGTCGTGGCCTTCGCGCTGCTCGCCGTGCACCTGGGCCGCATCCGGGACCTCTCGGTCACCGACGGCAAGCGGATCATCGAGGGCCTGCGCAAGCTGCCCGCGCAGATCCAGGAGATCCTCGACGGCGAAGAGGACATCAAGAAGCTGGCGGCCGAGTTCGCCGAGGCCAAGTCGATGATGTTCATCGGCCGGGTGCGCGGCTACCCGGTGGCGCTGGAGGCCTCCCTCAAGCTGAAGGAGATCTCCTACATCCACGCCGAGGCCTACCCGGCCTCCGAGCTCAAGCACGGCCCGCTCGCCCTGATCGAGCCCTCGCTGCCGACGGTCGCCATCGTCCCGGACGACGACCTGCTGGAGAAGAACCGTGCGGCGCTGGAGGAGATCAAGGCCCGCAGCGGCCGGATCCTCGCGGTGGCGCACCGCGAGCAGGAGAAGGCGGACCACACCATCGTGGTGCCGAAGAACGAGGACGAGCTCGACCCGATCCTGATGGGCATCCCGCTCCAGCTGCTCGCGTACCACACGGCCCTGGCCATGGGCCGGGACATCGACAAGCCGCGCAACCTGGCGAAGTCGGTCACGGTCGAGTAGTCACGGCCCGTCCCACGCGTCTCGACATGAGCCGGCCCCCGTGCGCCCTGCGCACGGGGGCCGGCTCGCGTGGTGCTCGCGTGGTGCCCGCGTGGTGCTCAGCCCGCGGCGACCGCGCCGCGGCGGCTCTTGCCCAGGGCCATCGGCCAGTGCGCCAGGGCCGCGGTGGCCCCGTACCAGGCCAGCAATCCGGAGACGGCGGCCACCCAGCCGGCGACCTTGACCAGCCCGCCGCTGTCGGCGAACGCGCCGACCGCCAGCAGGACGAGGGACAGGGTCAGCAGGGCGTAGACGCCCTGGCCGAACACACCGCTCGCGGCGGCGACCGTGAGGCTCAGCGCGAGCATCGCGAACAGGACAAGAAACGTTCCGGCGGCTTCGTCGGAGACCGAACCCCCCGCGCCCTTGGCCCACGTGAACCAGAAGACGCCGAGGCCCGCGAACGCGGTGCCGTTGAACCCGTTGCCGCCGCGGTACTCCAGGAGTCCGAGGAGGAAGAGGGCGGCGCCGCCGACGTACATCGCGAGCGACACGGAGTTGGCAGCGGTCACACCGTCGATGACACCGGTGTGGCCGATACCGAATGCGAGAAGGGTCAGACCCAGGGCTATGTGCCCGAGGGTCGAAGTCGAGGCCGTGCTTCCCGCAGAGACACCATTGTCCACGGCGGGCTCCCTTCGATCTGCAGTTGTTTGCTGCGTCCCAGCAGCATTTATCTACCCTTTACACGGGTGCACAACCGCACAATCGGTTAACAAGCAGTCACGGAATGACAACGACGGGTCGCTGGGCGCGCTTGGCCAGGCGGCCGGCCACCGAGCCGAAGATGCGACCCACGATCCCGTGCGTGGACCCGACCACGATGGCGTCGGCCGAATACTCCCGGCCGACCTCCTCCAGCTCATGGCAGATGTCACCACCGCGCTCGACCAGGATCCACGGCACTTCGGCCAGGTAGTCGGCGCAGGCCAGTTCCAGCCCGAGCACCTCGGTGCGGTGGTCGGGGACGTCCACGAACACCGGTGGCTCGCACCCGGCCCACACGGTCGTGGGCAGCCGGTTCGCGACATGGACGATGATCAGGCCGGATCCGGAGCGGCGGGCCATGCCGATCGCGTACGCGAGGGCGCGCTCACTGGACGTGGATCCGTCGAATCCCACCACGACCCCGTGCCGGAAGGCCGGGTCGCAGGGCATGCGCGTCTGTTCCACCGCGCGCAGATCGGCGGCCGACGCGGGGTCGGCGGCGATGCGTTTGCGCTTGCGGTCCGCGGGTTCGGAGAATTCGTGACCGGCCATGGGTGTCTCGGTGAAGAGGTCCTTGGAGGAAGGAACAGGGGGCGAAATCGGCGACGCTGGGTGACGGAGCTCTGTCCGGGAAGCATCTTCCCAAGCCCATACCCCCCAGGGTACGGCGACACTCCTGTCCTGCACAGGGCTTGCCGCCCTTGGAGAGCGTCCCAGGGAGCATGCCGGAGCGCGCGCTCCTTGGCAATGGCCGCTGTCCCCTACAGCCAGTGACGAGACGGGGCTTCGCCACCCGTGCGCGCAGTGACCGAGCGCGGTCGCGCGGCGTTGGACACGAGTCCGACCTCCAGGTAAGAGCCCGCAGGGAGCACGCCGTGCCCGGTCATCCGGTTCACCCCGTCCAGCCAGCTCAGCCGACGCGGTCCGCCCGGGCCGCCCGGTCCGGGAGCCCCCGTTTCGCCGCTTCCGGCCGTCCGGCCCTTCACTCGTCCGTGCAGTCCGCCGGGCGGCCCGCCGACGACCCCGCGGGCGACGTCGTGCGCTGGGCCGCCTTCAGCTGCCTGCTCGTCCCGGTGGTCCTCGTCGTCTACGGGACCTCCTTCGGCGGGGCCGCGGTCGCGACCCTCGGCCTGCTCGCCGTCACGGCCGCGTGCCGGATCCTGCTGCGCCACTCGGAGAGGACGCGGCAGGCCGAGGCCCGGGTGCGGCCGGAGTCGCAGGAGGCGCCCGGCCACCGCGGCCGGCACTCGCGCGGCGGGGCCGGAAACCGGCGCGGCTGCCGGGGGTCCGACCCCGCGCGCCCGCACGACTGACTCATTCGCACATCCACACCCGCACGTTTTCGGCCAACTTCCCGGCAGGTTGCCCTCCTTGCCGGAATGTCCCGCCTTGCCCGTCATCACCAGCGATGACGGACCTCGGGGGGCGTTTTGCCCGTACGGGTACTGGCCACGGACGGCCGACGCACCTCTCGATCGGGTAGCGGAGCGGAACGGATCCTGATCGAATGCTTTTCGCCAAGTTGAGAAGTCGACATAGCGCTGCGTGCTGAACTTGTCACGCCGACACCACGGGACGCAGTAGATTCGATCATGTATTTACGGCGGGGGATCCACGTGCAAGGCCGAGGGGAAACGTGCAGGTGCGACCAGACCAAGGAGTCGCGACACCCAAGGGGGGCTTAGCGCCATGAGCCAGGATTCCACCGCAGTCATCGCTGACGCGGGCCGGAAGCTCGCGGGGCGTCGCCGCAGGGAGATCGTCGCGGTGCTGCTCTTCAGCGGCGGACCGATCTTCGAGAGCTCCATTCCACTTTCCGTGTTCGGCATCGACCGGCAGGACGCGGGAGTTCCACGCTATCGACTGCTCGTGTGCGCCGGGGAGGACGGTCCGCTGCGGACCACCGGCGGACTCGAACTGACCGCGCCATACGGGTTGGAGGCGATCGCCCGGGCAGGCACGGTCGTCGTGCCCGCCTGGCGTTCCATCACCTCACCGCCGCCGCCGGAGGCGCTCGACGCGCTGCGTCTGGCGCACGAGGAGGGGGCCCGGATCGTCGGACTGTGCACGGGGGCCTTCGTGCTCGCCGCCGCCGGTCTGCTGGACGGCCGGCCCGCGACGACGCACTGGATGTACGCGCCGACGCTGGCCAAGCGGTACCCGTCCGTCCATGTCGATCCGCGCGAACTGTTCGTCGACGACGGCGACGTGCTCACGTCCGCGGGCACCGCGGCCGGAATCGACCTGTGCCTGCACATCGTGCGCACGGACCACGGCAGCGAGGCGGCCGGGGCCCTGGCCCGCCGGCTCGTCGTCCCGCCGCGCCGCACCGGTGGCCAGGAGCGCTATCTCGACCGGTCGCTGCCGGAGGAGATCGGCGCCGACCCGCTGGCCGAGGTCGTCGCGTGGGCGCTGGAGCACCTCCACGAGCAGTTCGACGTGGAGACCCTGGCGGCCCGTGCGTACATGAGCCGGCGCACCTTCGACCGCCGGTTCCGCTCGCTCACCGGCAGCGCGCCGCTGCAGTGGCTGATCACCCAGCGGGTGCTCCAGGCGCAGCGGCTGCTGGAGACCTCCGACTACTCGGTCGACGAGGTCGCCGGACGCTGCGGGTTCCGCTCGCCGGTGGCCCTGCGCGGTCACTTCCGGCGGCAGCTGGGGTCCTCCCCGGCCGCGTACCGCTCCGCCTACCGAGCACGCCGGCCGCAGGCCGACGTGGCGCAGGTGGCCGAGATGAACTCGGGTCCCGTTCCGCACCAGCGCACTCCGCAGCCCCACCGGGCGGCGGCGGCCCTGGCCGCGGCCGGCCCCACCGTCACCGAGCTGTACGCCCCGGGGCGTGTCCTTCGGGAACACGCGTAGCCCCCACGAGGGGCAGGGCAGGCGAAGGTCCTCCACCGGTCACCGCCGATGGGGGACCTTCCGCATATGCCGTCCGCCCCGCGGGGGACCGCATAAGGTGGGACACATGAACGATCGCATGGTGTGGATCGACTGCGAGATGACCGGGCTCTCGTTGACGGACGACGCACTTATCGAGGTGGCCGCACTGGTCACCGACTCGGAGCTCAACGTACTCGGCGAAGGCGTGGACATCGTGATCCGCCCGCCGGACGCGGCCCTGGAGACCATGCCCGACGTGGTGCGCGAGATGCACACCGCCTCCGGACTGCTCGACGAACTGGCGGGCGGCACCACCCTCGCCGATGCCGAGGCGCAGGTCCTGGCCTACGTACGGGAGCACGTGAAGGAGCCCGGCAAGGCACCGCTCTGCGGGAACTCGGTCGGCACCGACCGCGGCTTCCTGCTGCGCGACATGGCGGCGCTGGAGAGCTATCTGCACTACCGGATCGTGGACGTGTCCTCGGTCAAGGAGCTCGCGCGCCGCTGGTACCCGCGGGCGTACTTCAACAGCCCGCCGAAGAACGGCAACCACCGGGCGCTGGCGGACATCAAGGACTCGATCACCGAGCTGCGCTACTACCGGGAGGCGGTCTTCGTGCCGCAGCCCGGGCCCGACTCGGACACCGCCCGCAGCATCGCCGCCAAGCACGCTTCTCCCGGCGCGTAGCGGGGGCCCGGCCCTCCCGGGGAGGGGGGCGGGGAAACGGGGGAGCGAGCACCCTCCCGGACCCTGTACCCTTTTCTTCGGCCGGTCGGTTTTCCGACCGGACATGGTGGGTGTAGCTCAGTTGGTAGAGCACCTGGTTGTGGTCCAGGTGGCCGCGGGTTCAAGTCCCGTCACTCACCCTGCGAGAAGGCCCCGGTCGCGAAAGCGGCCGGGGCCTTCTGCGTGTGCGTCGTCCGTCGTCCGTCGTCCGTCGTCCGTCGTCCGTCGCCCGTCGTCCGTCGTCCGTCGTCCCGTGCCTACGAGGATTCGCGGACCACCAGCCGGTTGGGCAGGACGACGGCGGTCCCCTCCGGCTCCCCGCCGCCGTCCTGGTGTCCGGCGATGTGTTCCAGCAGCACCCGTGCCATGGTCCGGCCCATCTCCTCGATCGGCTGGCGGACGCTGGTCAGCGGCGGGTCCATGTGCCGGGCCACCACCGAGTCGTCGAAGCCGACCAGCGCCACGTCCTGCGGGATCCGGCGGCCGGCCGCGCGCAGCTCCCGCCGGGCGCCGGCGGCCATGACGTCCGAGGCGGCGAAGACCGCGTCGAGGCCGGGGCGGCGCTCCAGCAGCTCGCGCATGGCCCGGCGGCCGCCGTCCTCGGTGAAGTCGCCGACCGCGATCAGCTGCTCGTCGACGGGGTGTCCGGCGGCGGCCAGGGCCTGCCGGTAGCCGTCGAGGCGGCACTGGGCCCCGTAGACGTCCTGCGGGCCGGCGATCGTGGCCAGGGTGCGCCGGCCGCGTTCGAGGAGGTGGCGTACGGCCTCTGCGGCGCCCGCCAGGTTGTCCGAGTCCACGCAGGGCAGGGTCTCGGCGGCGGAGCGGCGGCCGCTGATCACCGTCGGGATGCCGAGCTCGGCGAGCAGCTCGGGCAGCGGGTCCCCGGCGTGCACGGAGACGAGCAGCACGCCGTCGACGCGGTGCCCGGACAGGTACTGGGCCAGGCGGCGGCGCTCGCGGTCGCTGCCCGCCAGGGTGAGGACGAGCTGCACGTCAGTCTCGGCGAGGGCGGCGCCGACCCCGCGGACCACCTCGGAGAAGTACGGCTCGGCGAAGAAGCGCGCCTCGGGCTCGGGGATCACGAGGGCGATGGCGTCGGTGCGGTTGGCGGCGAGCGCCCGCGCCGCACGGTTGGGGACGTACCCCAGCTCGGCGACGGCCGCCTCGACGGCGGCCCTGGTGTGCTCGCTGACCTTGGAGGATCCGTTGATCACCCGGGAGACCGTGCCGCGTCCGACTCCGGCGCGCGCCGCGACCTCCTCCAGGGTCGGTCGTCCCCCGCTGCGCCCGTACCCGTTCATGGCTTCCTCCCGGTTGTGAATCTACCTCTTGACGACTGTGGGAGCGCTCCCACACTGTGTCACACGACACCCCGGCACGTTTGCGTCCTTCAGGGAGGAAGCCCATGCGAGCCCAGATACCGGCCCGATCGCAAGGCCGAACACGAGCGCGAGCAGGCGCCCGAAGAAGTCTCCTCACCACCGTCACGGCGCTCGGGGCCGCGGCCCTGCTGCTCGCGGGATGCGCCGAGGACCCGAAGGAGAGCTCCGGCAAGGGCGACCCGACCGGTGACGGCAAGGCGAAGACCACCCTCACCGTGGGGGTCTTCGGGGCCTTCGGCCTCCAGGAGGCCGGGCTCTACGACGAGTACATGGCGCAGAATCCCGGGATCCGCATCGAGCAGACCTCCATCGAGCGCAACGAGAACTACTACCCCCAGCTCCTGACCCACCTGGGCACGGGCAGCGGGCTCGCCGACATCCAGGCCGTCGAGGTCAACAACATCGCGGAGATCACCGCCACCCAGGCCGACAAGCTGGTGGACCTGGGCAAGGCGCCCGGCGTGGACAAGGCCGCTTACCTGCCGTGGAAGTGGGCGCAGGGCACGGCGAAGGGCGGCGCCACGGTCGGTCTCGGCACCGACATCGGCCCGCAGGGCATCTGCTACCGCAAGGACCTCTTCGAGGCGGCGGGGCTGCCCAGTGACCGGGCGGCGGTCGGGGCGCTGTGGGCGGGCGACTGGAACAAGTACCTGGAGGCGGGCAAGGCGTACAAGGCGAAGGCCGGCGAGGGCAAGGCGTTCGTCGACTCGGCCTCGGGCGTGATGACGGCGGTCACCGGGGGCAGCGCGCAGCGGTTCTACGACGAGCAGGGCCAGGTCGTCTACAAGACGAACCCGGCGGTGCGCGGGGCCTTCGACCTGGCGGCCTCCTTCGCCACCGAGGGGCTGAGCGCCAAGCTCCAGCAGTTCACCCCGGCCTGGGACCAGGGCTTCTCCAACGGCTCCTTCGCGACGGTCTCCTGCCCGGCCTGGATGCTCGGTTACATCCAGGACAAGGCGGGCCCGGCGGGCAAGGACAAGTGGGACGTGGCGCAGGCGCCGAAGCCCAGCAACTGGGGCGGTTCCTTCCTGGTGGTGCCGAAGGCGGGCAAGCACGCCGAGGAGGCGGCGAAGCTGGCGGCCTGGCTGACGGCTCCGGAGCAGCAGGCCAAGCTCTTCGAGAAGCGCGGCAGTTTCCCGAGCGCGAGCGCCGCGTACAAGCTGCCGGCGGTGTCGGGTGCGAAGCACGACTACTTCGGCGGGGCCCCGATCGGGGAGATCTTCGCGAAGGCGGCCGAGGGGGTGCCGGTGACGGTGGTCGGCCCCAAGGACCTGGTCATCGCGCAGAACCTGGCGGACATCGGGATGCTCCAGGTCGACCAGAAGGGCCGCTCGCCGCAGGAGGGCTGGGAGGCCGCGGTGAAGGCGATCGACAACGCCCTGGACCGGTGAGGCGGCCGTGACGGACGAGACGGCCGTCCTGTCCCCCTCCGCCGTCGGCCCGAAGCGGCCGGCGGCGGAGGGGGGTGGCCGGGGCGGGCGCGGGCAGGTGTGGCGTTCGCGCCGCTACCGCTGGGACCTGCGCGCCAGCCCGTACGCCTTCGTGGCGCCCTTCTTCCTTTTCTTCGCCGCCTTCGGGCTGTTCCCGCTGCTCTACACGGGCTGGGCGGCGCTGCACCAGGTGGAGCTCACCGATCCGGACAGCATGACGTGGGTCGGGCTGAAGAACTTCACCCGGTTGTGGGACGACGAGTTCTTCTGGAACGCGCTGCGCAACACCTTCACCATCGGGCTGCTGTCCACGGTGCCGCAGCTGGCGATCGCGCTCGGGCTGGCCCACCTGCTCAACTACAAGATGCGCGGCTCCGCCTTCTTCCGGGTCGCGGTGCTCACCCCGTACGCGACCTCGGTGGCGGCGGCCACGCTCGTCTTCGTGCTGCTCTTCGGCCGGGACTACGGGATGGTCAACTGGGCGCTGTCGTCCCTCGGTTTCGACGCGGTCGACTGGCAGAACGGCACCTTCGCCTCCCAGTTGGCGGTCTCCACCATCGTGATCTGGCGGTGGACCGGCTACAACGCCCTGATCTACCTGGCGGCCATGCAGGCCGTGCCGGGCGAGCTGTACGAGTCCGCGGCGCTGGACGGGGCCTCGCGCTGGCAGCAGTTCCTCCACGTGACGGTGCCCTCGCTGCGGCCCACGATCTTCTTCACCTGTGTGGTGTCGACGATCGGCGCGACCCAGCTGTTCGGTGAGCCGCTGCTGTTCAACGGCGGGGCGGGCGCGACGGGCGGCTCGGACCACCAGTTCCAGACGCTCGGGCTGTACCTGTACGAGCAGGGCTGGGTGAACCTCCACCTCGGGCGGGCCTCGGCCATCGCGTGGGCGATGTTCCTGATCCTGCTGCTGATCGCCGGGGCGGCGCGGCTGCTGCGCGGACGGAAGGACTCCTGATGAGGTCACTGCGCGCGGGCCGGTTCACCTACGTGGTGCTCGCCCTCTTCACCGCCGGCTCGCTCTTCCCGCTCGTGTGGACCGCGATCGCGGCCTCCCGGAGCAATACGCGCCTGGCGCAGACCCCGCCGCCGTTCTGGTTCGGCGGGAACCTGGGACACAACCTCCAGGTGGCGTGGACCGACGCCAACATGGGCACGGCCCTGCTGAACACGGTGATCGTGGCGGGGACGGTCGCGGCCGGGACGGTCCTGTTCTCCACCTTGGCGGGCTTCGCCTTCGCCAAGCTCCGCTTCCGGGGCCGCCGGCTGCTGATGTCCCTCGTCGTGGGGACAATGCTGATCCCGCCGCAGCTGAGCGTGGTCCCGCTGTACATGCTGATCGCCCGGCTGTCGTGGACGGACCGGCTGCAGGCCGTGATCCTGCCGACGCTGGTGTCCGCGTTCGGGGTCTTCTTCATGCGGCAGTACCTGGCGCAGGCGCTGCCGTCGGAGCTGGTGGAGGCGGCGCGCACGGACGGGGCGAGCTCGCTGCGGATCGTGTGGCACGTGGTGTTCCCGGCCGCCCGTCCGGCCATGGCGGTGCTGGCCATGCTGACCTTCGTCATGGCCTGGAACGACTTCTTCTGGCCGATCGTCGCGCTGACCCAGAACGGCAGCCCGACGGTGCAGGTGGCCCTGACCGGACTGGGCCGGGGCTACATCCCCGATCAGTCGGTGATCATGGCGGGCGCGCTGCTCGGCACGCTCCCGCTGCTGCTGGTGTTTCTCGTCTTCGGCCGGCAGATCGTCGGCGGCATCATGCAAGGAGCGGTGAAGGGATGACGGACACGACAGGGGAACTGCGCTTCCCCGACGGTTTCCTGTGGGGGGCGGCCACGGCCGCCTTCCAGATCGAGGGCGCGGCCGCGCTGCGCGGGCCGTCGATCTGGGACACCTTCTGCCGTACGCCGGGGAAGGTGTACGGGGGCCATACCGGCGAGGTGGCCGTCGACCACCACCGGCTGTGGCGCGAGGACGTCCGGCTGATGGCGGAGCTGGGGCTCGGGGCGTACCGGTTCTCGGTGTCCTGGCCGCGGGTGCTCGCCGGGGGGATCGGCTTCTACGACGCGCTCGTCGACGAGCTGCTCTCGTACGGGATCAAGCCCTGCGTGACGCTGTACCACTGGGACCTGCCGCAGGGGCTGGAGAGCGCCGGCGGCTGGCCCGAGCGGGAGACGGCCTACGCCTTCGCCCGGTACGCCGAGCAGGTCGGGCGGGCGCTGGGCGACCGGGTGGAGCTGTGGACCACCCTCAACGAGCCCTGGTGCAGCGCCTTCCTGGGCTACGCCTCCGGGGTGCACGCTCCGGGCCGCACCTCCCCGGCCGACTCCCTGCGCGCGGCCCACCACCTCAACCTGGCGCACGGCCTGGCCGCGGCCGCCCTGCCCGCCTCGGCGCGGGTGGGCATCGCGCTGAACCCGAGCGCGGTGCGGGCGCTGACCGGCTCCGAGGCCGACCTGGACGCGCGGCGCCGCATCGACGCCCTGGCGAACCGGATCTTCACCGGGCCGCTGCTGCACGGGGCGTATCCGCGGGACCTGCTCGCGGACACCGCCGAGATCACGGACTGGTCGTTCGTCCGCCCCGGCGACGAGGCGCTGATCCACCAGCCGCTGGACTTCCTCGGCGTGAACTACTACACCCCTGCGGTGGTCTCGGCGGCGCCCGACGGGCAGGGCCCGCGCGCCGACGGCCACGGTTCCACGGACCACTCCCCCTGGCCCGCGGCGGACGGGGTGGCCTTCCACCAGCCGCCGGGCGAGCGGACCGACATGAACTGGTCGATCGACCCGAGCGGCCTGTACGACCTGCTGATGGGCTTCACCCAGGAGGCACCCGGGCTGCCGCTCCTGATCACCGAGAACGGCGCCGCGTACGCCGAGGACCTCGACGATCCGGAGCGCATCGCCTACCTGGAGGCCCACCTCGCCGCCCTCCACCGCGCGCGGGAGGACGGCGCCCCCGTCGAGGGCTATTTCCTCTGGTCGCTGATGGACAACTTCGAGTGGTCCTACGGCTACAGCAAGCGCTTCGGCATCGTGCACGTCGACTACGAGACCCAGGCCCGCACCCCGCGCTCCAGCGCCCACTGGTACGCCCGCCTGGCCCGCAAGGGGGTCATGTGACCTTGGGGCCCCGGGCCGGGCGGTCAGGGGCAGGGCGGTCCGGGGCAGGGCGGTCCGGATGCGGAGGGCTGCTCAGATGCCGGTGGCGAGTGCTTCGTGGCGCCACTGGTCGAGTTCCCGTCGCACGAGGTCCAGCTTCGCCTCGACGCGTTCGACCGCATCGGCACCCAACTGCAGGCGCAGCGGCGGTTGGGCGGCCTCGGTGAGGTCGACGACGGCTTTCGCCGCCTTCGCCGGATCGCCCGGCTGGCGACCGTCGTTGGCGGCGAGCGCCTCGCGCACCGGACCCGCGCCGGCGGTGTAGTCGGCGATGGAGGCCGGTTCGACCCGGATGCTCGACCGGTGGAGGAAGTCGGTGCGGAAACCGCCCGGCTCCACGATCGTGACATGGACGCCCAACGGAGCCAGCTCGCCGTGCAGCGCCTCGGATATGCCCTCAAGCGCGAACTTCGACGCCCCGTACACGCCGACCCCCGGAGCGGTGGCGAAGCCGCCCACGGAGCCGATGTTCACGACATGTCCCGATCGCTGGGCCCGCAGCGTCGGCAGCGTCGCCCGCAGCGTGTTCAGCACACCGAACACGTTGACGTCGAACAGGTCCCGGGCCGCCTGGTCGGAGACCTCCTCGACCGCGCCCACCAGCCCGTAACCGGCGTTGTTGACCACGACGTCGATGCGGCCGAACCTCGCCAGGCCCGCCTCCACGGCGGCCTCCAGCTGCTCCGGTACGGTCACGTCCGCCTTCAGGGCCAGCAGGCCCTCGCGGTGGTCCGGGTGGGCCCGCTCCACCGCCGACACGTCCCTCGCCGTAGCGATCACGCGGTGTCCCCGCTCCAGCGCCTCCCGGGTGATCTCCGCACCCAGCCCGCGCGACGCACCCGTGACAAACCAAACGCCCATGCTCTCCCCCAGTTTCCGATGTCGATCGCCCCTCGGGCCGACGGGTCGACGCTAGAAGCTAGAGTCGGGTCTAGATCAAGAGCTGTGTGACGGGGGTCACTTGTGGATCTGAGCATCGGTGAAGTGGCGGAGCGCAGCGGACTCAGCGTCCACGCCCTGCGGTTCTACGAGCGGGAGGGCCTGTTCGCCAACCCGGTACGCCGCCTGCCCAACGGCCGCCGGATCTATTACGAGGAAGATCTCGAATGGCTGGCGATCTGCACGAAGCTGCGCTCCTCCGGCATGTCGCTGGCGACCATCCGGCAGTACATCGAGCTGGCCCGCCAGGGCCCGGGCAACGAGCACGAGCGGCTCGCGCTGCTGCGCCGGCACGAACAGCACGTGGAGGCGCAGATCCGGGAACTGCACGAGACCCTGGACGTCATGCGGTACAAGGTCAGGATCTACGAAGACCACCTCGCCCGCGGCGAGGCCGACCGGCTCTGGAATCCGTCGCGCTCGGATGCCGCGCAGGCCGGCGCTCACCAGGAGCGCCATCCGTCAGAGGGTGCGTGACCGCCCGGCCCTCAGGCCGAGAAGGCGTCGCCATGGTCCTCGACCCAGGTCCTGAAGGTGCGGGCCGGGTGGCCGGTGAGGCGCTCGACGGCAGGGGTGATCTCGACCGGGAGGCCGTCAGTGGAGGCCCAGTACTCCAGGAGCGCATCGGCGTAGGGCCCGGGGATGTAACCGTCGACCTCGGCCTTCCACTGCTCGGCCGAGACGGCCTCGAAGGATATTGGGCGGCCGAGGACTTCGCCGATTATCGCGATCTGCGCCGCGAACGTCAGCGACTGCGGGCCGGTCAGCGTGTAGGCGCGGCCGCCGAGGGCGGGGTCGGTGAGGACGGCGAAGGCGGCCTCGGCGAGGTCGGCCTCGTGCACCGGGTCGGCGTAGGCGCCGGGGTAGGGCAGGTGCACCGGGCGGCCGGACTTCATCGACCAGGCCCAGCCCCGGGCGTTGCTCGCGAAGGACCCAGGACGCAGCAGGGTGGTGCGCAGCGGGGAGGCCAACAGAGCCTGCTCAACGGCGAGATGGGCCGCGGAGAGCGGGCTGTCGGCGGCACCGGGGCTGAGCACCGAGGAGGAGGACAGGAGCGCGACGTGCTCCACGCCGGCGGCGACGGCCTCTTTGACGAAGGCGTCGATACCGGAGGCCTCGGCATAGAGGAAGACGGAGCGGATGCCGGCGAGGGCGCCGGCGAAGGTCGCAGGGTCGGTGAGATCGCAGTGGACGGCGCCCGGGGCGTCGCGCTCGCGGGAGCCGATGCGGTGCGCGATGCCGCGGGCGGTGAGGAGGTCGCACAGACCGCGGGCGACGGCGCCGCGGCCGCCGGTGACGAGGATCGACATGACTGTGTCCCGTTCTGACTGGAGGTAGGATGGATACGTGACACAGATTCTGTGCGATGCATTCTCTGCGTCACACAGACAAATTTGGAGCACGGAGAAGCCGATGTCAACTGATTCCCCTCGTTCGGGTGAGGAATGGAGCCGGGCCGAGCTGCTCGCGCGCATCGTCACCGAGAGCCAGCGGCACTACGCCGACTACTCCCTCTTCAACCAGGCCATGGCCGACCACGTGGGCCTGCACCCCACCGACATGCAGTGCGTCGCGCTCCTCGACATGGAGCCCGAGCCCGTCAGCACCGGCGACATCGCCCGCCTCACCGGTCTGACCTCCGGCTCCGCCACCCGCCTCGTGGACCGCATGGTCAAGGCCGGGGTCGTCCAGCGGCACTCCGACCCGAACGACCGCCGCCGCTCCCTCGTCTCCCTCTCCCCCGAGGCCCGGAAACGGATCGGCGCGGCCTGGGACACCCCTGGCCGCGCCTTCGGCGCCGTACTGGAGAGCTACTCCGACACCGAGCTCGCCGTCATCGCCGACTACCTGCACCGCGCCGCCGAAGTCGGCCGGGCCCAGGCCAAGCGCCTGACCTCCGGCGACAGCGACTGAGCCCAGGACCGAGCTCAGCACGGGGCCCGGGACCGAGCCCAGGACCGAGCCGGCCCGTCACGAGCCCTGCAACGCCCCCAGAGCCTCCATCAGCTCCTCGGGCCGCATGACCGGACCGACCTCGACCTCGGCGTTGAACTGGTGCAGCAGGTCCCAGGTCAGCGACGGCACCATCGCGCTGTCCTGGAGGTCGAAGACGATCCAGCAGGAGCGCACGCCCTCGTGCAGACCGAAGTAGGCCGCCTCCGGCTTCACCCTGTCCATCAGCTTCTTCATGGCCTGGGGCAGGGCGCCCGTCGCGATGCCCTCGTTGCTGGCGGCCGTGTCGAAGTGGGCCCTGAGCATGACTCTCATGCGTGACTCCTTCCCTCACGCTCACACTCGGCGCGGACCGGGGCCGCAGCAACATCTGCGCCCCCGTCCGTGCCGCGCAACGGGCTGCGGGCTACGGGCTACGGGCTACGGGCTACGGGCTACGGCTAGGCCCGCGCGCCCCTGCCGCGCCGACTGCCGCGCCGCCCCCGCCGCACCCGCCCCCCGCCGGGGCCGCCGCGGCTCCGTCCGTCCAGGCCGATCCAGACCCGCACCTCGGTCCCGCCCAGCACCGAGCGCCCCAGCCGCAGGTCACCGCCCGTCGACTCCGCGACCCGGCGCACGATGTCCAGGCCGAGGCCGGTCGACCCGTCCCGGCCGCCGTCGTTGCCGCGGCGCAGCGCGGCGTCCGGGTCCGCGATGCCCGGGCCGGCGTCCGAGACGAGCACGATGACCGCGTCCCCGGCGTCGTGGACGTCCACCGCGAAGGGGGTGCCCTCGGGGGTGTGCCGGAAGACGTTGCCGAGCATGGCGTCGAGCGCGGCGGCTAGTTCGGGGCGGGCCACGGGGATCCGTACCGTACGGTCCACCCCCGCGAGCCGCACCTCGCGGCCCTCGTCCTCCGCGAGCGCCGACCAGAAGGCCATGCGGTCGCGGATCACCTCGGAGGCATCGCACCCGGCACCCGCACCGACGCCGCCGCCGGCTCCGGCGCCCGCACCGGCCAGCCCCGTGGCCGGGCGCTGCTCGCGGGCCGTACGGATGATGGTGTCGACCTCGCGCTCCAGCTGCTCCACCGCCGCGCGGGTCTGTTCGGCGGCCGGACCGTCGCCCAGCGAGGCCGTGTTGAGCCGCAGCACGGTCAGCGGCGTCCGCAGCCGGTGCGACAGGTCGGCAGCCAGCTCCCGCTCGTTGGCGAGGAGTTGCACCACCTGGTCCGCCATCGCGTTGAACGCGACCGCCGCCGAGCGCAGTTCCTTCGGCCCGGCCTCCGGCACCCGCGCGCCGAGCCTGCCCTCGCCCAGCTGGTGCGCGGCGTCCGCGAGCCGCTCGGCGGGCCGTACGAGCCGGGCGCCGAGCCGGTCGGCGACCGCCACGGAGCCCACGATCAGCGCCAGTCCGACGCCCGCGAGGACCAGCCAGGCGGTCGCCACGCCATTGCTGACCTCGCTCTCCGGTACGTAGATCTCCACCACGGCGATGTCCCCGGACCCGAGCGCGGTCGGCTGGAGCAGCGCCGAGCCGCCGCCCGCCACGGAGGCCGTCGTGGCCCGCCCGATCCGCCGGGTCTCGGCCACGGCGTGCTCGCCCGCCCAGCCCCCGCCGATCTCCACCGGGGCGTCGGCGCCGATCACCGGGACGTGGACGGCCATCCGCCGGGCGGCGCCCATCTGCGTGGACTCCACCGCCTTGCGCAGCTGCACCGGGTCGGTGGTGATCGAGAGGGTCGGACCGATGGTGGCGGCCTGCCGCTCGGCGTTGGAGAAGGCCCGGTCGCTGGCCATCTCCTGCACGACGAGCCCGAGCGGTACGGCGAAGGCCACGACCACCATCGCGGTGACCGCGAGGCACACCTTGACCAGCGCCCATCTCACAGCGAGCCCCTCACTGCGGCGGCTCCAGCTTCACGCCGACGCCCCGCAGGGTGTGCAGGTAGCGCGGCCGGGCGGCCGTCTCGCCGAGCTTGCGGCGCAGCCAGGACAGGTGGACGTCGATGGTCTGGTCGTCCCCGTACGACTGCTGCCAGACCTCGGCGAGCAGCTCGCGCCGGGCCACGACCACCCCGGGCCGCCCGGCGAGGAAGGCCAGCAGGTCGAACTCCCGCCGGGTGAGGTCCAGTACCGCCCCGTCGAGCTCGGCCTGGCGGCGCAGCGGGTCGATGGCGAGCCCGCCCACCCGCAGGACGCGGGAGAGCGGTTCGGCCCCGGCGGCCTGGGAGCGGCGCAGCACGGCGGCCATGCGGGCGGAGAGGTGCTCCACGGAGAAGGGCTTGGTCAGGTAGTCGTCGGCGCCGTCGTTGAGCAGCCGGACGATCTCCGCCTCGTCGTCGCGCGCGGTGGCGATGATCACCGGTACGTCGGTGATGCCGCGCAGCATCTTGAGCGCCTCCGACCCGTCCAGGTCGGGCAGCCCCAGGTCGAGGATGACCACGTCGAAGCGGTGGTGCGCGACCTCGCGCAGGGCTTCCAGGGCCGTACCGACGCTCCGCACGGTGTGCGAGGCCTCGGTGAGGTGCCGGATGAGGGCGGAACGTACGAACTGGTCGTCCTCGACCACGAGCACACTTGCCATGGCCCGCACCGTAGTCCATTCGGGGGACCCGGCGGGGTGGCGGGCGGCTTGTGTGACGGGTGGTGCAGTATGTGCCCTGATGCGACGAGGACTTCTCCATGCCATGGCCTGGACGCTGGCCACGGGGGCGGCGGTGACGCTGTCCTGGTGGGGCGTGCACGCGGTCATGTCGGGCACGGCCTACGATCCGCCGCTCGCGGTGCCGCTGGCCACGCTGCCCCTGTCCTCCTCGACGCAGCAGGCGCACCGCCCGCAGGACACGGATCCGGAGCCCTCGCCGTCCGCGTCCCCGTCGCCCTCCGCCTCCCCCACCTCCTCCGCCCCCGCCGGAGCCACCCCCGCCCCCTCCTCCGCGAAGCCCCCGGCCAGCTCCCGCCCCCAGCAGGGGGAGAGCGCCAGCGCGGACACGGTCAAGGCCTACCCCGTCTCGGGCGGCCGGGTCGTCTTCGACCTGGGGGCCTCCTCGGCGGAGCTGGTCTCCGCGACCCCGGCGGCGGGCTGGCGGATGCAGGTGTGGAAGCAGGACTACTGGATCCGGGTCACCTTCACCCGCGACGGCCGCGAGGTGTCGGTGTTCTGCACCTGGCACGACCACCCGCCACGGGTCGAGACCGTCGACCCCTGACCCCCGCAGATCACGCCGGGACGGTTCCCACCAGCACGAACTCGTTGTACGGGAAGACCTTGCCCATCGGACGGGGGAAGGGGAAGGAGTAGGTCCGCCGGACCGCGATCCCCGCCTTGCCCGCGTGCCGGCGCAGCTCCTCGAAGCCGACCCAGCGGATGTGGGTGGCGTCCGAGCGGTAGCCGACCTCCTGCGGGGTGATCATGACGACCGAGCCGCCCGGCTTGACCAGCGGGAGGTACTGCTCCAGCAGCGCCGCCGCGGTCTCCTCGTCGACGTGCTCCAGCACGTGCGCGACCAGCAGGCTGTCGAAGGACCCGGGCCCGCAGTCCGGGGCCGCGGCCAGCTCGTCGGGGGTGTAGGCGTTCAGCCCGCGCTCGCGGCAGGTCTGCACCGAGTGCGGGTTGTGGTCGACCCCGACGCTGTCGGGGCCGCAGTTGAGCAGGTTGCGCCCCAGGCCGCAGCCGATGTCGAGGACCCGGCCCAGCTGCAGGCGCTGCAGGTTCCACCGGTACGGCGCCTGTGTCGGCAGCAGCCGCTTGATCCCGGACTGCTCCAGGCGGGCCAGCCGCTGGGTGTAGTCGGAACCGGCGGTGCTGGGAGCACCGGACGCCGGGGTCCCGGGGGTCGGGGCACCGGAGGTTGCGGGGAAATCAGACATCTTTGGCCGTCTCCTGAACGCGTCGTAGAAGGGGCGACCCTCCTAGGGGTTCACAGGCTACGCACGGGGACCGCCCGCCGGGAGTACTCCGCCGATCTTTATCCGCCGGATCCGGTGCCGATCCGGAATGGCGTCGGCGCCCCGCACACTCAGCGGAAGACCGACGGCGGCGGCTGCGGCGAGGCCACCGCGGAGGCGTCGGCGACCGGCGCCGCGCCACCCGCGAAGTCCGCCAGGGCCCGGCCGTGCTCGACCCGGCCCGGGTGCGGGTCGCTCGCCACCCGGCGGGTGAATTCGGCGACGGGCAGCTCGCGGTCGGCCGCCACGAGGACGGCGTTGCCGAACCGTTTCCCCCGCCACACCACCGGATCCGCGGCCAGCGCCAGCTCCGTGAACCGGGACGCGGCCGTCGCGATCTGGCTCCGCAGGTGGGCCAGCGGCGGACCGTCCGCCAGATTGGCCACGTACCACCCCGTGGGCGCCAGGGCGCGGCGTACGTCGTCCAGGAACTCGGTGCTCGTCAGGTGCGCCGGGGTCCGCGCGCCGCTGAACACGTCCGCGATCACCAGGTCCGCCCAGCCGTCCGGCACCTTGGCCAGGCCGGCCCGCGCGTCCAGCGCCCGGACCCGGACCCGCGCCTGCGGGTCCAGCGGCAGGTGTTCCCGTACGAAGGCCACCAGGGCGGCGTCGATCTCCACGACCTGCTGGGTGGAGCGCGGGCGGGAGGCGGCGGTGTAGCGGGCGAGGGTGAAGGCGCCACCGCCCAGGTGCACCACGTTCAGGGGCTGCCGGGCGGGCGCGGCGAGGTCGATCAGGTGGCCGATCCGCCGCTGGTAGGCGAAGTCCAGGTACGCGGGATCGTCCAGGTCCACATGCGACTGCGGGGCACCGTCGATCAGCAGCGTCCAGGCACCGGCGCGCTCGCGGTCCGGTTCCAGCTCCGCCCGGCCGCCGTCCACCTGGCCGACGACCGCCTCCGCGGCAGCCCGTCCGCGCTGCTTGCCCTTGTTCCTGTCCTTGCCCGCCACGGTCCCATTGTCGCCGCTCGGCGGCAGTCGTCCGCTCAGCGGCAGTCACCCTCAGCGGCAGTTGTCCGCGGCCTCGATCAGCCGGGCCGCCTCGCCGAGCGCCGCGCGCAGCACCTCGGGATCGGTGACCGGTCCGACGGCCTCCGGCGGGAGCAGCCAGCCGGTGGCGCCCGCCACGGGCGAGGCGGCGTCGCCGAAGCGCATCCCGCGGCCGTTGGTCTGCGTACACGCGCTGCCCGGCAGGTCCCAGGCGTCGGCGGTGCCGGGCGGGACGAGGAAGCCGAGGGTGTCGCCGGATCCGTCGTGCAGGACGGGTCCGACCCCGCCGGCCTGGCTGGCGGCGCGGCGGATGATGTCCACCGCCTCCAGACCCTGCCGGGTGGGCACGGTCACCAGGTCCAGGTCCAAGTCCGCCGCCGGGGCCGTGCCGGGCGCGGGCGCGGTGTTCGTTCCAGTGCTCTCCATGCCGCCCTCCACCAAGGGAACCCCTCCTCGATCCGGATCCGCATGGGTTCAACGCGCGGGAACGTCAACAGGTGCGGCGGCAAGACGCCGCAAAGGATGGCAGTTCATGGCGGATCGCGGGTGAGATATCCGTTTTGTAGCCAAACATCGCATGAACACCCTGCCCCTGGCGGTACGTTCATGCGCGCCGGTCCCCACCTCCACAGCACCGGCGCCGGGTTCCTTGCCAGAGAGGCCACGTCCATGGCGGCGTCCCCCCACTCACCCAACTCCACGTTCCGGCGGCTGCGCGGACAGCACTCGCCGGCCGAGTTCGCGGCCCTGGTGCGACGGGCGGCGAAGGAGATCGGAGAAACGGTTTCCTGCGACGCGCGCTACATCGGCCGCGTCGAGTCCGGCGAGATCCGCTGCCCCAACTACGCCTACGAGCGGGTCTTCCTCCATATGTTCCCCGGCCGCGCCCTGGCCGACCTGGGCTTCTCCCCGCGCGAGAGCGTCCGCGGCCGCTCGGCGCTGCGCGAGCCCGCCGCCCTCGCGGGCTCCGTCGCCACCACCGTCCCCGGCCCCCTTCCCCCCTCCCTCCTCCTCTCCGTCCCCCCTCCCCGTTCCCCTTCCCGTCCCAAGGAGAGCGACGTGCTGCGTCGCGCGTTCATGGCGGGCGGCTCCGCGACCGTGGCGGCCGCGACGCTCGGCCTCACCCTGCTCGGCGACACCCGCCGCATCCCCTCCCGCGCCGGCGAGTCCGAGGCCGCGGCCGTCGAGGACGCCGTACGCCAGATCCGGCTGCTGGACGACCGGCACGGCGCCGACGCCCTGTACCGGCAGGCCGCCGAACCCCTGCGCACCGCCTACGCGCTGCTCGACGCGGGGGCCACCCGGCAGTCCACCGAGGACCGGCTGCACGCGGGCGCCGGCGAGCTGGCCGTCTCGGTCGGCTGGCTGGCCCACGACTCCGGGCGCTTCGACGACGCCCGCTCGCACTACGCCGAGGCCCTGGCCACGGCCCGGGTGTCGCGGGACGCGGGCCTGGAGGCGCACGCCTTCAGCAACATGGCCTACCTCGCCCGGGACTGCGGCCGCTCCCGCGAGGCGGTACGGGCGGCCCAGGCGGGCCGCCGCGCCGCGCGCTCCCTCGGTTCCCCGCGGCTGCTGTCGCTGCTCGCGCTGCGGGAGGCCGGCGGATGGGCGGGGCTGGCCGACCGCAAGGCCTGCGAGGAGGCGCTGGCGCTGGCGCACACGGAGTTCTCGCGGGGCGAGGCGGACGCCGACCCCGAGTGGATGTCCTTCTTCGGCGAGGCGGAGCTGGAGTACCTGGAGGCGCGGTGCTGGGCGACGCTCGGGGAGCACGCCCGCGCGGCCCGGCACGCGCGCCGGGCCGCCGACCTCCAGGATCCGCACTTCGCCCGCAACGTGGCCCTCTACACGGGGGAGCTGGCGGACGACCTGGCGCGGGCGGGTGCGCCCGACGAGGCCGCGTGGGCGGGGGGCCGGGTGCTGGACCTGCTGGAGCAGGTGCAGTCGACCCGGATCCGGTCGAAGCTGTCGCAGACGGCCGAGGCCCTGGTCCCGCACCAGCGCTCCCCGCGCGTGGGCGCCTTCCTGACCCGGCACGCGTCGGCCTGACACGCTCGATCAGCCGTCCAAGTGCCTAGCCGTCCAGGTGCCCCGTGTCGTTCCAGCGTTCCAGCGCGGGCGCGCCGTACGCCCAGCCGAGGACCGAGAGGGACGTGGGCTCCAGGCGGATGCGGGCGCCGAAGGAGGCGTCGAAGCCCAGCCAGCGGGCGGCCAGGGTGCGCAGGATGTGGCCGTGGGCGAAGACCAGGACGTCGCGCTCCGCCGAGCGGGCCCAGGCCACCACCTCGTCCGCGCGCGCCGCTATGTCCGCGACGGACTCGCCGCCCGGGACCCCGTCGCGCCAGATCAGCCAGCCCGGCCGGACCGCCTGGATCTCGGCCGGGGTCATGCCCTCGTAGTCGCCGTAGTCCCACTCCATCAGGGCGTCCCACGGCTCCGCCTGCACCCCGAAGCCCGCCAGCTCGCAGCTCTCGCTGGCACGCACCAGCGGGCTGGTGCGGACCTCCAGGCCGGGCAGGCCGCGCCACGGGTCGCGGGCCAGCCGCTCGCCGAGCAGCTTGGCGCCCCGCTTGCCCTCCTCCAGCATCGGCACGTCCGTGCGTCCGGTGTGCTTGCCGAGTTTGGACCACGCCGTCTGGCCGTGTCGGGCCAGCAGGATGCGGGGGGCCATATGAGTTCTCCCGGTACGGATGTGTTCATTCGGTTTTACGGTGATTCTGCCGTCCGTACATCATCCCATCGCAGGTTTCCGGCTCCGTCCCCGATTGTCAGTGGCGGATGGGACACTTCCGCGGGTGAGCTCCTACCCGCCCAGCAGCCCCGCGCAGCCGACCACGCTGCGCCGGCGGCTCGCCGGCCTGCGCGGTCCGGCCGTGCCGCCCCGACCGCTCGACGCCCGGGCGCTGGCGGCGCTCGCCGCCAATCCCGGCTGCGGAAGACGCGCCCTGCTCGACGGCGCCGGGGTCGACAAGACCGCGCTCGCCTCGGCCCTCGGCTCCCCGGCGGCCTTCGGCCAGTCGCAGTTCGCCATCATCCGCGGGAACTCCTTCGAGGCCAAGGTCAAGGGCGACGGCGGGGCCGAGCTGCTGCGGCTGGCCCACGCCCACCTCGACCCCGCCGCCGAACCCCCCGGACCGGACGCCCGGGTCCCCGACCTGACCGCCGCCGGGCCCGAGGGCCGCGCCGCCCGCACCGCGCTCGCCCTGCGCGAGGCCACCGCCGCCGGCCGGGACACCGGGGCGTGGACCCTGCTCGACCACCCGATGCTGGCCCTGGAAGTGGCGGGCTCCCCCGCCTACCTGGAGCCGGACGCGGTCGTCGTGCACCCCGACGGCCGCTGGAGCGTCGTGGAGATCAAGTCCTTCCCGATGATCGACGGCGCCGCCGACGCCGCGAAGGTGGGCGCCGCCGCCCGGCAGGCCGCCGTCTACGTGCTGGCCCTGGAGAAGACCGCCGGGAAGCTGACCGGCGCCGAGGTCGGCCACACCGCCCTGCTGGTCTGCCCCAAGGACTTCTCCAACCTGCCCACCGCCTCTCCCGTCGACATCCGCCGCGAGCGCTCGGTCACCCGGCGCCAGCTGGAGCGGCTGACCCGCGTCGAGGAGCTGGCCGCCGCGCTGCCCGACGGGCTCAGCTTCGACCCGGCGCTGACCCCCGAGGAACTGACCGAGGCGGTCGCCGCCGTGGACGCCGCCTACGCCCCCGAGTGCCTGGCCGCCTGCGAGCTGGCCTTCCACTGCCGGGGCCAGGCCCGCGCCGAGGACCAGGTGAGCGCCCTGGGCCGTTCCGTACGGGGTGAGCTGGGCGCGCTGACCACCGTCGAGCAGGCCCTCGCGGCGGCCGGCGGGTCCGGTTGCGCCGAGGACCCGACCGCGGCCGCACTGCACCGGGCGGCCCGGCTGCGCGCCGAGGCGCTGCGCTCGGCCGGGGAGGGCGCGTCATGCCCCTCCTGAACACCCTGGCGCGGCTGGAGGCCGTCCGGGCGGGCCGCGCCCAGCCGCTGGCGACCGTACGCCACCGCCATCTGAGCGAGCGCCCGCTGGTCCTCGTACCGCTGACGACGGCCGGTGAGGCGGGGGCTCCGCTCGGCGCCCTGGTCGGCACCGATCCGGCCGCGCCGCGGCTGCTGGTGGTGCCGCAGCCGCGCGACCGGGACCTGCGGTGGGCCTTCCTCGCCGACCTGGCCGCCGAGGTGCTGCCGTATGTGGACGCCTACGCCGACGAGGTCGAGCTCGTCGAGCGCAGCGAGACCGACCCGGAGACGGGCAAGAGGTCCAAGGTCCAGGCCGAGCTGTGCCTGGACGCACCGCAGCTGATCGTGCCGAGCCGGGCGGGCATCGAGTACGTGCGGCTGCTGGGGCGGTCGATGCGCTTTCGCCGCACCGCCGAGGAGGACCCGGACAACCCCTTCCCGGCGCCCGCCCGGGTGCCGCTGCTGGGGCGCTGGTTCACGCACCTCGCCGAGCGCTCCCGGGTCCCGGGGTCCTCGATGCTGCTGTCGGCCTCCGAGCTGCTGGGGCGGCACTGGGCGACCGGCCAGAGTCATCTGGAGGACCAGCACCTGGGCGCCCTGCTGGCCTGGATAGCGCCCCCGGAGGGCGAGTCGGGCGCCGAGGCCGCGCTGCGCGCCGAGCTGGCCCGCGACGGCGAAGGCCGGTTGCTGCTCCCGCCCGCCGGTCCCGCCACGGACCCGGCCTTCGACAACAAGCTGCTCGCCCCGGCGATGGCCCGCTACGACGCGGCGCGCGCGGCGCAGCCGCAGGACGAGCGGGCGCGGGCCCGCGCCGAGCAGGAGGTACGGGACCTGGTCGCCTCCCAGATGACGCCCACCTGGGACGCGGTGTGGCGCTCCCTGGAGCTGCTGCGCGCCCTGCCCGCCGGGGAGCGGACCGCCGAGCGCTGGACGCGCGACCGCTGGTCCTACACGGGCCACCGGGACCGCGTACGGGCGGGCGAGCCGCCCCAGCCGCGCCGCGACGACGCGGTGACGGCCGCCCAGAAGCTGGCCACGCGGGAGACCGAGCAGGTGCGGCTCGACGCCCAGGAGGCGCTGGACGACCCGCTGGTGATGGCGGGCCGGCGGCTGGCGGGTGAGGCCTTCGCCGGTGAGGTCACCGAGGTGGTGATGGAGTGGACGGATTCGAAGCGGCCGAGCCCGCGCCCCCTGGTGACGGTGGCGACCGAGGACCGGCCGCAGCTCGCGGACGGGGGCGGGGGGAAGGTGTTCCGCTCGCTGGCCGGACGGCCGCAGTCGGCGCAGTTCGTACGGTACGAGGCCGAGGACCGGATCGTGCTGCGGCTGCTCGACAAGATGGGCCGCGGCCGGGAACCCGAGCCGGGATCGGTCCCGGAGAAGGGCGACCTCGTGTGCTGGACGCTCTTCGAGCACGACGCGCGCGGCGGCCCCCGGCTCCCGGACCCCGAGCGGACCCCGTGGACGCACGGCGGCCCGCCGGGACACCTGACCGGCCCCGTGGCGACCGACGCCGTGACCGACGAGGACCTGCTGTGAACTCCTTCGACCCGGGGGCCGCGGCCGCCGACGCGACCGCCGCGATCCTGCACGACACGCTGCACGGGACCGAGCGGGGCGTGGTCGTCGACTCCCCGCCCGGTGCCGGCAAGTCCACGCTCGTGGTGCGGGCGGCCCGCGAACTGGCCGCGGCCGGACGCCGGCTGATGGTGGTGGCGCAGACGAACGCGCAGGTCGACGACCTGGTGCTGCGCCTCGCCGAGAAGGACCCGGAGCTCAAGGTCGGCCGGCTGCACAGCAGCGACGGCGAGGCCTACGATCCGGCCCTGCGCGAGCTGACCTCGGTCACGCTCTCCGCCAAGCCCGGCGACCTCGCGGGCCTGCCCGTCACGATCTCCACGGCGGCGAAGTGGGCCTTCGTCCAGGACGTGGAGCCCTGGGAGCACGCCATCGTCGACGAGGCGTACCAGATGCGCTCGGACGCGCTGCTGGCGGTGGCCGGGCTGTTCGACCGGGCGCTGTTCGTGGGCGACCCGGGGCAGCTGGACCCCTTCAGCGTGGTCGGCGCCGAGCAGTGGGCGGGCCTGTCCTACGACCCCTCCGCCGCGGCGGTGAGCACCCTGCTCGCCCACAACCCGCAGCTGCCGCAGCACCGGCTGCCGGTGTCCTGGCGGCTCCCGGCGACGGCGGCGCCGCTGGTCTCCCGCGCGTTCTACCCGTACACGCAGTTCCGCAGCGGTACGGGACCGGGCGAGCGCCGGCTCTCGTACGGGGTCCCCTCGGACGGGTCGGGTCCCGACCGGGTGCTGGACGAGGCGGCCGAGGCGGGCTGGGGCCTGCTGGAGCTGCCCGCCCGGCACACCCCGCGCACCGACCCGGAGGCGGTGCGGGCGGTGGCCCTGGTGGTGCGCCGCGCGCTGGACCGCGGGGCGGTCACCTCCGACGAGCAGTCCCCGGGCCCGGTCCCGCTCACGCCCGACCGGATCGCGGTCGGCACCGCGCACCGCGACCAGGCGGCGGCGGTCCGTGCGGCGCTGGCCGCGCTCGGGGTCACGGGGGTCACGGTGGACACGGCGAACCGGCTCCAGGGCCGCGAGTACGACCTCACGGTGGTCCTGCACCCGCTGTCGGGCCGCCCGGACGCGACGGCCTTCCACCTGGAGACGGGCCGCCTGTGCGTCCTGGCCTCCCGCCACCGGCACGCCTGCGTGGTGGTGGCCCGGGCGGGCATAGCGGAGCTCCTGGACGAACACCCCTCGACGGAACCGGTCCAGCTGGGGGTGACGGTGAAGTTCCCCGACGGCTGGGAGGCCAACCACGCGGTGCTCGCGCACCTGGCGGAGCACCGGGTGGCCTGGCGGCCGTGAGCCCCGCCGGGCGCGGTGGCGCTACGCCTTGCGGGTGACGCCCATCCGGGCGGCCAGCACCTCGCCCAGCTCGGCCAGGACGCGCAGCTGCTCGGGGGTCAGGACGTCGATCAGGTGGCGGCGTACGGACTCCACGTGGAGCGGGGCCGCCGTCATGATCGTGCTCACGCCCATGGCGGTGAGGACCACCTCCGCGCCGCGGGCGTCGGCGGCCACCTCCTCGCGGCGGACGAGGCCGCGCTGTTCCATGCGGGTGAGCTGGTGGGACAGCCTGCTGCGCGACCACTGCATCAGCTCGGCCAGGGCGCTGATGCGCGTGCGGTGGCCGTCCGTGGAGCCGAGGACCGACAGGACGTCGTAGTCGGCCTCGGAGAGCCCGCTGTCCTGGCTGAGGTCGCGGGCGATCCCCGCGTTGACCAGGGGGAACATCCGCCGCCAGGCGTACCAGGCGTCCTGTTCACGTGCCGTGAGCCACCGGGGCTCGGGTGCGGGGGTCATATCCGCACTCTAACCAGATCGATGACACATCATCTACCTGGTTGACACGTCACCCACCTCCGGGTTTTATAGGTGACACATCAACAACCGCTCGCACCCCTTGGGAGTCCACTCCGTGACCCGCCTCCACGTCATCTCCGCCGCCACCCGCCCCACCTCCTCCGGCCGCCCCCTCGCGCAGTGGGTCACCGAGCAGGCCCGCGCACACGGCGGCTTCGAGGTCACCCCGGTCGACCTCGCCGAGATCGCGCTGCCCTTCCTCGACGAGCCCGAATACGCCTCCACCGGCAACTACGCCCACCAGCACACCCGCGACTGGAGCGCCCTGGTCGACTCGGCCGACGCCTTCCTCTTCGTCCTGCCGATGTACAACGCCGGCTTCACCGCCCCCTTCAAGAACGCCATCGACTTCCTCTACCGCGAGTGGGCGGGCAAGCCGGTCGGCATCGTCAGCTACAGCGGCGGCCCCAGCGGCGGCGCCCCGGCGGCCGAGATGCTCAAGCCCGTGCTCCACCGGGTCGGCCTGCTGCCCGCCGAGCGCTCCGTCGCCATCCCGGGCCTGCCCGGGATGATCGGCCCCGAGGGCTTCCGCGCGCCCGAGGGACTCGCGGGCGAGCTGACGGGCGTTCTCGACGACGTGGCCGCGCTGGCCGCGCAGCGCACCGCGGAGCCCGCCGCCGTATGAGCTGACGGCCCCTTGCGCGGCGTTGGACAATGGACGGTGGCCCGGAAGCATTTCGCACGCGCAGCAGGAGGACACGCATGGCAGAGCCGGAGCGGACCCAGCGGAGGCTGCGGCCTGCGCCGCTGCTCTTCGAACCCTCGGAGGCGGCGGCGGATCCGGAACACTTCTTCGACCTGGAGTCGATAGAGGACCCGGCGGAGCTCCTGGCGCGTGCGACCGAGCTGACCCTGGCGTTCCGGGCCGCGCAGGACCGGGCGGTGGAGTTCCAGGCGCTGGCAGCCGCCCAGCTCGCGGATCCGCGCCGGTTCGACCGGCTCTCGCCGGCGGTGATCGCCGAGCAGGCGGAGTGGACCGAGGACTACGCCCGCAAGATGATCGAATTCGGCGAGTCCCTCCAGCGCGGGGCCGGTACGCCGTAGCGCGGGCCGGGGGCGGAGCTCCCGGCGACGGCGCGCAAGATATCCCATCACCACCCGTCGCGTCCCGGTTTTCGGTAACTCCTGGAAACCGGTTCGCTACGCCCGGTACATCTGGCATATGACGACGCTGACGACGGCAATGACCTCTCCCGCCCTCGACACGCGCTGCGTGCGCCCCGCCACCCATGTCACCCCGCAGGGCGCCGCCTGGCTGGCCTCGGCCGCCGCCGACCCCGAGCGCACCCTCGCGCTGTGGCAGGCCCGGCCCACCGCGCTCGCCACGCTGCCCTGCGGGAGCGCCTTCGACGTCGTCAACGTCCCGCTCGTCCTCGGCCGCCGCGTCCTGGACCTGCTCTGGTCCGAGGGCCCCGGCTCCGGCCCGGTCGCGGTGCACCGCGGCCGGATGCTCCTCTTCGCCTCACCGGGCACCGCCCACCGGCTCCCCGCCCTGCTGGCGTGGGAGGAGTGGGGTGGTTCCCGTACGGCCCCGGCGCCGCTGTGCCACGGCCGCGGCGACGCCGTCACCGTGCCCCCGCTGGCCGCCGCCCCCGGCCCTTCCCGGTGGCTGGTGGCCCCCGACGCGCGCACGCCCTGGCTTCCGGGGCCGGAGGCGCTGCTCTGGGCCTTCGTGCGGGCGGCCCGCAGCCCCGCACCGACCGGACCTGGGGATATCGATTTTTCGTTCCGCGGATCCTCCTGCTAATGTCTACCTCGTCAGCAAGCGCCGCTAGCTCAGTTGGTTAGAGCAGCTGACTCTTAATCAGCGGGTCCGGGGTTCGAGTCCCTGGCGGCGCACAGACGGAAGAAGGCCTCCACGCGAGTGGGGGCCTTCTTCGTTTCCCGGCCGCCGCCCCCTACGTGGTGATCTTCACTGTGTAGGCGCCGGACCGGGTGCGGTCCGCCACCTCGATCCTGATCCGCTCGCCGGGCACCTTGTAGGTCTCGCCCACCTCCAGCGGGGCGTCCGCCAGCGGCGGGTACACCGAGCGGTCCCAGCAGGCCTCCGTCTCCGGATGGGCGTCCAGGACCTCGATCGGGCCGCCGCCCGACGCCGCCTCGTTGCGCACGCGGTAGACGAGGATCCCCTCCGTGCAGGTGTCCCCGTCGTTGCCGGCGGAGCCCCGCGCCTCGATGGCGATCGCGCTGCCGGGTCCCGTACGGATCACCGCGAGCCGGGTCCCTCCGGTGCCGCCCGCCACGGGGGCCTGTGCCAGGGGCTGGAGGGTGTGCAGCGAGGAGCCCGACTGCACGCAGTCCACCTGGGAGGCGTCCAGCCAGCCCAGCTTCCACTTGTGCCAGGCGAAGAGGTCCGGGGCCATGCCGAACTGGCTGCCCATGACGTCCCAGTCCCCGACGTAGGTGTCCCAGTCGCCCTTTCCGTCCGTGGGCCGGTGATAGAGGTCGGGCAGGTCGAAGACGTGCCCGGTCTCATGGGCCAGCACGTTGCGGTCCGGGGGGTGGCGCTCGAAAACGGTCACGATGCGACGCAGTTCCGTGCCGTCGGCGACGATCGGGCGGTCGAAGTTCACGACCTTCGTGGCGTCGGAGTCCACCCCGGGCGCATCCGGGTCGGCGACGAAGTAGACGACGTCGTACTTGCCGAAGTCCACCTCGGCGTCGGCGGCCGCGACCGCGTCCCGCAGGTAGGCCGCCCGGTCCTCGGGTGCCCAGTCGCGCCTTATCCCGTAGGCGGTGGACGGCTTGGGCATCGCGATCCACCGCTTCTGCGGGTGGGCGGCCAGGCGGAACCGGCCGTAGGAGGCCTGCTCGAAGAACTCGCTGGTGGCGGGGAAGTAGTCGCCGGCGATCTCCCCGGTCGTGAGGGTGGTGCGGTGGTCGGGGAACGAGAGGAAGACCATGACCGCATCGAGGGTCCGCTCGGGCTTGGGGTAGGCGCCGTTCCAGCTGTCCAGCCCCAGCGAGTGGTGCGCCGCCGTACGGGAGAGCGCGCAGGGTCCGGCTCCCGAATCGGCCACCGCGGGCCCCGCGACGAGCGACATGGCGGCGAGCGCCGTCAGGGAGGTGAGTGCCGCGCCGGTACTTCGGATGCGGGAGCGGTCCACTCCCCCGGGTGGCTGCTGACGCGTCACATCGACCTCCGGTGGTGGATTTTGCCCTGTTTAGCCACCTTGAGGCGATTGTCTTACTAATGCCCTGTTCCGCTGCCCCACACGAGTGAGCAATAGGGCAAGCCGGTGACCCCCGGCCTTCACGCACCTGCCTACAGATCGTCACGACCGATCACCCGAGGACAGCGGAAGCCCTCGCGCGCTCACAGCCGCGCAGAAACGATCAAGCGATCTTGGTCCGACGAAGCGTCAGCACGCCGAACTGCCGCGTCCCGCGCGGCGACGCCGCTGGATAGGGCCCTCCGGCAGCCTCTATGATCGGCACACTTTCCTGCACGGACACTCACGAACACTGCGGGAGCCACGGTGAGCGGAACCTCAGAGGGAACCGGTTCGGCGGCCGACAGCATCCGATCGGCCATTACGGAGCGTCACCAGGCCGTGCCGGCCGTGCCGTCGGCCTCCCCCATGCCGGTCGGCTCGGCGGCGCCCTATCGCGCCACCGAGTCCGAGCTGCGCGACTACCGGGCCGCCTTCAACGCGGCCCACCTCGCCATGGCCGTCGTGGACCGCGACGGTTACGTGGTCGCCGCGAACCAGGCCTTCGCCGGACTGCTGGGCAGCGAGCCCCACGCCCTGGTCCACCGGTGCGCCGCCGACCTGGTGGACCTGGCCGCGGAGGCCCGCACCTGGTCCGCGTACCAGGAAGTGCTCCGCGGCCGCCAGGCCCGGCTGCGCTGCACCCGCCGCCTCAAGCACCCCGACGGGCATTCGCTGTGGACCGAGGTCACCCTCGGGCCCGTCCCCGGGACCGGGGACGTCCTGCTGTCCGTGGCCGACATCAGCGACCGGCGCGACCTCCAGGCCCGCCTGCGCCACCTCCAGATGCACGACCCGGTCACCCGGCTGCCGAACCGGGCGCTGTTCTTCGAGCGGCTCTCCGCCGCCCTGGAGGCCTCCTCGTACGAACACGGCGGCGGCACCGGCCGGATCGGGCTGTGCTACCTGGACCTCGACGGCTTCAAGGCCGTCAACGACACCCTCGGCCACCGGGTCGGCGACCGGCTGCTGGCCGCCGTCGCCGCCCGGCTGACCCAGTGCGCCGACCAGTCCGGCTACGGGCGCACCGGCGGGCACCTGGTCGCACGGCTCGGCGGCGACGAGTTCGCCCTGCTCGTGGAGGACTCCAGCGGCACCGACCAGCTCGCCGACCTGGCGAAGAGCGTGCTGGCCGCCGTACAAGAGCCCTTCGACCTGGCCGGTCAGCGGCTGTCGGTCTCCGCCTCCATCGGGGTGGTGGAGCGGACCACGGCCGGAACCTCCGCGACCGGTCTGATGCAGGCCGCCGACACGACGCTGTACTGGGCCAAGGCCGACGGCAAGGCCCGCTGGACGCTCTTCGACCCGGAGCGCAACGCGCACCGCATGACCCGGCAGGCGCTCTCCTCCACGCTCCGCCCGGCCGTGGAGCGTGGGGAGTTCGAGCTGGAGTACCAGCCGCTGGTGGACCTGGAGAGCGGGGCCCTGCGCGGGGTCGAGGCCCTGGTGCGCTGGAACCACACGCAGTTCGGCAAGCTCACGCCGAATCGGTTCATCGGAATTGCGGAAGAAGACGGCTCCATCGTCCAGCTGGGCCAGTGGGTCCTGCGCACCGCCTGCCGGCAGGCCCGCCGCTGGCAGATCGAACAGCCCAGCGACACCCCGGTCTTCGTGTCGGTCAACGTCGCCGTACGGCAGGTGTGGGACTCGGACCTGGTGGGCGACGTCGCGGAGATCCTGGCGGAGACGGGCCTGGCGCCGCAGCTGTTGCAGCTGGAGCTGACCGAGTCGGCCGTGATGGGCTCGGCCGGCCGTCCGCTCCAGGCCTTGCAGGCGCTCAGCGACATGGGCGTGCGGATCGCGATCGACGACTTCGGCACCGGGTACTCGAACCTGGCCTACCTGAGCCGCCTGCCGGTCTCGGTCCTGAAGCTGGACGGCTCCTTCGTACGGGGCTTCCGCTACGACGAGGGCACGCACCCGAACCCGGCCGACGAGACCATCGTCGAGGCCATGGTCCAGCTCGCGCACCGGCTGGGCCTGACGGTGACGGCGGAGTGCGTGGAAACGGCGGGCCAGGCGGCGCGGCTGCGGCGCGTGGGCTGCGACACGGGGCAGGGCTGGCTGTACTCCCGCGCGGTGGCCCCGGACGTGATCGCCGGCATGATCGACCGGCAGGTGGCGGCGGGCCCCGGCCAACTGGACGGACCCGCGCCGCACCCTCCGGTCTGACAGCCGGTCAGAGGCTCCGCACGAACACCCCGAACGCCTCCGGGGCCACCGTGAACGTCGGCCCGCCGGGGTTCTTCGAGTCCCGAACGGCGACGAGGCAGGGCTGGGCGGCTACCTCGACGCACTCCCCGCCGCTGGAGCCGCTGTACGAAGCCTTGCGCCAAGCGGCGGCGCCGAGCGGGGCACACTCGACGCACTCGCCGCCGGTAGTTCCACTGTAGGACGACTTACGCCATTGCACGCTCGTCAGCTTCAGGCCGTTCTCCATAACGTTCCTCCATTACGCGAGCGATCAGCGTGGCCGAGTGCTCCGGGGAGAGCGCGGCGGCTTGAAGCCGAGCGTAGCCGACCGAACGTTCCTTGATCACTGGCGGGTTGGCCGTCATATGGCCTCGGGCGTAGCCCTCCTCATAGATCAAATCCGGTTCGTCTGTAAAGCGGAGAAGGGTGAACGACCCCAGCATTCCAGTGTGCTGTCCGGCAGCGAAGGGCAGCACCTGAATCTGCACCCATGGCTGGTCCAGAAAGCCGAGGAGGTGAGCGAGTTGACCGCTCATGACCTCGCGACCGCCGACCTCCTGATGCAACACGGCCTCGCTGAGCACCACCCACAAGGCGGGAGGGTGCTCGCGTTCCAGGAGGCGTTGCAGCTCCATGCGGGCCGCCACCAACTCATCGACCTGGTCCGGTCGGTCGACGGCGATCAGGGCACGCGCATAGTCCTCCGTCTGGAGGAGCCCATGCACCAGCTGGCACTGGAAGGTGGAGAGAAAGTTCGCCCGGGCCTCCATCTCCGCATACGCCTGGAACCAGCTCGGCAGCACGCTCCGCAGGACCAGGCCCACCAGGCGGGAGAAGTGCCCGTCCGTGCCGAGCGCCGCGTCCACCCGCTCCGAGAAGTCCCGCGTCGGCACCCGTTTCGTGTGCTCGATCATGCCGATCAGCGAGCCGGTGCAGTAGATGATGTCGCCCAACTGCCCGAGTTTCAGCCCGGCGGCCTCTCTCAGCCGACGGAGTTCGTAGGCGTAGTAGTCCAGCGGCGAGGCGCTGGGGTCGAGGTCGCGGACCTGGACCATGGACGGTCACCCCCATGGAGACGTCAGTCGTAGGCGCGGCAGCTGCCTGTTGCCGAGCGTAACGACTCCGACACGTCGGGTGTGGGGAATCCCACAACCATGTGACACACCTCCGCCCCGCACCCGGAATCCGGGGCGGGGCGGGGTGTCGCTCGGCGCGGGGTGGGGGGATCAGCAGGCGCCGAGGTCCTTCCAGACACCCCATTCACCGGTGGTGCCCGGCGTCTCGTTCTGCGTCCACCACTGGGCCCTGTACTTGCGGCCGTTGTGGGAGACCTCGTTGCCGGCGGTGTAGACGGTGCCCGCGACGTACGCCGGGGTCGAGCCGCAGCCGCTCGGCGGAGTCGTGGTGGGCGGAGTCGTCGTCGGCGGGGTCGTCGTCGGCGGCGTGGCCGTCGGCGGCGTGGTGACCGGCGGCTGGGTCGCGGAGCCGAGGGCGTCCGAGATCTGGTTCAGCAGCGTGGTGTTGTTGTCCAGGCCGAGCAGGGAGTACATCATCGCGCCGGCCAGGCCGCGCTGCTTGCCGTAGTCGACCCGGGCCTGGATGGACTTCTGGTTCAGGCCGGTGAAGAACTCGCCGTCCTTATAGAAGTACGAGGCCTTGGCCTGGTCGTCCCAGAAGGTGGTCGCCGGGTTGTCGACGATCCCGCCGAGCTCCTTGTAGTTGGCGATGCCGGCCTGCTGGCTGGTGGGCCGGGCGGCGGAGGGGCCGGTGGCGCTCTGGGCGAGGCCGTTGGTGGTCCCGGCGGGGACGCCCTTCCAGCCGCGGTAGTAGAACTCGTAGCCCAGTGTCAGCTTGTTGGCGGGGAAGCCGCCCGCGATGCCGTAGGCCGGGTTGCCGTCGATCCAGGAGTCGATGGCGTTCTTGATGCCGTACTTCTGGGTGCCCGGGGCGATCGGGTCGGTCGGGTCGGCCGCCGAGTTCAGCAGGGGGGACTGGTGGTACGTGGGCCCGTCGCCGTCCCAGGCGCCGTGCATGTCGTACGTCATGATGTTCGCGTAGTCGAGGTACGCGCCGATCTTGTCCGTCTCGATGTACTTGATCTTGTCCTGACCGGCCGGGAGCGCCGAGGTGAGCAGGTACTTCTTGCCGCCGTTGGCCGTGCCGTAGGCGTCGAGCTGCTCGCGGAACTCCTTGAGCAGGAGCGTGAAGTTCTGCTTGTCCTCGGGGGCGTAGTGGTTGCCGAGGTGGCCGCCCGCCGAGCCCGGGTACTCCCAGTCGATGTCGATGCCGTCGAAGATCCCGGCCGCCGCGCCCTGGCCGCCGAAGCCGCCCTCGACCGGCAGGTTGCCCTTGATGTACTGGTCGATGCAGGAGGACACGAGCTTCTTGCGGGAGGCGTCGGTCTTCGCCGCGTCGCTGAAGTACTTCGAGTAGGTCCAGCCGCCGAGCGAGATGTTGATCTTCAGGTGGGGGTATTTGGCCTTCAGTTGCTTGAACTGGTTGAAGACGCCCACGATCGGCTGGTCCCACTTGTCGGCGACCCCGCTGACGCTGTCCGCCGCGCTGAAGGACTTCTGGTAATCGGCGTACGAGTCGCCCGCGCCGTCACCGGCGTTGGGGTTGTTGTCGTCGCCCGCCGCCTTGTTCGCCTCGAAACAGGTGAGGTTGGTGGGGTGGATGTTGCCGAACGAGTAATTGATGACGTCCAGCTTGCCCGCTATGCCCCGGGTGTCGAGGTGCTTGGGGTAGAAGGCGTTGCCGTACACGCTCCACTGGTCGTAGTAGGCGATGCGGACGCCGCCCGCCGGGGCGGTGGTTCCGGCGTCGGCCGCCTGGGCGGCGGTGCCGAGTCCGGCGAAGGAGGCGAGCGCTCCGGCTGCCAGCGCTGCCGTGGCGGCGGCGGCGACGAGGGGTCTACGGATGTGCATGAACTGCCTCCGGTGGGGGTGGGAGGGGGGAGCGAGACGATCGGGTGAGAGCAGTGATAGCGATCACTTCAGGGCCGCGTCAATGGTTCGGACCAAAGAAGGACTAGACCACTCGCGCCGCAAAACCCCTCGTCAGAGACCTGAGCGCACATCAGAAACCGCTCGCCACCCCGGGTGACGAGCGGTTTAAGGCTCCCTTGAGCCATCCCCCGGCAAAGGTGCGGCAATGAACCAGCCACACCCCGTTCGTACGGGGTCAGTCGGCGGCGGGCGCCTCCACCGGCATCCCGTACGCGTCCGCGACGAGTTCGTACGAGCGCAGCCGGGCCGCCCCGCTGTGGGCGTTGGCGGTGAGCATCAGCTCGTCCGCGCCCGTCCGCGCGGCCAGCTCGTCGAGCCCGGCGCGCACCTCGTCGGCGGTGCCGTGGACGACGTTCGCGAGCCAGCCGTCCACGAACTCCCGCTCCAGCGGGGAGAAGGGGTACGCCGCCGCCTCCTCGGGCGTCGGGATCAGTCCGGGCCGCCCGCTGCGCAGCCGCAGCATCGACAGGGCGCCGGTGAGGACCTGGGCGCGGGCCTCCCCGTCGGTGTCGGCGGCCAGCGCCGAGACCCCGATGACGGCGTACGGGGCGTCCAGTACGGCCGAGGGCCTGAAGCTGCTGCGGTAGAGGTCGAGGGCGGGCAGGGTGCCGGCGGCCGAGAAGTGGTGCGCGTAGGCGAAGGGCAGGCCGAGCTCCCCGGCGAGCCGGGCGCTGAAGCCGGAGGAGCCGAGCAGCCACAGCGGCGGCCTCCCGGTGGCCCCCTGCACCGGGCCCGGTACGGCGTGCACGCGGGCGTACGGGTGCCCGTCGGGGAAGTCGTCGTCGAGGAAGCGGGTGAGCTCCGCGAGCCGCCGGGGGAACTCCTCCGCCGCCTCGTCCAGCCGCCCGGGCCCGCGCAGCGCGGCGGCGGTGCGGCCGTCGGTGCCCGGCGCGCGGCCGAGCCCGAGGTCGATCCGCCCGGGGGCGAGCGCCTCCAGGGTGCCGAACTGCTCGGCGACGGCGAGCGGGGCGTGGTTGGGCAGCATGACCCCGCCCGACCCGAGCCGGATGCGGGAGGTGTGCGCGGCGAGGTGGGCCAGGATCACGGCGGGCGAGGAGCTGGCGACGCCGGGGATGGAGTGGTGCTCGGCGACCCAGTGGCGGTGGTAGCCGCGGGATTCGGCGAGCCGGGCCAGGGCGACGCTTGTGCGCAGGGAGTGGTGGGCGGTGCTGCCGGCGCCGACGCTGACGAGGTCGAGGACGGACAGCGGGACGGGCGCCCGGCCCCGTGCGGCGCCGCGGATCCCGTTCCCGTCGCCGTTCCCGACCTCGGTCCCGGTCCCGTTCCCGCCCTGCTGTCGATGCGCGGCCCGGGCATCCCCGGCGTCCCCGATGTCACTCATCGTCGCTCCCGTCTCACTGTGCCGCCCCGTTACGTCCGTACGAAGAACTCGAACCGTGAGCGGCCGCCGGGCATTCCCGGGCAGAGTGGGACCGTGCGTGTGACTCTGGCATATGCCAAACAAATAGATCCAGGCGAGGAGATGTAATTGAGCCATCAATCTCCTCAACAGGCGCTCCACATGGGCCGCTTGATGGCTATCGTGGTAGGGCAAGCGGTAACAACCTGCTAGGGGGGAAACCGTGGCGCTGAAGCCCGAGCCGACCGCGCCGTTCCACTCGGTGCAGTACGCACTACGCGTACTCGAAACGATCGCCCGGCACACCGGTGGTGTCACCGATGTGCAGATCGCGCGTGAGACCGGCCTGCCCGCAGTGCATCTCGCCCCGATGCTGCTCATGCTGCGGCGGGAGGGGTACGTCCTGCAGGTGTCCGACGGTGCCTACGCCATAGGGGATTCCCTGGTCCTGCTCGGTTCAGGCATCGACCGCCAGCAGGCGCTGACGGACAAGCTCCAGGAGACGCTGGACCGGCTGCGCGACTCGGTCGGCGCGGCCGTCTACATCAGCCGGTACGTGGACGGCGAGGTCAGGATCACGCAGTTCGCGGACAGCCCGCGCACCCCGAAGGTGCACGAGTGGGTCGATTTCCGCTCGGCGGCGCACGCCAGCGCGGTCGGCAAGTGCCTGCTGACCCAGCTCGATCTGAACGGGCGGCGTGACCACCTGGCCCGTCACAAGATCGCCCGGCTGACGTCGAAGACGATCGTGAACGAGCGGATCCTGTTTTCTCCAAGCTGGACTCGCAGCCGGCCACCGTGCCGGTGCTGGACCTCCAGGAGTACGCCGTGGGCACGGTCTGCGCGGCGGTCCCGATCACGGCCGGGGCCTCGGTGGGCTGCCTGGCCCTGTCGATGCCGGTCGAGCACGCGCACCGGCTGCGCGCCGCGGCGGACACCCTGAACCGGAAGGCGGCGCCGCTCCTGCTCTCGCTCACCCTCTAGAGGCTGCTGACCTGCTGACCTGCTGAGCGGACCGCAAAACACTTCGGGCGGTTTCCGGTGAACCGGAAACCGCCCGAAGTACAGGTGCGCCGCCAGGGACTCGAACCCCGGACCCGCTGATTAAGAGTCAGCTGCTCTAACCAACTGAGCTAGCGGCGCCTGACAGAGAAAATACTACCTGGTCCTCCGGGGTGCTCAAAACCATTACGCGGGGGTGGCCGCCCCCTGGGTGGGCCCATGATCGTCTGGGCTCCCCCCACGCGCCGGACGGCTGAAAACCGCCGCTCGCCCCCGGCAGCACCCTGATCGGGGCCGCGGCGGAGAGGACTCCTGAGCCGGGGCGCCGGGGCCTAGCGGTCCAGGAGGTCGGTGCGGCCGTGGGTCTCGTACGTCGCCAGGAGGGCGGACAGGGACTCGGCGTCCAGGAGCTCGTAGGTGCCGGAGGGGGTGCGGGTCCAGACCGGGTCGGGGCAGCGGAAGGCGGCTCGGCGCAGGGCGACGCGGTGGACCTTGTTCGTCGCCGTGACCGGCATCGCGGGGAGCACGCGGACGTAGCGCGGGGACATCTTCGTGCCCAGGTCCGGCTGCGCGGCCAGGAAGGCGGCGAAGGCCGACGGGTCGAAGTCCGCGCCGTCCCGCAGGGTGATCGCGGCCATCACCTGGTCGCCCGCGACCTCGTCCGGGACGGCGTAGACCGCGACGGCCGCCGCGGCCGGCCAGCGGGCCAGGATGTTCTCGATCACCGCGGCGGCGAGGTTCTCGCTGTCGACGCGCAGGCGGTCGTCCGTGCGGCCGGCGAAGTAGAGGAAGCCGGCCGCGTCGCGGAAGAAGAGGTCCCCCGTCCAGTACCAGCCGTCCCGGGTGCGTTCGGCCTGGGCGTCCGGGTTGCGCCAGTAGCCCTCGAAGAGGCTGCGGCCCCGGTTGACGAGTTCGCCGATGGCGGCGGAGCCGTTGAGCAGGCGGCCCGCCGGGTCCAGGACCGCCGGCGGGCATTCCAGGCCCGTGCCGGGGTCGATCACCGCCAGGTCGTCCCCGTCCGCCGCGCGGCCCAGGGCGCCCGGCGGGGTGTCCGGGGTGTGCTGGACGGAGGCGCCGCCCTCGGTGGCCCCGTAGCCCTCCACCAGCCGGACCCCGAACCGCTCCGCGAAGCGTTCCGCGTCCACCGCCCCGGCCTCGGTGCCGAAGCCGAGGCGCAGCGAGTGCGTGCGGTCGTTCGGGGTCGGGGGCGTGGCCAGGATGTACTGGACCGCCCGCCCGACGTAGGTGAAGTAGGTGGCCCCGTAGGCCCGTACGTCGTCCAGGAACGCGGAGGCGGAGAAGCGCCGGCGCAGCGCCACCGCGGCGCCGCCGGCCAGGGCCGGGAGCCAGTCGGCGATGACGGCGTTGCCGTGGAAGAGCGGCATGCAGATGTAGTGGACGTCGTCCGGGGTGACCTGGAAGCGGCGGGCCAGCGCGGAGCCGGCCGCAGCGAGCCGGCCCTGGCTGCACACGGCGGCTTTGGGGGCGCCGGTGGAGCCGGAGGTGAAGTAGAGGAGCAGCCGGTCGCCGGGGCCGGGCGGGCGCAGGGCGGCGTCGCCGGGCTTGGCGGCCGCGTAGGGGGCGAGGAGGGCCTCGTACTCCTCGGTGTCGGTGATCAGGATGCGGACGCCGGGCAGGTCGAGGCCGCGCAGGAGGGGCAGGTGGGCGCGTTCGGTGACCAGGATCCGGCAGTCGGTGTGCAGGATGTCGCGGGCGAGCTCCGGGCCGCGCCGGGTGGGGTTGATCCCGGCGACGGCGGCCCCGGCGAGGGCCGCCGCACCGAGCCAGAACGGGAACTCGGGGGTGTTGTCGAGCAGCACCCCGAGGTGCGGCTCGGCCCCCGCGGGCATGAGGTCGACGAGCAGCGCGGCGCGCGCGGCGGCCTCCTGGGCGGTCCGGTGGTGGCTGAGGACACCGGTGGCGTGCCTCAGCCCGGGCCGGTGGTCGCCCCATTGGCGCGCTATGAGCTCCGCGACGGTCTCGGGGCCGGTCGTCGTCGTCCGCATGGCGCCCGAGGTTAGCTGACGTGATGTCAGAACTGAACTGACTGCCCAGGGAGGAAGTTCAGAACTGGACGTCGGAGCAGGCGTAGAAGGCCATCGGGGTGTCGTTGACGGTCCAGACGGCCAGGATCAGGTGCCGGCCGGTCTTGCCGCTCGGCATGGCTCCCTGGTGGACGGTGGTCATGGCGGGCCGGGCCCCGTTGTAGGTGACGGTGAGGAAGGGCTGGGGGTCGAGATCGGCGCGGGTGAGGGCCTTGGTGCCGGTCCAGCCGTTCTTGGTGACGTAGTACTTGAAGTCGGTGGTGGAGTGGTTGGCGGTGAACTGCCACCGGAAGCCGTAGCTCTGGCCGCTGGTCACCTTGGTGGTGGGCCAGGCGCCGCCGCGGGGGTTGTCCAGCTCGGCGAACTGCGGGAGGCCGGCGGAACATATCTTGCCGTCGGCGGGGCCGGCGGCCGGGAAGCCCTTGTAGCCCTCGACGCTCTGCGGCTCCCACTGGATCGCGCCGCAGTCGGAGACCGTCTTGTTGGCGCAGAGCTTCTGGCGGCTGATGGGGGTGTCGGTGTAGCCGTGGCTGCTGGCGCTGGGGGCGCCGAGGAGGGTGATTCCGGCGACGAGGCCGAGTCCGAGCGCGGTGGCGCCGGACCGTTTGGGCATGCGGAGGTGACGCATGATGCTCCTTGAACGTGGGGGGAGTTCGGTGAGCGCGCGCGGGGGGATTTAGGTCTAGACCAAGTTCCAGACTATGGACGGGAGTTGGCCATGTCCAGACCAACGCGGGAACGGGTGGTCCGGTCGGTTCCGGCCACCCGTTCCGTACGTGCGCGCTCCGTCCCCTCAGGGCTCAGGCCTCACGTGCCCTATTCACAGCGCCCGGTGTAGAAGGCGACCGTGAGGTCCTTCACCAGGGCCTTGCGCTCGTAGTCGTCGAGCTCGACGAGCCCGCGTGAGGTCAGGCGGTGGACGGTGTCGTCGACGGCGTCCACGATCGAGGTCAGCACGGTGTCCCGGTGCTTGGCGTCGATCGCCGCGACCCGGCGGCGGCGCATGGCCTCGGCGACCTCGGCCGCGTACTCGATCCGGGTCGGCTGGGCCGAGAACACCTCGATCCCGACGGCCTCGGTCTCGGCGGCCAGCATCCGGGTCAGCGCGTCGCCGACGGCCTCGGCGTCGCGCAGGGTCGGGGCGTCCTCGTGGAAGGCGTCGGCGGGGAGTTGGGACAGCACGCGGGCCATGGCCGATTCGACCTGTTCGGCGAGGTACTCCGTGTGGTCCGCGACGGCCAGGGTGGCCCTGGCGGTGTCCTTGACCTGCCAGACGACCTGGACGACGACCTGGAGGGCGAGGCCGCCGGAGTCCACGGCGGGCATGGGGTCGCTGCGCCAGTGGCGCAGGCGTACGTCGACGCGGCGGCGCAGGAGGAGGGGGCTGACCCAGGTCAGGCCGGTACGGCGGACCGTGCCGCGGTAGCGGCCGAAGAGGGTGAGCACCCAGGCGTGGCCGGCCCGGACGCGGCCGAGGCCGCCGAGCGCGATGAGGGCGACGATGCCGAGGAAGGCGAGCGGGGGCCAGTGGGTGGCGCGCAGGCCGCGGTAGGCGCGGGGGGCCGCGCCGAAGGCGGCGAGGAAGGGGTCGGGGACGGCCCCGGCCCGCCACAGCACTGCCGCGCACCCCGCGAGGGCGGTCCCGCCGACGGCGACGCCGACCCAGCCGGGCAGTACGGGGCCGCGGTGCTCCCGGAGCCGGTGGTCCCCGCGGGGTACGCGGCGGCCGGGGGCGGGACGGGTGACGGCCGTCGGCCGCGGTGCGGGCCCCTGCTTCGGTGCGGGCTGCGGCGGGGGCTGCTGCCCGGGCTGCGGCGCGCCGCGGAAGGGCAGGTGCACCGGCACCTCGGTGACGGCACTCCCCCGCGGGACCGGCCGCAGCCGGGCGACCTCGGGCACCTCACCCTCGCCCAGGCCGCGCGCCACCGCCTGAGCGACGATCCCGGCAACACCGGGCCCGGGCACGCGGTGCGCATCCGCGGGTCCGGCCGTGGTGCCCTCGCCCCGCGCGGGGCGGCCGGCCGGTGCGGGGTCGCCCGCCTGGCCCTCACCCCGCGTGCGGCGGCCGGCCGGGCCGGGGTCGGCAGGCAGGTCCTCGCCTCGGGGGCGGCGGGTGGCCGGGCCGGGGTCGGCCTCGCCGGGCCCGGGCACACGGTATGTGTCCGCGGGCTCGCCCGGCAGATCCTCGCCCCGAGGGCGGCGGGCGGCCGGGCCGGGGTCGGCGGGCACGTCCTCACCCCGGGGGCGGCGGCCGGCCGGTGCAGAGTGATCCGCCTGGCCCACGCCCGGCGTGCGGCGGCCGGCCGGGCCGGAGTCGGCCCCACCAGGCCCGGGCACGCGGTGCGCATCCACGGGTTCGCCCAGCTGGCCCTCGCCCCGCGTGCGGCGGCTGGCCGAGTCGGGGTCGCCCCCGCCGAGCCCGGGCACGCGGTACGCATCCACGGGTTCGCCCGGCTCGCCTTCGGCCCGCGTGCGGCGGGTGGCCGGTGCGGGGTCGGCCGCCTGGCCCTGCGGATGCGGAACGCCCGGCTGCGGCGAGGTGTGCACCGGCTCGGGTTCGGCCTGACTGCGCGCGGCGGGGACCTCCGGCCCGGCCGGGGGCGAAGCCTGCGCGGCGGGCGCACCCACGAGCACGGAACCGGGCGCGGCATCCGCAGCCCCGGCGGAACGGCCTTCGGCCGAGTGGTCCGCGCGGGCAGCACCAAGGCCCTGGTACCGGTCCTGGTCCTGCACGTCGGACCGGCCCCCGGGCCCGGGTACGGGCGCGGGCGCAAGCCCCGCTTCCGTTGCCGGGCGGATCCCGGGCCACTGCGGGCGAGCCGAAGAAGCAGGGGTGGGCCTGCACTCCGATGCCGCCCGCAGTACACCCGCATGCGCGGGCATGGCGGCCCAGCCGAAGGAGGTCTTGCCCGACGGGCCGACCGGCTCCGCCGAGGCGGCGGTCCCCACGGCCTCCCGCCGCGCCGCCCCGGAGGCATGGCCGGCACCGGGCGCCGCGCCCGTTTCGTGCGATGTGGCCCCAGCTACTCGGGCCTCTGCGACCCCGTCCGGCCGAACAGCGGCAGCCAGGCCGACCCCGGCCACGGCTACCTGCTCCGCAGCCATCTCCGCGGGCGAAGCCAGGGACACCGACCCCGCATCCCCCGCCGGGGTCGAGCCCGTTGGAGGCACGGCGGTACCCCAACTCCGGCGGGTGGCCGACACAGGAGCGGGCTCCGCACCCCGGCCGGAGCCCGCCGCGGGCGCAGGAACAGCAACCCCGTCGGGCGAGGCCAAGGCGACCGACCCGGCATCTTCCGCCGGGTTCGAGCCCGCCGCGTGGACGGCAGCACCCCAGCTCTGGCGGGTGGCCGACACAGGAGCGGGATCCTCACCTGTCGCAGGTGCAAAAACAGCAACCCGATCGGGCGAAGCGACGGCTGGCGACCCGGCGTCGCCGGCCGAGCCCCTTGCAGGCGCGGCCGTACCCCAGTCCGCGCGGGCGGCCGACCCAGGAGCGGAATCCCCCGCCGGGGCCGCTGCGGCCCGCCCCGGGCGGGCCTGCGAAGCAGCGGCGGGAGCCGCAGCCCCCGCCGAACCCGCCGCAGGCACGGGGACGGCAACCCCTTCGGGCGAGGGCAGGGGAAGCGACGACCCCGCCTCCCCACCCGGGGTCGAGGCCGCCGCAGGCGCGGCCGCGCCCCACCCTTCGCGGGTGGCCGACACCGGAGCGGAATTCTCAGCCCGGGCCGCGCCCGCCGCAGGTGCAGCCGCAGGGGTCGTGGTCCCGGCCCAGCCCGCCGCAGGCGGGGCGGTCGTTGCCCCGGCCGAGCCCGCAGGCGCAATGGCCGCAGGCGCAGCAGTCACAGGCGCAGGCGTGGCCCAGCCGGGGCGGGCGAGCGAGGCGGTGGCGGTGTCGACAGGCCCAGCCGAGCCCGCCGCAGGCGCAGCGGCGGGGGCCGTGGTCCGGGCCGAGCCCGCCGCAGGCGGAGCGGTCGGGGTCATCGTCCGGGCTGAGCACGCCGCAGGCGGGACGTGGAGGGTGCCCGTGGTCGAGGTGGTGTGCGTGGGGTACATCGTTGCCTCCGTCATGCGAACAGCCGGCGCCAGGTTTCCGGGCCCGGGTAGCCGTTGGCCGAGGTGCCGCGCCAGCCCTGCGCGCGTTGGAAGGCCTCGACGTTGCGGCGGTCGGTCTCGCTCCAGCGCGGGCCCGGCCCGGACGTGTAGTGCTTGCCGAAGCCCTTCTTGATCAGTTGGCGGCCCAGGGCCGTGATGGCCGGGTGGGACCGGCCCGGGCGGAACACCGCCGCCCCGGGGTAGGCCCGTACTCCGCCGGGGCCCGGCGCGGCGTCCACCGTCGGCGGGATGTCCCGGCCCTGGTGCTCGACCAGCAGCCGCCAGGTGTGCGCGCCGGGCAGGCCGTCGGCGTCGGCGCCCCGCCAGCCCTGCGCGAGCTGGAACGCCTGGGTCGACAGGCGGTGGGCGTCCGTCCACGTACGGCCGGCCTGCCCCTTCGGGTAGAAGCGGTACGCGCCGCGCTCGATCAGCATCCGGCCCAGCTGGGCCACGTGGTCGTTCGTGGCGCCCGGGCCGAACTTGTCCGCCCCCGGGAAGACCGTCACGTCCCCGGGCTTCGGACCCGAGGCCGGCGGCTCGGCCCCGGGGGGCTGCGTAACCGGCGGCTGGGGGACAGGGACCGGCGGCACCTGCGGCACCTGCGGGACGATCCCGCCCGTCACCCCGTTGAACCTGTACGGGACGTACTTCGCCGCGTTGGTCCAGTACCCGTACGGCGTGGCCAGCTTCCGCGTCGTCGGACGCGTCTGCTCGTAGGCGACGTAGTGCGTGCGCGTCTCGTCGACCCAGCCGCCGAAGATCACCACGTGCGAGCCGTTGTTGGGGTCCGCCGGGTTGTGGAAGAGCAGCATGTCCCCCGGCAGCAGCTCCTCCTTGGTGATCTTGGTGGCGAATTTGTCGAGGCTGCCGGTCCACTCGTTCGTACCAAGGTTCCAGACCATGGAGACGAAGCCCGAGCAGTCCTGCCGGTAGCCGTCCGTCCAGTACTCGGACATGCTGTACGGGACCTTCGCGTCCAGCCACAGCTTCGCCCGGTTGATGATCGTCGCGCGCTCGATCCGCTTCACGGCGGCGGGCCGCCCCGGGGCGCCCGGTTTCCCGACCGGGCTGCCCTTCGGGCCGTGCAGGGGGGTCCGGTCGCCCTGCGGGGAACCGGGGTCGTCCAGGGCCACCGGGCCGGGACCGGGAGGCGGGGTCGTCACCGCCACCGCGGGCGCGCCGCCCCCGGTGAGGACCACTCCCGCGGCGGTGGCCAGGACCAGCGCCCGGCGGGCCCCGCGGGCCGCGGGATGACCGCCGTCGCGCAGCGGTACGGTCCGCGCGCGGGCGAGGGCCCGGCGGCTCTGGGCGCATCCCCGGCACACGCAGTCGCCCGCGGGCTCGTACTCCTCGAAGGCGGGCATCGGCATCTGCACATGCGTCGGAGGCTGCATCGTCATGCGGTTCCGTCCACTCCCCTGCTCGTCCCCTGCTCGTCCACTGGTCGACCGGGGCCGCATCTGATAAAGCATCAGATGCGGCACGGCCAGACATATCGTGCACGACAACCCCCTCAAACATGGGTTAATCAGACAAGGCGGGCGTGGCTGGTCACGAGCACCTGCGGAGGTGGGGTAGAGTTTTCCCTGTCAGCAAGCGCCGCTAGCTCAGTTGGTTAGAGCAGCTGACTCTTAATCAGCGGGTCCGGGGTTCGAGTCCCTGGCGGCGCACAGACGGAGGAAACCCCCCGCAGCGAAAGCTGCGGGGGGTTTCCTCGTTCTGCCGCCGGAACGCGGGCTCCTAGGCCTCCGCGCCCGGGCGGATGCCGACGCCCGTCAGGTAGGCGGAGACCACCACATTGGCCGTGTACTGCTTGGCCACCTTGTCGTACGAGCCGCCGCAGGTCACCAGCCTCAGCTCGGCGCGGCCCTTGATCCGCTGGCCGTACACCTTGTGCGCGTCGAAGGCCGAGCGCTCGTAGACCTGTACGTCCTCGATCGTGAACTCGGCGACCGAGCCGTCCGCCCGCACGACCCGGATCTTGTCACCCGGTTGCGCCGAGCTCAGGCCGTAGAACACCGCCGGCTTGGAGCGGGTGTCCACGTGCCCCACCATCAGCGCGGCGCCGGCGGTCCCCGGCTGGGTGCCCTTGTCCCACCAGCCCACGGTGCCCGGGCTGTCGTACGGGGGCGGGTCGATCCCGCCGTCCTTGTCCAGGCCCCGGGGGACGACCGGGGCCTGGATGCCTATGGAGGGCACGTCGACCCGCTGCGGCAGGGCCCCGGCCAGAGGGGCGTGCGCGGCCGGCAGCCCGCGTCCCACCGACCCGCCCGCCTGACCGGCGAGCGGGACGGGCACCCCCGTGAGCTGGCGGCCCCACAGCCACAGGCCGAGCACCAGCACCGACCAGGCGGTGAAGGTCAGCAGGCGGCCGCCGGCGGCGGACCTGCCCGCACCCGTACGCCCCTCACTCATGCGGCCCCCCTCACTCACCGCTGCGGCGGCGGCGCAGCGTCAGCGCGCGGCCCGCCACCGCCAGGGTGGCCGCCGCCGCGAGGACGGCGCCGATCACCGTGTGCGGCAGGCCCGGGCCGTCGTCGCCGTGCTGCTTCTTGGCCGTGGCAGCGGCGGCGGCCGGATCGGCCGCGGCCAGTTCGGCGGACATGCCGCCGCCGCCCGCGTGGACCGGCCAGAACGGCGAGGGGTGGTGGTGGGGGCTGTACTCGGAGATCTGGACGGAGCCGCTGACCTTTTCATGGCCGTCGCACATCACCCGGACGGAGTGCCAGCCGGGCGAGGCGTGCGAGCTGATCATCGCGTCGCCGTAGAGCGGGCTGCGGCCGCCGTCACGGCCGTACAGGTCGGCGTCCGCCACGAAGACGGAGGACTTGGCCGAACCCCTGGTGCCCTCGCACCCGTGGACGCGCAGCTTGACCTGCGCTCCGGGGTGGGCCGGGTTCGGGTCGACGGTGATGCTGCCGCGGTCGCCGTGGCCACCGCGGTCCTCCTCGCCGGCGAGGGCGACGGGCGCGGCCACCGCGGAGAGCGCCGTCAGGGCGACGGCCACCCCGGCGGCGCGGAGAGCGATCGGAACACTGCGCATGGTGAACCTCCTCGTCAAGGAGATTCACGCGCGGCGCGCCGCTCCGCATCCGGAACGGCGCCGTACGTGTCAGCCGTACGCCTCAAACGGGGTACGGCCTGTCGGCCGAACGCGTCGCGCTCAGATGAGGTCGACCAGATCCGCGATCGAGTCGACCGTCCTGGTCGGGCGGTACGGGAACCGCTCGGTGTCCTTTTCGGTCGTCAGGCCGGTCAGGACGAGGAAGGTCTGCATGCCCGCCTCCAGGCCGGCCAGGACATCGGTGTCCATCCGGTCGCCGATCATCGCGCTGGTCTCCGAGTGGGCGCCGATGGCGTTCAGGCCGGTACGCATCATCAGCGGGTTCGGCTTGCCGGCGAAGTACGGGCGCTTGCCGGTCGCCTTGGTGATCAGCGCGGCGACCGCGCCGGTGGCCGGGAGCGGGCCCTCGGCGGAGGGGCCGGTCTCGTCCGGGTTGGTGCAGATGAAGCGCGCGCCCGCGTTGATCAGGCGGACCGCCTTCGTCATGGCCTCGAAGCTGTACGTGCGGGTCTCGCCCAGGACCACGTAGTCGGGCTCGTGGTCGGTCAGGATGTAGCCGATGTCGTGCAGGGCGGTGGTCAGGCCGGCCTCGCCGATGACGTACGCGGTGCCGCCGGGGCGCTGGTCGTCGAGGAACTTCGCGGTGGCCAGCGCGGAGGTCCAGATGTTCTCGACCGGGACGTCCAGGCCCATGCGGAACAGGCGGGCCTGGAGGTCGCGCGGGGTGTAGATGGAGTTGTTGGTCAGCACCAGGAAGGGCTTGCCGGACTCGCGCAGCCGCTTGATGAAGGCATCGGCGCCAGGGATCGGAATGCCCTCGTGGATGAGGACCCCGTCCATGTCGGTGAGCCAGGATTCGATCGGCTTGCGCTCTGCCACTGGACTGTTCTCCGCTCTCGGTGGCCCTTACCCTCTGACCTTTGACGTGTGGTCTGTACCACCCTATCGGGGCCGGGCCGTGGACGCCGTGGCCGTCCACAGCCCGGACCCGGGGGCGGTTGCGGGACCACCGGAGAGCGGGAGAGCGGCCCGACTCAGCCCAGCCGGACGTTGTCGACGGTCCAGTACCAGTTGTTGCTTCCGGTGTAGCGGAAGCGGATCTGGACGTCGGTGGCGCCGGCCGGGACCTGGAGCGCCAGTGACTCGGTCTTCGCGACGGCGTCGGCGGTGTAGGACTTGACCACCGTGGGCGCGGCGCCGTCGTAGGAGACCAGGACCTGGGCGCTCTGCCCGGCCTCGTGGCGGTAGTGGGTCTGGAAGGTCAGATTCCGCGTGCTGCCCCCGGTGACCGCCCACTTGGGGGTGATCAAGGTGGAGTCGAAGGCACCCGTGTGGCTCTTGTCGTCCCACTCGTCGGAGTCGGCGACGGCGAAGACGTCACGGGAGCGCACGTTCAGCTCGCGCCACTGGTCGCGCTGCGACCGGCTCCAGAACTCGTCGGTCGCGAAGGCCCAGCCGGCCCACTCCGCCACACCGCCCGTGCCCATCCGGGAGTTGTCGACGGACCAGCCCGCGGGCGGGGTGTGCGTGAAGCCCTTCACCCCGGAGGGGATGCCCGTCTCGTCCACGCGCTCCCGCAGGTCCGGGCGCAGGCTGTCGAAGGGGTCGTCGTCCGGGGCGTTCAGCGGGAGGCCGTCCAGCCCGGTGGTGGCGACGCCGACCTGGGCCAGCGCGACGGCGGCCACGTCGACCAGCTTCACGTCGTCGCGCACCGAACCGGCGGGGATGCCCGGCCCCCGGGCGATGACGAAGGTGCCGCGCTCCTGGATGGTCGAGCCGCCGTGGCCGCCGGCGTCGGTGTGGCCGTGGTCGGTGGTGACCAGGACCTTCCAGTTTTCCTGGCCGTACGTCGGGCGGTTCTGGACGGCGGTGAGCAGCCGGCCGACCAGGACGTCGACGCGGGCGATGGTGTCGAGGTACTGCTGACTGGCGGCGCCGTAGGAGTGGCCGGCCGCGTCGATCTCGCCGAAGTAGACGAAGGCTGCGTCCGGGTTCTGGTCCTGGAGTTCGGCGGCGGCCGCGGCGGCGATCTTCGGGTCCTCGTTGCGGTAGCCGTCGCGGTCGCCCTTGAGGGACAGGCGCTTGTCGACCTTGGCCGAGAAGATCGGGCCGTTCTGGTCGGTGGAGGTGATCGGCTCCCAGTCGGCGGCCGCGTACGTGTTGAGCGTCGGCTTGGCGTTCTCGATGCGGGTGAGGAAGTCGGGGTAGGCCGTGTAGTTCTTGCCGGTGAAGGAGTTGTCCTTCACCCCGTGCCGGTCGGGCCAGACACCGGTGGCGATGGTGGACCAGCCGGGGCCGGAGGAGGTGGCGGCCATCGGGTTGGCGTACAGGGTGCTGCGGGCGGTCAGGCCCTGGGCCATCAGGCCGTTCAGGTGCGGCGCGTTGGCGGCCTTGACGCGGTCGAGGACCGCGCCGTCGAGGCCGATGACGAGCACCTTGTCGGTGTTGGCGAGCGTGGCGGCGACGGCGGGCGCGTCGGCGGCGCCGGCGGGGGTGGGGGCGGCCGCCGCGAGGGTCGCGGCGATCAGGGCGGTGGCGGTGGCGGTCACGGCGATGACGCGGCGTCCGGGCAGGACAGGGGACACGTACTCCTCCTGGGAGCAAGTGAGCGGCGGGAGGTGCGGGGACGGGGAGGGCCGGACCGGAGGCGCGCGGTGCCGTCTTCGGTCCAGACCCGTTATGCAAGCGTCATGCTCCTGGTCGTGGGTGGCCAGGAAGTAACCGGTCAGCTTCCGGTCGCCGACTTCCACGCGTCGACGTAGGCCGTGAGGTTCTTGTCGATGTCGGCCCAGTCCGGTTCGAAGACCTCGACACCGGTCATGAGCTTGGTGAGTTCGACGGCGTTGGCGTCGGTCGCCTTGACGTCGGTGCGCGCCGGGAATCCGCCGCCGACCTCGCTGACCAGCTTCTGGGCGTCCTCGCTGAGCAGGTGGTCGAGGAGCTTCTTGCCGTTCTCGCTGTGCGGGGCCTTGGCGACCAGGCCGGCCGCGTACGGCAGGGCGAAGGTGGTGGGCTTGCCGCCGTCCTTCGCCGGGAACCAGATGCCCAGGTTCGGCATGGACTTGGACTGCGCGAAGTTCATCTGGACGTCGCCGTTGGCCACGAGCAGCTCGCCCTTGTCCGTCTTCGGCGCGAGCTTGCTGGTGGAGGAGGACGGGCCGACGTTGTTGGCCTGGAGCTTCTTGAGGTACTCCATCGCCGGTTCCTTGCCGCCGAAGTCGTGCATCGACTTGATGAGGACGGCGGTGCCGTCGCCCGCGACACCGGGGGTGGAGTACTGGAGCTTGCCCTTGTACCGGGCGTCGAGCAGCTCCTCCCAGGTCTTGGGGGCCTGGCCGAGCTCCTTCTTGTTGTAGACGAAGCCGAAGTAGTTGTTCACGACCGAGGTCCACGTGCCGTCGGCGGCCTTGTCCCCGCCGTTGACCTTGTCGGAGCCCTGCGGCGCGTAGGCCTGGAGCAGGCCCTTGCCGTCGGCCTGCTGGATGAAGGGCGGCAGGGTGATCAGTACGTCGGCCTGGGTGTTGGTCTTCTCGCGGACGGCGCGCTGCACCATCTCGCCCGAACCGCCCTCGACGTACTTGACCTCGATGCCCGTCTTGCGGGTGAAGTCGGCGAACACCTTGTCGTACCAGCCGTCGCCCTTCTCGCTCTTGAGGCCGTCGGCGCTGTAGACGGTGACGACCTTCTCGCCGCCGCCGGAGTCGGCGGCGGTCGAGCCGCCGCAGGCGGTGAGGGAGGCGGCGAGGGCGAGGCAGCCGGTGACGGCGGCGGTGGCGCGGAGCAGCGGTCTTCTGGGCATGGAACTTCCTTACGGGGAAAGGGAGTCGGGGTGCGAGCAGGGCGTACGGCTGTCAGCAGTACGGGTTGTCAGCGGTACGAAGCCCTGGTCCGGATGCGGGAGACCGCCAGGAGGACCAGCAGGGTGGCGGCCATCAGGACCACGGCGACGGCGGAGCCGCTGAAGAGCGAACCGCGGTCGGTGGCGGTGAAGACGCGGACCGGCAGGGGCATCCAGTCCGGCGGGTAGAGCATCATCGTGGCGCTCAACTCGCCCATGGACAGGGCGAAGCAGAGCCCGGCCGCCGCGGTGAGCGACGGCAACAGGAGGGGCAGCCTGACCCGCCACAGGACGTACGCCGGGCGGGCGCCCAGGGAGGCCGCCGCCTGCTCGTAGGCGGGGTCGAGCCGTACGATCGCGGCCGAGACCGACTGGTGGGCGAAGGCCGTGACGAGGATCGTGTGCGCCAGGACGACGATCGATCCGGTGCCGTTGAGCAGGACGGGCGGCCGGCTGAAGGCGACGAGCACGGCGAGGCCGACCACCACGGACGGCACGGCGACGGGCAGCATGAACAGCGCGTCCAGCAGCCGCCTCCCGCGCTCCTTGAGCCCGGCGGCGGCCAGCGCGGCCCAGGTGCCGACGGTGAGGGCCAGCAGGCTGGCGGCGAGGGCGGTGACCAGGGAGGTCGTCAGGGCCCGCAGGGATTCGCCGCGTACCGCGGACGCGTAGTGCTCCGTCGTGGGACCGGAGGGGAAGGCTCCGGACCAGTGGGTGGAGAAGGAGGCCGCGACCACGACGAGCAGGGGCAACGCGAAGAGCGGCAGGAAGAGCAGGCCGAAGAGGCCCCAGGCGCCCCAGCGCACGGACTTGCTATGCACCAGCACGCTTGCTCACCACCCGGTAGAGGCCGAACAGGCCGACGGAGATCGCGATGTTGACGACGGCGACCACGCAGGCGGCCGCGTAGTCGGATTCGAGGATGGCCTTGCCGTAGATGAGCATCGGCAGGGTCGTGACGTCCTTGGCCCCGGTGAACAGGACGATGCCGAACTCGTTCAGGCACATCACCAGCACGAGGCTGCCTCCGGCGGCGAGCGCCGGGAGCGCCTCGGGCAGGATCACCCGCCGGATGATCCGCGCGGGCCGGGCGCCGAGCCCGGCGGCGACCTCCAGCTGGGCGGTGTCGAGCTGGGAGAAGGCGGCGAGCAGGGGACGCATCACGAAGGGGGTGAAGTACGTGATCTCCGCGAGGAGGACGCCCCAGGGGGTGGTGAGGAAGTGGAAGGGCCCCTCGGCGGCGCCGGTGAGGTCGGTCCAGGCGCCGTTCGCCATCCCCACGGTGCCGTAGATGAACAGCAGCGCGAGGGTGATGAGGAAGGAGGGGAAGGAGAGGAAGACGTCGATGAACTTGGCGACGGCGCGGGCCCCGGGGAAGGGCACGAAGGCGATGATCAGCGCGAGCGTGAAGCCGAGGACGAGACAGCCGGCGGTGGCGCCGCCGGCCAGCCAGACGGTGGTCCCGAGGGCCTCGCGGAAGGCGGTGGAGGCGAAGACGGAGGCGTAGGCGTCGAAGGCCCCGCCGCCGTTCTCGGGGGTGAGGGACTGCTGGACGACGAGCCCGAGCGGGTAGAGGAACACCAGCCCGAGCACGACCACGGGCGGCAGCGCCCACAGGCTGCGCGGCAGCCTCGGCCCGGCCTGTGCTTGAGGCGCGGGATGGGCATCAGGTCCGGGATCGGGTCGGGGATCAGGTCCGGGGGCGGGACCACGGTCCGACGCGGGGTCCGGGCCGGAGCCCCGGCCCTCCCACGAGCCCCGGGCCTCCCCGGAGGGGGGTCGGCCGGCCGCCGGGACGGCGACCGCTCGCCGCGAGAGCTCAGCCATCCGACACCCCCGCGGCCAGCAGCACCGCGTCGCGCGGTGCGAAGTGCAGCGTGACCCGGTCCCCCAGCGCCGGAGTCTCCCGCAGCTCGGGGAGGTCCGCCGTGACGCGGTGGCCGCCGACGTCGACGCACAGCCGGTGCGTCGAACCGCGCCACTGGACCTCGGAGATCGTGCCGCTCAGCGCGTTCGGGCCGTCCCCGAGGCCGAGCAGGTGCGGCCGTACGCACAGCGTCGCCGCGGAGCCGGGCGCCGCCCGGCCGCGGTCCAGGGTCAGCTCGCGGCCCTCGAAGACGGCGCCGTCCTCGGCCACCGTCACCGGCAGCAGGTTCGCGTTGCCGACGAAGGACGCGGTGAACTCGGTGCGCGGGGCCCGGTACAGCTCCTGCGGGGTACCGCAGTCCTGGAGCCGGGCCTTGTCCATGACGGCGATCCGGTCGGCCAGGGTCAGCGCCTCCACCTGGTCGTGCGTCACGTACAGGATCGATACCTGCGGCAAGTCCCGGTGCAGCCGGGCCAGTTCCGTCAGCATCCCGGAGCGCAGCTGCGCGTCGAGGGCCGACAGGGGCTCGTCCAGCAGCAGCACCCCGGGGCGGATCGCCAGCGCCCGCGCGATGGCCACGCGCTGCTGCTGGCCGCCGGAGAGCTCGCGGGGGTAGCGCCGTGCGTAGGCGGCCATGCCCGTCATCTCCAGCGCCTCGGTGACCCGGCCGGGGATCTCCGCCCTGGGCGCCTTCTGGGCCTTGAGGCCGAAGGCCACGTTGTCCTGGACCCGCATGTGCGGGAAGAGCGCGTACTGCTGGACGACCATGCCGATGCCGCGCTTGTGCGGCGGAAGCGCGGTGACGTCGCGCCCGCCGATCAGTACCCGGCCCGCGAGGGGCCGTACGAAGCCGGCGACCGCGCGCAGCGCCGTGGTCTTGCCCGAGCCGGAGGGGCCGAGCAGGGCCATCACCTCGCCGGGTTCGACGGTGAGGTCGAGGCGGTCCAGGACGGTGGTGCCTCCGTAGGCGACGCTGACCCCGTCGAAGCGGATGCCGCTCACGCCGGACCGTCCAGCAGGCCGGGGAGGTGGGCGACGGAGTCGAGGACGTGCGTCGCGCCGTGTCCGGTGAGGACGGCCCGGTCGTGGGCGCCGGTCAGGACGCCGGCCACGATCCCGGCGCCGGCGCGCCGGCCGCTGAGCATGTCGTACGCGGTGTCGCCCGCGACCACGACGTCGCGCACGTCGGCCACGGCGCCGGTGCGCAGGAACGCGGTCAGCACCATGTCCGGGTACGGCCGGCCGCGGCCGCCCGCGTCGGCGGGGCACAGGGTGAGGTCGGCGAGGTCCTGCCAGCCGAGGGCGTCGAGGATGGCGTCCTGGGTGACCCGGGCGAACCCGGTGGTCAGGACGACGGTGCGGCCGTCGGCGCGGAGCTTCTCGATGGCGGCGCGGGCTCCCGGGAGCGGGGTGACGAGGCCGCCGTCGACCAGTTCCCCGTAGGCCTGCTCGAAGGCGGAGTTGGCGCGCCGGGCGAGCTCCTCCGTACCGAAGAGGTGGCGGAAGACGGAGATCTTGGATTCGCCCATGGTGTCGAGGACGTAGCGGAGCTTGTCGGCGTGGTCGGGGGTGCCCGGCTCGACGCCGAGGTGCAGGGCGGCGCGTTCGAAGGCGCGCTCGACGAGGCCGCCGTCCGCGACGGTGGTGCCGGCCATGTCGAGGACGATGAGCTTCTTGACGTCGTTCGTGTCAGTCATCTGACTTACCAGCCCAGTTCGTTCGCGGTGGTCTCGGCTATGGCGGGCGAGCAGGTCATGCCGCGCCCGCCGGGCCCGGTCACCAGCCAGACGCCGTCGGCCACCTGCTGGCGGTGGACGACGCGGGTGGTGTCGGTGCACTGCGCGTACACGCCCGCCCACCGGCGGCGGACCTTCGGCAGCGGGCGGCCCAGGAAGGCCTCGACGACCCCGGTGAGGTGCTCGTAGGGGTCTTCGAGGGTGTCGAACGCGAAGGGGTGCTCGTACTCGTGGGTGTCGCCGATGGTCAGGCCACCGTCCTGCCGCTGGACCATCAGCAGCTGCATCTTGTGCGCGGCGGCGACCGGCGCCTGCTCCTGCCCGGCGTTGAGGGCGTCGAGGGCTTCGCTCCGGTACGCGGGGTAGTAGCGGAAGCTGTCGGCGTCCGCGACCGAGGTGGTCAGCCGCTCCCCGAGGGGGGCGGTCTGCATCATCTGGAGCCGGACGCGGCGCACGGGCAGGTCGGGAACCAGTTCGCGGACCAGGCCGGACAGCCACGCGCCGGTGGCGAGGACGACCGCGTCGCCGCGGTGGACGTCGCCGTGGTCGTCGCGGACGGCGGCCGCACCGACGACCTCGCGGACCTCGCGGCCGGCGAGGAAGGTGTAGCGGCCGGTGGCACGCAGGGCCTCGCGCAGGTGCGGCTGCGCGGTGCGCGGCTCGACGGCCGCGTCCCGCTCGCACCACAGGGCGGCCTCGAAGGCGCCACGCAGGGCCGGGTTGATCCGGCGGGCCTGCGCGGTCGTGACCAGCTGGTAGCCGCGGGCGGCGGCGTCCTCGCGGGCCACGGCCGCCTCCGCGACGGCGTACTCGCGAGGGTTGCGCAGGGGGGTCAGGGAGCCGATGGCCCGGAAGCCCAGGCCGGGCACCTGCGCGCCGATGCGCTCCCAGAGCGCGCGGGCCCGCAGGGCGGTGTCGAGTTCCTCGCCTCCGGCCCGCCCGCTGACCCAGATCTGGCCGAAATTACGCAGTGACGCGCCGCGGGCCTCCGCTTCTCGCTCGATCTGGACGACCTCGTGGCCGCGTTCTACTGCTTGCCAGGCGTGCATGGTGCCGACCACGCCGCCTCCGACGACTATGACTCTCACGCGCTCCACGGTGGGCGCGGCCCGTGACCCGGGAGGAGCCGCGCGGCAACGCGGCGGTGAACAGCCCTCGACGCTTGGACTAGACCCGTTACCTTACCGTGATGGAGAGACGTCCCTTTCAGCGCGCGAAGTCCCTTTCGCGGAGACTGCGCGGGGCCTATTCGGCGCGCAGGCGGGTCGTGAAGCTGAACCGGTCACCACGGTAGAGCGAACGCACCCGCTCCAGGGGCCGGCCCTCCTGGTCCCGCGAGAAGCGGTGGATCAGCAGCATGGGGAGCGCGGGCGGGGTGCCGATCAGCAGGGCTTCGCGGGGTGTCGCGAGAACCGTTTCCAGCTTCTCGTCGGCTTCGCCGAACGAGATGCCGAGGCGGTCGCGGAGGTACCCGTAGAAGGAGGAGTCCGGCTGGAAATCGTCGTCCAGGCGGGGGGCGAGGGCCACGCGGAGGTAGGTGCTCTCCAGCCCCACGCGCTCGTCGTCGGCCAGCAGGACCCGCTCCAGGTGCCAGACGGGCTCGCCGGGCTCGGCGCCGATGCCGGCGGCGAGGTCGGGCGGGCAGGGGAACCGCTCCAGCCCGATCAGGTTGCGGCCCGGCGTACGGCCCTGGCGGCGCACGCCCTCGGTGTAGCTCGCGAGGGAGAGCGGCTGCTCCAGCTTCGGCCCGGCGACGACGGTCCCGCGCCCGGACCGGCGAAGCCGGCCCTCCAGCAGCAGTTCGCGCAGCGCCTGGCGGACGGTCTCGCGGGACACCTCGTACCGCTCGGCGAGATCCCGCTCGGTGGGCAGCAGGCCGCCCTCGCCGAGCTCGTCGAGGAGGCCGGCGATGCGGGCCTTGACGGCGTAGTACTTGGGGATGCGGCCGTGCTCGGGGATGCCGGAGCGGACGGGTGAGCCGGGGCGGTGGCTCGGGATCTGTTCTTCCACGGAGGGACTCTATGCGGGCGAAATGAACGGCCCGCGACATGACCGGCCGCGGTGGGGGCCCGGCGGAGGGGATGACCGCGGGGGGGGAGGGGGTCCGGATCAGCGGGGGCTGGTCCGCAGGCGCCGGGCCCCCAGCAGCAGCCCGCCACCGGCGGCGACGGCGGCCACGGCGCCGGCTCCGGCTCCGTATCCCCACGCGCGGCGGCCGGTGTGGGCGAGGGAGCCCGCTTCGCCGGAATCCTCCGGGCCCTCGACGGTGAAGCGGTAGCCGCCCGCCTCCCCGACCCAGTCGCCGTCGTCGCTCTTGCGCTGGACGAGGGCGGCGTCGGCGAGGACCTCGCCGGTGGGGGCGTCGGGGGCGAAGGCGAGGGCGACCTTGACGGTCAGGGAGGCGCCGGCGCCGACGGTGAATCCGGCGAAGGCGTCGCCGCCGTCGAAGACGGCGATGATCTCGTCGCGGTCGGTGTGCTCCAGGCTGGCGGGGAAGGTGCCGCCGGGGGCGTCGAACTCCATGCGCAGGTGCGCGGGGCGCAGGGCGCGCGCCTTGTCGGTGAAGACGACGACGGGGTGGATGGCCGTGCACCGGGAACCGGTGGTGTTGGTCAGGTCCAGGTACCAGGTCTGCGCGTCGGCGCCGGTGCGGTACACGGCCGGGCCGCCCCGGATGCGCGCGCCGATGGGGAAGGCGGTGCTCTTCCCGTCGCCGCAGGTGGCCAGCGCGCGGGACGGCAACGCGGGAGCGGGACGTGCGCCGCCGCCCGCGCCGACGTCCGCGAGGGCGGTGGGGGCGGTCGCGACCAGGGCGGCGGCCAGTACGGCGGTGAGGGCAAGGGCTTTGCGCAGTCGCATGGAAGACCTTCGCTGCTCGCCGGACGGGGACGATAGTCGGACCAGGTGACCATCACCCCGGCCCTGCCCGCACCCTGCCACGCCACCCTCCTCCCACACGGAACACCACGCCTCGCCCCGCCCCGCTTTACGCCCGAACAGCGCAGAGGGCCAACGGTCGGCGGCTTCCATCTTTCCAGCCCCGTGCGCCCACCTTCAGCCCCGCTGCACCACCTTCAGCGCCGCTGGCACGCTTTCGGCGCCGCTGGCGCACTCCCCCGGCCCGCTCGCGCTCTGCCCGGCACCATCTCAGCCCTATCTCAGCCTCGCCGGCGTTTGAGGCGCGGGGGCCCGGGGGCAGCGCCCCCGGCAACGGCGCCGCACCCGCACCCTTCAGCCCTGCCGGCACTGTTCCAGCCTGTCGGCACTGTCTCAGCCCCGCCCGGCACTACCTCAGCCCCGCCGGCGTTTGAGGCGCGGGGGCCCGGGGGCAGCGCCCCAGGCAACGGCGCCTCACCCGACACCGCACGGCGCAGCACCCGGCACGGGACCGGCCCGCTAGCCCGCTCGCCCGAACAACGACGCCAGCGCCAACTCCGCCGCCCCCTCCGCCACCCCGACCTCCGCCAGCTCAACCACCGGCCCGACCGGCGGAGCCACCCGCGGAGCCACCCGCGGAGCCACCCCCGGAGCCAAGCGCCCGCCCAACACCCCCCGAACCCCCGCCACGAACACATCCGGCGCCGCCGCCACCACCCGCCCGCCCAGCCACACCCGGTCCACATCCAGCAGCGCGACCAGGTTCGCGACGCCCTCACCCAGGATCCGCGCCGCCTCGTGCAGATCCCCCCGCGCCACCGCCCCCAGGCACAGCACCTCCGCGCAGCCCCGCCCCCCGCACCGGCACGCCGGGCCGTCCAGTCGCAGCACCTGGTGGCCGAACTCCCCCGCCGCCGACCGCGCCCCCCGGTACACCCCACCGCCCAGCCACAGCCCCGCCCCGAGCCCCGTACCCACGTGCACGTACACCGCCGCACCGGACCCACTCCCAAAACCGGCCCCGAACCCACCGGCCCCGAACCCCGCCGCGGCGGCAGCCGCCCCCGCATTCGTGTCCTTGTCCAGCACCACCGGCACCCCCACCCGCCCCTCCAGCACCTCCCGCAGCGCGAACCCCTCCCACTCCGGGAACCCCGTCACCCGCCCCATCACCCCGGCCCAGTGATCGAGCGGCCCCGGCGCAGCCACCCCCACCCCCACCAACGCCACCGGCCCGGCGCCGGCACCCGCCCCCCGCGCGACCTCCCGTACGGCCGCCTCCACCACCTGCACCGCCACCTCCGGCCCGGCCCCGAAGTCCAGCGGACCGCCGACCTCGGCGACGACCCGGCCCGTGAGGTCGACCCGTACCGCGCGCAGTTCGTCGCGGTCCAGGTGCACCCCGACCGCGTACCGCGCCTCCGGCACCAGCCGCAGCAGGGTGCGCGGCTTGCCGCCGGTGGACGCCGCGCGGCCGGCCTCCGCGACCAGCCCCTCCGCACCGAGCCGTGCGGTGATCTTGCTGACGGCCTGCGGGGTGAGCCCCGTACGGGCCGCGAGCTCGCTGCGGCCCAGACCCGCCGGGCCGGCGCCGCGCAGAAGATCCAGCAGCAACGCCTCGTTGTGCCCGCGCAGCGCCGGCAGGTTCGCCCCGCCCATCCTGTCCCCGCTACCCCTGTTCACCTGCCCATTGTCCATGCTCCTTGCACTTCGGCAACACTGTTGCCAAAGTAGAAGGCATGAGCACCCCCGCCCCCTCCACGCCCTCCACCACCGGCACCCCCCTGCGCGTCGGCGTCATCGGCTACGGACTCGCCGGCTCCGTCTTCCACGCCCCCCTCGTGGCCGCCACCCCCGGCCTCGTCCTCGACACGGTCGTCACCTCCGACCCGGCCCGGCAGGCCCAGGCCCGCGCGGAGTTCCCCGACATCCGCATCGCCGCCACCCCCGCCGAGCTGTGGGACCGGGGCCGGGAGCTCGACCTCGTCGTGATCGCCTCCCCCAACCGGACGCACGTCCCGCTCGCCACCGCCGCCCTCGAAGCCGGCATCCCGGTGGTCGTCGACAAGCCGCTCGCCGCGACCGCCGCCGAGGCCCGCGCGCTCGCCGACCTCGCGGACCGTCGCGGAACCTTCCTCTCCGTCTTCCAGAACCGCCGCTGGGACAACGACTTCCTCACGCTGCGCCGCCTCCTCGCCGACGGCGAACTCGGCGAGGTCCAGCGCTTCGAGTCCCGCTTCGAGCGCTGGCGCCCCCAGCTCAAGGGCGGCTGGCGCGAGTCCGGCGCCCCGGAGGAGATCGGCGGCCTGCTCTACGACCTCGGCAGCCACGTGGTGGACCAGGCGCTCGTCCTGTTCGGTCCGGCCGTACGGGTCTACGCCGAGGCCGACGTGCGGCGCCAGGGCGCCCAGACCGACGACGACACCTTCATCGCGCTCACCCACGCGAACGGGATCCGCTCGCACCTGTACGTCAGCGCGACCACCGCCCAGCTCGGCCCGCGCTTCCGCGTCCTGGGCTCCCGGGCCGGCTACGTCAAGTACGGCCTCGACCCCCAGGAGGGCGCCCTGCGCGAAGGGCTTCGGCCGACGGCGGACGCGCCGTGGGGCGAGGAGCCCGAGCACCTGTGGGGGCGGCTGGGCTCCGGCGAATCCCCGCTGACCGGCGGCGGAACCCCGGTCCCGACCGCGCCGGGCGACTACCCGGCGTACTACGCGGCGGTGGCCGCCGCCCTGCGCGAGGGCGGACCCGCGCCGGTCACGGCGTACGAGGCCGCGCACTGCCTGGACGTCCTGGAGGCGGCCCGCACGTCCTCGCGCGACGGCGTGGTGGTGGAGCTCCCCGCCGCGAAGCCCTAGGCGACAGGACGTCCGACGCTCCAGGCGAACCGACCCGCGGGGGTCGTCGACTCAGGAAAGGGGGCGGGCCGCCCACCGGCAGCCCGCCCCCTCCCTCCAGCCATCGACTCGTCTACGCGCCCTTGAACTCTTGGCGCTGACGGCCGAGCCCCTCGATCTCCAGCTCCACGACGTCACCGGCCCGCAGGTACGGCTTCGGGTCCGGCTGGCCCATGGCCACGCCGCCCGGTGTCCCCGTCACGATGACGTCGCCCGGGTACAGGGTCATGAACTGGCTCAGGTACCGGACGACCTCGCCGACCGGGAAGATCTGGTCCGAGGTGTTGCCGTCCTGCTTGAGCTCGCCGTTCACCCACAGCTTCACGTCCAGGACCTGCGGGTCCGGGACCTCGTCGGCGGTGACGAGCCAGGGGCCGAGCGGAGTGAAGGTCTCGCAGTTCTTGCCCTTGTCCCAGGTGCCGCCGCGCTCGATCTGGAACTCGCGCTCCGAGACGTCGTTGACCAGCACATAACCGCCGACGTGCGCGAGGCCCTCCTCGGCGGAGGCCAGGTAGCGGGCGGTGGCGCCGATGACGACGCCGAGCTCGGCCTCCCAGTCGGTCTTCACGCTGCCGCGCGGGATCAGCACCGTGTCGTCCGGGCCGCCCACGGTGTCCGCGGCCTTCAGGAACATGATCGGCTCGGCCGGCGGCTCCGCGCCGATCTCCGCCGCGTGGCCGAAGTAGTTCAGCCCGATGCCCACGACCTTGCCGATGCGGCCGACGGGCGCACCGATCCGCAGCCCCTCGGCGTCCAGCACGGGGAGCTCGCCGGATCGTGCCGCTTCCCGCACCCGGGAGAGTACGGAGTCCTCGGCGAGCAGCGCGCCGTCCACATCCGTGATCAGGCCGGACAGGTCACGCAGGGTGCCGTCCTGGTCGAGCAGCGCGGGGCGCTCCGACCCTACGGGTCCGACACGCAGCAGCTTCATGGGCTTTCTCCCGTGGTCGTGGGTGGTCGGCCCATGGGCGTGCCCATGGGCCGGCCGATGGGTTGCGGCCATCGGAGGATTGGCTGATCCTCCAAGAAACCGGTCCCATCCGCAAGACCCTGTTCACAGGGTGGAACGCTGCCCTCCGCGCTGCTGGAGCCAGGCCCGCTCCCCGACGGACCACGCGGTGGTGGTCAGCAGGTACAGCCCCGCGGCCAGCGGCACCACGGCGGCGGTGATCAGCGTCCCGAACGACAGCAGGGGCAGTACGCCGCCCAGCTTGCGCATGACCTCCTGCTGCTCGGCGCTCATCGCGGCCGCCGCCCCGGCGGTCGCGGGCACGGCCGACGGCGCGGCCGCCGAGCTCGCAGCGGCCCGGCGCCCCCGCACCGCGCTCCAGGCGGCCACCACCGCGATCGCGGCGAACAGCCCGAGGAACACCAGCCCCTGCGCGCCGAACGGGCCGCCTTCCCCCAGCGCGTCGAACCACCGGGCCCCCAGCGGAGCGCCGAACAGCCGGTGTCCGAGCAGCTCCTGCGCCGAGGAGAAGGCCTGGTACATCAGGAAGAACACCGGCAGCTGCAACAGCACCGGCAGGCACCCGGCCACCGGGGTCGCGCCCCGGAAGGCGGCCCGGCTGAGCGGGTGCAGCGCGAGCCGTACGAGGACGGTGAACAGCACGATCGCGGCAGCGGTCGCGGACTCGGCCAGCACCGGCTCCAGAAGCCGGCCCAGCTCCACGACAAGACGGGTGAAAAAGACAGACACGCGGGCCCTCCGAAGGGTCTCGTCGAACGTCGAAAAGGTGCACAGACGTGCATTTCGGCGTGACGACCCACGAGGGGGCGACAACAGTGATCAGCGATGAGCGAACCGGCAGACCATCGAGCCAGCAGATCAGCAGATCAGCAGATCGGCAGATCAGCGGGCGAGAACTGCGCGCCCCTACGCGGCCGTCAGGACCGGACGGCCGGGCGCCCTGGGCCGCGAACGGCCGGAGGCGTCGGGATCGCGCTGCGGCAGGAACGCCGTGCGCTGCTCGCGATCGCGGATCGCGGTGCGTATGCGATGGGGTGGCACGGGCCGTACGAGGCACACGGCCAGGGCGGCGGCGCCCATGGCGACGGTGGCCGCGGTCGCGGCGAGGGCCACCACGACGGCGCCCAGCCCGCCCTCCCCGAGGAGCAGCCCGAGGACTCCCCCGAGCAGCAGGAGCGAGAGCAGTACGGCAAGGGACAGCGAGCGCCCACCACGTCGTTGCCGAGCCATGCGGACCCCCCTCTCCATCCCCACCGTTCGTTCCTTCGATCGATACTAACGGGGCCCACCGACAACGGGGATGGGGATCGGGATCGGGGTCAAGACCTCAGGGTCCCCCACACCACCAACCGGTACTTGGAGCTGTACTCGGGCGTGCACGTCGTGAGCGTGATGTACGCACCGGGCTCGCGGTACCCGTAGTCCGGCTTCACCAGGCTCCGCGGCACGGGCGCGATCACCCCGGTGTCCCGCTCGGTCGTCTCGTTCAGGACCTTGCTCACCACATACACGTGGCGCCGCCCCCGCACGTCCACGATCAGCTCGTCGCCCGCCCGCAGCCGGTTGATGTACCGGAACGGCTCGCCGTGGGTGTTGCGGTGCCCGGCCAGCGCGAAGTTCCCCTCCGCCCCCGGCGCGGCGGTCCCCGGGTACTGGCCGACGTACCCCCTGTCGAGCACGGTCCGCTTGTCGGTCCCCTGCGCGACGGGCACGACGAGCCCGAGGCGCGGGATGCGCAGGACGGCGTACGCCCGGTCCCGGCCCGGCGGCTCGGCGGCGGGCCGGGCGGACCGGGAAGGCGCGGCCCCGCCACCCGCTCCGGAACCGGCCCCGTCCCCGTCCCCGGCCCCCACCCCGGCCGGATCCGTAGCCGGAGCAGCACCGGAGACGACGGGCCCGGGTTCCGGAACCCCCGCGGGCTCGGCCGCCCCCCACTCCCTCTCCAGGGCGTGGACCTGGTCCTGCGCCGACGCCGCGGCCTGCCGGTTCGTCCACCACCCCTGGTGCACCACCAGCAACAGGACCACCACGCCCACGGTGACGGTCAGCTCTGCGGCAGCCCACAGCACCCCCGCGAAACCGGCCCGGCGCGCCCGCCGGCCGCTCCCCTGCACCACCACGGGTACGCGATCTCGCACGGGCGGCACCTTAAGTCCTCCCCCGCCAACTGACCAGCGGCAGTACGGTGTGAACCATGCGCCCTGACACGCCTGCTGAGCACATCGCCGAAGCCGAGCGCCTCATCCGCACGGCGACCCGTTACCCCGAGGACCAGGAACCGCTGCTGCTCCAGGCAGCGGCCCACCTCGAACTCGCCGACGCCCGGGACCGCGCCAGCGCGCTGTACGACCAACTCCTCTCCTCCTCGCCCGCCGACCCCCACCTGATCAAGGCCCTGCAGGCGGCGAACCTGTGGGAGTACGGCCACGAGCCCGAGGCCCGCGCCCTGATCTCCGGCATCCGCGCCGCGTCCCCGAAGGACCCGGCGCCCTGGGAGGTCATCGCGGAAGCCCTCGAAGCACACGACGAGTTGGAAGCGGCGCACGACTGCTTCACGGAAGCGGCGACCCTCCTCATCGCGGAGGACGCCCCGCTGACCCGGTCCACCACCGCCCTCCTGACGGGCCGCCACCGGGTACGCCGCCTGCTCGGCCTGCCCCACGACGAATGGGACATGGTCGCCGACACCCGCCACGTCGGCCCGATCCCCCTCGACGAGCTCCACGACCCGAAGCGCATCTGGGCCCTGGGCTCCGACGACCCGGCCGAACTGCGCGCCGAGATCGCCCGCCTGCGCGCCGAACTGGGCGACCGCCGCGCCGCCCTCTCCCGCCCCTTCCCGGTGGCGATCCTGCACTGGCCGGCGCGCGAACTCTCGGAGCTCCTCACGTCGTACCCGACCCTGGCCGCGGAATACCCCTCGCACGAGGCCCACCTGCGCGAGATCGAGACCTCCCTCCGCGCCCTGGCCGCCTCGGGCACCACGAACCTGGGCATCGTCACGGCGAGCGTCCCGTCGTACGAGGCCTTCGCCGCCTCCGAGAAGACCTCCCCGGCCTCCCCCAGCCTCCTGGCCGAATACGCCACGACCCTCGCCGCCCGCGGCAAGGCCACCCCCTGGCCCCCCACCCCCACGTCCTCCTGCTGGTGCCAGTCGGGCAAGCCGTACGCGGAGTGCCACGGGAGTTGAGCGAGGGCTAGGAAGGCCGGTCCGCCGCGGCGTACGCGGTCAGGGCCATCGTGGCCGCCGCCGTGAAGACCGCAGGCCAGGGGCCGATCTTCTTGGCCAGGGGGTGGGAGCCCGCGAAGGCGGCGAGGTAGGCCGTGGTGAGGGCGGCCGTGGTGGTCGGGGAGGTGCGGCGGTGCCATTCGCGGGCCGCCACGGTGCCGGCGGCCGCGAGGACCACGCCGCCCAGGGGGCGCAGGCCGGTCCAGCGGGCGGCCGCGTAGCCGCCGACCAGGCCGCCCGCGGTCACCAGCGAGGTGGGGATCTGCGCCATCGCCATCGTCGACTCCTTCAGCCGTTCGCGTTTTCCCCGAGGCTAACGCGAGCGGCGGGTGAGGCGGCGGGCGCCCGTCAGGCCCAGGGTGATGACGATCCCGCCGAGCACGCCGTCCGGGACGGCCTCCTGGACGGCCGGCGGGAGCGCGGCCATGATCCCGAGGACGATGAAGAACGCCACCGCGCAGCCGCCGAGGGCGGTGAACGCTCTGCTCAGGAGGTGGGTGGGCACGCGGGGCTCCGGTGGTCGTACGGGGATGCGGTGGCGACCGGGTGCACTGGGGCACGGGGTGCAGTGGTTCAACGGCGGGGCGGGCGGGGCGGGTACGGGTCGCGCCCGGCGGCGTACGGAAGTCGGATTTGTCGCACACCCTCCGGATCCGTGGACATGCCGGTACGGGAACCCCACCGGCGTAGATTCACTCTTCGAGAGGGGCGATACGACCGAAGCCGCCCAAGCCGGCCCAAGGAGCTGCAAACGTGATCTGTTATGGACCGGCCGTCCTGGACCTGTCGGACGAACTGGCCGACGCGTACAGCGAGGTCTTCTCCGCTCCGCCGTGGAACGAAGACGAAGAAACCATTCGCCAGTTCCAGGCCCGGCTCCAGGCCGACAGTCGCCGCGCCGGCTTCCGTACCGCCTTCGCCCAGTCGGCCGTCGGCATCGACGGCTTCGCCACCGGCTGGCTGACGCCCAAGACCTTCCCCAGCGACCGCGGCTACGGTCAGGTCGCCGCGCAGCTCGGCCGTCCGCGCGTACGCGAACTCCTCGTCGGCGCCCTGGAGATCGACGAGCTCGCCGTACGCCCGCACGCGCGCGGGCACGGCACCGGGCGCGCCCTGCTCGCCGAGATCACCGCCGACGCCCCGGACGCCCGGGCCTGGCTGCTCACCGCCCGCATGGCCACCGACACCGTCGCCACCTACCGCCGGCTCGGCTGGCACGAGGTCACCCCGCTGCCCGGCACCGCGAACGGCGTCGTCGTCTTCCTCGCCCCGGAACATCCCGCGGCGCCGGCGCGTCCCGCGGCCTGAGGGTCGCCGCCCGGCCCTCCGGGGCATACCCCGGGCATGATCACTCACATCGCTCGGCGCCAGCAGAACCTGGCCACCTACCACCAACTGCGCGAGGCCGGGATCCCGTCCGGCACCATCGGCGGCCGCAGTCGCCGGGGAGGTCCCTGGCAGCGGCTCCTGCCCCGGGTCTACCTGCTCCAGACCGGGCCGCCGGACCACCGCCAGCGCGCGCTGTCCGCCGTCCTGTACGCCGCCCAGCCCTCGGTCGACCCGCTCCGCGGCGCCACCGCCGCGCTCACGGGCGGCGCGGCCCTCGCGCTCCTGGGCGTCCGCGACGCCCCGCCCGAGCCGCTGGACGTCCTCGTGCGCGCCCCGCGCTCGGTGCGCGCCGTCGGCGCGGTCCGGCCCTGCTCGACCGCCCGCTGGCCCGCCACCCTCAGCATCTGCGGCGTCCCCAGTACGCGGCCGGTGCGGGCCGCCGCCGACTTCGCGGCGCGTACGGACGATCCGGACCTGGTGCGGTCCGTCCTGGCGAACGTCGTCCAGGGCGGCTGGTGCCACCCGCACGACCTGCACGCCGAACTGCGGGCCGGCCGGATCGTGACCCGCCCCGCCGTCCGGGCGGCGGCCGCCGAGCTGACCGCCGGGGTCCGCTCCATCGCCGAGGGCCGCGCACGCGACGCGCTGGCCCTCACCGACCTGCCCGCCCCGCTGTGGAACGCGCGCCTCCACGCCCCGGACGGCGCCTTCCTGGCCAGCCCGGACGCGTACTGGCCGGACGAGGGCGTGGCGCTGGAGGTCGACTCGGCGGAGTACCACTACACGCGCGACTCCTGGCAGGCCACCCTCCACCGGCGCCTGCGCCTGGAGTCCCACGGCGTCCTGGTCGCCAGTACGACCCCCGCGATCCTGCGGGACAGGCCGGCCGACGTGATCGGCGCGCTGCGTGCACTGCTCGCGCTGGGCGCGGGGCGCTCCAGCCCGCCGGGCGTCATCGCCCGCGGACACGCCCAGCTGGAGCTGCCGACGCCGACCCTCTAAGCCCCCAGGGCGCGGGAGACCGTGAAGATCAGCAGGCCCGCGAGGGCGCCGACCACCGTGCCGTTGATCCGGATGAACTGCAGGTCGCGGCCGATGTGTGCCTCGATCTTGCGGGAGGTGTGCTCGGCGTCCCAGCTCGCCACCGTGTCCGTGATCAGCGAGGTGATCTCGGTGCGGTAGGTGGTGACCACGTAGACGACGGCGCCCTCGATCCAGCCCTCCACCTTCTGCTGGAGGCGGCCGTCGCCGGCCAGGCGCGCGCCCAGGGACACCAGCGAGGCGCGCACCCGCAGGCGCAGCTCGCTCTGCTCGTCCTCCGCCGCCGAGAGGATCAGCGCACGGATCGCCGTCCAGGCCGAGGCGATGACGTCCTGGATCTCGCCCCGCGCGAGCAGTTCGGACTTCAGGCGCTCCACCTTCGCCCGGGTCTGCGTGTCCGACTGGAGGTCGGCCGCGAAGTCCGTCAGGAAACGGTCCACCGCCCCGCGCGCCGGGTGCGCCGGCATGTCCCGCATCTCCGTGAGGAAGCGCAGCAGCTCCTTGTAGACGCGGTGGCCCACCTTGCGGTCCACGAACCGCGGGGTCCAGCCCGGGGCGCCGCCCTGGACGGCGTCCGAGATCGACTCCTCGTGCGTGACCAGCCAGTCGTGGGCCTTGGCCAGCACGAGGTCGACGGCCCGGTGGTGCCCGCCGTCCGTGACGACCCGCTCCAGGGTCTTGCCGATGCCCGGCGCGATCTCGGCGCTCTCGGCGCGCCGAGTGATGGCCTCCCCTACGACGGCCTGCACATCGGAGTCCCGCAGGACGGTCAGGGCTCCGCGCAGCGCGGTGGCCAGCTCCGCCGTGACCCGGTCGGCGTGCGCGGGCTCGGCCAGCCAGGCGCCGAGGCGCCCGCCGATGCCGAGGGCGTGGAGGCGGGCCTTGACGACGTCGGAGGAGAGGAAGTTCTCGCCGACGAACTCCCCGAGGGTGACGCCGAGCTGGTCCTTCTTGGTCGGGATGATCGCCGTGTGCGGGATGGGCAGTCCGAGCGGCCGCTTGAACAGGGCGGTCACGGCGAACCAGTCCGCGAGCGCGCCGACCATGCCCGCCTCGGCGGCGGCCGCGACGTACGCGGCCCAACCGCCGGCGCCCCACGCGTGCTGGGCGACCTTGGCCAGGACGTAGACCACCGCGACCAGGAGGAGCAGGCCCGTCGCGGTGGTCTTCATCCGGCGGACGCCGCGGCGTCGTTCCTCGTCCGCGGGGCTGAACACGAACATGCCCCGGACGGGCGGTGGCGCCGGCGGGGCGGTGCCTCCGGCGCTGGTGGGGTTCTCCACGTGCTTCTGCCTTCCCCGAGGGGGCGCTGATGGTGTCTGCCTGCATAGCATCCGACTCCCGGGAGGCGCGTGGAGTTCCCGCCATGCCGTGGAGCACTCCGTGTGGGGGGCTGTTCAGGTGCCTCCATGGGGTGCCTCAGCCCCGGCTCGGCCCAGGCCCGACCCCGCCCAAGCCCAGGCTCAGCCCCGCCTCAGCCCCCTCCCCCGCCCCCGCCTCAGCCCCGGCCCGCGTACATCCGCGCGATCACGTCCTCGATGTCCGGCTCCCGCACCGACAGGTCCAGCAGCGGGTACTGCGCCGCCACCGCGGCCACCAGCGGCGCCGCCGAAGCCCCCGCCGGGAACGCCAGCCACTGGCGCGCCCCCTCCACCTTCACCACCCGCGCGCCCGCCACCTCGATCGGCGCCAGCTCCCGCTCCAGGTCGATGACCAGGGTCCGCTCGCTCTCCCCGGCCGACCCGGCCGCGTGCAGCCCGCCCAGCGGCCCGTCGTACATCAGCCGCCCGTGGTCGATCACCATCACCCGCTCGCACAGTTGCTCGATGTCCTGGAGGTCGTGCGTGGTGAGCAGCACCGTCGTGCCGAGCTCCTCGTTCAGCTGCCGCAGGAAGCCCCGCACCTTCGCCTTGCTCACCACGTCGAGCCCGATCGTCGGCTCGTCCAGGTACAGCACGTCCGGATCGTGCAGCAGCGCCGCCGCGATGTCCCCGCGCATCCGCTGCCCCAGCGACAGCTGCCGTACCGGTACGTCCATCAGCTCGGCCAGGTCCAGCCGGTCCACGCACCGCTCCAGGTTCTCCGCGTAGCGCGCCGCCGGGATGCGGTACATCCGCCGCATCAGCCCGTAGGAGTCCTTCAGCGGCAGGTCCCACCACAGCGTGGTGCGCTGCCCGAACACCACCCCGATCCGGTGCGCGAGACGCATCCGCTCCCGCGCGGGGTCGATGCCGGCGACCCGCAGGCGGCCGCCACTCGGCGTCAGGATGCCGGTCAGCATCTTGATCGTGGTCGACTTCCCGGCGCCGTTGGGCCCGATGTAGCCGACCATCTCGCCCCGCGCGACCTCGAAGCTGATGCCGTCCACCGCCCTGACCTGGCGTTTCTCGCGGCGCATCAGGCTCACCCGGCGCCGTACGTCGAAGACCTTCTCGACCCCGTCCAGCGAGATCAGCGGCTCGGTCATCTTTCCTCAGCTCCCCGTGCTCCGGTACGAACGGACTCCCGCGCGCCACGCCAGCGACGCGGGTACGAACACCGCGAGCGCCACCAGCGGGCTCAGGAACGCGGCCCACCCCGGCAGCCCCAGCGGATCGGGCCGGCCCAGCACGTACAGCGCGGGCAGCCAGTTGACGAAGGCCAGCGGGACCACGAAGGTCACCCCGCGCAGCAGGTCCTTCGCGAAGACGGTCGGCGGGTACTGGAGCATCGTGCAGCCGCCGTAGGTGAAGGAGTTCTGCACCTCGGCCGCGTCACCGGCCAGGAACTGGAAGGCCGCCCCCGCCACCATCACCGCCCCGAAGATCCCCGCGCCGGCCAGGACCATCACGGGCACCAGCAGCACCTTCCCGGCCGTCCACTCAAGGTCCAGCCGGGAGATCGCCCAGGCCAGCACCCCGAGCCCCTGCGCGATCCGCCCCAGTCGGCGCAGCGCGAACCGGTCCGCCGCGACCTGCGCGAGCACCGGGACCGGGCGCACCAGCATCGTGTCGAGCGAACCGTCGCGGATCCGGGCGCCGATCCTGTCGGTGTTGCCGAGGGTCAGGTCGGCCAGGCCCAGGGAGGCCGAGCAGGACCCGTACAGCAGGGCGATCTCGGGCAGCGTGAAGCCGCCGAGGACGTCCACGTGGGAGAACATGAGGGAGATCGCGACGAAGTCGAGGAGGGTGATCGCCGCGTTCCCGAAGGTCGAGAGGAGGAAGGACGTCCGGTACGTCATCGTCGACCGGATCCACATCGCGACGATGAGCCCGTAGCCGCGCAGCCCCTCCCGGGCGCGATGCCGCCGGGGCACGTCCAGCGCCGCGAACTCAGGCCGGGGACCGCGCTCACCGGCCCGCTCCTCGGCCCGCTCCCCCAGCACCCCGACCGCCTCAGCGGCCCCAGCGGCCTCAGCCGCCCCCGTCACCTCAGCCACCCTGGACCACCACCTTGCGCGTCGCGGCCGACTGCAACAGCCGTCCCGCGCCCAGCAGTACGCCCGCCCACCCGGCCTGGAACGCCAGCGCCCCGGCCGCGCTCCCGGCCCCCGCGTGCTTGCCCAGCAGCACGTCCATCGGGATCTGGAGCATGGCGGCCCACGGCAGGACCCGTACGAACTCACCGAAGCCGCCCGGGAAGACGGTCAGCGGCAGCAGCATCCCCGAGAAGAAGATCGAGACGACGGTGGCCATCATGTTGATCCCGGCCCCGTCCATCAGCCAGAACGCGGCCAGCCCCAGCAGGTAGCGCACCGCGAAGCTCACCACCAGCCCGAGCGTCACGGACACCAGGAACAGCAGCCAGCGCAGCGGATCCCCGGGCAGCGCCAGCCGGAAGGCCAGCGCCCCGGCCACCAGCGGGAACAGACCGCGCCCGAGCAACTGGAAGGCGGCCCGGCCCAGGTCGGCGGCGAGCCACCACATCTGGAGGTCCGCCGGACGGTAGAGGTCGACGGCGATGTCGCCGGTGCGGACGCGCTCTTGCATCTCCTCCTGGAAGCCGCCCCCGATCAACGCCCCTGCGGCGAGCAGCGACTGACTGACCCACACGAAGGTCAGGGCCTGCGCCTGGTCGTACCCGCCGAGCCCGGGGCGCTCGTCCCACAGCGCGATGTACGTGTACGCGACGATGAATCCGAACGCGGTGTTCGTGAACACCCCGGCCGCGGTCGCCGTCCCGTAGGTGGCGTAGCGCCGGAATCCCCCGGCCGCGACCGCCAGGTAGAGACCCGCTCCGCTGCGCACTTCCTGCCGCACCGTATCCCTCCGTTTCCCACGTCGTTCCTACGTCGGCCAAAGCGCGCGAGCTTAGTGCGGAGGGGCGAGCCACGCGAACGATTTACGCCCGTCCAGAGCGTAATGACCGGTCATCGGGTAGACACCATGAGGTACAGAAGTGGATATTTCGCACGGCGCCGAGGAGCCCTGGAGATGAGCGACCAGTCACCACCCCCGGGCTGGACCCCTCGCGACCCCGACACGCCCGACGAACCGCCGAGACCGCCGGCCGGCCCGTCGCAGCCGGTACGAGGCGGCCGGCCGGGCGACCCGGCCAAGGCCGGCCGCAAGCCCAGACCCCGCCGGACCGGCTGGCGTCGCGCCCTCCCCACCTGGCGCATGGTCCTGGGCGCGCTGCTGCTCCTCGCCCTGCTGATCGGCGGCGGCCTCGTCGCCGGCTACCTGCTGGTCGACATCCCGCCCGCCAACGCCGCCGCCACCGCCCAGTCCAACGTGTACCTCTACGCCGACGGCTCCCAGCTCGCCCGCGACGGCGAGGTCGACCGCGTCAACGTGCCGCTCTCGCAGGTCCCCCGGACCGTGCAGGAGGCCGTACTGGCCGCGGAGGACCGGGACTTCTACTCCGAACGGGCGGTGGACCCCAAGGCGATGGTCCGCGCCGCCTGGAACACGGCGACCGGCAAGGGCACCCAGTCCGGTTCGACCATCACCCAGCAGTACGTCAAGAACTACTACCTGGGCCAGGAACAGACGATCAAACGCAAGGTCAAGGAGTTCTTCATCGCGATCAAACTCGGTCGCGAGAAGTCGAAGAACTACATCCTCGAGGGCTACCTCAACACCAGCTACTTCGGCCGCAACGCCTACGGCATCCAGGCCGCCTCCCAGGCCTACTACGGCAAGGACGTCGGCAAACTCACCACCGCCGAGGGCGCCTACCTCGCCACCCTCCTCAACTCCCCCAGCGCCTTCGACGTCGTCTCCCACCCCCAGAGCCGCGCCCGCGCCCTCGCCCGCTGGAACTACGTCCTCGACGGCATGGTCAAGAAGGACTGGCTGCCCGCCGCCGAACGCGCCACGACCCGCTTCCCCGAGCCGGGCAAGGTGCGCGCCGCCGCCGGCCTCTCCGGCCAGCGCGGTTACCTCGTAGAAGCGATCAAGGACTACATCGTCGACCGCGAGATCCTCGACGACAAGACCCTCGCCGAAGGCGGCTACCGCATCACCACCACCATCGACAGGCGCCGCCAGAACGCCCTCGTCAGCGCCGTCGACGACCAGATGGTCGGCAAACTCGACCCGGAAGCGCGCCCGGCGGACCGGCTCGTACGCGCCGGCGGCGTCTCCATCGACCCGCTCACCGGCAAGGTCGTCGCGATGTACGGCGGCATCGACTACACCAAGCAGTACGTCAACAACGCCACCCGCCACGACTACCAGGTCGCCTCCACCTTCAAGCCGTTCGTCTTCACGGCCGCCGTCGAGAACGACGCGCGCACCCAGGACGGCCGCCGGATCACCCCGTACACGGTCTACAACGGCGACAACAGGCGCCCCGTCGTCGGCGGCCGGATCCGCTTCAACCCTGAGAACGAGGGCCAGGTCTCGTACGGGAACATCACCGTCAACACCGCCACCGACCTCTCCGTCAACGCCGTCTACGCCCAGATGGCGGTCGACGTCGGCACGGCGAAGGTCAAGCAGACCGCCATCGCCCTCGGCATCCCCGAGAACACCCCGAACTTCGAACCGGTCCCCGCCATGGCGCTCGGCACCCTGCAGGCCAGCGTCCTGGACATGACCCAGGCGTACGCGACCCTCGCCGACCACGGCCGCCTCACCCCCTACACCTTCCTGGAGAAGATCACCAAGGAGGACGACACCATCGGCCTGCCCCAACGCACCCCCACCCAGGCCGTCAGCCGCGAGGCCGCCGACACCACCACGTCCATGCTGGTCAGCGTCGTGGACAACGGCACCGGTACGGCGGCGCTCGCCGCCGGCCACCCGGCGGCGGGCAAGACCGGCACCGGGGAACTGGACCGCTCGGCCTGGTTCGCCGCGTACACCCCGGACCTGGTCACCGTGGTCGCGATGATGGGCCAGGACCCGGACACCGGCACCCTCCAGTCGCTCTACGGCGCCCTCGGCGAGCGCCGCATCAGCGGGGGCGGCTACCCGGCCCGGATCTGGGCCGCCTACACCAAGACCGCCCTGGAGGGCACCGACCCCGTCGACTTCGAACTGGAACTCCAGCCCGGCGCGGGGCAGCCCCCGCCGCCGCCGCCCTCCCCGCAGTTCAGCTTCCCCGAGGAAACCCCCGGCGAGCGCACCGGCCCGCCGACGGGACGACCGAACCGGCCCGGGCGGCCGACGCCGACGGGCGGCCAGAACCAAGGGGGACAGGACAACGGCGGCCAGAACCAGGGCGGGCAGGACAACGGCGGCCAGCAGAACGGCGGTCAGGGCAACGGCGGCCAGGACAACGGGGGCCAGGACAACGGGGGCCAGGACAACGGCGGCACCACCGAAGGCGACCAGGGCGGTGTCACCTCGGGCAGGCAGGGCACGACGGGGACCACCGGTACGACGGGCACGGGTGGCACGACGGGCACCCGGGGCACGGACGGCGGGACCGCCGACGGGCCGCGCCCGCCGTCCGCGTTCCTGGAGTGACGGGTGGTACCGGTGGGACCGTCCCCTGAACCGGGTCGGTGACCGGAGGTCGCCTTCAGCCCCACCACGGCGACCAGCAGCAGGCAGATGAAGAAGATCCGGGCGGCGGTGACGGGCTCCCCCAGCACCGCCATACCGAACACGGCCGCGCCGGCGGCGCCGATGCCCACCCACACCCCGTACGCCGTGCCGATGGGCAGGGTCTTCGCGGCGTAGGACAGCAGCACCATGCTCGCCACGATCCCGGCGCCCGTGAACACGCTGGGCCACAGCCGGGTGAAGCCCTCGGTGAACTTCATGCCGACGGACCAGCCGATCTCCAGCAGACCGGCGAGAAGAAGCAGAACCCAAGCCATGACGGCACCTCCGAGACGTCGAGCGGTACGGGGTGCGTCGTCTTGTCGTTCACCCGGTACGGCGCGTCTCGTCGGGGTTCGCCTCCACCGTAGCAAGGGGCGGACGAAGAGGGCCGAAGGGCAGCGAAAAGGGCCGGTGACCTCCGCCACCAGCCCTCGCCGTCCGCTCTCAGCCCTCAGCTCTTCGACCCCCGAGGGTCACAGGTACAGCCCGGTGGAGTCCTTCGACCCCTCCAGCCGCTCGGCGGCCACGGCGTGCAGGTCGCGCTCGCGCATCAGCACGTACGTCGCCCCGCGCACCTCGACCTCCGCCCGGTCCTCGGGGTCGTACAGCACCCGGTCACCGGGCTCGACGCTCCGTACGTTCTGCCCGACCGCGACCACCTCGGCCCAGGCGAGCCGCTTGCCCACCGCCGCCGTCGCCGGAATCAGGATGCCGCCGCCCGAGCGGCGCTCGCCCTCCGGCAGATCGGACTTCACGAGCACGCGGTCGTGCAGCATGCGGATGGGCAGCTTGTCGTGGGTGGTGTTCTCGCTCACGCCAGAAACCTACCTGCCCGCGCCCGCCCCGCCTCGCGGAGGGTCACCCGCGCTTGCGCCGCGCCGACAGGACGAGCACGCCGATCACGCCGACCGCGAGCAGCACGACCGGCACGATCCGCTCGGGACGCGGGGTCCCGTCCTCGTGGCGCAGGCCGTCCGACACGTCCGTGACGAGACGGTTCACCGTGGCGAAGGCCCGGCCGGCGGTGTGGTCGACCGTCGAGACGACCCTGGCCTTCGCGTCCCCCATGACCGTCTTCGGGTGCATGCGCACGCCGATCTCGTCGAGCGTCTCGGCGAGCTGCTCGCGGCGGCGGACGATGTCCGCTTCGATCTGTTCGGGGGTCCTGGCTTCGGGCACCGCGCTGCCTCCGTCGTCGTGGTCCGGTGGGGGATGTCCCCCGTGAACAGCTGTCAGCTTAGTCTCGACCCGTACCGATCCCCTCTTGAGGAGACTGTCCAGATGAGCGAGCGACTTCAGCCGGGCGACACCGCCCCCGCCTTCACCCTGCCCGACGCGGACGGCAACGAGGTCTCGCTCGCCGACCACAAGGGCCGCAAGGTGATCGTGTACTTCTACCCCACCGCGCTGACGCCGGGCTGCACGAAGCAGGCCTGCGATTTCACGGACAACCTGGACGTCCTGGCCACGGCCGGATACGACGTCATCGGCGTGTCGCCGGACAAGCCGGAGAAGCTGGCGAAGTTCCGTGAGCAGGAGCACCTGAAGGTCACGCTGGTCAGCGACCCGGAGAAGGAGACGCTGACCGCCTACGGCGCGTACGGCGAGAAGAAGCTGTACGGCAAGACGGTGACCGGCGTCATCCGCTCCACGGTGGTCGTCAACGAGGAGGGCAAGGTCGAGCGCGCCTTCTACAACGTCAAGGCCACGGGCCACGTAGCCAAGATCATCAAAGACCTGGGCATCTGACCCCGCCCCACCTTCCCCGTGACCCGCACCCCACCCGGTGCGGGTCACTCCGCTTATCGGACGAAACCGTCCGTAACCGAGCGGCCGCCGCCCCGTTACTCCATTCGAGAGCCGCACGCGCGGCCGAGAGGGGTGGGGCACATGGGCGACCCGTACGACCGGGCGACGCTGGCCGCGGCCACGTCCGAGGCTCGCGGCTGGGCGGATCTGATGAGACGGCTCGGACTGCGGGAGAGCGGCGGCCAGCGACGGGTGCTCCAGCAGAAGGTCGCCGCATGCGCCATCGACACCGGTCACTTCAAGCAGCGCAGCCCCTGGCGCAGGTACTCCGACGAGGCCATCACCGCAGCGGCCGCCACGTCGACCACCCTCCGGGAAGTCGCGGAGAAACTCGGGGCACCACCGGCCACGGGAACCCTGTCCCATCTGGCCAGGCGCATCACCGCGCTGGGTATCGACGTCAGGCACTTCCCCGGGATGAACCGGGCCGCGGTCGACCTGCCTTTCGGCACGGCGGAACTCCGCGCGGCAGCCATGTCCGCAGACAGCATCAGAGGTGCGGCCCGCGCACTGGGGGTGCCGGACGACAGCCGCTCTCGACAGGCGCTCGGCCGCATGCTGCGCGAGCACGGCATCGACACGACGCACTTCCGCAACGCCCGACCGGTCCTCGCCGATGAGGCCCTGCGCTCAGCCGTGTCGGAGGCAACGAGCTATGCGGACGTCATGCGGACCCTGGAGCTGGAAGTGAACGACACGAACCACCGTCGCGTTCGACGCCACGTGGCGCGACTCGGCCTCGACACCTCGCACTTCACGCGGCGCCCCTGGAGCAAGACGCCCGCTCGCCCACCCAGGTCCACCGCACCGAGCACCCTCGTCGTCCTCCCCGAGGGGTCGCCCCGCACGAACAGGACTCGACTGCATCGGGCCTTGCAGGAGACCGGCCGCCCGTACCACTGCGTCATGTGCGGGAACGACGGCGCATGGCTTGGCCAACCGATCACTCTCCAGATCGACCACATCAGCGGAAACTGGCTGGACAACCGTCCCGAGAACCTCCGCTACCTCTGCCCCAACTGCCACTCCCTGACGGAGACCTGGTGCCGCAAGAGCCGCCCCGACCCTGTCGCCCCCTCGACCCCTGCCCCCGTAGACTGAGCGCAGCCCAGACAGGCTCAATGTCTGAATGGGGCTCAATGTCGCGGTTGTGGTGGAATTGGCAGTCACGCTGGGTTTAGGTCCCAGTGGGGTAAAACCCGTGGGGGTTCGAGTCCCCCCAACCGCACGTGCACGCCGACGGCCCCGTACGCACCTGCTGCGTACGGGGCCGTCGGCCGTTCGGGCGGCGTCAGCCCAGGAGCTCTCGGACCACCGGGATCAGGGCGCGGAAGGCCTGGCCGCGGTGGGAGATCGCGTTCTTCTCCGCCGGGGTGAGCTCCGCGCAGGTGCGGGTCTCGCCCAGCGGCTGGAGGATCGGGTCGTAGCCGAAGCCGCCCGTGCCGGACGGGGCTTGACGCAGGGTGCCCAGGAGGCGGCCCTCGACGACGCGTTCGGTGCCGTCCGGCAGGGCCAGGGCCGCCGCGCAGAAGAAGTGGGCGCCGCGGTGTTCCGGACCGATGTCGGCGAGCTGCGCCAGCAGGAGGTCCAGGTTGGCCTTGTCGTCGCCGTGGGCGCCGGCCCAGCGGGCCGAGAAGATCCCCGGGGCGCCGTTCATGACGTCCACGCACAGGCCGGAGTCGTCGGCGACCGCCGGGAGGCCGGTGGCCCGGGCCAGGGCGTGGGCCTTGAGGAGGGCGTTCTCGGCGAAGGTGACGCCGGTCTCCTTGACGTCCGGGATCTCCGGGTACGCGTCCGCGCCGACCAGCTGGTGCGGCAGGCCGGCGGCGGACAGGATGGCGTGGAGCTCGGCGATCTTGCCCGCGTTGCGGGTGGCCAGGATCAGGCGGCTGGGCGTGGGCTCGGGCGTGGAGGTCATGCGCCCATTATTTCCCGCGCCCCGGCCCGCCCGACGCCCCGTGCCCCGGCCCGCCCGGCATCCCCGTCTTCTCGCGTCAGCCCGGCGTGCAGACCTTGGAGATCTCGGTCGCCGCGTCCGCGACGGGCTTGATGTCCGGGGTGGGGTTGCCCTGTTCGATGGCGGTGCGGACGTTCTTGACGGCCGTGTTCATCGAGGTGATGGCCTTGCCCAGGTCGGCGTTGTCCGTCTGGTCGCCGATCTTCTTCAGGTTCGTCTCGATCTGGTTGAGCGCGTTCTGGGCGTCCTGCGGGCTGTTGCCGGCCTGGGAGACCGCCTGCTGGAGGTCGTTGGCGCCGTCCGTGATGGCCACCGCCGTGTTCGCACAGTCCATCGCCGTGGAGATCGCGTCGCAGGCCGTGAGGGCCGGGACGGTGAGGGCGGCGGCCATGGCCACGGCCACTATGCGGAGCTTCATCTTCGGGTCCCCCAAGGGCTTCGGTACGTGGACGGGCGCACGGCGGTGACGCCGTGCGCCCGTACCCTGCCAGACGCGGATCCGCGCGCCTACAGTTCCAGCGCGCTGAGCTGGATGGCTTCCAGGTCCGCGCAGCCGCCGGCCGCGAGGTCGAGGAGCGCGTTGAGTTCCTTGCGGTCGAAGGGCTCGCCCTCGGCGGTGCCCTGGACCTCGACGAAGCGGCCGTCGCCGGTGCAGACCACGTTCATGTCGGTCTCGGCCCGCACGTCCTCCTCGTAGCAGAGGTCGAGGAGCGGTTCGCCGTCGACGATGCCGACGCTGACGGCGGCGACGGTGCCGGTGAGGGGCTTGCGGCCGGCCTTGATCAGCTTCTTCTGCTGGCCCCAGGCGACGGCGTCGGCGAGGGCGACGTAGGCGCCGGTGATGGCGGCGGTGCGGGTGCCGCCGTCGGCCTGGAGGACGTCGCAGTCCAGGACGATGGTGTTCTCGCCGAGGGCCTTGTAGTCGATGACGGCGCGCAGGGAGCGGCCGATCAGGCGGGAGATCTCGTGGGTGCGGCCGCCGATCTTGCCGCGGACGGATTCGCGGTCGCCGCGGGTGTTGGTGGAGCGGGGCAGCATCGAGTACTCGGAGGTGACCCAGCCTTCGCCGCTGCCCTTGCGCCAGCGCGGGACGCCTTCGGTGAAGGAGGCGGTGCAGAAGACCTTGGTGTCTCCGAAGGAGATGAGGACGGAGCCCTCGGCGTGCTTGCTCCAGCCGCGTTCGATGGTGACCGGGCGGAGCTGTTCGGGCGTACGGCCGTCAATGCGAGACATGCTCCGAGCCTAGTCCCTGCGGGCCCGGCGCCATGACCCGGTGAGAAGACCGGGCCTTACTACGGGAAGACCCCGCCTCGGGGTGCGTCCGGGACGGGGTCCGCCGGTGGATCCGGTGGTGGATCGCGGGGCCCGAGGGGGGCGGGCCGGCACGATCCGGAAGCGACGGGCTAGTGGGCCCGGATCACATCATGTCTTCGATGTCGGCGGCGATCGGGTCGGCGTCCGTGCCGATGACGACCTGGATCGCGGTGCCCATCTTGACGACGCCGTGGGCGCCCGCGGCCTTGAGGGCGGCTTCGTCGACCAGGGACGGGTCGACGACCTCGGTGCGCAGGCGGGTGATGCAGCCCTCGACCTCTTCGATGTTCTCGATGCCGCCGAGCCCGGCGACGATCTTCTCAGCCTTGGTGGCCATGTGTTTCTCCCTGGGTGTTTCGAAGAACGTGTCTCGGCGGCCGGTCCGTGGAGGCCCACCCGCGCGGTCCGCTTCTGCACGGTAACGCACGGTTGGCCCACCTACGCGAGCGCATGACCGGTCTCTGCCGAATGATGACGATCAGCAGCAACCCGCCCACAACTGGTCTACACCAGTGTGCCGCAACGGGTTGCGGCAGCCAAAAACGGGGCCGTTCAGGGAGGACGCCGATGAGCGCGAGCAGCGCCGCAGCAGAGCCACGGCAGAAGTGGTGGAACGGCATGTTCCAGGGGCTGCAGAAGATGGGGCGCAGCCTCCAGCTGCCGATCGCCGTCCTGCCCGCGGCCGGCCTCCTCAACCGCTTCGGGCAGCCCGACGTCTTCGGCGTGGACGGGCTGGGCTGGACGAACGTCGCCAAGGTCATCGCCAGCGCGGGCGGCGCCCTGCTCAGCGCCGATCTCGGGCTGCCGCTCCTCTTCTGCGTCGGCGTCGCGATCGGCATGGCGAAGAAGGCCGACGGCTCGACGGCGCTCGCCGCGGTGGTGGGCTTCCTCGTCTACCGGGCGGTGCTGCACGCGTTCCCGAAGGCGTGCCCGGACGGGACCAAGGACATCAAGGGCGGCTGCCTGGGGCAGGACGACGCCTTCGCGGAGTACACCTTCCAGAATCCGGGGGTGTTCGGCGGCATCGTCATGGGTCTGCTGGCCGCCTGGTTCTGGCAGCGCTACCACCGGGTGAAGCTGGTGGACTGGCTCGGCTTCTTCAACGGCCGCCGGCTCGTCCCGATCATCATGGCCTTCGTCGCGATCGTGTTCGCCGTGGTGTGCCTGTGGATCTGGCCGCCGATCGGTGACGCGCTGGAGAGCTTCTCCGACTGGCTGGTCGGCCTGGGCGCCTGGGGCTCGGGCGTCTTCGGCGTGGCGAACCGCGCGCTGCTGGTGATCGGCCTGCACCAGTTCCTGAACGTGCCGGTCTGGTTCCAGTTCGGCAGCTTCACCAAGCCGGACGGCCAGGTGGTCCACGGCGACATCAACATGTTCCTGAGCGGTGACCCGCAGGCCGGTCAGTTCCTCTCCGGCTTCTTCCCCATCATGATGTTCGCCCTCCCGGCGGCGGCGCTGGCGATCACGCACTGCGCGAAGCCGCAGCGGCGCAAGGAGGTCGGCGGCCTGATGCTGTCCGTCGGCCTGACCTCCTTCGTCACCGGCATCACCGAGCCGATCGAGTACTCCTTCCTCTTCGTGGCGCCCGCGCTGTACGCGGTCCACGCGCTGCTGACGGGGGTGTCGATGGCGGTGACGTGGGCGCTGGGGGTGAAGGACGGCTTCAGCTTCTCCGCGGGCCTGATCGACTACGTCATCAACTGGGGGCTGGCCACCAAACCCTGGCTGATCATCCCGATCGGCCTGTGTTTCGCGGTCGTCTACTACGCGGTGTTCCGCTTCGCGATCACGAAGTTCAACATTCCGACGCCCGGCCGGGAGTCGGACGAGGAGATCGCGGCCATGCAGGCGGAGACCACCAAGGCCTGAGCCTCCCCCGCCCGAGCCGCCCGGCTCGGGGCCCAACAGGCGTACGGCGCCGGGCCTTTGAGGCCCGTCGCCCATGGCCCCCGGATCCCGGATCCGGGGGCCGCCGCCATGCCCGCGGGCCCCGGCGCGCCGCGCGCGGGGCCGCCGCGTGCGGATGTGGCGTAGACCACAGGAAATCGAAGGTTCCTTATCTAACGCCGACCGTGTTACAACTGGTCTACACCACGCATTGGTGTAGACCACGCGGGCCTGTCTGAGCCCGCGTACCCCCAAACCCGAGACGTCGCCCGTCCCCTGTTTCCCCCTGGCGTCGCCTTGCCCACTGGAGGAAGTTGTGTCCACGGCTACCGCACCCGCGGCCGAAAAGAAGAAGGGCGCTGGCGTGATGGCCGTCATGCAGCGCATCGGCCGGAGTCTCATGCTCCCCGTCGCCGTGCTGCCTGCCGCCGCACTCCTGGTGCGCCTGGGCGACAAGGACATGCTGGGCTCGGCCTCGATGCCGGAGTTCATCAACAAGATCGCCGGCTACATGGCCGCCGGCGGTGGCGCGATCCTCGACAACATGGCGCTGCTGTTCGCCGTGGGCATCGCGATCGGCTTCGCCAAGAAGTCCGACGGCTCCACCGCCCTCGCCGCCGTCACCGGCTACCTGGTCTTCAAGAGCGTCCTCGCCACGTTCACCGACTCCAACCTGCCCAAGATCGCCAAGGCCGTCGACGGCAAGGTGGTCATGGTGGAAGCGCCCGTGGACGCCAAGGTGCTCGGCGGTGTCGTCATGGGCATCGTGGTCGCCCTGCTCTACCAGAAGTTCTACCGGACCAAACTGCCGGAGTGGGCGGGCTTCTTCGGTGGCCGCCGCCTGGTCCCGATCCTCTCCGCCTTCGCCGGCCTGGTGATCGGCATCGTCTTCGGTCTGATCTGGCCGGTCCTCGGCACCGGTCTGCACAACCTGGGTGAGTGGCTGGTCGGCTCCGGCGCGGTCGGCGCGGGCATCTTCGGTGTGGCCAACCGTGCGCTGATCCCGGTCGGCATGCACCACCTGCTCAACTCCTTCCCGTGGTTCCAGGCGGGCGAGTTCGAGGGCAAGAGCGGCGACATCTCCCGCTTCCTCGCCGGCGACCCCACCGCCGGACAGTTCATGACCGGCTTCTTCCCGATCATGATGTTCGCCCTTCCCGCGGCCTGCCTCGCGATCGTGCACTGCGCCCGCCCCGAGCGCCGCAAGGTCGTCGGCGGCATGATGTTCTCCCTCGCGCTCACCTCCTTCGTCACCGGTGTGACCGAGCCGATCGAGTTCACCTTCATGTTCATCGCGCCGGTGCTGTACGCGGTCCACGCGGTCCTGACCGGTGTGTCCATGGCCCTGACCTGGGCCCTCGGCATGAAGGACGGATTCGGCTTCTCCGCCGGAGCCATCGACTACCTGCTGAACCTCGGCAAGGCGACGAACCCGTTCGGCCTGGCGCTGGTCGGCCTCTGCTTCGCGGCGGTCTACTACGTCGTCTTCCGCTTCGCGATCGTCAAGTTCAACCTCCCCACCCCGGGCCGCGAGTCCGACGAGGAGCTCGCCGAGCTGGCGAAGGCCGAGGCCAAGTAAGCCCGCTCGCCCGTACGCACGCCGAAGCCCCCGCTCTCCCGGAAGGGAGGGACGGGGGCTTCGTCGTATCCGGTGCGTCCAGTACGCGCAGTACCTCAGACCTCGTAGACCGCGCCCGCGTAGGCCAGGTCCACCCGGCCGCCGTAGACCGCCCGGGCGTCGGCGAGGTTCTGCGCCGGGTCCGTCCACGGCGGAATGTGCGTGAGGACGAGCCGGCCGACGTTGCCGCCGCGCGCGTACTCGCCCGCCTCGCGGCCGTTGAGGTGGAGGTCCGGGATGTCCTCCTTGCCGTGCGTGAAGGAGGCTTCGCAGAGGAAGAGGTCGGTGCCGTCGGCGAGCTGCGCCAGCTCGGGGCAGGCGCCGGTGTCCCCGGAGTACGTGAGCGAGCGGCCGCCGTGCTCGATGCGGATGCCGTACGACTCGACGGGGTGGGCGACCCGCTCGGTGCGGACCTGGAAGGGGCCGATCTCGAAGGTCCCGGGCTTGAGCGTGCGGAAGTCGAAGACCTCGCTCATCGAGCGCTCGTCGGGGACGTCGTCGTAGGCCGTGGTCAGGCGCCGCTCGGTGCCCTCGGGCCCGAAGACGGGGATGGTGCCGCAGCGACCGCCCTCGTGCCGGTAGAAACGGGCGACGAAGTACGCGCACATGTCGATGCAGTGATCGGCGTGCAGGTGGCTCAGGAAGATCGCGTCGAGGTCGTAGAGGCCGCAGTGGCGCTGCAGGTCGCCGAGGGCGCCGTTGCCCATGTCGAGGAGCAGCCGGAAGCCGTCGGCCTCGACGAGGTAGCTCGAACAGGCCGATTCCGCGGAGGGGAACGACCCCGAACAGCCGACGACGGTGAGCTTCATGGAGCGTGAACCTCCGAGGACGGTCCGTGGACGGGATGCGGGCCGTGCGTGGAGTCGAGCGTAAGGCGCGAAACGTCGGGTCGCTCCTCCGCGGCGGGCCGTTGTGGGGGGAATCACCTGTGGTGTCACCCGTCGGAGCGAAGGGCGTACGGGTGTTGCCGTGCGCGGGGCGTTGCCGTGTGCTGGGCGTGGCCGCGCCGGGGGGTGGGCGCGCGGCTACCGTCGAAGCATGGACACGTCCTGGTGGCCCGCGCTGGCCGCCGCCGTGGCCGTGGCGCTGGTGGTGCTGGCCTCCGGGGCCCGGCGCGGGCTGCCGCGCCGGGCGCCGCCGCAGCAGGGGGCCGGTCCGCCGCCGCGGCCGCGGGCGGGCGAGCTGTGGGCGCTGGCCGACGGCCGCACGTGCCTGGTGCTGGCGGTGGGAGCGGGCGCGGGAGGGGTACGGGCGCACCGCGCGCGGGTCGCGTGGATCACCGGGAAGTACGACGACCGGCGCGCCGGGGTGATCCCGCTGCCCCCGGGGACGGTCGGGGCCCAGGGCCGGACGAGCTTCCTGGAGGCGGACCGGCCGGTGGAAGTGTCGCTGTGGGAATTCCGGGCGCGGGTGGGGATGCTGGACCCGGCGGTGTGGGACGAGGTCAAGGGCCTGGGAGGCGGACGGTGATCCGGTTGCGACGCGTGTACGACCCGCCGGAGCCCCAGGCGGACGGCGTACGGGTCCTGGTGGACCGGCTCTGGCCGCGGGGCCTGTCGAAGGAGGCGGCCGCGGTGGAGGAGTGGCCGAAGGTCGTGGCCCCCTCGACGGAGCTGCGCAAGTGGTTCCACGGGGGCGGCTCCGCCGCGGAGTTCCGCGCACGGTACGAGGCGGAGCTGGCGGAGCCGGAGGCCGCGGCGGAGCTGGCCCGCCTGCGAGAGCTGGCGGGGGCCGGGCCGGTGACGCTCCTGACGGCGGTCAAGGACCCGGCGACGAGTCACGCGGCGGTGCTGGCGGAGCTCCTGGGCGCACGGGGGTAGCCGCGGAAGCCGGTCAGCACGAGGCGGCGGACCGGGGGCGGAGGGGGCCGCCTGGCCAGGCTGCGCTCCCACCGCCGACCGGAGCCGTGCCCCCTGCCGGCCGGGGCGCCCCATGGCGTCCCGGCCCGCGGGGGCTGACCGGCTCAGAAGGGGTCACGGCTGCGGTCGACGCACAGGGCCCAGATCACGAACACGCCGATCGCGATGGCGATCAGGGACCAGAACGGCTGGTAGGGCAGCCACAGGAAGTGGAGGACGATCATGAGGCCGGTCAGGGCGACGCCGAGGGCCCGGCCCCAGGGGGTGCCCTTGAGGACGCCGATGCCCACGATCAGGACGATGATGCCGAGGATCAGGTGGATCCAGCCCCAGGCGGTCAGGTCGAACTTGAACGTGTAGTCGCGGACCCGCCAGACGACGTCGTCCTTGGCGAGCGCGGCGATCCCCTCGAAGATCGCCAACACGCCGTTGATCATCATCAGGACGGCGGCGAACATCGTGCCGCCCGCCGCCCAGCCGGCACGGGCCCCCGAGGGCGGAGGGACACCGGAGGAGCTCGGAGCAGCGGGGTTGGGAGTGGTCGTCATCGTGCCACCACCCTCTCTTCTGGGGTAGGTCGGGCACGTTCAGCGTTGACCCGTACCGCCGTCCCGGCGACTCCCGAGGGCCATTCGGGTGATTCGAGGCGCGAAACGCGGCGACCCGCCTCCCCGAGGGGAAGCGGGCGCGGGACGGCTTCGAGGGCGGAGGAAGCCGAGCGGGCTGGAGACGGCCTACGCCCAGAGCTGGCCCTGGAGGACCTCGATGGCCTCTTCCGTCGTCGCGGCCGTGTAGACGCCAGTCGAGAGGTACTTCCAGCCGCCGTCGGCCACGACGAAGACGATGTCCGCCGACTCGCCCGCGGCCACCGCCTTGCGGCCGACGCCGATCGCCGCGTGCAGGGCGGCTCCCGTGGAGACGCCGGCGAAGATGCCCTCCAGCTGGAGCAGCTCGCGGGTGCGGGTGACCGCGTCCGCCGAGCCCACCGAGAAGCGGGTGGTGAGCACGGAGGCGTCGTACAGCTCCGGGACGAAGCCCTCGTCGAGGTTGCGCAGGCCGTACACGAGGTCGTCGTACCGCGGCTCGGCGGCCACGATCTTCACGCCGGGCACGTGCTCGCGCAGGTAGCGGCCGACGCCCATCAGGGTGCCGGTGGTGCCGAGGCCCGCCACGAAGTGGGTGATCGACGGGAGGTCGGTGAGGATCTCCGGGCCGGTGGTGGCGTAGTGCGCGCCGGCGTTGTCGGGGTTGCCGTACTGGTAGAGCATCACCCAGTCGGGGTGCTCGGCCGCCAGTTCCTTTGCCACCCGGACCGCGGTGTTCGAACCGCCCGCGGCCGGCGACGGGATGATCTCGGCTCCCCACATGGCCAGCAGGTCGCGCCGCTCCTGGCTGGTGTTCTCCGGCATCACGCACACGATGCGGTAGCCCTTGAGCTTGGCCGCCATCGCCAGCGAGATGCCGGTGTTGCCCGAGGTGGGTTCCAGGATGGTGCAGCCGGGGTACAGCCGGCCGTCCTTCTCCGCCTGCTCGACCATGTGGAGCGCGGGGCGGTCCTTGATCGAGCCGGTCGGGTTGCGATCCTCCAGCTTCGCCCAGATGCGGACGTCGTCCGAGGGCGACAGCCGGGGCAGCCGGACCAGCGGCGTGTTGCCGACCGCGGCCAGCGGGGAGTCGTAACGCATCAGGCGGCGCCGCCGGCCACGGCCGGGAGGATGGTGACGTTGTCGCCGTCCTTGAGGGCGGTGGAGATGCCGTCGAGGAAGCGGACGTCCTCGTCGTTGAGGTAGACGTTCACGAAGCGGCGCAGCTGGCCGTTGTCGACGATGCGCTCCTCAATGCCCTTGTGGCGGCTCTCCAGGTCCGTGAAGAGGTCGGCGAGGGTGGCGCCTTCACCGGTCACGGCCTTCGCGCCGTCGGTGTAGGTGCGGAGGATGGTGGGGATGCGGACCTCGATGGCCATGGCTGGGCTCCAGTCGTCAGGGCGTAAGCAGTAAGCAGCGGTAAGCGGCGGTGAGCAGAGGGTGAGACGTGAGGGCGCGCGGTTCGTCGGGCCCTCCGCGCGGGAGGGTCTGGTGCTCAGGCGGCAGGACAGATGGCGCTGGCGAGGCGGCACAGGTCGACGTGCAGCCGCGCCACGAGCAGCAGCCTGCCGGGCGTCTCGATGCTCACGTCGGGGGAAACCATGCGGTCATGTTAACGATTCCCGGTCCCCGGTTTGGAGTGTGATCCCGCATCGTGGACGGTGACCGACCGCATGGTGGTCAGTAGGCCTCGACGACCTGCACTTCTTCCTCGGTGATCTCGCCGTCGACGATCCGGTACGAGCGGAACTGGAACTCGCCGAGGCCGTCCTTGTCCGCCGTGGAGACCAGGACGTAGTGCGCGCCGGGCTCGTTCGCGTAGGTGACGTCCGTGCGCGAGGGGTAGGCCTGGGTCGCGGTGTGCGAGTGGTAGACGATCACCGGCTCCTCGTCGCGGTCGTCCATGTCGCGGTAGAGCGCGAGCAGGTCCTTGGAGTCGAACTCGTAGAACGTGGGCGAGCGGGCCGCGTTGAGCATCGGGATGAACCGCTCGGGCCGGCCGGTGCCCGCCGGGCCGGCCACGACTCCGCACGCCTCGTCCGGGTGGTCCTGACGGGCGTGCTCGACGATCTGGTCATACAGGGCCTGGGTGAGGGTCAGCATGAGCGACAGGATAAGCAGACGGGCCCTTCCGTACCGAGGAGTGGTACGAAAGGGCCCGCATGCTGGATACGACGGTGCTACGAGGCCTTGCTGAAGGCCGCGCCGCGCGGGTTGCGGGACTTCAGGACGAGGTAGGACACGCCCAGGATCAGTCCCCACAGCGGGGCGCAGTACAGCGAGACGCGGGAGTCCTTGTCGGCGCCCATCATGACGATGACCATGCCGATGAAGAGCAGCGCGAACCAGCTCGTGTACGGGGCGCCGGGGGCCTTGAACGGGGAGTGCGGCAGTTCGCCGCGGTCGGCCTTGGCCCGGTAGCGGATCTGGCAGACGAGGATCATGATCCAGGCCCACATGCCGGAGATGGTGGCGAAGGAGACGACGTAGTCGAAGGCCTTGCCCGGGGCGACGTAGTTGATCCAGACGCCCACCAGCATCAGCGCGGCGGAGACGGTGGTGCCGATCAGCGGGGTGCCGCTCTTGGTGAGCTTGGTGAAGACCTTCGGACCCTGGCCGTTGAGCGCGAGGTCGCGCAGCATGCGGCCGGTGGAGTACATGCCCGAGTTGCAGGAGGACAGGGCGGCGGTCAGCACGACGAAGTTGACGATGGCGGCGCCGACGCCGAGGCCCATGCGCTCGAAGGCGGCGACGAAGGGCGAGACGCCCGGCTGGAAGTGCGTCCACGGGACGACCGACAGGATCATGATCAGCGCGCCGACGTAGAAGACGGCGATGCGCCACGGCACGGTGTTGATGGCCTTGGGCAGGGTCTTCTCGGGGTCCTTGGACTCGCCGGCGGTGACGCCGACCAGCTCGACCGCGAGGAAGGCGAACATGACGATCTGCAGGGTCATCAGCGTGCCGCCGATGCCCTTGGGGAAGAAGCCGCCGTCGTTCCACAGGTTGGAGACGGTGGCGGTGTCGGCCGCGTCGGAGAAGCCGATGGTGAGGATGCCGGCGCAGATCAGGATCATGCCGACGATGGCGGTGACCTTGACCATGGAGAACCAGAACTCCAGCTCACCGAAGAGCTTCACGGAGATCAGGTTGGCGGCGTAGAGGATGACCGTGAAGATCAGCGCGTAGGCCCACTGCGGGAAGCTGTCGTGGGTCCAGTACGCCATGTACTGGGCGGCCGCGGTGACCTCGGTGATGCCGGTGACCACCCAGAACAGCCAGTAGGTCCAGCCGGTGACGTATCCCCAGAACGGGCCCAGGAACTCGCGGGCGTAGTCCGAGAAGGAACCGGAGACGGGGCGGTACATGAGCAGCTCGCCCAGGGCCCGCATGATGAAGAAGATGACCAGGCCCGCGATGGCGTAGGCCAGGATCAGGCTCGGGCCGGCCTTGGAGATCGCCTTGCCGGCGCCCAGGAACAGGCCGGTGCCGATGGCTCCGCCGATCGCGATCATCTGGATCTGGCGGGCGCCGAGCGTGCGGTGGTAACCCTCGCCGCCCTCGCCCGCGCCCTGAGTGCCCTCGCCGGGCGTCTTGCCGTGCTGCTCGACCTGCACTGAGGTCATGTCTGGTGCGCCTTTCTCCACGCCGACCCGCGCCTTCACTGGCTGCGGATCGGGTCCTCGATCCCCCCGGATACGGATGGAGTTGCACGCCGGCGGTCAGCCGGTTCAAGCGAGCCGGGGGACATGGGTGGCGTCCCGTCGGCGGTCGTGAAGATTTATCACGGGCCGACGACCGCGGGAGGGGGAGAAATGTGGCGCGGGGCACCAAAAATTCAGGACAAAGGCCTACGGAAGGATCAGATCACCGCATGGCGGTGATCTGATCGTTATCCGGATTTGAGCGTCCGCTGAGCGAACGGCGCCCCGCCTTGAGGATCTCCAGAGGGTTCACCGGAACGTCTCAGAGCGTTTCGATGAGCGTCTCCTGGAGGCCGCCCAGCCAGAGGTACGCCATCACCATCGGCTTGCGCGGATCGTCGTCCGGCAGCCTGAACAGCGCCGCGCTCTCGTCGTCCTCGGTGATGTCCAGGCGCGCCGCGATCGTCAGGCGCAGGTCGTTGAGCGCGCCGAGCCAGCGCAGCGGCAGCTCCCCCGTCAGCTCCAGCACGGCCGCCCCGTCACCGGCCGGGGTGAGCGCGTCGAGGCTGCGTACGACGGCCAGCGCGTCCTCCCGCTTGCGGGTGCGCAGGTCGGTCTCGGTGAAGCGGCGGAACTCCGCCGAGCGGGCCGCCAGCTCGGCCGGGTCCACGCCCTCGTCGCCGGCGCCGTCGGGCGCCCCGTAGGCGTCGGGGAAGAGCCGGGCCAGCGCCGGGTCCGACGGGGGCTCGGAGGGGCCCTCGGCGAACAGCGCGGCGAGCGGGTCGGCGTCCTCGGCGGGCTCCGGCTCGCCGGGGCCGATCAGCTCCAGCATCTGGACGGCCAGGGAACGCAGGATCGAGATCTCGATCTCGTCGAGCGCGATGGCGGCGCCGCCGCCCTTGAGTGCCTCGAAGGTCCCGCCGCCCATCAGGTGCGGTCCTGCGAGAGGGTCGCCCACAGGCCGTAGCCGTGCATGGCCTGCACGTCGCGCTCCATTTCCTCGCGGGTGCCGCTGGACACGACCGCCCGCCCCTTGTGGTGGACATCGAGCATCAGCTTGTGCGCCACGTCCTTCGAGTAGCCGAAGTAGGCCTGGAACACGTACGCCACGTAGCTCATGAGGTTGACCGGGTCGTTGTGCACCAGGGTCACCCAGGGGACGTCGGGTTCGGGGACGACGAAGGTCTCTTCGGCCGATTCGGTGCGTTCGATCTCAATGGGAGCAACACTCACTTGTCCCATGCTGCCACCGCGACGGCCCAGTCGCACAAACGGGACCCACATCTCGTCACTTTGACGAGATGTGCGCTAGCATCCGTCGCATGAACCCTGCGGACCTGGGCCTGCCGGTGGACGTGCCGTCGACAGCGCTCTTCACGGACCATTACGAGCTCACGATGTTGCAGGCCGCGCTGGCCAACGGCACCGCCGACCGCCGCTCGGTCTTCGAGGTGTTCACCCGGCGACTGCCCGAGGGGCGCCGCTACGGGGTCGTCGCGGGGACCGGGCGGGTGCTGGACGCGGTGGAGAACTTCCGCTTCGACGGCGCGGTGCTGGAGTTCCTGCGCGACCGGGCCGTCGTCGACATGCGGACCCTGGACTGGCTGGCCTCGTACCGCTTCTCCGGCGACATCTGGGGCTACCCGGAGGGCGAGGTCTACTTCCCCGGGTCGCCGATCCTGCGCGTCGAGGGCAGCTTCGCCGAGTGCGTGCTGCTGGAGACGGTGATCCTGTCGATCCTCAACCACGACTCCGCGATCGCGGCGGCCGCCTCCCGGATGTCCTCCGCGGCCGGCGAGCGCCCGCTGATCGAGATGGGCGCGCGCCGCACCCACGAGCTGGCGGCGGTGGCCGCGTCGCGGGCCGCGTACGTCGGCGGCTTCTCCTCCACCTCGGACCTGGCGGCCGGTTTCCGCTACGGGATCCCGACGGTCGGCACGAGCGCGCACGCCTTCACGCTGGTCCACGACAGCGAACGGGACGCCTTCACCGCGCAGGTGGACTCGCTGGGCCGGGGCACGACCCTGCTGGTGGACACCTACGACGTGACCGAGGCGGTCCGGACGGCCGTCGAGATCGCCGGGACGGAGCTGGGCGCGGTCCGGATCGACTCCGGCGACCTGCTGCTGGTGGCCCACCGGGTGCGCCAGCAGCTGGACGAGCTGGGGGCCACGGCCACGCGGATCGTGGTGACCTCGGACCTGGACGAGTACGCCATCGCCTCGCTGGCGGCGGCGCCGGTGGACGCGTACGGGGTGGGCACGCAGCTGGTGACGGGCAGCGGGCACCCGACGTGCTCGATGGTCTACAAGCTGGTGGCGCGGGCCGGCTCGGCCGACCCCAAGGCGCCGCTGGTGCCGGTCGCGAAGAAGTCCTCGGGCGGCAAGACCTCCATCGGCGGCCGCAAGTGGGCCGCGCGGCGGCGCGACTCCGACGGGGTCGCGGAGGCGGAGGTCGTGGGCGTGGGGCCGGTCCCCGCGGGGCTGGCGGACGAGCAGCTGCTGGTCGAGCTGGTCAAGGGCGGCGAGGTCGTCGCCCGCGAGCCGCTCCAGGCCGCGCGGGACCGCCACCGAGCCGCCCGCGCCGGGCTCCCCCTGTCGGCGACGCAGCTCTCGCGCGGCGAGGCCGTCATCCCGACCGAGTACGCGTAACCGGGCCGGGGCGGGCCGGAATGCGGCCCCGCCGGCGATTGAGGCGCGGGCTGCGGGGGCAGAGCCCCCAGCAGCCGGCCTCGCCGCACCGCAGCCAGCCGCCGCGGCCCGCACCATCCACACCGCCAAGCCGAAGGGCACGCGAAATGCACCGCGCACTGATCGTCGTCGACGTACAGAACGACTTCTGCGAAGGCGGCAGCCTCGCGGTCGCGGGCGGAGCCGACGTCGCCGCCGCCGTCACCGAGTACATCGGTCAGGCCACGCCCGCCTACCGGCACGTCGTCGCGACCCGCGACCACCACGTCGACCCCGGGTCGCACTTCGCGCACCCCCCGGCCGAGCCGGACTACGAGTCGAGCTGGCCCGTCCACTGCGTCGCCGGGACGGAGGGGGTGGGCTTCCACCCGAACTTCGCCCCCGCCGTGGCCTCGGGGGCCGTCGCCGCCGTCTTCGACAAGGGCGCGTACGAGGCCGCGTACAGCGGTTTCGAGGGCGCCGACGAGAACGGGGCGACGCTCGCCCAGTGGCTGCGGGACCGGCACGTCACCGAGGTCGACGTCGTCGGGATCGCCACCGACCACTGCGTACGGGCCACCGCCCTGGACGCCGCCCGCGAGGGCTTCGCCACCCGCGTCCTGCTGGACCTGACGGCCGGGGTGGCGCCCCAGACGACCGCACGGGCCCTTGAGGAGCTCCGCGCGGCCGGGGTGACCCTGGTGGGCCACACGGGCCGCAGAAAGCCCCAGGACGGCGGAGAGGGCCAAGAGGGCCCGGACGGCCAGGGGCCCTTCTAGCCCGCCTGGCCGCCCCCATACGCCGTTACGTGCCCAGGAGGGCCCGGATGGGGTGCCACAGCTCCTGCGCCCGGTCGGGGGCCCCGCGCCACAGCAGGCCGTCCGGATGGTGCAGGACGGCCGTGACCTCGTCCGGCGTCGGCGGCTGCGCGTTGCCCCGCAGGTACACCGCCCGCATCCCGAGGTTCCGCAGCCTGGTCAGGGCGCGGGCCCGGTTCGCGGCGTGCACCAGCACGCGGACGTTTCCACACTCTCCGGCCGGCCGCGGCAGTGTGAGCGCGACCACCACACTGCCGCCCGGCAACCTGACGAAACCTCCACCTGGCATGGCTGTCATCTCCCCCGTCAATAAGAAACTCGTACCGCGCATCTAAACGCGATCGGCCGCCGCCCGCTAGAGGGCGACGGCCGATCATGCTTTGACCTGCGGTTTTACCGAATCACTTCGAGGAGGGGCCCACCTCGACGGTCATGACCTCACCGTCGTAGGTCTCCTTCAGGATCTTGATCTTGGTGTTGGTGTCAGTGACCTTCACCGATCCGGTCGGGTTCTCGTCGTAGTAGTACTTGCCCTTGTGGTCGTCGAAGACCAGCTGGGCCGGCTTCGGCTTCAGGAAGAGCGCCTCACCGTTCTTGTGCAGGGTGATCGCATCCGTCGAGTACGCGCTGAACGCGGCGTCGTACGGCTGGATCTTGTTGCGCAGCAGGGTGCCGTCCGCCCACTTCATCGGCTTGGCGTTGGCGTCGATCGGGAGGATCAGACCCTGGCCCGGGTGCTGGCTGGTGTTGTTGTCCTTCTGGGAGGTGTCCCACTGCCAGATCAGCAGACCGTCCTGGTAGGCGTAGTGCTCGACCCAGTCCGGACGGGTGTTGCCGAAGCCGAAGTTGTACGGGCCGACCTTGAGGGTCTTGTCGTACGAGACGTAACGGCGGTTCTCGGCCAGGTAGTACTGCGCGTACTCCTTGGTGAAGCTGCCACCGATGCGGGAGAAGCCCTTGCCGGTCCAGCCGTTGTCGCCGTTCTCGGCGCCGTCGGTGAACAGCGCGGAACCGTCCGCGGTCAGGGTGACGGCGTCGGCGGTGAAGCCCTTGCCGCCCGCGCCGCCGTCCGTCTGGTAGCGGAAGCGGAGGTCGATCTTCTTGCCCGCGTAGGCGTCGAGCGGGAAGTTCAGCGACTTCCAGGTCTCCGAGACACCGGTCAGCGACGGGCTGCCGGAGGCGTCGGCCGGGATGGCCGTGCCGTCGGCGGTGCCGGCCAGAGCGGTCCAGGTGGCGCCGCCGTCCGTGGACACCTCGGTGTAGAGGTAGTCGTAGTCGGCCTCGATGTCCCACCAGCCCTTGAGGGACAGCGCGGCGGAGGACTTGCCGGTCAGGTCGACCGAGCGGGTCAGGGTGTTCTTGAGGTCGTCACCCATGTTGCTCCACCACTGGGTGGCGCCCTCGGCGGGAGCGACGACGTCGGTCTTGACCTGCTTCTTGGGCAGCTCGACGACCAGCGCCTGCTTGTCCTTGGTGTTGAACTCCGAGACGCCCAGCTTGTGGGTGGACTTCGTCGCGGCCTTGGCCGTGTCGTAGTTCAGCCAGCCCAGCTGGAGCTTGTCCCAGGCGGTCATGTCGCCCGGGAGGTCGCCTATGGAGTCCTTGCCGGTGCCGAGCCAGGAGCCGGCCGACATCAGGGACCAGAAGCCGACCGAGTTCTCGCCGCCACCGGAGGTGTCGTAGAGGTCCGGCAGACCGAGGTCGTGACCGTACTCGTGCGCGAAGACACCGAGGCCGCCGTTCTCGGGCTGCATCGTGTAGTCGCCGACCCAGATGCCGGTGTCACCGATCTGGGTGCCGCCGGCCTTGTTGTTCTCCGGGCCGGTCTTGCCCGCCGCGGTGCCGTAGGCGTACCAGCGGTGCGCCCACAGCGCGGTCGTGCCCTGCACGCCGCCGCCGGCCGACTCGTCCTCGCCCGCGTGGACGATCTGGAAGTGGTCGATGTAGCCGTCGGGCTCGTTGAAGTTGCCGTCGCCGTCGAAGTCGTAGCGGTCCCACTGGTCGTACTGGGCCAGCTGCGCCTTGATCTGCGCGTCGGTCTTCCCGGCCTTCTTCTGGGCCTCCGTCCACGCGGTGACGCCGTCCTTGACGGTGTCCCACACGTTGGAGCAGTTGGTCTGGCCGCAGTAGTTGGAGCCGTAACGACCTTCGTTGTACGGGACCTTGACCCAGTCGGCGACCTCGCCATCGACCGAGTAGCGGCCCGAGGAGGTCTTCTCGTAGTACGTCTTCAGGGAGTCCTTGCCCTCGCCGGAGGCGAAGTAGAGGTCCTGGAAGTAGTCGCGGCTGAAGTCCTTGCGCCAGGCGGTGCTGTTGTCCTTGGCGCGGTCCGGCTCCGCGATCGTGTTGTGCAGCGGGCCGGGGGTGCCGCCGTACTTCGGAACGGCCGGCTTGGGGCCGGGGCCGTCCGGGTCGAACATGGTCGTGTTGTCGACCTGGTCGCCGAACTCGACGAGGATCGTGAAGATCTTGTCGGTCTTCTCGCGGCCGAGCTCGACGTACTTCTTGTCGTCGAGCTTGACGACCTTGGAGGCGCCGCGCTGCTCGACGTTCTTCTTGCCCTGCAGGACCTGGTCCAGAGCGGCCTCGCGCTGCGCGGCCTGCTGCTCGCTGAACGGGCCCTTCAGGTCGTGCTCGACCACCTTGGAAGGCGCGGTCGGGTCCTGACGGTCGGCTGCGGGGGCGGTCGGTCCCCGGCCGTCGGCCTGGGCGGCCGAGACGGTGAAGAAGGTTGCGGTGGTCGCGCAGGCGGCCATGGTCACGGTGACGGCGGCAGCACGGATCGCACGCCGTCTGGCGGAGTTGCTGGTCACTTGATGTCGTTCCCCTCCCGCGGCCGCAACGTAGGTCGGAACTTCTCCATAGGAGCGGGGGGTTCCGCGCGGCGCGCGTCTCAAGTGACGACATTTGACCGGAGAGACGCGAGAAAAGACAGACCTTGACTTGACCCTTACAACTGCACTATGCGGTCGGGCAGTTCCGCTATCCGGACGTTCCACGGCCATACGGGGCGAAGTACACGTCCCGGTGGCTCGCGAAGTCCGTCCCGTCCCCTTTCTCCCCCTCCCCGAGGGCGTGAAAATGAACCCGTGCGCCCCCCGTGCTCCGGCACCGTGTGTTAGGTCACGCTTACCGGCGGTCCCTCTCGGGCATCCCCGTCATAGAGTCACTTGACGCGCGAACCAGTTGAGCCGACTCCCCCTCCCCTCCCTGAGGACGGATATCGCCATGCCGCGTCCGACTGCCGCACAGCTCGCCTACGGGTCCGTCACGGTCATCGTGTCGACGATCGCCATGCTGCTGCTCTCGCAGACGAGCACGGGGCTGGGGGTCGCGGTCATCTCCGCCGCCGCGCTCGCCCTCGGTCTGCTCGTCGCCCTCACCGTGCCCGCCCCCAGGCGCCGCGGCCGCCACGCGGCCGGTACGGACACGAGGGCGGCCGCGGAAACCGCCCCCGCCCGGGTGTCCGACCCTCGGCCCGCGGAGTCGGAACACTCCGTCCACCGCTGAGACTTCGGCGGCGCACGACGCGGCGCGGACGGCCTCCCCGGAGGGACGGCCGCCCGCGCACCGCGCTGTTCCCGTCCTAGGTGGCCGCCTGGACCACCACGGTCTTGGCGACCTTGTCGTGCAGGCCCTGCTTGTAGGGCTTGTCGACGAGGATCGAGACGACCAGCGCGATCGGCCACAGGCAGAAGCAGCAGATCAGCGTCGGGAGCCAGAGCACGGCGGCGCGGCTCAGGGCCGCTCCGGACTCGGGCACGGTGCCGTCATTGAGCATCGCGACGCGCAGGCCCATCGCCTTCTTGCCGACGGTCTGGCCGTTCTTCTTGGTGAACCACCAGTCGTAACCGAGGTACGCGGCGATCGAGATGAGCGTCATGATCAGGCCGCTGCCGCTGTAGGAGCGGGTGATGACCTCGCTGACGTCCTCGCCGCGGTTCGTCTCGACCGTGTACCGGTTCGTCCCGAAGGCCAGCTGGATGAGGAACAGCGGGACGGCGACGATCAGCACGTCGATGATGCGCGCGGCGAGCCGCTTGCCGAAGTCGGCGAGCGGGGGCATCCCGGCGAGGGGATCGGGCATGCCGTAGTCGCCGCCGTAGGGGTCACCCCCACCGCCGTACGGGGGCGGCGGAGGCGGGTATCCCCCGCCACCGGGGGGCGGGGGCGGGTATCCCCCGCCACCGGGGGGCGGGGGCGGGTATCCCCCGCCACCGGGGGGCGGGGGCGGGGGACCACCGCGGCCGGGGGGCGGCGCGTCGTACGGCGAACCGCCCGACGGAGGTGTCGGTTCCTGGGGTTTCTTGAGGAACGGGTCTTCCTCGGGCGGCTCGCCCGGCGGCGGCTGGTCGGTACTCATGGCCCGAGTCGAACCCGGCCCCGCCGACCCCGCAACGGGACCGCGTCCATCCGGGGGGGCGCGCATGCCTAGCGCGCTACGTACGTCCTGGCCGCCTTGTCGTGCCAGGCCTGGCGGCGCGGCCGGTCCACGAGGCACCAGAGGCTGCCGGGCAGACCGAGGAACGCGTACACCAGCCAGCGGCGCAGGGCCGCGCCGAAGGTGGGCGGGCGCAGGGTGGCGGTGGCCAGCACGCGGACACCGAGCAGCTTCTTGCCCGGGGTGCGGCCCCAACGGGCGGTGGGCAGCGCCTCGTACAGGATCCCGAAGAGGAGGACGGCGCCCAGGACCAGGCCCAGCCGGCCGGCGATGGCCCCGTCGAACAGCCAGACCGTGGTGCTGCGGCCGCTCGCCCGGGCGGCGTCCACCTTGGCCTGGAGGTGGGCGGTGGCGCCGGGGAGGAGGGGCAGGGCGACCGCCGCGGCGACGGCGGTGAGGACGAGCGAGTCCAGGGCGCGGGCCACGACCCGGCGCGTCAGCCCGGCGGGGCGGGCGGCCCGTTCGGCCATCCGCTCGAAGACGGCCCGGGGCGTACTGGGGGCGGCGGGGCGGGGGGCCGGGCTGCCCGGGCGGCCCTCCTCGGACCCGCGCGGCTCCCAGCCCGTGGACCGCGGCTCCGCGGGGGCGGCCGCGCCTCCTGCGGGGACCGTGGGGCGCACTCCGGCGGGCCGCGGGGCCCACACCTCGTCCCGCGGCGCCGGGCCGGACCGGGCGGCGGCGGGCCGCGGGGCCGCCGGGGGCTGGTCCTCCCGGCCGGGGAGGGCCGGGGGCTGGGGCCGGGAGGGCGCCGGGGCGGGGGCCGCCGCCTCGGGCCAGGAGGACGTGACGCCGGAGGGGCCGGGGCCCCCCGCGCCGGGGGCTGCCGGCCAGGCCGGGGCGGGGGCCGGAGCCGGGGCCGGGGCGTGGACCGGGGCCGGGGCGGGTGCCGGGGCGGGTGCCGGGGCCTGGGCGGCCGGGGAGCGGGCCGACAGGATGCCCGCCGCGGCCTGGGCGGGGAGGCGCGCGGGGGCCGCGGCGGCGGGCGTACGGGCCAGGGAGATCCCCGGCCGCGCGGACCCCTGCCCGGCCTCGGGCTCCGCCGGGCTGCCCCACGAGACCCGGTGGTCGCGCGGCCCGCCGAAGCCGGCCTGGTGCACGGGGTCGGCCTGCCACGCCCCGGGTTCGACGGCCGCTTCGGGCTCGGCGGCGCGCTCGGGCTCCCGCGCGCGTGCGGGCTCGCGTTCCCGCGCGGGCTCCCGTTCCCGTACGGGCTCGCGTTCCCGCACCGGTTCGCGCTCCCGTACGGGCTCCGGCGCTCGTGCGGGCTCCGGCAGCGCCTCGGTCACGGAGGTCTCGTCGAGGAACACCGGCCCCGTCTCCTGGGCGGGGGCCGGGCGGCTCGTGCCCGGGACCCAGGCCGCACCGTTCCAGTACCGGATGTACCCCGGGATGGACGGATCGGGGTAGTAGCCCTCGCGGGCCGCGTGCTCGCCGTCACCAGGGGAGGCCGTCAATGTCCCCAACTCCGATCGTGGCTTGAGGCTTGTGCAAGGGAGGACCATAGCCAAGAACCTCCCTCCGGCAGGTCCGGTAACGGGAGAATCCAAGCGATCGGGCGAATGCCGCCCCGAGCGGCGCCCCCCGCGGCTTCCCACCACGGTTTTCAGCCAGAAACAGATTTCAGCCAATCTCCGGTTCGACGCCCGATGTCGCGTCATACCCGGGCACACCGGCGCTCTCTGCGGGTGTGGGGCGCCATCCGGCCCCGCGCACCGAACCCGAAGCGAGGCCGTCATGCTCCACCCCGTCATCGAGCGCGAGCTGGAACTCAAGCTGGTCCTGTCCCCCGAGCGCAGCATCCCCGTCCCCGCGCGGCTCCTCTACCTGACGGACGACCCGTACGCGGTCCACATCACCTTCCACACCGGCTCCAGCGCCCCGGTCGACTGGACCTTCGCCCGCGAGCTGCTCGTCGAGGGCGTCTTCCGCCCGTCCGGCCAGGGCGACGTGCGGATCTGGCCCACGAAGACCGACGGCAAGCCCGTGCTCTGCATGGCGCTGAGCTCCCCCGACGGCGACGCCCTCCTGGAGGCCCCCGCCGGCGCGGTCTCCGCGTGGCTGGAGCGCACCCTGCGCCTCGTGCCGCCCGGCACCGAGGCCGGGCGGCTCGGCCTCGACGCGGCGCTGGCCGAGCTGCTCACCCCGAGCCTGGCCGACGACCTGTGGCTGCGCGACCCGTGGCCGTCGGACGAGTCCGCGGACGGGGACCTGTGACCGGGGCCGCCACCGCACGCCGGGCGGCCCGCGGTCAGAAGAGCTTCCCCGGGTTGAGCAGCCCCAGCGGGTCGAAGGCCTGCTTGACGGCGCGCTGCATCTCCAGTCCCACCGGCCCCAGTTCGCGGGCCAGCCACTCCTTCTTCAGCACGCCGACCCCGTGCTCGCCGGTGATGGTCCCGCCGAGGGAGAGCCCCAGCGCCATGATCTCGTCGAAGGACGCGCGCGCCCGCCGCGTCTCGTCCTCGTCGGCGGGGTCGAAGCAGACGACGGGGTGGGTGTTGCCGTCGCCCGCGTGGGCGCAGACCCCGATGAGCAGGTCGTGCGCCTGGGCGATGGCGGCCGTACCGTCCAGCATCTCGCCGAGCCGCGACCGCGGTACGCACACGTCGTCGATCATCGTCGCGGGCCGCAGCGCCTCCATGGCCGGCAGGGACATCCGGCGGGCCTGGAGCAGGAGTTCCGACTCCGCCTCGTCCTCGGCGGGCACGACGGCGGTGGCCCCGGCGGCCGTGCACAGCTTCCCCACGGCCTCCAGGTCCTCGGGCGCGTGCGGGGTGTCGAAGGCGGCCAGCAGCAGCGCTTCGGTGGCCTCCGGCAGGCCCATCCTGCCGAGCGCGTTGACGGCGCGGACGGTCGTACGGTCCATCAGCTCCAGCAGCGAGGGGGTCAGCCCGGCCTCCATGACGGAGCAGACCGCCTCGCAGGCGGCCGCGACCGAGGGGAACTCCGCCGCGAGCGCCAGCTGCCGGGGCGGCGCGGGCCGCAGGGCGAGGACGGCCTGGACGACCACGCCGAGGCTGCCCTCGGAGCCCACGAACAGCCGGGTGAGGTCGTATCCGGCGACGCCCTTGGCGGTGCGCCGGCCCGTGCGCAGCAGGCGCCCGTCCGCCAGGACCACGTCGAGGCCGAGCACGTACTCGGCGGTGACCCCGTACTTGACGCAGCACAGGCCCCCGGACGCGGTCCCGATGTTGCCGCCGATCGTGCACTGCTCCCAGCTGGAGGGGTCGGGCGGGTAGTACAGGCCCAGTTCGGCGACGGCGCGCGAGAGCACGGCGTTGACCACGCCCGGTTCGACGACGGCGATCCGGTCGACGGCGCTGATCTCCAGGATCCGGTCCATCTTCACCAGGGACAGCACGATGCAGCCGTCGGAGGCGTTGGCGCCGCCCGACAGGCCCGTACGGGCGCCCTGCGGGACGACCGGGACGCGTAGGGCGGTGGCCGTGCGCATGACGTGCCGGACCTGCTCGACGGTCCGGGGCAGGACGACGACGGCGGGGGTGCCGGCGGCGCAGAAGCCGGCCATGTCGGTGGCGTAGGAGGTGGTCACCCCGGGGTCCGTGATCACGGCCTCGGGCGGAAGCTCTTCGAGGAGGGTCGCTCGCAGACGTGCGAAGAGATCGTCATCCATGGGACCAGCGTGGCACTCGGGGCCATCGGTGTGAACACGGCCGCGCCCGTCTTCGGACACCTCGGCGAACTCTTCATATTGACGCACAGTGACCCCATGGACCGTATCGACGAGGAATCGCAGACGCCGGCGCCGCCCGTGACCTTCACCGGCCGCAAGACGCTCGTGGCCGCCGCGGTCGCCGTGGTCCTGATCGCCGGGGCCCTGCTGATCCGGCCGGCGCGCACCGACGACGACGCCCGCCCGCCGGGGCCGAGCGAACGGGCCGCGTCCGCGGTCGGCATGGGCGCGCCCGCGGCGGCGGTGGACCTGACGGCGCTGGTGGCTGACCGCGAGAAGTGGCTCGCGGCGCACGCGGACGACCACGCGTCGTGGTCGGTGCTGGGCGCCGCGTACCTGGAACAGGCGCGGCGCACGGCGGATTCGGGCTGGTTCCCGAAGGCGGAGAAGGCGCTCAAGCGCTCGCTGGAGGCCCATCCGGCCGAGAAGGGCAACTTCGACGCGATGACGGGGATGGGCGCACTGGCCAACGCCCGCCGGGACTTCACGACCGGGAAGAAGTGGGGCGAGCTGGTCCGGGCGCAGTCGCCGCGGCGGTGGATGGCGTACCCGGTGCTCGTGGACGCCTACACCGGGCTCGGCGACTACAAGGGCGCGCAGAAGGCGATGGAGCTGCTGCTGGAGCTGCGGCCGGGCCTGGCGGCGTACGTCAGGGCCTCGCAGGTCTACCGCGACCGCGGCTGGCGCGAGGACGCGGTGGTGGCGATGGAGCACGCGGCGGGGGCGGCGAAGACCCCGCCGGAGAAGGCCTACGCGCTGTTCCGGCTCGGGGAGCTGTCCTGGGAGCGCGGAGACCCGCAGGAGGCCCTGCGCCAGTACGAGGGCGCGCTGCGCGCGGATCCGGCGCACGCGCAGGCGCTCGGCGGCCGGGCCCGCGCGCTGGCCGCGCTGGGGCGCGACGGGGAGGCCGTGCGGGACTACCGGCTGGCGCTGGGGCGGGCTCCGGAGCCGCAGCTGGCGAGGGAACTGGCCGAGCTGCTGGAGTCGCTGGGGCGGGAGCAGGAGGCGCGCGAGCACTACGACATGCTGGGCGCGCTGACCGCGCGGGACGGCACGAACGGTGTCGACGACGACGTGGTGCTCGGCCTGTACGAGGCGGACCACGGCGATCCGCAGGCGGCGGTGCGGCGGCTGTCGGAGGAGTGGTCGCGGCACAAGAGCGTGCAGGTCGCGGACGCCCTGGGGTGGGCGCTGCACAAGGCCGGCGAGGACTCGGCGGCTCTGGAGTACGCGAAGAAGGCCACGGAACAGGGCCTGCGCAGCGCGGAGTTCTCCTACCACCGGGCGATGATCGAGCGCGGTCTGGGCGACGAGGCGGCGACCCGGCGCCACCTGGAGGAGGCCATGCGGACGAACCCGTACTTCTCGCCGCTGCGGGGGCCGCTGGCCAAGGAGGCGCTGGCGTCGATCGGGCAGCCGCCGCCGGGCGGCCCGGAACACCTCCGGCCGGTCACTCCGTGGGTCGAACCCGACCTCCCGAAGCCGAACGCCACGCCGAATCCGGCCGCGTCCGCTTCCCCGTCCGCGTCGGGGACTCCCGCGCCGTCCCCGTCCCCGTCCGCCCGCTGACCGGGGCGCGGCCCTCCCCTCGCGGGGCCGCGACCCGCTGCAGCGCCCTCGCGGGCAACGCCGGACCCCCCGGCGGCAGCCGGGGGGCCGGAAACAGCTGGGGGGCCGGAAACGGCCGGGGGCCGGGAACGACCCTGCGGCCTACAGGTTGCCGCGCTTCTCCTGCTCCCGCTCGATCGCCTCGAACAGGGCCTTGAAGTTGCCCTTGCCGAAGCCCATCGAGCCGTGGCGCTCGATGATCTCGAAGAAGACGGTCGGACGGTCCTGCACCGGCTTGGTGAAGATCTGCAGCAGGTAGCCGTCCTCGTCGCGGTCGGCCAGGATCTTCAGCTCGCGCAGCTCGTCGATCGGCACGCGGGTGTCGCCGACCCACTCGCCGAGCGTGTCGTAGTAGGTGTCCGGGACGCTGAGGAACTCGACGCCGGCCGCGCGCATGGTGCGTACGGTCGAGACGATGTCGTTCGAGGCGAGCGCGATGTGCTGGACGCCGGGCCCGTTGTAGAACTCCAGGTACTCGTCGATCTGCGACTTCTTCTTCGCGATCGCCGGCTCGTTGATCGGGAACTTCACCTTCTTGGTGCCGTCCGCGACCACCTTCGACATCAGCGCCGAGTACTCGGTCGCGATGTCGTCGCCCACGAACTCCTTCATGTTCGTGAAGCCCATGACCTTGTTGTAGAAGGCGACCCACTCGTTCATGCGGCCGAGCTCGACGTTGCCGACGCAGTGGTCGATCGCCTGGAAGGTCCGCTTGGCCGGGGGCGCGACCATCGGCTGGACGGCGGTGTAGCCCGGCAGGTAGGGGCCGGTGTAGTCGCCGCGCTCGACGAGGGTGTGGCGCGTCTGGCCGTAGGTCGCGATGGCGGCCAAGACGACCGTGCCGTGCTCGTCCTTGACCTCGTACGGCTCGTCCAGCCCGCGGGCGCCCTGCGCGACGGCGTACGCGTACGCCGCGCGCACGTCCGGGACCTCGATGGCGAGGTCGATCACGCCGTCGCCGTGCTCGGCGACGTGCTCGGCGAGGAAGCGGCCGTGGTCCGTGGTCGGCTTGATGACCGAGGTCAGCACGAAGCGGGCGGCGCCGTTGGTCAGGACGTAGCTGGCGGTCTCGCGGCTGCCGTTCTCCGGTCCGGAGTAGGCCACGAGCTTCATGCCGAAGGCGGAGGAGTAGTAGTGCGCGGCCTGCTTGGCGTTGCCCACGGCGAAGACGACCGCGTCCATGCCCTTCACCGGGAAGGGGTCGGCCTCACGCGCGGTGTGCGGGGTGGTGTCGAGGGTCTCAGTCATGAGCGCAGAGTCCCGCCGATCCACAAGCTGCGCAATAGTTTCTTATTTGGCTATACAAAATGCCCAGGATGGCCGGAGGATGGTTGAAACATCTGTGCACTATGACCACCCTCGCGCACGGGTGGGCACCGGGAGGCGTCCATGGGCATCGACGAACTCGACGGCCGGCTCATCGTCCTGCTCGCCCGCGAGCCGCGGATCGGTGTCCTGGAGGCATCGCGCCGCCTCGGCGTGGCCCGCGGGACCGTGCAGGCCCGGCTCGACCGGCTCCAGTCGAACGGGGTCATCCGCGGCTTCGGCCCGCAGGTCGACCCGACGGCCCTCGGCTATCCGGTGACCGCGTTCGCCACCCTGGAGATCAAGCAGGGGCAGGGGGCCGACGTACGGGCCCACCTGGACGGGGTCCCCGAGGTGCTGGAGCTGCACACCACCACGGGGCACGGGGACATGCTGTGCCGGCTCGTGGCCCGCTCCAACGCCGACCTCCAGCGGGTGATCGACCGCGTGGTCGGCTTCGAGGGGATCGTGCGGGCGTCGACGGCGATCGTGATGGAGAACCCCGTACCGCTGCGGATCATCCCGCTCGTCGAGCAGGCGGCCGAGGACGACGACCGGCGCTGAGCCGGGCGGTCAGCAGGAGGGCGCGTCCTCGCCCCGGTTCAGCGCGCGCAGCGCGTCCACCGCGTCCGCGAGCGAGGTGACGGGTACGAGCCGCAGCCCCTCGGGCAGCTCCGAGCGGGCGTCCCCGCACTCGGCCTTCGGTACGAGGAACACGCTCGCCCCGTCGCGCCGCGCGGCCTGGGTCTTCAGGGCCACCCCGCCGACCGCGCCGACCTTGCCGTCGGCGGTGATGGTGCCCGTACCGGCGATGCTGCGTCCGCCCGTGAGGTCGCCGCCGCTGCCGTCGCCGTCGAGCTTGTCGACGATGCCGAGGGAGAAGAGCAGCCCGGCGCTCGGGCCGCCGACGTCGGCGAGGTTGAGCTCGACCTTCACGTCCTTGGGGTCCTTGTGGAGGTAGCCGAGGGCGGCCTCGGCGGCGGCCGACTGCGACTTGGCCATTTCCTCCAGATTGTGCTGCTCGATCTCTTCGTCGCTACCGCCGGAGGAGTAGACGGCCTCCTTGGGCAGGACCGCCTCATCGGTCTTGAACCAGTGACCGACGAGCTCGTGCAGCCGCATGGTCGAGGACGGCCCGGTGGCCCGGATGGTGGTCATCCGCAGCTCACCCTTGGTCTCCCGGACCGGCGCCCCGCTGACGGTGATGACGGGCTTGCCCTGATCGGCCCCCAGCACGTCGGCGGTGAGCCCGGGAATGGCCACCACGAACGGCAACGGCGCGAAGGCCGCGGCAGCGAACACCCCGACCACCGGCACGGCACAGACACCCAGGGCAACGGGACGCGACAGACGCAGCAGACGAGAGATCACCCGCCCAATCTATCCACGACCCGTCACTATTCCAGCCCCGCCCCGGCCTGCTCCGCCCCAGCCGCACACATCAGCCGCGCCGGCGCTCTTCCAGCCCCGCCGGCACTCCTCCAGCCCCGCCGGGCACTCTTCCAGCCCCGCCGGCGTTTGAGGCGCGGGGGTCCGGGGGCAGCGCCCCCGGCAACGGCGCCGCACCCGGCACCCTTCAGCCCAGCCGACACCCTCCAGCCACGCCCGGCACTCTTCCAGCCCCGCCGGCGTTTGAGGCGCGGGGGTCCGGGGGCAGCGCCCCCGGCAACGGCGCCGCACCCGGCAGCGCACGGCACGGCCCCGGCACAGCGCGGCACGGCCCGACCCCGGCCCGACCCCGCCAAGCCCGCGGCCTAGCGAAGGGCGTCGGCCACCTCACGCGCCGCGTCGACCACCCTCGGCCCCACCCGCTCCGGCACCGCGTCGGCCAGCATCACCACGCCCACACTGCCCTCCAGCCCGGTGATGCCCACCAACGGCGCCGCGGCCCCACTGGCTCCGGCTTCGAGCTCGCCGTGCGTCAACGTGTACCCCGGCTCGATCAGCGACCCCTGCCGGGCGGCGAGGATGGCCCGCCCGGCGGCCCCGCGGTCCAGCGGGTGGCGGAAGCCGGCCCGGTAGGCCACGTGGTAGTCCGTCCAGGTCGGCTCCACGACGGCGACGGCCAGCGCCTCGGTCCCGTCGACGAGGGTCAGGTGCGCGGTGGCACCTATGTCCTCGGCGAGGGACCGCAGCGCGGGCAGGGCCGCCTCGCGGACGAGCGGGTGCACCTGGCGGCCCAGCCGCAGCACCCCCAGCCCGACGCGGGCCCGCCCGCCGAGGTCACGGCGGACCAGGGCGTGCTGTTCGAGCGTGGCGAGGAGCCGGTAGACGACGGTGCGGTTCACACCGAGGCGGTTGGAGAGCTCGGTGACGGTCAGACCGTGGTCGGTGTCGGCGAGCAGTTTGAGGACTCTGAGCCCTCTGTCGAGAGTCTGGGAGGTTTCCGCGGTCACGACGCCTCTCCCTCTTTCGGTGAGCGGCGGTGACTCTCGGGGTGGCACGCCGCCGGTCCCACGGCGGCGCACGGAGAGGCCGCCGGTAGCGGCCATGGCACCGGCTGCGCTCCCGCGGCGGCGCTGCCACGGTGCGTTCGATGCGGGGACAGTAGCGAGCGGGTCCGCTCAGCGGAAGAGCTCGTCCAGAATCCGGGCGTCTCCTGCCCCTTTATGCCGGTTCCTGATCGCCCCCGGTGTCATTTCGTAACCTCAATTTGCACAGGAGCCCTTTACCGCCCCATTACTCTGATCATGTTCAAACCGATGGTCATTTCGTCCCGGTGGGGGGATGCGCCGCGCACCTGGGGCCGTACCGAGGCGACCACTCCCTCGAACCCCGGGGCTGGCACAAGCTCCAGGCGGACGGCTCCGAAGAGGTGTACCCGTTCGCGCTCGCGGACGTCGATGTCGAAAAGAACGAGGTCTTCGACCGCAAGCTTCGGATGAAGTCCGCCAAGGACACCCAGGCCACGCGTGCGGCGCTCGTCGTCGGCAACGGCAGGCGCCGCCCCCGCCGCCCGACCGCGTAGGTCCAAAGCGACGACAACGACAACGGGGTCCGTGCGCTGTTCCGCACGGACCCCGCCGTCGTTCTGCCGTTTGTATATGGGGGGCTCACCGCATGCGCGTGGCCCACTCCTGCACCTTCTTGATCCGCTCGCGCAGCTGTCCCGCCGTCGCCTCCGCGCTCGGCGGCCCGCCGCAGACCCGGCGCAGCTCGGTGTGGATCACCCCGTGCGGCTTGCCGCTCTGGTGGACGTAGGCGCCCACCATCGTGTTCAGGGACTTGCGCAGCTCCAACAGCTCCTTGTGCGAGACCACCGGCCGCCGCTCGGCCGGCAGCTCCAGCAGGTCCGCCTCCGCGTCCGGCTTGCGGCGGCTGTGCGCGATCTGCCGCGACTGCCGCTTCTGGAGCAGCATCTGCACCTGGTCCGGCTCCAGCAGCCCGGGGATGCCGAGGTAGTCCTGCTCCTCCTCGCTGCCCGGGTGCGCCTGCATGCCGAACTCGGCGCCGTCGTACAGCACCCGGTCGAAGACCGCGTCGGACTCCAGCGCCTCGAAGGACATCTGCTCGTCCTCGCCGGTGTCCTCGTCCTCCTGCCGGTTCGCCTCGTCCATCTCCTTCTCGGACTCGGCGTACGGGTCCTCCTCGCCCTGCTTCTTCGGCTTGTCGAGGACGTGGTCGCGCTCGACCTCCATCTCGCTGGCGAAGCCGAGCAGGTAGGGGATGGTCGGCAGGAAGACCGAGGCCGTCTCGCCGCGCCTGCGCGAGCGCACGAAGCGCCCCACGGCCTGCGCGAAGAACAGCGGGGTCGAGATCGTCGTGGCGTACACGCCCACCGCGAGGCGCGGTACGTCGACCCCCTCGGACACCATCCGGACCGCGACCATCCAGCGGCTGCCGTCCGCACTGAACTCGTCGATCCGCTTCGAGGCGCCGGTGTCGTCGGAGAGGACGACGGTCGCCTTGCTGCCGGTGATCTCCCGCAGCAGCTTGGCGTAGGCGCGGGCCGAGTCCTGGTCGGAAGCGATGACGAGGCCGCCCGCGTCCGGGATGCCCTTGCGGACCTCGGTCAGGCGCTGGTCGGCGGCGCGCAGCACGTTCGGCATCCAGTCGCCGCGCGGGTCCAGCGCCGTGCGCCAGGCCTGCGAGATGGCGTCCTTGGTCATCGGCTCGCCGAGCCGCGCGGCGATCTCGTCGCCCGCCTTCGTACGCCAGCGCATGTTGCCGCTGTAGGAGAGGAAGATGACGGGGCGCACGACGCCGTCGCCGAGGGCGTTCCCGTAGCCGTAGGTGTAGTCGGCGGACGAGCGCCGGATCCCGTCGTTGCCCTCCTCGTAGGTCACGAAGGGAATGGGGTTGGTGTCGGACCGGAAGGGCGTACCGGTCAGGGCCAGGCGCCGGGTCGCCGGGTCGAAGGCCTCCAGGCAGGCCTCGCCCCAGGACTTCGAGTCGCCGGCGTGGTGGATCTCGTCGAGGATCACGAGGGTCTTGCGCTGCTCGCAGCGGTTGCGGTGCAGCATGGGCCGCACGCCGACACCGGCGTAGGTGACGGCGACGCCGTGGTAGTCCTTGCTGAGCGGTCCGGCGGAGTACTCGGGGTCGAGCCGGATGCCTATCCGCGCGGCCGCCTCCGCCCACTGCTTCTTCAGGTGCTCGGTCGGCGCGACCACGGTCACCTGCTGCACGACGTGGTGGTGCAGCAGCCAGGAGGCGAGGGTCAGCGCGAAGGTGGTCTTTCCGGCGCCGGGCGTCGCGACCGCGAGGAAGTCGCGCGGCTGGGTCTGGATGTAGCGGTCCAACGCCCCCTGCTGCCAGGCACGCAGCGCGCTGGCGGTGCCCCAAGGGGCGCGGCCGGGGAAGGCGGGTGAGAGGTGGTGGGAGGCGGTAGTAGTCACGGTCTCCGGTTCGTGCTCTCGGCGTAGCGGGTACGCGTGGCAGGCAGTCGCAGTCGTCCGTAGGACAACCGGGCCACCCTACCGGGACGGCTCCACCCCGCGCGGAGGGACAGGCCCGTGACCTCGGCCGGTGCGGCGAGCGTCACACCGCTTCGTGCAGGGCCCGCAGCCGCCGCGCGATCTGCCCGACGTCGTCGAGTCTGCGGTCACGGCAGGCTCCGCCGGCCCCAGGGCTCTGCGGCGGGCTCACGGACTGGCGGGGGCGCGGACAGCCGGGTCCCGCATCGGCCGGTTCACGGACCGGCGGGCTCCCGGACCGGCGGGCTCACGGACTGGCCGGGGCATGCACCGGCCAGGTCACGCATCGGCGGGCTCACGCACCGGCCGGGGGTCCAGGCGGGTCGCGACCCATGCCCCCACCAGCGCCACGCACGCCATGGGCAGGAACACCACCACGAACGCGGCGGGATGCGAGGCCGTCCCGCCGGCCGTGACGGTGTGCGCGGCCCCCACCGCTCCCCCGCCCAGCGCGGCGAACGCGGCGCCCCCGCCCGCCAGCAGCACCACGTTCGCCAGCGCGTCCGAGATCTGCAGCGCCGCCGAATTGGCTCCCGCCTCCTGCGGCGCCGACAGCTTCAGCAGCAGCACGCTCGTGGAGCCGATGACCAGGCCCATGCCCAGGCAGCCGACCGCCCAGGCCAGCGCCAGCGTCCACACCGGCACCGACTCGATCAGCACGGCCGGCGCCGCCGCGATGGCGACGGCCACCATCACCATCCCGCCCACCATCAGCCGTTCCCGGTACGGAGCCATCCGCCCCTTCGACTGCACCCACGAGCCGCCCGCCCACGTCAGCCCGCCCAGCGCGAGCGAGAAGCCGGCCAAGGTGGGGCTCAGTCCCCTCTGCGTGACCAGCATGAGCGGTACGAAGCTCTCCGCCGCGATGAACGACCCCGCGGCCACCCCGCGCAGCAGCACCACGGACGGCAGCCCGCGCCGCGCCAGGTACGTCCCGCGCGGCAGCAGCCCCAGCACGGCGGGCACGAGCAGCGCCACACCGGCGGCCGCGGGCACTAGCGACCACCACCCCACGTCCTGGGCGGCGTACTGCAACAGCCCCGCCCCGACCGAGATCCCGAAGGCCAGCCGGATCCGCCGCCGGTCGAAGGCCACGGGCGGGGCGTCGGGATCCACCGGCCCGGACGCGGTCCGCCGGATCGCCGGCAGGGCGACGGCCAGCGGCACCACCACGAGGGCCGGTATCCCGAGGAACACCCACCGCCACCCGAGGTGCTCGGTGACGGTCCCGGAGGCCAGCGGCCCGACGATGGACGGCACCACCCAGCTGGCGGCGAAAGCCGCCATGATCGCGGGCCGCAGCCGCTCCTCGTAGGCCCGGCTGACCACCACGTACAGCGCGACGATGACCAGCCCGCCACCGAAGCCCTGCACGGCCCGCCCGATCACGAACACCCACATCGCCCCGGCGGTCCCGGCCACGACGAGCCCCGAGGCGAAAGAGGCGATGCCGACGGTCAGCGGCCGCAGCGGCCCCTGCCGGTCGGCCCACTGCCCGGACAGGACCATGCCGAAGAGGCTGGTGGTGAAGTAGGCGGAGAAGGCGAAGGCGTAGAGCGCGATCCCCTCCAACTCCCGCGCGGCGACGGGCATGGCCGTGCCCACGGCGGTGGCCTCGAAGGCGATCAGGAAGACGACGGAGATGATCCCGACGCTGAGCGTCCGGTACGCCGGCCCGAGGATCCCGCTCGACGGCGGGGACGGGACCGGCGCGACGGTCGGGGGCACACGTGGTTCGAGGGCACTCATCGCCCCAGCGTAAGGTGCGTAGCCACGTCTCGACCCTGTCATTTCGACGGATCCCACCCTGGTCCCGAAGACCTAGGCCCCCCGTGTGTGAACGCGACATGGCAGTCGCATTTCGCCACCCCCGAAACCCTTCCCGGCCCCCGCGACCCCTCGTACGGTCTTACACATCACCACACAGCCGTGTGCCCGAGTGGTTGAGGGACTCGCCTGCAAAGCGAGTTACGCCGGTTCGATTCCGGTCACGGCTTCGCGGCGAGCCGCTCAGGGGCAGGCGCTCCCCTGGGCGGCTTTCGCCTTGTCCGGCCCGCACTAGGACTTCGGAAGGTCTACGGCGCGTGCGGGGAGGCCTCCGTCGTTCGCGCACCGAAGCTCCTTGGCGACGGCCAGGGCGGCGGAGTGGGTGATGGCCAGGTAGTCCGGCCTGAGGACGTCTTCCCCCTTGCTCGCGTCCCACCGCTCCTGGAAGAGGAGCTTGATCCGCAGGGGAATCTCCTGTGTCGAGCCGACGCGGGAGCTGACGCAGTCGTAGGAGAGGTAGACCCGCTTCTGTTCCATCCTGACGCGCACACCACTGTCGCCCACGCCTGGAAAGTCGGCCGGGTCGCCAGCGTGCTTGCTGTATGCGGTGAACATCACTCGCGCGGTGGCGACACCGGTTTCCGTTGGCCTCCCCACCATCTCGCAGACCGGCTGGGGCATGTTCTTGATCTTCCTACCGGCCCGGTAGGCGTCCTCCATCATCTGGGCAACGGCCCGGACGTCCGGGTTTTTCTTCTCGTCCCAGATCTCGAACTGCGTGGATGCGAGGGCTCGCTCCAGCGCCTTGCCGCCCTCGTCCGTGAAGAGCCCGGCGCAGACCTGACCCACAGGGATCCTTTGCCGAGCCGTGGGCTGAGCCGACGGCTTCGGGCCCCCGGCGGAACAGCCGCTGACTACCGCACCGAGGATCCCCAAGCCGACAGCCGAGCTCACCAACAGACGCCACCTACGGTCGAGGTTCACTTGACGCCCTTCGTCTGCGACTCATGGCCCTGATGCCGGGCGATGGTGTTGCCGGTCTCGTATCCCACACGCATCGACTCGATGAAGTCGTTGCCGAAGTCGCTGTTCGGATCGATGTTGTGGCGCCGCATGAACTCCCTCATCGGCGCCTCGGCACTGTGCTCACCGGCCTGGAACATGGACTTATTGCTGTCATGCGTCTCGCCGTCGGACTTGTCCTTGTGCCTTTCCACGGCCTCGTCCGACCACTCCCCGATGACCTGTGAGGCGGCCTGCTCCACGCCTCCGCTGCCGACGTCCACGGCCAAGGGGACGATGATCGCCGCCGCACCGGCCGCGGCAGCCGTGGCGGGGAGGAAGGCCACACCGGCCGCGATGGCTGCCGTAGTCCCGAACTCAACCCATGCGGACCGCTGCTCGTGCGCCTTCTCGTACTCCTCGTGCTTCTTCTCCCCGATCCCCTTGACCTGTTCCGCACGGGACTCATCGAGGATGCCCTGCATCTCGGCGGTGGTACGGATCGTCGCTCGGGCCCGCCCTTCGTCGATCGTGCCGCTGTGCTCGCCCTGGCTCTCCAGGACGCTCGCGGAGTAGAGGCGTTCCGCGGTGGACACGGTGGCGTAGGCATCGGGGTGCTGCCCGAGAGCAGCGATCAGGTCACGGGCGCCCTCGCGCCCAAAGGCCACGTGTACTTGCTTGTCACCGGTACGCGGGGCAAAGACGCTGCGGTCATCATTCTCATCCAGGGCGTGATTAAGGTCGTCGATGTACCCGGCGGCCATGTTTCCCAGGCTGTCCGCCAGAACCTCTTGATGCTTGAGCAACCCGGCGTCGCCGCCGTACTTCGCCGCAGCGGCGTCCATGATCCGCGCTCCGGCCTCGGTCCGGTGCAGCTCCGGCTTGGGATCGTCCCAGGCGTGTCCCAGGGCAGCTGCCTCCAAGGCGTGGCCCAGGGCATCGGGCATGTACGTCTGGACCTTCTTCAGGTCGTCCGGGTTCGTGCCTTCCATGTCGATGGTGCAGTCGTATTTCTCGTTGGCGAAGAAGTCGAGGTAGCTGGTGACCGGCTTGCCCTCGGCGTCCTTCCCCAGGTTGGGCTCGCCCGGCTTGACGGTGCCGTCCTGGTTGTACGCAGGTGGTCGCGGTTCACGGTCGGGGTCGAAGAACTGGGCCGATGCCTCCGGGCTATGGCCCATCGCCTCAAGGAAGCTGACCACCGGGTCGTAGCCGGCGCCGTTGACTCCGGACGGGTTGAACAAGTTCCTGCCGTACACGTTGATGTGGCGGGTCGAGTTGAAGAAGTCCGGGTCCTTGGCGTGGATCTGGGTGGCGTGGTCGGCGATGGGGACCAGGAACTTGGGGTCGTAGTTCCCGTACCGCATGATGCCGCCGAGCAACTGGTACCCGTACGGCGGGTTCTGGTCGTACTTGGCGAGCGGGATGTGCTGCGTGCCCAGCTTGCGCAGCTCCTGCGCGTAGCTGTCCGGCAGATGGGGCTCGCTCTTGGAGTTGGTGGCGGTGGCCAGGTTGAGGCCCAGATTCTTCTGGAGCTCCTGAACGTCCTTGAGGCGCTGCTCGTCGAGCTTGGAGTAGTCGTACGTATCCGTCGACATGTAACCGAAGAACTCAAGGGCGCCCTTGGGGCCGAGCCTCTCGTAGAAGTCCTTCGAGAACTGCGGCACCTTGGCGTTGTCCGCCAGCAGCTCGTTCAGCTCGACGAGTTCGTTGTGGCTGAGCTGTCGCCCCTTCTTCGCGAGGTCGACGGCGCGGCCAGCCTGCTCTGCGTCGAGGCTGCCGTACTTCGGCCCGCTGAAGTCATGGGCGTCGGTGACGTTGGCGCCGAGCATTCGGGCGAGTGATTGGTCGACGTCGTCGCAGTTGTCGATGATGGCGTCGATCTTCTGCTGCCACATCCCGCGGTTCTCCCGCAGGGACTGCTGGTAGTCGGGATCGTGGCGCGCCGCGTTCCGATCGGCCTCGGTCGCCAGCGGAATGGCGGAGACCCGCCCGGACGCGTCCACCTGGAAGCCGGCTGCGGGGGCCTCCTCCGTGGCGATCTTCTGTAACTGCCCCTTGGAGGACTTGAAGACGGCGAGGCCCTCGGCCAGGGCCTTGTAGATGCCCTTGGCGGCCTTGGCGGCGTCCTCGAACTCCTTGGCCGTCTTGTCGACGAATCCTCGGGCGACGCCTGCGGTGACCCCGCTCCACTCGGCCTTGTCGGACTTGGCCTTCATGCCGTTGCGAGCGGCCTCGGCCATCTCGTCCAGCTTGCCGGCCATCGCCGTCCAGTCGGTGACCGCCGTCTGGAGCTTGTCCAGCGGTGCGTGCAACACGTTGTCGTACGTCAGCATGCCCCGGCCCCTACCTCAGGTACTTGTCGATCGCGGACGCGGTGAAGTCTGCGCGGAGCTGCTGCTCGTCCCTGGCGTGGGAGCTGAGGGAGTAGTTCAGACCGTTGGAGATGTTCGCGCAGGCCGCCACAAGGGTCTTCACCTGGCTCTCCCAGGTGGTGTTCACCTTGAGCAGCGCCACCCCGGTCGCGAAACCCTCCTTGGCGAGGGCACTGGCGGCCTCCGCCGAGGAGGTGGCGGCGTGCTTGCCGTCCGTCTGCAGGCGGGCGTGGAGCCTGTACGCCTCCGAGCCGATCGCACCGATGTGGTCCTGGTTCAGCTCCAGGCCACCACCGCCGCCGCCTCCACCGACTGGACCGGCCGGGGCCTGATTGAGCCGCATCGAGACATTGGCCGCGGCCGTGGCGCGGGCCGCCGACCACTCTTCGTCGAACGACATCGCGTGAACTCCCCCGTCAGGTCCGGTCAGGTCAAGCGGGGCGTGCTGCGGCGTCGCTTCGTCGTCGGCCCGGTAGTCAAGGTCCCCCTGAGTGAACGGCTGACCGGCCAAGGCGTCACGGCGGGCCGCCGAAAGATCGCGCTCCCCCGAGCCGCCTTCGCCGTGGTCAGCCGGTTTTCATCCCGCATTGGTTCTGATGCTTGGCGAACGCCAGGTACTTGTTCATGAGTTCGCTGAACAGCGGGCGCCGCTCGTCGGGCTTGATCTGCTCCGCCGAGCCGTCGATCCACACCTTCAGCTCAAAGGCATCCGTAAGGCCGTGGCAGGTGAGGAAAACCGCCGCCCCTCCGTCCCAGACCTTGCTGTTCTCCGCGAAGGGAAGCGCCTCCGGCTTCTGCTGGTCGAGTGAGGGAGCCCAGAAGAAGTGCTGCCCCGCCGGCAGGCGCTCCACCAACGCGCTGAAGCGGGGCTGTCCGTCGACGTCAATGGTGCAGATCGCGCTCTTCCGCTCGGCGGTCAGCCTGACGTCGGCCGGGGCATCTACTCGCACCTCCTCGCCCGTGCCCATGAAGGGCTCCAGCTCGGTCGGAGCGAAGGCGCCGAAGCAGGTGGACGCTGGCAGCTTGGCCGCAGCAGGCTCCTTGCTGTCCGAGCAGCCGGCCAGCAACGCCCCTCCTGCCGCCGCCGGGGGATCGTGCCAGCCCGGGCGGTCTTCGTCTCGGGCAGCCGGTCTACATCCCGCACTGGTTCTGCTGCTTGGCCAGGTCCATGAACTTCTTCATAAGGGCGGTGAACGTCGGGCGCCGGTCCTCCTCCTTCAGCGTGGCGGGCACAGCGGCCGAAATGCGCAGTTCGAGATCGAAGGTGTCCGTGGGTGCCTTGCAGCTGAGGACAACAGCAGCCCCACTGTCCCAGAGCCTGCTGTTGCCCGCGTAGGGCAGCGCTTCGGGATTCTGCTTCTCGGTCTCGGAGCCGAACGGGATGTTCAGCCCCGCAGGCCTGCGATATGCCCATGCGGTGAAGCGGCTCTGGCCGTCGACATCGATGGTGCAGTGACTTCGCTTCCAGTCCGCCGTCAGTCGGACGTCGGCCGGACCGTCCACCCGTACCTCTTTCCCCTTGCCCATGAAGGGGGCGAGTTCCTCCGGAGTGAACGCTCCGTAGCAGGTGGAGGTGGGCAGCGCGGGGGCTGCCGACTCGTCCTCTCCAGAACATCCGGTCAGCAGCGCCGCACCGGCGGCGAACGCGATCAGTAGGCGCAGAGCAGGAAGGCGGAACATTCAGGAGCCGCCGTTCGACGTGGCCACCAGGTCGCGGCCGACCGAGTGGGCATTCGCCGTCTCGGTGGACGCGACCCCTGCGAGAGCGTCGACCGTGCGTTGAGACAGGTCCGTTCCTGCCGCCGCGATGCGCACCGAATCCGCTGCCGACTTGCCCGCGTTCTGCTGCGCATCCCCGTAATCGACTCCGGCCTTCTGATTGCTGTCCGCCACCTTCTTCGCGATGTCCTCCTTGGCGCTCTCGACCACGCTCTCGGTGATGTCCTCCTGAAGCGCTCCCACGACGTCCCCGGCCAGCGGCACCATCTCCAGGTACTTGCCGCCTGCAGCGCTGATGACGCGGTTGACCCACTTGGCGTTGTCCTCGACGCCCTTGACGTACTCCTCCTGCTTGTGGCCGTTCTCGGCGAAGACTCCCTCGGCCCGAGCCTCGGACAGGATGCCCGCGATCTGACCACCCGGGTGCACCGCGACCTTGATTGCCGCGTCGAGATCGTCGTACTCGCTCCGATGGGCGAAGACGTCGTTGACGAGCGCCGTGGTGAAGGTCCGCTGGGCCGTGGTCATCGCGCCGTAGGCATCCGGGTCCTGGCCCACCGCCCCGATGAAACTGGCCATGCTGGACTTGTTGAACTCGGCCATCACTCCGTTGGCCTTGATCTGGTGGCTGCCGTTCTCCGCCGCCGCCTGGATGTCCGGCATGTACTCCGCCGCCATCTGGCCGAAGTGACCGGACAGGCCGTTCAACGGACCCTCCGGGTCCCCCGGCTCCGCGTCGACCAGTTCCGGCTTGTCGCCGATCTTCTCGACGATCCGTTCCATGACGGCCGCCATCTCCTTGGTGTGCGCGACCGGCGGGGAGTCCTCGTCGCCGGGGCCGCGGTGGGAGACCGCCGCCATCAGCGCGTCGCCCAGTGCCTGCTGCGCCGGGTGCAGGTCGCTGGTCCGCGACATGTCGAAGCCGTCCATGTACGGCTTCTTGTCGAGCATGTAGTCGACCATGCCCTGGGGCTGGCCGTGCTGGCCCTTGACCGGCTTGTCGTCCTTCGTGACGAGGCCGTCCTTGTTGGTGTCCTCGCGGACCGGCTCGTTGAAGAGCGCCGTGGACGCGTCCGGGTTGTTGGCGAGCGCCTCCATCAGTCCCGTCAGCGGGTAGAAGCCGCGGCCGTCCTTGCCCTGGCTGAGGACCGATTCCATGCCGTACGGGGTGTGGGACTCCCAGGCCTTCGGATCCTTGCGGTCCATGGCGATCATGTCGCGGCCGACCGACGTCAGGAACTCCGTGTCGTACTTCCCCTCGCGCAGCAGGGCGCCGAGGGCCTGGTAGCCGTAGATCTGGCGCACCCCGCCGAAGACGTCCATCTCCTTACGGCCGGCCTTCATCAGCTGGGTCGTCCAGGCCGCGTCGAGGTGGTTCGGGACGTCCTTGTGCGTGGCGAGGCCGAGCATCGCGCCCATGTCGCTCTGGATGTTCGCGACCATGAGCGCACGGTCCTTGCCCGCCGGGCCCAGGCTCGTCGCGTCCAGGGACATCCTGGAGTACATCTCCAGGGTGCCCTCGGCCCCGATCGTCCGGTAGAAGCCCGTCGAGAACTCGGGGTCCTCGCGGTTGTCGTCGAGCAGTTCCTCCAGCTCGCGCAGCGCCTCGGGGTTGCGCGCGGTGCCGCCCTCGCCGGTGACCTTCTTCATCAGGTCGGCGGCGCGGGCCGCCTGCTCGGCGTCAAGGGTGTTGAACTTCGCACCACTGAAGTCGTGTTCGTCCGTGACGTTCGCCTGGAGGGCGCGGACCAGGGAGTCGTCGGCGTCCTGGGCGTCCTCGACGGCGCGGTTGATACGGGACTGCCAGGCGTTGCGGTTCGCGTTCAGCGACTGCTGGTAGTCGGGGTCGTGCCGGGCCGCGTTCCGCTCGGCCTCGGTGGGGAGCGGGATGGCGGAGACCCGCCCCGTGGCATCCACCTGGAAGCCGGCCGCCGGGGCTTCCGCAGCGAGCTTCTTCAGTTCGTCCTGCGCGGCCTTGAACGTCGCGTGCGCGTCTGCGAGGAGCAGGTGCATGCCCTTGGCCGCTTTGGCGGCGTCCTCGAACTCCTTGGCCGTCTTGTCGACGAACCCGCGGGCCACGCCTGCGGTGACCCCGCTCCACTCGGCTTTGTCGGACTTGGCCTTCATGCCGTTGCGAGCGGCCTCGGCCATCTCGTTCAGCTTGCCGGCCATCGCCGTCCAGTCGGTGACCGCCGTCTGGAGCTTGTCCAGCGGTGCGTGCAATACGTTCTCGTAGGTCAGCATGCCCCGGCCCCTACTTCAGGTACTTGTCGATCGCGGACGCGGTGAAGTCTGCGTGGAGCTGCTGCTCGTCCTTGGCGTGGGAGGAGAGGGAGTAGTTCAGACCGTTGGAGATGTTCGCGCAGGCCGCCACAAGGGTCTTCACCTGGGTCTCCCAGGTGGTGTTGACCTTGAGGAGTGCCGCCCCGCTGGCGAAGTTCTCCTTGGTGAGTGCGCCTGCGGCTTCGGCGGTGGAGGTGGCGGCGTGCTTGCCGTCGGTCTGGAGGCGGGTGTGGAGCTTGTACGCCTCCGAGCCGATCGCGCCGATGTGGTCCTGGTTCAGCTCCAGGTCACCGCCGCCGCCTCCGCCGCCTGGATCGGCCGGAGCCTGGTTGAGCCGCATCGAGACATGGGCCGTGGCCGTGGCGCGCGCCGCCGACCACTCTTCGTCGAACGACATCGCGTGAACTCCCCCGTCAGGTGCGGTCAGATCATGCAGGTCGAGCTGGTTCAACAGGTGTCAGCGGTTGCGGCGCACGACGACCACGGTCACGGCTCCGCCGATGAGGACGCAGGCTCCCAGGCCCAGGGCGATCCAGGGGAGGGAACTGCCGCTCTTCTTCTCCTCCGCCTGCGGAGCGGGCGTGGACGCCGCCGAGCCGGAGGCTTTGCCGTCGGGCCCGGCCGAGGGCTTCTTGGCCGCGTCCGCCGCCGCCAGGTCGGGTAGGGGGTAGACGTCCGCCGGACCGGGGTCGCCGGGCGTCTGCAGTGCGACCCGGGGGCTGACCACGCCGTAGCCGACGTAGTCGTTGCGCTGGGAGCCGTCGACGGGCTTGCCGGCGGTGTTCAGCAGCACGCGGAGGACCTGGTTGTTGGTCCACTCGGGGTGGGCGGACCAGAGGAGGGCAGCGGAGGCAGAGGCGAGGGCGGTCGCGTCGCTGGTACCAGAGGACTTGCAGAGCCCGGTCTTACCGGCACAAGCCGTAACGATGTCGCTCCCAGGCGCTGCCATGTCCACCTGGGGGCCGTGCTGCGACTCCTTGGTCGGCTCACCCTTGGGGTCCACCGCTCCCACGCCGACGACTCCCGGCGTCGCAGCCGGGTAGAGAAGTTCGGTCTTCCCGTCATTCCCGGTACCAGCGAAGATCAGCTTCCCCTTCGAGAGCGCGTACTTCACTGCTTCGCGACGCGCTTCGTCATCCTGGGGCGTACCGTCCAAGGCCAGGGAAATGTTGATGACCTTGGCCTCTGAGTCTGCCGCGTACCGAATGGCAGCGACCCACGACGGGGTTGCCCGACTCGTCTCATGGGGCACGCGAATCGGGAGGATCTTGACTCCGGGCGCAAGCCCAAAGGCGCCATCACCGCTTGGATGCTTTCCGCTGCCCGCAATGACTGCGGCCATGGTCGTGCCGTGGCTGCTGACGTCCGTCCTCTCGTCACCCTCTACGCTGTCCGGTTCGAAGTCCTTACCTGCGAGAACTTGCCCTTCCAGTTCCGGAATGCGGTTGACGCCCGAGTCAATCACCGCCACGGTGACGCCCTTACCCGTGCTGATCTTCCAGATGTCGTCCGCCTTCATGGCGTCTAGATGCCATTGCTGCGATCGAATGGAGTCCGCGTGGGCCGGGGTCGCGGCGACCCCGGCCAGCAGCAGACCCACCAGGGCCGAGGTCGCCTTACGCATGCGCATCCCGTGCAACGTCCGTTCTGCTCAGTCGATCACCGGCGGAGCAACACGACGGTTGCCCTGCCAGGTCTCTTCGTCTTCGACCAGATAGTCGGGGCGTTCGCCACCCTGGTCGTCCCGCCGCTTACCCGGAGCGTGCGCACCCGGGGCGCCAACAGCACCGTTTCGTACGAGCCCCGAGCCGCCCTGGGTGAACGGCTGACCGCCAGCGACCGGGCGACCGGCCGCAGACTGACGCCCACCGACGATGCCTCCCGGCTCCGAGGCCAGCCGACGGCCTGCAGCCGCTCGGCCCGCCCCGCCGTGAGCGCCACCGCCCATGCCGCCGCCCATCGGGCCACCCATGCCGCGGCCTGCCTGAGCACCTTCACCGATGACCGTGCCACGCGGGATGCCCGCGTTGGGACCGTTGGACTTCACGGGACGACCGCCCATGATGCCGGTGTCACGCGGGGGCATGCCCGGCGGCATACCGCCGACCCTGCCACCCCCGGGACCGTTGGGGCCGGTCAGGGTCGGGTACGGGCCGAGGCCGGGGCCTGTGCCCGGACCGAGGCCCTTCCCCTTCACGCCGCCGACCGGCGGGAGACCCACAGGAGGGGCGAAGGGGCCAGGGACGGGACCCACGGGGCCCGGGCCTGTGGGCAGCGGGCCGGGCGTGGTCGTCACCGGCGGCACAGTCCGGTCCGGGAGCGTGCCGACGGAGTCGATGTTCACGCCGACGTTACGGTCCGGGATCAGCGGTACAGAAGTTGACGGCGGCGTGCCATCCGGCTTCGGTTGGTGCCCTGGCACCCAGCCCGGCTCGTTCGCAGAGCTACTGCCGCTCGGTCCCGAGGACGATCCGTAGGAGGAGCCTCCTGTGTAATTCCCCGACGCGGAACTCGAGCGAGCCATGTCGGTATCGCTTGCGACCCCCTCCGGCACAAGAACCTTCGGCGGCGGCGGGAACGTCGGGATCGTCGCCTGTTCCATCTGCTGGGACGACTTCTCGTACGACCCGGCCAGCTTCGTCATCGCGTCCACGGCCCGCGCGTGGTCGCCGCTCAGCTTCGACCAGGCCTCCTGGCCGAGCTTCACCGCGTCCGGGTCGTTGTGGTATTCGCGGGACGTCGCGAGGTTCTGCTTGAGGGCCGCCTCCGCGGACGCGTCGTACTTGGGCATGTTGCCCGCGCCGTAGTCGGTCGGCTTGACCTCGCGCATGATCTGGGCCGACTCGGCCATGTACTTGCCGCCGGCGGCGCTGTACTCGGCCAGCACCAGCGTGGCGCTGCCCGTCTTGTTCACCCAGTTCTGGAAGGCGTCGGCCGCTTCGCCCTCCCAGCCCTTGACCTTGTGGTCCTTGAGCTTGTTTCCGATCTCTTCGATCGCCTTGGCGGCCTCGGTGAGCTGCGTCGCGCAGTGATGGGCCTTGTCCGGGTCCATCGCAGCGACCATGGCGTACAGCTGCGCGTGTGTGTAGCCCTCAAACTCGCTCATCGGATGGGGGCGCCCTTCCCGTTCGGCTGCGGACTGTTCGGCTGCGGGCTGGTCGGCGTGTCCTGCGGCCTGTCGGACTTCTTCTCCGCGTACGGGTCACGCTTCTCGTTGTACATGTCATGGGCCTGCTTAGCGAGGAGGGCCATGCGCCGCTTCGTCTCCTCGTCCACCTCGCTGTAGCCGCCCCCGGCCGACTGGATGGCGATGCCGAGCGCCTCGATCTGCACCGCCAGCCCCTTAGACAGCTTCTGCAGCTCCGAGTGGACGGTGTTGTACGCGTTGTAGAGCTTCTCGGCCTGCTTGAAGTTCTTGCCCAGGGCCCCCACCGGCAGCGTGCCGTCGGCCAGTTTGCCGTGGTGCGCCGGGGATTCCTGAAGCTTCGTCAGGAGATCGTTCACCAGCTTCTGATAGGACTTCAAGTCGTCGTACTGGACCCTCAGTGCCGCGGCGGCCGCCCCGTAGGCAGCGCCTGCGAGCGCGCCCATCGGACCCCCCAGCCCCAGCGCGAGGCTCGCTCCCACCAGGCTCGCCCCGTTGTCGTCTGCCACGTTGGCCTCCCCGTCTCCCCGTCTCCCCGTAGCAGCGGCGCGCGAAGCGCCGCCACCCATCCCCGTTCGCACCCGTACGCACCCGTTCGCACGAGTTCGCGCGCACACGTGCGCATGCTCACCGATCACTCTAGCGACCGGTACCGACAGTCCCAAGTCCAGGGTTGCACGTGCAATGCGGGTCACACCGTCACGAGTTGGGAACAGCCACCGCCGCCGATGGCCTGATCGGGAGCCTGTTGACCGGTCGGCCCGTGGCCGCGCGCACGGCCGAGGCTACCGCCGCGGGCGTCGTCACCACAGGGACCGCGCTCGCCGCCTTCGCGCCGAACGGCGCCACCACGTCGCGCTCCTCGACCAGTTTGACGATGCGGATCGCCGGGGCGTCCAGCGACGTCGGCAGGGCGTAGCCCGTCAGGTCCGGGTGGCGGACCAGGCCGGAGACCGTGCGGAGGTTCTCCGTCAGGGCCGCGCCGATGCCCTGCGTGACGCCCGCCTCGATACGGGCCTCCAGCTGACGGGGGTTCAGGATGCGGCCCACGTCCTGGGCGACCGCGAGCTCCACGACCCGTACCGAGCCCAGCTCGATGTCCACGTCCACCACCGCGCGGATCGCGCAGAAGGCCAGGCCCACGAACGCGTCACCCTGGCCGTCCGCGTCCAGCGGTTCCGTCGGGTGGGGGCGGCACTGGGCCGTCGCCCAGAGTTCCTTACCGGCCATCGCCTCCGTGACCGGCATCGAGAACGCGCCGTCGTACGACGTGATCCGGCCGTCCGCGATCTGCAGCAGCTCCGTCGACATGCCCAGCTTGTGCGCCATCGGCTGCAGGAGCTGGGTACGGACCATCTTCGCCGCGCGCTCCACCGCGCCGCCCGACACCCACGTGTGCCGGCCGTGCGCCGACGGCCCCGCCGGCGGCTGGTCGGTGTCCACCGGGGCCACCGCCACCTCGTCCACGCCCAGGACCTCCTGGACGATCTGGCGGGCCAGCGTCGCGAAGCCCTGGCCCGTGTCGACGGCCGCGCAGATGACCGTCGCCACGCCGTCGACCACCTTCACGGTGGCCGTGGAGACCTCGTCGGTCCCCTCCGCGCCCAGCATGTGCACCATGCCGACCCCGTAGCCGACCCCGCGCCGTACCGCGCCGGGCTCGCCCGCGCCCTCCGGGCCGCCGGGGAGCAGCCACTCGTCCTCCGGGGTGTCCTTCGGCAGGGCGGGCAGGTCGACGTCGCGGACCGCGCGCAGCAGCTCCGCCACCGGGGCCGGGCAGGTCACCGTCTGGCCGGTGGGGAGCAGGTCGCCCGTCGCCAGGACGTTGCGCATGCGCAGTTCGGCGCCGTCGATGCCGAGGGCGGCCGCGAGCTTGTCCATCTGGCCCTCGTACGCGGCGCACACCTGCATCGCGCCCTCGCCGCGGACGTGGCCGGACGGCGGGTTGTTGGTGCGGACCGCCCAGCCCTCGACGAAGGCGTGCGGGACCACGTACGGGCCGCAGGCGAAGGCCACCGCCGCCGCCAGGGATTCCGCGGAGGAGTCGGCGTACGCGCCCGCGTCCATCAGGATCTGCGCCTCGACCTTGACCAGCCGGCCCTCCGCGTCCGCGTGGTGGCGGTAGCGCAGCAGGGTCGGGTGGCGGTGGGTGTGGCCGAGGAAGGACTCCTCGCGGGTGGCGGCCAGCTTGACCGGGCAGCCCGTACGCAGGGCCAGCAGGCCGAGCGGGAGCTGGAAGGCGGCGTCCTCGCGGTCGGCCGTCGCGCCCGGCACGCCGGTGACGACCACGCGCACGCGGTCGGGGTCCAGGCCGAAGCAGGCGGCGGCCAGGTCCCGGTCGACGTGCGGGTCGGTGGAGGCGGTGTACAGCTCGACGCCGCCGTCGGGGCGCGGTACGGCCAGCCCGGCCTCGGCGCCGATGGGGGCGGGGTCCTGGCGGCCGATCCGGTACAGGCCCTCGACGACCACCTCGCCGGTGGCCTCCGGGTCGCCGTAGCGGAGCGGGATGTGCCGGATCAGGTTGCCGTCGGGGTGCAGGGCGGGGGCGCCGAAGGACTGCTCGGGGTCGGTGACCGGGTCGAGCAGTTCGTACTCGACGGCGATCGCGGCCGCGGCGAGGCGGGCGGTGTCCGGGTGGTCGGCGGCGACGGCCGCGATGGGCTCGCCGTGGTGGCGTACGACGTCGTGCGCGAACACCGGCCGGTCGGCGATCCGGCGGCCGTGCGTGGTGGCGCCGGGGACGTCGGCGTGGGTGACGACCGCGCGCACGCCGGGCATCTCGGCGGCGGCGGTCGTATCGATGGAGAGGATCCGGGCGTGGGCGTGCGGGGAGCGCAGCACGGCGGCCCACAGGAGGCCCTCGGCCCAGAGGTCGGCGGCGTAGGGGAAGGTGCCCTCCGCCTTGGCTCGGCTGTCGGCGGCCGGGACGGAGGCTCCGATGCCGCGCGGTACCCCCTGCTCCGAGGCCTCGGCCGGGGCGGCCAGTGCCGTCACCGTGGTGCCGACCGTCGTCGTCGCCGTCGCCGCGTCCTGCCCGCTCACGCCGTGCCTCCGTGGTGGATGCCGCCCTCGCCGGGCGCTGCCTGGTGCGGGATGCGGGGCTCCGGCGAAGCCGCGGGCTCGGCGGCCGCCGCCGCCGCGCGCTCGGCCACGACCTCGCGCACGGCGCCGATGACCCCCGCGTAGCCGGAGCAACGGCAGAGGTTGCCGCACAGCGCCTGGCGGGTCTCCAGCTCGCTGGGGGCGTGATTGCCCTCCAGCAGGTCGTGGATGGTCATGGCCATGCCGGGCACACAGAATCCGCACTGCACCGCACCCGACCTGCACAACGCCTGCTGCACGTCCGAGAGTTCCCCGCCCGTCGCGAGACCCTCGACGGTCCGGACCTCGCTCCCCGCGGCCGTGGCCGCCGGCACCAGGCAGGAGGCGACGAGCCGGCCGTCGACCTGCACGGCGCAGGCGCCGCACTCGCCCTGCGAGCAGCCGTCCTTGGCGCCGGCGAGGCCGAGGCGCTCGCGCAGCACGTAGAGCAGGGACTCGCCGATCCAGGCCCCGGTGACGGGGCGGTCGGCGCCGTTGACGCGCAGGACGTAGGAGGCGTGCGGGTGTTCGTGATGGGCGACGGCCTCGGCTGCCGCTTCTTCTTCGTACGTCGGCACCGCGGCCGGGACACTTTCGCCGCTCCCCGCGTCCGGGAGTTCCACGGCGCTGTCGGCGGTGTCCTCACCCGGAGTACGGCCGGCCGGAAGCTCCCCCGGCACCGCCCCGGCTCCGGCGAAGCCCCGCCCGTCGGTGTCCCCATGCTCCGGCGCGGGCTCCGGCGCGGGCTCGGCGCCCGGCGTCTCGGCGGCGGGCGCGGCCTCGGTCCGCACTCCGCCGAAGAGGTCCAGGCCCCCGGGCGCCACCGGCTGACCGGCAGCGGCGGCGACGACGGCAGGTTCCTCGGCCTCGCCCGCAGCGTCAGGGACGGCAGGCGCGTCAGGGACGGCAGGAGCGGCAGGCTCCGCGTGCCCGAACGCCATGAAGCCGTGCCCGTCGGTCCCGCCCTGCGCCGGACCGCCCTGCGCCGAACCGGCGTGCTCCGCGTGCCCCGCGTGCTCCGCCTGCCCCGCGTACGGCCCGTACCCCACCGGCTCCGCGTGCTCGGCGTGCTCCACGTGCTCGGCGTGCCCCGCGTACTCCCCGTACGCCCCGCGCTCGGCGGCGCGGACGTCCTCCGCCTGCTCCCCCGCCGGGCCGTGCGCGGCCTCGATGTCGTGCGGGGCCGGATGCGCCGGCTCGCCCTCCGGGAGCGGCGTGCCCACACCGGGCCCGCCCAGCACCCGCGGGCCGCGTCCGAGGGCGCCCGCTCCGGGGCCCCCGAGCTGCCGCCCGGCGGCGTGCGCCGTGGCGGCGGCCGCCGCCGCGTCGTCCGTACCCGGAAGCACACCCGGGTCCGCGTCCCCGGCCGGCTGCTGCGTCAGGTACGCCCAGGGCGCGGCTGCGCCGCCCGGCAGCGTCGCCGGGGCCTGGCTCCAGTCCCCGTCCAGCGCGCTCGGCCGGAAGTCCCCCTGAAGGTCGGAAACGGCCCACTGCCCGGTCGCCGTGGAGGCGGCCTCGGCCTCGGGCTCCTGTCCCGCCCCGGGGAACCGCCACTCGGCCGTCGCCCCCGGATCGGTCACGGGCGCACCCGCCGGCTCCGGCTCCGCCTCGGCGAACGCCGCGGCCACCGACGCCGGGATCGGGATCGACGCCGGAATCGGCCCGCCCACCGACGGCCCGCCCACCGACGACCCGGACGCCCCGCCCGACCCGGGCCCCGCGCCCGGCGCGGGCGCCCCAGCGGCCGGAGCCGAGCCCGCCGCCTCGGGCCACTGCACCGGCATGGTCCACGTACCGGTGGCCGTCGGATCCGTGCTGGCCGAGCCCAGCGGCACGATCATCGGCGGCGGCACGTAGCCGTGGCCGGGCGCCGCGAGGGGCTCGCCCGTGCCGAGCGCGTCCAGCATGTCCTGCGGCAGTTTCACGAAGGCCGTGGCGTCCGAGTCGTACTCGCCGCCCTGCGGGACGGGTTCCCAGCCCCAGCCCGCCGTGCCGTTCCCCTGGGTCACGTTCTGGTTCTCGTTCTCGTTCTCGCTCATGAGCTCAGTGCCCTCCCCAGGGCCCTGCGCGCCAGCACGGCCACCGTCCGCCGCAGATGCAGTACGCCCGGAGCCACCGGTTCCCCCTGGTCGGGCACGCAGGCGGCCGCGACGTACTCGCCGAAGGCCTCCAGCGCCTCGGGGGCCAGGCTCCGCTGGTCGTCCCAGTCGATCAGCGAGGCCACCCACTGCTCGGCCTCCAGCGGCCGCAGCGGCATCGGGGCGACCGCGCCGATCGCACAGCGCACACCCCGGCGCGCGGGGTCCAGTACGAGCCCCACGGACGCCACCGCGCGCCCCGGCCCGGTACGCCCCGTGGCCTTCAGGAACACCTGCGGGGCGTGCAGCAGCGGGACCCGCACGAAGCCGATCAGCTCACCGGGCCGCAGCATCTCGCGGCCGGCCAGCAGGTGCGACACGGGGATCTCGCGGCGGCCCTCCGGGCCGACGATCACCAGGACGGCCTCCAGCGCGGCCAGCACGGGCAGGGCGTCACCGGTGGGCGCGGCCGTGGCGATGTTGCCGCCGAGGGTGCCGGCGTTGCGGATCTGCGGGGGCCCGGCGGCGCGCGCGGCGGCCGCCAGCGCGGGGATCAGGGCGGCGAAGTCCGGCCGGCCCATCCGGGCGTGGGTGAGGCCCGCGCCGAGCAGCGCGTGGCCGTCCTGGTACTGCCAGCCGCGGATCTCGTTGATCCGGCCCAGGCTCACCAGTGCGGCGGGCCGCAGCAGCCCCGCGTTGACGGCGGCCATGAGGTCGGTGCCCCCGGCGACGGGGACGGCGGCGGGCATGGCGGTGAGCGCCGCCACGGCCTCGTCGAGCGAGGCCGGCAGCGTCACGGACTGCGCCGCCTGCGGCCCCTGGGCCCGCTGAGATGAATCCTGTGCGTGCGGTGCGTGCGGTGCGTGCGTGGTCAACCCAGCTGCCCCTTCCCGATGTCCCGGTCCCGGCGCTCACGCCTGTCCGCCGTACGGTACGTGCTCACCGCCGGGACGTGGCAACTCTGGCACATCTTCCGGGCCGCCCGGCGCGAGGGTCGGCCGGGCGGGCCCTGAGGGAAGCCACCCTGCACAGCTCCCGCTGATCGCCCGTTTTTCCCCGTATAAGCGGACATCGGGAGAGAGTTCCGACAGTTCCGCTTCGGTCACGCGTGCGGCGGCTCACCCTCGATCGGGCGCCCGAGGACCCCCGGCCGCCGCTGCCACGGCAGCGGGCCGCCCGGCGGCCGGTACCCGACGCCCAGGGCGTCCAGCCGCGCGTAGTGGGCGGTCATCCGGCCCTCGAACCGGGCGAAGTCCCGCTCCTGCGGCTCCGGAAGCGACGACCACACCACCTCCGCGAAGGCCGCCAGGCGCGGGAACACCTGGTAGTCCAGCCGGTTCTGGTCCTGCATCACCTCGGTCCAGGCGTTGGCCTGCGCGCCGAGCACATGGCGGGCCGCCTCCGCCGACAGCTTCGGCGGGAGCGGTTCGAAGCGGTAGACGTCCTGGAGCGAGCGCACGTACCCGATGGGCATCGGCTCGTCCGCGCCGCCCGCCTGACGGTGGTCCAAGTACACCTGCTGCTCGGGGCACATGACCACGTCGTGCCCGGCCTCGGCGGCGGCGACGCCGCCCGCGTAGCCGCGCCACGAGGACACGGCCGCGCCCGGCGCGAGCCCGCCCTCCAGGATCTCGTCCCACCCGATCAGCCGCCGCCCGCGCTCGGCGAGCCAGCCGTCGAAGTGCCGGATGAACCAGGACTGCAGCCCGTCCTCCCCGTCGACGCCCAGCTCGCGGATCCGCTCCTGCGCGGCCGGTGAGGCCTTCCACTGCGTCTTGGGGCACTCGTCCCCGCCCACGTGCACGAACGGCGAGACCTCCGCCGGGAACAGCTCCAGCACCTCCTCGAAGACCCCCTCGTAGAACCGCAGCACGGCCTCGGTGGGCGCGAGGACGTTCTCGCAGATCCCCCAGTCGTCCCACACCTCCAGGGCGGAGGTGTCGACCACGTCGTTGTTGCCCAGCTCCGGGTACGCGGCGATCGCGGCCTGCGAGTGCCCCGGTACGTCGATCTCCGGGACCACCCGTACGTGCCGCTCGGCGGCGTACGCGACGATCTCGCGGATGTCGTCCTGGGTGTAGAAGCCGCCGTGCGGGGTCTCGTTCCACAGCGGGGAGGCCCGGTGGCCCCACCGGCTGCGCGCCCGCCACGCACCGACCTCGGTCAGGCGCGGGTGGCGCTTGATCTCGACGCGCCAGCCCTGATCGTCCGTCAGGTGCAGGTGCAGCACGTTGAGCTTGTGCGCGGCGAGCAGGTCGATGTACCGCAGCACCCCGTCCTTGGGCAGGAAGTGCCGGGCCACGTCGAGCATCAGTCCGCGCCAGCCGAAGCGGGGGCCGTCGGCGATCCGTCCGTGGGGCAGGCTCCAGGTGCGCCCGGGCAGGGGCGCCTTGCGGTAGGCGTCCGGTCCCAGCAGCTGACGCAGCGTCTGGAAGGCCCAGCAGAGCCCGGCCTCGCTCGCCCCCGTCAGTTCGACGCCCGTGGCGTCGACGGTGATCCCGTACGACTCGGGCCCCAGCCGCTCACCGTGCTCCGGGTCCAGGCGCAGCCTCAGGTCCGCGGCCGCGCCGGGTGCGGCGGCCGGCAGGCTCCAGCCGGTGGCCGCACCGAGCTCCCGGCGCAGCAGGCGCGCGACGCCCTGGGTGCCGGGGCCGGTGGCGAGCGCAGGCTCGGGGCCGAACGCGTAGCGGAGCCCGTCCTCGTCGAGGACGGCGAGCCGGGGTGCGGGGATCAGGTCCATGCGTGAGCCCTTCGCGGCAGCGTGTTGCACCCTGTGCAACACCCGTTCCACAGAGCGCTCGTCGCGCCGACCCTAACGCGCCGCCCGGACACGGCAAAGGCCCCCGGACGCGCCAGAGCGCACCGGGGGCCTCGGGCCCGTGAAGCCTGCGGACAGGGCGGGTCAGGTCACAGAGCAGGGCCGAGAGCGGTCCGGACCTGGGGGCCGGACTACTTGTCCTTGCCGCCCTTGTCCTTGTCCCCGCCGGGGCCCATGGACTCGTAGATCTCCTTGCACATGGGGCAGACTGGGTACTTCTTCGGGTCCCGGCCCGGTACCCAGACCTTGCCGCAGAGCGCGACGACGGGGGTCCCGTCGAGCGCGCTCGCCATGATCTTGTCCTTCTGGACGTAGTGGGCGAAGCGCTCGTGGTCGCCGTCACCGTGCGACACCTGCGGCGTCGGCTCTACGAGGGTCCCCGTGCCAGTCCCGCGCTCGGGCTCAAGAGTGCTCATGGACCCAGGGTACTTAACCCCGGGCCCGTCAGTTGAGCGACGGGTCGTCCGGATAGGTGGCGACCATCGCGAGGTCGCTGCGCTGGCGGCGCAGCACCGCCCGCCACAGCCGCTGCGGGTCGGGGAAGGACACGTCGCCGGGCTCGGACTCCACCACGTACCAGGCGCCGTCGCCCACCTCTTCCTCCAGCTGGCCCGGGCCCCAGCCCGAGTAGCCGGCGAAGATGCGCAGTCCGCCCAGGGCCGCGGCCAGCAGCTCCGGTGGTGTCTCCAGGTCGACCAGGCCGATCGCGCCGTGCACCCGGCGCCAGCCGAGGGGGCCCTCCTCGCCCGGGATGACGGCCACCCCGAGGGCCGAGTCCAGCGCGACGGGGCCGCCTTGGAAGACCACCCCGGGGTCGCCGGCCAGGGGCGCCCAGGGCAGCAGGACGTCACCGACGCCCACGGGGGTGGGCCGGTTGAGGACCACGCCGAGCGAGCCCTGCTCGTCGTGGTCGAGCAGCAGCACCACCGCGCGGTCGAAATTGGGATCCGCGAGGGCGGGGGTGGCCACGAGCAACCGCCCTGTGAGGGAGGACACCTCGGTCATGCCGCCATGATCCCGCACATTCGCCGTTTGCGGGGAGCGGCCGGGAAGATCGGATCGCACGCGGTCCAACGCGCACGTCAGCGCGAAGGAGCGCGCACGGACGGCCCTGAGGGGTCCGCCAGTGGAAGGCAACGCTCCGCCATTTGGCCGGTACGGAGGGTGTTGTACCGAATTCATGACAGTCCTACGGCCGCGTCTGCCTTACGAACAAGGGGGTGATGGCCCTTACCCTTTTCCCTGGCCCCCTGCCCACCCCACTCCGGAACGCGAGATTCATGACCGGCACAGACGATGTCCTGCTTGTCCACGGCGGTACCCCGCTTGAGGGCGAGATCCGTGTCCGCGGTGCGAAGAACCTCGTGCCCAAGGCCATGGTCGCCGCTCTGCTCGGCAGCGAACCCAGCCGGCTGCGCAACGTTCCCGACATCCGTGACGTGCGGGTCGTGCGCGGGCTCCTCCAGCTGCACGGCGTGACGGTCCGTCCCGGCGAGGAGCCGGGCGAGCTGGTGCTCGACCCCTCCCACGTCGAGAGCGCGAACGTCGCCGACATCGACGCCCACGCGGGCTCGTCGCGCATCCCGATCCTGTTCTGCGGCCCCCTGCTGCACCGCCTCGGCCACGCCTTCATCCCGGGCCTGGGCGGCTGCGACATCGGCGGCCGGCCGATCGACTTCCACTTCGAGGTGCTCCGCCAGTTCGGCGCGACCATCGAGAAGCGCGAGGGCGGTCAGTACCTGGAGGCCCCGCAGCGCCTGCGCGGCTGCAAGATCCGGCTGCCCTACCCCTCGGTCGGCTCGACCGAGCAGGTGCTGCTGACGGCCGTCCTGGCCGAGGGCGTCACCGAGCTCAGCAACGCCGCGGTGGAGCCGGAGATCGAAGACCTCATCTGCGTCCTGCAGAAGATGGGCGCGATCATCTCCATGGACACCGACCGGACCATCCGGATCACCGGTGTCGACCGCCTCGGCGGCTACAACCACAAGGCCCTCCCGGACCGTCTGGAGGCCGCGTCGTGGGCTTCCGCGGCCCTGGCCACCGGCGGCAACATCTACGTGCGCGGCGCCCAGCAGCGCTCGATGATGACCTTCCTGAACACCTACCGCCGGGTCGGCGGGGCGTTCGAGATCGACGACGACGGCATCCGCTTCTGGCACCCGGGCGGCCCGCTCAAGGCCATCGCGCTGGAGACCGACGTACACCCCGGTTTCCAGACCGACTGGCAGCAGCCGCTCGTCGTGGCCCTGACGCAGGCGACCGGCCTGTCGATCGTCCACGAGACGGTCTACGAGTCCCGCCTCGGCTTCACCTCCGCGCTCAACCAGATGGGTGCGCACATCCAGCTGTACCGGGAGTGCCTGGGCGGCTCGGCCTGCCGTTTCGGGCAGCGCAACTTCCTGCACTCGGCGGTCGTCTCCGGCCCCACCAAGCTGCAGGGCGCCGACCTGGTCATCCCGGACCTGCGCGGCGGGTTCTCGTACCTGATCGCGGCGCTGGCGGCCGAGGGCACCTCGCGGGTGCACGGCATCGACCTGATCAACCGCGGCTACGAGAACTTCATGGAGAAGCTCGTCGAGCTCGGCGCGAAGGTCGAGCTGCCGGGCGGCGACCTCGTCTGAGCCGTACCGCGTCCTGCCGTACGGACGAAAGCCCCCCGGGCGCCGCAAGGGCCCGGGGGGCTTTCCCGTGCCCGGGGTGACCCGGGGACCCGCTACGGGGCGTACGCGGCCCTACGGGGCCCTGCGCGGCCCTGCGGGGGGCCTTGACGGGGGCCTTGGCGGGGCCGCGAAGGCCCGCACACGGCGGAAGGGCGGCCGCCCCGCCCGGGGTGGCCGCCCTTCCGTTCTACGTATTACTGCGCGCCTCTGCCGTTCCAGGGGCCTGTGCGGCCTCCGGCGCCAGGGGCAGGACTACTTGCCCTTGGCGGCTTCCTTGAGCTTGGAGCCCGCGGAGACCTTCACGCTGTAGCCGGCCGGGATCTGGATGGGGTCGCCGGTCTGCGGGTTGCGCGCGGTGCGAGCGGCACGGTGGGTGCGCTCGAAGGTCAGGAAGCCGGGGATGGTGACCTTCTCGTCGCCCTTGGCGACAATCTCGCCGACGGTCTCGGCGAGCGCGGCCAGAACGGCGTCGGCGTCCTTGCGGGTCACCTCGGCGCGCTCGGACAGAGCGGCCACCAGCTCACTGCGGTTCATGTTGTACTCCCGTGTTCAACTTGCCTTAGAGGCGTGAGATCGAAGCCGATGCTGCCAGGGCCCTAGGACAGTCCCCGGACCCGGGTCTGAACGTCAGACCCTCTCGCCCGGTTACGCATCCTGCCCCCACCAGCGGCGGGAAAGCCAATCCGGCACCCTCCGGGGTCACACGAAAAGCGCCACAGTCACGCCGCGGTGACACTCCGTCCACGCCTTCGCTCACACGCTGCTGGGGACTGCGGACCCCGGGGGCATCCCCGCAACCCTAGAGGCGGCCCACCGGGCCCGCATCTCGCGACGCGCCGGGATCAGGAGTCCGTGAGGGCGGTCACAGGGCCCGCCCCACCGGCTCCGCGGCGGTTCTCAGCCCGCCGAGGCGGCCTTGCGGACGGCGCCCGCGACCGCGCCCGCGACCTTGTCGTTGAACACCGACGGGATGATGTAGTTCGCGTTGAGCTCGTCCTCGCCGACGACGTCCGCCAGGGCCGCCGCGGCGGCCAGCATCATGTCGGTGTTCACCGTGCGGGACTGGGCGTCCAGCAGACCGCGGAAGACACCCGGGAAGACCAGCACGTTGTTGATCTGGTTCGGGAAGTCGGAGCGGCCGGTGGCGACGACGGCGGCGGTCTGGCGGGCCACGGCCGGGTCCACCTCCGGGTCCGGGTTCGCGAGCGCGAACACGATCGCGCCTTCCGCCATGGCGGCGACGTCCTCGCCGGAGAGCACGTTCGGGGCCGAGACGCCGATGAAGACGTCGGCGCCGACCACGGCCTCCTTCAGCGTGCCCGTGTAGCCCTCGGGGTTGGTGTTGTCGGCGATCCAGCGCAGCGGGGAGTCGGGGGCGGCGTCGACGAGGTCGGGGCGCCCGGCGTGCACGACGCCGTGGATGTCGGCGCTGACGGCGTTCTTGACGCCCGCCGCGAGGAGCAGCTTGAGGATGGCGGTACCGGCCGCGCCGGCGCCCGACATGACGACCTTGACGTCCCCAACTGCCTTGCCCACGACGCGAAGTGCGTTGGTCAGGGCGGCGAGCACGACGATCGCGGTGCCGTGCTGGTCGTCGTGGAAGACGGGGATGTCGAGGGCCTCGCGCAGTCGGGCCTCGATCTCGAAGCAGCGCGGCGCGGAGATGTCCTCCAGGTTGATGCCCGCGAAGCCGGGGGCGATCGCCTTGACGGCGGCCACGATCTCGTCGGGGTCCTGGGTGTCGAGGCAGATCGGCCAGGCGTCGATGTCGGCGAAGCGCTTGAAGAGGGCCGCCTTGCCCTCCATGACCGGCATGGCGGCCATGGGGCCGATGTTGCCGAGGCCCAGCACGGCGGAGCCGTCCGTCACGACTGCGACGGTGTTGCGCTTGATGGTCAGGCGCCGGGCGTCCTCGGGGTTCTCGGCGATCGCCATGCACACGCGGGCCACGCCCGGGGTGTAGATCATGGAGAGGTCGTCACGGTTGCGGATGGGGTGCTTGGACGCCATCTCGATCTTGCCGCCGAGGTGCATCAGGAAGGTGCGGTCGGAGACCTTGCCGAGGCTGACGCCCTCGATCCCGCGCAGCTTCTCGACGATCTCGTCGGCGTGCGCGGTGGAGGTCGCGGCGATGGTGACGTCGATCCGGAGCTTCTCGTGGCCGGAGGCGGTCACGTCGAGGCCGGTGACCGAGCCGCCGGAGGACTCCACGGCGGTGGTGAGCTGGGAGACCGCGGTTCCGCTCGCGGGCACTTCCAGACGGACCGTCATCGAATACGAGACGCTGGGCGCCGTTGCCATGGCCGTGTTTCCTCTTCTGTCCCTGGTTCGCTGTACACGGGGCCCGCTCCACGGCAGGTGGTGCGGGACCTGTTGTCCGATCGTCCCACCTACCAGCCAGTACGAGGTAACCAGCTACAAATTTCGGAAAGACTCTTCCACCATACGAGATTGTCTGGAGCTTCGGAATGGTGGGACCACACAAAACAGGTCCGCGCCCTCCACTGGTGGAGGACGCGGACCTGGTGATGCACACGTATATGACACCGACCCGCCATGCTCGCCTCGCGGCAAGAGGTCGCTCTAGGCGACGAAGGTTGGGCCCGGGGGCTTGGATCGAGTCGGTGCCGTACCCAGGCTAACAAAGGATCGCCAGAACGGGTCCCCCCGCTCGAAGTCGGTTCAAAAGCACCACGCTCCTGGCCGCGGGCCATACGGCCCTACGGGCGCGCCCCGGCCGGGCCGCGCCCGGGCCCGCCCGCGGCCTCCCCTACGGCTGCAGCAGCTCCGGCACCCCGTCCGCGCCGGGCTTGTCCCGGTCGGCCGACACCACCGTCAGCTGCTGCGTCGCCCGCGTCAGCGCCACGTACAGCACCCGCAGGCCCGCCGGGGACTCGTCCGCGATCTCCGCCGGGGAGACGACCACCGTGGCGTCGTACTCCAGGCCCTTGGCCTCCAGGCTGCCCAGCGCCACCGCCCGCTCGCCCAGGTCCGCGAGCCAGCCCGCGGCCTGCTCGCGCCGGTCCATGGCCACGACCACGCCGACGGTGCCGTCGACCTGCTCCAGCAGGCGCCGGGTCTCCTCGCGGACCGTGGCCGCGAGGTCCCCGCCCGCCGCCGTGAACCGGGGCTCCAGGCCCGTGGAGCGCACCGCCGTGGGCGGCTCCATCCCGGGCATGGCCAGCCGCAGCACGCGGGACGCGACCTCGGCGACCTCCGCCGGGTTGCGGTAGTTGACCGTCAGGGTGAACCGCCGGCGCGGCCGGTTGCCCAGGGCCTCGTCGCGGGCCGCGGCCGCCTCCTGCGGGTCGGTCCACGAGGACTGCGCCGGGTCGCCGACCACCGTCCAGGTGCCCGTCCGGCCCCGCCGGCCCACCATCCGCCACTGCATCGGCGTCAGGTCCTGGGCCTCGTCGACGATGACGTGCGCGTATTCGGTGCGCTCCGCCGCGAGCCGCTCGGCCCGCTCCCACTGGGTCTCCTCGCGGGTCGGCATCAGCTCCTCCAGCCCGCTGAGCTGGTCCAGCGGGTCCATCTCCCGCTTGCGCTTGGGCCGGGCGGGCGCGCCGAGCAGCTGCTGGAGCTCGTCGAGCAGCGCCACGTCGTGCACGGACAGCGGGCCCTTGCCGTCCGGGCCCACCCGGCGCAGCGAGCGGGCCAGCTGGCGGATCTCGCGCTGGTTGAGGTCCCGGCGCGCCCAGCGGCCGAGGTGGCGCTCGTCGGCGAGCGCGGCGAGCACGGCGCGCGGGGTGAGTTCGGGCCACCAGGCGTTCAGGAAGCCGATGAAGGCGTCCTCGGTGGAGATGTCCTCGTCGAAGGCGGAGCGCAGTTCGGCGGCCAGCTCGGGGTCGCTGTGCCGCCCGGCGCCGCCCGACTTCGCGTAGAGGGCGTCGAGCAGCAGCTTGCGGGCGCGCGGGCGCAGCAGGTTGACGGGGGCGGTGCCGCTGAGCACGTTCTGCCGGATCCGGTTCAGCTCGTCGGCCTCCAGCTCCTGGCGGCGGCCGAAGGCCACCACGCGCAGCCGGTCGGGGGCGCCGCCGAGCTCCAGTGCGCCCCGTACGGCCTTGCGGAGCACCTTGAGCATCCGGGAGGAGCCCTTGACGCGGGCCACGGCCGGGGAGTCGTAGGTGGTGGCCTCCGCGCCGTCCACGAGCGAGCCGAGCGCCCGGATGGCCACCTGGCCCTCCTCGCCGAGGGAGGGCAGCACGCCCTCGGTGTAGGCGACGAGCAGCGGGGTCGGGGAGACGATCAGGATGCCGCCGGAGTAGCGGCGCCGGTCCTGGTAGAGCAGGTAGGCGGCGCGGTGCAGGGCGACGGCGGTCTTGCCGGTGCCGGGGCCGCCGGCGACCTCGGCGACCGAGGTGGCGGGGGCCCGGATGACCAGGTCCTGCTCGGCCTGGATGGAGGAGACGATGTCGCGCATGGAGTGCGTACGGGCCCGGCCGAGGGCGGCCATCAGCGCGCCGTCGCCGATGGCGGGCAGCTCGCGGCCGTCGAGGGAGGCCGTGACCTCCGGTCTCATCAGGTCGTCCTCGACGCCGAGGACCTTGCGGCCCTTGGAGCGGATGACGCGGCGGCGCACGACGCGGCCGGGGTCCTTGGGCGTGGAGCGGTAGAAGGGTGCGGCGGCGGGCGCGCGCCAGTCGATGACCAGCGGCGCGTAGTCGGAGTCCAGGACCCCGATGCGGCCGATGTGCAGGGTCTCGGCGATGTCGGCCGTGAGGTCCTCGCGGATCGCGTCGTCGGCCGGCTCGACCGACGTGAAGGCGCCGTCCGGCCCCTTCTCCCCGTCCTTGCCCCGCACCAGGTCGATGCGGCCGAAGAGGAAGTCCTCGAACTCGTTGTTCAGCCGGTTCAGGTGGATGCCCGCCCGGAAGACCTGCGCGTCGCGCTCGGCGAGCGCGCCGGGCGTGCCGACCTGGCCGCGCTGGGCGGCGTCGTTCATGAGGAACTCAGCCTCGTGGATCTTCTCCTCAAGGCGTCTGTACACCTGGTCGAGATGCGTCTGCTCGACCGCGATCTCCCGATCGCGGACGGAATCCGCCGTGCTGTCGACAGCGGCATTCTGCGCGGCCACCAAGGCCCCCTTCTGACGTGCATGGGCGACCGTCAACCGTACGCGAACCGGGGCCCTGTCCGCACGCCCGTTCCGGAACCGGTGATCACCGGGTCAGGCGGAACCGGCCGACAGGGCCCGGCGGCGGTGCCGGGCGACCCGCTCCCGGTTGCCGCACAGCTCGCTGGAGCACCAGCGGCGCCGGTGGCCGCGGGACGTGTCCAGGTAGAGCCGGGTGCAGCCGTCGCCCTCGCAGGCCCGCAGCAAGGCCAGCTCGCCGGGGTCGGTGAGCAGCTCGACGGCGTCGCGGGCGACGGCCGCGAGCAGCGCCCCGCATTCGACGCCGCCGCACAACTCCCGTACGAGGTGCCCCTCTTGGTCCCGTACGGCGCACAGCCCGGGGGGTGGTCCGGCGGCCAGCGCGTTGACCCGGGCCAAAGCGCCCTCCTCGGGCTCGCTCCCGAGCAGCTGCGCCCGTACGAGGGTCTGCACGTCTGCGCGCAGGGCCCGGAAGGCGGCCGCCCAGTCGGGCCCCACCCGGGCGAGCGGGGTCCGGTCGGGCACCAGCCCCGCCCCGGCGAGCCACAGCCGCAGCGCGTCACCGTCCCGGATCCCCTCACGGGGGGCGAAGGTGGCCACCAGGTCCAGGCAGACCCGCCCGCAGTCGAACCGCATGCCGTCAGCCTCCCGTCGTGGGGTGCCGTACCAGATTGCCCGCGGGCAGGTCGCAGCGGAAGCCCCCGGACCGGTAGCGGTGCCGGGGGCTTTCGCCGCGCGGGTCGTCCGGGGGGCCGCCCCTATGCGCCCACCGGCGGGTCGTCGTGCAGCAGCCGCTGGAACAGGCAGTGGTCGCGCCACGCCCCGTTGATGTGCAGGTAGCGCGGGGCGAGCCCGTACTGCTCGAAGCCCGCCTTCGCCAGCACCCGCTGCGAGGCCAGGTTGTCGACCAGCGTCCCGGCCTCGACGCGGTGCAGGCCGAGCTCGTCGCGGGCGATGCGGCAGACCTCCTTGGCCGCTGCCGTGGCGAGCCCCCTGCCGTGCCAGGCCCGGTCGACCCAGTAGCCGAGCCCGCCGCTGCTCAGCGGCCCGTGCTGGATGTTGCCGAGGTTGATGGTGCCCAGCATCGTCCCCTCGGCGAGGTCCACGAAGACGTACGGCAGCAGCCGTCCGGCGGCCCACGACTCCAGCTGCTGCTCGATCCGCTCCCGCTGCCCCGCCTCGGTGTAGAAGGCGTCCGGCCGGAAGAGGGTCGGCTCCGTGGGCGCCATGTGGGCCCGGTTGCGCGCGAACGCCTCGGCCAGTCCGGCGGCGTCGCCCGGCGCGACGCTCCTCATCTCCACCCCGTCAATGATCATCCGGGCACGCTAACCCAGAACCCCCCGGGCCGTCACCGCATCGGTCGGGAGCTCTCCGTACTTGGCCTCGCCGCCCGCGTCCAGCGAGAGCCGGTAGCCGCGCTTGACCACGGTCTGGATCAGGTTCGGCGCTCCCAGGGCCACCCTCAGGCGGGCCATCGCCGTCTCCACCGCGTGCTCGTCGCGGCCCGCGCCCGGCAGCGTCCGCAGCAGGTCCGCGCGGGACACCACCCATCCCGGCCGCCGGGCCAGCGCCCGCAGCAGCGCCATCCCGGCGGGCGGCACCGGCCTCAACTCCTCGTCGACCAGGACCGCGTGGCCGCGGATCTCCACCCGGTGGCCGGCGACCGGCAGCACCCGGGCCCGGCCCGGCAGCTCCTGGCACAGCAGCTGCACCAGCGGGCCCAGCCGGAACCGCTCCGGCTGCACCGTGTCCACCCCCTGCGCCTGCAACGGCAGCGCGGTCATCGGCCCCACGCACGCGGAGAGCACCCCGCCGCGCAGCGCGTCCAGCACGGCCTCCCGTACGCCCCGTTCCTCGGCCCGAGACAGCAGCGAGGCCGCCGCCGGGGCCGAGGTGAAGCTGACGGCGTCGACCGCGCCGCAGACGATCGCGTCCAGCAGCCGGTCCAGCGGCGCGAGGTCCTCCGGGGCCATCCACCGGTACACCGGGACCACGACCACGTCGGCGCCGCCGGCCCGCAGCGCCTCGACGAAGCCCGGCAGGGGCTCCCCGTGCAGCTGGAGGGCGATCCGACGCCCGGCCACCCCGGCCGACAGCAGGCGTTCCAGTACCTCGGCGAGCGATTCCGACTCCGGGGACCAGGTCTCCACGAGCCCGGCGGCCCGGATGGCGCCCTTCACCTTCGGTCCGCGCGCCAGCAGTTCGGCGGCCCGCAGCCGCTCCAGCAGCTCCTCGCCGATCCCCCAGCCGTCGGCGGCCTCGATCCACCCGCGGAAGCCGATGGCGGTGGTGGCCACGACCACGTCCGGCGCGAGGCCGATCAGTTCCTTCGTGGCGGCCAGCAGCTCGCTGTCGTCGGCGAGCGGCACGATCCTCAGCGCCGGCGCGTGCAGTACCGCCGCTCCGCGCCGCCGCAGCAACGCGATGAGTTCGTCAGCCCGCCGGGCGGCGGTGACCCCGACGGTGAAGCCCGCGAGCGGGCCGGTCTTCGTGTCGTCCATCGTGACCTGCCTACTGACTGCATGGGGGGCGGTACGGGTGAACCGAGAGTGCCAAGGCGGCGTGTCGGTCTCGGTTCACCCGTATTTCGCCGCGGTTACACCGACGTGAGCTGCGGCTTCGCCTCGACCCCTGCCGAGGCGATCACCGCGGCCGCCGGCCGGCGAAGGTATACCGCCCAGGTCACCGCGCAGCACACGGCGTAGAAGCCGAGGAAGGTGACGAAGGCGGCCGTGCCCGAGCCGGAGGTGCGGAACGCCTCGCGGAAGACCAGGTTGATGCCCAGTCCGCCGAGGGCGCCGACCGCCCCGATCAGGCCCATGGCCGCGCCGGAGAGCCGGCGTCCGTACGCCGCGGCGGCCTCGCCGTCCATGCCGCGGGCGAGCGCCTTGGCCTGGAAGATGCCCGGGATCATCTTGTACGTCGAGCCGTTGCCGAGGCCGGACAGGACGAACAGCGCCACGAAACCGACGAGGAAGACCGCCAGCGAGTGCCGCTGCGAGGCGAAGACGACCACCCCGGTCGCCGCCGCCATCGCCACGAACGTCCCCAGGGTGATCCGGGCCCCGCCGAACCGGTCCGCCAGCGCCCCGCCCACCGGCCGGATCAGCGAGCCGAGCAGCGGTCCGATGAAGGTCAGGGAGGCGGCCTGGAGCGGGGTGCGCCCGAACTGGGTCTGGAGGACCAGTCCGAAGGCGAAGCTGTATCCGATGAAGGACCCGAAGGTCCCGATGTAGAGGAACGACATGATCCAGGTGTGCGCGTCCCTGACGGCCTCGCGGACGGCGCCGGTGTCGTTGCGCACGGGCGCCAGGTTGTCCATCCGTGCGGCCGCCAGGGCCGCCGCGAGCACGATCAGCGGCAGGTAGGCGCCGAGCAGCAGCCGCGGGTGGGTGGCACCGGCGGTGGCGATGACGAGCAGTCCGGCCAGCTGGACCACGGGCACGCCGATGTTGCCGCCGCCGGCGTTCAGGCCGAGCGCCCAGCCCTTCTTCCGCAGCGGGAAGAAGGCGTTGATGTTGGTCATGGAGGAGGCGAAGTTGCCGCCGCCCACCCCGGTGAGGGCGGCGACGAGCAGGAAGGTCCCGTACGAGGTCCCGGGCTCCATCACCACGATCGCGGCCGTCGTCGGGGCGAGCAGCAGCAGCGCGCTGAAGACGGTCCAGTTGCGGCCGCCGAAGCGGGCGACGGCGAAGGTGTACGGGACCCGCACGAGCGCGCCGACGAAGGTCGCGGTCGCGATCAGGAAGAACTTGCCCGCCGGGTCGATCCCGTAGGCGGGGCTCATGAAGAGGACCATCACGGACCAGAGCGACCAGATGGAGAACCCGATGTGCTCGGAGAGCACGGAGTAGACCAGGTTGCGGCGGGCGGTCCGCTCCCCCGTCTCCTTCCAGAAGGTCTCGTCCTCGGGATCCCACCGCTCGATCCAGCGGCCCCCCTTGCGCGGTGCGGTCGTACCGGTCATCACACGCCTCCACAGCTGTCGCGTCCGTGGTGACGACCGTAGGAAGGGTGCGTTTCGGCCTCGGTCCCCGCCGGATGACCGCCGGGAAACCTTGCTCTCACCCGCCGCCGGCCGCGTGTGTGAGCCCTGCCGGGAGCCGGCTGCCCGGCGGCGGTTCCAGCCATCCGCGCTCCGCCGCGAGGGAGGCGGCCGCGGCGCGCAGGGCGTCCAGCCCCGGGTGCCCGAAGCCCTTGCGCCACACCATCGACAGCGGCGACAGGGGGACGGGGTCGACCAGGGGCCGCTTCACGCAGCCCGGCATGTCGAGGAAGTCCACGGTCGCCAGCACCGGATGGCCGGTCTTGGCCATCACCCGGCTGAACTCCTCCTCGCCCACCGCCACCGGTGCGGGCGGCGCCATCCGGATGCCCCGCCCGGCGAACAGCTCGCGCGCCAGCCCCGTCCACTCCAGGGTCCGCGGGTTCCCGGCGCCCGCGTACACGGTCTCCCCGGCCAGCGCGTCCAGCGGTACGGCCTGGCGCGCGGCCAGGGCGTGGCCCTCGGGCAGCAGCACGGCGAGCGGCTCGTACCGTACGGACAGCTGCGCCAGCGGCGTCCGCAGCGCCGGGCCGAGCCCGTCGGCGTAGCCGAAGGAGACGTCGAGGCGCCCGGCCGCGATCTCGGCGGCGGCGTGGGTCAGCCCGCTCTCGAAGCGGGCCATCAGCTCGCAGTCCGGGGCGAGTTCGCGGGCCCGTTCCAGGACGACGCGGCCCGTGCTGGGCCCGGCCGTGTTCAGGTCGACGAGCAGGGGGCGGGGTGCGGTGAAGGCGGCGGCCAGCTCCTCGTGCGCGGCCAGCACCCGGCGGGCCGGCGGCAGCAGCCGCTCCCCGTCGGCGGTCAGCTCGACGGCGCGGGTGGTGCGGACGAACAGCACGGCCCCGAGGGCCTGTTCGAGCCGCCGGATGTCACGGCTGAGCGCCTGCTGGGCGACGTACAGGCGGGCGGCGGCGCGGGTGAAGTGCAGCTCCTCGGCGACGGCGACGAACCCGCGCAGCAGTCGGGGGTCCACATCACGGGGCATCATCCCCGGAGACTAACAACACAAGGGCGTGAATGGGCTCCGAACAGGTGTTGGACCCGTCCGGGGGTGCGGCGCGAGGCTCTTGTCATGCCCGCCACCACCACCCTGACCGCCGCCCCTCCTGCCGTCCCCGCCCCCCGCATGACGGTGACCGGCGGCACCCTCGTCATCGCCCCGGCCGCCGCCCGGCCCCCCACCCGTCCCGCCCGCCGGACGCCGGGCCCGTACCGCCGCCTGTTCGCGCTCCCCGGCACCCGCGGGTTCACCGCGGGCAACCTCCTCGCCCGGCTCCCCATGGGCATGTTCGGGGTCAGCGCGGTCATGATGATCGCGGGCCAGCGCGGCTCGTACGCCCTCGCCGGCGCGGTCACGGCGACCGGTCTGGCCGCCACGGCGCTGGTCGCGCCCTGGACCGCCCGGCTGGTCGACCGCCACGGCCAGGCCCGGATCGCCGTGCCGGCCACGCTGATCGCGGTCCTCGGCTCGCTCTCGCTGATCGCGTGCGTCCGTACGCAGGCCCCCGCCTGGACCCTCTTCGCCTCCTACGCCGCGACCGCCACCACCCCGAACATCGGCGGCATGTCCCGCGCCCGCTGGACGCACCTGCTGCGGGACACCCCCGCCTCCCACCACACGGCGATGTCCTTCGAACAGGCCGCGGACGAGCTGTGCTTCATGCTCGGCCCGGTCGTGGCCGCCTTCCTGTGCACCGCCGTCTTCCCCGAGGCGGGCACCCTCGTCGGCGCGGCCCTGCTGCTCACCGGCATGCTCGTCTTCACCTCCTGCCGCTCCACCGAGCCCCCGGTGACGAAGGCGCCCCGGCGCGGCTCGCCGCTGCGCGCCCTGAGTCCGCTGCTGCCCCTCTTCGTCGCCACGGGCGTGGTCTTCGGCTCGATGGAGGTCACCTCGATCGCCTACCTCGACGCCCACGGCCTGGGCGCGGCCTCCGGCCCGGTCCTGGCCCTCCAGGCGGCGGGATCCTGCCTGGCCGGCCTGCTCTACGGCACCCTGCGCCCCCGCTCCCTGACGGCCTGCGTGGCCGCACTGGCCGCCCTGATGACCCTGCCCTGGGCCGCGGCGGCCACCGGCTCCGTGCCCGCCCTGGCCTGCGCCCTCCTGCTGGCCGGCATGGCCACGGCCCCGACCATGGTCACGGCGATGTCCCGCGTCCACGCCCTGACCCCGCCGGGCCGCCTCAACGAGGGCATGACCCTCGCCGTCACCGCCATCTTCGCGGGCATCTCCCTGGGCGCGGCCACGGCCGGCACCCTGGTCGACCACCTCGGCCCCACGGCCCCGTACGCCCTCCCGGCCGCAGCAGCCCTCACGGCCCTCGCCACCGTCCGCGCCGCCGCTCGCACCAGCTGACCGGACTCACGCACGGCAAAGGCCCCGCAGCATGACGAAGGCCCCGCAGCCGAGAGGCCGCGGGGCCTTTGCCCACATGGGGTTGTGGAGATGGCGGGAATCGAACCCGCGTCCAACGGTGCAGAAGCAGGGCTTCTCCGAGCGCAGTCCGCTGCGCTTTTCTCAGCCCCGGAGATCACACGGACAAGTCTCCGACGGGCTCAGTCACTGTTTGATTTCCCTCCAACCCCCGTGACCGGGGCTAGAGGTTTAGATCCCTTGTTGACGCCAGGATCCGGACCGGGACCACTTCCGGGCTGACGCTCCTCACAGAGGCTTCAGCTCACTGTTATTAGGCAGCGAGGGTGAAGCGGGAGTTATCGCTCTTGGAGTTGGCGATTATTGTTTGCGACATGTGGTTAGCGAGATCATTGCCGCTTCCTCGGCTCGCTTCCCCTGCATCGACATCCGCTGTCGAAACCGATCATCCCCATGTTTCACACTGTTCAATTGTTTGATTCACAAGCGCTCCACCCGCGAGCGGGTGGTGCTGACGCCATGGTACGCGAAGTGGACCACTGCGTGCCAGGAGATTAAACCGTACCGCGCTGCCTGCGCCGCACCGCCGAGATGGCCCGGTTCGTCTCGCGGGTGTCCTGCTTCTCCCGCAGCGTCTGGCGCTTGTCGTACTCCTTCTTGCCCTTGGCCAGCGCGATCTCGATCTTCGCGCGGCCGTCCTTGAAGTACAGCGACAGGGGCACGATCGTGTGGCCCGACTCGTCCGCCTTGCGCTCCAGCTTGTCGATCTCCTCCCGGTGCATGAGGAGCTTGCGCTTGCGGCGGGCGCTGTGGTTGGTCCACGTGCCCTGGCTGTACTCCGGCACGTGGACGTTGTAGAGCCACGCCTCGCGGCCCTCCACCGACACGAAGCCGTCCACCAGCGAGGCCCGGCCCTGGCGCATGGACTTCACCTCGGTGCCCGTGAGCACGAGACCGCACTCGTAGGTGTCGAGGATCGTGTAGTCGTGACGCGCCTTCTTGTTCTGGGCGATCAGCTTGCGCCCTTTTTCCTTAGCCATAGTGCGGTCATTTTCGCACTACGGACCCACCCCGAGGCCACCCAATACCGTGACGGCCCGCTCCTCGGCCCGCTCGCCCGCCGGGACGTCCGGCGTGATGCCGCCGCCGTCGAGGCTGCGGCCCGCCGGAGTGCGGTACGTGCCCACCGTCAGCTCGGCCACCGAGCCGTCCGGGAGCTCGGTCGGCATCTGCACCGAGCCCTTGCCGAAGGTGCGGCTGCCCACCGCCACCGCCCGGCCCCGGTCCTGGAGGGCGCCCGTCAGCAGTTCGGCCGCGCTCATCGTGCCGCCGTCGACCAGGGCCACCAGCGGGCGGGCCGTGTCGCCGCCCGGGGCCGCGTAGAGGGCCCGCTGGTCCCCCCGTACGTCGTACGTGGCCACGAGCCCGCCGTCCAGGAAGGCGGAGGCGGCCGTGACCGCCTCGCCGACCAGCCCGCCCGGGTTCCCGCGCAGGTCGAGCACGACCCCACCGCCGGCCGGTGCCGCGCGGACCGCGGACCTGACCAGCTCGCCGGCGCCGCGGGTGAAGGAGGCCACCTTGATGACGGTGACACCGCCCCCGAGCTGCCGTACGGTCACCGGCTCACTGCGCAACTGCTCGCGGCGGACCGTCTCGGTGAGGTCCGCGCCGTCCCGGCTCAGGTTCAGCACGACGGGGGTGCCGGCCTCACCGCGCAGCAGCGTGACCACGTCGGTCACGGCGAGGCCGGTGACGGCGTGCCCGTCGACGCTCACGAGCCGGTCCCCGGCGCGCAGCCCGGCGCGGGCGGCGGGGCTGTCGGGCTGCACCTTCTCGACCTTGATCGCGCCGCCCGGGCCGCGCGCGGCCCAGACGCCGACCCCGGTCCAGCGACCGTCGAGGCCCTCGCTGAAGGCGGCGTACTCGCCATGGTCGTAGACGGTGCCCCAGCGGTCGCCGCTGCGGCTGACCACGTCCTGTGCGGCGCTCTTGCCGGACTTGCCCTCGGCGGCGGCCTCGGCCGCGGCGCGGGCGACCGCGTCGCGGTCGGCGGTGCCGGCCCCGCGGGACGCGGAGGGCGCGGGGGCGTCCGCGAGGACCGCCGCGGCGGCGGCGCCTTCCTCGCGGTCCCAGCAGCCGGTGCACGCACCGGCGGCGACCGCGGCGAGGAACGCCAACGTCAAAACGGCCCCGCGACGCTGGTCGCGGGGCCGGAGACTGGAGGCGGGAATACTCGGCAAGCCCAGCATGGCGCCGAGTCTAGGACAAGCCCCGTGCCGGTTCGGAGGGTTGACCGGACCGCGCGCGGGGCACTTGTCACACCTTCAGGTACTTGCGCAGGGCGATGAAGGCGGCCATGGAGGGCATCAGGAGGCCGATGAACAGCACGTAGGGCAGCTTGGCCAGCACCGATCCCCAGCCCATGAAGTCGATGAGCTGGATCTTGTCCCGCAGGCCGACGCCGTGGTCGATCACGAAGTACTGGCCGGAGACGAGCATCACACAGGCGAAGAGCGCCCCGATGAGGCCGGCGAAGGCGGCCTCCATGATGAAGGGCACCTGGATGTAGAAGCTGGAGGCGCCCACCAGCCGCATGATCCCCGTTTCCCGCCTCCGGCTGAACGCCGAGACGCGCACGGTGTTGACGATCAGCAGCAGCGCCACGATCAGCATGATCAGCATGATGCCGAGGGCGGCGTAGTTGAGGTAGTTCAGGATCCGGAAGAGGTCGTCGATCGCCTGGCGCTGGTCGTCGACGGTGTGGATGCCGTCGCGGCCCGCGAAGGCGGAGGTGACCACCTTGTACTTCTCCGGGTTCTTGAGCTTGACCCGGAACGACTCCTGCATCTGGTCGGGGGTGATGGAGGAGGCCAGCGCGGTGTGGCCGTACTGCTCCTGGTAGTGCTTGTACGCCTCGTCCGCGGACTCGTAGGCCACGGACTTGACCAGGGACATCTGCTTGAGCTCGGACTCGATCTGCTTCTTCTGCTCTTCGGTCACCGCGCCCTTGCGGCAGGTGGCCACGCCCGCGGCGCCGCCTCCCGAGCCGTCGGGCTTGGCGGCGGCCTCGCTCGCCTCCTGGGCGTCCTGCTTGTTGCAGAGGTAGATCGAGACGTTGGCCTTGTCGTACCAGAAGCCCTTCATCCGGCTCACCTGCTCGCTCATGAGCAGGGAGCCGCCGAACAGGGCCAGCGAGAGGGCCACGGAGATGATGACCGCGAAGGTCATGGTGAGATTGCGACGGAGGCCGACGCCGATCTCCGACATGACGAACTGGGCGCGCATGCGACTCAAGGGCCTTTCAGTGCTGGTAGCCGTAGACGCCGCGCGACTGGTCGCGTACGAGTCGGCCCTGTTCGAGTTCGATGACGCGCTTGCGCATCTGGTCCACGATCTGCTGGTCGTGCGTCGCCATGATCACGGTGGTGCCGGTCCGGTTGATCCGGTCGAGCAGCTTCATGATCCCGACGGAGGTCTGGGGGTCGAGGTTGCCCGTGGGCTCGTCCGCGATCAGCAGGGCGGGGCGGTTGACGAAGGCGCGGGCGATGGCCACGCGCTGCTGCTCACCGCCGGACAGCTCGCCCGGCATCCGCTCCTCCTTGCCGCCGAGGCCCACGAGTTCGAGGACCTGCGGGACGGCCTTGCGGATCTCGCCCCGGGGCTTGCCGATGACCTCCTGCGCGAAGGCCACGTTCTCGGCCACCGTTTTGTTGGGCAGGAGGCGGAAGTCCTGGAAGACGGTCCCCAACTGGCGCCGCATCTGCGGGACCTTCCAGTTGGAGAGCTTGGCGAGGTCCTTGCCCAGGACGTGCACCTGGCCGTGGCTCGCCCGCTCCTCGCGCAGGATCAGCCGCAGGAAGGTGGACTTGCCGGAGCCGGAGGAGCCGACCAGGAAGACGAACTCGCCCTTGGCGATGTCGAGGGAGACTTCTCTGAGGGCCGGGCGGCTCTGCTTCGGGTAGGACTTGGAGACACTGTCGAATCGGATCACGGGTGCACCACGGTCGCCGGGAGTAGGTGTGCGTGACCATACGCGAACGGGCGCGGGGTGGGGACCCAGCAGCCCGAGTTGCCCGATTTATCCCGTGGTGCGGGGTGGTCCCGCCGGTGATTGCCCGGACGGGCCGCGCCGAATGCCGCCGAAGCTGGCACAGTGGGAGGGGGAACGGAGTGCTCCCCCGTGCCGTTGTGCATGTGTAAGAGGACCAAGGGGACGAGAGGAGGAGCGCATGACATATGACCGGCTCGTGTGCGCGAACTGCGCCGCACCCGTCAGCCAGGGCCGCTGCCCGGTGTGCCGGGCGAACCGGGAGCGCCTCCAGCAGCAGGAGGGCCCCTTCTCCGGCCTGAATCCCGTGACGCTCATCGCGCTCATGGTGATCCTCGTGGCGGCACTGGTCCTGGTGGCCCAGCAGACCGCGTAGACGCACCGATCACATGCCGTGACGCGCAAGGGCCCGGACACCAGGGGTGTCCGGGCCCTTGCGTCGTTCACATGCGCTGCTCAATCCCGATTACGCGGTCTGCTCCTGCTGCTTGCGCCAGCGGATTCCGGCCTCCAGGAAGCCGTCGATCTCGCCGTCGAGCACCGCCTGCGGGTTGCCGACCTCGAACTCCGTCCGCAGGTCCTTGACCATCTGGTACGGGTGCAGGACGTAGGAGCGCATCTGGTTGCCCCAGGAGCTGCCGCCGTCCTTGAGGGCGTCCATCTTGGCCTGCTCCTCCTGGCGGCGCCGCTCCAGCAGCTTGGCCTGGAGGACGTTCATGGCGCTGGCCTTGTTCTGGATCTGGGAGCGCTCGTTCTGGCAGGAGACCACGATGCCGGTCGGGATGTGCGTGATGCGCACCGCCGAGTCGGTGGTGTTGACGCCCTGGCCGCCGGGGCCGGAGGCGCGGTACACGTCGATGCGCAGCTCGCCCTCGTCGATCTCGACGTGGTCGCTGGACTCGACGACCGGCAGCACCTCGACGCCCGCGAAGGACGTCTGGCGCCGGCCCTGGTTGTCGAAGGGCGAGATCCGCACGAGGCGGTGGGTCCCCTGCTCGACGGAGAGGGTGCCGTAGGCGTAGGGGGCCTTGACGACGAAGGTGGTCGACTTGATGCCGGCCTCCTCCGCGTACGAGGTCTCGTAGACCTCGGTCGGGTAGCCGTGGCGCTCGGCCCAGCGCAGGTACATGCGCTGGAGGCGCTCGGCGAAGTCGGAGGCGTCGACGCCGCCGGCCTCGGCACGGATGTTGACCAGGGCCTCGCGCTCGGCGTACTCGCCGGAGAGCAGGGTCCGGACCTCCATCTCGTCCAGCGCCTTGCGCACGGAGACCAGCTCGGTCTCGGCCTCGGCGAGCGTGTCCGCGTCGTCCATCTCCTGGGCGAGCTCGAACAGCACCGCGAGGTCGTCGATGCGGCCGCGCAGGGTCTCGGTCTTGCGGACCTCGGCCTGGAGGTGCGAAAGCTTGCTCGTGATCTTCTGGGCGGCCTCCGGGTCGTCCCACAGGGACGGCGCGGCGGCCTGCTCCTCGAGCACGGCGATATCTGCCCTCAGCTTGTCGAGGTCCAGGACGGCCTCGATCGACCCCATGGTCGAGGAGAGGGACTTCAGCTCTTCGGAAACATCGACGACTGCCACGGGTCCAGCGTAGCCGGTCCCCGGAGGAGGCCGTCCGGGCAGGCCGGATCGCCCGTACTGATGGCGGGTCGTACGGGCGTACGCTCAGCGTATGACCGTTCGCCTCGTCAAGCGCCGCCATGTGGACCACATGCGTGTCACGACGACGAGCTGTCTGCCGCCGGACCTGTCCCAAGCCTGATCAAGCCCGATCCGACTTGGTCCTGTACGCGGCCCAAGCGTCCCGGCGCCACCCCTGCCGGCGACCCTCCCCACCCGCGGCCCCCGCCACCTGAAGGGGAACAGGACCCCGTGACATCCCGAAACGGAGCCGTCATGCCGTCCGCGCACACCTCTCTTCCCGTCCTGGACCTCTCCCAGGCCGACGATCCCGCCCAGCGGGCCGACTTCCTCAAGAACCTGCACGCGGCAGCCCGCGACACCGGATTCCTGCACCTCACCGGGCACGGGATCACCGCGGCCGAGAGCGACCGCATCCTGGCCCTGACCAGGGCGTTCTTCGCCCTCCCGGAGGCCGACCGGCTCGCCGTCAGCAATCTGAACTCCCCGCACTTCCGCGGCTACACCCGGATCGGCCACGAGCTGACCGGCGGCGCCAGCGACTGGCGGGACCAGCTGGACGTCGGCGCCGAGCGGCCGGCGCCGGCGGTGGGGCCGGACGACCCGGCGTACCTGTGGCTGGAGGGGCCGAACCAGTGGCCCGCGGCGCTCCCGGAGCTGCGCACGGCGGTCCTGGAGTGGCAGTCCCGCCTCGCCGCGGTGGCCCACCGCCTGCTCCAGGAGATCCTCGTCTCGATCGGCGCCCCGGCCGACTTCTTCGACGAGGCCTTCGCGGACCGCCCGCACCTGCACACCAAGCTGATCCGCTACCCGGGATCGGCCCCGACGGGCACGGACCAGGGCGTCGGCGCGCACAAGGACTACGGCTTCCTCACGCTGCTGCTCCAGGACTCGGTCGGCGGGCTCCAGGTGGTCCGGGACGGGGGCTACCTCGACGTCCCGCCGCTGCCCGGTGCGTTCGTGGTGAACCTGGGCGAGCTGCTGGAGATCGCGACGGAGGGCTACCTGACGGCGACCGACCACCGGGTGGTCAGCCCTCCGGGTGCGGTGGAGCGGTATTCGGTGCCGTTCTTCTACAACCCGCGGCTCGACGCGGTGATCGACACGGTGCCCGGCGCCTACCTGCGCTCCGCGCCGGGCGTCGCGCACGACGCCTCGAACCCGCTGCACGCCGAATACGGCCGCAACGAGCTGAAGGGCTGGGTGCGCGCCCATCCCGCCGTGGCGCGGCGCTGGCATCCGGAGCTGGTGAGCGCGTAGCCCGTACGCGGCGGGGCCGGGCCGGTCGGGCGCGGGGGTTCGGGGGCGGCGCCCCCGGCCACGGCGAGCGGCGTTACGGGGTGCGGGGGCCCGACTGCTTGCTGTCCTGCGGGGCGGCCGGGGCGTCGTCGCCCGAGACGGCGAACCAGGTGCCGACCCCGACGGCCGCGGCCAGCGCGACGGCCGCGGCCGAGACGACCAGCCTCCGCTTGCGCGCGGCCTCGGCCCGGTGCCGGGCCGCGCCCGGGCGGTGGCCGCCCGCGGGCCGCGGGACCCGCGCGGTTCCCAGCGCGCCGCCCGCCAGCTCCTCCGGCCCGGGCACCCGCATCGAGGTGTGGGTGTCCCGGTTGGAGTCGGTCGCGGACCCCGGCACCAGCGGGACCACGCCCCGCCGCCGCACCGGGTCGCCCACCGGATCGGCCGCCTCCTGCGCAGGCTCCGGCTCCGCGTCGTCCGGCTCGTCCACGTCCAGCGGGGGCATCCCGGCCAGCAGCGGCAGCAGGTCCCGCAGCCGGACCGACAGTTCCGAGGCCCGCAGCCGCGAGGCCGGGGCCTTGGCCAGGCACTGCACCATGAGCTGCCACAGCTCGTCGGGGATCCCCGGCAGCGGGACGACCGTCTCCGTCACGTGCCGCCGCAGCACCGCGCCGGGGTGGCCGCCGCCGAAGGGGGTGAAACCGGCCAGCAGCTCGTACAGGACGGTGGCCAGGGCGTATATGTCCACGGCCGCGCGCGGGGGCAGGCCCTCCACGATCTCCGGCGCGAGGTAGTCCGGGGTGCCGATGATCCGGGTCGTCGGGGCCGAGGCCCGGCCGGCGGAGGCCCGCCTCGGGGAGTCGATCAGCTTGGCCACGCCGAAGTCGGTCAGCAGCGCCGGGTGCGCGCCGCCCGGGCCGAGCGGGCCCTGCATGTCCAGCAGCACGTTCTCCGGCTTGACGTCGCGGTGCACGACCCCGGCCGCGTGCGCCGCGGCCAGCGCGTCGGCCACGTCCGCGACGATCGCCACGGCCGCCTCGGGAGCGAGCCGGCGCTCGCGGTCCAGGCGCGTGCGCAGGTCCGTACCGCGGACGAGGTCCATGACGAGGGCCAGGTCGTTGCCGTCCACGACGAGGTCGCGGACGGATACGACGTGCGGGTGGTCCAGGCCGAGCAGTGCGCTGCGTTCCTGGACGAACCGTCCGACCAGTTCCTGGTCGGACGCGAGGTCCTCGCGCAGCAGTTTGACGGCGACGGGCCCGTCAGGTCCCTCGCCCAGCCACACCGTGCCCGCGCTGCCCCGCCCCAGGATCTGGTGCGCGGTGTACCGGCTGCCGATCTTCCGTGCCACGACTGCTCCCTCAGCGGCTGGCGTACGCATCAAAGCTACGCGGCCGGATGGGCGTTGGAGGCCAGCAGGGGGCCGGATTCGCGGCGACCTTCACTTCTGCGGGCGAAATCACGTCCCAGAAGTCGACAAATCCACGAAGTCGGCGCTACGGGCCTCCTGGTGACGCCCCCTACGGCGCCGAGCCGGAGTCCCCCAGGGCGCCGACCCAGTCGACGATGTCGCTGCCCCACGTCCACAGCTGGTCCCACCAGCCGCGCCCGGTGCCGACCCACTCCTGGAGCGGCGTGAGCTCCCAGACCAGCCAGCCCGCCACGAAGAACAGCAGGATCACGACCAGGCAGCCCTTGAGGCAGCCGAGGCCGGGGATGCGCACCGGGTTGGCACTGCGGCGACGCGGCTCGCGCGGCTCCCGGGGGGCCGGGGGCTGCGGCGGAGCCTGCGGGGGCTGCTGCGGCTGGCGGTACTGGGGCTGCTGCGGTGCCTGCGGCTGGTGCGGCTGCTGGTACGGCTGAGGCTGGTGCTGCTGACGCTGCGGCTGGTAGTGCTGCGGCGGCGGAGGAGGCGCGTACTGCTGGTGCTGGGGCTGGTGCGGGGGCTGCTGCTGCGGCTGGCGGTACTGGGGAGGCTGCTGCGGCGAGCCCTGACCGTACGGCTGTTGCGGCTGAGCCTGCTGCGGCCGGTGCGGCGGCGGGGGCGCCTGGCGCTGCGGCCGGCGGCGCAGGGGGTCCTCGCTCGGGTCGAGGTACTGCATCTGCGTCTGCTCGTTGCGGTCCCGGGCGGCCTGGAGCTGCGACTGCCACGGGTGCGGCTGGTCCGGCCGCTCCACGGGCGGCATGACCGAGGTGGGGTCGGGCGCTCCGACCGGCGGCATGACGCTGGTCATGGCGTTCGGGTCGTAGGCGCCCATCGGCGCGGCGGCCGCGCCCGTCGGCAGCACCTGCGTGGCGTCCGCGGCGCCCGGGGTCTCGGGGACCGGCGCCGGCGAGGGGTCGGGCGCGAGCATCGCGCCGACGCCGAGCGCGGCCTCCACCTCGGCGGCCGAGGAGTGCACGCCGATGCCGGCGGCGACCACGCGCAGGGCGCGGGCCAGGCTCACCGCGCTGGGGCGCTCGTCCGGCTCCTTGCGCAGGCAGCGCTCGATGACCGTCCACAGCGGGTCGGGCACGGTCGAGGGGCGCTGCGGCTCCTCGCTGAGGTGGCGGTGCAGCACTTCGAGCGCGGTGCCGCCGCCGAACGGCGGACGCCCGGTGAGCAGCTCGTACAGGAGGATGCCGGCGCCGTAGATGTCGACGGCGGAGGTCTGCGGGCGGCCCTCCGCGGACTCCGGGGCGACGTAGGCCGGGGTGCCGACGAACTCGTGCGTGCGGGTCAGGCCCGGGGAGTCGGCGAGGCGGGCGATGCCGAAGTCGGTGAGCATCGGCTTCATCTGTCCGCCGCGCTCGTCGAGGAGCACGTTGGCGGGCTTCAGGTCGCGGTGGACCACGCCGTCGGCGTGGCTGGCGGCGAGCGCGTCCGCGATCTGGGCGGTGAGCAGGCTGGCGGCGACCGGCGTGAAGGGGCCGTTCTGGCGCAGGTACTTGTGCAGGTCCGGGCCCTCGATCAGGTCCATGACCAGGGCGAGCAGATCGCCCTCGACGACGAGGTCGCGCGTGCGCACGATGTTGGGGTGGGTCAGGCGCAGCAGGACCGAGCGTTCGCGCAGGAAGCGCATGACGATGTCGGCGTCCTGGGCCAGCTCCTCCTTGAGGACCTTGATGGCCACGGTCTCGCCGGGCTGCCCCGCGACGGCCGCCTCGGCGCCCGCGGTCTCCCTCTGGCGTGCACGCCAGACAGTGCCCGTGGCGCCGCGCCCGAGCGGCTCCTCGAGCAGGTATTTGCTGCCGACTGGCCGCACGTCTCGCGCTCCCCTGCTGTCGTCCTGCTGTTCGTCTTGCCGCGGTTCTCGCCGCGGTCCCGCCGCGGTTCTCGCTGCCGTGTTGCGGCGGCTTGCGTGGTCGATCCGCTGCTTGGGTTTTCCGGCCCACTCTAGGGGGTGTCCCCCGGGAAGACGCCGGTCGCCGGAGGTTGGTTGCCGCACATATGTACGGAGGGTGACGTTTGAGGGGTATGCCGGAGGCGATTTTCCCGGTCTTCCCTGGTGCGGTGAACCTTTCCGGTCACAGCCCTGGCCCCGCCGTCGCTTTCCGGCCGCGGTCGGGGCCGGATCGCGGCCGATCAAGATCACTTGTCGGTGGGTGCCGGGCGTGTTGTCGGTGACAGGTGCGAGGATGCACACGTACGGAAGTCAGGGTCGGGAGCCCCGCCTTCCGGTAGACCTGACCGGACGACGCGTCCGTGCCGGGTGGGGGGCGATCGGGCGGCCATGTCCCGACATCCCCCTGCCGGGCGCACACACGGCGCACCGCGCAGAAGGGACCGCTGACGGCGATGCAGATCCGGCTGACCGTCCTTGGGTCGCGCAGCGGCCACCAGACCGCACCCGCGAGCTGTGACGTGCTCGTCACGGCCCCTGCCGGTACCGCGCTCGCGGCGGTCGCCTCCGGGCTCGCGGCGACCGTCGGCGGACCGGACACCGGTGGCACGGTCGTGCTCTACGCCGGCTCCGAGCGCCTCGACCTCCAGCGACGGCTGCTCGGCGAGCCCCCGCTCGTGGACGGGGCGGTCCTGGCCCTGCACGCGCCGGTCGCGGACGTCCCGCCGGAGGAGGGCCTCGGCGCACCCCAGTTGCAGGTCGTCGCCGGACCCGACGCGGGCGGGGTGCACCTGCTGCACAGCGGGCAGATCCGGGTGGGCCGCTCCGCCGACGCCGACGTCCCCCTCGACGACCCCGACGTGTCCCGGCTGCACTGCGCGGTGACGGTGATCCAGGACGGGCGGGTCGCGGTGGCCGACCTGAACTCGACGAACGGCACCACGCTGGACGGCTTCCCGGTGGGGGCCCAACCGGTCGCCCTGCCGCCGGGGGCACTGCTGCGGATCGGCGAGTCCACCCTGCGGCTGGCCCCGGCGGGCGCGGGCCCCCGCGCGGTGGTCCCGGACCGGGAGGGCCACCTCGCCCTCGCGCCGGAGGCGCCGGGCGCGGCCGGTCCGGCCGGCCCGGGCGGTCGGACCGGAGCGGCCGGCTGGCCGGGCTCCGATGCGACCGGCTCCGGCGTCACCGGGTCCGATGAGTCCTCACGGCTCGTCGGCGGAGCCGGACGGGTCACCGGCCCGCCCGACCCGGCCGGATCCGCGTCTTCCGGCCCGCCGGCCGGACCTACGGGCAGCGGAGCAGCCGGAGCGCCCGGTGCGGCCGGAGAGCCGGGCCCCGGCCCGGCGACCGCGGGCGGAGCCGGACCGGCGGGCCCGTCGGCCGCCGCAGCCGGCGGCCGCCGCAAGGGGCTCGGTGCCTGGGCCCGCAAGTGGGTGCGCGGGGAGGACCTGGCCGAGGCCGTACCGGAGGCCGTGGCCACCGCGGCCGCGCCCGACCCCGACGATCCGGCCACCCTGCTGCTGGCCGCGATGGGACCCACCGAGCGCCTGTGGTCCCGTACGCCCGGGCACCCCGCGGCGCTGACCGTGGGGCTCGGCGCCGGCTGCCGGGTGTCGCTGCCCGCCGTCGGGGCCCTGGGCATCGCGGGTCCGCGGGCCCGGCTGTCCGGGGTGGCCCGCTGGGCCGTCGCGCAGCTGGCCGCCCTGCACCCGCCGGGGCAGCTGGAGATCGTGCTCATCTCCACCGACCGGGCGCGCACCCCGGCCGAGCGGCGGCGCGACTGGGGCTGGCTCGGCTGGCTGCCCCACGTCCGGCCCGCGCACGGCCAGGACTGCCGGCTCCTCCTCGCGTACGACCGCGACCAGGCCACAGCCCGTACCGGTGAGCTGACCCGGCGTCTGGACGAGGGTCCGCTCGGCACCCATTGGGCCGCCGCCGATCCCGCGCGGGTCCGGCAGGCAGCCGAGGCCTACGAGGGCCCGTACACGCTCGTCGTCCTGGACGGCGACACCGGCGCGGGTCCGCTGCGCGACATCACCGGCCGCCTCGCCTCGCACGGCCCGGCCGCCGGGATCCACGTGCTCGCGCTGGCCGAGGCCCCCGCCGCCACGGCCGCCTCGCCGGTCACCGAGACCTGGGACGCCGCGTGCGCGAGCGCCCCCGCCTTCCGGGACTGCGGGGCGGTCGCCCTGCTCAGCGGGGAGGTGGCCACGGCCGTACGGACCTTCTCGGTCTCCGGCGGCAGGCCCGTGCCCTCCGGGGCGACGGCCACCGCGGACGCCGTCTCCGCCGCCTGGGCCGAGCGCTTCGCCCGCGCCCTGGCGCCGCTGCGCACCACCGACGGGGGCTCCACCGCGCCGGTCCGGCCGGCGACCGCCACCCTGCCCGCCACCGCCCGGCTGCTGGACGAGCTGGGCCTGGCCCGCGCCACCCCGGCTTCGCTGATGGCCCGTTGGGCCGCCGCCACCGACCAGGGGCAGGGCGTGGGCGGCCTGGCGGAGATGGTGCTGGGCAGCGGGCGGCGCGGGCCGGTCGGCGCCGAGCTGGTCCACGACGGCCCGCACCTGCTCATCGAGGGGCCCGCCGGGAGCGGGCGGACCGAGCTGCTGCGGGCGGTGGCCGCCTCGCTGTCCGCGGGCGCGCGGCCCGACCGGCTGGGGCTGGTCCTCCTCGACGGGGCCGGGGGCGACCGCGGAGAGGGACTGGCGCCCTGTACGGACCTCCCGCACGTCTGCGCCCACCTGGTCGCCTCCGACCCGGTGCGCATGCGGGAGTTCGCCCAGGCGCTGGGCGCGGAGCTCAAGCGCCGCGACGAACTGCTGGAGGGGCTGGCGTTCGCCGACTGGCACGCGCGGCGCGAGGTCGCCGACCGGCTGGTCGCGCCCCGCCGGCCCAGCCCGGGCGAGCTGCGCGGCGACCTCGACTCCCCGCGCACGGGAACGCTCCGGCTCCGCGCCTCGATCACCCGTACGGAGCCGGCCGGGCCGAGCCCGCTGCCGCGCCTGGTGGTGCTGGTGGACGACCTCGACGCGCTGGTCGCGCCGGGGCTCGGCAGTACGGGCCGGCCCGCCGCGGGCTCGGTCGTGCGGGCGCTGGAGGCGGTGGCCCGCGAGGGCGCCCGGCTCGGGGTGCACCTGGTGGCGACCACCGCCCGCCCCGACCGTACGGCCGACACCGGTCTGGCCCGGCTGGCCACCCTGCGGGTGGAGCTCGACGCCCCTGACCAGCCGGGCCCCGGCCGCGGGCTGCTGCGGCACTCCGACGACCGCACGGTCCCCTTCCAGGCCGGGCGGGTCACCGGCCGGATCCCGCGGACGGCGACCCAGCGGCCGACCGTGGTCCCGGTGGAATGGGAGCGGATGGGCGATCCGCCGGCCCGCCGCCCGGTCCGTGAGCTGGGCAACGGCCCGACGGACCTCGCCTTGCTGGCCAGCGCCCTGGACCGGGCCGCGCACCTGGTCTCGGCGATACCGGTGCGCTTCCCGCCCGAGCGGCCGGACACCACGTAGGGGGTGTCTGGTGGGTCAGGCCGGATCAGGGAGCGGGGTCTGGTGCCGTGGATCGCAAGGCGGAGGAGGGAGTCAATGCGGAGCATTGGCGAGCGACGACAACGCGGCGAGGCGCGGTGCCAGACCCCGCGAGCCCGGCGTGATCCACCAGACACCCCCTGAGGGTGGTTCTTCGGCGCAGGGGGCTGAGGCGGTATTGCGGGGCCGGGCACGTCGGCGTAGACCTTGTGGTCCGGGACACACCACGGGCATCGGGGGCAGAACCATGCGCAAGCACGGAACGGGCCGTACGACACTCCGCTGGACGGCGCTCGCCGCCGCGGGCGCGCTCGCGCTCTGCGCGTGCGGAGGCGATGCGGACAAGAAGGAGGAGCCGCCACAGGGCGGTTCGGCCGAGCCGAAGCAGAGCGTGCAGTTACCGAAACTGCCCGGCGAGAAGCTTCAGGTCGCCGCCGTCTGGACCGGCCCGGAGCAGGAGAACTTCACCAAGGTCCTGAAGGAGTTCGAGAAGCGGACCGGGGCCACCGTCACCTTCGTACCGGCCCAGGACCCGATCGTCACCTTCCTCGGCTCGAAGATCGCGGGCGGCGCCCCGCCGGACGTCGCGCTGCTGCCGCAGGTCGGCGCGCTGGTCTCGGCGGTGCAGAACAAGTGGGCGCAGCCGGTGGGCGAGGAGGCCCGGGCCCAGCTCGACGCGAACTACTCGGCGGGCTGGAAGAAGCTCGGCGCGGTCGACGGCACCCAGTACGGCGTCTACTACAAGGCCGCCAACAAGTCGCTGATCTGGTACAACGCGAAGGCCTTCGAGGCGGCGGGCGTCAAACCCCCGACGACCTGGAAGGAGCTGATCACCGCGGCCGACACGCTGTCCGCCTCCGGCACCCCGGCCGTCTCGGTGGCGGGCGCGGACGGCTGGACGCTGACCGACTGGTTCGAGAACGTCTACCTCTCGCAGGCGGGCCCCGAGAAGTACGACCAGCTGGCCAAGCACCAGCTCAAGTGGACGGACGACAGCGTCAAGCAGGCCCTGACCACCCTGGGCGAGCTCTTCGGGCGCAAGGACTTCCTCGCGGGCGGGCCGAGCGGGGCGCTGTCCACGGAGTTCCCCAAGTCGGTCACGCAGACCTTCACCGGCGGGGACCGGCCGGCGGCCGCGATGGTCTTCGAGGGCGACTTCGTGGCGGTGAACATCGCGCAGACCGAGGCCAAGGTGGGCGAGGACGCCCTCGTCTTCCCCTTCCCCGCAGTCGGCCAGAAGGCGCCGGTGGTCTCGGGCGGTGACGTGGCGGTCGCGCTGAAGCCGTCGAAGGGCGCGCAGGCCCTGCTGACCTTCCTGGCCTCGGCGGACGCGGCGGAGATCCAGGCCCGTGAGGGCGGCTTCGTCTCCCCGAACAAGGCGGTCGACCCGGCGGCCTACCCGAACGACATCCAGCGCGGCATCGCCAAGGCGCTGATCGCGGCGGGCGACGACTTCCGCTTCGACATGTCCGACCAGGCCCCGGCGGCGTTCGGCGGGACCCCGGGCGCGGGCGAGTGGAAGACGCTGCAGGACTTCCTGGCGAACCCGTCGGACGTGGCGGGCACCCAGGCGAGGCTGGAGGCGGACGCGGCCAAGGCGTACGGGAACTGATCCCGGTGGCGGCCACCTCCCGGGAGGTGCGGCGCCGACGCCTGGTCGCGGCGGCGTTCCTCCTCCCGGCCCTCGTGCTGCTCGGCGCGCTCGTCGTGCACCCCATCGGCTATTCGGTCTACCGCAGCTTCTTCGACCGCTCCGGCGGGACCTTCGTCGGGGCCGGCAACTACCGCGAGATCCTGCACGACGACACGATCCGTACGGCCCTGAAGAACACGGCGGTGTGGGTGGTGCTCGCCCCGACCACGGCCACCGCGCTGGGCCTGATCTTCGCGGTGCTCACAGAACGGGTGCGCTGGGGCACGGCGTTCAAGCTGCTCGTCTTCATGCCGATGGCGATCTCGATGCTGGCGGCGGGCATCATCTTCCGGCTCGTCTACGACCACGATCCCGACCGGGGCGTCGCGAACGCCGTCTGGGTCGGGGTCCACGACACCTTCGCGGAGTCCTCGGCCTTCCCCAAGGCCCGCCCGGGCCGGGACTCCCCGCTGGTCCCGGCCGCCGGCGGCGCCTTCGTGACCCGCGAGCCCGTACGGGCGGGCGCGGCCGTGCTGCTGCCGCTGGTCGGGGTGGCCCCGGAGGCCCTGCCGGAGGGGACCCGTACGGCCGCGGCCGCGGCCCCCCAGCCGGGGAAGGTCACCGGCACCGTCTGGCAGGACTTCACCCGGGGCGGGGGCGGCGCGACGAACGTGGTCGACCCCGCGGAGACCGGGTTCTCCGGGATGCGGATCGAGGCGGTCAAGGACGGCAGGGTGGTCGACACGGCGACGGCCCGCGCCGACGGCACCTTCACCTTGTCCGGGAAGGCCGACGGGGCCGTGCTGCGGCTGCCCGCCTCGAATTTCCGGGAGGCGTACGGGGGCGTGCAGTGGCTCGGCCCGTCGCTGGTGACGCCCGCGGTCATCGGGGCGTACGTCTGGATGTGGGCCGGTTTCGCGATGGTGCTGATCGGGGCCGGGCTGGCCGCCGTACCGCGTGAGCTGCTGGAGGCGGCGCGGGTGGACGGGGCGAACGAGTGGCAGGTGTTCCGCAGGATCACCATCCCGCTGCTGGCGCCCGTGCTGGCCGTCGTGCTCGTCACCCTCGTCATCAACGTCATGAAGATCTTCGACCTGGTCTTCGTGATCGCGCCGGGCGCGGTCCAGGACGACGCGAACGTGCTCGCGCTCCAGCTGTACCGGACCTCCTTCGGGACGGACGCCGATCCGGGGCTGGGCAGTGCCATCGCCGTGCTGCTGCTGGTGCTGGTAGTCCCGGTGATGCTCGTGAACATCCGCAGGCTCCGCAAGGAGGGACGCCGATGACGCCGATGAGCAGCACCGAAGGGACGGCCGGCAGGCTGGCCGGACGGGCGGCCGGTGGGGCGCTGCGGGTGTTCCTGGTGCTGGCCGCGCTGTTCTGGCTCCTGCCCACCCTCGGCCTGCTGATCTCCTCGTTCCTGTCCCCCACGGCCCTCAACGAGGGCGGCTGGTGGCAGGTGCTGAGCGCGCCCTCGCGCCTGACGGCCGACAACTACGAGCGGCTGCTGGCCAACGACACGATCACCGGCTCCCTCCTGAACACCTTCGCGATCGCGGCGCCGGCCACCCTGCTCGTGCTGGTCCTGGGCGCGTTCGCCGGATACGCCTTCGCTTGGCTGGAGTTCCCCGGCCGGGACTGGCTCTTCCTCCTCGTCGTCGGGCTGCTCGTCGTCCCCGTACAGGTGGCGCTGATCCCGGTCTCCGAACTCTTCGGCTCCATCGGGCTGTTCGAAACGACCGCTGGCGTGGTGATCTTCCACACCGCCTTCGGGCTGCCCTTCGCCGTGTTCCTGCTGCGCAACTTCTTCGCGGAGATCCCGCGCGAGCTGCTGGAGGCGGCCCGGCTCGACGGGGCGGGTGAACTGCGGCTGTTCGCACGGGTGGTGCTGCCGCTGGGCGGTCCGGCGATCGCCTCGCTCGGCATCTTCCAGTTCCTGTGGGTGTGGAACGACATGCTGGTGGCGCTGGTCTTCGCCGACTCCGCCAATCCGCCGATCACGGTCGCGCTCCAGCAGCAGGTACGGCAGTTCGGCAACAACATCGACGTGCTGGCGCCCGGCGCGTTCCTGTCGATGGTGGTGCCGCTCGTCGTCTTCTTCGCCTTCCAGCGGCAGTTCGTCACGGGGGTGATGGCGGGCGCGGTCAAGTAACGCTCCGGACCACGCCGACGTGCGGTGTTGACGCTGCGTAACCCGATTGCCGCACGCTGCGTAACCCGACCACCACGCCGGGGGTTCCTGGGCCATATGCCCGCGCCGACCCCTGGATGTGCCGTGCCCCGGTTCAGCGTCATCGTGCCCGCGTACAAGGTCCAGGCGTACCTCCAGGAAAGCCTGGACTCGGTCCTGACGCAGTCGTACACGGATCTGGAACTGATCGCGGTCGACGACGCCTCCCCGGACGCCTGCGGCTCGATCATCGACGAGTACGCGGCGCGCGACCCCCGGGTGACCGCCGTGCACCTGACGCACAACCTCGGGCTGGGCCCGGCCCGCAACGCGGGCCTGGCCCGGGCCACCGGCGACTACCTGCTCTTCCTCGACGGCGACGACACCCTCGCCCCCGGCGCCCTCCAGGCCATCACCGACCGGCTGAAGGCCACCGGCTCCCCCGACGTCCTGGTCTACGACTACGCGCGCACCTACTGGACGGGCGAACTGGTCCGCAACCGCCTCGCGCACCGGCTGTCCGAGGAGGGCCCCGCCAGCTTCCGGCTCGCCGACCGCCCGGCGCTGCTCGCCATGCTGATGGTGGTGTGGAACAAGGCCTACCGCCGCGAGTACGTGGAACGCGAGGGCCTCTCCTTCCCGCCCGGCCTCTACGAGGACACCCCCTGGACCTATCCGGCGCTGCTGGCCGCGCAATCCCTCGCCGTCCTCGACCGGGTCTGCGTCCACTACCGCCAGCGCCGCACCGGCTCGATCCTGACCACCTCCAGCCGCCGCCACCTCGACGTCTTCGACCAGTACGACCGGGTCTTCGGCTACCTCGGCGGCCGCCCCGAGCTGGAGCGCTGGCGCCCCGCCGTGCACCGCCGGATGGCCGAGCACTTCTGCGCCCTGTACGCCGACCCGCGCCGCCTGCCGCGCGCCAGCCGGGCCGAGTTCTTCAAGCGGGCCTCGACCCTGCTGCGCCGCTACCGCAGCCCCGGCCGCGCCGGCGGGCTGCCGCTGCCGTCGTCCCGGACCGACCGGGTGCGCCACCTCCTCATGCGGCTGGGGGTGCGGCGCACCTACCGGACGCTGTCGGTGCTGCGCTCCAGCGCACTGGCCTCGGCCCAGGGGGCCGCCTCGCTGGTCCGGGGCCTGCGCGAGGCCGCGCTGCGCCTGCACTACCGCCTCCAGCGGCTGCTGCCCCTGCGCCGGGACCTGGCCGTCTTCTCCGCGTACTGGCACGGCGGTTACGCCTGCAACCCGGCGGCGATCGAGGCCAAACTGCGCGAGCTCGCGCCGGGCATGCGGACGGCGTGGATCTGCGACCCGGCGCACGCCGCGACCCTGCCCCGGGAGACGAGGCCGCTGCGGCCGGGCTCGGCGGCGTACTGGACGGCCCTGGCCAGGGCCTCGTACCTGGTCACGAACGTCAACTTCGACCGCGCCCTGGTCAAGCGCCCGGGCCAGGTCCTGCTCCAGACGCAACACGGCACCCCGCTCAAGCGCGTCGGCCTCGACCTCCAGGACCGCCCTGCGGCCACGCCGACGACGGATTTCGCGGGCCTGCTGCGCGGCGCCGACCAGTGGGACTACCTGCTCTCCGCGAACCGTCATTCCACCCTGGTCTGGGAGAAGGCGGTCCCGTCCTCCTACACCACGCTCGAATACGGCTACCCGCGCAACGACGTCTTCCACCGGGCCACCCGCGCCGAGGTCCTGGAGCTGCGCGAACGCCTGGGCGTGCCGGCGGGCTCGACGGCCATCCTGTACGCGCCCACGCACCGCGACTACCGGCGCAGCCGGCCGGACCACCTGGACTTCGAGCGGGTCCTGCGGGACCTGGGGCCGCGCTTCACGATCCTGTCCCGCACCCACCTCACGTACGCGGACGCGCCGCCGCAGGCGGACACCCACCCGCGCCTGATCGACGTCTCCTCGCACCCGTCGGTGGAGGAACTGTGCCTGGCCTCGGACGCGTTGGTCACCGACTACTCGTCCCTGATGTTCGACTACGCGGCGCTGGACCGGCCGATCGTGATCCACGCGGACGACTGGGAGGCGTACGAGGCGGCCCGCGGCACCTACTTCGACCTGCGGGCGTACCCGCCGGGCGCCATCGCCCGGACCCAGGACGAGCTGGTGGACATCTTCACCACGGGCCACTGGCAGGGCTCACGCTCGGCGCAACTGCGGGCGGCCTTCCGCGCGCGCTTCTGCCCGTACGAGGACGGCAACGCGGCGGAACGGGTGGTCCGCCGCGTCTTCCTCGGCCACTCCCAAGACCTCCCCGCCCCGATCCCCCTGGAAGACCGCCACCCCTGCCCCCCAGCCACCCCCACCCCCGAACCGCCCCTCCCCCTGGCCAACCTGACCCCCCTCTCCCGCTGGCCATAGCCACTCCAGCCCCGCCGCCCACTCCAGCCTCGCCGACCCCATCCAGCCTCGCCGGCGTTTGAGGCGCGGGGCCCGGGGCGGAGCCCCGGCGCTCCCAGCGGCACGGCTCAGACGGCCCGCAGCCCCGCCACCACGGCCCGGGCCAACTCGTCCAGGTAACCCGCCGGGACGGCATCCCGCACGACCACCTGCCGCCAGTACAACGGCCCGATCGCCAGATCGAGCGCCCGCTCCGGATCGGCCCCCTCCGGCAACTCCCCCCGCGCAACGGCCTCGCCAACGATCCCCGCGGCCAGCCGCCGCTGCCCTTCGAGCAGCGCCCCCCGCACCGCATCCGCGATCTCGGGATTCCGCGCCGCCTCGACCAGCAGGTCGGGAATCACCGCCGACGCCACCGGGTGCCGCAGCACGTGCGCCATGACCTCCAGCAGCGCCCGTACGTCCCCGTACAGCGACCCCGTCGCCGGCACCGGCAGACCGTCCACGGCGAAGACCTCCACGAGGTCCAGCACCAGGTGCAGCTTCGACTTCCAGCGCCGGTACACAGCGGTCTTGCCGACTCCCGCCCGCCGCGCGATCCCCTCGATGGACATCCGGGAGAAGCCGACCGCGGCCAGCTCCTCCAACACCGCCGCCCGGATCGCCTCGGTCACGTCCTCACGCAGGACGGCGGCCCCCGCCGGGGCACGGCGAGCAGGGGCGGGGACAGGGGCGGCAGGCTCGGAACTCATGAGCCGAGCATAACGTCACCCCCGTCACGACGATACGGTTGCGTCCCGACGCCGCACCCCCTACCCTCACCGTAACGACGATACGGACCCGTCCCGACGCCCAGCCCGACCCCGGCGAAAGCGACCTCTTGTGACCACCGCGACCGCGCCCCCGCCCACCCCGCCCACCCCGCCCACCCCGTCGACCCCGTCGACCCCGGCCCCGGCCCCCTCCACCCCCGCCGAGCTGGCAGCCGCCCACGGCCTGACCCTCAGCGGCGCCCGCCCCACCCTCCCCCGCTACATCGCGCAGCTCTGGGGCCGCCGCCACTTCGTCACCACGTACGCCACCGCCCGCATGCAGGCGCAGTACAGCAGCGCCAAGCTCGGCCAGGTCTGGCACCTGGTGACCCCGCTGCTCAACGCGGCGGTCTACTACTTCATCTTCGGGATCGTCATGCGCGCCAGCCACGGCGTGCCCGACTACCTGCCCTTCCTGATCACCGGCGTCTTCGTCTGGGACTTCATCGGCAGCTCCGTCAACGCCGGCACCCGGGCCGTCCACAGCAACCTCGGCCTGGTCCGCGCCCTGCACTTCCCCCGGGCGAGCCTGCCCCTCTCCACCGTCGTGCAGCTCTTCCAGCAGCTGCTGGTCACCATGGGCGCCCTGGTCATCCTGCTGCTGGCCTTCGGCCAGACCCCGAGCCCGTCCTGGCTGCTGGCCGTCCCGACCCTGTTCCTCACCGCCGTCTTCGCCGCCGGCTGCGCCCTGGTCATGGCGCGCATCGGCAGCAAGAGCCCGGACGTGAGCCAACTGATGCCGTTCGTCCTGCGCACCTGGATGTACTCCTCGGGCGTCATGTGGTCCATCGGCACCCTGCTCCAGACCGCCGGCCTGCGCCACTGGGTGTCGATGGCTCTCCGCATCAACCCGGCGGCCGTCTACATCGACCTGATGCGCTTCGCGCTGATCGACAGCTTCGGGGCGCAGTCGCTCCCGCCCCACGTCTGGCCGATGGCCATCGGCTGGGCCCTGCTCGCCGGCGTCGGCGGATTCATCTACTTCTGGAAGGCAGAGGAGGAGTACGGCCGTGGCTGAGACCGCACCGCAGACCGGGACCGGCACCCGCGTCCCCACCGTGATCGCCGACGACGTCCACGTCATCTACAAGGTCTACGGCTCGGGGGCCCGCAAGGGCGGCGCCACCGCCGCGCTCAGCCGGATCTTCTCCCGCGGACCCGCCCCGGGCGTCCGCGAGGTGCACGCGGTCAAGGGCGTCAGCTTCACCGCGTACAAGGGCGAGGCCATCGGCCTCATCGGCTCCAACGGCTCGGGGAAGTCCACCCTCCTCAAGGCCATCGCCGGACTCCAGCCGGTGGCCCGGGGCGCGGTCTACTCGCACGGCCAGCCCTCGCTCCTCGGCGTGAACGCCGCCCTGATGAACGACCTGACGGGCGAACGCAACGTCGTCCTGGGTGGCCTCGCCATGGGCATGGGCCGCGAGCAGATCAAGGACCGCTACCAGGACATCGTCGACTTCTCCGGCATCAACGAGAAGGGCGACTTCATCTCCCTGCCGATGCGTACGTACTCCTCCGGCATGGGCGCCCGCCTGCGCTTCTCCATCGCGGCCGCCAAGGACCACGACGTCCTGATGATCGACGAGGCCTTGGCCACCGGAGACGCGGCCTTCCAACGCCGCAGCCAGGCCCGCATCGAAGAACTCCGCGAGCGCGCCGGCACCGTCTTCCTCGTCAGCCACGGCATCAACACGGTCCGCGAAACCTGCGACCGCGCGATCTGGCTGGAAGCCGGCACCCTCCGCATGGACGGCCCAGCAGACGAAGTCTGCGACGCCTACGCCAACCACAGCCTCGCCGGCGCTTGAGGCACCCTTACAGCCCCGCCGGCGTTTGAGGCGCGGGGGTCCGGGGGCAGCGCCCCCGGCAACGGCGCCGCACCGCACACGCGACGGCAACGGCAACGGCAACGGGCCGGGCCCGGAACCCCAAAGGCTCCGGGCCCGGCCCGTTCAGGCACCACGGCTCAGCTATGCGCGCGCAGCAGACTCCGCATCGTCCGCATCGCCACCGAAAGGTTCGCCAGGTCGAAGTCGTCCGACCCCCGGATCTCGTCCAGAGTCGTCCGCGCCCGCCCGATGATCGCCGCGTTCTTCTCCTCCCACGCCTTGAAGCGCTCCTCGGGAGTCGAGCTGCCGTTGCCCACCGACAGCACATCGGCGGTCAGCGCCGCATGCGCCGCGAACAGGTCCTCGCGGATCGACGCACGGGCCATCGACTGCCAGCGGTCGGCCCGCGGCAGTTCGATGATGCGGTCCATCAGCTGGGTGATGTCGAGGCGGTCGGCGAGGTCGTAGTACACCTCGGCGACGTCCAGCGGGTTCACGCCGAGGCGGTCTGCGATGGCGACGACGTCCAGCGTCGGGAAGGCGGAGGAGAAGCCGGCCACCTTGGCCGCCAGTTCCTCCGGCACGCCCTCACCGGTCAGCTCGTCCATGATCGACCGGTACCACTCCAGGTCCGCGCCGCGCACCAGCTTCGGCAGCTCGTCCCAGACCTGGCCCACCCGCGCCTGGAAGAAGGCGATGGTCTCGGTGATCTGGAGCGGCTGCGGCCGGTTGTTCAGCAGCCAGCGGGTACCGCGCTCGACCAGGCGCCGCGAGTGCAGCCGCACCCGGGTCTGGACGTCGGCGGCGACCTTGTTGTCGAGCGCCTCCACGGCGTCCCACACCTCGGCCAGGCCGAAGATCTCGCGGGCCGCGAGCTGCGCGCGGACGATCTCCTCCGTGGAGGCCCCCGTCTCCTCGCGCAGGCGGTGCAGGAAAGTCGAACCGCCGGTGTTGACGGTGTCGTTGACCAGGACCGTGGTGATGATCTCGCGGCGCAGCGCGTGCGCGTCGATCTGCTCCGGGAACTTCTGGAGCAGGGCGACCGGGAAGTACGCGTGGAGCAGGCGGCGCAGGTACGGGTCGTCCGGCAGCCCGGTGTGGATGAGCTCCTCCGCCACCGTGATCTTGGTGTAGGCGAAGAGGACGGCCAGCTCCGGCTGAGTCAGGCCCTTGCCGCTGTTGAGCAGCTCGCGGATCTGCCGGTCGGTGGGCAGGAACTCCAGCTCGCGGTTGAGCAGCCCCTCGCTCTCCAGGCGGCGCATGAAGCGCTGCTGGGCGTGGAGCAGGCTCGGAGCCTGGGCCGAGCCGTTGGCGAGCGCGGTGTTCTGCGCGTAGTTGTTGCGCAGCACCAGCGAGCCGACCTCGTCGGTCATCTGGGCGAGCAGCTTGTTGCGCTGCTTGACGGTCATGTCCCCGTCGGCGACGACCGCGTTGAGCAGGATCTTGATGTTCACCTCGTGGTCGGAGGTGTCCACGCCCGCGCTGTTGTCGATGGCGTCGGTGTTGACCTTGCCGCCGTAGCGGGCGAACTCGATCCGGCCGAGCTGGGTCAGGCCCAGGTTGCCGCCCTCGCCGATGACCTTGGCGCGGACCTCGGAGCCGTTGACGCGGATGGCGTCGTTGGCCTTGTCACCGACGTCGGCGTGCGTCTCGGCCGTGGCCTTGACGTACGTACCGATGCCGCCGTTCCACAGCAGGTCCACGGGGGACCGCAGGATGGCCTGCATGAGCTCGGCCGGGGTCATCTTGGTGACGCCCGCCTCGATGCCGAGGGCCGCGCGGACCTGCGCGGTGATCGGGACGGCCTTCGCGGAACGGGGGTGGATGCCGCCGCCCGCCGAGATCAGCGAGGCGTCGTAGTCGGCCCACGAGGAGCGCGGCAGCTCGAAGAGCCGGCGGCGCTCGGCGTACGAGCTGGACGCGTCCGGGTTCGGGTCGAGGAAGATGTGCCGGTGGTCGAATGCCGCGACCAGTCGGATGTGCTCGGAGAGCAGCATGCCGTTGCCGAAGACGTCGCCGGACATGTCACCGACGCCGACGACGGTGAAGTCCTGGCTCTGGGTGTCGTGGCCGAGCTCGCGGAAGTGCCGCTTGACGGACTCCCACGCGCCGCGGGCGGTGATGCCCATGCCCTTGTGGTCGTAGCCGGCGCTGCCGCCCGAGGCGAAGGCGTCGCCGAGCCAGAAGCCGTAGGCCTCGGCGACCCCGTTGGCGATGTCGGAGAAGGTCGCGGTGCCCTTGTCGGCGGCGACGACGAGGTAGGTGTCGTCCTCGTCGTGGCGGACCACGCCCTTGGGCGGTACGACCTCGCCGGCCACCATGTTGTCGGTGATGTCGAGCAGCGCCGAGATGAAGATCTTGTACGCGGCGATGCCCTCGGCCAGCCACGCGTCGCGGTCCACCGACGGGTCCGGCAGGTTCTTGGCGACGAAGCCGCCCTTGGCGCCGACCGGCACGATGACGGTGTTCTTGACCATCTGCGCCTTGACCAGGCCGAGGATCTCCGTACGGAAGTCCTCGCGGCGGTCGGACCAGCGCAGGCCGCCTCGGGCGACCTTGCCGAAGCGCAGGTGGACGCCCTCGACGCGCGGGGAGTACACCCAGATCTCGAAGGCCGGGCGCGGCGCCGGGAGTTCGGGGATGGCCTGCGGGTCGAACTTCATCGACACGTACGCGTGCTGCTCGCCCGCGTCGTTCAGCTGGAAGAAGTTGGTGCGCAGGGTGGCCTTGATGAGGGTGAGGAAGGCCCGCAGGATGCGGTCCTCGTCGAGCGAGGCGACCTGGTCCAGGGCCCCGTCGAGCTCCTCCAGCATGGCGTCCACGAGCTCGCTGCCGGCGGCCTGGCGGCCGGGCGACATCCGGGCCTCGAAGAGCGAGACCAGCAGCCGGGTGGTGTGGACGTTGTTGCGGAGGGTGTCCTCCATGTAGTCCTGGCTGAAGGTGGAGCCGGCCTGGCGCAGGTACTTGGCGTACGCGCGCAGGACGACGGCCTGGCGCCAGGTGAGACCGGCGCTCAGCACCAGGGCGTTGAAGTTGTCGTTCTCCGCGTCGCCCTGCCAGACCGCCGCGAAGGCGTCCTGGAAGCGCTCGCGGGCGTCGTCGCCCAGGTAGCCGGAGGAGGCCGCGGTGTCGCCGCCGGTGGGCAGCGGCATCCGCAGGCCGAAGTCGTAGATCCAGGCGCTGACGCGGTCGGAGCGGCGCAGCTCGTACGGGCGCTCGTCGGTGACCTCGACGCCGAGGCGCTGCAGCACCGGCAGGACCGCGGAGAGCGAGACCTGCTCACCGGTGCGGAAGATCTTGAACCGGCGCTCGCCGGGGCCCGCGCCGACCGGCTCGTACAGCGAGAGCGCGAACTGGCGGTCGCTGGCGGCCAGGCGCTCCAGGTGGACCAGGTCGGCGACGGCGGCGCGCGGCGAGTGGTCGGCCTTGTAGCCCTCGGGGAAGGAGCTGCCGTAGCGGCGCAGCAGCTCGGCGGCGCGCTCCTCGCCGCACTCGGCGATCAGCGCCTCCTGGAAGCCGTCGGCCCAGGAGCGGGCGGCCTCGACCAGGCGGGTCTCCAGACGCTCGACGTCGGAGTCGGTGAGCGCGGGCAGCTCGGTGCCCTGCGGGACGCGGACCACGAAGTGGATGCGGGAGAGGATCGACTCGGTGTTCCAGGCGGTGAAGTCGACGCTGGTGCCGCCGAGCTCCTCCTTCAGGATGTCCATCAGCCGCAGCCGGACGCCGGTGGTGAAGCGGTCGCGCGGCAGGTAGACGAGGGCCGAGTAGTAGCGCCCGTACTCGTCCTGGCGCAGGTACAGCCGCAGCCGGCGGCGCTCCTGGAGGTACAGGACGGAGGTGACGATGGCCTGGAGCTGGTCGACCGGGGTCTGGAACAGCTCGTCGCGCGGGTAGGTCTCCAGGATCTGCAGCAGGTCACGGCCGTCGTGGCTGTGCGGCGCGAAGCCGGCGCCTTCGAGGACCTCGACGACCTTGCGGCGGATGACGGGGACGCGGCGCACCGACTCGGTGTAGGCGGCGGAGGAGAACAGGCCGAGGAAGCGGCGCTCGCCGACGACGTTGCCGTCGGCGTCGAACTTCTTGACGCCCACGTAGTCGAGGTACGAGGGGCGGTGCACGGTGGAGCGGCTGTTGGCCTTGGTCAGCACCAGCAGGCGGTGCTCGCGGGCCTTGGCGCGGGCGTCGGCCGGCAGCCGGTTGAAGGACGGCGAGACGGGGTGGCCGTCGTCCTTGCCGCTGTGGTGCGGGTCGGAGCGCAGGATGCCGAGGCCGGTGCCGGGCACGGCGGCCAGGGAGTCGCCGTCGACGAGGTTGTACTCGCGGTAGCCGAGGAAGGTGAAGTGGTCGTCGGCGAGCCAGCGCAGCAGCTCGCGCGCCTCTTCGAGCTCGTACTCGCGCAGGTCGGGGGCGGTGGGCTCCTCGGCCAGGCCGTCGGCGATGCGCAGCGCGCAGTCGCGCATCTTCTCCCAGTCCTCGACGGACTCGCGTACGTCGGACAGGACGCGCAGCAGGTCGACGGTGATCTGCTTGAGGTCGGCGCGGTCGGTCTCGCGGTCCATCTCGACGTGGATCCAGGACTCGACGAGGGAGTCGTGGGGGCGCGCGGTGCGGGGGCCGTGCGCGTCGCAGTCGGGGCCGAGGATCTCGATCAGCTTGCCGGTGACGTCACGGCGGACGACGACCTGCGGGTGGATCACGACGTGGATGCCGCGTCCCTGCCGGGACAGCTCGTTCGTCACGGAGTCCACGAGGAAGGGCATGTCGTCGGTGACCACCTCGACGACGGAGTGGCTGGAGGTCCAGCCGTTCTCCTCGACGGTCGGGGTGTGCACGCGGACGTTCGCGGTGCCCTGCGGACGGTTCTCGGCGAGCCGGTAGTGCGAGAGCGCGGCTCCGAACACGTCGACCGGGTCGCGGTCCAGGAGGTCCTCTGGCGCCGTGTGCAGGTAGTAGCGCTGGAGGTAGGCGAGCACCGTGTCCCGGTCCGGACGCTCTCCCTGCTCGGACCCAGTCGGAAGTAGCCCCCCGGCCGGGCTGTGCTCAGCTACCCGGGCCGCCCGTGCGAGCAGCTCGGCCTTTGCTTCGTCCAGCTTGGTCTGCATGTCCTCTGGCTCCTGTCGCGCGCCATTGCGTGACGTAGGTGAAGGAAGGAATGACGGAGCGCCGCCGCGAGGCGGGAGGTCCGTCCTTAAACGAGATCGACGCTATGCCGTCGAGAGCGGCGGCCGGGAAGGAATCAGCCACGTTCGGTGGGAGGTCCCGGCAGCGGAAATCAGCGAAGGCCCGGGCGCGCTCGCGCGCCGGGCGCAGGCCGGAGGCTCCAGTGCCCCCGATGACTATCGCGCTGATCACGGGTACAAGGCTATCTCGACCTACCCCCAAGTCGTCATTCACCGCATCCGTACAAATCTTGGGGTGGAACTTTGACACTCTGGCCAGCGACGCGACCGGCCGGGCGTGCAGGGGCCCTGTCCAGTACCTATTCGGACAGCTCGCGAGCTGTCCGTACGGCCTCGGCCAGGGTGTCCACGACAGGCACCCCGGCTGATTCGAGACTGCTACGGCTGTGCGAACCACCCGTGTAGAGGACGGCCCGGGCCCCGACGTGGGCGGCGGCGAGGGCGTCGTCCACGGCGTCTCCGATGAGGACCGTACGCTCTGCCGTCACCCCCGTCCCGTCCAGGGCGGCCAGGTGACGTACGAGGTGCCCCGCCTTGGAGGTGTGGGAGGGGCCGACCCGCCCGTCGACGCGCAGGAAGTGCCGGTCGATGCCGTGGGCCCGTACGAGGGGCACGAGCCTGTCGTGGGGCGCGAGGGACAGCAGGGACTGGGTGAGCCCGTCCGCCTGCCAGTCGTGCAGCAGCTGGCGGGCGCCCTCGGCGAGCCCGGCGTCCTCGGCGGCGGCCCAGTAGTGCCGGTGGAAGGTCTCGTCCATGACCAGCCACTCGTCCTCGGTGGGCAGGCGCCCCATCAGGCGCTCGTAGAACTTCGGCACCGGGACGACGTACATGTCGCGGTAGGTCTCCAGCGTGATCGGCGCGAAGCCGAGCTCGGCGAAGGAGGCGTTGGTCGCGGTGATGACGGCGTCGATGTCGTGGAGCAGCGTGCCGTTCCAGTCCCAGACGATGTGCGGCGGACTCGCGACGACGGCCACCTCGGTCACTGCGGTCACTGCGGTCACCTCAGTCACCTCAGTCACCACGCTCACGGCGATCGCTTCCGTCCCTCCCTCCGTCACTCTCTCCGTCACTTCAGCAGCCCCGGAATCTCCTGCACGCCGAACCACAGCAGCTCGTGGTCATCGGCTCCGTCGACGACGAACTGCGCGTCCGCGTCCCCGCCGTCGGCCGCGTCGAGGGCCCGCGCGGCGGCGGCGACGTCCTCCTCGGCGTCATCGGCGTCCACGTGCACGGCGGCGGCCACGGCGAGGCGCACGGCCGCCCCCAGGCTCACCTGGCCGAGGGTGTCCTCGTCGACGCCGGGGGTGGCGGTGACGGCCTTGTCGTCCACGTCGAGGGCGACGACCACGCGCCGGCGCGGCGCGCTCGCGTCCGCGGCGAGCAGCCGCAGGGAGGCGAGGGCGGCGCGGCTCAGGGCCGCGTACTCCAGCTCCTCGATGTCGTCCGACACGTACCACTCGCGCAGCCCGGGCGTCACGCCGTACGCACGCAGCGGGGCGGGGCCCAGCTCACCCGCCTTGTGCACCTCGGCGAGCCCGGGGAGGGTCAGGGGGACGTACACGCGCATGGCCGGCTGCTTTCGGTAGTCGGAAACGCCCCCAGGATACGACCCGCACGCGGCCGGCCGGGTGACGCTCGGCGTACCCGATCGGGGTGCGGGGCGGCGCCGCGCGGGCGTCCACCCCGGTACGCGACGGCGGACCGGCCGGGGCCGTGGGCGGGGCGGCGGGCACTCGGATAGGTGAACCGCGAGGGCGGCCGGGCGGGGCGCGGGCGCGGTTGCGGAGCGTGTGCGGCGGCCGTAGAAGATCCCCATCAAGTTACCGCCCGGTACCCGCCGGGCCCGGCCTGTTCGGGGGAAGATCGCGATGGACACCACGACGCGCGGCACGATCGGCAACGACGGGAGCCGTCGCCGGCCCGCCGACCGACCCCGGACCCGCCCTGCCGGGCGGCGCGACCCGAGGCGTCCCGCGGGACCCCCGCGCGCCCTGCGGCTGGGCCCGCATCACTGGTTCGCCGAACGCCTCCTGGCGGTGGTCAGCGGCCGGCGCCCGGTCCACTCGCTCCTCGGCCACACCGTGGGCCCCGCCTACCAGCAGCTGGTCACCCTGGCCCCCGAGGACCCCCTGGGCCACCGCCTCCGCCCGGTCATCCGCCAGTGCGGCCGCTTCACCCCCGGCCCGGGAGTCATCGAGGCCTTCGCCCGCATCGCCACGGGCGACCGCCTGACGGCGATGGCCTTCCGCCTGGAACAGGGCCCAGACCTCCGCTGGCGCTGCGCGGCGGTAGAAATCCAGGGCCCCCGCCCATGACGCTCCAGCCCCTGAGCACCACCCAGCGGGACCGCCCCATCCAGCCCCGCCGCCCAATCCAGCCCCGCCGGCGTTTGAGGCGCGGGGTCCGGGGCGGAGCCCCGATCTTGTGGCCCGGCCCTCCCCACCCCTGCCACGCCATCCGGCCCCGCCGCCACCTCCAGCCCCGCCGGCGTTTGAGGCGCGGGGGTCCGGGGGCAGGGCCCCCGGCGACGGCGACGGCCCCGCACCCGCCCCCACACACCACGCGGCCGGGGCCGGACCCCGCGTACGGTGTCCGGCCCCGGCCGATGGTCGATCACCCCCAGCGGGGGCTACTTCTTGCGGCGGCGCCCACCACCGGCGGCCTTCTGCGCCTTGCGGCGCTCCGCCCGCGTCATGCCGTCGCCGTCCGCACCGGCGCCCTCGGACTCGAAGTCACCCTCGATGACCCCGCCCTCCCCGTCCACCGTCGGCGCCGAGAAGTGCAGGCGGTCCGGCCGCTGCGGAGCGTCCAGCCCCTTCGCCCGGATCTCCGGACGCGTGGCGGTGGCCACGGCCGACTCCTTGGTCAGGGACGGCGCCGCGTCCTGCACCGGAAGCTCCTCGACCTGCTGCTCGACCTGGACCTCCAGGTTGAACAGGTAGCCGACGGACTCCTCCTTGATGCCGTCCTGCATGGCGTTGAACATGTCGAAGCCCTCGCGCTGGTACTCGACCAGCGGGTCCTTCTGGGCCATCGCCCGCAGGCCGATGCCCTCCTGCAGGTAGTCCATCTCGTACAGGTGCTCGCGCCACTTGCGGTCGAGCACCGACAGGACCACGCGCCGCTCCAGCTCGCGCATGATGTCGGAGCCGAGCGCCTTCTCGCGCTCCGCGTACTGCTCGTGGATGTCGTCCTTGATGGACTCCGCGATGAACTCGGCGGTGATGCCCGCCCGGTCGCCCGCGGCCTCCTCCAGCTCCTCGATGGTGACCTTCACCGGGTAGAGCTGCCGGAAGGCGCTCCACAGCCGCTCCAGGTCCCACTCCTCGGCGAAGCCCTCGACCGTCTCGGCCGCGATGTACGCGTCGATGGTGTCGTCCATCATGTGGCGCACCTGCTCCTGCAGGTCCTCGCCCTCCAGGACGCGGCGGCGCTCGCCGTAGATGACCTCACGCTGGTTGTTGAGGACCTCGTCGTACTTCAGGACGTTCTTGCGGGTCTCGAAGTTCTGGGTCTCGACCTGCGACTGGGCCGACGCGATCGCGCGCGTCACCATCTTGTTCTCGATCGGCACGTCGTCCGGCACGTTGGCCATGGCCATGACCCGCTCGACCATCTGCGCCTTGAACAGGCGCATCAGGTCGTCGCCCAGCGACAGGTAGAAGCGGGACTCGCCCGGGTCGCCCTGTCGGCCGGAGCGGCCGCGCAGCTGGTTGTCGATACGGCGCGACTCGTGGCGCTCGGTGCCCAGCACGTACAGCCCGCCGAGCTCCTTGACCTCTTCGAACTCGGCCTTGACGGCCGCCTCGGCCCGCTCCAGCGCCTCGGGAAGGGCGTGCGCCCACTCCTCGATGTGCTCCTCCGGGTCCAGACCGCGCTGGCGCAGTTCGGCCTCGGCGAGGTCGTCCGGGTTGCCGCCGAGCTTGATGTCGGTACCGCGGCCGGCCATGTTCGTGGCCACGGTGACGGCGCCGCGGCGGCCGGCCTGGGCGACGATCTGCGCTTCGCGGTCGTGCTGCTTCGCGTTCAGCACCTCGTGCGGGATGCCGCGCTTGGAGAGCTGCTGGGAGAGGTACTCGGACTTCTCGACCGACGTCGTACCGACGAGGATCGGCTGGCCCTTCTCGTGCTTCTCCGCGATGTCGTCGACGACGGCGGCGAACTTCGCGACCTCGGTGCGGTAGATCAGGTCCGGCTGGTCCTTGCGGACCATGTCGCGGTTGGTCGGGATCGGGACGACGCCGAGCTTGTAGATCTGGTGGAACTCGGCGGCCTCGGTCATGGCCGTACCGGTCATGCCCGACAGCTTCGAGTACAGGCGGAAGAAGTTCTGGAGGGTGATCGTGGCGAGGGTCTGGTTCTCGTCCTTGATGTCCACCCCTTCCTTCGCCTCGATCGCCTGGTGCATGCCCTCGTTGTAGCGGCGGCCGGCGAGGATACGGCCGGTGTGCTCGTCGACGATCATGACCTCGCCGTCGATGACGACGTAGTCCTTGTCGGCCTTGAACAGCTCCTTGGCCTTGATCGCGTTGTTCAGGTAACCGACGAGCGGGGTGTTCACCGACTCGTAGAGGTTGTCGATGCCGAGCCAGTCCTCGACCTTGGCGACACCGGACTCGTGGATGGCGACGGTGCGCTTCTTCTCGTCGACCTCGTAGTCGCCGGTCTCCTCGATGCCCTTCAGCGGCTGGCCGGGCTCGCCCTTGGTCAGGCGGGTCACCAGCTTCGCGAAGTCGCCGTACCACTTCGTGGCCTGGTCGGCGGGGCCGGAGATGATCAGCGGGGTGCGGGCCTCGTCGACGAGGATCGAGTCGACCTCGTCGACCACGGCGAAGTTGTGGCCGCGCTGGACGAGCTCGTCCCGGGACCACGCCATGTTGTCGCGCAGGTAGTCGAAGCCGAACTCGTTGTTCGTGCCGTAGGTGATGTCGCAGTTGTACTGCTCGCGGCGCTGCGCCGGCGACATGTTCGCCAGGATGCAGCCGACCTCCAGGCCGAGGAACTTGTGCACCCGGCCCATCAGCTCGGAGTCGCGCTCGGCGAGGTAGTCGTTCACCGTGATCAGGTGGACGCCCTTGCCGGACAGCGCGTTCAGGTAGGCGGGCAGCGTGCCGACGAGGGTCTTGCCCTCACCGGTCTTCATCTCGGCCACGTAGCCGAGGTGCAGCGCCGCGCCACCCATGATCTGGACGTCGTAGTGACGCTGGCCCAGGACGCGCTTGGCGGCCTCGCGGACGGTCGCGAACGCCTCGGGCAGCAGGTCGTCCAGGCTCTCGCCGTCCTGGTAGCGCTGCTTGTACTCGTCAGTGAGCGCCCGCAACTCGGCGTCGGAGAGGTTGACGAAGTCCTCTTCGATGGAGTTGACCTGGTCCGCGATGCGGTGCAGTTTGCGCAGGATCTTGCCTTCGCCTGCACGCATGAGCTTGTTGAAGACGGACACCGAGGTTTGTCTCCTTGCCGGTCGGGCCTGAGCACTGTACGTACACGGGCACGGCAGGTGGGACCCACCGCAACGGCCATCGTAAGCGAGGACGTGGCCGCGTCGGGAGGTCCGCCGTTCCCCTGGGGGCACGGCTGCCCGGATTGAGAACGTACGGGGGACGCCGAAGGTGCCGCATCCCCGGGCAGATTCCCGAAAACTGTTCGCCCTGAAGGCCTCCGCGACAGCAGAATCCGTTCATGGAGCCCACCACACTCACCACCGAGCGCCTCGTACTGCGCCCCTTCGTCCCCTCCGACGAGGACGAGGTCTACGCGGCCGCCCAGGACCCCGACATCCAGCGCTGGACCATGGTCCCCTCCCCGTACGAGCGCGAACACGCCCACTCCTTCGTGAACGAGATCGTGCCGAACGGCTGGCGCGACGGCACGGCCCACCCCTTCGCCGTACGGCTGGGGGCCGAGGGCCCGCTCGTCGCGGCGATCGGCGTGCACGTCCACGGCCCGAGCAGCTACGAGGTCGGCTACTGGGCGGTGAAGGAACACCGCGGCAAGGGCTACATGACCGAGGCCGTGCGGGCCGTCGCCCACTGGGTCTTCACCGAGCTGGGCGTCGTACGGCTGGAGTGGCGCGCCGAGGTGGGCAACGCGGCCTCGCGCGCGGTGGCCGAGAGGGCCGGTTTCCGGGTCGAGGGGCTCCTGCGGGCCGGCATCGAGCAGAGCGGCACTTCGCGGGACTGCTGGGTCGGCTCCCTGCTCCCCGGCGACCTCGGGCTGCCCGCCCGCATCCCGTACCTGCCCGCCACCGGTGACGCGGCCTAGCCTGCCCAGTGCAGTGGGGCGGCCTGGCCCGCCCGCTGTCAGTGGCGCCGCCTAGGCTGCGCAGCATGACTTCGCTCTCGCTGTCCGCCGACGAGGCCCGCCGGATCGCCCTGCGCGCGCAGGGCTTCCTGGGGGCGCCCGACCGCCGCGGCGGCGTCCGCGGAGTGCTGCGCCACCTGGGCGCCGTGCAGCTGGACACCATCTCGGTCCTGGCCCGCTCGCACGAGCTGATCCCGTACGCACGCCTGGGCGCGGTGGGCCGCGACACGGTGGAGAAGGCGTACTGGTCCGACCGTCACGCCTTCGAGTACTGGTCGCACGCGGCCTGCATCCTCCCCATCGAGGAATGGCCGCATTTCGCCTTCCGCCGCCGGGCCAACCGGGCGCGCGGCCACCGCTGGCACGTCCTCCAGGACAAGGAGCGCTCGACGCGGGCGGTCCTGGACCGGCTGAAGGCCGACGGGCCGCTGACCTCCACCGAGCTGGGCGGCGCCAAGAACGGCGGCGAGTGGTTCGAGTGGTCCGAGACCAAGATCGCGGTCGAGTGGCTCCTGGACACCGGCGAGGTGGTGTGCAGCGAGCGCCGCGGCTGGAAGCGGGTCTACGACCTGCCCGAGCGGGCCGTGCCCGACGCGCTGCTCCATGACGACCTGGACGACCACGAGTGCCTGCGCCGCCTGGTCGCGCTGGCCGGCCGGTCCCTGGGCGTCGGCACCCGCGCCGACATCGCGGACTACCACCGCCTCAAGGGGGACCAGTTCGACGCGGTGATCGCGGACTCCGGGCTGGTCCCGGTCGAGGTGGAGGGCTGGTCGAAGCCCGCCTGGGCCGACCCGTCAGCGCTCGCGACGCCCCCCAGGGGCCGCCACCGCACGACGCTGCTCTCGCCCTTCGACTCCCTGGTGTGGGACCGCCCGCGCACGGAGCGGATCTTCGGCTTCACGCACCGGCTGGAGGCGTACGTCCCCAAGCCGAAGCGGATACACGGGTACTTCGCGATGCCGCTGCTGGCGGGCGGCCTGCTCCAGGGCCGGGTCGACCCGGCCCGCGAGGGCCGCACGCTGGTCGCCCGGCAGCTCTCGCTGACCTCCCCGAAGGCCGCCGCCCCGATGGCGCAGGCCCTGCGGGAGGCCGCGGAGTGGGTGGGCTGCGACGCGGTCCGCGTGGAGCGCGCCGCCACCCCCGCGCAGGCGGAGGCCGTCACGGCGGAACTCGCCGCGCTGTGACGCGTCAGCGGATTTCGAGGATCTTCTCCCGCATCGCGTAGACCACGGCCTCCATCCTGGAGTGCAGCTGCAGCTTCTCCAGGATGTTGCGGACGTGGTTCTTCACGGTGTTCTCGGAGATGAACAACTCCTTGGCGATGTCACGGTTGTTCATGCCCGTGGCCACCAGCTTCAGGACTTCCAGCTCCCGGTCCGTGAGCCTCGGCGCCGGCACCAGCCGCCGCTCGTCGGTCCGTTGGATCATCGACTTGAACTCGGTGAGCAGCTTCGACGCCATCGACGGGCTGATCTGCGACTGGCCGTCCGCCACCGCCCGGATCGCCGTGGCCACCTCGTCGGTCGAGATCTCCTTCAGCAGGTACCCGGTCGCGCCCGCCTTGATCGCGTCGTAGAGGTCCGCCTCCTCGTCGCTGATCGTCAGCATGATGATCTTCGCGGAGGGGGCCACCTCCTTGATCGAGGTGCACGCCTCGATCCCTCCGCGCCGGGGCATCCGCACGTCCATCAGCACGATGTCCGGCAGCAGGTCGGCCGCCTTGTCCACGGCCTCCGCGCCGTCCCCCGCCTCGCCGACGACCTGGATGTCCTCCTCCTGCGCGAGGACGATCTCCAGTCCGCGGCGGAAGAGCGCGTGGTCGTCGACCACGAGCACCCGGATGGGCTCCCCGGCCGGCGACCCGGCGGCCTGCGCCTCACGGTCCGCCGGACGGCAGCCCGCGCCGTCCTCCCCGCGCACCGGCCCGAAGCTGTCCGCCATCGTTCCTCCCCCTGCATGTGCTGAGCTGCTGGGCCAACCGGTCACGCACCGCCACCGGTTGACTGCCCGCCATGATTCCATGCCCGCACCGGGGCGCGGGGGGAAGCGAGGGGCCCGGCTGGCGCATACCCGTCCATACAGGTGCCCCTGCGGAGGCGCCTGGGCGCACCCCGCAGGGGCGGAGAAACGGGTTGCTCAGCCGCCGAGCGCACCCCCGGCGCCGCCTCGCGGCTCCTCCGAGCTGGAGGCACCGTCCGGGTTCACGTGGATGACTCCGTAGTCATAGGCGTGGCGTCGGTAGACGACGCTGGGCAACTTCGTCTCGGAGTCGACGAACAGATAGAAGTCGTGGCCGACCAGTTCCATCTCGTACAGCGCCTGGTCGAGCGACATGGGGGCGGCCGAGTGGGTCTTCTCGCGAACGATGAGGGGGCCTTCGCCCTGGACCTCGAGGGATCCGATCCGGGTGATCGGGACCCCGTTCGCCTTCTCCTCGGTGACCGGCTGGCCGCTGCCGTTCAGCGACGCGACGCCCGGCACGACATCGGCGACCTCGGCCGCCGAGAGCCGGCCGCTGCCGCGGCGGGTGTAGCGCTTGTCGTGCTGCTTGCGCAGCCGGGCCTCCAGCTTGTCCTGAGCCAGGTCCAGCGCCGCGTACGGGTCGGCGGCGGCGGCCTCGGCCCGGATCACCGGGCCCCGCGAATGCAGGGTGATCTCCACGCGGTCGGAACGGTCGGCCTGACGCGGGTTGTGCTCCTTGGACACCTCGACGTCCAAGCTGATCACCTTGGCGTCGAGCTTCTGGATCCGCTCTGGATTCAGCTTCTCAGCCACGTGCTTGCGGAACCGCTCGGGCACTTCGGTCTTGCGGCCCTTGACGACGATGTCCACGCAGAACTCCGTTCCCGGATAGCTCCGCCCGACGGGGCGAAGCGTCTCCCTTTCGCACCAGACTCCGGTGAAGGCCGGAGCCTCGGACTTGGCGACTTCACCTCCTCCTCCCCCATCGGCAAGATCGCAACCCCACCGATTTCGGAGTCGAGAGACGGCCTCCTGAGTTCCTTACAACCGAACATATCCCTCTATGACGGTTGTCGGCACCCGCTACCGGAACATACTTCCGGTCTGTCGACTGTTCCCTCTTACAACCTGCAACGATGGGCCTTCCCTCCCAGTTCCAAATCTATTCACTGGTTTTTCGCCCGAGCGAAGTTGGCGGCCCCGAAGGAGTCTGCGGGAGCGGCCACCACGGCCGCCCGCAGCACCTCGCCCGAGCGCCCGTCGGCACCCCCGGCCAGGCCCGCGGCACGCACCGCCCGGGCGGCTTCCGCCAGCGTCGCCCCGGTGGTGATCACGTCGTCCACGAGCACGATCCGGGCTCCGGCGGTCAGCCGCGCCCCGTCCCCGCGCACCACCAGCGCCCCCGCGAGGTTCTCCCGGCGCTGCCGGGCCCCGAGCCCCGCCTGGTCCGCCACCGCCCGCCGCAGCCGCAGTACGGGCGCCACGCGCGCGGGGACACCGGCCCGGCGCAGCCGCCCCGCCGCGGCCAGCGCGATCCTGCGCGCGGGGTCGTGCCCGCGCGCCCGCACCTGCCGCGCCGCCGAGGGCACGGGCACCAGGACCACGTCGGCCCGCCCGGACCCCGCGCGGGCCGACCCGGGCACAGCAGGCGCACCGGACGCACCGGGCGCCGCAGGCACACCGCGCGCCCCGAGGACCCCTCCCGCCACCACAGCCGCCGCCAGGGCCCCGCCCAGCGCCCCGGCCAGGGGCAGTGCCCCGCGCTCCTTGTGCGCCAGCAGGAGGGCCCGTACGGCCCCTTCGTAGACGGCGGCGGCCGCCACCACCGGCAGCCCCTCCGGGCACGGCGACGGCCGCACCGGCCCCGCACCGGCGCCACTCAGCGCGGCGCGGCAGCCCGCGCACGCCAGCACCCGCAGCGCGCCGCAGCCGGCGCAGTCCACCGGCAGGACCAGCCCGGCGAGCTCCCGCCACCACCCCCGCATGGCTCCACCCTGACGGGCCGGACCGCGCCCCGCCACCCCTGTGGACAACGCGCGCACACGAGGCCGGCAGGGCCGACGGCCGGGTCAGCCCGGGTACACCGGAGCCTGGCCGCCCGCCGCCACCGTGCGCCACTGCGCCCCCGGCGGCAGCCACACGATCCCGTCCTCCTTCGAGTACGCGACCACCGGCTTCGGCTTGGCCTCGTCCTCCGAGGCCGCGACCGCCACCGCGCTCAGCCCCGCGGCCCCCGGCAGGCTCGCCGCGACCATCGAGCCGTCCGCCAGCATGTAGCGCGCCTGCTGGACCCCGCCGCTCTCCCGGCCCACCACGAGCAGCCGGCCGCGCGGCGCCCAGCTCATCGCCGTCACCTCCGCCATCTGCGGGGCCGCCGGGCGCAGCTCGCGCACCGACACCGCGGAGGAGTCCCCCTTGCCGTCGGGCCGTTCGATCCGGCCCACGTACAGGTTCGTGCGGCTGCCCCGCTCCACGAGCAGCGCGATCCGCACCCCGTCGGGAGAGGCCTTCAGCGAGGTGATCCGCCCGCCGTCCAGGCCTGCCACCTGCACCTTCTCGGCCGTGCCGGCCCCGGCCGGCACCCGCCACAGCCCCAGGCGCTGCGGGTCGCGGTCCGCGATCCACAGGTCGCCCGCGGCGTCCCAGCTGGGCGGGGTCAGGGTGTCCGTCTTGCCGCCCTTGCCCACGTACACCGGCGGGGGCATGGCCCCGCCGCCCACCAGCGGCAGGACGTACAGGGAGTGCCCGTCCTCGGAGACCACGGCCGCGCGCCGCTCGTCGTAGGTCACGGCCGCCGAGCTGACCTTGAAGGGGGCGTTGGCGGCGAGCGGCCCCGGCACCAGCTCGGGCCGGCTCTGCTGGTCCTGGCTGCTGGTGTCCAGCTTCATCCGGACGAGTCGCTTCTCGTCGTTGACGAAGTACTGGTAGTCGGGGATCTTGGGGCGGCCCGCTATCGCGGCCGCGCTCACCTCGGTCACCGAGCACAGCGAGGACGACTTGCCGTCGGAGCGCAGCAGTTCGACCTGGTCGAGCCGGGAACCCGTCAGGTCCTTGACGGTGTAGAGCAGTTGGGTCGCCATCTTCTTGCACTGCGGCTGAGCGACGTTGTCGGCCTTCTCGTTGAGCGGCACGCGCAGCGTGTTCTGGCCGTCGTACGAAAGGGACTTGGTGCCCTCGCGCAGTTCCGTCCCGGTGGGGAAGCTGGACTCCACGACCGGGCCGAGCCACCTCGACGGTCCGGCCAGCAGCGACTGCACGGTCTGCGTGGTCGGGTCCATCCGCGAGTCCGGGTCGGTGCGCTGGCGCACGTAGACGGGGTCGGCGACGAGCGTGCCGCCCGCGAAGTAGTACTTGTTCACCGGCATGTAGATGCGCTGGAAGTCCGACTCGCTGAGCACGAGACCGGTGGGCGGGGTCGAGATCCGCCACTGCTTCTCTTCGTTCTGGACGAGCTGGAGGTACTCCTCGTACTGTCCGCCGCTGGTCTCGGGCTGGTAGGCGCTGCGCTCGTCCACGGTCGCGAGCTTCTTGCCGGTCACCTTCCAGCGGGGCCGCTCGGGGTCCTTCTCGCCGCGGACCTGGGCCCGGTCGAGGCCGGCCGACAGGACGGTGACGGCGGAGCCGGGCTTCCAGCTCTTCGCCGCCTCCTCGGTGAGGTATTTGCGGGCGGTCTCCAGCTGCGGGTCGTCGCTGGTCATCGCCTCCAGGAAGCCGTCGACGATCTCGGCCGCGCTGGCCTTGTCGGCGGGCGGTACGCCGAAGACGCGGACCTGGGAGTCGACGCCCTGCGAGGCCCCCAGCGGGCGGATCTCGCCGTGGTCGGGCATGGAGGCGCAGCCGGCCAGCAGCAGCCCGGCCGCCCCGAACGCGTACGCCCGTACGGTGCGCAGCCGCAGGCCCCGTGCCCGCGCGCGTGGCGACCGCGCGCCCCCCGCCCCCCGGCTCGCGGGCTCAGCGTCCATCGGCATCGCTTCGGTCCTCCTGTTGTGCCTGCTCGGCCGGCCGGGCCACGACCCGGGCCCCGTTCCCCGGCAGGGCGGTCGGATCGGCGGGCACGGGCACCGCTCCGGCGACCGGCGAGCGCGGCGGTATCGACGAGCGGTCCCCCGCCTCGGGGGCCGTACGGTCCTTCGCGCCGCCCGCGGCCTCGGCGGCGGCCCTGGCCCGGTTGGCCCGGGAGTCCTCGGGCTCCAGCGGGATGGGCGAGCCCCTCAGCGGCTCGTCGGCCGTGCGCGGCAGGGTCAGGCGGAACTGCGAGCCGCCGCCCGGCTCGCCCCACGCCTGGAGCCAGCCGCCGTGCAGCCGGGCGTCCTCCACGGCGATGGACAGGCCCAGGCCCGTCCCGCCCGTGGTGCGGGCCCGCGCCGGGTCGGCCCGCCAGAAGCGGTTGAAGACGCGGGTGGCCTCGCCGGGCTTGAGCCCGACGCCGTAGTCCCGTACGGCCACGGCGACGGCCCCGCCCGCGGAGGCGAGCCGCACCACGACGTCGCGGCCCTCGCCGTGCTCCACGGCGTTGACGACCAGGTTGCGCAGCACCCGCTCGACGCGCCGCGCGTCGGCCTCGGCGATCACGGGCTGGGTGTCGCCGAGGACCCGGATCCGGGTGCCCTTGTGCTCGGCGAGCGGCTCGGCGCCCTCGATGACCCGGCGTACGACGTCGCGCAGGTCCACCGGCTCCGCCTCCAGGGCGGCGGCGCCCGCGTCAAACCGGCTGATCTCCAGCAGGTCGGCGAGCAGCGACTCGAACCGGTCGAGCTGCCCGGCCAGGAGTTCGGCGGAGCGGGCGGTGACGGGGTCGAAGTCGACCCGGGCGTCGTGGATGACGTCGGCGGCCATCCGGACCGTCGTGAGGGGGGTCCGCAGCTCGTGCGAGACGTCCGAGACGAACCGGCGCTGCAGCCGGGACAGGTCCTCCAGCTGCTGGATCTTGAGCTGGAGGTTCTGCGCCATCTTGTTGAAGGCCTCGCCCAACCGGGCGATGTCGTCCTCGCCGGTGACCTTCATCCGCTCCTGGAGCCGCCCGGCCGAGAGCCGCTCGGCGATCCCGGCGGCCATCCGGACCGGAGTGACGACCTGGCGCACCACGAGCCAGGCGATGGCGCCGAGCAGCACGACCACGAACACGCCGGCCGTGGCGATGGTGACCTTGACCAGGTTGAGGGACTCCTCCTCCTGGGTCAGCGGGAAGAGGTAGTACAGGTCGTACGGGTCCCCGTTGATGTCGGTGAGCCGCTTGCCCACGACCAGCGCCGGCTCGGGTTCCTTCTGCTCGGCGCCGCTCGTGTACCGGATCTGCGAGAAGGTCTTGAAGGCCCCGGTGGCGTGGTCGACCGCCCGGCGCAGCGACAGCGGGACGCTCGCGGTCGGGTCCACGTTGCCGGAGGCGCGGGCGCCCTTGACGCCCTGCGTGCCGGTCGCCGCCTGCTCACCGCTCCCGGCGCCGAGCGCGACGACCTCGAAGGCGCTCTGGCCGCCACTGGCGAGCTGCTTGACCAGGGAGTTCATCCAGGTACTGGCGTCCCGGCCGACCTTGTTGTCGCTGGCGTCGGGCCCGTCCACCGTCGCCGGCGTGTTGGCCTTCTCCTGCGCGACCGCGAAACCGCCCGCGGCCTGGCTCTCCGCGGCCTCCTCCTTGGCGTCGAGGAGGCCCTTGCTGACCTGCGCGATGACGACGAAGCCGAGGGCGAGCACCACGGACAGCGATATCAGCAGGGTGGCGGCCACCACCCGCAGCTGGATGTTGCGCCGCCACAGCCGGACAGCCGGAAGCAGCGGCCGGCGTACGAGACGCACGCACAGCCGCAGCACGGCGCCGCCGGGTGCCCCCTCCTGGAGCAGCCGGGCGACCCGCGGGTTCCCCCAGCGGGAACCGCGCCGGCCCCCGCCGGACGTGCCGGACTGCACGTCAGCTGGGTCCGGCCTTGTAGCCGACACCGCGCACCGTCACGACGATCTCGGGGCGCTCCGGGTCCTTCTCGACCTTGGAGCGCAGGCGCTGTACGTGCACGTTGACCAGGCGGGTGTCCGCCGCGTGCCGGTAGCCCCAGACCTGCTCCAGCAGCACCTCGCGGGTGAACACCTGCCAGGGCTTGCGCGCGAGGGCGACCAGCAGGTCGAACTCGAGCGGGGTCAGGGCGATGGAGGCGCCGTCCCGCTTGACCGAGTGCCCGGCCACGTCGATGACGAGGTCACCGATGGCCAGCTGCTCGGGGGCGGGCTCCTCCGACCGGCGCAGACGGGCCCGGATGCGGGCCACCAGCTCCTTCGGCTTGAACGGCTTGACGATGTAGTCGTCGGCCCCGGACTCCAGGCCCACGACGACGTCGACCGTGTCGCTCTTGGCGGTGAGCATCACGATCGGTACGCCGGACTCCGCGCGGATCAGCCTGCACACCTCTATGCCGTCCCGTCCGGGCAGCATGAGGTCGAGCAGCACGAGGTCCGGCTTCGCCTCCCGGAAGGCAGCAAGTGCCTTGTCGCCGTCCGCTACGAACGACGGCTCAAAACCTTCTCCCCGCAGCACAATGCCGAGCATCTCGGCCAGCGCGGTGTCGTCGTCGACGACAAGGACGCGTCCCTTCATGGTTGACATCATCCCATTAGCTAATCGTTACCTGGCGGTGAGCTGTCCCACAGCCAAAAGGGCTGGAAATCGCCCCTCGAACCTGCGTGGTGATCAGCCCGACCAGTCTCCCCCGGATCCGGGTGACAATTGAAGGTACGGCCTGCCGGGCATCCAGGGGGACGGCTGGTCCATCCGTGGACCCCACGTGGCACGATGGCAGCGACCAGCGCCCCCGCCGCAGCAGGCGCACGTGAAGGAGCGACGATGAACGACTCTCCGGGCTGGGCTACGCCCGGATCCTCTCCGTCCGACGGCGAGCGGCCGGGAGGCGACGGCGGCGCCCCGCAGTCCACCCCGCCCGCCGGCGGGCCGAAGTGGTCCGCCGAGCAGCCGCCGCCCGGCCAGTGGTCCAGCCCGGGCTCCGCGACCCCCGAGCCGCCGCGGACGCAGCCCCAGCCCCAGCCGGGCACCGGCTGGGGCCAGCAGCCCGGCACCCTGTACGGCTATCCGGGCGGGCCCGCCCCGTGGGGCAAGCCCCCCGCCGCCAAGCCCGGCGTGATCCCGCTGCGCCCCATGGACCTCGGCGAGATCCTCGACGGCGCGGTCGCCACCATGCGCTCCCACTGGCGCTCGGTCCTGCCGATCACCCTGGTCGTCGCCACGGTCGTCCAGCTGATCAGCGTGCTCGTGCAGAAGTACATGCTGAGCGACCTCGCCCTCAGCTCCCCCGAGGACGCCACCGTCGACGAGCTCCTCAACGACATCGGCGCCACCCTGTCGGTGTCCGTGGTGATCCAGTTCATCCAGCTCCTGGGGACCATCGTGGTCACCGCGATGCTCACCATGATCTTCAGCCGCGCGGTCCTCGGCCGGGACTCCTCGGTCTCCGACGCCTGGCGCGACGCCCGGCCGCAGCTGCTGCGCCTCGTCGGCGTGACCCTGCTGACGGCCCTCGGCGCCCTCCTGCTCGGCGCGGTCCTGATCGCTCCCGGCCTCCTCGCCGAGAACATCCCCCTGGCCGTCCTCGGCTTCTTCGTCTGGCTGCCGCTCATCGCCTGGCTGGGGATCAAGTTCAGCCTGGCCTCGCCCGCCCTGATGCTGGAGAAGAGCACCGTCATCACGGCCTTCACCCGCTCCTCGAAGCTGGTCAAGGGCGCCTGGTGGCGCATCTTCGGCATCACGGTCCTGACCGCCGTGATCACCGGATTCGTCGCCGGGGTGATCGTCTTCCCGTTCCAGATGGGCGGCGCGCTCGCCTTCGGAGGCGGCTTCGACGGCATCCTGAACGGCACGGGCGGGACCTCCTGGGGCGTACTGATCACCAGCGCCATCGGCCTGATCATCGCCCAGACCATCGTCATGCCGATGCAGGCCGGCGTCACCGTGCTCCTCTACGTCGACCAGCGCATCCGCCGCGAGGGCCTCGACCTGGAGCTCGCCCGGGCGGCCGGCCTCGACCACTACGGCACGACCGGAGGCTGACACACCGATGATGAGTACGGGGGGCCTCATCACCCGCGCCACGGCGCTGCTGCCGGGCGCGGAGACACCACCGGTCACGACACCGCGCGAACCCGCCCGGGAGGCGGCCGAACGCGAACTGTCCAAGCCGATCTACCACGAGAACGACCCGAGCCTGATCAACCGCGCCCTGCGCGCCTTCTTCGACTGGCTCGACGACGCGTTCGGCGCGGCCTCCGGGGCGACCCCCGGAGGCACCCTCGGCCTCGTCGTCATCGTCCTCCTCGTCGTCCTGGCCGTCGCCGCCCTGTGGTGGCGCCTCGGCGCCCCCCGCCGCACGGCCCTGGCCACCGCCGCCCTCTTCGACCAGGGCATCCGCAGCGCCGCCGACCACCGCGCCGCCGCCGACGCCCACGCCGCCGCGGAACGCTGGACCGAAGCGGTCCAGGAACGCATGCGCGCCGTCGTCCGCTCCCTGGAGGAACGCACCCTCCTCGACCCGCGCCCGGGCCGCACCGCCGACGAGGCCGCCGCGGAAGCCGCCGTCTGCCTCCCGGACCACGCCGCGGACCTCCGCGCCGCCGCCCGCGCCTTCGACGACGTCACCTACGGCGGCCGCCCGGCCGACGCCACCACCTACGCCCGCCTCCGCACCCTCGACCTCACCCTGGACCGCACGAAGCCCCTCCTGACGGGACCCACCCCATGACCCGCCCCCAGGACCCCACCCCGCCCAATGGCGACAACGGGACCAGGCCTGCGCAGAACCCCACCCCGGTCGGCGGCGGCGGGGCCGACGACACCGGTCACGCGCGGAACCCCGGCCGGGCCGGTGACGGCGGGGCCGGGTGTGTGCCGGGGCGCTCCCCGCAGGGCGCCGAACACACCACCGCCGCACCCTCCGACTCCTCGTCACGTTCGGCGCCCGAGGAGACGCCCCGGCGCGCGCCCGGCCCCGCCGGCACCGGCCCCCACTCCGACCCGGCCCCGCAGGACACCGCACCCGCCGCCCGCGCCGACGCACCGGCCCCGCAGGACACCGCACCCGCCGCCCGCGCCGACGCACCGGCCCCGCAGGACACCGCACCCGCCCGCGCAGCAACCCGCACGCGCCGCATCCGCCGCACCCTCACCACCCTCGCCGTCCTGGCCGCAGGCGCGATCCTCCTCGCCGCCCTGGACTCCGGCACCCGCCACGGCCACCTGGACCCCCGCTCCGCCGACCCCTCCGGCAGCCGCGCCGTCGCCGAGCTCCTCAAGGCCCGCGGCGTCACCACCCGCGTCGTCACCACCGCCCGCGAGGCCGCCGACGCGGCCGGCCCCCGCACCACCCTCGTCGTCACCGAGCCCGACCGCCTCGGCACCGCCCAGCGCAGCGCCATCCGCTCCGCCATCGACCTCTCCGGCGGCCGCACGGTCCTCCTCGCCCCCAGCGCCCACAGCCTCCCCGACCTGGCCCCCGGCATCCGCACGAAGGGCGACGCCGCGAGCGACGACCTCGACCCGGCCTGCACCCTGCCCGCCGCCACCTCCGCCGGCCGCGCCTCCACCGGCGGCGGCCTCCGCTACACCACCACCGCGCCAGGAACCCCCGCCGGAACCCCGGCAGGAACCTCAGCCAAAGCCCCGGCAGGAACCCCACCCAAAGCCCCCGCAGGGACACTCACCGCCTGCTACCCCAGCGGCGGCCACCCCACCCTGCTGCTCCTCCCAGCGGGAACCGGCGGCGACACCGTCCTCCTCGGCTCCGAGACGATCCTCCTCAACGAGAGCCTCGCCGAGCAGGGCAACGCCTCCCTCGCCCTCCAACTCCTCGGCTCCCGCCCGAACCTCGTCTGGTACCTGCCCTCCCCCGCGGACTCCGACCCCGGCACCGGCCCCTCCGAGGAGAAGAGCCTCTTCGACCTCATCCCGGCCGGCTGGTCCTGGGCCCTGCTCCAGCTCTTCGTCGCCGCCGCCCTCGCCGCCCTCTGGCGCGCCCGCCGACTGGGCCCCCTCGTCACCGAGAGGCTCCCCGTCGCCATCCGCGCCTCCGAGGCCACCGAGGGCCGCGCCCGCCTCTACCGCAAGGCCGGCGCCCGCGACCGCGCCGCCACCGTGCTGCGCACCGCCACCCGCGAACGCCTGGCCGCACTGGTCGGCGTACCGCACACCCAGGCCCACGACCCCGCCGCGCTCGTCGCGGCGGTATCCGCCCGACTCCCGGACGGGTCCCGGGACCTGACGACCCTGCTCTTCGGCCCCACCCCTTCCGACGACGCGGCACTCGTCGCGCTCGCCGACCACCTCGACGCCCTCGAAAGAGAGGTCCGTACGTCATGACGTACCCGGCCACCGAGTCCACGGCTGTGACCGCGGACAGCGCCCGCGCTTCCCTCGAAGCGCTCCGCACCGAGATCGGCAAGGCCGTGGTCGGTCAGGACTCCGCCGTCACCGGTCTCGTCGTCGCGCTGCTGTGCCGCGGCCACGTCCTCCTCGAAGGCGTCCCCGGCGTCGCGAAGACCCTCCTCGTGCGGGCCCTGGCCGCCTCCCTCGAACTCGACACCAAGCGCGTCCAGTTCACCCCGGACCTGATGCCGAGCGACGTCACGGGTTCGCTGGTCTACGACGCCCGCACCGCCGAGTTCTCCTTCCAGAACGGCCCGGTCTTCACCAACCTCCTCCTCGCGGACGAGATCAACCGGACGCCGCCCAAGACCCAGTCCTCCCTCCTCGAAGCCATGGAGGAGCGCCAGGTCACCGTCGACGGCACCCCGCGCGCCCTCCCGGAGCCCTTCCTGGTCGCCGCCACCATGAACCCGGTCGAGTACGAGGGCACGTACCCCCTGCCGGAAGCCCAGCTGGACCGCTTCCTGCTCAAGCTGACCGTCCCGCTCCCGTCCCGCGAGGACGAGATCGGCGTCCTGACCCGCCACGCCGCCGGGTTCAACCCGCGCGACCTGCACGCCGCGGGCATCCGCCCGGTGGCCGGCCCTGCCCAGCTCGAAGCCGCCCGCGAGGCCGTCGCCAAGGTCTCCGTCTCCCCCGAGATCGCCGGCTACGTCGTCGACATCTGCCGCGCCACCCGCGAATCGCCCTCGCTCACCCTCGGCGTCTCGCCCCGCGGCGCCACCGCCCTGCTGGCCACCTCCCGCGCCTGGGCCTGGCTGACCGGCCGCGACTACGTCACCCCCGACGACGTCAAGGCCCTGGCCCTGCCCACCCTGCGCCACCGCGTCCAGCTGCGCCCGGAAGCCGAAATGGAAGGCGTCACCCCGGACGCGGTCATCGCGGCGATCCTCACCCACGTCCCCGTCCCGCGCTGATGGCCCTCACCGGACGCGCCGCGCTCCTCGCGGCCCTCGGCAGCATCCCCGTCGGCATCCTGGAGCCGAGCTGGACGGGGATGCTCGCGGTCAACGGCCCGCTCGCACTGGCCTGCGCGGTCGACTACGCCCTGGCGGCCCCGGTCGGCTCCCTGGGCCTGACCCGCTCGGGAGCCACCTCGGTCCGCCTCGGCGAGCCCGCGGACGTCCACCTCACCGTCACCAACCCCGGCAGCCGCATGTTGCGGGCCCGCGTCCGCGACGCCTGGCCCCCGAGCAGCTGGCTCCCCGGCACGGAAGCGGCCGCGTCCCGCCACGAGGTGCGGATCCCCGCGGGCGAACGCCGCCGCCTCACCACCCGCCTGCTCCCCACCCGCCGCGGCGACCGCACGGCCGACCGCGTCACGATCCGCTCGTACGGCCCGCTCGGCCTGCTGGCCCGGCAGGGCACCCACACCGTGCCCTGGACGGTCCGCGTCCTGCCGCCCTTCACGAGCCGCAAGCACCTCCCCTCGCGCCTGGCCCGCCTGCGCGAACTGGACGGCCGTACCAGCGTCCTGACCCGCGGCGAGGGCACCGAGTTCGACAGTCTGCGCGATTACGTCCCCGGCGACGACACCCGCTCGATCGACTGGCGCGCCACCGCCCGCCAGCACAAGGTGGCGGTCCGTACGTGGCGCCCCGAACGCGACCGGCACATCCTGATCTGCCTGGACACGGGCCGCACCTCGGCGGGACGCGTCGGCGACGCCCCCCGCCTGGACTCCGCGATGGACGCGGCCCTCCTCCTCGCCGCGCTGGCCACCCGCGCCGGCGACCGCGTGGACCTGCTGGCCCACGACCGCCGCCCCCGCGCCCAGGTCCAGGCCCGCGCGGCCGCCGACGTCCTGCCCTCCTTCGTGAACGCGATGGCCCCCCTCGAACCGGAACTGGTCGAGACGGACGCCCGCACCCTGGTCTCCACCATCCTGCGCAACGCACCGCGCCGGTCCCTGGTGGTGCTCCTGACGAGCCTGGACGCGTCTCCCATCGAAGAGGGCCTGCTCCCGGTCCTGCCACGCCTGACCAAGCGCCACACGGTCCTGCTGGCCTCCGTAGCCGACCCGCACGTCACGGACATGACAAAGTCGCGGGGCAGCGTGGACGCGGTCTACGAAGCCGCGGCCGGCACCCAGTCCCAGGCCCAGCGCCGCCGCACGGCCGAGCAGCTCACCCGCCACGGCGTCCACGTGGTCGACGCGACCCCGGACGCCCTGGCCCCAGCCCTGGCCGACGCCTACCTCGCCCTCAAGGCCGCCGGCCGCCTCTGAGTACGCCCCGCCACAGTTTTCGCCGGGTCACCACGGCCCGGCCGGACCTGGGGGGTGGCCCGGCCGGTAAACGCAGAAAAGCCCCGCACCGAACCCCCCGAAAAGGGGGCTGGTGCGGGGCTTCCGCAATGATTGTTCGGCGGCGTCCTACTCTCCCACAGGGTCCCCCCTGCAGTACCATCGGCGCTGAAAGGCTTAGC